>JBGAKQ010000008.1:0-162279 GCA_044224295.1 Lacunisphaera sp. | reverse complement strand
CCCCCCCCCCCCCACCGCTCACAACCGCTTCGTCAGGACCTTCGAGTTGCGGCCGCTGTCCTCGTAGGCCTTGAGCCGCGAGTCGGGCAGGGCGTCCTTGTCGGTTTCCACGAAGCCGACGACCGAGGTGAAGAACGAGAAGGCCTGCGTGGAGAGCGCGATGACATTCGTCGCCCCGCGCTCCTTCGCCATCATGCAGGCGTAATCGACCATCTTCCGGCCGATGCCGCGGTGATGGTAGAAGGGCATGACGTACAGCGAGCCGACTTCGGCGAAGCCGGGTTTGTCCGGGTAGAACACGAGCGAGACGCAGGCGATGATGTTCTCGTCGATTTCAAACACGTAGAACTGGTCGACGTTCTTTTCGATCGCGGCCTGCGTGCGGTGGACGAGTTCCTCACGCTTCACGGCCTGACGGGTGAGGTTGTAGATCGCGCGGACGTCCCGCTTGGTCGCCTGGCGAATCTGCTGGTACTCGTTGCCGTGGATCAGCGTGCCGACGCCTTCATTCGAAAAGATTTCGTTGAGCAAACCGTCCATCTGCCGGCCGTCCAGCAGGTGGATGCGCGGCGTGCCGGTTTCGACGGCCTTCACCGCATGCGCGGCGGGGCTGCGCATCGGCTCGTTGATCGATTCCGGTTTGGTCTCGAGGATGCCCTTGAGGGTCGCGGCGGAGATCTGGTGCTGCAGCTTGCCGTTGATCTCAAGGCCCTCGTGCGGCGTGAGGTAGATGATTTTCGTGGCGTTCATCGCCTCGGCGAGTTCCGCGGCAAGCAAGTCGGAGTTGATCCGCAGCGGCCGGCCGTCGCGATCGAAGCCGATCGGGTTGATGACGGGCACCACCTGGGAAGCGATCAGCTGCTGGATGAATTCCTTGTCCACGCGGTCGACGCGGCCGGTGAACTGGTGGTCGACGCCCTTGATGATGCCCAGCGGGGCCGCGCGCACAGCGTTGGTCAGCGCCGCCTTGAGGCTGTTCTGGGTGAGGCCCTCGATGATGAGATGGGTGACACGGGAAGACGCGCGAATCGCCAGGTCCAGCGTCGCGGCGTCGGCAACGCCCTTGCCCTGGACGTCCGTAATCGGGATGTTGCGCAGCCGGGACAGCTCCTCGAGCTGGTGGCCGATGCCGTGGATGATGACGATCTTGATCCCGAGGCTGCGGAGCACCGCGATGTCCGTGAGGATGTTCGGAAAATTGTCATCCGCGACGATGACGCCATCGAGCGCGATCACAAACGTCTGCCCCTGAAACCGCGGAACGTATTTCAGGATGCCGCGCAAATCGGTGGGCTTGATGTCGGAGCCGTTGCTCATGGATGCAGGCGCGATTTAATCAGGCATCGCGGCGCGCGCGTCAAGCGCGCGCAAGGTCCGAACGCCAAGCACCAAACCACCGCGGGATCGGGTCCGCCGTTTTAGTTTGGCGTTTGTGATTTGTTGTTTGGCGTTTGCCCGCCGCGCGGGCCTTTACTTAACCACAAACGTCCACGCCGCCGCCGGGCCCTTGGCGACGAGGCGGGCCTCGTAGCGCCCGGGTTCGAGGGCGGCGGTGGAGAAACTCGCGCAGTACGTCGAGTCGTTCCACCGGCTCATGAGTTCCTTGCCGGGCAGCGTTTCGGAACTCGGGATGAGGACGAGTTCGCGGCCTTTCTGGTAAAGCGACAGCTCGCCTAGCTGCGCCTTCTGGTTGGCCAGGCTGGCGGTGAAGTAAGCATTGTAGGTCTCGCCCTTGGCCACGGTCGTCGGCGCGACCACGCGGTCGATGGTCGCGAGGAGTTTCGGGGCTTCCGCAAAGTTCGGCGCCAGGTCCGGGCCGAGGCCCACGGCAGCGCGATTGATGCTGGCGGAGTTGTCGACGGCCGGCTTCTCGATCGGCCGGGAAAACTCCACCGGCACCTTGTGCCAGCCGGCATTGAGCAGCCGGGCCGTGGTCGCGCGATCCTGGGCGTCCTGGTAGGGCCGGTACGCGCGCCCCGGCTTCCGAAAGTAGAGGTTCACCAAGGTGTACCCGACAACGAACACGCCAATGGCCAGCACGATCCATTTCATGGACCAGGGCTTGGGCGGCGGCTTGCGTTGGGTGGCGGACATGGTCGGACAGCCAATATCAGCCGCGCGGGGAGCTCAAGTGGGATTGCAGGGCAGGGCCCCGAGGGACCGGGCCGGCTTGTAATCCATTATATTACAAGCCGCCCGGGTCCGAATTTGCCCCGCCTGATGGGCACCCCGCGCGACGGGGAACCAAGGGGCGCGGGGCGGAATTTCATTTGCGCCACCCCGCGCGAGTTGTTCTCGTCCCCGTTTACATGAAATATTGGTCGCAGACGTATATTCCGACACTGAAGGAAAGCCCCGCGGACGCCGAAATTGCGTCCCACAAGCTGCTCCTGCGCGCGGGCCTCGTGCGCAAGCTGGGCGGCGGCCTCTACACCTACATGCCGGCCGGCCTGCGCGTGGTGCAAAAGATCAGCCAGCTGTGCCGCGAGGAGATGGATCGCGAGGGCGCCATCGAACTCGCCATGCCGTTCATCCATCCGGTGGAAAATTGGGTCGATGGTCCGCGTTGGTCGGCGGCCCGCGAAATCATGTACCGCGTCGACCACGCCGGTGCCGGCAAGGGCCGCGCCAAGGAACCCGAGTTCGTGCTCGGGCCCACCCACGAGGAGGTCATCACGCCGCTCGTGAAAACGGAGATCACCAGCTACCGCGACCTCCCGAAGAATTTCTACCAGATTGGCACCAAGTTCCGGAATGAGATCCGGCCGCGCTACGGTTTGATGCGGGCGCGCGAGTTCATCATGAAGGACGCCTACAGCTTCGACGCGACCGACGACGGCGCGATCGAAAGCTACAACAAGATGAAGCGCGCCTACACCGCGTTCTTCACCCGCTGCGGCCTCAAGACGATTGCCGTCGAGGCCGACACCGGCGTCATGGGCGGCAACTTCTCGCACGAGTTCATGGTGCCGGCGCCGGTCGGTGATGATGACATCGTGTACTGCGACGAGAGCGGGTACTCCGCCAACCGCGAGAAAGCCACCAGCGGCATCGTGCCGAAGGACCTGGCCGACGCGGCTCCGGCGGGTGCACTCGAGGAATTTGCCACGCCGGGGATCGTGACGATCGCCGCGCTCGCGGCGGCCCCGTACAACGTCGCCGGCGACAAACAATTCAAGACGCTCGTCTACATGGGCGACGGCAAACCGTTCGCCGTGATCCTGCGCGGCTGCGATGATCTCGAGGAGGCGAAGCTTGGCTCGCTCGGGTTCCAGCTCTGGCGTCCCGCCACCCCGGAGGAAATTGAACCCGTGATGGGCGCAAAGCCCGGCAGCCTCGGCGCCGTCCGCGGCACGATCAAGAATCCGGAGGCGCTCGCGGGCATTTTTGCCGACCACGCCATTCGCCTGGTGGGCAACGGCACGACCGGCGCCAACAAGGACGGCTTCCACCTGCGCAACGTCAATGTGCAGCGCGACCTCGCGATCACTAAGTTCGGCGATTTCCGCCGCGTGCGCGAAGGCGAGCCCGATCCCAAGTCCGGCCAGCCGCTCAAGATCGCCCGCGCCATCGAGGTCGGGCACGTCTTCAAGCTGGGCACGAAGTATTCCGAGAAGTTCGGTGCCGTATATACCGACGACCAGAAACAGTCGCACCCGATGATCATGGGCTGCTACGGCATCGGCATCAGCCGCACGCTGCAGGCCGTGGTCGAGCAGAGCAACGACGCCGACGGCATCATCTGGCCGTGGAACGTTGCGCCCTGGCAGGTGCTCGTGGTCAATCTCGACCCGGCGGATGCCGCGGCGAAGGCGTTGTGCGAGAAGCTGGCCAAGGCTGCGGAAGCCGCCGGGGCCGACGTGCTGGTCGACGACCGCGCGGAACGCCCGGGCGTGAAATTCAAGGACGCCGACCTGATCGGCCTGCCGCTCCGCCTGACCGTGGGCGGCAAGGGGCTCAAGGAGGGCATCTTTGAGTTGAAGTGGCGCACGTCGAAGGACGTCCGCAAGGTCGCCATCGCCGAGGCCGAGGCCACGGTGGCGCAAGCCGTGAAGGAAGCGGCGGCCAAGGCTTGAGGGCCGCCCGCTTTCCGACGATCACTGGTGCCGTTGTGGCCGTGACCAAAACCAAGAAGCAGCTGCAGCCTGAACCCGAAACGCTGACGCGCCTCGCGGATGTCTGGCGGGTGGTCGTGCTCAACGACCCCGTGAACCGGATGTCCTACGTGGTGATGGTGCTGCGCCGCGTCTTTGGTTTCGCCGAGGAGCGCGCCCGCAAGCACATGCTCGAGGTGCACGAGCAGGGCCGCTCGGTCCTGTGGTCCGGCACGCGCGAGCAGGCGGAAGCCTACGTTTTCGCCCTCCAGCAGTGGCACCTCACCGCGATGGTGCAACCCGGGGAGGCGAAGTGAAGCGCGTCGAGATCAAGTTGAACATATCCGCGGTCGCGCCGCTCCTGGACGTGATCAAGCAGGCCGCGGACGAACTCCGCCAGAACCTCGCCATCCGCGCCACGTTTCCCGAGGACGACGCGGAATTCAACGAGACGTGGACCGCGGAACTTCTCGCCGGCCAGAACAGCGACGTGCGCGAGCTGCTCGCCTTGTTCGGATCGGAATTTTTCGCCGACGGCAGCATCGCCATCGATGCGCGCAACAGCGATTCGCTGCTCCGCGGCTGTTCCGCGCTGCGCATCCAGATCATGACCCACTGGCTGCAGGCCATCCCGCCGGAAGTGCTCGAGGAAGAGGACGTCCCGCCCGAAGCGATCGCCGACGCCCTGCGCGTGCCCTTTGCCGCCTACACGTTTCTGGACCAGGTGCAGAAGATCATCCTCGAGCACCTGGACCCGATGGCGGCGGAAACATGAGATAGGGGGAAACCGGAAACCTGAAACCTGAGATGGGGCCGGTGAACCGGTACAGCCGAAGGGGGGCGCTTGGGAAATAGTGCCGCGGGCCTGTGCTCCCGGTCGCGCAATGCCGATCGAGCCCGTCGCAACCGTCATCCTGAGCCGTGCGAAGGATCCAAGTGAACGCACATACGCTCCCGGAAGTCCCGCCAGGCTCAAAAACGCCCGCTCACGATCAGCACAGCCCCAGCCCCCCGCGGACCCATTTATCTCAGGTTTCAGGTTTCCAGTTTCAGGTTTCCCTCCGATCCGTCTTTCTTCGTCGCGGGCCTTGACGGGAGGAGAGAGTGGGGTAGCGTCCTCGCCGACACCCTGTAGTGTTCGAGGTGCTCCATATACGCTCTTTGCCTTTGCGATAATTTGGGAACCGCTGACAGGCGGACTGATGCCAGGCCGTAAACCGGAAGGCAGGAGGTCCGTCGGGTGGTGCCCACCTTTAACATAAAAAGGACATGAGTCCCGGAGTACACGGCACAGGTGGGGTGTCACCTATTTCCCAACCCCACGAATGAATCCGCTGTTCTACTACATCCTCCACGTTTTCTCGCTGGTCGTGCTCACGGCCCACACCTTCATGGCCTTCGCCAACCCGGCGCCGGAAAACCGGAAGCGGACGATGATCATCACGGGGATCGCCAGCCTGCTGCTGCTCGTGAGCGGCTTCGGGCTCCTGGCCAAGGTCTATCCCGGCCAGTTCCCCGGTTGGATGATTGTGAAGCTGGTCTGCTGGCTCGGCTTCAGCGGCCTCGCCGGCATGGCCTATCGCAAGGTGCACCTGCGGAACACGCTCGCCTGGATCGCGCTGTCGCTCGTGCTGGTGGCGCTGTTCATGGTCTATTTGAAGCCGGTTTGACCCGCGCTTCGCCGCCGCGGATGTCCCTGTCCGCGGTTTCGCCTTAATCCGATTCGACGGGCAGGGACGCCCGCCGCGATGGTCCCGCCCGCATGAGTGCTGCAACCTCCGACACGCTCTGCGGGCTGTGGATCGATGACGCCGGCCAGGTGCATGGCTGCTACGCCACGCCAACCGGCGAACGCGTGGAGCGCGCGGAGATCTTCAAGCCTTTCGCGTGGCTCGCCGCCGAAGCCAACTACGAGGGTATCCGCTGCGAGCGGTTGAATGGCGCCGGGGCGTTCGGGTGGCTCGCGCACGCGGATTCGTTGGAGACCTTTGAACTGTTCTTCAAGGCGGTGCGCGACGGCGCGCCGATCGACGTCCTTAAGCCATGGGAAAGCCAGTGGCTCCTGCAGCAGCGTGCCCGCTTGTTTGCGGACATGAAGTTTTCGGACCTCCGGCGCTGCCAGCTCGACATCGAGACCGGCACTGCGGAAATCGGCGGTTTCAGCGATCCCCGCAAACCCGGCGACCGCATCCTTGCGATCGGCCTCGAATGCGGCGCGCGGCGCGAACTGCTGACCCTCGACGACGACAGCGATGCCGGCGAAAAGCGGCTGCTCCTCGCGTTCAACGACGTGCTCCGCAGCATGGATCCGGACGTCGTGGAGGGCCACAACCTCTTCAAGTTCGACCTCGACTACCTGCGCACCCGCTCAAAGCGCTTCAAGGTCCCGTGCGCGTGGGGCCGTTTCGGGTTGCCCGCGGAATTCCGCAACAGCCGGATGAAGGTCGCGGAGCGCTGGATCGATTTCACGCGCTGCGACATGCCCGGCCGGGCGGTGATCGACACCTACCTGATGGTGCAGCTGTACGACATCACGGCGCGCGAGATGACTTCCTACGGGCTCAAGGACGTCGCGGTCTATTTTGGCGTCACGCCCGAGTCCGGCGACGGCCGGACTTACATCGACGGGCCGCTCATCCAGGATGCCTTTCGTCAGGACCGGGAAAAGTTCCTGGCGTATCTCGCCGACGATTTGCGGGAGGGACGCGGCGTGGCGGACGTCCTGCTGCCGACCTATTTCGAGCAGGCCCGCGCGTTTCCAATCCTGCTCCAGGAGGCTGCGCTGCGCGGCACGGCGGGCAAGGTAGACCTGCTGTTCCTGGAGGAATACTATCACGCGCGGGCCGCGTGTCCCGAGCCCCTCGGCGAGATCGCCACGTTTGAGGGCGGCTTCACGCGGAGTTTCCAGGAAGGCGTGTTCAAGCATGTGCTCCATTTCGACGTCGCCTCGCTGTATCCGAGCCTCTTGTTGCAAATGGACCGCAATCCCAAGGGAGACTCCCTGGGCGTGTTCATCCCGATGCTGCGCCGGCTGCGCGAGTACCGCCTGAAGTACAAGCAGCTCGCGCGGAATGCGCCCTCCGCGGCGGAGCGGGACGAGGCGCAGGCGCGGCAGGCCACGTTCAAGATCCTGATCAACTCGTTCTACGGTTACCTCGGCTTTTCCGGGGCGCGGTTTGGCGACGGCGAACTCGCGGCGGAGGTCACGCGGCGCGGCCGGGAGCTCCTGCAGGCGTTGATCGCAGAATTTCAGCGGCAGGGCTGTGTGATCCTGGAGGCGGATACCGACGGCATTTACCTCTCCACCGATGCCTATTTCAGCCAACCCGAGGTGCTGTTAGCCAAGGTGGCGCGGATCCTGCCGCCGGGGATCGAGCTTGAGTACGACGGAAGTTACGACGCCATGTTTTGCTACAAGGCGAAGAACTATGCGCTCGCCGCGAACGGCCAGGTGACGTTGCGCGGTTCGGCGCTCCGTTCGCGCGGGATCGAGCCCTTTCTCAAGCGTCTCGGCGACCAGTTGATTGCCTACCTGCTCGGCGTCTCGACCGAGTCACCCGCCGCGGAAATCGAGCGCCTGCGGGCCGCCATCACGGCGCGGACCCAGCCCGTGACGGATTTGGCGAAGGCGGAGTCGCTCAGCCAGAACCCGGAGGCCTACGAGCAATGGGTCGCCGGCGGGGGCAAGCCCCGGCGGGCGGCGGCGGAGGTGGCCTTGCAGATGACCCCGCGCCCCCGGATGGGCGAGCGGGTCAGCTACTACATCGGTCCCAAGGCCAAGGGGCTGACCTCCGACTGGCAGCGGGCCCGGCCGCTGGCGGCCTTTGACCCCGTTTCGGCGCCTTATGATCCTGTTTATTATCTGGGAAAAATTGATGATTGGCTTGAACGGTATGGACGTTTCCTGGGGATTCGCCCACAAGCTGCTCAGCAAGAATTACTCCTCTGATGATTCGCACGCGCATTTGCCTCTATATTCTGCTGCTCGCTCCGCTGGCGGTTTACTGGCCGACGATCTTCCACGAGTATGGATTGCGCGATGATTACTCGCACCTCCGCGAGTCACACGAGGAGCCGGGCAAGATCGTCAAGGTAACGGCTTCCCAAGGCCGGCCGCTTTACGGGGCACTCCTGGAAACGTCGTTTGGCGTGATCAGCGATGTGCAGCAGTTCCCGTGGCTGCGCCTGACCACCGTCTGCTTGCTCACGGTCCTGGGTCTTGCCATGTGGCGACAGCTTTATCAATCCGGCTGGTCCGAAGTGGATGCCGCCGCAATCGGGTTGGGCGTGGCGTTGCTGCCAGCCGCGCAGATTGTCGCGGGCTGGGCGATCGCCTGGCCGTTCCCCTTGGCGCTCGTGTTGGCGGTGGCTGGCTTCTCCGCGATTGAGACCGAACTCGAGCGGGGCGGCCTCAAGCGCTTCGTCGCCCTCCTGGGCGGCTGTCTCATCTATGCGCTGGCCGCGCTGATCTACCAATCCAACGCCGTGTTTGCCGTCGTGCCGATCGCCGCCGTCCTGCTGGTGCGGACCGGGCGCGAGCCGATGTCGGACTTGAAGTGGCTCTGTTATCACGTGGGAGCGCTCCTGGTTGGCGTGGGCGCGGCCTATTTCCTGGTCAAGGGTCTCTTCGCGAACGGCGTGTTTCCCGAGTCCCCGCGCATGCATTTGGAAACGAACCCGTTCACCAAGCTTGGGTGGTTCTTCCTCAACCCGCTGCCCAACGCCCTCGCGCTCTATGCGCTGCGCGACGATTTCTACCACGGGCTCGCGGTTTTCCTCGGCGCCGCCGTGGTCTTGTTGACGGTCATTGTGATGGGTTTCCGGCTCGCGCCGAAGACCGAGGGTTCGCTGCTCCGGAAGAAGTGGTTCTGGTGCCTGGTGCTTCTGCCGGTCCTGGGCCACGGGGTCAGCCTGGCCGCCGCGGAACGTTCCGTCGGCTACCGCACGCTGTTCGCCCTTTCCGGGTTGGTGCTCGTGCTCGCGGTGTACGGCCTCCGGGTGCTCGCGACGGCCCGCAACGTGAAGCCGCTGCCGCATTACATCACGCTCGGTTTGCTTGCGATCGGTGCCGCGGTCGTCGCGAGCCGCCAGGCGTTCACGCTGATTGCCGAGCCGCAAGGCCGGGAGTGGGAGCTGGTGCGTTCGGCCGTCCTGCGGGCGAACTTCTCAAAGCCGCTGAAGGTTTACTGCATCACCCCCACGGTCGCTGACCGCTCGACCGACCGCGTGCATAGCGACGAGTTTGGCTCCTTGTCCGCCGACTCGGAGTGGGCCGCGAAGGAAATGTTCAAGGCCGCGCTGCACGACCGGTATCCCGATAAATTGCCCAAGGGCGGCAGCTACACCTTCAAGGCCGGCCGCGACGCCCCGCCGGCGCAGGCCTACGATCTCGTGATCGACCTGCGCCGCCTGAAGCAATTCCGCGAGCCCTGATCAGGTCCAGCTCAGGTCGACCTTGTTGAAGGGCAGGGACCGGATGCGTTTGCCCGTGGCGGCAAAGATCGCGTTGCAGATTGCGGGCGGTACCACCGGGTAACCAGGTTCACCCAAACCCGTGGGCGGGTTCTTGCTCTGGATGAAGCTCACGGTCATCGCCGGGGTCTCCGTCGAGCGCAGCAGGGGGAAGTCGTTGAAGTTGCTTTGCTCGGTGCGGCCGCGGTCGAACGTGAGCTCCTGGAGCCAGGCCATGCCAAGGCCGTCAATGATCGAGCCTTGGATTTGGTTTTCTGCGCCACTGAGGTTCACAATCGGACCCACGTCGATGGCCGCGCTCACATGGCGCACCTTCACCGTGCCGTCCGGCGTCACCGCCACCTCGGCCGCCATCGCGACGTACCCGGAATGGCTGAAGTGGAAGGCAATGCCCAGGCCCTCGCCCTTGGGCAGCTTCTTGCCCCAGCCGGCTTTCTCCGCGGCGAGGCGGACGACGCCCTTCATGCGGGCGGTGTCGTAAGGCACGCCCTGCTGGCCGCTGGGTGGGACCACCCGGTCGGGGCCGAGCAGATCGAGTCGGAATTCGACGGGGTCCTTGCCCGCCGCAAACGCGAGTTCGTCGATGAAACTCTGCATCACAAAGGCCAGGCCGTTGCTGCCGGGCGCGCGCATCGGGCCGGTCGGGATGATCGTGGACATCACCGTCTGGTCCAAGCGGTAGTTCGGGATGAAACGCGCGGGCAGCTCGTCGACGCTCATGCCGGCGCTGCTGGACGGGCGCTCGGTGTTGCGGAGGCCGAAGGTCACGAAATGGTTGTGCCACGCCGCCAGCTTGCCGCTCGTGTCGACCGCACCCTTGAGATAGTGGAAGGCCGCGGGCCGGTGATAGCAGTCATGGCGCATGTCGTCCTCGCGAGTCCACGTGAGCTTCACGGGAGCGCCCTTCGTGCGCAGCGCAATCGCCGCGGCCTCGGCCATGTAATCGTTGGCCAGGCGCCGGCCAAACCCGCCGCCGGCGCGGACGAGGTTCAGTTTCAGTTTCTCCTTGGGAATCTTGAAGGTTTCGCTGACGAGCTGCTGGCCCGAGCCGGGGGTCTGGGACGTGGTCCAAAACTCGATGCCGTCATCCTTGGCCCACGCTGTGGAGCCCTGCGGCTCCAGGGTGGCGTGATTGAGGAAGGGGTAGTGGTAGGCGGCCTCGATGACCTTCCCGGCCGCAAACGCGGCCGCGACATCGCCGTCGTTGCGCAGGGTCTTGCCGCCGACTTTGGCGGCTTCGGCGGCGCGAGCCACGTAGTCGGCGCTGCTGTGGCCGGGGCCTTCGCTTTCGTCCCAGACGACCTGTAATTTCTGTTTCGCGGAAAACGCGGCCCAGGTCGAGTCCGCGATGATGGCGACGCCCGGCACGAGGCCGGCCAGGTTGTTGGTGCCTTCGAGGATGAAGGCGTCCTTCACGCCCGGCAGCGTCTTGATGCGATCGAGGTTGGCGCTAACGACCTTCCCGCCGAACACCGGGCACTTGGTGTACGACGCGTAAACCATGCCCGGGAGCTTCTGGTCGATGCCGAAGAGTGGTTTGCCGGTGACGATGGCCGGGTTGTCCACGCCGCCCACGCGGGCGCCGAGGATCTTGAACTGGTCATCGTTCTTGAGCTTCACGTTGCGCTCATCGGGGATTGGCAGCGTCGCGGCCGTCGTCGCGAGTTCGCCGTAGGTGAGGGCCCGGCCGGTCGCGGTGTGGATCACCCGGCCCTGGTCCGTCGTGAGTTCATCCACGCGCACGCCCCATTTCTGGGCCGCAGCCTGCATGAGCATGGTGCGGGCGGTGGCGCCGGCCCGGCGGAGCATCAGGTAGTTGTTCGGCACGGAACGGCTGCCGCCGGCCGATTGGCCGCCGACGTCGGTGCGCAGTCCGGCTTGTTCCACGACCACCTTCGCGAAGTCCACATCGAGTTCCTCCGCCACGATCATGGGCAGCGCGGTGCGCACGCCCTGGCCGGTCTCGGGACTCTTCGCGAGGATGGTGATGATGTTTTCCGGCGTGATCTTGATGAACGGGCTCGGCGTGAAAACTTTTGCGGTGTCATCGAGCGCGTTCGCCGCCTGGGCCCAGGCTTCGCCCGGCAGGGCCAGGCTCAGCATGAAGCCGCCACCGGCGAGCGAGGTGACGCGGATGAATTCGCGGCGGGAAACCGTGGAGGGTGCGCTCATTTGCGGACCTCCGTGTTGGCGCCCGACGGAGCCAGGCCCGCCGCGCTCTTGATGGCATTGCGAATTCGCAGGTACGTGCCGCAGCGGCAGAGATTGCCCGCCATGGCGCCGTCGATTTCTTCATCGGACGGCTTTGGGTTGTTCTTGAGGAAGGCCGCCGCGGTCATGATCTGGCCGGCCTGGCAGTAACCGCATTGGGGGACATCGTGATCGCACCACGCCTGCTGGAGCGGGTGGGCGCCGGCAGGATCGAGGCCTTCGATCGTGGTGACTTCGGCGCCGCCGACCGTCGACACGGGCATCTGGCAGGAGCGCACGGGAACGCCGTTGAAATGAACGGTGCACGCGCCGCAGAGGCCCATGCCGCAACCATACTTGGTGCCGACGAGATTGAGGTGATCACGCAACACCCACAGGAGGGGCGTGTCGGCTGCAACATTCACCGGGCGAGACTGCCCGTTAATCTTCAGGGTGTAGGCAGGCATAGGGTGGCCTGAATGCTGCGCAGCCAAACTGGCTCGTCAAACCTGCAAACAACGGGCGAGGCCGAGTTGGAAACAACTCATCGGATTCCACCGAAAGCGGGGCCGTAGCTCACGCGTGGCGGCGGGACACCCCCCGCCCTCCGGGCACCCCTCTCGAGAGGGGATCGATTGACCGAGCTCCCGCTAGAGAGGGATGCCCAGAACGCGGGGTGTTTCGGCGCCGGAGACCGGCCCTACTTGCTGCGTGCTGCGACCCAATCGACGATGGCGGCGTCGTTGCTTTCGTGGCGCCAAACCAGGCTGAGAAACTCCGCGGGATGAACATTGTGCTTCTTGAAGAACGCCCGGTCGCCGCCGCAGCTGTACATGAGCTCCGGCGGGAGTTCGCCGCGGAGCTTGGCTTTGGCCTTTGGGATGAGCCGGGGCAGCCATTCGATGCCTTTCACGGCTACCGTTTTCGCGGGGAGCGTGTCCGCATCAAGCACGCGGCCCGTGGGCTTTCCTTTTTGCGCGTTCAGGAAGTAGTCGCGCCGGACCAGCTCGATGCCCAGCGCCCGGTCGTAGCCGGGTTCGCCGTAGTTGTTGTGATCCTCCGCGTAGTCGTAGAGGTGCTGCGGCGCGATGCCGTTGGCGGAGAGAAAGGCCGCGTCTTCGGCGGAAAAGTAGCTGTCGGCGCCTCGCCGGCCGGCTGCGTACTGCTTCACTGCTTGGTCGTAAAGGGCGCGGAATCGGTCCGCGAAGTCATAGTGATTCATGCGAGCCGTGAGGAAAGCGCGTCGCGGCGGTTTTGCAACTTGCGCGGACGCGTCACGTGCGGGACGGGAACACGAACTCCTGGCGCACGCGCACGGTGACCGGACGTCCGTCCCGCTTGGGCTCGCTGAACCGCCAGCGGGTCAGTGCATCGACCGCGGCATTGGCGTAATGGGCCTGCGCCCCATTCACCACGACCGGCATCCGGGGGTGACCTTTTTCGTCGACGTAGAAATCCACGACCACGGACTGTTTGGTGTCCGCCCGGGCCGAGGGCGGCGGGTACAGTGGTGCGGTGGTGTCGAGTGGCGTCAGGGGCTGGTCGAGTTCGTGCGGACCACAAAGGCTGCGCACGAAAGTCGGGCCCAGGCCCATTTGCTTGAGGATGATGTTGGGCGTCTCAATCGCCGTGAGGGACACCACCTGTCCGCGGGATTCGAACTGGAAGCGCAGTTCCGTGCGGACGCCGATGGGCTCGCCATTTTCGACCGGGGCTTCGTAGCGCCACGCCTTGAGGACGGTGACGGCTTCATCCGCAAAGGCCTTGTCGGTGTAACCAGTCACGAGCCAGTCGACCAGCTTGCCGGAGGCGTCGATGTTGACCACCACCCGGGCTTCGCCCTCGGTGATCGGGGACAGCAACAGTGCGGTGGGAAAGCGGGGCTCGATCGTCTGCTCAATGCGCAGCGGCGTCGTCGTGGCGGAAAGCAGCGCCGGCAACACCGCGAGGATAACCATCAACAGTCGGGGCGGGGCGTTCATGACGGGGTTGAACGCACGCACCTTACCCGCCTCACGGCGGAAATCAACGGGGGAACTGGCTGATGGCTGCCGACGGCCGGCGGGGAAGCCGGCGCTTCAATTTGGCTACAAGGTCACAAATCGCGGAAGCGGTCCAAACTGCCGGGAGTAGAGCAACAGGCGCACCGGTTCACCGGCTTCGCGCTCAAAGAGTTGGTGGAGCATGTCCTCCCGGGAGAGCTGCGCCACGGGGATGTTATTGATGGCGAGGATCTCGATGCCGGTGAACAGCCCCTGGCGCGCGGCGGGCGTGTCGGGCAGGACCACGCCGACGCGCATCCACTCGATCGGGCCGCCCACCGCCACCTCGGTGTTCGTGACGACCGACAGGCCGAGTTTTCGAAAACCCTTTCGGGCGACGGAAAACTTTGGCAACGCGTACACCTCGCCTTCGGTGATTTCCGCGGACGGGGATTTGGTTCGGGCAGTTTTTGAAACAGTCGCGGTGGCGCGACGTTCGACAAACTCTTCGTCGGTCGGCGTGATCTCGACCGAGTTGGCGCGGGTCGGCCGCACGGCCTCCCGCGTGGGCTTCTCTGGAGCCGACTGGCAACCAGCCACCAGGCAGAGCAGGGCGAGGAGCGCGCCGACGCGCCCGCCACCCAGCCAGCCGGTTGGCCGCACGAACATCAGGGAACCGTGAAGTCGATCAACCGGCGCTGCCGGTCGACCTTGGCAACCACGACCTGCACCTTGTGGCCCAGTTCGAACTTCCGCTTGTGCTTGCGGCCGATGAATGCCGTGCCGGCGTTGTTCAGCACGTAGAAGTCGTCGCGCAAAGACGACACCGGCACCATGCCGAAGGCGCCGGCTTCCGCGACCTCGACGAAGAAACCGTGGTTGCGAACGTCCGTGATGATCGCGTTGAACGTCGTCTTCTGCTTCTTCTCGGACTCGCGCTCGAAGTACTCCATCAGCTTCACCTTCACGGAATCGCGTTCCGCCTCGGTGCTGTTGATTTCGGTCAGGCTGAGGTGCTCGGCGAGCTGGTCGATCTGCGCGATCTTGTAGCCCGGGGCGGGCTTGCCCTGCAGCTTGAGCAGCGCCGTGTCGAACACGCGGTGCACCACGAGGTCCGCGTAACGGCGGATCGGCGAGGTGAAGTGGGTGTAGTCGTTTTTGTTGAGGCCGTAGTGGCCGTCCGGCGACGCGCGGTAACACGCCTTGCGCATCGAACGCAGCAGTTGCGTGCGGAGGATGTAGCCCTGCGGGTGGTCCTTCAGCATCGTGAGCAGCCGCACGACTTCCGCGCGGTTCGAGAGGTCGCTCACCTTGAGGTTGAACGTGCCGAGGAACTGGCGGAACTCGTCGAGCTTGGTCTCGTCGGGATCGTCGTGCACGCGGTACAACGACGGCAGGTGCTTCGTGCGCGTGAGGCGCGCGACCGCCTCGTTGGCGAGCAGCATGAACTCCTCGATGAGCTGGTGGCTCTCGTCGTTGTGGATGAGTTCGATGCGGTCCGCGTAGCCCTGCGCGTCGACGAAGATTTTGGTCTCGGGCATGTCCAGGTCGAGGCTCCCGGCCGCCATGCGCTCGCGCCGAATCTTGCCGCCGATCGCCCAGAGCTGGCGGACCCACTTCTGGAGTTCGTTGAGCTCCTGGTCGGACAGGGAACTCAATGCCCGGCCGGTCGAGCCGGTCTGGTGCGCGGCCGGCAGCGGCAGGCGGCGAATTTTGTCGAGGTTGTCCTCGAACATGAGCGCGAACGCCTGCTTGTAAGTGAGCCGCTTGCGGCTGCGGATGACCGTGTTGGCAAACTCCACATGCTTGATCGCACCGGCGCGATTGAAGGTGAAGAGCGCGGCCTTCGTCACGCGGTCCTGCGCCTCGACGAGCGAGCACAGGCCGTTGGAAAGTTTCTCCGGCAGCATCGGGATCACCGTGCCGACGAGGTAGGTGGAATTGCCGCGGTTCTGCGCCTCGCGATCGAGCGCGGTGCCGGGCTTCACGTAATGGCTCACGTCGGCGATGTGCACGCCGATCCGGATCTCCCCGTGTTCGAGGTATTCGATGGATAGCGCGTCGTCGAAATCCTTCGCGTCATCCGGGTCGATCGTGAACGTCGGGATTTCGCGATAGTCGCGCCGGCCCGCGAGGTCCGCGGCGCCGACGGTCGCGGGCAGGACGGCCGCCTCGCGCACCACGGCTTCGGGGAACGACGTCGCGAGGTTGTGCTTGTGATAAATCGCCGCCAGTTCCGCGCGGGGCTCAAAGGCCCGGCCGAGACGCTCGACGACGGTGCCGTCGGGATTGAGGTGACGCTCCTTCCATTCGTTGAGTTTGACGACCACCTTGTCGCCGACCATCGCCGGCGGCCGCAGGCCGGCCTTGGCGGGATCGGGCACAATGATGTCGTGCCCCATGCGCGGGTCGTCCGAGACCACGTAGAAGTAGGCCCGGCCGCGCTGCAGCGTGCCGGTGATCGTGGCGCTGCCGCGCTCGAGGATCTTGATCACCTTGCCGGCCTGCTCGCCGGGCTTGAGGAAATGCGGGAAATCACGGTCCTTCGGCGAGCGCAGCCGCACGACGACCTTGTCGCCCTGGAGCGCGACGCCGGTGTCCTCGGCGGCAACGAAGATGCCGGCCTTGCGCGGCTCGGTGACCTTCACCTCCGGAAACACCATCGCGGAACCCTTCTGGCGGAAATTGATCGTGCCGGTGACGAGGTCGGCCTCGCGCGGCACGCACAGGCGGTCGCCCTTGATGACAACGATGCGGCCCGAACGAACGAGGTCGGCGACCTCGGTTTGAAAGCGGCGGCGGTCCTTGGGATTCAGGCGCCATTCTTTCGCGATGGCATCAGCGGGGGAGGGAACGTACTTGCGTCGGGCCAAATGGGCCAACAGGCGGTCGGAATAACTCATAACTTCGAAATGACACGGGGCGGGCCGGAAAGGCTCCGGCAATGTTAAGGCCCGGGATTTTCTGGTGGAACCGTGCGGCCGGGTCTGTAGGGTTGCAACATGCGAATTGCCCACGCGGCCAGCGAACTGTTCCCGTATCTCAAGACCGGCGGCCTGGCGGATGCAGTGGCGGCGCTGACCGCCACCCTGGCGGATCGCGGGCACGAGCTGGCGGTGTTCATGCCCGGTTACCGCTCGGTGCTCGATGGCCCGCATGCGGCGGGGCTCAAGCCCAGCCACAAACTCAAGATCGAGATGGGCGACCTGTTCCTCGCGGGCGACGTTTACACGCTCAAACCGCGGGCGGGCCTGACGCTTTACCTCGTGTGCCGCGAGGAGTATTTCGACCGCAAGCTGCCGTATTGGACGGGCGAGCGGGACTACGATGACAACGACGCGCGCTTCATCTTTTTCCAGAAGGCCGTCGTGGAGCTGCTGCGCCTCACGGATTTCAAGGCCGACATCGTCCATAGCCATGATTGGCAGACGGGCATGCTCCCGTTGTTCCTGCGTGAAGCCGAGCGGCGCTACAACGTCACGCTCGCTCTCAAGACCGTCTTCACGATCCACAACATCGCGTATCAGGGCGTGTTCCCGCGGAAATCCTACGCGTTGACGAACCTGCCGGAGGACCTGCTGACGATCGATGGTTTGGAGTACTACGACCAGATGTGCATGCTGAAGGCGGGCATCGTCTTTGCCGACAAGGTGACGACCGTCAGCGCGCAGTACGCGAAGGAGATCCAGACGCCGGAGTTTGGCAACGGCATGGACGGCGTGATCGGCACGCGGCTGAACGACCTGCACGGCTTGATCAACGGCATCGACACGAGCGTGTGGAATCCCGCGACGGACCCGAGCCTGCCCGCGCGCTATTCAGTCGACGATCTCTCCGGCAAGGCGAAGTGCCGCGCGAAGCTGTTCAAGGAATTCGGTTGGAACGCGACGTTCAAGGGCCCCGTGTTCGGCATGGTGTGCCGGTTCACACCCGCCAAGGGGCTCGACCTCGTGCTCGGCGCGAAGGAGTTTTTTGCGCAGGAAAATTGCCGGCTGATCGTGCTCGGCAGCGGCGAAAAGAAGTATGAGGAGCTTTTGAAGGAATTTGCCGCGGCGAATCCCGGCAAGATCGGCCTGTGCGTGCGCCACGACGAGGCGATGAGCCACCTGGTCGAGGCGGGGTCGGATTTCTTCCTGATGCCGTCGCTCTTTGAGCCCTGCGGCCTCAACCAAATGTACAGCCAGGCCTACGGCACGGTGCCGCTCGTGAGCAACGTCGGCGGGCTCGTCGACACTGTGGTCGACGTCGATGCGCACCCCGAGACCGGCACTGGCATCATGTTCGCCCCGAAGGCCGAGGAGTTTGAAGCCGGCTTGCGGCGCGCGCTGGCGTTGTATGCGGATCGTCCGCGTTATGCCGGGGCGCAGCGGCGTGCGATGCAGAAGGATTTCTCGTGGAAGCAGGCGGTGGCCGCATACGAGCAGTTGTACACGGACATGCTGTAGAGATTTGGAGGGACGCCGCTGGCCGGCGCCCTTCACTCGGCCGGACGACGCATCCGGCCAGCGCCGCCAAACGTTTTTCTGCGATGACTTCTCGTTCGCCCGGCCCGACCCTCGTTTGGTTTCGTCAGGATCTGCGTCTGCAGGACAATCCCGCCCTCGCGGCCGCGCGGGCCAACGGCGGGGTGGTGATACCGGTCTATATTCTCGACGATGCGGCGGAAGGCGCGTGGTCCATGGGCGGGGCGTCGCGCTGGTGGCTGCATCAATCCTTGGTCGCGCTCGACGCGGCGCTGCGGCAGCGCGGGTCGCGGCTCGTGGTCGCGAAGGGGGAGAGCGGGGCGGTGTTGCGAGGCCTTTTGAAGCAGACGGGAGCGACGTCCGTCTATTGGAACCGCCGCTACGAACCCGCGATCATCGCCCGCGACAAGGACCTCAAGGCGGCGCTGACCGCCGGGGGCATCGAGGCCAAGAGTTTCAACGCCGCGCTGCTCTTTGAGCCACACACCGTGCAGAACAAGTCCGGCGGCCCGTTCCAGGTGTTCACGCCGTTCTGGCGGCATTGCCTCACGTTGCCGGTGGAGGCGCCGGTGAAACTTCCCGCTGGAGATTTGCCCGCACCCGCGAAGTGGCCAGAGACGCTGCCCATTGAGGCGCTGGGTCTGCTCCCCAGGATCAAATGGGACGCCGGTTTCTACGATGCCTGGCAGCCGGGCGAAGACGGCGCGGCGCAGCGCCTGAAGAAGTTCACGGCGGCGGCGATGGCGCGATACGACGAGGAGCGCAACCTGCCGGGCGTTGACGGCACCTCCGCGCTGTCGCCTTACCTGCATTTCGGCGAAATCGGTCCGCGGCAAATCTGGGCCGCGGTGCGCGCGCAGTCGAAAGACAGCGGCGTGTTCCCGGTGAATCGCGGCGCGCAGGTCTTCCTGAGCGAGGTCGGCTGGCGGGAATTCGCGCACCACCTGTTGTTTCATTTCCCGCACACCCCGACCGATCCCCTCCGCGCGGAGTTCGCGGCGTTCCCTTGGCAGAAGAACGCGCGGCAGCTGCGCGCGTGGCAGAAGGGATTAACCGGTTATCCGATCGTGGACGCCGGCATGCGCCAGCTATGGGCCACCGGGTGGATGCACAATCGTGTGCGCATGATCGTGGGTTCGTTTCTGGTGAAACACCTGCGGCTGTCCTGGCAGGAGGGGGCGGCTTGGTTTTGGGACACGCTCGTCGACGCCGATCTCGCCAGCAATACGCTCGGCTGGCAGTGGACGGCGGGGTGCGGGGCGGATGCGGCGCCGTACTTCCGGGTGTTTAATCCCTTCCTGCAGGGGGCGACGTTCGATCCCGAAGGCGCTTATGTGCGCCTCTGGGTGCCCGAGCTCGCAAAGCTGCCTGCAAACTACATCCATCTTCCGTGGGAAGCCCCCATGGATGTGCTGGCCGAAGCCGGGGTAACCCTGGGCCGGACCTACCCGCAACCCATGGTGGATCATGGAGAAGCGCGGGAAGCGGCATTGGCGGCGTTCAAGGCCCTGCGGGCGGACCGCCCGTAAAGAATTTTAAAATCCGGGCTTTTCAAACCGGCTCCTAAAAGTATGGTGGGCCGCTTATATGCAGAGAACATTCGTAATTTTTAAGCCGGACTGCATGGCCCAGCGCCATGTCGGCAACGTGCTGAACCGCTTTGAAGCCGCCGGGTTTACGGTGGTGGGCTGCAAGATGATGCGCCTCTCGCCGGCCAAGCTGCGCGAGCACTATGCGCACGTGGCCGACAAGCCGTTCTATCCCGAGATCGAGGCGTTCATGAGCTCGCGCCCGGTGATCGCGATGGCCCTGGAGGGCGACAACGTCGTCCAGAAGGTCCGCGACCTCCTCGGCCCCACGGATTCCCGCAAGGCCGCCAAGGGCACGATCCGCGGCGACTTCGGCACCGAGATGATGAAGAACGTGGTGCACGCCTCGGACAGCGACGAAAACGCCAAGGCCGAGCTCAAGCGCTTCTTCGAGCCCAACGAGCTGTTCAACGTCTGAGCGCACGCGCTCGCACGGGTTGAGAGTTGAGCGGTGAGGGTTGAGCGATTGCTCGGCCCATTACCTCAGACCCATCACCCCGAACCGGGGACGCTTCGCGTCTCCGTACTTGACGGCCCGTAGTCGGGCGCGCTTTGATGTTCTTTCGGTTTTCCGCCCCTATCGTCTAGCGGCTAGGACAGGAGATTCTCATTCTTCAAACCGGGGTTCGATTCCCCGTGGGGGCACCACTTAAAAGTTAACACGAACAAATCCGGGACGATTTGAGTCTTCGCGCAAGACCTTGAATCGCCCGGTGTTCGGCACAGGCGGTCTCAAATCGACTGCCGTGGAAGTTCGTATTTGGACTTCTAATGAGTAGGCTTTTTCGGCGCCCGGACTCAAATCGCCTCCTTGCGTGATCGCCGCGTCCAAGTGCGCGCACTTGGCTTTCACCCCGGCCCGTGAATCTTGTATGCGCCCTCCCGCAGGGCGCGTTTGAACCGCACCGCCGCCATTTCCCCGGGCCCCGTCGCCACCATCCCGGTCGCGATCTACACCCGCGTCTCCACGACGAGCCAGGTGGGCGGCCGCTTCGATTCCTGCGAAAGCCAGGCGGCGATCTGCCGGGATTACCTTGCCCGCCATGCCGGCGAGGGCTGGGTCGAGGTAGCCTCCTACACGGACGCGGCCTACTCGGGCGGCACGATGGACCGGCCGGGGATCAACCGGCTGAAGCAGCAAATCGCCGCGGGCGAGGTGAAGGTGGTGCTGATCTTCAAGCTGGAGCGCATGCTCCGCAGCACGGACGAGTGGGCGCCCTTCCGGTCCTTCCTGCAGCAGCACGGCTGCAAGCTCGTGAGCACGTCCGAGGACCTCACGGAGGACACCCCGTCCGGCCGGCTCAAGAACAACATCATGGTGAGCGTCGCCGAGTATGAGCGCCTGAACACGGCGGAGAAGGTCCGCGCCAAGATGCTGGAGCAGGCCAAGCGCGGTTTCTGGAACTACGGCATCATCCCGTTCGGCTACGCCTACGATCCCCAGAAGCAGAGGCTGCATCCCGAGCCCGGGGAGGCCGCGCTGGTCCGCCGCATCTTCGAGGATGCCGCCCGGCTCGTGCCGCTCAACACGCTGGTCGAGCGCCTCACCGTCGAGGGCCACCGCACGCGCGTGCGGAATTGGACGTCGCGGCACGGCGAGTCCTACCCGGTGGGCGGCGGCCTGTTCCGCACGGATATCGTGCGCAACCTTCTCCGCAACCCGATCTACGCCGGCCGCGTCCGTTTCCGAAAAAAGGAATACCCCGGCCAGCACGAGGCGATCGTCAGCGCGGAACTCTGGGAGCAGGCGAACGC
The DNA here is from genome assembly GCA_044224295.1 of Lacunisphaera sp. Taxonomy (GTDB): domain Bacteria; phylum Verrucomicrobiota; class Verrucomicrobiia; order Opitutales; family Opitutaceae; genus Lacunisphaera. The sequence continues at coordinate 140,734 of JBGAKQ010000008.1, read as the reverse complement.
CGCGGTGGCACCGCCCGGGCGGCTGAAACGCGACCCGTTCCGCTCCTCGAACATCCACGGTTTCTATCTCAAGGGGCTGGTCCAATGCACGCACTGCCAGCGGGCCCTGATGCCGTGGTCGAGTTCGCCGCGCGGGTCGGGCAAGAAAGTATTCCGGTATTACCGCTGCGGCACCGTCAACCGGGAGGGGGACAAGGAGCGCTGCCCGATCCGCGCGGTCCGGGCCGACGCGCTCGAGTCCGCCTTGGTCGGCTACCTTGGCGGCATCGTGAAGCACCCCGAACTCCTGTGCAGCGCGGTGGAGGCTTCGCGGGTGAGGGGACTGCGGGAACGCGGTCCCCTGGAAAGGAAGCTGGCGTCGCTCGACCAGGAAATCGCCGTCGTCGCCCGCCAGATCCGCAATTGCGTGGACGCGGTCGTCAACGGCGGCACCGCCGCAATCGCGGACGATCTCCGCGACCGCGCGCAGGAGCTGCAGGAGCGCAAGCGGGAGCTGACCGTGGAACACGAACGCGCCCGCCAGGAATTGGCGGGCTGCGACCAGGAGCGGGTGGGGGACGACCGCATCCGCGGCGCACTGGCCCGCTTTGGCGAGATCTTTCGGGAGCTGGGCGCTGCGGAGCGGGCCCAGCTGATGCAACTCAGCTTCGAGCGCATCGACGTGACGGCGAAGCCGGACGGCAAAGCCGGCGTGCGCCAGCTGCAGCTCGCCTTGCGCGTGCCGGTGGCCCGCCTGGTCGACGGGATGGAAGCCAAGACGGTGGTGGATCACCGCGGCGTCCATGCTGCCCGCCTCGAGCGGCGGCGGCTGACCCTGCCTGTCACGATTGCCGTGGAGCGCAACGGGGCGGCCTCGATCCGGCGCCCGTTCCCGTTGTGCCTTGCCCCCCGCGAGCTGGATACCCCGTCCCAGCGCCGGGCCGACTGCCTGCACCCGCTGCACCGCGCCCTCGCCTGGGAACAACTGCGGGCCAAGCACCCCAAGCAGTCGATGAAGGAATTCGCGGCGGGGCAGGGAGTGACCGAGGCCACGGTCTACAACCACCTCGGCCTGCTCCGGCTCGCCCCCGAAATCCAAGCCTTCCTGCTGCAGCTGCGCGACCGCGATGCGGTGCGTCGTTACGGCATGATGCCGCTGCTGCCCCTCGCGAAATTGGATCCCGCTGCGCAGCTTCGCCAATTTGCCGCGATCACCGGCGGCCAATTCACGGCCGCTCCTTCAGTCGCCACGGTCCGGTCCAACTCGCACCTCCGCACCGGACCTCGCACTGCAGCCTGAATCCGCCTTCTCGCCAAGCGCCAATCCTCCCGCGCGCCCAGAATACCCAGCCATCCGTCCCAGCGGTCAAGGTGGAGCGCAGCGGAGCGAGCAATACCTTGACGGCTGCGGGCATCATCGAGTGCTGGGCGCGCCCGTAACCTCACCGATCCCACGCCCGGTCCTTTCTATGGATTGAGTCACGGCGAGCCCTTGTCCGGCGCATCGGTCTGGGCGGCGCTGCTTTTTGCCGTGCGCCAAGGGTTCGACCGGCGGCGAAGCCCACCGCGGCCAGGTGTCAGCGTTGCGCACGGGGCACCAACTGATAGAGTTCGAACCGCATCTCCGGGAGGTTCTGGCGAGCCAGCAGTCGCCAGCGGAGCCCGAGCCTCGCGGCAAGGAAGTGAAGCAGGGGCGTATGCGCTGGTTCTCCCCACCCAAGCACAATTTGTCCGTCGTGCTGGAGCCGGCGGCGCGCGCCGTCAAGAAAGCGGGCCAGCAGGCGGTAGCCCGGATCAAACAAGCCCCGCTCCAAGTCGGAGCGATAGCGATAGGAGCCAGGTTGCTGCAAGAATGGGTAGTTCCAATAGATGGCCGCGAATTTCTCGCGCAACGGAATCCGCTGGAAGAGGTCGCTCCGTCGGCACCGCATCCGCCCCGGCGCAAACTCCCGGGCATTCCGGCGGGCATTTCGCACCGCGGCCGTGGTGATGTCCACGGCCCACGCCTCCGTGGCACCGCGGTCAAGCCACGCCAGTGCGCCGATCCCGGCGCCACAACCCATGTCCAGGATCCTGCCGCTAACGCGGGGAAAATGCGGATGAAAAAAACGCCAGCCGGTAAAATGCGCGGGCGAAAAGACACCGCGGTCCACCCGGACCTGTCGTCCATCAACATCCACCCGATAGGGGAACCGCCGCCGCTGGCTCTTGGCCAGCAACTGCGCGCTCGCATGGTTCTGTCGCACGAGTTGCGACGTCAGGGCAATCGTCGGCGGCTGCGTCATCCTAGTAGACACCCGCCTTGCCGGGGAAGTCCGTCGGGAAACCGAAATCGACGGAATTATCGTGGGCGATTAAGGTATTTCCCCGGCGCGTGAGCACGAGGTAATTGTGGGCGTCTTCCACGACAAGCGTGTGGACCGGGCCGTCCCAAGGGCGGACCACGACCCGCACGATTTTCCGACCGGCGAGCACCTGGTCCGATCTCAGGCTACCGGAAAAGCTCCAGCTGCCATAGTTCCAGAACCGCTGGCTCGGCGAAGTCGTGAGCATATCCCCGTCCTCGAATTCGACATCCAGCAGGAATGGATCGCTATCGAGGTCGACCCGCCTGACCTTGCCTTCGGCCGGCACGCCGCGGGGCACGTCGAAGGCGGCGATGCTCTCCTCGAGTTTCATTTGGTCGATCGGTCGGTCGCCGTGCGGCGTCCTGACCAGGGTTCCGGTGGGGAAACACATAAAGGTGGGGCTATTTGGCGGGTTGGTCCTCGGCGAGCAGGCGCCAGAGCTCGATGGCCGTCGCCGCGATCGTGCTGGTCAGCAACTGCACGCCGATGACGCCGAAGCTGACCCCCACCCAGAAGGAATCCCGGAGCGCGACGGTGGCCTTGGCGTTGACCAACGCTTTCAGGGCGTTCTCCTTGCCAAGATGAAATTCCTGGGCGGTTAACCAGGCCGTGAATGACGCGTTGGAATCATGATAGATCCACCGCCGCGCGAAGACGATGGTAATGATGGTGACGGCGGCCGGAATTTCCACCGCGAGCAGCCGCGCGGTCCAGAACTGGCCGCCTTCCTGCGCCACCTTCACCGCAACCGCTGCGAGGCTGGAAGCCGCGAAGGCGACCAGCAGGATGTCCTCGTGCACATCAAGCGTGCCAGGCTTGTCCGCTTGGACGGTATTGGCGAGGAGGAAGCCGCCGCACACCAAGCCCGCGAGCAAGAATAGGCTCACTACGGTGGCCCAGGAGCGGAAGGACTGGTTCTTCAAGATCTCAATGATCAGGCAGCCGAGACCGATGAAGGTGCCCCCAAGACCCACGGTGAACACCGTGAGAATCCATCGGCCGTATTGGTTGGGTGAGTGCTGCACAAAGACGGAATCATTCCAGTGATCATAAGCATATACGCCTAGGATCACAGCCACCCCCACGGGCAGCCAGACCATGGCGTGGTCGATCCATCCGGTCTTTGCGGTCACGGTCATTTCAAGTTCGCGGACTGATCGTGACCGAAGTGCCCTGGGCGGGCAACGCGTTACTGGGCACGATCAACCGGATGCCGCCCGTCAGTTCGATCACCGCATGCTGGGCATGCTGGCCGAAACGGAAGATTTGTTCGATCTTGCGCGTCGAGGCCGGCACGGACCGGACCTCAATTTCCTCCGGTGGGTAGACCCGCTGCGCCTCGATGCCCAAGGGCCCCAATTTTTGGTGATCGGCCCAAGTGCCGACGTAATTGCCCGGGGAGATGTATTCGGCGATGCCGTTCGGGGCTTGGGTCAGATCGGCCAGGCTGTGGAGGGCGATCGTCCGGGCCGTTCCGGCCTCCCCGGTGAACGCGAGGATTTCATCGGAGATCCGCACCAGCTCATCGCTGTAATGGGAAACATACACTGCCAGCAATCCGTTCGCTAGCACGTGCTGGCGAAGAAACGAAAGCAGCTCCCAGCGCACGCACGGGTCAAGGCCGTTGCAGGGTTCGTCGAGAAAAAGCACATCCGGTTCGATTGAAAGCCCGCGGATGAGCGCCAGCCGCTGCTGCTCGCCGCCACTCCATTTTTCGGGGTTGGTGCGGTTGAGACGTTCGAAATCAACCTGCAGGTAGCCGGCGAGGGCGTCGGCGCGTGCACAGATGTCGTCGTGCCGCGCCCGATGCTCGGTTGATCGCGCAAAATATTTCGCGTTCTGCTCGGCGTTGAGGTGCGGGAAGATGACCGGGCGCTGGGAAAGATAAGCCGGGCGGCGGAAATCGCCGGTGATCTTGTTTTCCTCGATCTGGGCGGGCAGCACCAAGCCCAGGAACGCCTTGAGCAGGGTGGTCTTGCCGCAGCCGCTCGGTCCGACCACGCCATAGACCCGGCCGGTGGCACCAGGCTCGAGGGTCAGGTTTTCGGCTCCGAAGAGGATTTTCCCCTCGGTGTTTTTCACCGCCAGCTTGTTGATCGTGATCATGGGGAGGATTTGCGGCTCAGAAGAACCCGGCGAAAGGCCAGGAGCGCAATGCCGACGGGCAGCAGCATCCATGCGGCCAATCGCGTGGTCTGGACAGTATCGAGGTGGCGTGGCCCGGTGGTGGCCTGCTGCACAGTGGCGAGCGATTGCACGGCATTTTGAAACGCATGGTTGAGGTCGACATCGAACCAGGCGAAGAGGAAGGCGAACAGCAGGCTGAAGCAGACGCCCTCCGGAAAACGCCGGATCAAAACGGACCAGAAGGTTTCGCCAAAGGTGCTCCGGTAGGAGCGATGGAAATTGAACTCCTCGGCGTGAACGGGGGCCATGGTCACCAATTGGAACGCGGCCAACACCGGCCAATACAGTGCGCACATGCCTACCAGCCACATGGCCTGCAAGGCCAGCCGCCGGCCCCCTTCCGGCAGCGTGATGCCCCACTTGCTGGCGGCGAAGAAGACGAAATACGGCTGGAGGGCGAGGGTGCCGACCAGCCCGGCCAGCAGGAACGGTGTCCGGCGGTCGCGGGGATCAAAGTTGGGCCACCGGCAGCGCACGGTTACAGACCAGCACGCCGACAGGCTGAAGGCGAGGACGCCCGCCAGCAAGGCGCAGGCGGACGCGGTGGCAAGGCCGGGCGGCGGAACCAATATCCTCGACGAAAAATTCTGATGGGCCAAGCCCCACAGCGGAAAAAGCGCTGCTCCCAGCAACAGGGTCGCGAGCAAGCCGCGCCCGGTGCCCATCAACGTCGACTCCGTCTTGCGGCGTGTCGTCAGCCAGAGCGAACTGAGCGCCAGACGACGAATCAGGGGCGGAAGCAGACCGGCCGCCAGGACGCCGCACAGCAGCGTGCCTAGCGAAGCCACGCCGGCGATCGCCTGGCCGAAAGCGTAAGGATCGATCTGGCCCTCGCGTTCCTTGGAAAAGAACTCACGAAACACCCAGCTGGCGATGGTTTCATAGTCCTTGCCTGGGGCGGGCTTCACGATGCGCTCGAAGGTGTGGGCGCCGTTGACGGTGAAGAAGAACACGACGGCCGTCATCACGGCGATCAGGCCCTGGGCATGGGGCCAATAGCAGTCGCGGAACCGCTCATAGATCGTGAGCCGGTGGATGCGCGCAAGATCATTGACCTCCCGGGGACTCGTGCTGGCCAGGAGCACGAGGGCCACCAACGGGGCATATTGCAGAACGGCCAGCACAATGTAGATCAATGAGCGGGGCCATTCGTCGGTCGCGCCGACAATTCGCTGCAACCAAGGCTGGGCATCATAGACGCTGCGCACAAAAAAGGCATGCCCATAGGAGCCCAGCCCGGCGGGCAGCAGGAGCAGGGTGGAAAGATAGGTCGGTAACGGGCGCAGCAGATAGCAGCAGAATCCGAGGGCAATCGCAGCCGACATGATCAGGCCGGTGGCCGCAAAGCTGTTGCCCCAATTCAGCATGAGGATGGGGATGAAGGCGCGGCCCACGGCCGCCGCCGCTTCGCGGCGGACATCGGGCAGCCGGACCAGGACGCCGAGTGGCACCAGCAAGAAGAGGGCGCTGATCGCCGGGACGCTCCAGATCAGCCGCGACCGCCAGAAGGAGTGTTCTCCCGCCTGGTGCATGCGGTTCAGGGCGCTACGTTCAGGATTTTGACGCGTTCAGCTTTGATTTCCCGGGCCGCAGCGTCGAGGGCCGCGTCCACTTCCTCCTCGCCGCGAAAAACGCGCTGCAGGTGATCCGAGAGTATCGTGGCGATCTTGTCGTTATCGAGTGCGCAATCGAGCATGTAGACGCCATTCTTCAGGGACTGGCGCATGGCCGCGGCGTAAGGCAGCTTCCGCACTTCCGGGTCGTCATAGACCGCGTCCAGCGGTGAGCAAAGACCCTGGCGCGCCAGCTTGATCTGGACCTCGGGCTGCAGCAGGTAGGAGATGAATTTGAGCGCCTGCTCCTTCCGCCGACTCGCCGCATTGAGCAGAAACGCACCGCCCGCGATCATGGACTTTTTCCCTGGGATGGGCGCAAAGCCGAACATGTCCCGGTAGGATGTCCCGGCGGGGCCGTTGATCAGCGTATAGGCATTGTCACTCCAGAGGAGGCAGAGCGCGACGTTGTTGCCGCGCATCGCATTCACCTGTTGCTCTACGCTGCACTGGAGGAAATCGGGTCGCGAGTTCAGGGCGGTCAACCGCTTCCACAGCTTGGTGGCGGCCTTTGTCTCGGCACTGTCCAAGATCACGTCCGTGTTCGGCGGACGCTGCCAGCCATACTGTTTGCGCATGACACCTCCGCCCATTGAGAACGCGAGGTTCGACCACTCCCAATAGATCCAATACGTGTCGCCGGCCATCGAAGTGCCAAAACTGCGGGGCGGCGTGTGGAAAAATTCGGCCACTTCGACATATTCCGGCCAGCTCGCCGGCACACCCAACTCGCGGCCGTGCTGGGCCTTGAACCGCGCGCGGTTGTCCGGATTCTCGAACATCTGCTTGTTGTAGCAAAGCAGCATGGAATTGGCCGCGAACGGATATCCGTAGGCCTTGATGTTGCTTGCGCCGTCGTCGATGGCGCCGATCTCGTTCCAGACATTGGCTGGAATTCCGGCGCTGGCCCGCGCCAGCAGGTCCTGGACGTCCGGCTTGGCAATGCTGGCGTAGTCGGCCACCGGCACAATCCAACCCTTGCTGGCGTAGGTCGAGAGGCTCAGCGGATATTCCAGCAGCACATCAAATACGCCGGTCTTGGCGGCGAGATCCTGCCCGCCGCGGGTCGTCATCTCGTTGTAGGTAGCTTCAGTGAACTCAATCTCCTTCGCGCCGTATTTCTCACCGGCAATTGTCCGGATCGCATCCGCGTTGGCGGTCTTCTCGGCCAGCACCGAGAACGGGGTGGAGGGACTGATGAACTTGATCGCAATCAGAACGATCAAGGCGGTGATCACGAGACCGAGGAGCAGTTTGGACTTGGTAGTCATGGGATTTCCTTGGATGCAGGGCGGGAAACAGGCGCAAAAAAAGGGCCGAGCACGATGCAAATGCATCATGCTGGCCCGGCGCGAATCAGCCTAAGTGCATTCGGGAAGGCAATCACCAACCGCTGCTCCACTAATCGAGGTTGATTTGCATCTGGGCGTTCGTTCCGGTCGCGTATTTCCGGTGAGGCGGCGGCTTCGGATATCATCGATGGCTGGGCGCGGTCTACTCGTTGGGCTTCGGGCTCAAGGCATGTGCTTTCCGCTTGATCACCCGGGGCCACCCTATGTTTGGGGGAGGCGATCAAAGTTGGGGAGGAGACTGAATATGTCCAAGCCAGTTGCGGGTTTCGAGCATTGATCCCATGCCCTCGGTGCGCAGCACTTTTATCGATCTGTATGCCATGTTGCCCGGATTGTGGTCAGGCAAGGGAAACGGACTCCCTTGATCGGCAACGTCATTGATAAGCAGAATCGGAACCTTCAATGCGTCCACGTTGGGTTTTGGTGCGAGTTCAGCAATGGGATAGAACCATTCCGGATTTATCAGAACCACTGCCTGTGCTCCCCCCGTCCTTGCCAAGTAAGGAGCCATCCATGCTGCTCGATCTAAGCCGATACAATACCAACGACGCGAGCCACACAGGTTTCTTATGGCGGCAGCCGTTTCCTCCACCGAAGTCTTGTCGGAAGATCGCACAAACAGGACATGGATTTGTGCATCGGTTGGGTGATCAGCCTTTATCAAGGTCCGGAACTGATTCTGGAAATCTTCATCCCAAATCACGTTCGACTTCACAATCAAAACCCAGTCGGCCGCATTTTCAGGATGCGACGCACGAGGCTTTGCACTCAGCCTTACCACCTGGCCGTCCTTAGGGTCGGACAGAACAAATATGCCGCTGTGGTCCGTGATGCGTGCCTTCACGGCACCGATTGTCATGACAATAACGATAACGACCGCAGCAGCAACAGAGCTTAGCCATACGCATTTTCCTACCTCGCTCCACGATCTGCGATCGGCCCTAATCGTCAGAATTGTGAACAGGGCCACCGTCCCCCAGCAAACCATCAGGGCAGACTTCAAGTAGAAGGTGTTGAAGACGGCACCACAGATGAACACGATTTGGGCACCTAGCAGGGGAAGCCCAATTGGGCTTCCTTGGTTCGAACGCACGCCAGCAATCGTCAAGGTCGCGAGCGAAAGGAGGAAGGTCAGGACAATAAACAACGCGATGAGCCCATACTTCGCACCAATCGTTAGAAATGTATTTACCGCGGACTTGTAATTTGAGTCCAGGCGTTCGCTTTTGTATCCCTGATTAAAGGCAAAAAGAAATCCCTCGTGGCCCACGCCTTGTGGATTGTCAGAGACCAATTCGCAAACCCCTCCCCATACACTGAGTCGATTCCAGATCGACAGATCGTTTTGCACGTATGCCGGGGATATTCTTGCGCTGTAGGTCGGCACAAAAAGAAGGATCGCAAAAACACAACCGGCGATCGGCCAGATAAGCTTACGTCCCGGTGGTTTTAAAAGCGGGTAACAAAGTAGAATTGCTACGACTACGCCCGCCAAGGCCGAGCGAGAATAGCTCCTTCCCTGAATATAAGCCAGAGCGCCCGCCACGAGGCATCCACAGACAAACACGGCCCTGTTTTTCGTGGCCGTTGCTGCAAATATTCCAGCTGCGACGCATGCCGCTACAACCGCACCAAATTCGTTAGGAGAATCAAATACCCAACTCCAGCGTTCGTGCCCGGCAAAGTAGTAGGTCACTTCCTGGCCACTCCCGTCTAGGCCTCAGGACTCTTGGCCGTTCGAAACCCTGCAATGGCTAGGATGAGCAAACCGAAATTTCGCGCCAGAACTACAGCGAAACTCGACCAGATTCCATTTTCGGTGCCACCCCCTAAACAAGGACAAGGTTTTGGGGCGGAATACAGCCATGGACTGGCCAGATGAAACGCAGTAAAACCCGCAAGCAGGACCAGCACGCCAAGCCAGGTTAGTTTCTTGGCTCCCGGGAAAAGGAGCGACGCGCCCAAGGCTATCTCCACAGAAATGATTCCAATGCTGATCCCCCAGGCCCACTCGCGAATAAAGCGGATATCTTGGATGTATCCAATAAGGTGTTCTGGTTCGCTTGCTTTAACCAAGCCCGCATACAAAAGCACGATTGGTATCGTCCAACTAGCAATCCTTCCGAGAATATTCATGGCAAGTCCTTCTGTTTCTCGGTCGTGACTGGCAAGTGCATCGCGTTCCACAACGGAAGCCCTCCAGGGAAAACTTGCATGGGCCTATCGCGAATGGTGGCCAAATGCGCCAAGAGTTGGGGCCGCCCGGCCATCCCACGATGTCCATAAACCACGATATTTGCAGCCGCTTTGAGCTGATCGACCGTTTTTGCGCTGAGGCTGGCGATATCCGGTGTGTTGACTGCACCTGGGACGTGCCCGATTTCGAACGCTGCGGATTCCCTCGTATCTACAAACACAGCCGCATTCTCTCTATATAGATAATAGGCCTGCTCAATCCCGATGGTCTGGATATTGCTAATCTGAGCCGAGCTGGGCGAGCTTTTCGACTGTGCCGATCTTCCCGCAGCTTGATTCCCCACAATGATCGATGCCAAAAAAGCTATTGCGCATACGCGCAATAGCTCACCTTGGAAACTAATGTTACGACTCACAAGAGGATCAATGCCCTTTATTCGGCATAAAGGAGGCACTGGTTGACTTCATAGTCTGCGTCGGCAAGTGCCTCAGCGTAATTCACGTCGCAATAATGAAGGCAATCATCCCGACCGGGATCGGGATAAGCAGGGCATTCCGCTCCACATGCTGTCCGTTGGGCCAACGCCGCCGCATATGCGGCATACCAGGCATTGATACACTCTTGGGGACTTACCGCCAACGCGCGCACGGCGATCGCTCCGCTAACGATAGCAAGGCCGATGAATCTTTTGATGGGTTTGTTAGTCATTTTTTTGTTTTTTTGGGTTTGTTTATTCGAGCTGTTCTTCTTTCTGCGTCGGTTGCCACCAACGTAAACTCAGCGAGAGTCGCAGGGAAGCTGAACGACGTCCCGGCATTCATTGTGAAAAGGGAATCATCGATGCTTTCATCGAGTTTCACGAAAGTGTAATTCCGGCTATCAATTATTTTGCCGTTAGATTCGTAAACGGTATATCCAGCGACGTTCCCGCTGGACTTATCGATCAGATACCTAATCGCCGAAGCCTTGTCGTATTTTGTCGGTTCGTCAGAGTCAGGATTTATGCCCGCTAAATTTTCCACCTGCTGGACAATTTGCAGTGCGGGCAAGCCGGTTTGCGGATGCTGAACCTCTTCTACTGTCAGTGTTCGGCAATCATACTGTATAGGCCCAAACATCCACTGCCGATCTTTGTGGGTAGCACTCTTAGTTTCGCTTTGTCGCGCCGTTATTCGCAAAGGCTGTTCAGGCTCGTGGATCGCTAGCTTGAGGTCGTCATAGATCCAGAATCGGCCAAATTCGTTGATCAGTCTTTTCGTTTTCTGAATCAGCTTCTGATTCTTGGCGTAGGAAGAAATCTCGAGGAAGCGCCTTTGTGAATGAGTGATTTCATAGGCTTCCCGAATTTTTTGGAAACCATTGAAACTTTCCCGAGGAATAAGATATTCCAAATTGCGGGTTGAGGCGGAATTCCATCTGTCCAGTGCCGTTCGTAAGAGGCGTGTGGCAACTACAGAATCCGGTGCCGGCTTTTTCTCGTTGCCGACGGAATTTTCTGTGCCCTTCGTTACCCCGAATAATGAAAGCAGAATGAGCGCATACGACACCCAATGCCTTGGGATCAGCAGATAGTTAATCATCAGATACTGCCACGAACGTGCTGAAAGCAGGAACCGCCCTTGCCCTACGCGAGGGACCGCGCATCCGAACGGGGATGCGACAGCGCCAGAATCAGAAGATATCTTCCGGCATGGCTGAGAGTCCGATTGCACGCATATTTTTTCTATCCTCCGGCCAGCACGCTCAATTTCCCAGTTTGGACAATCTGCACAAAATCAATCCTTGACGGATTAATTTTCTGAACTCGGCGGAATTGCCGGTCTCGATGCAAACCCAAAGCCCTTGCTCTCGGCCCAGTGACGGATGTCGTGCCGGCCGGTCAACGCCAGCTTTCCGGCGATGTTGTGCCAGTGATTGCGAATGGTCCCGCAACGACGCCCGGTTTTGAAGGCGATCTCGTCATCCCTCAGTCCTTGGGCGAGCAAGGAAACCAACTCCAGTTCCCACGGGGAAAGGAGTTTAAAAAATGCTTTCGGAGAGGTGCGAAACTGTCGCACCGCTTCGATCACTTCCGGGGGAAGATATGGCCTGCTGGTCGCTGCGAACCCAAGCGCGAGGCGCAGGTGATGGGCAAAATCGCCGTTCTTCCAAATGAGACTCGCGATGCCTTCGCAGCCAACGCGGTAAAGCAAAGCCTGATCCATGCGACACGTGAGTAGCAGGATCTGGGGTGGACAGGCCAGGGCCTTTAACCGGTCCAAGACGGCGAAGCCGGCGAGATCCGGGAGCCCTAGATCCAGGATGACAATGTCCGGCTTTCTTTTCGCGCAGAGGACAATGCCGTCATGGCCATTGCTTGCGGTGCCAACATGGCAAACCTCGGACCACTCACTCAGGAGGCCAGTAACCACCCCGGCCCACAGGTGATCATCCTCGATATGCAGGACGGCGGGTGCGGCGCTCGCGGTCCTGCTCGTATTTTCCTGATCGGCGGATGGCATCATAGCCTGCTGTGGCGTGCGTGCCCGAAATCACATTCTGCAATCACGCGAAGTGGTTTTATTTCGACCATATGATCCGCGTAGGATCGCTTTTCTGGTATCGGTGAAATATGGAGCAGGTATATTTTGCCCAGGCGGCTCTGTTCAGCGTTAAGGTTTCCGCTTCGGCTCCTCGGCTTTCTTTTCCGCTGGATTCGGAAGGTATTCCTTGATCTCGAGTTCGCCCAGTTTGATCCGGCCCTCGGAGAGGCGCCGGCTGAGCAGGGCGGACTCGGACATGTCCTGGCCAAAATACTTGCCGGCGCTTACCAAAAGCGCCGGCAACGAGTCGGCCATGGCCACGCCATTGGCAACAACGGTCATCCTGGTCCGCCAGAGCAAAAGCCGTCGATTACTGGCTGCGGCCGTGTAATCATATGCAGATACGACGACGTAGTAAAAATTGCCGGTAGTCTGCTCGATCAATTGGCGCGTATGGTCGTCACGATTCGTGAACGCTCGCGCAGATTGCGCGAATTCCGGTGGAGGAACACTTAGGTGCACATCCATGCCAGTAGCCCGAAGGGCGGCCTCCATCCGGTCTAGGCTTTCTTTATACTGGTTCTGATTTTGCTGTTCGCGCAATGCGGTAAAAAGGTCTTGCGCGAACTTTTCTCCCCCCGTGAGTTTTGCAGCAGCCAGCAGGGCATCACTGTTGATGGTCTCGGTGCCGTCGGCGTCTTCCTCCGGTTGGTTTTCCCGAAGACTGCAAGAGCCCCAGTGATAAAGCAGCATCAATGAGGGTGGGTGACCGTCCTTCGCCGGCTGATAACTTTGGGCCGCCAGCACGCGCCCAATGACTGCATGCAGCGCTGCTTCCGTCGGCGGCTGGCCCTCAGCGAAGTGATAGCCCTCATCGTGACGGCCCCCGGACTGGATGATGTAATAGGCGGGGTGGTCGGAGGTAGGCGGCGGGACTGTCTTCCCGGCCGGGGTCATCTCAGTAATGACCGTCTGGTCAAGCAGCGGATTTTTCTGGAACGCCTTTGGCAGCAGCGAAAAGACGTTACGGTCGGGACTCGACTCCACGGCGGATTGTGGCGCCGTCGTTTCGGCGGCACCGGCAATGGTAAGGATAGGGGCAAGTATCAGCCAGACAACGAAGCGATTCATGGGGGTAGGATCCGTCTCAACTTGCGGCGAATAGGCCCGGTAGTATCGCCGCAACTCTTGGCAGCAGGCGAGGGAGCCGGCTGCATGTCCACCAGTGCACAGCCTTAACGTTAAGCAACGCAGACTGAGCACTCATTTCAGATTTCCGGAATCGGGAGCACCGGTCATCAACAGTCTGGCTGCTGCCGCGGTAATGAGGGCCCGGGAGCGGAGGCGCCGGATGTTGTGGCCCTCGCCTTTCAAAATTTGCCATAGGCCCGTTGAACCACTGAAAAGGCGCGCTCCAAAATGGTCTTCAATTGCGAGTTTCGCTTCCGCCGGGGTGAACAATTCATTTTCGCCATGAAAGGCTACGATCCGGAAAGAGTGCTCGGCAATCGGCTCGACGGCTTCCAGCGATTTCAGCACACCGCGGAGAACAAGGCCGCCCCTCTTATCCTTCATCCGGGCTGCCACGCGCGTCACATAGGTGGTTCCCGCGCTTTCCCCAATCATCACTATATTATCCGGTGCGGTTCCGAGAGTGCCGTGAGCGTAATCGATCACCGCGAGTGCGCCGACAATATCCCGCTCGACCACGGTCGAATCTGTAGTGGCCTCGTCTCCATCGCTTGGCGGTAGATTAAAGGCAATGTAGTCGTAACCTTTTTGGAGGAGATATTGGGTCGCTCCGTTATAAGTGGTCATCTTCGGATCTGGATAGCCCGGGGTGGGGAATTTTATCACCACGCCTTTCGAAGGCCCGGGCCCGGATCTCCAGACATAAATGGGCATGGCCGTGCCATCAGGCAGCGAAAGCATGACGCGCGTGGGTGGGGCCCCAGGCGATTGCGCGCTGCGTCCTGGTTGGAAGATCAGCTGTTTTTCGTCCTGGTCGAGAGTCACCCGATAAAGACCCCGCGACTGGGTAATGCCGGTGTGATCAACCAGGGCGGTCCGTTGATTTTCATCCACCGTCACCAATTGGTTTTCCCCTTCATCGAATCCGACCGGCCTGAGCAAGCCCGTCTGCTCAATCATCATCAATTTGCTCATCCGGTCTTGGCGCATATGGAAGAGCATCCGCCCATCCCTCAACATGAGCGGATGAGCCAACGTGCATTTGTCGGGAAGGGTTACAAGGCTCTCGGGTTTTCCCGTCGCGGGATAGATTTCCTGCAGCCCATACGATGATTTTCCCGCCTCCTTGGCGGCGACAAAAAGTCGGTCTCCGTCCGGTGCCCAGAGAATGGAGCCATCCGGACTGAGGGGAACATCGGTTCGGGTTTGGCTGCCACTATTCAGAATGGTCAGGTCCGGGTCACCGCGTCCGGAGACCACCGCAATTCGGCTGCCATCCGGCGACCAACGATAATCGATAATATTGTGCGCCTTGAAGAGGAACCTGCCGGAGAAAGTTGCGGTGTCGAAGAGCCAGAATTGATCCTCCTCCTGCACATTTTCCCTATGGGGGATCCGAAAAGCGAGATACCGCCCATCCGGCGACCAGCGCATGAGCCGATCGGCGGAGGACATGAGCGGAACGTCCGGGATTGCAACGTTACCATCAGCGGGTGTCCAAAATTTCAGCTGGAAGCGGCGGTCGCCCTGATGATCGGCGACAAAAGAAAGCATGTTGCTCTTAGGACGCCACGCGATGAGGAGCGGATAATCATGGGTATAGTGACCAACGAGCTGCCGGGTCTCCAAGTCCTCGAGCCGGAGTTCCGCATCACCGGCATCAAGATCTGTTTTGATCAGCAATTGCCGCGAGTCCGGGGAGACCAAGAAGGGTTTTTGATCCTGAATCCATGGCAAGATATCCCCAGCGATCGCGTCCAGGCCATGGTCTGGAGTTGCCGTGCTGTTGGACGACGGAGTTGTCCGTTTACAGCCAAGCTGCGATAGAATGAGGACCAGCGCAATGGCCAGTGGCACCAGTGCCATCCGCCGTTGAGTGATTTCCTCGAGGTTGTTCATTTGCGCATTTAGAAGGGCTTGAACGGAGCGACGGCCTGCCACACCGTCTACTTCGCCGAAAACAGATGGCGCATTTGTTTTCGTGTATTGCGGCCGGCAAATTCAATTCCTCGATTTGGACAATCTGCACGGAATCGATACTTGACGGCTTAACTTCCTGAGCTTTGCAGCCCTATTGGCCTGGAAACCCCAAGGTGTATTGGGATCTTATCGATCAGGTAATATAGCTAGCCGAGGAAGATAACGACATCCTCCCGCGCGCCCAGAATACCCAGCCCTCCGTCCCAGCGGTCAAGGTGGAGCGCAGCGGAGCGAGCAATACCTTGACGGCTGCGGGCATAATCGAGGGCTGGGCGCGCCCTACGCGTTCGCCTCCGGGATCAGGGCAGGCAACCTCCGACCGAAGGCGGACTATCGGAGCCGGGCGTGCGCTTCCGTAATGAGTGGCAGCAAATGCCGGCCGCGGGTCGCGATCAGATGGCCCGCCTGGTTCCAGCGGGTCACGACGCCGGCGAAGGTGATCGCCGCGTCGGTGGAATGCCAGACTGCCCCTCCGCTCATGCCGGCGGGAACGAGCGGGGTCTTGGTTTCATCGACCTTCGCATGGTCCCGCGGAAACCGGAACCGCCCCACCAAATGGTCCTCCAGCGGAAACCCCAGCCCGGCCGCCTCCTCCGTCTCGACCTGCCGCAGCGGGATGGCGACCGGTTCATGCTCGACCCACGTGCCCAGGCTCATCGGGCAGAACCGCTGGGTGGCGAGCGGGTAGCCGTTGAAGAGCAGCTTATCGCCCGGCCGCGTGACCGGCTCCGCCCAGCCGTCGAGGCCGATGAACGTGAAGCCCAGGTCCGCCCGCCCCCGTGCGACGGCTTCGGGCATGACCATGACGGCCAGGTCGATCTTATCATGGCCCCGCCCCCGGCCCGCCGGGATTACAGTGCAGAGCGAGTCGAGCGATAGTTTTTCCAGTTCTCCCGCCTTGTTCGTTACCGCCACCATCAGGGCGTCCGTGTAGCCGTCACCGTCATTGACGTGGGCCGCGGTGACGAGGAAGTTGCGGCCCCGAAACGTGACGGGGATCGCGGTGCCATGGTGGCCGAAGCTCCCGTCCGCCCGCGGCAGATAGATCGGGAGGACGCAATTGGGTGGGAGAGGTTCGCGAGCGACGGCGACAGACATGCGGGCAATCAACAGCGGAGACGCCAGGCGCACGCAACCCGGAAGCCGCAGTGAGAATGACTTCAGGCGACAAGGGTTCGCACTTGTTTTGGCCCCAACTAGCGTCTCTGCTGCCCGTCCCCACAACATGCCGTCCGATCTCCAGAATTCGCTGGTCAGGACCTCCCGCGCCGGCGACGTCTTCCACTACCGCTGGGCGGCACGCCGCTGCCTGCGGATGGTGCACCCGGCCTCGCCCGTGACCGCCATCGTGATCGAAGGCTCGAAGGAACCGGGCCTAGACGGCGAATATGTCATCGACGTCGCGGAATACGAGGACCGTCCCGATGGCAGCGAGCAGGTGAGCTATTTTCAGCTGAAGCATTCCACCGTGCGGGCCGGCGAACCCTTCGTGCCCAGTGAACTCGCCGGCGTGCTGGAGGGTTTCGGCGAGCGGTTCACCGCCCTGAAGGCGCAGCCCGCCGGGCCCCGCCGCCGCACCTTCGCCTTCGTGCTCGTCACCAACCGCCCGGTTCCCGCCGACATCAGGCAGGCCGTCACCGAACTCGCCGCCGGCCAGCCCGGCGACTCCGGCACGCGCGAGAAGCTCGCCAACTACACGAAACTCCCCTCGGCCGACCTCGCGGCCTTCTTCGCCCAGTTATCCTTCATCGACGGGGAAGGGGACTACCGCGCCCAGAAACGGGACCTGCGCGGTGAAATGACCGAGTGCCTCGCCGGCTTTGTCGAGAGCGAGGACGCCGACCGCATCATCAATCTTGTCGCCGACTGCGCGCTGCCGCAAGCGGAGAGCGGCCGGTCTGACGGCCGCATCCGCCGCGAGGACGTGCTCCTGCGTCTGGGCGTCAGTTCGCCCGACGAACTCTTCCCGGCCCGGCCCCGTTTCGATGCCCTCGGTTCCCTCGTGGTCCGCGAGCAGCACGCCGACCTCGTCCGCCACGTCCTCGACGAATCCGCCCCCGCCATCATTCACGCCGAAGGTGGCGTCGGCAAGACGGTGGCCGCCCGCCAGATCGCCGACTCCCTGCCGCCCGGCTCGCTCGGGATCGTCTACGACTCCTTCGGCTCCGCCACCTACCGCAATCCCGCCCAGCCACGCCACCGGCCCCGTGATGCGCTGGTGCAGATCGCCAACGAACTGGCCGCCCGCGGCCTCTGCCAGCCCCTGCTGCCGGGCGATGCCGAGCCCGCGGAGTTCTTCCGCGCCTTCACGACCCGGCTACAGCAGGCCGCCACGGCTCTCGCCGAAATCACCCCCGGCGCGAAGCTCGTCGTCCTCATCGACGCGGCGGACAATGCGGAGATGGTGGCGCAGGAGCAGCAGCAGCCCTGCTTCGCCGCGCCCCTCCTCGAACTGCCGCTGCCGCCCGGCTGTTGCCTCGTTCTGTTCAGCCGCACGGAACGCGTCCATCTCCTGCGGCCGTCGCCCCGCGTCCGCCAGCTCAAGCTGCGTGAGTTCAGCCTCCCGGAGACGGCCGCGCACCTGCGGGCGAAGTTCCCCGCCGCGAACGACCACGACGTCCGGGAATTCCACCGGCTCTCCGGCGGCAATCCCCGCGTCCAAGCCCAGGAACTCGGCCTGCCCGGGGCAAAACTCGACGAGGTGCTCCTGAACCTTGGGCCCCGCGTCACCACGGTGGACGACCAGATCGCCACCCGGCTGGACAAGGCGATGACCAGCCTCAAGGCCGCGCACGGCCCCGGCTTCACCGCCCAGATGGACAACATCTGCTACGGGCTCGCGAACCTGCCGCCGCTCATCCCGATCCCCGTCCTCGCCCGCGCCGCAAGCCTTGATCCCGCCGCGATCAAGAGCCTCGCCAGCGACCTCGGCCGCGCGCTCTGGGCCTCGGACGATTCGGTCCAGTTCCGCGACGAGCCCACCGAGACTTGGTTCCTCAGCCGTTACCGGGCCGACCCAGCCCGGATCGCGAGTTACGCCGCCGGCCTTGCACCGCTCGCCGCGGAGTTCACCTACGTGGCCAAGGCCCTGCCGCGCCTTTGGCACCGCGCCGGCGATTACGACCGCCTCATCCAGCTCGCCCTCTCCGACGACCATCTCCCGCGCAACAACCCCATCGATGAGCGCTCCGTCCGGATCGACCGCCTGCAGTTCGCCTTCAAGGCCGCGCTGGCGAAGAACCGCCTGAAGGACGCCGCCCAGATCGCGCTCCGCGCTGGCGAGGAAACCGCCGGCGACACCCGGCAACTGGGCATTTTCGCCGCCAACCTCGACCTCGTCGCCGCACTTCTCGAAGCCCAGCGCGTGCAGGAGCTCGCCCTCCGGCGCACCCTCGGCCGCGACTGGCCCGGTTGCGAGAACATCTACTCCGCCGCCCTGCTGTCCTCCTTCGCCGACTTCCAAGGGGAGGGCCGGGGCTACCTTCGCTCCGCCCACCGCTGGATTGACGCCTTCCTCGCCGAGCGGGACCGGAAGAAGTCCCTTCCCCCGCACCGGCGCGGGCCCCAGCTGAAGGACGAGCACCTCACCGAGCTGATGTGGGCGCATTTCAATCTGGAGGGCGCGAAGGGTTTCGTGGAGGCGCTCGGCGCCTGGCGGCCCCCGGAGCTGGGCTTCCGCGTCGGCCGCGAGGTGATCGAGCGCCTCGTCGACGCGGGCCGTTTCTCCGACATCGAAGCCATCGCCACGCACGGCGCGAAGCTGCCGTTTCTCATGATCGGCCTCACCGACGAGCTGAACCGCGTAGGCCGCCTGCCGCCCGCCGGCACGCTCGAGCCCACACTCCGTTTCCTCTCCGGCGCGAAGGGCCGGCTGCGCCGCGGCGGCCCCTACGACAGTGAGAGGGAATTCCACGCGGGGATCCTTTCCGTGCTGGAAGCCTGTGCCGCCGAGCGCCTCTCCCCGGTGCGTATCAGCCGCGTCCTCGCCCGGCAGATCCCCCGGCTGGCCAACCACACGGTGACGGGCGAGCACAACGAAGCAAACCGCGCGCAGTTTCTCCGCGGCGCCGCGCTGCGCGCGGTGCTGCGCGGCCAGGGCGAGCCCGCGCTCAAGAGCCTCCTGCCGCGACCGAAGCCGCCTCCGCCTGACTTCCGCGGCCCCGCTCGATCCGACACCGACGGCGAG
This sequence comes from Lacunisphaera sp., assembly GCA_044224295.1. Classification (GTDB taxonomy): domain Bacteria; phylum Verrucomicrobiota; class Verrucomicrobiia; order Opitutales; family Opitutaceae; genus Lacunisphaera. Next base: position 121,179 of record JBGAKQ010000008.1, on the reverse strand, counting down.
GACCGGCTTGCCACGCTCCTGCCGTGGCACTTCCTGCGCACCGCGCACCTCGTGGGGGTCCCGAACCTGCCGCAGAATCTCGACACCCTGAGCGAGCGTTCCGCCCAGGCCCAGTTGCACCGCTACCGGCAGCACGACCCGCTGCCGGTCGAGGAAGCGGACGCCTATTTTTCCGCGCTGGTCTGGAAACGCGACGTCACCGCTGCCCAGCTGACGACCTTCTTCGACACCAAGGCCCGGAACCGCGATTTCACCTACTGGCTCGGCCGCCGGCTCCCCATTGCGCGGACGGCGTTCCGCGTCCCGCACCTCGCGCCCCTCTGCGGCCCGGTCGAGCAATCCTGCCTCGCCGACCTGCGCGCGCACTGGGACGGCGGCCCGGAGGAGCACGCCGGCTGCTATGTCGGCCTCGCCCGCGCCGTGCTCCCGGCCAAGCGTGTGGAGGCCGCCGCTTATTTCGCGGCGGCGGTGGACGTCGTCTCGAAGTTCGGTGACGAGGTCCTCGAGCGCTGGGAGGCGCTCTCCGCGTTGGCCGACCACCGTGCCTCGGCCGGTGAAACCTCACAGGAAACCGCCTACCGCTTCCTCCGCTGCGCGGAGGAGGTCGGCAACTACGAGAATCAGGCGGACCGCTTCGACCGCCCCTCGGCACTCCGGCTCGCGGCCCGCCTCAACGCTCCCGCGGGCATCGCCGGCCTGAGCCGCTGGCGCGACCGCGAGATCGGCTGGTTCAACGAGGAGATGGTCGCCGTTGCGACCGACCTCGTCGACCGGCACACCACGGAGCCCCGGGCCGGGTGGGGGCTCACCGGTTTCCAAGCCCTCCGCGAATCCGAAAAATTCGCGGTCGCCTGCCTCCGCGCGAGCACGGCCCCGGAGGAACGAGCGCGCCTCTTCGCCCGCTCGCGCGAGGACCTGGCGCTCGAACGTGGCCTGCAATACCCGTCGCGCGAACTCGAACAGCTGGCTGCCACACTGGGCCTGGCCCCCGCGCCGGCCCCGGAGCCGCCCGAACCGGCCGGTCGCTTCCCTGCACCGCAGCGTTCCAAGGACGAGGCGGCGCTCGCGAAGCAGCACACGGCGGCCTGGGTCTCCGTGGCGGATGCGGACGTGTCCACGCCTGACGGCCTCGCCCGTGTCCGGGTCGCCTGCACCGCCGACGGGACGCCGCAGGGCTTCTGGCGTGAGGTGGCCGCGCGGGTCCCCTCCGGCCGCGAAGCCGCGTTTCTCGACACGGTGCTGGCCGCTCCCGACCTGAACTATATCTCTTTCGGTGACATCGTCGCCGCCACCCGGGACAGGTGGACCGGCCTTGCCTCGGTCAACCGCCACTGGCCGGAATTTCTCCGCGGCATCGGCCGCCGTTGTGCGGTTTCGCTCTGCAACGCCTACCGCCGCCAGGCCCTCCGTGACTTCAACGCCGTTTCCGATCCCGAGATGGCCGTGATCCGTTCCGGCATCGGGGAGGGCCTCGCCGTCCGCGACGAACCAATCGGCGCCGGCGCCTTCTTCGGCTTCGTCACGGTGATTGCCAATCAGGTGACGCCGGCCGAGGCGGAGCAACTCCTCGACTTCGGGCTCGGGCGCTTCGAACTTCAGATGAAACCCGACGCCGGCGACGGCCCGTGGCTGCCAAAACTGGCCGCGCCGGCCACCGTCCCGGAATCTTGGACCGGTTTCGTGTGGTCGGCTCTCGGTTCACCCTATTCGGGCACGCGCTGGGAGGCGGCCCATTGCGTCCGGCGCTGGGCGGAGCTGGACTGCGCCCGCGAGATCGACCTGCTCATCGAGTGGCTGGGCCGGGGCCACGCCGGGGCGTTCGGCGCCGTGTCCTTTCCCTTCTATGCGTGGCACGCGAAGCTCTGCCTTTTGTTCGCCTTCCGCCGCGTCGCCGTCGAGTGCACCGACCACCTGCGGAAACATGCGCAGGTCTTCGCTGCGACCGCCCTGACTGGCCTGCCGCACGCGCTCATCCAAAGCTACGCCGCCGCCATCGCGCTCGCGATCGAGCGCCATCATCCCCGGACCTTCACCGCGGCGACGAAACGCCGCCTGGAGCGGGTCGGACGCTCGCCGCGCCCGCCCCGTCGGGTCAAGGACAGCACGACGAAGACCTGGTCCACGCCGTGGCACCTGCGCGGCGAGGTCGACACCACGCTGAAGCTCAACTTCGGCATGGATTTTGACGAGCACTGGCTGCACCCGCTGGCCAGCGTCTTCGGCGCGGAGGACGACCAGGTGGTGGAACTCGCCCGCGAGGTCGCGACCAAGGATTTCCAGGCGGTGCATTCGGAGGAGTATCGCCCAGACGCCCGCCAGGCGCAGTGGTCGCATACCGACCGCGGTGTATCCTACCACAAGAGCGAATACCCCCGCACCGACGACCACCAGTTCTACCTCGCCTACCACTCGATGCATGTGGTCGCCGGCAAGCTGCTGGCCGCCATGCCGGTGATCAAGTCCAAGGGCGCCCGCCGCGACGACGACGAGTGGCGCGTCTGGCTCCGCCGCCACGACCTGACCCGCCGTGACGGCCGCTGGCTGGCCGACCGCCGCGACCCGCTGCCCGCCATCCGCCGCGCGTGGCTCAAGGACGGCACCTCCGGCGACGACTGGCTCTGGCAGCTCACGCCCGCGGATTTCATCGACGGCCTGCGCGGGCAGACCGGCCGCCCGGACTGGATCTGCGTCAACGGCTCCTGGACCGACCACGATTCCCGCCGGGTGGAGCGTATCCGGGTGGACTGCGCCCTCGTGGATCCCTCGTCGGCCGACTCTTTCGCCCAATCCCTCCGGTGGGCCCGCGACCCGGGCAGCTTCCGTCTCCCGGGTTACCGCGAACGGAACTCCGACTTCGGCGGCCCGCCATTTGACCCCAAGGGCTGGATCCAGGACTCCTGGGGCGGAGACAGCCGCCTCGACCGGTTCGATCCCTTCGCCCGCGACATTTCCTATCCGCCGACGGTCATCGGCCACAGTTACGCGAAGCTGCTCGGCCTTGTCCCCGACGTCGAAGCGCGCGAATGGCGCCGCGGCCCCCGCGGCGAGGTCGCCGCCCGCCTCGAAATCTGGAGCGAGCCCCGGCACCACGACCGCAACCGGCGCGAGGGCCCGATCCGGGCCGGGGACCGCCTCACTGTCCCGCTCTCGCTGCTCCAGGAACTCTGCCGGCGCACCAAGCGCGATTTGATCTTCTGCGTGAACATTGACCGCCGCATCGATCGCGGGTATGGCGAGCGCTATCCGGATTATGATGTTCCCGCCTCCCACCAGATCTTCATCCTAGACGCCCATGGCCGGCTTCGAGACGCAAAGCAAAGTCATCAGCTTGGGTGAAGCCCTGGTCAAGGAGCTCACCAAGAACGACCACTCCACGACGCTGTCGCGGTGGCTGGCTTTCTACATCGCCGGGCAGATCGAGGCGGCGAAAAAGGCCAAGGGCCCGGAGCGGAAGCGCGCGCAGCAGCGCTGCTTTGAAGCCATCCTCCAGCTGTGGAAGCACCGCTCGTCGATGCCGAACGGGCTGCATCCCTTCGGCGGCTTCGAGCCCATCCTCCGGGTGTTGGCGGACATCGATCCCGACAAGCCGTCAGCTTTTTACGCGGGGGCGCGCGTGGACAGTAAGAAAGCCCGCGACAAAAAATCCGCCGAAGTGGAGACGATGATGCAGTTCGTCGCCGGGACAGACCATGCCGCCCGCATCCTGATCGAGGCGGGGCTCGAACTCGCGGTCGCCCATGCGCAGACGCCCCGGACGAAGGCCTACCTGACCCGAGTGCACGGCAAGGTGAAGAAGGACGACATCATGAGCGTCGCCCGCCTGATGGAACGCCTGAACCGGATGGAACCTTCGGAATCCGCCAAGGAAGTGGCAGAAAGGGTGAAGCAGTGGGAGGAGCGCATCGAAACCCTCGATAGTTTCACGCAAATCGCAGGCAAGGTTCGCGACGAGCTGCAAGCCCGCCTGACGAAAGCGAAGGCTGGTCGGAACTAGCGTGCATGCCCCGGCCGTGTTTCAAAGCCGTCCATGTCATCCCGGAATTCCACGCGAATTCCACCACGCTCGGCTTCACCGGCGGCTGGACGGACGAAGGACTCACCGGCCTGTGCCTGGCACGGATGCGTGCAGCCGCCGAGGATGAAGGCGTCTTTCTGGGTTACCCGATGGGTTGGTGCGAGCACCTGGCCGACATCAGGCGGGCGCAACTCGCGCGCACGTTCTTTTCCCTCGAACTCGCTCCTTCTTCGGCCCTGAAGATGCAGGGCGCAGCGAGCTTTCGCATCGAGTTTGTCCTGACCGATCGCGAATTCGGGCAACTGTCCAAGGCGCTTGCCGACATATTCCGCGGGTTGGACAGCTACTCTGGACCCCAGCCGGTGCGCTACGATTCCTGACGTTCCCTTGAAAATCGGGTGCCCGTGCCGGATGTTGGCACAGGGCCGGCACGGGCGAGGTGACCAAACAGGCGCGAACGCCTGACTGGCTTACGGGGGAATGCGGCTTTTCCCGGCGCGCGTCACGCCCTATCTTCATCCGTCATGCGGTCCTTCACCCTTTTCTGCGACGAGTCCGGTAACACCGGCCCGCAGTTCGATTCCGTCGACCAGCCCCTCTACACCGAGGGCGGCTGGCTGGTAGATGACCGCAATCAGGCCGCGTTGGAGGAATTATTCCTTTCCCTCGAATCCCGCCACCGGTTCACCGCCAAGACAAAGGCTACCCGCCTCAAGGACAGCCCCGCCGGGCGGGCCTGCCTTCTGGAGGTGATCGAAGCGCTCGCCGAACGCGCGACACCCTTTTACTACGTCGTGGAGAAGCGCTACTTCATCTGCGCGAAGGCCGTGGCGACCTACTTCGACCCGAACTACAACCCGTTGATCGACGAGACCGAGGCCCACGACCCGGACCGGCGGAAGGCCCGCGCCGAGGCCCTCTACGCTGCACCCCAGGACGTCATCTCCGGATTTGCCCGGGCCTTTCGCAACCGCGACCCGTTGGGCCTGCGCGCCGTCGGCGAACTCTGGGCCTCCGCCCTGGGCGCGCACGGGCACGCCGGCCTGGCGGTGCAACTGCGCCACGCCCTGCCGGGTATCGAGGCGAACATGCGCGCAGAGTTCACGAACCTCGCCGCGCACTTCCCGCGCGGCTACGACACCCTGAATGCGCCCGCAGTCGCCCAAGTCTGCCAACTGCTCGAACAATACGCGGTGCCGAGCCGGATTATCCACGACCAGTGCGGTCCCCATGAGGCGATCTACCGTCATCTCTTCAATTTCTGCCGGGATGCGCCGCACTCGGTCCTGCGCCGTCCCGATGGCAGCATCGATGTTCGCGGTTTCCAATTTCTCCGGGACCTCGAGTTCGGCGACTCGGAGGTGATGCCGCTCTTGCGTGCCGCCGACTATCTCCTCGCGAGCTGCGGTGACTTTCTCCGCCGCGCCGGGGCAGGGGAGGACATTCCCTGTGAAACCCGTTCGGCCGCTCATCACGGCCTCGGGCGGATGCTGTGCCTCGCCGTCGGGCGGCCTGTCCCGGCTGGCCGGACCCGGCGGCAGATCGGGGAGATCATGGCATCGGATGTATGGATTGAAAAAATGGCGGCCTGTTTTCACACCACCGGGTAAGGTTTGATTTGTCCGGCGGGCGGAGCACCCTTCGGTCGTGGGACGAAAAAGCCGACTCAAGCCGAACGCGCCGGCCCTCGCAGCGAAGAAGAAGCAGTCCACCCCGGACAACTACTACCGGAAGGGACCGTTTGAGATGGCGCGTTTCGGCCGCTTGGTTGTCGTCCGCAACAACATGACGCCGGAGCAGCACCGGCTGTATCTCCAAGCTAATGCCAAGCGGCTTCCCGAAGTAATCGCAACGATCGACACACACGTTGCCGCCATCGTCGGTCTCGCCACCGCCCATGATTCTCTCAGTCTATTGCAACGGGGTTACTGGGAACAAATCACTCCTATGCTCCTGCGCGATGGCTACCAGCGGGAGAAGCCGGAGGAGGTCATCGCGCAGCGCATGGTGGACTACCTGCAGGGCATCATCGCCGCCGCGGCCGCCCCGACGGGGCCGCTGCCGCCGGTGACCGACGAGGCTTGGGGCGAACTTGTCACCCGGGTCACCGCGCTCTTTACGGCCATCAACCGCGACTACGTTTTCTGCCGCACTTCCGACTGGCACGTCACCGGCGTAGGCCTGCCCGACGAGCGCCACGAATTCTTCGTCCGCGCACTCCTGATGTGGTGCAACGTCACCGGCCACCGCCACCATCACCAGGAAATTGCCTACCTGCGGGAGCTGATGACCCCGCACTCCGCGGTGCTGCAGCAGTTGTGGGGTATCGACGCCGAGGGGCTCGTCGCCGGCTTCGGACGAATCCTGCATTCCCTGAGCCGCGGACCGGGCGAAGCCCTCGGCCGTCTGCACGCCGCCTACCGGGCCTACGCCGGCGAGGCCACGAAGGCCGGCCCCGGCGCCGAGCCGGAGGTCGAGGCCGCCGTCACGGCCGGACTGCGGGCGGACCCCGAATTGGAACACGCCGCCGACCAATTCTTCGGCACCGGCCTGTTCCGGGTCGACGGCTGCCTGCCGGAGCCTCTGCTGCGCGCGCTCTCCTGGCAGCCGGGCGAGTGCCGGGACTTCCTTGATGGCCAACCCTTCAGCGGATGGCCCACGCGGGTCTGGCCCCGCACGCTCCGTCCCTTCCTCGCGATCGACGGCTCCTACTACTGCTTCGATGTCCACTCGCTCTTCGACCATATCTACCGGGTGCTCCAGCGCACCATCCTCGCGCAGGAACCCGGCTATCGGCACGCCTGGGATGAGGCCCAGAAAACCATGTCCGAGGCGCTGCCGTTGCGCCTCTTCCGCCAGCTCTGTCCGGGTGCGACGACCTGGTCCTCGGTCTTCTATCAGACCCGGGAACTCGACCCGCTCGGCGCCCGCAAATGGTGCGAACTCGACGGCCTCGTCTGTGCCGACGACCACCTGTTCATCGTCGAAGTGAAGGCGGGCGTCTTCAAACTCGCTCCGCCGGAATCTGATTTCGACGCCTATGTCCGCTCGATCGAGCGATTGATCTTCGACCCCGCGGAGCAGGGCGCGCGCTTCCTGCAGTGGCTGGACGCGGAGGGTTGCATCGACCTGTTCGACGCGAAGCACGTGAAGGTAGGCGAACTCCGGCGCGATGATTTCGCGCATGTCACGGTCTGCGCGATCAGCCTCGACCCGTTCACCGAACTTTCTGCCAAGTCGCATCACCTCCGGCACCTCGTCGGCCGCCCGCAGGCTGTGCCGTTCTGGGCGATCTCGCTCGGAGACCTGCAGACCTACACGGAGCTTTTCGACAACCCACTCACCTTTCTCCATTATGTCGAGATGCGGGGCCAGGCCATCTGCTCCGCGAAGCTGGCCCTCGACGATGAGTTCGACCACTACGGGATGTATCTCAAGCACAACCAGTATGACGTCTATGCAGCCGAGGTTGGCGGCGAGACCCGGGTCTCCTGGAACGGCTACCGGGCAGTTGTTGACGAACACTTCGACCGTCTCGGCCACAACGAGGTCTCCCCGCTGCCCCGTCAAGAAATGCCTGCCGCGTTCACCACCATGATCGCGCTGCTGGCCCAGGGGTCGCATCCCTCCCGCCGCCGGGTGGCCAGCCTCCTCCTGAACATTTCCGGTGACGAGAAGGATCGGATGGCCGCGACGTTCACCCGCACGCTCGCCGAGCAGCGCGCAGCCGGCCGTCCGAAACCCTTCTCGATTCACGGTGAGCACCTCCATGTGACTTTTTATTGCTGGCAGGACGGCGTGCTCGCACGCTCGGCCGTGCACGCGGCCAAGCACGCCCAGGGTTGTATGCTCGCCGCCGGCGAAAAGGAGCGGCTGCTGCTGGAGTTATTTTACGATGGGGAGGGCGCGCTGCAAGGGTTGGAGCCTACTTGGTTCTCCGCCGACGCGCTGGCCGGCGACGCCCGCGCCGAGGTCGAGGCCTACGCGCAGCGGCTGAAGCGGGAGCGCATCGGCCGGGTCGCCGCGACGAAAGGTCGGGTCGGCCGCAATGAAACTTGTCCCTGTGGTTCGGGTAAGAAGTTCAAGCACTGCTGCCTTACATGACGATCCTTGACCTCGACCTTGATGCCTTCGTGCAGCCGCCGGTGATTTCGCGCAGGAAACGAGATCCCCGGCCGCCGGACGCCGCACACACCTTGTATTCCGCCGCCGCGGTCACCCAACTTCTCCGCGAACAGTGGCAGGCTCGCCCCGAGACGCCGTTGGTGCTCCTCGAGGATCACGACGAGATACTCGTGGCGGTCTCGAAGCTGATCGGGCAGGGCAGGCTCCAGCCCCCGTTCCACTGGGTGCATGTCGATGCGCACGATGATTTCTATGGCCATTATTCCCGTCCCATCACCTGCGCGAACTTTATGTATGAGGTGATCCGCCGGGGCTGGCCCTCGACGATCACCTGGAGCTACCCGCCGGATTACGCCGGCGGTCCGCCCGACTATATCTACGACCAGAACCGTCTACAAATTGTCTTCGAGCAATTCCGGGTCCCCATCTGGCTCGAGCCGATGGCGAAGCTTAAGCTCAAGGCGCCGCCCGACTTTGCGTTTCTCTGCCGCTCGCCGGAATTTTCCCCAGCCAAGGCGGATGCACTCTACGACCACATCGCCGCGCACTTCATGGTAGGCGTGCCGTAGGTTCAGCCTTGGCTGACGTCGGTTTGCCGGCCGCCGGCATGTCGGAGCCGGACCACCGTCCAGCCGGCACCGGCCGGGACCGGTTCATCCTTGCTCCGCGGCAGGACGATCACGGTTTGGAATTGGATCATCCGTTCTGAGAGCGCAGTCATGATCGCCGCCAGGTTTTCGTCGCCGAAGCGGTGCATGCCGCCATCGAGTAACAGCATCGTCGGCGCGAATCGCGCGGTATACCGCGCAAGGGCGACCGCCAACTCGACCAGCACATACTGTTGTTCACTGTGCGAGAGTGCGGGGAAACGGAGACCCTTCTCCGTCCCGCGCACGTCGGCCCGGAGGATTTTCCGGGCCTTTATCCGGCCGGTGGCTTCATCCTCCTCCTCGACCGCTTCGAGCTTCAGATTCCGCGCATAGCCCAGTCCATCACTGTCGATGAGCGGGAAAAGATTGGGGAGATGGAGCGGGTCGATTTCCAAGGAGCGGCAGAGTAGTTCGAGGTCGTCGGCGGCCCGGCCGGCCTCACGCGACCACTCCTCGTGCAGATACACAAAGCTCAACCGCATCGGCTGGACCGGCCCTGGCTGGCCATCGACCGAGAAACCGAGCTGGCCGGAGGCCGGGATCTGCATCCGGACTTTCACCGGCTCCGGTTGGTGATACTCCAGTTCGAGGTCCAGTTCAGTGACCCGGCCGGCATGTGGCAGCCACCGCCAGAGGCAGCGCTGGTCGCCAAAGCCGGCGAGCCAATCGCAAAGCGCGCTTTTCCCGACCATGTTCGAGCCGGCGAACACGGTGACCTTGCCGAACCGGATGACCGATCCCGGCACGAGCAGGGGACTGCATCGAACAGTGAGCTGCTCCAGCCAATGCACCGGATATCCCAGACCGCTGAGCTCGCGAGCTGCTTTCGCCTCCTGCAGGCCCTTGTAGGCTTGGAGCTTGGCGGCGGGATAATCCACGCCATTGGCCTTGTCGATGAGGGCGGCGTGATCGCCGCACAGCCAGATGCCATTTTCAACCGAGGCGAGCTGGTCCTCGCGCAGCCCGTTCTGGCCGCGCGGGCCCCCGGGCGCGGCGCTGTAGATGTGGCAGGCCACCCCGATCGACCGCCGGCTGTCTTCGTCCGCACCGGGACCGATGGTCAATCGCCCGCAGCCCGGGAGCGAGCAGCGGTAGCCCGCGCGGTCAGCCAGGAGCCGCTTGGTATCGGGGGAGAATCCGGCGCGCGAGTCGGGCATGCGCTTCAGATGCCGCCGACGAAAACGAGGGTGCGCTTCGCGAACGCCTGCAATTCGGCCGGGTCGATTGGCTCGGCGTCCGCCGCGGGATTGAACGCGTGGTGGTATCGTTTGGCAAAATCGTTGATCTCGCCCAGTTCGGCCACCATTGGCTGCGCCGCGAGGAGCGGGCTGCCGGCCGGCGCCGCGCGGATCTTCGCAATGAAATCACCGAGCCATTCATTCGGTAGGAACTGCCCCATGAACCGGAGCCGCAGGTAGGTCTCCAGCAACACCCGAATCGTCCGGGCGACCAGCCGAAGGTCGCCGGTGCCCTCAGTCGCGAAGGCGCGGACAATGCCGTAGTCCTGTTCATACCCGCTTTGGGTTTCCGCCTCCACATCCCACTCCGACACGAAGGTCTGCGGCCCGATGCGCCCGAACTGCAGCAACCGCGTGGTCGCCGCCTCGGAGTGTTGCCACAGCAGCCGCAGGAAATGCGGGTTGTGCGACAACACGACGAGCTGCTTCGCGCGCGCGGCCAGCCGCACGAGGATCTGCTGCGTGCACATCTGCCGCGACCGATCCTGGCTGCTGTAGGGATCGTCGAACACCAGCGTCAGGTTCACCAGACCGGGGTCGCGTTCCGCTTGTGCGACGAAAAATGCGAACGCCAGGGCGCTGCGGTCGCCGCCGCTCAGAGTGTTGGCGAAGCTGGGTGTGTTCTCCGGCGTGTCCCCGTCGCCCAGTGCGACCGCGACGTCGTTGATGACGACGCGATAGGACGAGCTGGGCCGGCCTCCGGCGTAGCTGACGTCGGTGTGGCTGATCTTGAACCCCGCGCCGAACAGGATGAGCAGTTCGTTGATGCGGCCTTGATACCGCGCGAACACATCAGCGCTGTAGGCATCCAAGGCGGCCTTTGCCGCCGCTTTCTCGCCTTCGAGCCGGGTCTTTGTCGTCTCCGTGGTTTGGAAAGCTTCGACCGCGGTGACGGTGCGGGCATCATGGCGGTTCGCGACGACGCGGAGATTTTCCAATGCGGTCCGGGCTGCCGCCACATCCTCGGCGGGAATGCGTGCTTTGAAGGTGTCGATGGCAGCATTGGCGACACCAACGGCGGTATTGTAGGCCGCCAACCGGTCCGCCAGCGCGCGGCATCGCTCGCGGGCGGCAGTGAAGCGCGGCGAAAACTCCAGGCGTTCAAACGGTGTGGTGAGCTTGGCGGCGAGCAGTTCATCGGCCGCCGCGTGCCATTCCGCGAACGCATCGCGCGCGTCCCCGGCCAGCGTGTCCACCGGCAGGTCGGTCCCCACCAGCGGTCGCCAGAATTCATTCTGGCGTTCATTGCGGTTGAACGCCTCGAGTGCTGCGCGGACAGCGTCTCCACCCATCTGCCGGTTGAGGCTGGCGCGCGCCGCGGTGGCCCGGCGTTGCAGGTTCGCATACGCGTCGCCGAACAACACCCCATAGGCTTCGACCAGCGGCAGGCCGGCCACGCCTTGCCCGCAGTAGGGGCATTCGTCGCCTTGCTGGATGCGCTGCCCTTCCGCCAGCCACCGTTCCGCGCCCTGTCGGGTGTGGTTGGCGAGATGATTGCGCACGGTCGCCTGCACGTCCCGGGCGATTTCCGCAACCTGGGTGGCGAGCAACTCCGCGAATTCTCCCTCGACCAGCGGGAATTCAGGCAGGGTGACCGCGTCGAGACCGGGCCGTGTCCGGATTTCATTGGCGCGGTTGGCGGCCTGGGTCGCGGCGGCCAGCACCTGCTCCTGGGCTGTGATGCGGTTGGCCACGTCGGCGATCGGGGGCAGCGCAATGAATGCGACAAGAGTCATGCTGCGCGGCGCCAGCAGTTCCAAGGCAGTCCGCCGGTTGGTGAGATCCCGCGCCGCCTCGCGGCTCAGGCCGTCCAGCCGCTCGACTTCCAGCGCCAGCGCCACGCCCTCCCGGCCGACGATGACCCGGTGCAGGTTGCGCCGGTGGCCGTGGTCGATCAGGTCGCCCGAGTATACATTCTCGTGCACGAAGGCCTGGTCGAAGACCATGAGGTCAGGAAACGGAGCGTCCCAACGACCCGCGCGGTAGCCGGCGGTGCGCGCTTCAAGCCGCAGCGTTACCTCCGGTGCATCCGGCTGCCCGAGGCGCTTGCGCCCCTCGATGATCGCGCCATTGCCTGTCTGCAAGGAACGCAGGATCGCGCAGAGGGTGCTTTTGCCGCGCCCGTTCTCTGCAAACAGATAGGTCTTCTGGCGGAACTCGACGTCGCCGTGGCTGCCGCACTCGGCGAAGCGGCCGACATTCTTGATCCCGATGATTTTCTTAAGCATGGGTGTCAAAACGCGCTGCTGGGGCGCGGGATGGACACTGGATACGGATCATCCGATCGACGCAACCCCAACCCGAAATACCGTGCCTTACATCTGCCCGGCCGGAGAACGGAACCGGTTGATCTGAATTTCAATCGCCTCGCACAGCATGATGAACGCCTCGCGCGAAGGCTCAGGCACAGGGTCACCCGGCGTCGTCATCCAATAGATCCACAATCCGAGCATCATCTTGCCCTTGATCAATGCCTCTTCCTTGCCGAGCACGGATAGGTTTCCGACGTTTAGCGCTTCTCGGTTGTCAGACCAGAATTTTGCGGCCCCGCAGCAGCGAGCGAAGCGCCAGGCCCGGATCTGCGAGTCTGGATAACGGAAGCGGAAGCGGGCAGCGACGCGCGTCGCCGCTTCCGGTGCGTCGTTGGCCCCGGCGGATTCGCCCAAGGCGCGAAAGTCCTCGACGAAATCCGCATAGGGATACCGTAGGTCCGCCAGAAATTCTTCCGCGGTCATGCGATGCGCCCTAGCGGGCTGTCCAACGCCGCCAGCACCCCTTTGGCGAGGTAGAGTTTGCCCCAGCTCCGCCCGGTGGTCTCGGTGAGGACACCCTTTTCTTGCAGCTTGCGCAGCACGCGGGTGGCTGTCGGATGCGTGACACCGAGGACCTCTGCGGCCTTGGCGATGGAAACATACGGGTTGTCGAAGAGCTGGTCGACCAGGGCCTGTTCTGCCTCCTTCAGCATCGCCTCCCGCAGGTCGAGCAGACGGCGGGCGCGGTCGGACGCGTCGCGCGCGGTCTCATCCACGCCGGCCAGGAAATACCGCAGCCACGGCGTCCAGTCGCCATGGGTGCGCACCCGCTGGAGCAGGTCGTAATAGTCCCCGCGGTGGCGTTCCACGAAGTCGGAAAGGTAAAGCAGCGGCCGAGACAGCCGCCCCCGTTCGACAAGGAAGAGCGTGATCAAGAGTCGTCCGACGCGGCCGTTGCCGTCGAGGAACGGATGGATGGCTTCGAACTGCTCGTGCAGGATCGCGCATTGCACGAGGTCCGGATAGCGGTCTCGCACGTGCAGGTATTTCTCCCAGTCACCGAGCAGCGCGTGCATCTCGTCGAGCGGCGGCGGCACATATGGCGCATTCATCAGGTTGCTGCCGGCCGGCCCGATCCAGTTTTGCGACCGCCGGAATTCCCCCGGGGTCGCTTTTTCCCCGCGGACGCCGGTCATCAGTTTCTCATGGATTTCCCGCACGAGCCGGAGTGACAGCGGCAGGTGGGGCAGGCGGGCGAGGCCATGTTCCAACGCAGTGACGTAGTTCTGCACCTCGCGGAGGTCATCCGCGTTTCCCGGCTTCACTGCCGGAGGCTGGGCCTCGTCGAGCAGGACCTCGCTGAGGCTCGCCTGCGTGCCCTCGATGCGGGAGGATTGGAGCGCTTCACGCCGGACCAGAGGCCGGATAAGCAGGTGGGGATTCGGCAGCACGCTGCCCATTCCGGACAATTCGCTCAACGCGGCATCGGCCCGCGAGAGCATCATGATGAGGTCCTCGTCAAATTTCAGGTCCGGTGGCAGTTCTGCTGGTATAAAAGCATGATATCCCGTGGCATGTTTCATGACACGGCCGGCTTTCGGCTCCTTGAAATCGGCAGGATTCATTTTAAATGGTCCAACGAGGAATTAAAGAATCAGGACCATTGGTAGTCTTCTTTTAAATAAAAGCGATGATATTTTAAAAGCGATATTGAGCAATGAAAACGGCAGCCTGCACCTCAAAGTGCCACGATCGACACGACTCACGCGACGCGGTGACCATGACTGCAAAAGCGCCCACCGTGCAGCAGCTATCTGAATATTCTATCTGCATTGAAGCGCCAGATCTTAGGCGGCGATTCAAGCCCTCTCTCAGATCACCCCCGCCTCGCGGAAACTGTAGAACCCGCGGCCCTGCGGATCTGCATTGGCCCGGCCAATGACCACGTGGTCGAGGAGGTCGATGTCAACCGCCTTGGCCGCGTCCCGCAACTGCCGAGTTACTTGCACGTCGGCCGCGCTCGGCGCCGGGTCCCCGCTCGGGTGGTTGTGGATGCAGATGACCGCGGTCGCCCCGTGCCGGATGGCTGCGCGAAACACTTCCCGGGGATGGGCCAGGCTGCTGGTCGCGGTGCCCGAGGTCACCTCGACCAGCTTGAGCAGTCGGTTTTTCCGGTTGAGGCAGGCGGCCCAGAACTTTTCAACCTCAAGCCCGCTGGCGATCGGCCGCATGTATTCGGCGATCAACTCCGGCCGGTTCAGCATGGGCGGCTCGTCGGTTAGTGGCGCCATCAGCCGCCGACCGATTTCCATCAGTGCCGCCAGTTGCCGGGCCTTGCCCCGGCCGATGCCCTTCAGTTGCAGGAAGTCGGCCGGATGCCAGCTCATGATGCTGCGCAGCGAACCCGCCTGCGCGATCAGTTGGCCGGCCAGTTTCAGCAGCTCGGGTGTCGCCATCCCGTTCTGCATGACGAGCGCGAGCAGTTCGGTGTCGCTCAGTGCGCCGGTGCCGAAGTTGTCGAACCGCGCCTGCGGCATTTCGCTGCAAGCCATCGTCGTTTTCCCCGACTGGGGATTATCGTTGGGAGTATTCATGTTCCAGGCGCCGGGAAGGCCGCCCGTTCGGACGGATTGTCCGGTTATCGGGGGCGCTTCCGGGCGCTGGACCTGCCATGCACGCCCGCCACAGAGCGGGCCGGACCCGGCCCGCGATGGAATGGAGGAGCGCAGCGCAGCGAGCACTCCATGGCGGGTGTGCTAGGCTGGGAAAGCGCGCGGAGGCAGCAAACCCACCACGCCGGCCAGGCGCCTGCGCACCAACGCCGGGTCCTTTCGCCGTGCATCCCCGTTGCTCCCGTGCTTGGCTGTCGGGACATGATTCCCGAACCCAGCCAGTCCGAAGCGCGCAAGGATCTTGCCACTTTCCGCGACTACTCGGAGGACGTGCTGCGCTCGGATGGAACGTCGTTCCCGGGCAACCTCCGGCAGTTGGTGCGCTTCATGCGCGAATCACCGCTCTTTGACCGGGTGTTCGCGACCGCACTACCGCCGGTGCAGTTCGACAGCTGGCACCACGCGATGACGTCCAGCCGGCAGCTCCACTGGCCCGACGATCTCGACCAGAAGCTCGCGCTCCAAAACCGCCTCATTTGCGCCATCGTGGACGGCCACGTGAACGTCATGAAGTTCGTCTTCGCGGTATTCTATGTGCGCAACGGGGAGTCGGCGCTGGCCAAATTCCTCGACCAGATTTTCCACCCATTCGCCCGGGAGTATTTGAAGCTTGCCGAGAAAGTCACGAGCGAGCTGCCTGCAGAAAAGCCGCCAGCGGCTCAACCCGCCGCCTCGGCGAACCCCTCCATGGACATCTTCATCAGTCATTCCAGCGCCGATGAAAAACTGGCCGGAGCACTGGCGTTGTTGTTTCAGGTCGGCCTCGGCGTGGATGCAAAAAAGATCCGCTGCACGAGCGTGAACGGCTACCGTTTGTCCGCTGGCGCGAAGGTGGAGGAGACGCTCAAGGCCGAGGTGCACGAAACGCGGGTGCTCGTCGGTCTGCTCACTCCGGCCAGCATCCATTCCAGCTATGTCCTGTTTGAGCTGGGCGCCCGTTGGGGCGCGAGTCGGTTCATGGCGCCTTTGCTGGCCTGCGGTGCCGCTCCCAGCTCGCTGCCCGGCCCAACGGCCGGCATTAATGCCCTTCGCGCCGACAGTGACGAACAGATGCACCAGTTTCTCCGCGACATTGCCAAGGAGCTCGGGCTTCCGCCTCCGGATCCCGCCGTCTACACGAAACACCTGAAGGACGTGGTTCACCTCGCCTCCATCAAATCCTTGGCTCCCGCGGCAACTTCACCTGCCGGCGTGACGGAGCAGGAGCAGAAAATCCTGCGCATCCTGTGGGATTTCGAGGACGGCCTTACCTTTGCAGACTTGGCGACCAAGGCTGGCATCAGCCGGCAGGATGCCGATTACTATTCGCATGAGTTGGAGCGCCGCGGCTTCGTCTACATCCCCATTGACTCGGATGCCGAATACGAAGCGTCGATCAAGCAAGAGGGCCGGCACTACCTGAAAACAAACGGCCTGGCCTAGTCACAGGCCCGGCCGCACGCCTCGCGGGGATTCAGCTGATCGCACAACGGCAGGCTCCGCCGCGGGTTCAAACAAGCCGAGTTGGCTTTCCGGCGCCGCGGCCGACGCCCGGGGAGCGATGCGTTCCGCCTGCGGCCTTCGCGGCGCCGGGGCGGTGGGGCTCGCATTCAAACCCAGCGCCATCTCCGGGGTGAATCCGCCGAGGTCGATCTTCGGTTCACCGCCAGGCCTTGGCGGCAGCGCCAAGTAGGCATTTGCGCCAAGGAGGCGGATCGGCATTTCGGCGGGAAGATCTCCGGTCGCCATTCGCGCCAGCAGAGTCTTTAGCTCCCGCGCCCGGGCGAGCGCCTCCGCGCAACCTTCCGTAGTCCACGCCACGTAGGTGGGCTCGGGTGTTGGATGGAATCTTGCATCCGTATCAACGACGCAAAGCAGGCGGTGGGCACCGGACCAGAGCGCCGTGCGATCCCGATCTGATGCGAAGAATCCATACTGGATCGCCTGCTCGTAGGCCCCGCTCGCATGGATGTAGTTGATGATGGTGTCGTCGGCCGGCTTTTCGGCTTCCTTCATCCGATCGACCAGGCTGTCGCGTTCCCGCTGGTGGGCTTGCGCCAGCTCCTCAAGGAATTTTGGCGTGATCGACTCTTTACCGGTGCCGCCGATCGACCGGAATCCGGTCGGGGAAATCGGAAAATCACCGCGTTCGACGGCCACCAAGGCCCCGCCCCAGCGCCCGGGCTGGTAGCCCACGGGCCGGTTTCGCACGGTGAACACCCGGGTGATCTTGTCCTCCTCTTTCTCCGCCTTCACGGCACGAGCTTTGCCATCCGCTTCTGCACGGCCCGGTGTTGCTCCCGCGGTGACAGCGGAGATGGCGCGGCCGCCACCTCCGCCGGCACGTTCTGTTGGAGCCAGTGCCGAGCCTCCCCGATACGGGCCAGCGCCCCGCGCACCATCTGGTGCGCGGGCGTGGCCTGGCAGCACTCGAACTGCGCGGCGACGCGCAGGTCGATTTCCGCCTGACTGAGATGATCCAGCAGGCGGAGCTTCGTATGGGGATGGACGGGGCTCACGCCGCGACCTTTGCGCCGGTTTTCGGTGGCGTCGGGGTCGTGAATTCCCGCCGGGTCTGGCGGTCCTTCTCGCGGAACACCGCCTGCACGAACGCCCGGTCCTTGTAGTAGGGGCTCACGCCCTCCAGGTCGGAGTCGATGCGCGCCTTCGCTTCCGGCGTCTGGGACGCGTAGAAGTTCTGGGCGTGGGGCAGTTGTTTCGCGATCAGCTTCATGTCCGTCTCGTGCTTCTGCACGCGATGGAGGATGAAGGTGTCGATCGCCCGTTCGGGATGTTCCCGGACGAGGCGGCTGTAATACACCGCGTCCTCGGGGTTCTCCTTCTTGTAGGCCGCGATCTTCGTCTTCACTTCGGGGTTGTCGCGGAACACGAGCGGTTTGGGTTTATCACTGTCGGGTTTGGGTTTTTGGTCGATGGCCATATGCGTATGGTGGTTAGGCAGCCTCTTCGCGTGCAGGCTGCGATGGCACGGGGCGGTCTTCCCGCCCGAAGGATTGAGTGAGCACGGGGTTGAACGGCGGCTCGTCCGGCCCCTGCACAAGGCGGAGGGCCAGGTCGAACTGCGCACAGATGTCGGCGCACTCATGGCGGGCCAGCGCGAAGCTCATCAAGGATTTCGCCTCGATCTTCGGGTTGGCGCCGGTGAACCGCCGGTTCAGTTCGTCGGCGGCCGAGAAAAACTCGGCCGCGACGGGCTCCGGCAGTTGAAGGGTCAGTGTGATCATGGTGGATGGATGGTTGGTTTTTCGTTGGTGGGCATTCCGGCCGGAGATCCCGGAGGATCGGGCCGAAACGAAGGGGAGGCCGGATGGAGCTGGGGAGGGGCGGCAGCCTTGTCCTGCGATGCCGGGGAGACGGGCTCCGCCTGCAGGAATCGCAGGCCGAGACTGACCGTGGTGAACCGGCGGACCGTCGCCGCACCTTCGGCCCGCAGTTCGATGGAATCGATGGCGAGCCCGGGCTTTGATTCGAGCCGCGCAATCTCCCGGGCGTATTCCGGCCATTCCTCCAGTCGCGGGGAAATCCTCCGCATCGTGAACTGGCCGGGGCCGGTCTCATCCCACCGCCAGCCGGATCCGCACGCCGCCTGCAGTGCGGCGATGGCCTTCGGGGTCCAGACCTGGTGCTGGAGGCTGGCGGACTTCTGCCGCAATCCGTCACGCACCACATCGGTGAATTCGGCCAGCGTGTCGCGTTCGGCTTGCGACGCGGCGAGTTCGGCCGTGCCTTCGTTCGGATTTACCGGCCACTGTCTCGACGCAGCGAGTGCGGCCGCGAGCAGCCCTACGCCGACCACCAATGTCAGCCAGGCCGTGGCGGATACTTTTCGCGTTTCGATCATGGCCGAAAGCCTCCGCTGATGGTGAAGGCCCCTGTTGCCCCGGTTCGGAACTCCGCCGTCCAGTGTGCATCGCCGCCGGCCAGCGCCCGCAGCCAGCGTTCAATGGTCCCGGCCGGCGCGTTCGGGGCGATCCAACCGGCGAATTCAAAGCTCCGGCCGTTGATCCGCGCGGACGAAATAACGGCCTCGGCCGGCACGGTGCGGGCCAGCTGGGCCAGCAATTCGTCGCAGGGCGGGCCGGCCACGCCATCCTCCATAAGACGGCGAAGGTCGGCGATTGCCGCACGATTTTCCTTCAGGTGGACGATCTCCGTCTGCAGCGCCGCGGATTGGCTTTGCCGGAGTTTTCTGCCGGTCTCGGACTGCTGGTGATCACGAAAAAACTCGGCTCCTCGCCAACCGGCGGTGAGCAGGCAAAGGATGCCCGCCGCAATGACCATCCGCTGGGCCGTGAACGTCGGAGGCTTTGGCAGCAGCTGCGCCGGATGGTAACGGGGCAGGAGGTTGGGCCGGCCGAGGACTTCCCGGAGCGAAACGAACTCGAGCCTCGCATGTTCCTCACCCAGGAAGGAGCGGAGGATTTCCGTGGCGGATTCGTCTGCTGAGACAATGAGCACGGGTTCGCCCGGATCGGCAGACAACAAAGTGCCCAGCCAGTGTTCGACCTCCGCGATCGTCTTGTCACCGTGCCACTGTTCCACGGTTCGTTCACCGCTTTCACCGTGCCGGTGGGCGCAGGCGCGATCATGGTCGGCCAGCAGGATGGTGAACGCTCCCGAGTCCGTCCATTCATGCAGCAGACCGGGCAGGTAGGCCGCAACTGGCCAGACCGATTCAATGGCGAGGCCGAGCCGGGCCAATTCCGAGGCGAGACCAAATAGGCCCGGTTCACCTTCGCAGTGCAGCACGGTCGAATGGACTCCATCCTTGGTCAGGACGGGATCGTGGCTCCAGGCCACCCCATCCCGGCCGATGGCCGGGAAATCCGCCGCCAGCGCGGCCGCGAGGGTCGCGCGGTTACCCGGCGGACACGGCGTCACGACCGACGCAAACGAGTCGGGCGCGTAGACGAGCCGCAGGCGCACGGGCTTCGGTTCGTCTCGGAAATGTCCGGCGAGCGCCACCACCGCTTCCGCGAGGTTGGCAAACCTCCCGATGTCCCCGGTGGGGGCGACCCACCAGCGGTCGCCCCACAGGAGCACGGTGCGGGGGTCAGAGGGCCGTGATGTAAACATAGACGTCGGTGGTGCCATTCGATGGGGCCGCATAGGCCACCACGCCCGTATCGGACGCGGCGCCCTCTACGGGGGCGAGCTGCGCGCCGTTCAGTGCGAGCGCCAGTTCATACGCATCCTTCGCCGGGCAGGACGGGATCACCAGATACGCGACCACGTAGTTCGCATTGATGCCGGTGGTGGTCCCATCCAGCCGGAAGTTCGCGCCCTGGGCCGCGGAAGGCAGCAGCGCGGGGTTGGCCGTGCGGGCCTCGACCCGGGTTACCGCCGACCAGTTGCGCAGCGGCGCTGCGTCGGGTGTCATCACCCACGACTGCGATGCCTGGTTCCAGGCCATTTCATTGCCGGTGCCCGTCGACGTATAAACCTGCGTGCCCATGCGGAGCGACAACGGCCGCTCCATCTTGCCGACGGCGAGGAGCACGGCGTCGAGCCGGGCACCGTTGCCCTTGGCCGTGTCCGTAGCGCCGGAGAGGGCCGCCCCGGAGCACGGGACGCCGGTCCCTTCGGTGCGGGGCAGGCTGCCGTTGCCGCCCGGCATGGACAGGTAGTCGGTCAGGGCGGTCTTGAGCGTGTTGACGGTGGCCGCGACTTGCTGGATGCGGGCGTTGCGGATGGCGTCAAAGCCCTTGGGCAGCAGCAAGCCGACGAGAATGCTCACGATCGCGAGCACGAGCACGAGTTCGAGCAGGGAGTAGCCCTGCGCGGAAGATTTGGATTTGTTTGTTTTCATGGTGTTGGTGGGTTGTGGGCAAAATGCCCGGTTGAAATTCAGAGGACGCGGGCGACCTGTTCGACGGTGGTATGTCCGCTCGCCGCGGCCGCCAGTCCGTGCTGCCAGAGCGTGGCATGGCCCTCGCGGTCGCGCCGGGCGGCAAGTTCGGCGAGCGGCGCACCGGCCGCGATCAGCGGGAGGAACGGTGTCGCGGGCAGCACCTCGTGGATCGCGAGCCGGCCCCGGTAGCCGCGTCCGTGGCACGCCGGACAACCAACCGGCCGGCAGAACTTGCCGCCAGGTATCCGGTGTGTTTCGCACAGCCGTGCGTTGTCAGGGTGGGGCTCCTTGCATTCCGGACAGAGCCGCCGCACCAGCCGCTGGGCAGCGACGAGGCGCAGCGAGGCCGCCAGCAGGAAACTCTCGACGCCAAGGTCGCGCAGTCGGGGGATCGCGGCCAGCGCGTCGTTGGTGTGCAGCGTCGAGAGCACGAGATGCCCGGTGAGCGCGGCTCGCACGGCGAGCTGGGCTGTTTCCGCATCCCGCGTCTCGCCCACGAGCAGGATGTCGGGGTTCTGCCGCAACAAGGCGCGCAGCGACGAGGCGAAGGTCAGCCCGATTTTTTCTCGGATTTCCGTCTGCCGGATGCCGGGGAATTCGTATTCGACGGGATCCTCGAGCGTGTGGATGACGCGGCCCTCGTGGTCGAGCGCATGGAGCGCCGCGTGGAGCGTCGTGGTCTTGCCCGAGCCGGTCGGCCCGGTCAGGAAGATGATGCCCGCCGGCCCGGCCAGTGCCTCACGCAAGGCACCCGCCTGCGGCGTCGCGAGTCCGAGCTCCGCAAAGTCCTGGCCCGGCATCGTCTGGTCAAGCAACCGGATGACTAGGCTCTCGCCGTGCACGGTCGGCAGGGTCGACAACCGCAGATGGAACCGCTGGTTCTTCTCCCGCAGGATCGCGCGCCCGTCCTGGGGCAGGCGCTTTTCCGTGATGTCCATCCCGCCGAAGATCTTGCCCCGCGCGAGCAGGGCATCGCGTTGCGCGACCGGCAGCCGCAGGTGCTCGCGCATTTCCCCGTCGAGCCGAAGGCGCACGAGGAGCCCGTCCTCCTTCGGCTCGAGGTGGATGTCGGAAGCGCCCTCGGTCGCCGCGAGGCGAAGGATCTCATCGAGCGTGCGGGTCGCATCGCCCGCCGGCGGCGCCGTGCGGGTCTGGTTCCGGAAGGGTTGCAGGACGGAGAGCATCAGCGGATGAGCCGGGGCGTGAGGAAGATCACGAGTTCGGTGCGGTTGCGGAGCTTGGCCTTGCTACGGAACATCGCCCCGGCGACGGGCACGGCGCCCAGGATCGGCACGCCCCGGGTGGTTTCACCGGACTCCTCGGAGATCAAGCCGCCGATGACTGCCGTCTCACCATCCTTAAGACGGACAATCGTGCTGGCCTGCTTCACCTCGGTGACGGGAGCTGTCTGCCGGCCGTCGGGGCTCGTGACAATGGCCTGCAGGCGCGTGATTGCCGGCAGGACGTCGAGTGTGATGACGCCGTTTCCGTCGATCTGCGGCGTGACGGCGAGGATCGTCCCGATCGTGATCGTCGAGACCGAGAAGTTCTCCTGCGTCTGGTTCACCGGGTTGCTCGCCCCTGCCGTCTGGAACGATGTGCTCTGCTGGAGGCGGAAGAACGGCCGGTCCTCACCGATCTTGATCATTGCCGTCTGGTTGTTGAGGGTCCGCAGCCGGGGCTGCGCGACGGTTTTCAGGTCTCCCTGTTGCTTGAGCGCATTGATGACCGCGCTCGCATGGCCCCAGCCAAGGTTGGCGGCGAAGGTGTTCGCGCTGAGCAGTGTCCCGCCGACGCCCGTCACATCGACCGGCGCGCCGCCGGCAAGGTTGGTGTTCGGCGACAACGAGGCGGTGGCGAGTTCCCAGTCGACGCCTAGTTTCTGCTCGTCGTGCAGGGTCACCTCCACAAGCCGAGCCTCGATTTCCACCTGCTGCGTGATGCGATGGTTGACGAGGGCGAGGAAGCTGCGGATCAGTTCATGACGCGCCGGGGGGGCCGTCACCTGGGCCACCCCGCTGAATCGGTTGAGGACCAGGCCGTCGCCTTCCTTCAGCATCGCCCGCAGCTCCGTCTCGAGGGTAGTCCAGAACGTGTTCTGGTTTTCCTGACTGATGGAAATCTGGGTCGCATCAGTCGCAATACCGTTGGCACCCAGTCCCTGGGCATTCGCTAGCGTCGCCGGATTCACCGCCGTGCTCCCGTTGCCGCCATTGTTCGCCCCGCCGAGCGTGATGGATGCGCTGCCCGAGCCGCTGCGCGTCAACTGCGGGTAGTCGATCGGATACAAAACGGTCTTCAACCGCCGCACCATGATGGTGCCGTTTTCCTCTTCGAAATACAGGCCGAGGGGCCCGGTCAGGCCGGCGAGCGCCGCCCGCAGGCTGCCACCGGCCAGGTCGGCCGTGACTTTGGGCGCGAGGTCCGGTTCGGCGGCAATGGGGGTTTGTGCCGCCCGGGCGAGACCGCGCAGCGCCACCGGCAGGGCCGCGTTATCAAACCGCAGCGGAGGCACCGGACGGTCGAGGAGCGATTCCGCCCGGAGTAGGGCGACTGGAAGAAGGAAAAGGAAAATTCTCATGGGAGGAGCGGATCAGGGTTTTTCGAGCACGAAGGGGGCGGTCCCGGCGGTTGCGACGGCAGTGAACACAGTGCGTCCGGCGGGCCGGTATTTGAGCGAGGCAGCCGCTACCGCGTTGAAGGTCCGGTTGACGCTGGGTGCCGGCAGGTAGATTGCATCGCCCGGCTGTCTTGCCTGGACGCTGATGGGCCCGGGCCCGGTGATTTGCAGCTGGCTCCCGATCACGGACGCCGGTCCGCTCAACACGACATAGCTGACGGGCAAGCCCGACGAAGCACTGCCGCCAAGATCGACCACGCCGCCGACCGGCTGGCTGCCGGGCGCAGGAAAAGCGATCGTCTGGGCGGTCTTGTCGGTGAAGATGGCCTGTATGTTCAGCGGATTGGTCAGGGTGACGGTGATACTCGGGGCCGATCCCGCCGCGTCACCCGCCCAGCCGATGAATCGGTGGGACGCGTCCGCCGTCGCCGCGACGGTCACGGTGGTGCCATACGGGTAGCTGCCGCCCGGGGTGACGCCGCCGCCGGTGGTCGCGCTGGTAGTGAGGGCATACAGGCGTGCCGAGAAATTCGCGGTAACCGACTTCGCCCGGTCCATGACGACGGCCATGGGGTTCGCCGTGCCTCCGGCGTCTCCGCTCCAGCCGGCGAAATCATGGCTGCCGTCCGGAGTGGCGCTTATATATACTACCGTGCCTGCGTCGTAGGCTCCGCCCGGCGAAACACCGCCGCCCGAGCCCGCCTCTGTCGACAAAGCGAATTGCGCCGTAGACGGGGTGACGACGTTGATCGCGATCGTCGCCGACTGCACCCAACCGCTGCCGTCATTCGCCGCGCTGCGGACGTAGTAGGTGCCCGGATCGGTGAACGTAAAATCCGCGCTCCGCGTGGAATCGCCGGCGCTGCCCACCGGACCGCCTTGATAGGGTTCCCCTGTGGCAAAGCCGCCGGCAAAGTTCCAATCACCAGCCGGGCGCTGGATATCGAGGTTGTGGCTGGTGATATTACCATCCGGATCGGTTGCGTGGCTGGTGATAGTAAGCGTCGTGCCAGCGATCACTGTCTGGTTGTCCGGGGACAACAGCGAGACCGTCGGCGGGGAATTCGCGGGCTGAGGATCCGAGCCACCCTCAAAGTGGGTCGTCGTCCAGATGGTGGTGGCGCGCAGACTGCCGTCCCACGTGGTGTAGCGCCACAGCCGCAGCGTATAGTTGCCCGGCGTCAGGCCCGTCAGGTGCCAGACGGCGGTCAGTCCACCATCCGCTACCTGGCCGCCGGGCGTGTAGACGGCTGCCCACGAATCAAGCTCCGTGACGGAGCTTTGCCCTGTGGTGTTATAGGTCGATCCGTTCCAGTCCAGACCGGCAAGCACCTCGGCCAGGACCTGGCCGCCAGAGTCGAGCAGTTCGACTTTGCCGGGAGCACCGGTGCGGGGATAGTCGTCGCACGTCCATTGGACACCGAAGGTGATATCATAGCTGGAGCCGGAAACCGTGATGGGTTGGGTCGTATACCCGAAGGAAGCCTGGTTGGCGGCCTGGAGTGCTGCATTCATGCCGAGCAGCAAAACGATAAGGGAGAGTGTTTTCATTGGACGGTGATGGTGGCGTTTTCGCGGAGCCGAAACCGGAGCGCCTCGATGCCCGGCAGGCTGGTTCCGCGATTGATCGTGATAAGGCGCCCGCCGAGGATTTCGGGCGTCGTGTTGGCCCCGGAATTCGGCGGGGCGGTGAAGGCGGCGCTAACGCCGTTGAATGAGACATACGCGGAGTCCGCCGCGTGGTTGTTGTTCACCGTCACGGTGAACTTCGGCAGGACGATCCGCCGCACGCACAGCCGGTTGACCTGGGTCAGCCCGCTGCTGCCGTCTGTCCACGCCGCCAGCTGCGCCGGGGTCAACCGGCCGGCCCAATAGACCGGTGGCTGCGCCGTGCGGCTTTCCCAATCCGCGTTCCAGATCGCGTCGAACCATGCGGCCGACGCCTCATACGGCGGCAGCACGAGCTGGTCGGACCGGGCGGTGAGACTGACGAGCAGGAAACGTTGCCGGCCGGCTTCAGCCGGACCCGCGAACAAGAGGCGCGGGTTTCCCGTGCTGTTGAAGGCAAGCTGGGCCAGGGCGGGCTGGACATCCGCCGTCGGGGCGGCGCTGATCTGCGGGGCCAGCCCGCGTGCCCGGGCCACCTTGGCGAACCAATCGACTGCGGCAGTGGTGCCGCTGGTTGCTGCGGTCGAGGTGGAAAACCGGGTTGCCGTGTCCGCAGGCCCGATCGCACCTGGCAGCGCCGCAACGTTGTCATTGGTCAGGTCGGTCGCGTCAAAGGTCGCCGTGATGGTCGCCGCGATTTCATCCAACGACTTCGCCTCGGCATCCCGCCGTCCGCGTTCGAGCACGTCACGCAGCGACGGCGCAACCGCCGCGGCCATGAGCCCGATAATGAAGAGCACGAGCACGATTTCCAAAAGAGAGAACGCTTGCACGACATTGCTGCCGCTTGCTCGAAAGGTCGCATGTTTACGGGAGGATTGATTCGGGATCATGGTCAGCGCGTGTTTATCCCGCTCAGGAGCGAGAAGAGCGGGAGGAAGAAGGCCAGGGCGATGAGCCCGACGATGGCGGTTAGTCCGGCGAGGAGGGCGGGCTCAAGGAGCGCCAGCAGCGTCGCCAGCCTTTCCCGCGCCCGGCGCGCGGCGTAGGCCTCGATCTGCCGCAAGGCCATTCCGAGTTGGCCCGTGGTTTCTCCCGACTTGAGGGCTGGGATGATGAAACCGGGGAAGTCGTGGTCCTTCGGCAGCGACGCGAATAATGGCCGGCCCACGGCGACGCCGTCACGCGCCACCAGCAGCTGGTGCGCAAGTACCGACTGGTTCATGAGCTCCGCCCCCGTGGCGAGCGTGTCGAGTAGCGGGACGCCGGCTTCGTGCAGCAACCGGCAATGCGAAGCGAAGCGGGCCGTTGCGAGGCAGCGAATCGTGTCGCCCAACACCGGCAAGCGCAGCAACACCCTGTCGCGAGCGTGCCGGAAACGGGGATGGCGCGGCGCCAGCAGCAACGCTGCGGCCACTGTAGCGAATGCCAGGGTGAGCCCAGGCCAACCTTTCCGCACGACGTCGCTCGCCCAGATCAGGGCTTCCGTGATCGCCGGTAGCGCGAGGTGCATTGACCGGAAGATTTCGGCAAACTTCGGCACAACCCCGCTGAGCAGGAAAACGATGAGCACGGTCACCGCGGCCAACACGATTACCGGGTAGATTAGCGCCCGCTTCGCCGTCCGCCGGATTTCCTCGTTGTTGGTGAGGTGCTCCGCGAGTGCGCTGAGCGATTCAGGCAACTGGGCCGATGCTTCTCCGGCGGCGATCACCGCCGCGACGTGGGGCGGAAACTGCCGGGCAAAGAACCGGCAGGCCTCGTGGATCGGCCGGCCCTGCGCGACTTGGCCGTGAATGTGGGCCAGCATGCCGCGCATCGGGCCGGCTGGCGCATCCTCAGCCAGCTGGGCGAGGGCGACATCCGCGGTGACACCGGCGCGCAGCTGCATTTCCAACTGGTGGAGCAGCGGCACAAATTCTCCCGCCGGCAGGGTCAGCCGGGCCAGTTTCGCCGGCGCAGCCGCCGGTTGGATCCGCACCGGCCAGCGCGACTCCGCCCGCAAGCGGAGCCGCAACTGCTGCTCGTCCGGTGCGGTTTCCGTGCCGAATCCGCGGGCACCCGTGCGATCGATGTAACTGACGGCGAAGGCGGGCATGGTCAGAGGGGGAGCTTCACCTTCACCGTCTGATCGGAAACGGGGACGCGCAGGCGCCGGCCGGCATGCCGCAGGCAGACGGCGTCGGGTTCGATGCGCTCAACCGCCAGCGCCTCGACTGTGTCGTTGGCTTGCACCAGCCGGTCGTTGATCACGGCACAGGGCGTCCGGCCGGCAAGGATGCCGGAGACGCGCAGGGTGATTTCGCGGGTCGCGCCCGGTGCAGCGGTGCGGACGGCGAAGGGATTTGCGGGTTCCCCGGCCGTTCCTTCGGTGGCAGCCGCGGTCAAGTCGATCACTCCATCAGCGTTCGGCGTCAGCACATCGCCGGCGGGAGTTGCCGTCGCCTCGGTTTTCGCCGGAGGCGCTTTGTCGCCGACGTTCCCGGCTTGCGGCCTCATCAGCGCCCGGGCGATCGGTGACGGATACGGCGCCGGTTCGGCCGGGGCTTCAAGGCGTGCAGTCAGCGCATCATTCTGGCTGATCAGTGCCTCGATGAACTGCGCTTGCTGGCGGAGCTTCGACTCGAGTGCGGGATCTTTCGCCGGCGGCACACTGACAGGCTTCGGCGCGGGGTCGACCGGCTGCACCGGAGGCGCGACGGGTGCGGACTGGCATCCGGCGAGGGCAAGAATCAGGATTAGAATTGGAATCTTCATGGAGTGAGGGAAGCGGTGGTCGGCGTGTGCCGGGCCTGGTTCCGGTCGAGGGTTTGCGTGACGTAGAGGTAGAAGGGCGTGCCGGCGGGCACGCGCAGGTAGAAGCCGTCCTTGGCGACCGCCTCGCGGATCTGCTGGGCGTATTCGCGGAGCAGGGTGCCCGATCCCGCGAGGACCCCGTTGCGCACAGTCGCTGCCGGCAACGCCGCCTCGCCGAGCAGCCCGCCCGTCACTCGAGTGTCCTGCAACGCGGCGGTGGCGCTGGCGAGAAAGGTTGCTGCAAATAGCTTCAGTTCCCGTTGGTCACCGGTCCGGACGATTTCTCCGCGCAAACCGGCCGAACCGTCGTGTTCGCCAAAGACGCCGGCTGTCGCGTCCACTTCGCGGTCGAGGACCAGGCCATCGATGCTGAGTTCGGTGCCGTTGTCCGCATCGGTTGTCCGCCAGACTATTTGCCACCGGCCCTGGCCGGCGATCCGCTCCCGCGCCCGGTCGAGGGCGGCGCGGCCGTGCACCTCGGCGCCCGCGGGCACCACACACTGGCCGTCATGCCAGACCGGCTCGGTGACGAGCCCGATGATTGGGGTCTCCAGCCGGTTGGACTCCAGCGCGAGCACCGTGCGGCACGGAATCAATCTCCCATAGGGTGCGGTCGGCGGCGGAGGCAGACGGGTGGGTTCACTCGGTGTAGCGAATAGACCCAGCGGCAGCGGGGCCGCGGCGGGGGGCGGTGCCGAAGGAATCGGTGCAACCGGAGCGGCTGCGACGGTGGGGGCTGAGGGCTTCAGTAACTTTACCCCCTCGCGGGTCAGCACCTTGGGCAGCGGCACGGCTGGTGACGGTTTCGCCGACGGCAACGTCGGCGCCGTCTTGGTTCCATGCTGCCAACGCACGACGAAGCCAGCGATCAGCAGCACAGCGGCAACCAAGAGGACCTGGCCGGTGGGAGACGTGAAGAATCCGCGGTCGAGGCTCATGGGTGGGGCACGATCACGTTGAATGTTTCCCTGGCCGAGAGGTTGGTGCGTCCGGTCGCTCCTCCGGTAACGACGAGGTAGGCGACAGAGGTGCCCGCCGGTGGAATCGCCCCCGAGGCCTCCGTGATGCTTGCGGGAAAAAAGTCCCGGCCCACCTTAACGGCCAGCGCCGCGGGGTCGTAAGGCACCGCCACCTCCGAGAGATTCTGCAGTCGGACGCGGAGGACGAGCACGTCCTCCGCCTCGAAGCGCACCACTTGTTCCACCACGGCGTTGAAACTCCGGTAGGGGGTGACCGTGCCGGGCTCCGTGCATTCAAACTTCGGCGTCATGCCGCCCGGGGCGTGCTTCCGGCCCAACTGCTTCGCCACCGCCAGCAGCGCGCGGAGCGACTCCGGCGTTCGAGCCGGCGGTCCGGCCTCACCGGGCGCTTCCTCGAGGAAGACGACCGCGCGGTCGGGCTCCTCTGCCGTGACAAACGCGAGCGCGAAGACCTGGCCGCGGTAGAGGACGTTGAGCGCGCCCCTCGCCTCGGACTGCAGCGAGCGCAGTGAGAAGTATTCCTGTCCGGCTTCGTGGGCGAGGAGGATGCCCGGATGGTCCTCGGGCTTTCCCGAGACATTGGCGCCGACCAGCGCCTTCAACGGTCCGGGGAAGACGCAGGTCGTCGGCTCCGTCAGCGAGACCCGCACCGTGTAGACGGCCCGCGGGTCCAGCGGGTAGCATCGGATCTCGGCCGCCGGCACACCGGCGACGAGGAGAGCCTGCACCATGATCATTGCGAAATTTCGTAGGTCCATATTGCGAGGGGATACCGCCCGTTGGCGGCCAGGTTGGGATTGCGCGCGAAGCGGAAGCGCGCGGTGAAAGGAGCGGCCTCGGTGAACGCCTGCCCGCCGACCACCCCGGTCCGAACGAGCTGGCCCTCGGCACTGACCAGCACCGTGTTTTCGCGGGTTTCCAGCACCGTGAGTTTCAGAACCTCGGGCTTCTGATGCAGCGCCTTGGCTGCGAACTCTTCCGCGGTTGCATCGGCATCCTTCCGCGCTTGTTTCGCCGCGTCGGGCAGAAAGAGCCGGTCCAGCAACTCCGGGAAATCCAGGCCTGCCGGGTTCCGTTGGAACAACGCGAGGCAGGCCAGCAGTGCATGCTGCTCGTGCAATTTCGTCGCCTCCTCAAAACCGAGCAGCGGGCTGACATGGAACGTGCCGCTCTGGTCGAGCACGACCACCCGCTCGCGTTCCCGGTAGGCGTGGATCACGAGGAAGGGCTGGACAACGCAGAAGCCGACCGCGGCGAGCGCGATCAGGCACCAGAGCCTTGCCGCGAACGCGTGGTCCGCGAACAGTGCCAGCGGATTGAAGGCCGGGCGCGGCCGGCGCGCCGGCTCAGGCCGGACATGGGGAACGGTGGTTTCCTTCAGCGTGGGCATAGGCTCAGATTCCAGTTTGGGGCGCAGGCAACTGCGCCGAGTTCAGCGCGGCCGCAGCACGATGGTCACCGGCAGGATCGGCGGGAACCATGGTCGCTGGTGGCGGCGGGACCGGGGCCGCTGGTGGCGGGCTGGGTGGCAGGTCGCCGCCACTCCGGGCCGGAATTGCGGTGGCGGCCGCGGTGGCGAGTCCTCCGGTCTTCATGGATTTGAGGAGATGTGCCACTTGCTGGAGCGCGTAGATTTGCTGCAGCGAGGCGGCCCCGCCCCCGGTCACCGGCGAGCCCGAGCAGATCAGGGCTTGCATCAAGAACGGGGTCGCGACCGTGCCGAGGATGAGCCAGAGGGCGCCGACCAGCCCGCCCAGCATGCTGCCGAACGAGGCCGCATCTATTTCGCCGGGGGTTAGCCCGTAGGCGGCCGCGAGATTTTCCCCGTAGCCGGTGATCAGGTGATAGGCGACTAGCTCGGTCACTGCGAAACCCACGGGCCAGGCGAGGACGGCGACGGTCTGCTGGACATACCGGGTCGCGAGCGATGACTGCGACGGGATCATGAAAAGCGCGAGCGCGACGGGGAGAAAAAGGTAGCACAGCAGCTTCAACACGAACTGCAGAATGAGGAACGGGACCTGCAGCAAGCTCGCGGCGAGCACGACGAACTGTACAGTGCCGTCCAGGAACGCGCGATAGAGCGATTCACCGACCCGGCGCAGGCTGAATTCACTCGTGCTGCTGACGGTCGCCCGCAGCTTCGAGGCCGCCCGCATCGGATGCAGCGTGTAGCCCTCCTGGACGCCGTCCGCGATGCCCAGGAATATCTTTTCGGTGAATCCAAACCAATGGGGCAGGGTGGCCACGAGTCCGACCACCACGGCTGCGCGCAGGATCGGCCGCACGAGACTTTCCGCCTCCGCCCGTGCCTGCTGCACTTGGAGGATCAACCCGGTGACACAGATGAAATACACGACGACACGCATCGTGTCCGCCGCGGTGAGGACGCCTTCACGCAAGCCTGGAGCGAAATGTTCCATCAGTTGCGACCCTCCCACGGCGCCTGGCGCTGCTCCTCGGCCCGCAGTCGCCGCGCGGCCCCGGCGATACCCAGACGCCCCCGGATGATGTGGCGCGGCTTGCCGCCCCGGCGGCGGACGATTTCCCGGCCCACGGCCGGCGGAAGCGCCGCGGTGCGCACCGCATGGCGGAGCACCAGCCAGCCGCATAAGAGGATCCCGGCGGAACCGGTGACACAGAAGATCATGACCATGCGCCTCATTTCCGCGTGAAGTCCGTCGGGGTGATCGAAATCGCCTCCTGCCACCGTGCGGTGACCGCGAAGCTGTCTCGTTCCTCCGCAAGCTGGCTTTCGAGCAAATCCTGCTTCTCCTTCGCCGCCTGGTTCTCGTTCAGCACGTGCTGCACGGTGAGCTTCCTCGCTTCACCCGCACGTTGTTGCTCGAGGTGCGCGAGCTGCCCGTTCAAGGCTGCGAGCCGGATGTTCAGCTTGTCCACCTCGGCCTGGGTCGACGCGGTCCGCAGGCGCTCCACGGTATCGGCGATGTCCGCCTGCAGCGCAGCCGACCGGGCCTCCGCCTGCGCTTCTGCTTCGGCGAGGTTGTCCGCCTGTCGCTCCACCGCGGCAAAGCGCCGGTAGATCGATTCCTGCCTGGGGAATTGCTTGCCCAGGGACGTGCGGTCGTCGAGCGAACGGTAGATGCCCTCCGACGTCCGACGCAAAGATTCGATCGCGTTGGCGAGCCGGCGCGCCTGGGCCAGAGTTTCGCCGTATTGCCGCGCGAGGTCCGCCGCCCCGAAATTCCGCAGGATGCCGCCCGCGGCGGCCGGGTCGCCCATGACGTCGCGGATCCGCTGTTGCACGGCGAGTTGCTCCTCGAGCTGCCGCAACTGCCGGTTCATCCGCTCCAGCTGGTCCGCCCATTGGCGCATCACTTCCAGGTGATTGGCGGCCTGGCCGGCCTGCACCGCAGTATTCACGGCCGTGTTGACGGGATCGTTGACGATGAACTGGCCCCACGACCGCGCGGCCAACAGGGAAAGGAGGATCAGGTATTTCATGGTTGTATGGGGGTTGTGGCCCGGTCGCGATCGCGCTGCCGCTCTTGGATGCGCCAATACTCCTCCTTCACCGCCTGCTGCAGTCCGCGGGCGTAGCCGCGGGCCTCGGCCGCCGCGTCGCGAGCCCCGCGCGTGGCACAACCGGTCAGCAGGAAGCAAAAGCCAATCATCAGGACGCCTTGGCGCATGGCTCCTCCATGAAGTGGCGCAGCGTGCCGCATTGGGGCGGCTGCGAGGTTGGGGTGAGTAAACAGAGGGAAGAGTGCCGCTGATCCGCCGGCAGCTGCTCGGGGAGGGGATACCGCTGAATGGCGTCCAGCGCCGTTTCCGGCAGCGGCAGGTCCCGCGCGAGGTCCGCCAGGTCCGCCCGGTCGTGCTGCCGCATGAGGAAGAACTGCTTGGCATTCCCGACGACCGCACCGCGCACGCGGGACTGCCGGAATCGTCCGTATTGTTGGATGATCGAGGCGCACCAGCAGTTGTGCTTGCGTAGCTGCGCGTAACCCTCCGCCACGATCTGCTCACCGCCCGGTGTGTCGAGGAATCGTCCGACCTCCTCGAAGAGGATCCGTTTCCGGTCCGCCCGGGGCAGCGCGAGAATGTGCTGCCGGCCCAGTCCGCTGATCAACAGTGCGGCGGCCGTCTTCAGCTCCACGGCCTGTTCCGGGATGAGCCCCAGCTCGAAATGTGCGATGCGCCGGCGGAGCGAGACATTCGTCACCCCGTCGAACAGCCGGCCATAGTGCCCGTCGACGGTCCAGGCCCGCAGCAGGGTTGCCAGTCGGTCGGTTTCCTCCTTCCCGTGTTCCGGCAGCCGGGCATACGCGAGGAGCTCGACCAGTGCCGAGTGCGTCGGGAAGTCTTCGGGTGAATAGAACGCGCACGCGGTTTGGGCCACCAGCCGTTCGGTCGCCGGTTCCTGGGCGAAGCGAGTTATGGCGGCCTCGGAGATCTCCGCGATGAACGCCAGCGTCCGGTCTTCTTTCGCTTCCAGCCGTTCGCGCAAGTCCACGAAGGCCTCGACCGGGCTGGTCCCATCGGCCAGCAGCTTTCGCCAGCCATGCGCGGCGCACGCGAGGCGCCGGACCTGCTCTGCGCGGTCCGGGTTCCGGCGCGCCCAATCGGCGAAGGTGTCGCGATAGAGCTGGTGCAGGTATTGGGTAAGCTGCGCCTGTCGCAGCGCCAGCGCCTCGGCGCTGGCGGCCTCTCCGACCATTCGTGCGAGCAACGCCACCGCGCCGGCCAGATGCAGCTGGGTCAGCGGCAGGCGCTGGGTATCGAGGTAATTCAGTGTGATCGCAGCGTCCGGATGGATGACGAGCGGGCTTTCGCCCATCGCCTCGGTGAACCGTTTGTAGGAGAGCCCTTCCTCGATGATCAAGGTGTGGGCGAACGCCCCGCCGGTCTGAAAGAGCAGGTCCTCGGTGAACGCCGATTTGCCTGCCCCGGTCATGCCGAAGAGCACGGCATGCTGCGGCGAGCCATTCACGGCGAGGCTCACCCCGACGAGGTTGCCTTGGTTGCCGTCGTAGAGCGCCTCCGCCCGACCCAGCTCGCCGGTAAAGGTGGCGGAGAACGGCAACACGTCCGCCAGATACGCATCCTCCGCATACAACTCCCGGTGGTGATAGGAAGAGTGGGTCCAGCCCGGCCACGTCGCGAAGAACACCTTCATCGCGGTGGTCGGCAGCGCGCACTCGAAGGCCTGGGCGCCATCCATCGCGTTTACCGCCGCCTGCACCGCCGCCACCTTCTCCCGCAGCGCTTCGGCGGTGGGCGCCCACACCCGGATGACATAGGTGACGTGGAACGGCCGTGCGAATCCCCCGGCCAGCGCTTCGACCTTCCGGTCTTTCTTCCGCAACGCTACCAGCAGCGAGGCGCGCGGGCGCGCGGCGTATTCGCCGCGGAGCCGTTCGGCGGCCCTCTCCTCGCGGCCGATCTCATGGCTTCCGGCGATCGGCGTCACGTTGACCGTCAGGCTGTAGTCGAGGAAGGGCAGCCCGGTGAGGAAGGTCACGATGCCCGGGCGCGTGCGCCGCGGCCACCGCGCGAGCGCCAGCATCGCGTGGTGCTGTCCATCGAGGACGAAGCCGCCCTGCGCCTGGCCGACGCCTTCGCCCAGCAGGCAGTTCTCCTGCAGGGAGAGCGCCGGGTCGAAGACCTTCTCGGGGTCTTCATTCGTCCGGCGCCCGAGGCCCGGGTTGAGGAACCTTCGCAGCAGCACGAAATGCTCGACGTCGCCCAAGGGACGGACCGGCGTCTCGGGCCCGAGCACCTGCTGTAGCTCCGTTGCGAACCCCTCGAACTGCGCAGCCAGCTCCGCCAGCACGACGTCAAAGTGCCGTTCGTATCCTGCCTTGGACCGCAGGCCTGCCTCGGCGGTCAGCTCGATCGAGAGAAACACGACGAGATGCTCCCGGCGCAGCGTGCCGGCCTGCATACGGGACCAGTAGCGAGTGAACCGGCTGTTGCGGTTCGCCCGCACCACGGCATCGGCTGCGCCCTGGGTCTGCGCGTGATAGGCGAGGAGGGACTCGCGGTAGTCGGAATCGGCCCACCACTGGAACTGCAAGCGCCGTCCCGGACCGGCCATCGCGAGGAGTGCCCGGACCTGATCCTGAAAGGCATTCAATCGCGCCACGCTCGCCCCGCGCAGGTCCGGCGGTTCCAGCCGGAATCCACGGGCCACGACCCCGCCTTTTTCAGGGGATCCGAAGACGAGCATGCCTTGCGCGAAGCGACCTTCCGGGGCCCGGGCGTGTTCGCGCCCCTGAATTGGCGCCGGGCTGCTCCTTTCCAGGTTTCCGCCGCCGGCGACGTGCTCCAGCTTGTCGCGGTCGTAACCCGGGGGCCGGCCGCGGCGGAATCCCAAAACCCACACTAAACAAATCGATAGGGGCACTAGTCCGGCCGTTACGGCTACCGCCAGCCCGGATCCCAACAGGGAAAGGCCGGCAAAAACGGCGATACCTGTGACCGCTGCGCCGACCACCGGGAGGTAGAGGTTGCCTTCGAAACCGAAAGCCCGGCCGGCCGAGTCATCGGCTGCATTGGTGTCCGTGAAGCGCAGGTCGCTCATGTCAGAACCTCGGGGTGATCACCGCGTCCTGCATTCCGAACACGGCGAACAGAGCACCCATGATAGCCGCCGCAGCAGCGATGATGATGCCCGCCAGAATGCCGCCCTTGCCTTCGGAATCTCCCTTGGAGATCGCGTTGGCTCCGGCCCAGATCTTGAAGATGCCCCAGAAAAACCCGATCATGAACACGAGCACGAGGGCGGTGCCGAAACCGTCCCGCAGTTGCTGGAGTTGGGCGAGGACGGGGCGGCCGGAGAACAGGCCGCGCAGCGAAGCTTCTAATGGAGGAAGGGGCATTTCGCTAAAACCCACACCAGAATTATAACTTGTCAAAATAAATGATAGGGCTTTTAGAAGATGCGTATGGACGGCAACCGCACGATCAAGGTGAACTTCTCGCTCTACGCTCCCGAGGCGTCGGCCCTCGCGGGGTGCGTCCGCGAACTCCGGCAGGGGGGAGTCAAGGCGCGCGAAGGGACGGTGATCCGGGCGATCCTGCACGCCGCCACCGCGAAGGACATGGTCGCGCGGTGCGCCACGCTCACGACCGACCTCGCCCTCAACGGCGGGCCGGCTTGGGGCTCCAGCACGGGTAGTTCCACGGCCGACGTGCTCGTCACCGACGTGAGGAAGATGGATGCCGTGATCGACCAGCTGGCCCGGGCGAACATTACCGCGACGCGCTCCTTCATCCTCCGGGCCCTGTTGCTGTCGGCCCCCGCGGGGCGTCCACTCGTCGCCCTGGTCACGGGCTTTCTGGAGAAATTTCCCTACAAGCCGCGGGGACTCTCCAAGCTCCGTCTCGAAGCAAAAGCCCGCCGGCATGGCTGATCCCGACCGTCTCAACCACCTGCGCGGCCTCGAGGCCCATCTCCGCAGCCGGCTCCTGGGTCAGGATCACGTCCTGTCGCGGCTGGCGGGATTATTCTGCCGTGGCGAATTGGCGGTCACCGCCCCTGGACGACCGCGCGGCTCGGCGTTTCTCACGGGACCCACTGGCACCGGCAAAACGGAAGCCTTTAGCCAGGCGGTGGAATTCGCCCTCGGAAGTGGGCGGCTCGCCGTCGTTGAACTCTCCGAGTTCCAGTCGCCTACCGCTGCTGCCAAGCTGATCGGCGCCGGGCCCTCCGATGAAGGCTATCTAGGGCGGTTGCTCGATCGGCACCCTTCGGGCGGGATTCTCTTCGACGAACTCGAGAAAGCGCACCCCGGCGTCCACGATCTTTTCCTGCAGATTGTCGGACAAGGGAGGGTTACGCTCGCTACCGGCCGGACGATAACCTTCGAGAAACACTACCTCGGGTTCGGGTCCAACCTCGGCGGCGCCGAGGCCATGCGTATGGCGCATCTGCGTTTCGCCTCGGTCGAGCAAGCAATCCTCCGCCGGGTCGCCCAGGAACTCCGCCCGGAATTCCTTGCCCGCCTTGATGAGGTGCTGGTGTTTGCGCCACTCGCGCCGGACACCCAGCGGGAGATCTGCCGGCTGGTTGTCCGGGCCGAGACCGACCGGCTCCGTGGTCTCGGTCATGATCTGCAGGTCTCTCGCGAGGCGTTGGAATTCCTCGTGCGCGAGGGTTTTCACCCGCAGCTCGGTGCCCGCCCGTTGCGGAGGGCGGTAGAGCGGCACTTGCAGGACGCGGTTGTGCGGAAGCTCTTCACCGCCGGCGGCGCGGGCGGAAGCATCGGCGTAGACTATGGCCGGGGCCGCTTGGAGATTCAGAACTAGGGCTAAGGCGCCGAGGTTTGGCATCCAGTGGGGCATCTAATGGATCGCCAAACTGGGCGTTGCGCGGCAGTCCGCGGATGGATTTAGTGGAAAGTCGATGTCGCCGGAAAAGACACTGCTCGAGCTCACCCAATGCATCCATTTCCGGGCCCCGCCGGGGATCCAAGTCTACCGGCACGAGTTCCTGACGCGTGGGGTAGTCATGACACTGTGGAAAACCGATCGCTCGCGTGAACTGTTGCGTGAGCTGGCCGAAACCGTGAGATCGACTGGCCCGCGGTTGGCTACGGGAGACGTCCGGACGTTTTCCGGCGCGATCGACACGGTCATCGGAGACCGGCTCATGGACCCGCGGTATTTCAATGTCCCGGTGTCCTTAGCCGGGACATTGTTTGACGCGTTGACTCCGGGTAGCGGTGAAGCGCTGGCATCCGTCCTGTGGCGTGAGATTCTTTCCGCCTGTGAAAAGGCACTAGGCGGCTGGCTGACCATCTATCCGCTCCGGAAAGTGGCGACCAGCGGTGCGCTCGTGTTGGGAAACGTGAGACTTCTTCCGGCCGACGACGGGGCCTGCTGGGCAATGCTGCGCGCAAGGTTCAAGTTTATCGACCGATTCAAGCCACAGTTCGGATTCTTCGATACCGGCGGAGAGGGGTATGGTTTCAAAGTCCCGGTTGCCGCCTATCTGGTCGCGGAGAATTCCGGTTCTTCTCCCGAAGCTTTGGAGCAGTCGGCGCGCCTGATGCGGCGGCTGCTCGCCGTGATTGTCGCTCTCCGGCATCCGGAACATCCGAACCAGGTGACCAAGAGTGCAGCCGAGGCCGAGACCTCTGCATTTCAGCTGTCGGACGGGCAGGAAGGGCGGTTGCAGTTCCTGAGCATCGGGGAAATCTTCCCGCCGCTCCTCAATACGTTTAAGTGTGATGTAGCGTTGTTGGCTGCGGTCGGCGATTGGCACAGAAAATGTGATACCGCCGGGGCTGACAAGCGCGAGAGGGCGCACAAGGCCGCCGAGCACCTTCACCGGGCGTTCGTATCTGACAGGGTGGCGAAGTTTCTGAATGCGTTCATTGTGCTCGATTCGCTCTTCGGTGAGCGCAACCAGGTGAAAGCCCGGATTGTGGACGGTGCAAAACGGGTGTTTCCGGCGGACGCCACATGGCCGGAGCGAGCCGCGTTGTTATTTGAGCTACGATCCACGTTGGCCCACGGTGTGATTGCTGAGTTCAGGGATTGGGCGAGGCTGCCGGAATATACGACGCGGTTTAAGTCGGACCCAACGACGGACGCTTGGGAGATTTCGACCACCGCTCTGGCTAACTATTTCGACCTTCCTTAGGTGATGCCTTGCGGATTTTCGGTCAGGTTACCAACTGTCGCGCGATCGTTGCAGTTGAACGAAATTCACAAACGGTATTTGCTAGCGTCGTATGAGCCTCCGCCAGGATATCCTAAAGCTCATCCCCGCATCCGAAGTGCGGGACATATTCTGCGACCTGGCCGAAGTCGCGCTGGATTCCAGGCTGGATGATGGCGTGGTTAAGGATATCCCGGTAATTGGGATCCTCGCCAATCTTGGCGGCGCGGTCCTGAGTGTCCGCGACCGCATCTTCTTGCGAAAGGTTGCCCGGTTCTTGGAAGCGAGTCGTGAATTGCCGCCCAAAACCGTGGACGCTTTTCTCGCATCGCTCGAAAGTGAGAAGGTGCAAGAGGCCGTCGGCGAAAAGCTGCTCCTGCTG
Source organism: Lacunisphaera sp. (assembly GCA_044224295.1). Taxonomy (GTDB): domain Bacteria; phylum Verrucomicrobiota; class Verrucomicrobiia; order Opitutales; family Opitutaceae; genus Lacunisphaera. The sequence goes on along the minus strand of JBGAKQ010000008.1, from coordinate 82,359 downwards.
ATCGAACGGCAGGACGATCTCGATAAAGCGGGAATCCTCGGAGAGGTCTTCGCGCACTTTGTGGCGGGCGGGATTGATCGAGAACATTTCGACATGCTGGCTCACGCGGTCACCCAAGCTTACCTCGGTGATCTCTATCGACTTTGGACCTACGAAACGAGGCCGGGCGATCTCGACGATGCACTGGGTCAATCCCTCCTCGCAGTTGGCCTGGTGCTTCTCGAGGTCCGGATCGGTGACGCCGACTATGCCGGCAACATGCCGGCGCTAAATAGATACAAGTTGTCTCCGCTCGGGAAAAAACTGGGCAAGATTCTTCGAGAACGCGACGAGCGGGTGCAGGCGCAATCCCAGGGCAAGCGTTGAGTGGACAATTCCTAGCCAACCGAGGGATCGGCTTGGCCGCGGTAGGCAGACGTGGTGCTCTGGCCAACATACACCGCGCCGGCTATCCTGACCGACGCCAAGAAACTCGTGGCGATGTTCTATCGGGTGAGGCTGCCCCGTTCGTCTCTCAATACCCCAAATGCAGTTTCAGTCGAAACCAGGCTGCGAATCCAAACGCCACTGCGGTCAATCCCAGCAGGCATTGTCCGAGCGTCAGCCAGGTTGAAGCTTCGGGGGCATATCGGAGGGGAAGGTCACGAAGCTGATGCAAAGCGACGATGTAATTTCCGCAGCCGATCACGCCCCGGATGCACCACTCAAACGCCTTCCGCTGTCGCCGGCCTTCCGACCGTCGGCCGGCATCGTTGAATATCTGGCGGAGAAAATCGTTGGCGATTGCCTGCGCCATTACGAGCAGGGCAAGTAGAATGACGGTGAATACGGCCAGGACTATGGGGATCGAGGTTTGCACAGGGTTGGGTCGCCCGGATTATACCGCAGAGGCTAGATTCCGCAGTTATAAACCGAAGCGGACTTTCACAACCGCCGGGTCGATCTATTCAGGTCCGCCCTCATGCGAGGCTTGAGCCAAAGGAGCCATTTTTTTGCGCCCCATGCACATTCAGCACTTCGCGGCCCGGTCCTTTCGGGGGATACGCTAAGTGGGAAAGCGCAACGCCCGACGCATTTTTTCTATGACGCGCGTGTGAGTTCACGCCAAAGATGTCTAATTTGACGTGCGCATACCTTAGCCTGAACCCAACTGGACTCCATCGTGCTCAAATTGTAACCGTGAGCACCTACTGGACCGATTTCCGGGCAAACCCAAAGTTCGCCTTGAGAGTGTTTTTTCAGCCAAAGATGCAGCAAGTCGCGGGCAAACTCTCGCCAGGCACGGAATTCCGGCGTCAGCCTCCCGCGCGAATTGATCACAGGAACCTGTGCATGCTGCCCATTGAATGGACGCAGATGCATGATCCTGCATGCCCTGATCAGATTTGGTCGCCGTAGCAGCGTTTCTGAAAAAAGGTGGGGCTTGAGGTGTTTGACGACGGCTGGATGGGAGTGATCCCAAATGAGTGGCAGCAATTGCCCAGTTTCTCGACGAAGGGCATCAGCCAAAGCCAAGTTTTTTTCTGGCGTTTCAGTAATTGTGTCCCGATGGACCTCAATTGCCGCGTAGATGCGCTGGCTCTGCGCTTCCGCAAGCAAGCTCCGGGTTAGACGTAGCGCTAGACCCGGCGGCGTTGAGCCATCGCCCAGTTGAACGTTAATGAGTTCGGCGCCGGCTTTGCGCTGCGCGGCAACTTGCCTGCGGATCCCTTGGATGTCATCCGAGGAAAAGAATCCCAGGCAGCGCAGGCGGTGCGTTCGGAGCAGGCTGGCTAATTTAGGCGTGGCTGGCGCCATCACCGCGTCGAAACCGGCAGCGGCGATGGCCTTCACCTTCTTCTCAAGCGACCACTCCTTCTTCGGCGTCGGGTGGGCGTCCAAGGTCCAAAGGTTCGCGACCATCACCAATCGAGGAGCACGCTGCTTCACGTTGTCAGGAGGGTGCGCCCGACGATCACGGTCGGGCTGGGCGTGGCATTCCAAGAATTCCTTCCTTTGATTGCACCACAGAGGCGGCGATCGCATTGGCATAGGCGATGGCCATAGGAAACTCTGTGCCGCGACCCAAGGCCGCCAGCAGTGCGCCATTGAAACTGTCGCCGGCGCCAACGGTATTGATCGCGCGCTTTTTCAGGCCGGGACAATTAACGCGCTCCGCGGTTTGGGGGGGAAGCCAGACCGCTCCTCTGGGGCCGCGCTTGATCACGGCGTTGCCGGCATAGATTTGGCGAAGATGGCGCACGGCGGCAGGAAGACTCGTGGTGCGGGTGATCGCCAACAGTTCGTGCTCATTGGCGAGGAAAAGTTGCAGGTGCTGAAAGATTTCCGCGAGCTGCCGTAGGGACGGTGCCTGGCCGAGCAGCGGACCAATGCCCAAGGCGGTCTGGGTGCCCTGTTCGTGATAGCGGCGGAAACGCTGCGCAATTGACGAGAAGGGCGGATGCGGCCAACCACAGACTAGGAAATAGTCGCAGCGCGGGATATTTGCCGGAAGGAAGACGGGTGCCCCGGGGTAGAAGAACGTGCCGCGCTGAAGCCGGTGATTGGCGGCAGTCACGTTTACCGCCGTGCGTGATTTGCGATCCTGCGGGTGGAGCAACCGGCAGCCTGCTTGCTTAAGCCAGGCGGAGGCGAGGTTGCCCAGGGGGTCACCGCCGATGTCGGTCACCAGAGTGACCGCGGCGCCACACCGTGCCGCGGCATAGGCGGCGTTCGCGCCATTGCCGCCCAGGGTGACAATCGGCGCGTGCGTCAGCAGCACGAGGTTCCTCGCCGTAAATTCCGTGTGGTTTGGAAACGTCGGGAGGCGTGGAACGCGGGGAAAGATCAGATCGACCACTGTGCCACCGCTAACGAGGAGGTTCATGGTTTCAATAGGTCCCGGCCGCACCGGCGTCCAGTTGCTTCCAAGCGGCATCGAAACCGGCGACGATTTGATTGGCGAGTTCGTGATTCACGAATCGGTCGACGTCGCGATCCCAGATGAAACCGTTGCGCAGCCCCGCCAGACCGAGGCTTTGCATTTCCGCGAGGTTGTTGAGGCTTGGAATCAAGGAAGTAGGGGAGTGCTGTCGATCCAACAGTGTTTGCATTTGCGAGAGCAGTTCGAGCTTGGGAGGTCCCCCTAGTTTTTCCGAGGCCGAGCCCGATGGTGTAACCCAGGGAACATCCAGTGCTACAGCCAGCAGCAATTGGCTGGGTGTGGCGACCGCAGTAGCCAGTCGTAGTTTGATGCCACGGTCGCGCAGCCAGTGCAGGACCGCGCAGCCTTCGCGGGTCAGCGGCACCTTGATGCCCAGGTTAGGGGCACCGCCTAGCAGCAAGGTATCGGTCTGCTTCTTCATGTCCTCTACCGAGGTGTGTTTGAGCTGGTAGAATACCGGGGCCGCGGTTGCGGCGCACAAGTCGCGCAGCAGTGCGGGCGTCGGCCGGCCGGCAGCCGCCAAAGTGGTGGGATTGGTGAGAACGCCCACAAAGAGTCCGAGTTGGAAGCACTGCGCGACCTTTTCGGGATCGGTGCTGGCCAGCCACAGTTTCATGGGCGATATCAGTAGCCGCTGCCGGCGGTGGCCGGCGCGGCGGGCTGCGGGTGGCCGAGATGCGGATCGAGGTGCTGAAGCTTCTCCCGATAAAACGCCGGCCACCAGTTGCGGCCGGGTAGCTTCAAATCCTCGTCTTTCATCTGGTCGTAGGCGGGTCGAATCCGGTCGTAAACGCCGAGCATCGCGTCGCGTGTCTTGAAGTGCGGTTCGAGCCAGCGGCGACCTATGGCTGCGTGGAGCACCTCATCAGCCCAGTCGAAATCCTGGAACACGGTGGCACGTTCATCCTCGCCCGCTTTAGCCAGCGCCACCTCGGCCTGCTTGCCAGATTTGCCCATCAGGCCCTGTTCGATGCCCCAAAGAAAGGCGTAGCGCTCAGGTGGGGGGAGTTCGCGATTGGGGTATTCCGCAAAACCAATGTGAGTGGGAATACCTGTGATATCGATTCCTTGGGAGGCGAAGGCCACTTCACCCAGCAGACAGTGCCGGGTCTCATCCCAAAGGTGCCGGGCGAGGTCGTGGTAAAACCCCCACGGCTGGCCCTTCCAATCGGCAATCACCGTGGCGATCAGTTCGGAAACGTGCATCTCGTTCAGCCGAACATTCATCATCCACCAGAGGCGCTCGTGAACGGGGCGGGTCGGCGCGGGCACGACGCCGCGCGAGTGCCAGACGTGCGTGAACCGGGCGTCGCGCTGGGGAACCAGCGAGGTGCCGGCCGGCGGCACGGATTTGGCCCGCGCCGGGCCCCGAACGGCCGGGCGACTGGATTCGCCGTTCACCCCGCCAGCGGCAGCGAGGTATTCCTGGAGGTGATTGCGCCAGTCATCCAGTGCGGAATCATCGCTGGAGCGCCGCTTCACGCGAAGCAGGGAATCGATCGCCACACGTCCCCACGCAATCTGCGCCTCCAGTTCCACGAGGGCGAATTGGAGCAGGCGCCGTGTTGGATGATCGGCGATGGGGTGGGAATGGGCGAGGTGTTCGCGGAAGGCCCCGGCCAGCGTGGGCTTGAGCACCTCATAGACTCCAATCAGGAATTCGATGGAGTCGGTGGCGCAGCGCAGTTCGTCGAAGAAAACCGCCAGCGTCTCGTCGGGCACCTTGTCGAGGTGATGCGGGGGCGTGCGCATCTCGGTGATGCGGTTGCGAAACCATGTGCTATGTTCGGCATCTTGCCAGAGATGGAGCGAGATGGCGGCTTTGACTTCCCACTCCGGCAACGCGTTGAAGTAGGCCGCGTGGAGGAACAATGTCTGGCTCTGCAAGTAGACATACCGGCGCAGGCGGGCGACGGTGGCGTCGACGGAAATTCCGGGCTTGGCGGCCTCGGCATGCGTGCAAAGCCCGGCGAGCGGCGGCGGGTAGGGGAGCGAGCTCATGGTGCTAGGTTAGCATAGTCGCGGTTAACGGTCTTGCCGCTTACTGACTAAATGTTATGGTATATTGATATGTTGCAAAGGAAACGCTGGCGGGAACTGGTCGGGGAAAAGGACTGGCTGCATCTGGCTCGCATCCTTTTCTTGCCCGGCCGGCCGGTCCGGTTGCACACGCACGACTTTCCCGAGGTGTTCTGGATCATGCGCGGAGAGGCACGACACCATATCAACGGGGTGGTGAAACGGCTGGATGCCGGCGACCTGGTTTTCGTGCGGCCGGAAGACCGGCACAAGCTCGAGGCGGTGGACAACGCGGGCTTCCTGCTGGTGAACCTGGCATATCATCCACACGTGAGGAATGATTTGCTGCGCCGGTTCCCGGGGGAATTCCGCCCGGTCCTTGCGCCGGAGTCGGAGCTGCCATTCCGGGCGAAACTGGGCCCGACGAGCGCCGAACACCTGATGCATGCGGTTGACGCGTTGGGCCGCGCCGACACCCGACGCCTCGCGCTCGAACATTTCCTGCTCGGCTTGCCGGCCCAGATTCGCCCCGTGGCGAGGGAATTTCCGGCCATGCCCGACTGGTTGCGACGTGCTTGCGAAGAGGCATATCGCCCGGAGGTATTCTCCCGCGGGACTCGCGGGCTCGCCAAGGCGGCGGGCCGCAGTCCGGAGCATGTGGCGCGGAGCATACGAACCCATCTCGGCCTGTCGCCCTCGGATTTTATTAACCAGGTTCGTCTGGAGTATGCCGCACGGGAGTTGCGCCTGACGAGCCGATCGATCGCAGATATCGCACTCGATTGCGGGTTGAACAATCTTTCGCATTTCTACGGACTCTTCCGACGTGCCTTTCGCCAGACGCCACGTGCCTATCGCATAGCGTCGCTCCGCCCGGTGGTTTAGTCGTGATTGGTGTTGTGTCATGTCCAGGGGTTACACGGACAACGTGACTCTCGAGCAGGCCATCAGCGCCTATGCCATGCGTTCGCAGCGCCTGAATCCTGTCTTCTCGGGAAGCATGCGAGCAGGATCTGTTCAGCGCGAAGGTTGCTGCTCCGGCTCTTTCGTTTTCTTTTCCGTTGGATTCGAAAGGTATTCCTTGATCTCGAGGTCGCCCAATTTGATTCGCCCTTCGGAGAGGCGCCGGTTGAGTATGGCGGCCTCAGACATGTCCTGGCCGAAATACTTTCCGGCGCTTACTATCAGTGCGGGCAACGAGTCGGTCATGGACACGCCATTGGCATCAACGGTCATCTTCGTCCGCCAGAGCAATTGGCGTCGGCCATCGGCGATGCTGGCGTAGTCGTAAGCGGAGACAATGGCGTAATAGCAGTTCGCGAACACCTGTTCCACGAGTTGGCGGGTCCGGTCATCCCGGTCTAGGAACCGTCGGAACGGATTAGCAACTTCGGGCACTATGTCTTTAATGAGAGGAGCATGGGCTTTGATATAATCATCGAGTTCCTGCGCCTGGAGGGCGCTACCCAGTTCTTGGGCAAACCGCTCTCCGCCGACGAGTGCGGCGTTGGACAGCAGATTGACACCGCTAACATATGGCGCGGCTGGCGTGTCCGCGTCTCCGGTATCCATCGGGTTGCTGGATCCCCAATGATAAACTAACAATAGCGAAGGCGGGTGGCTGTCATCGGTCGGCAGATAGCCTTGGGCCGAGAGCACGCGCCTTATGAGCGCACGCAGTGCTTCTTCCGTCGGCGGCTGCTCCCTGGCGAAGCGATGGCCATCATCGTGACGGCCCCCGGACTGGATGACGTAGTAGGCCGGGTGATCGGAGGTAGGCGGCGGGATTTTCCTCCCGGCCGGGGTCATTTCGGTAATGACTGTCTGATCCAGCAGCGGATTTTTCTGGAACGCCTTTGGCAGCAGCGAAAAGACATTACGGTCGGGGTCCGGCTCCACAACGGATTTTGGCGCCGTCGTTTCGGCGGCACCGGCAATGGCAAGGATAGAGGCAAGTATCAGCCTGAGAACGAAGCGATTCATGGGGGTAGGATCCGTCTCAACTTGCGGCGAAAAGGCCCGGTAGTATCGCCGCAACTCTTGGCAGCAGGCGAGGGAGTGGTCTGAGTGTCCATCAGCGCACAGGCTTAACGTTAAGCATGTTTCACTTCCGCGCTTGATCGCGCGAGGAAGAGATGGCGTATCGCAGGCTTCAGGCTCGGCGCTAGAGTGCCGTCCTGACGCGCGAAAGCTTAACGATAAGGTATTATGAAGATTGGCGGAACAGGCGGGCGGGATTCGCTAATCGGATGATTACCCCCAATTGGATGCCTGCGCCCCGGGCAATGATTCTAAACCTGGTGCTGGGACTTCTGGCTTCCGCCGCTTCTGGTGCCGCGCTGAAAACACCACGGGAGTTCCAGGACTGGCCGGCTGGCGCTTCGCCGCGAGACGTCGGATTGCGCGTGGCGGAGAATTTTGTGGCCCGGCCCTTCGAATGGCAGAAAGGCGGGCCGCACCTCTACATGATCTACCCGGAAGTGTGCACGTGGTATGGCTCGCTCAGGGTCGCACAGCTGACTGGGGCAACCGAATTGCGGCAGAGACTGATCGCGAAATTCGATCCGTTGCTTCTGCCGGAAAACGCCGATAAAATTCAGGCGGACGCGCATGTGGATTTCCGCATCTTCGGCGTCATGCCGCTGGAGTTCCATCTCCAGGGGTTGGGTGGAAACTGGCGAGCCATGGGGCTCCGCTACGCCGATGCGCAATGGGAGAATCCAACGCCTGACGGCATTACGGCCGAGGCGCGTTACTGGATCGATGACATGTATATGAGCCCGATCCTGCAGGTGCAGGCGTTCCGGGCGAGCGGCGATCCGGTTTATCTGGCGCGCTCCGCGCGGATGATGGCGGCATATCTGGACAAGTTGCAGCAGCCTAACGGGCTTTTCCTCCATGCGCCGGACTCGCCATTCTTTTGGGGGCGGGGCAATGGCTGGGTGGCGGCTGGTATGACGGAGTTGCTGCGTGATCTCCCGGCCTCCGATCCGCATTACGCCCGGATCATAGCCGGCTACCGCCGGATGATGGCGACGCTGCTTGGCTTGCAGGGAGAAAATGGGCTCTGGCGGCAGCTGCTCGACAAACCGGAGAGCTGGTCCGAAACCTCCGGTTCTGGCATGTTCACGTTCGCTATGGTGACCGGCGTGCGCGAAGGCTGGCTGGCGGAAGCGGGATACGCGGCGGCGGCGCGCAAAGCCTGGCTCGCATTGGCCAGTCGGATCGACGCTTCAGCCAATCTTGGAGAGGTCTGCGTGGGCACGAACAAAGGCAAAATGGTCGTGGGCGAAGATCTGCAGAAGCAATACGAGTTTTATCTCGCACGACCCCGCACCACCGGTGACCTCCACGGCCAGGCACCACTCTTGTGGACCGCGGCCGCCTTTTTGCGATGAGACCCGATACCGAGCATTACCGTGAAATCGGCCTCACTTGCTTCGTATACGTATCCTGTCGGAGGGCGCCGAAGGTCTTAAAACATGAGGATCATTCGCTATCTTGATAGAGCAGGTTGCACGCACTACGCGGCAGAACAGTCCGACGGCATTGTCCTTCGCATCGAAGGCGACATCTTCGGAGCCTATAGGGTTACTTCCGAGGACGCGGACGTCACCAAGTTGCTGGCACCGATCAAGCCAGCGCAGATTCTTTGCGTTGGTTTGAATTACCGGCAGCATGCGCTCGAGACTGGAGCCGCCTTGCCTGCGCGTCCGGTGCTGTTCGTCAAGGGCATCAATGCGCTACAGCACCCCGGGGATCCGATCCTAATTCCCACCCACATGCGGAGTGAGGAGGTAGACTACGAATGCGAGTTGGCGGTTGTCATTGGAAAGGCAGCCAAAAACGTCAGCCGGGCTCGCGCCTTGGACTATGTTCTGGGGTTCACCTGCGCCAACGATGTCTCCGCCCGGGATCATCAGTTGAAGCTGGGCGGTGGTCAGTGGTGCCGGGGCAAGTTCTTCGATACCTTTGCCCCGCTCGGTCCCCGCTTGGTGACGCCCCACGAGGTAACAAATCCCAACGCGCTTAGGATCTCCACCATCCTCAACGGCGAGCGGGTGCAGGAATCGACGACCGCAGATATGATTTTTGATGTCCCGACTCTGATCGAATATCTCAGCGCCAGCACGACACTCGTTCCTGGCACAGTCATCCTAACCGGCACGCCCAGCGGGGTCGGCATGGCGAGAAAGCCGGCGCCGCGTTGGCTCAGGACGGGGGATCAAGTGACGATCGAAATCGAAAAGATCGGCGCCCTCACCAATCCGGTCGCCAAGGAGAAGGCTGAAGAGCCTGGCACCGCCTAGTTGCATGCGTCGGGCATGACTCCCATTGCGCCGTGGCACCGCAAGGAACCCCGGTTTCAGGCGAGAGAATGCTGGCCGTTAGAACGCAGGCGGACTTTGTCACCTATTGTTCTCAGAACCGGGTAGATCGCAAACGACGCTTCTGGGTGTCGGTTCACGTGCTTTGGGCCACGGGGGAAATTTTCGTGGAAGTCACCGATCATTGCATCACTCGGGTGCACAGTTTTTTCTCCCGCCACAAGAGCTGCTCTCCCGAGCAGCGTCGGGAAGCGCTGCCCTTGGTTGATATTGCCGATGCGTTCGCGCTTGCTCGAACGATGGCTCAGCGCTGGCTCCGCAAAATGAATCGAACGGCAAACCATGCCCCGCCGGAGCTTGATGAGCTGTGACTACGGCCGGACAAAGCCGAGGCCGCGGGTTTGGGCGGACCACTTGCCGCTGTATTACTTTGGGCGCCTCTTAAGATAGAGCACCGCACTGCCTTCAAATGGGGCGCTAAAGGATTGTGTGCCTTCCGCGGCGTCGAGTCGGCTGGCGGGCGCGGCCTTTCCCGCGGACGGGTCATACCACTCGAGATCGTAAGCGCCGGCGGAGAGGGTGACCGTGAACTGCTTGGTCTCATCTGGGTTATAGACCAGATATTCCTGGCCGATATTCGCCAGGCAGTATCCGGTCGAAGCAAGCGCATTGCTTGGCGGCATGGATGCGAGGTCGATTTTTTCGGCGTATTTCCGGGCGCGTCCCAGGGCGATGCGAATTGTATCCCAGTATGGATCCAGGGTGGTGCCGAAATAAGGATCGGCAGGATTGGCGCCTCCGGGGCTGTTGCGGCCTGTATTCGGACCGGAGATCTTCGCCAGATAAGGGTCCATGAAGAGTGTCTGATTGCCGCGCAGCAGGTTTTTCCAGACCCAGGCCTGTTGCGCCTCAAGTCCGTCACGCTTAAGCAGGCGCCAGACATAGCTGTGATCAGAGTCCACGATGATCACCTTTCGGCCGTCGGCCACGGGCGGATCTTTGACGAAGTTATCCAGGCAGTTTGGCGAGATCCAGTCGGCGTTGCTTTCAGCTAACTCCTGCCGATCGCGGTCACCCACAAAATGGGCGGTCATCCCGACGGGATGCTGGCGGGGCTTCGTGGCTTCGTAGGCGTGGATGAAGTCGATCATCCGGTATTGCCAGGCGGTGCTATAGTCGCCGGCTTCGTTCGCGATTTCGAAGAGGACGTTGTCGAGGTCATTCACCGTATCGATTAGCTTGCGAACATAAGCCTCCTGCGCGGCGGTCACGGCGGGAACCGCCAATGTGGCAGCATTGTGCCCGGGTCCGGCATCGATGCCATTGATGTTGTTGCGGCCATCGTAAGGGAAGCCATCGGAGTCCGTGCGACCGAACCGCCAGGCATAACCCTGGAAGAGAAGGATGGAGACATAGATGCCGCGGTCGCGGGCCGCGATGGCGCGGGCACGGACCCGGTCAAAATATTTCTGATCAAACTTGCTGAGGTCGAATTTAGGCAGGCCGTCAGTAGCCAGACCGGGGCCGGTGCGGAGCCAGGGGAGGGGAGACCAGTGGAACGGACCGCCATTGGCCCCCTGCTTGGAATAGGGCACGTCCCACATCCAGCCGCGGAAGAAATTATGGTGATGCGCCACGAGAAAATCGAGGTAGCCCTCATAATCGAACTGGGCGGGAGTCGGGCCGGATCCTTGGTCCGTCGCGAAATTTGCCCAGGTATGGGAACCGGTGAGATAAATCGCGCGGCCGGTGTCGTCCGTAAAATAGCGCGGATTGGACGGCAATTTGCGCAAAGGACCGTGGATCGGCGCTGCGGCGGCAAAGCCGATCATACCGAAAAGGGCTAGCGTGCCGAGGAGCAGCCGGCGGCGCTTGGGAAGGAATGAAGGTGAGGCCATATTGGGAGATAGTTTCCTAGGTTTCCGAAAGTCGTTCGCGGAGGCGCATCATCGCCAGCTCCGGGCTGGTCAAAAGCGGGCGGTCCAATTGCGGTGCGATCCGGCACGCCAGCGGAAACATCGACGCCTGCGCGAACAGCACGACATCGCATTGCCGCGCCGTCGCCATGACCGATTCCGTGACCAGCCGGTCATGATCGGTGACCCGCCCGGCGCGCAGCAGTTTAAAGCCGGTTGGACAGAGTTGCGGAATGGCTTCGATGGCCACGCCGGCGGCGGCCGCCTTGGTTTTCAGCAAGCGCGTTGTCGGCTCGAGCGTGCTGGCCGCGGTGGCAAAGATGCCGATTCGCCGCCCAAGCGTCACGGCTTTCTCCGCCATGGCTTCATCGATCCTTACCAACGGCACCGGGATATCCTTGCGGGCGTCGTCCACGGCCTCACCGACCGACGAGCAGGCGCTGAGTATGATTGACGAGCCCGCATCCACCGCAGCTTGCAGGAGATTTTTCATGCGCTTGCGCATCGATTCGTTCACGGCGTGTTCGGCGACGTCGTCGACGATACTGTCGTCCACGATGTTCACGATGCGCGTGCCGGGCAGGTGTTGTTGCGCAAGACCGTTGAGAAGCTCAACGAGCACGAAACTGGTGTGGACGATCCCGAGGGATTTTGGTGTGTTCACGGCTCAGCGGATCGCCCCACGGGCGGTGATGGGCCAGAGGGCTTCAACCCGATCGTTGCGGCAACAAACGAACCAATCGTGCAGGTTGACCGTGGGATCGCAGTGACCGGGGATCAGCTTGATTTTGTCGCCGACGGCGAGGGGGCAGCCCGGATCCGTGAAGCGTAGCACGCCGTGTTCATCGGCGGCCCGCACGTAGTCGACGCCCGGATTTCCGCAGACCAATGGCATGCCCGAATCGATGCTCAATGCCTTCAACCCTGCGTCGACCGCACCAAAACCGGGCGCCGGACGGCTCATGAGGGTCGTCCAGACAAAGAGGCTTTGCTCAAACGGCCGCAAGCCGCCCGTTGTCTCGTTGCGGGCATAGTCGGCATCCATCAATACATAGGAACCGGGCTGAACCTCATCGAGCCCGCCGCTTTCGACATCGAACAGGTAGGTTCCGGTTCCGCCGCCGGTGATGAGCGGACAGGCGATGCCGTGTGCCGCGAGGAGCGCCCGCGCGCTGTTGGCAGTTTGCGCCGTGCTGGCGGCCGCGCTACGTCTCTCCTCGACTGTGCGCCGGTGCTGGGCGGAGCCAAAATAGGCCTGAAGACCGGCGAAGCGGAGATGGGGGCTGGCGGCGATTTTTCGGGCAAGGGTCAGGAGCGGCTCCCCGGGCGTTACCCCGCAGCGCTGGGTGCCGAGGTCCAATTCCACAAAGACGGAAAGCGATACGTCGGCCCGCGCGGCGGCGGCCTCAAGCCGCTCCACATTGCGGGCGTCGTCGGCACATACGCTGATTCGGACATCCCGCGCCAATTGCGCGAGGGCCGCGAGCTTGCTTTCACCCACGATCTCATTGGCGACATGGATGTCGCGCACCCCGCCTTCGGCCATGGCTTCCGCTTCGCTCACCTTTTGACAGCAGATCCCGGCGGCTCCGGCCGAGATCTGCCGCAGTGCGATCTGAGGGCACTTGTGGGACTTGGCGTGGGGTCTCACGCGTGTGCGATTCGACGGAAGGGAGGCGGGCAGTTGCCGCAGATTGCGCTCAAAGGCGTCGAGATCCAGCAGCAGGGAGGGCGTATCCACATCGGCGATCGACATGCCGGGGTGGGCGGGTGGTTGCCGGTGCAGGATCATTGAATCGGGGCAAAGTCCGCCATGGTTACTGGGGCATTGGTGCGAACGGACTCATAGGCGGCAAAAGTCGTCGCGAGCGGACTGAGGTTTTCGACTGCGGCTTGCGGCACAGGCGTGCCCAGCAGCAAGGAGTCCGTGAACTCCCGCTCGAAGCGATAAAACGACTCGACGTAGTCGTCGGTCGGCGAGCGCATTTCGTCCCGCACGACCGTGTTGCCGGAAAAGACCCGGAATCGTGCGGTTTCCGCCCGGGTCATCGACCCTTCGTAGAATACCTCGCCACGATCACCAATGATCAGGACATGTCCCTGTTGGATTCCGGTCGCCTTCCATGAAACGTCGACGACCGCGGTGGCGTCGGGGTATTCGAGCATTGTGTGCGCCAGGCTTTCTCCCCGGACACGAGGGTTGATCCGCTGCATCCGGGCGCTCACACGCCGTGGGGGGCCGAGCAGCGCATGGATCATGTCCACCAGATGGACCCCATATTGCAGCATGACGCCGCATTCAGCCTCCGTGTTGACCTTTTGCGGAGGCTCGGTGGCGTCATGCTGCACAAATTCGAGATGGCGCAATCTTCCGAGCGCCCCATCGGCGGCCAGGCGGAGAACCTCACGAAACCAAGGACGAAAGCGATGATTCTCATGAACGGCAAACTTGCCGCGTTTTGCGCGGAGGGCTTCGACCAGTTCCTGTGCCGCGGCCAAGTTGTCGCACAGTGGCTTCTGGCAGATGACGTGGATCCCGGCGCGGGCCGCCAGCAGACATTGCTCACGGTGCAAAGCCGGTGGCGTGATGATGTCGACAAAGTCGAGCGCCTCCCGCGCGAGCATGGCTTCCATCCCGCTGTAAAGGCGGGCGCTTGGCGCAAATCGACCCTGTCGTTCTTGCGCGCTCGCCAGATTCGGATCGACGAGCGCGCAAATCTCGACCTCCGGGATGCGTGCCCAGCCCCGCAGATGGAACTCGGAGATGTATCCGCACCCGACGACTGCGCCGCGAAGTCCTTTCATGGCGCCGGGTTGGTGGCGGGCCTGCTGCCGAACCAGAGTCCAGTCAGGGAGATCAGGGGCATCAGGCCTACCATCGTGAACGCGATCGCAAAGCTCCCGCTTTTTTCAATGGAACCGCCGATCAGCAACATAAAACCCGCCCCGGCCAGCGAGCCCAATCCACTGACGATGCCGACCATCGTCGAGACGTTTGCGGGGAAAATCTCAGCGCTGAAGACGAGGTAGTTGGCGATGAACCAGCCAAGGCCAAACACCGCGAGTGAAATGATTGCGGTGATAGCGTCGATGTTGTGGAATTTGGAAACGAGGGGCACGGTCATCATGCAGCCGGTTCCGACCGAGGTGACAAACAATCGGGCGCGCCGGACATCCCAGTGTTTGGATAGTCGGGCGACAACCAAGCCGCCGGACCATAGCCCGAGATCGAGGGCCAGGTAAACAATCACCAGGCGTTCGGCGAGGGCTGAGCCAAATCCCAGCCCGGCATATTTGTCGAAGTAGCGCGGCAGCCAGGTCGTGTAGAAATACTGCAGCGGATTGATGAACGTCGAGCAAAGCACGAGGCCCCAGAACATGCGCGAACGCGCGATGACGCGGATGCTGACCGGAGCCGTCGGGCGGGAGGGTGCGTTCTCGTCCGAGCTGGTGCTTGGGGCCGTTCCCAGCATCGGTTCTGGCCGGGCGCGAAACCAGAGGAGCCACAATGCCACCCACAGGAAGCCGATCGCACCGACAACGAAGAACGACATGCGCCAGTTGTAGGCAGTGGCGATGTAGATGATAAAGGGCGGAGCGATAAGCGCGCCCAGGCTGGTGCCGCTTTGGAAAAGGCCCGTGGCCAGGGTTCGCTGCTCGGGCGGAAAGACCCGTGTGACTGTGCGCATGGCGAGGGGCCAGTTGGGCGCCTCGCAGACGCCGAGTGCGACCCGGGTGGCGAAGAGAAAGCCGAAGCCCGTGGCGAAGCCGGATGTGGCTCCAGCGATGGACCAGGCTGCCACGGCAATGGCGTAGGCGCCGACGGTGCCCAGCCGGTCAAGGAAGGACCCGATCAGAATTTGCGTGATGCCGTAGGCAAAGAGAAATCCGAAGAAAAGCCGGCCCAGATCGACGTCGGTCAGGTGCATTTCCGCCGCGATTTTCGACGCCGAGACGGAGATCGTCTGGCGGTCGAGGTAGTTGACCAGCGTCGCGAAAAACAGGAACCCGCAGATCAGCCAGCGATTGGAGCGGGTTTGCATGTTCAGGTAAGGCGCAGCAGGCGCGCGGGGTTATCGCACACCATGCGCCGGATGTCTTCTGCAGTGAATCCGGCAGATCGCAGGCGGGCGACATAGTTTTTCAGCCCGTCCGCGGGTGTATCCAAGTGGGGCATGCCATAGTCGGTGGCCGCAATGGTGGAAGCCACACCCACCGCACGGATTTGTTGTGCAATGGTGTCAAACAGCACGCCGCCTTGTGCCCCGGGATGCGCACTGACCAGGCACCGCTCGAAAAACACCGCGCCGGATGCCGCCAATTTGCGCTGGGTTTCCACCGGCATGGCGGTGACGCCCCATTCGGGATGGGTCACGCTGATGCGTTTTACGCCCAGGGCAAGCGCCTCTTCGACCAGGATCCGGGATTCTTCCGGTGCAAGATGGCCGGTCGCCAGGACGGCATCGGCGGCGGCGATCTGGCGGAGGATATCGTAGACATCATCGCGCAGCTTCGTCCCGTTGAGAATGGTAAGGCCGTCCCGCCCTCCGAGGTGTTCCTGGTGGTTGGCGGCGGACTTAGTCGGCATCCAGATGTGGCTGGCGCCCATGCGGAGCGCCGCATCCACGGCATGACAGTTGAAACCGCCGACTGCGTGGTTCAGCACCAGGCCCCCGAACGTGTGGAAATCGGGGAACAGGCGGTTCAGCAGGTTGGCCCGGCCGCAGGTGCAACTGTGATGGTTCTTGAGGACGACGGCCCGCATGCCGGCGGCCCGCGCCTCGGTGACAAGTTCGAAGTCATCCAGTTTGCGGACGATGACGTCGGGGGCGCTGTGGACGTGCGTGTCGATCGCCCCGACGGGCAGTTCGGAATTCATGTGCGGCGGTCCTTGAGCGGGGCCCAACGGTCGATGCGGCGGTCAATCGATTCCCGATCCTCGCCCGATTCGATGGCCCGCCGGATCTCATCCTCGGACTGTTTGATGAGTTCGGCATAGTGAACGACCTCGGCGAGCTGCAAGGCGGGCACCACCACGATGCCATCCTGATCGGCGACAATGAAATCCCCGGGATGCACCTGGATCCGTCCGCCGGTTTGTCCGGCCAGCGTGATGGGGCCATTGATTGCCTCGACCTGAAAGCGGCCGTGGGCCAGCACGGGTGTGACGGCCCGGCAGAAGGTCGGAAATTTCATCTGGACCAGTTCGCTCTGGTCACGGGTGCACCCGTCAATTATGATCCCGGCGGCGCCCCGGGCCCGGGCACTTGCCCCGGTGTTGCCGCCCCATGGTCCGCTGGTCAAGTGACCGCCGCAGTCATAGGCGATGATGTCCCCCGACTGAATCGTGCGGAATAGATCATAACTGATCGCGCTGCCCCAGCGTGCTCCCGTCCCGTCGAGGCTCCGGCCGCGGACGGTCAGCACCGGCCCCGCAATCCGCGGTCCGGCGCAAAGCGGCCGGATGGAGCTATCCAAGGCCTGATCCGGGTAGCCGAGTTTCGCGAGCACGTCGTAAAGCGTAGGCGTCGGGATTGCGGCGTAACGGCGGATGAATTCTTCCCGGGTGGGTATGCGGGCAGTGCTCATGCCTTTTGTTTGTCGAATTCGATTACACAATGGTGCAGGGGCTCGTTCCGGGTGTAGCGGAGCATATTGGCGAAAGCGTGGCGCATCTTGGTCGCGAACGCCTCTTGCGTGCCGGCGGAAATGTGCGGAGTGACCAGGACGTTTTCCCGTTTCAACAGCGGATGATCTTTGGCCGGCGGCTCTTGGGTTAGCACGTCCAGTCCGGCGCCGGCAAGGTGCCCCGAGTCGAGTGCGGCAAGCAGCGCCACTTCGTCAATCAGTGCACCGCGCGAGGTGTTGATCAGCACCGCCCCGGGTTTCATCTGGTCGAACATCGAAGCATTGAAAAATTGCTGGGTCGCAGGGGTCAGGGGCATGTGGAGGCTGACGATGTCAGTTTGCTGCAACAAGGCGGCCAGCGAGTTGATCCGCACGGCGCCAAGCCCGTCGTCGCGCTCGGCAAAGGGATCGAAGTAGATGACGCGGGCTCCGAACGCATTCGCCCGTAGGGCCACCTCCCGGCCGATCCGGCCGAAGCCCACCAAGCCCAGCGTTTTTCCCGAGAACTCATGCGAGCTTGAGCGCAGCTCCCACTGCAGCCAGCGACCTTGGCGCGCGGCGTTGGCTGCCGCAACGAGCTGCTTGTAAAGGGCAAGGATCAGCAACAGGGTGTGCTCGGCGACGCCGGTGCTTGTGCCCTCGGGGGTGAGTGCCACCGGGATGGCGCGTTTCCGGCAGGCGGCGAGATCGATCTTATCGTAGCCGACGCCCTGATGTTGGATCATTCGCAGGCGAGGAGCGGCGGCCAGATGCGCCGCGGTGATCGGACTGTCGGCGACGAGAATGAAATCACACCGGCTGAGATTGTCGGAATGGTCGGACGAACCGTTCGCGGTAAGCAGATGCCACCCCTCAGGCAATTCGGCCTGGACGGCGGCGCACGTGGCCGGCGTGGCATGAGGATTGAAATAGAAAACAGTGAAACTCATCGCGAAAATTGCGAAACTCCCGAAGCCGCCAGGGATTTCAGGTAGGCAAGTTCGGCGCGTTGTATCGCATACACGTCACCGAAGCGACCTTCGATGCTGACCCAGCCATCGTAACCGGCATCTCGCATGATGTCCCATGCCGTCCGGAAATCGATGTCGCCGTCCGGCAAGCAAACCGGGAAACCGTTCCGGTAATTCTTCACGTGCCAGTTGACGGCCCGGGGGGCGGTCAGCTCGAAAGCGCGGCGCCAGTCCGGTAGCGGACCGGGACCGCGGCAGATATTGCCAACGTCGGGATTCAATCCGACGCCCCCGAGGTCAACCAGGTCCAGAAACCGGAGGCAGAGATCGGGGGCATCGAGCAACCCGTCGTCATGCAGCTCGATGGCCAGTTTCGCCCCCATGGCGACGGCCTGCTTCGCCAGCGGCCGCAAAAGGGCGGCAGCGTGCTCGAATTCCGCCAGCGGTATCCTGCTTCCGGTAATGGAGGGCTTGCTAGGTGTGATGCCAAGGGGCTGAGGCTGCGAAAGCGAGATATTCACAATCTCGGCGCCGAGCACGCCCGCTGCGTGCAAGGTTTTCTGCAAGCGATCAAGTTCCCTCGAGGCCCAGCGGCCGCGGGTGAACAAACAGCGAGGCAGATTGAGGCCGGCCACTTGCAATCCGGAATCCGTGATCTCTGCCTTGAGCTCGCGCAGGGCATGGTCACCGAGCCGGGTGAAATCGAGCCACTCATCGGCCAGTTCAACCCCGGCAAATCCGGCGGCCCTGGCCCAATCGAAAACCCGGCGGCGCCAGGCCGCACTGGGTGGCGGGAAGGGCAGGCCGCGAGGCACAAGGACAATGGTGGCAAACGACCAGCGCATGGGCGAGGGTTAGCAAGTGACCGCGCCAAGCGCGGCGGAGGACACGGTGGCGGCGTATTTGCTCATCACGCCGCGGAACGCCGACGGGGCTTTGGGCCGCCACGCCGCGCGCCGGGCAGCTAGCTCAGTGTCGTCCACCCGCAGATGCACCGATCGTTGCGCGACGTCGATTTCGATAAGATCGCCTTCCCGGACGAGTGCGATCGTCCCACCCACGGCGGCTTCGGGGGCGACGTGGCCGATGGAGAAACCGCGGGTGGCCCCGGAGAATCGTCCGTCGGTAATCAGGGCCACCGTTTCGGCCAGGTTGGCGCCGGCAATCGCGGCAGTGACGCCCAGCATTTCACGCATGCCGGGGCCGCCGCGGGGTCCTTCATAGCGGATGATCAAGACGTCGCCCGCAACGATCCGATTGGCGGTGACCGCCGACATGGCGTCCTCCTCGCTCTCATAGACCCGGGCGCGTCCCTGGAATCGAGAAAGCGAACTGCCGGAGACCTTGAGCACACACCCCTCCGGGGAGAGGTTGCCCTTGAGGATCACGAGGCCGCCGTGCGGCTTGAAAGGCTGGCGCACGGGCCTGATCACCGCTTGACCGCTTGTCTCGTGAGCGGCGGCAACCTCGTCGCCGAGGGTGCGGCCGGTCACAGTCAGGCAGTCGGGATTGAGCCGTCCGCCTTCCAGCAACCGGCGCAGGAGCAGCGTGATGCCGCCGGCGGCGTGCATTTCGATCGCCGTGTAGAGGCCGCCGGGTCGCAGCGTTGCGATCAAGGGCGTCGCAGCGCTGAGCCGGTCGAAGTCGTCAATGGGCAGTTCCACCCCAGCTTCGTGCGCC
Source organism: Lacunisphaera sp. (assembly GCA_044224295.1). GTDB lineage: Bacteria > Verrucomicrobiota > Verrucomicrobiia > Opitutales > Opitutaceae > Lacunisphaera. The sequence continues at coordinate 62,915 of JBGAKQ010000008.1, read as the reverse complement.
AGGGCCAGGAGGTGGAGCACGGCGTTGGTGGAGCCGCCGGACGCGGCCACTGCGATTATCGCATTCTCAAAGGCGGCCCGGGTGAAGATCTGCCGCGGGCGCAGGTCGCGGCGGATAAGCTCCATCACCAACTCTCCGCAGCGATAGGCCGCCTGAGATTTGCCGGGATCGAGCGCGGGGAGGCTGTTGACGCCAGCGGGGGAGATGCCGATCGCCTCCATGACGGTGGCCATGGTGTTGGCGGTAAACTGGCCGCCGCAGGTGCCGACGCCCGGACAGGCGGCGTTCTCGATGTCGCGGAATTCCTGTTCGTCCATCCGTCCGGCCTGGAAGGCCCCGATGGCTTCGTAAACGTCTTGCGCGGTCAAATGGCGACCATGGGCAATTCCATGGGCGATCGATCCGCCATAAAGCGCGAGTCCCGGCAGATTGAGGCGCGCCAGTGCCATCATCACTCCGGGATTGGTCTTGTCGCATCCGGAGATGCAGACGAGGCCGTCGAGGTGATTGCCGCGGGCGACGAGTTCGACGGAGTCGGCGATAACCTCGCGACTAATCAGCGAGGTCTTCATGCCTTGAACCCCCATGGTGATACCGTCGGAAATCGAAACGGTGTTGAACTCCAAGGGCGTGCCACCGGCAGATCGAACGCCTTTTTTGACCTCCTCAGCCAAATCGCGAAAGTGGTGGTTGCAGGGGCCGATTTCCGTCCAGGTGTTCGCAATGCCAATCAGCGGGCGCCGGAGATCTTCGTCGGTGAGTCCGATGGCTTTCAGCATCGCGCGTGCGCCGGCCCGGTTGGGCCCATAAAGAATCGTGGCGCTTGGGCGCGAAGGCGAGGCATCCCGTAGAGAACCAGAAGGTGATGACATGGGGTGAATGTCGGCAGGGCCACCGACTATAGGGAGAACCGTTTGGCCTGAAGGGCGGCAAAAGGAGAAGGCCACGTATGAAAACAGTGGGGATTATGACAGCGACTTGCCTAGTGCTTAAGCGTTAAGTAAATAAGGCTTCGCCATTGGATTGCGGGCATCGTGATTTATGGACGTGAATCTCTTCGTTTCGCACCGTCATGAAGGCTTGCGTGTGTGGTTCTCTGCATTGCTGCGGGCTGCTTGGTTCGGCATGGGCTTGCTTACGTGTATCGTAGCGCGAGCAGAGGCATCTTCGTCTGAGTCCACGGAATCGGGCTACACATCGCTGACCGGTTTGCCTTACTATTCAGAGGAGGTCTTGGCGCGGGGGGATGACTACCAGCGTGCCCAATGCCGGGTAGATTTATACCTGCCGGAAAACCGCCCGGGTTTTGCCACGGTCATCTGGTTTCACGGCGGTGGATTCACCAGCGGCAAGCGCAGCGTGCCGGCTTTGCTCAAGAACCGCGGGTTTGCGGTTGTGGCAGTGGGCTATCGTCTGGCTCCTCCCGGCAAGTTCCCGTGCTTTCTCGAGGACGCGGCTGCGGCGACCGCATGGGTGTTTCGCTCCATCGCGGCCAAGGGAGGTGATCCGAAGAAAATCTTTCTTTGCGGTCACTCTGCGGGCGGTTACCTGGCGATGATGCTCGGGCTCGACGAGCGCTGGTTGGCTGCGCAAGGGGCATCCTCCCGGCAACTCGCGGGTATTGTCGCCCTCAGCGCGCAAATGACTTCGCATTTCCACGTGCGTGAACTCCGGGGAGACATCGATCCGTCTCTGCGTCCGGTAATTGATGAGTTCGCGCCATTACATTATGCTGCCGCGAACCTGCCGCCGATATGCCTGGTGGTCGGCGATCGGGCGCTCGAGTTTCCGTCCCGGGTTGAAGAGAATGCGCTGATGGCTGCTACGCTAAGGAACCTCGGGCACAAGCAGGTGGTTTACCATGAAATGGGTGGGCTGAATCACGGCGGAGCCAATGAGGGTGGGCAACTCGTCGCGCGCGATTTCATCGCGGCGGTCAGCGCGGGCCGGCAGGTAGGGCTGGAAGCTCCGCCGCCGCATTGAGCCGGTTCCGCAATCGGATTCCCGCAGTGTCGATCAGGCGTCCTTCAACGGACAGGGTTTGCTGCATTTGCGGGATACCGCGTTCGTTGCGGTGCAATTGATTGACCAGCTGGTCGACGGCAATGGCTCCGAGAGTGGCGGGACGATAGTCGACGGTCATCGTATTGGCTGATTGGGTCTCATAGCCCAGCGAGACGATGCCGAGGCGCGAGACGGCCTGACGGCCCAGCGTCTTGCACAGGAGCCCTTCATAGTCGAGCGGACTGCATAGCACGAGCGAATCCGGGCGCTGGGTGCGGAACCAGGTGCGCAGGTGCGTCAGGGGTTGGGTGTCCGGGTCGTGGTAGCAGAGCAGCGGCTTGCCGCCCCGCCGGACAGATTCCCAGGCGAAAGCCACGCTGTGAAAGTAATGCACTCGCTCCTCAACCCATCGCGGCACAACCAATCCGATGCGGGTGTAGCCGCGTTTGATCAGTTCGTCCAAGGCCAATCGGGTTGCGGAATACTGATTGGGCACGACCCGGTGAAAATGCGGGCCGATGACCGCATAGCTTGTCAATATGACCGCGAAGTGCTGCCAGTCCAGCAACCCGCTGAAATCCTTCACCGGCGACGGACCGAAGACGAGACCGGCGACGCCACGCGCCTGCAACATGCGTTGGAGCACGCGGGGCGACGGCGAATCCGCGCCCATCTTTATCACATCGATATGATAACCGTGTTCCTCGGCCCGGGCTCGGGCGCCGGTGAGCACGAGCTCGCGATAGGCGTCCCGCGGCCAGTAAAGATACGCGATGTTGTGCCGTCCTTTCGGGGTGCGCTTGGAGCGCAGGTGATACATCAGGTGCGAGAGCAGGGGATCGGGCCGATAGCCAAGGGAGTCGGCGATGGTGCGGATTCGCTCGCGGGTTGCCTCCGAAACGCCGGGGGTGCCGCGGAGTGCGCACGATACCGCCACGACGCTGACGCCGGCTTTCGTGGCGATCTGCCGCAGGCTGGGCTTGGGGGAGGGCACGGGAAACTTAACGATAAAGTGAAACAGACATGGCAAGACCAAAACGTCGGTGGCTGCCTGATTCGACCCCGTATTCTCGCCCGCCCGACATGCGACCGGGCGGTGAACATCGTTGGAGCCCCTTATGACCGATTGCTACCCCTCCGTTACTCCCCGTCTGCAGTCCGCTACTTTCCCGGCAGCCTTCGGCCGGTGGGGCGGGTGGCTGGCCGTCCTGATTCTCGGTTTCGGGGCTCTCGGTGCCCGCGGGGATGAAGGCCAGCGGGTGGTAATACCGCTGGACGGGACCTGGCAGATTGCCGAGGGAAGGATGGACGAGCCGCCGACGAGCTTTCCGCGATCCGTGCCGGTGCCGGGCCTCGTGTCACTGGCAACGCCGGCGTTTGATCCGCTGCCCGGGCCACCGGTGTCCGAGGAAGACCGGCAAAAACCGACTCCGATCAAGGATCGGGCGCGCGAAGCTTTCTGGTATCGCCGGACATTCCGCTTCCAAGGCGCCGTGCCGGCGGTGGCCCAGCTCAAGGTGGCAAAAGCGATGTTCGGCACCCGGGTAATTCTCAACGGCCAGGTGCTGGGCGATCATGCGCCGAACGTGGTCCCCGGCTACTTCGACGCCCGGTCGGCGTTGCACGAAGGAGACAACGAACTGCTGATCCGAGTAGGGGCCGACCGCACGGCCGTGCCGCCCAATGTGCCGTCGCTCCACGATCTCGAGAAGCAGCGCTACATCCCGGGCATTTTCGACACGGTTGAGCTGATCCTTTCCGGCACCCCGCACTTTCTGCACGTCCAGGCTGCACCGGACATAGCGGCCAAGACCGTGCGGGTGCAGGCCGTTTTACGCAACAATGGTGCTGCCGCTGCAACCGCGGCGGTATCCTTTGTCGTGCGCGAAGCGAAATCCGGCCGCGTTGTTGGACGCGCGTCGCAACCGGCGGTGGCATTTCCGGTCGCGCAGGAGACGACCGTCGAGGTGAGAATTCCCATCGACGACTGCCGGCTGTGGTCGCCGGAGGATCCGTTTCTCTATCGGTTGGAAGCCGACAGTGGAACTGACCGTTTCACGACGAGGTTCGGAATGCGCGAGTTCCGTTTCGATCCGGTCACGCGGCGGGCGGTGCTCAACGGCCAGCCATATTTCATGCGCGGCAGCAATTTCACGCTCTACCGATTTTTCGAGGATGCAGATTGCGGCGACCTGCCCTGGCGGGCGGATTGGGTGCGATTGCTCCATCAGCGAGTGAAGGAGATGCGATGGAATTGCCTTCGCTACTCCATCGGGCTGCCACCCGAGGCTTGGTATGACGTTGCGGACGAACTTGGCATCCTCATCCAGGATGAGTTTCCGGTCTGGGGCCGGGAGGGCCTGGATCGGGCCGAACTCGCGCGGGAATATGCCGCGTGGATGCGCGAGCGCTGGAACCATCCGAGCGTTGTCATCTGGGATGCGCAGAACGAGACCGTCACACCGGAGACCGGGGCGGCTATCGCGGCGGTGCGCGGGATCGATTTGTCGAACCGGCCTTGGGACAATGGCTGGGGCGAACCGATGGCCTTGACCGATACCTATGAGGCGCACACTTACAATTATACCGCCGGCGGAACGTTTGCGGATGTTTTCCGGGTAAGACCCGTGCCGCGGGGTGGCGGCTCCGCAACGCCCTATGACGGAATCCACCCTGTAATCCTGAATGAATACGGTTTCCTGTGGTTGAACCGCGATGGCTCGTTACCGACCCTGACGCGCAAGATCTACCGCAATCTCCTCGGCGGAGACTCAACGGTGGCCCAGCGCCGCCACTTGTATGCGGCCTACATGGCGGCGGATACGGAATACTGGCGCACCAGCCGGCAGGTGGCAGCGGTCATGCAGTTCACGGCGCTGGGCTATTCGCGGGCTGACGGGCAGACGAGCGACAACTGGCTCGATGTGAAGACGCTCACCTGGGAGCCCGAGTTCCAAGCGTATCTGAGGAATGCCTTCGCGCCCGTTGGATTGATGGTGGATTATTCTTCCGGGCAGGGCATCAGAGGTCGGACGGCACGCATCCCGGTCCGGCTCATCAATGACCTCGGCCAAGCTTGGGCCGGGGATGTGACCCTCCGGGTGAAACGACCGGGGGACGGATCATCCGTTCGCGAGCTAAAGCAGAAATGCCGGATGACCTCCTACGGTCAAGATACCGTGGAGTTCGATCTGACCTGGCCGGAGATCGCCGGGGACTACGTTCTGGAAGCTATGCTGGTTGGAACCGACGGAGAGAAAGTCAGCAGCCGCCGGGATGTCGCCGTCGTTGACGAGAAGGCGCTCGGTCTGGCGTATCGCGGCCGGGCCTTCGCTTCGTCCAGTCGCACCCCTGGCGAAGGACCGGCAAACGTGCTGGACGGGGACGTGACCACGCTTTGGACCTCGGGCAGTGTGGACCCGGTGTGGTTGGTGGTTGACCTCGGCCAGGTTCACCCGGTCAGCCGGGTTCGAGTTGTCTGGGGCCGCGAGCCGGCCAGCGAGTTTGCTCTCAAGGTTTCGGCCGATGGACAGACTTGGGTTGAGGCCGGCACAGCGACTGTAGACGGTGCCATCCCCACCGAGGTCAGGTTTCCCTCCCTGGACGCCCGCTACGTGCGTTTCTACATCCCCAAGAAGCAGGCCGCAGAATCGGGCGAGCGCCGCGGTGGTATCTCCATCCGTGACCTGCAGGTTTTTGAATAGAGCCCGCACCCGCTTCAACATTGGTTTCCTAACATCCCAAAGCTTCCCTATCCCATGCATTCCCAAGTTTCCACCGGTCAGCATCTGAATTACAATTGGAGGCGTGCGGGGCAGTGGGTGTTGCTTGCGATGGCTTGGGGAGTGGGCGTTGCACTCCGGGCGGAAACATGGCAAAGGCTTTATGTCCTTGGTGACAGCTACTCGGACAGTGGGGCGGGGTATGTGGACGGCAACGGGCCGACGGCAGTCGTCTATCTGGCGCGAGAGCTCAATCTGTCCTTCACGCAGGCCAATGATCCGGCGAGGAAGGACCAGGGACTGAATTTTGCGGTCAGCGGTGCCAAGACGGGTGAAGGCGAAGGCCGGCGGGTGAAGGACTCCCTGCTTGGGAGAGGCATGAAAAACCAAGTGGCCGATTTCGTGGGGCGGGTCGAGCGGGGTGAAATCCGGTTCGATGGCGAGCAGACGCTGTTTTTCATCGCCGGCGGGTTGAACGACCGGCGGATCCCAACCGATGAGACGGTAGCCAACCTCAAGGAACATATCCGCCGGCTTCATGCCGTTGGCGCCCGGCATTTTCTCGTCGCGCTCCTGCCGACGAAAATCCGTTCTTTTGCCGAAGTGGGCCTCCGCCTGAACCCGGCGCTGGCGACGATTCCGGCCACTTTGCAGCTGCCAGGAGCAACGATCCAACTGAGCCACTGGGGCGAATATTTTGACGAAGTCATGTCAGACCCCGGGCGTTTCGGCATCATCAACACAAAGGATGCCTGCGCCGGCCGGGCGTTGTTCGACGAGGAAGCCACGCCGAAAGGAGATCCGGATACCTACTATTTCTATCACGTGGGTCATCCCTCCACCGCCGTGCACCGGGCAGTGGGGCGGGCATTGGCGACGGAGATTCGCGAGACAGGGTCGGCCTGGACGCCTCCACCGGGTTGGGCTCAGACCAACGGTGGTTCGGGGGGCAAGATTGTCTACGTTACGTCCCTCGCGGCAAGCGGCCCGGGTTCGCTGGCCGAGGCCGTGGCGACGCCTGGTGCGCGCGTAATCCAGTTCTCGGTGGCGGGTGCGATCGACCTTGGTGGAAAAGAACTGGTGATCGCCGAGCCTGAACTCACGCTGGCAGGGGAAACGGCACGCAGTCCCGGCATCACCCTGGTGAATGGCGGGCTGGATATCCGCACCCACGACGTCATCGTGCGTCATCTTCGGGTGCGGCCAACGGACGGACAGACGGACCGCCCGATCACGGTCTTGCTGGACTGCCTGCGCACGGGGACCGGAGCGCGCGACGTGATCGTCGACCATTGCTCGTTCGCCTGGGGCACCAACAAGAATATGAGTGTGTCGGGCCCACGCTTCGAGGGGGCGACGCCGAACGATTGGCGCGAAAACACCACCCATCGCATCACGTTCAGCCACTGCCTGGTCGCCGAAAACCTGCATCCGGCCGGCCTGGATTCGAAGGCAACTCTCGTCCACGACAACGTGACCGGCGTCACGATCTACGGGAACCTCTATGTGAGCAACGACGACCGGCATCCCCTGTTCAAGGGTGGCGCGCGTGGCGCCGTGGTGAACAACTATTTCTACAATCCCGGAATGCGCCTCATTCAATTCGGGTTCGTGCCCGACCAGTGGGCCGGTCGCGCACCACAGCAAGCGGACATCACGATGGTCGGAAACGTGGCGCGCAAGGGCCCGAGCAGCGTCGCCGAGCTGGCCTTTTTCGAGATCTGGCCGGCACAGGCGCCATGCGACTTCTACCTGCGGGACAATCTCCTGCTCGACTCCACGGGTGGGACGCTTTCGGCGGCCCCGATGTTTCGCAACGCAGCCGGAAAACTGGTTCCCTTTGAGCCGACGGGCGAAACCCGGCAGGTTAAGGAGCCGCCACTCTGGCCACCGGGGCTGAAAGCCCGGCCGGCGAACGAGACGGTCGCTTGGGTGCTCACCAACGCCGGGGCTCGTCCATGGGACCGTGACGAAACTGACCGGCGGCTCGTGCAGGAGGCCGGGACCGGTGGTGGCCAGACCCGTCATTTCCCTGCCGGCAAAGGCAAACCGGTGGAATCGTCACCTTAATACTCCCATGACTCCCTTGCTCTATCGTCTGTGCCCGCTTGTTTGGCTGTTCGGTTGTGCTCAGGTCCTGCGGGCTGCTGATCCCTTCCATCCGGATTTCTCGGCCCAGGAGAAGACCCATCCTTGGGTGCTCTCCGACGCCTTCCTCGCCGAGACTTCGATCACCCAATCGTCCAGCAATCTTTACGAAGCCAAGGCTGGCAACCCCGTCTTGCCGGACATGTTCACGCTGGCCGACGGCACAAAAGCGACGACGCCCGAGGTCTGGGCGGCCCGCTGCCGCCCCGAACTGCTCGCGCTTTTCACCAGTGAAGTCTACGGCGCCTCACCACCCAAGCCCGACAACCTCGCCTTCTCCGTGCTCGAGGAGAATCCCCGCGCCATGGAAGGACGGGCGACCCTGCGGCGGGTAAAGCTCAGCTTCGAACTTCAGGGCGAGACGTTTGCGTTTCAGCTTATCCTCTTTGTGCCCAATCAACGCACGGGCCGGGCTCCGGTCTTTCTGCTGTTGAACCACCGCCCGCCTGATAACACGGATCCCACGCGCACCAAGAAGTCCGACTTCTGGCCGGCCGAATATGCCATCACCCGCGGCTATGCCGTCGCGGCCATCAATGTGGCGGCGGAGGTCGACCCCGATCGGCCGAACGCCACGACGGGGTTGCGGCAGTTTTACCGGGCGCACTACGCAAAGCCGGAGACACTCACCTGGGCCACGCTGGCGGCCTGGGCTTGGTCCGCCTCCCGGGCCGCGGATTACTTCGAGACGGATCCCGATATCGACCCGAAGCGGATCGCGCTGATCGGGCATTCGCGCGGCGCGAAGACCGCGCTTTGGGCTGCTGCGCAGGACACGCGTTTTGCCCTGGTATGCTACAACGGCGCCGGTGAAGGCGGTTCTTCGCTGGCTCGGCGCAACTTCGGCGAGACCCTGGCGGCGATCAACAAGAACTATCCACATTGGTTCACGGCGAAATACGCCACCTACGGGGGGAGGGTGGAGGCGTTGCCGGTCGATACCCATGAACTGCTCGCGCTCATCGCGCCCCGCGGCTGCCACGATGGCGAGGCGACGCTCGACGTCCACGCCGATCCGCGCGGCTCCTGGCTGGCCCTCGGCGAGGCGAGCCGAGTGTGGCAGCTCTACCGGCTGGCACCCCGCCGGTTGACCCCGGAAATGCCGCTGGTGCACGAACTCTTTCTCGACGGTCCGATTGCCTACCACATGCACGAGGGAGTGCATGATCTCACCGTTTACGATTGGAAGATGTATTTCGATCACGCGGATTTCTTGTTTAAACAATGAGCCCGTGCAGGGAATGCCGGGAGGAATATGGCGGTCCGGCGGCTCGGGGAATGCCGGCATGGGCGGCGAGATTTTTGCAACGGACCATCGCCTTTCTGGCTGCCGGGTTGTTGCTGTCGGCTTGCGCTGCTTCGGTCGACCAGCGATCCAAGAAGGTCCTCGTGTTCACCAAGTCCTCGGGCTTTGTCCACGACGGTATCAAGAACGACGGTGCTCCCGGTCACGGGTTTGTTTTTCGCGTGCTGCGGGAACTAGGCGCGGCGCATCGGATCGAATTCGTCGAGTCGAAGGACGGAACGCTATTCTCGCCGGAGTATCTCGCGCAATTCGACGGGTTCGTGTTCTACACCAGCGGGGATCTGACGATGGCGAAAAGCGATCCGCGGGGCGACGGCCTGCCGCCCATGACTCCGGCCGGGAAGGCGGCGCTTCTCGAGGCGGTTGCAGACGGGAAGGGTTTTGTCGGCATCCATATTGCCGCGGACAGCTTCCATTCGCACGGTCACAACGGCCACGTGCCCGAACGATTCGATGACGATGGCGACGAAGCGGATCCCTATGTCAAGATGCTGGGCGGGGAGTTCATCCGGCATGGTGCCCAGCAAAAGGCCCGGCTTGTTCTGGCCGACCCGCATTTTCCGGGGGCAGCGGCGTTCCCGGCGGAAACCCGGCTGCATGAGGAATGGCTTTCCTTGAAGAATCTGGCTTCGGACATGCATGCGATAGTCGTGCTTGATCCGGCCGGAATGACCGGAGCCGAATACCAACGGCCTCCCTTTCCCGTTGTCTGGACGCGCCGGCACGGCCGCGGGCGTGTGTTCTACACGGCAATGGGGCATCGCGAAGACGTTTGGGATAACCCGGTGTTCCAGTCGTTGCTGATTGGCGGCCTGGAATGGACGCTGGGCCGGGTGGAAGCCGATGGGTCGCCCAATCTCGCCACCGCCGCGCCGTTGGCCCGCCACTTGCCAAGGTATGCACCATGAGCCGGGCGCCATCGCCTGAAAATGGAATCAGACCTCATTCCGGCCCGTTTGCCCCATGAACCCTCCAACGATCAACGAACTGGCGAAGATGATCGATCATTCCCTGCTGCATCCGACGCTGTCCGACGCCGAGGTGAAAGCCGGATGCGAACTTTCCCGCGATTACGGTGTGGCTACCGCCTGCGTGAAGCCTTGCTGCATCCCGCAGGCGCGGGAAATCCTCGCAGGCACCGGCGTGCTGGTCTGCACGGTGATCGGGTTTCCGCATGGCGGCAGCACGACAGGCCTCAAGGTGATCGAAGCGGAATCGGCCGCTCTGGCCGGTGCGAAAGAAATCGATATGGTCGTCAACACCGGCAAGGTGAAGAGCGGTGAATGGGACTGTGTGAAGCGAGAGATCACCCTGGTCAACGAGGTCACGCTCGCGGCCGGAGCCGTGCTCAAGGTGATTTTCGAGAACGACTACCTCACTACGGAGGAGATCATCAAGCTCTGCGAAATCTGCTCTATGGTGGGCGTGGCCTTCGTGAAAACCTCGACCGGCTACGGTTTCGTCAAGCAGCCCAACGGGCACTACAATTACAAGGGAGCCACGCTGGAGCACCTCAAGCTGATGCGTGAGCATACGGCTCCCCACATCCAGATCAAGGCGGCCGGCGGTGTGCGCACCCTCGACGATTTGCTCACGGTGCGCGGCGTCGGCGTGACGCGCATCGGCGCCACGGCCACCAAAATGATCCTCGATGAGGCCATCCGGCGCGGATTTCCCGGATCATTGCCCCGCTCGCACCGGGAGGAAAGCACAACCGGTCCGACCGGCTACTAACCAGTGCTCTGGACGAATATCTTTTGGTGAAATCAGTCACTCTTCTCGTTTGGCCTGTTTTGCGCCCGCCAGTTTCTGGTGTTCGCGGTGCGCGCGCTGCAGGATTTCCCAGGATTATGGTCTCAACTCGTCGTTTGGCGTTCCTGTTCCTTTTCGCCGTTACGATCGTGGGCCGCGCGGCCGATCCGTTGGAGGAGGCGTTCACCGCACCGCCGGCCTCGGCGCATCCCCTGACGTGGTGGCATTGGCCGAACGGCAATGTCAGCAAGACGGGCATAACGCTCGATTTGGAAGCGATGAAGCGTGTCGGGATCGCCGGGGTGCAACTCTTTGAAGTTGGCACGGGTATCCCCAAAGGGCTGGTGGATTACCGCTCACAAGAACACCGCGAGCTGCTGCGCTTTGCGATTAGTGAAGCCGATCGTCTGGGCCTCGAGTTCATGCTGCACAATTGCCCGGGATACAGCTCGAGTGGCGGTCCATGGATCACGCCTGACCGGTCGATGAAGATGCTCACCTTCACGGAGACCGTAATCAGCGGCGGCCAGCGGGTGGAGCTCATCCTGTCTTCGCCGCCGGCCCGCGCGGGCTTCTATCGCGATGTATCTGTGATCGCTTATCCCACGCCGTCTGAAGATTCGCGGCTGGCTGACTGGAGATCCAAGGCGGGTTACCCGGCCGAGAAAGCCGCCCAGTTACCGACCCCGGCTGAAACGGTCGTCGCCGCAACCGACGCCGCCGCGATCGATCCAACCAAAGTGCTAAGCCTTTCAGGCGCTATGGATGGGCAGGGTCGGCTGGCTTGGGACGTGCCGACAGGTCGCTGGACGGTCCTTAGGCTGGGCTACACGACGACCGGGACGGTGAATCATCCCGCGCCTGATGGCGGCGAGGGGCTCGAGTGCGACAAGTTCAGCCGCGCAGCGATCGACTATCACTTCGAGCATTTCTTCGGGGAGTTGTGGGAACCGCTTCGGCCGTTGATCGCACAAGGCCGGGCTGGAGCGGTGATCGACAGCTATGAGCGCGGCCGGCAGAACTGGACGGAGGAATTCCCCGAGGAATTCAAGCGACGGTGCGGTTACGACCTGACCGTGTGGCTGCCTGCCTTGACGGGCCGGATCGTGGGCAGCGTGGAACGCACGGAGAGATTCCTATGGGATGCGCGGAAAGTGCAGGCCGGATTGATGGCGGAAAACTATTACGGCCGATTCGCCGAACTCTGTCGCGAGCACGGGCTCAAGAGCTACTTCGAACCTTACGGCAAGGGAAACTTCGACGGTCAGGCGGCGGGCGCGTTCGCCGACGAGCCAATGGCCGAATTCTGGCAGGACCGGCCGTTTCTCGCCACCGTGAAGGCGGTTGCGTCAATTGCACATGTGAACGGCCGCGCGACCATTGCCGGAGAATCGTTCACGAGCGAATCGCGCTGGACCGACTACCCATACTCCTTCAAGAGCATCGGCGACTATGTGTTTACGCAGGGACTGAACCGCTACGTGTTCCATACTTCGGCGACACAATCGCACCCGACGGCTGTGCCTGGTATGACCATGGGGCAGTGGGGTGGAAATTTTGTCCGCACTAATACGTGGTTCGAGCCGGGGCGCGCGTGGCTTGCCTATGCAACGCGGGCGCAGGCCCTGCTGCAGCAGGGCCGGAGTGTGGCCGACCTGCTCTATTTCAGCAGCGAGGATTCGCCCGTCGACGCAGTGCTGCGTTCTTTGCCAGATCCGGTGCCGCCGCCAGGCTTTGGCTATGATTCCATCAACAGCGACGCGATCCTGACGCGGCTGAAGATCGTCGATGGCCGTATCGTGCTCCCGGATGGCATGTCCTACCGTGCCTTCGTCCTCGCCGGCCGGCGCGCGTTCACGCCCGACCTGATCGGCCGCATTCGGGATTTGGTGACTCAGGGGATGACATTGATTGTCGATGGTCCCGTTCCGGAAACCTCTCCGAGTTTGTCAGATTATCCTCGGGCAGATGATAAGGTGCGCGCTGCGGCTCGCGAACTCTGGGGTGACTCGTCTGATCGACGCGGCGCGGAAATCACAATCGGTGCCGGACGTGTTTTCCGTCATATTCCTGTCGGAGATGTGCTGGCAAAGCTCGGTGTGCGGCCCGATTTCGAGGCCACTTCGCGATTTGGTCCTGCCGAGATCAACGCAATCCATCGGCGGCTGCCGGGAGTCGACATCTACTTCGTGGCGAATCGCGAGCATCGCGGCGACGACATCGTTTGCACCTTCAATATCGCGGATCGCCAACCTGAGCTGTGGGATGCTATGACCGGCCGGATCGCGCCGGCACCGGTGTTTGAATGTGCGGACGGCCGCACTCGCGTGACGTTGCAACTTGGCCCGGCCGGCTCGACTTTTGTGGTGTTCCGCCGGCCGGCACCAGCCCGGCACCTCACGGCGGTGCTCAAAGAAGGCGTCGTTGTGGCGGACACCAAGCCCTTCGCTGCGAAGTCCGTTCCTGCCGGCCCGTTAATATATCCGTTTCAGCCGCGGGCCTTAACGCAGATCATTCCGCTGCCACCGCCAGAACCGCCGCCCGCGATCGAACTCGCGGTAGAGCGTGCCGGCGGTCTGTTCGCGTGGGAGAATGGGGGTTACACGCTGCAATATTCGCAGGGCGCGGCCACCGACTTGCGAATTACGACGATCCCCGCGGCAATCGGGATTACCGGCCCGTGGCGGGTGACCTTCCCGCCCGATCGCGGCGCGCCGTCGGAGATCACGCTGCACAAACTGATTTCATGGTCCGACTACCACCAGGACGAAGGGGTTAAATATTTTTCAGGCACCGCGGCCTACGCGACGCGCTTCACCGTGTCGGCCGACGCCACGGCCGGAGGCCGCCGGCTGCACCTCGATCTCGGCCGCGTGCAGGTTCTCGCGGAGGTGATGGTGAATGGCCGCAACCTCGGTGTCCTCTGGGCACCGCCGTTCCGCGTGGACGTCACGGATGCCATCCACCCTGGAGAAAACGAACTGGAAGTGCGTGTCACCAACCTCTGGCCGAACCGACTCATCGGTGACGAACGGCGACCAGTGGAGAACAAATATGCCGATCTGGGCGACGGCCGCGGCGGTGCGATTGCGGAAATACCGGAGTGGTATAAGCGGGGAGAGCCCAAGCCTGGTGCGCGTATCACCTTCACGACTTGGAAGCACTATAACGCTTATATGCCGCTCCTCGAATCGGGCCTGCTCGGCCCGGTGATCCTGCGCACCGCGGTGTCCATTCCGCTCACGGCCCCGTAGCAGTTCACCAGGGTGTGCCGCTCCCGGCATACGGCTCAGCAGTATGGCGGACCCCTCGTCTAGTGCACTTCCGGGATCGGGTTTACACCATCTACAATTTCACGACGTTGTTGCGCACGGTGATTTCCTCGAGCTGGTGCTCGGGGTCGATTTCCACGACGCCACCGTGCAGGTCGATTCCAGCGGGTATGGGCAGCGTCACGGTCGTGGTCTTCGGCCATAAATCCACAGGTGCGGTGAGGGGCGGGATTTCCCCTCGGGCCAGTGTTAGGCCCGCGGCGTCGCGCAACACCACCGACGTGGCGGGCGCCGGCACAGAACCGAGGCTGTGCACGGTTACGCGCACCATGCCGGCCTTCACCGTCACGTCCTCGGGGTCGATCCCCAGATCGAGCCGCGCCCAGTAGGGCGTGCCCGGAACTTTCAGGCGACAGGTCAGAATGGTTGTCGCGCCAGGGGCGAGGGTGAGTTCGACGGACCGCGAGCGCTCGAACTTCGCGATACGGGTGTCGATCGATCGGTCGGCGACGTCGTCACCGTCGGAGTCGAGACCTTGCGTAATTTCCCATTGGCCGGGGTCGACGTTCGCTCCGGTCATCGTGGCACGCACGGGAGTGGTCGTGAGGTTATAGGCAATGACCTTGAAGCTGGTTGGGGTGGCGTCCGGGATGAGTAGGGCGACACTGTCGGGACGGGCGGGGGCGGCGAACGTCCAGCTGACTGCGTGTCCAGGCATCGTGGCGTTGCGCAGGAGAGCGACACCGCCGAGACGCGCACGCTGCAGTTCGCTGGTGAGCACGCCGACCCGATCGATCCACAGGCTGCCCTCCGTGTTGATAAATTCGCCGAGGGCCATTTCCTCGATCTGGCGTTCGTAGAGTTTTTCCAGTATCGTCTTGTCGCCGGTCAGCATCCATCTGAAGTGCCAGTTTGTTGTCACCCGAGCCGGGTAGGGGCGCAGAGCGTCGAGACCTTCAGCGAGGATGCGCTGTCCCCAATCGGCGCGGCAACCGAGCGTATCGATCGTGTTTGCATTGATCGCCATCAGCGAGGCGGTGCCGCCGTCGAGGATCGGGCCGAGGTAGCGTCGGTCGCCGGTCCAGCGCCAGCCGTTCCAGAACAGCTGCCACGGATAATAGCCCGGTTTCTGGGACAGTTCCTGGTCGTCCCGAAAGCGAATCGAGACCGGTGTCAGATGGCCGCCCTTCCCGTCCGGCTGGCGGTGGGCCAGCAGACTGTCGGTGAGATCAAGCAGCAGCTTTTTTGCCGTGGGATTGCCGTTGTAGTCCACCAGCAACTCGGTCGGCTGCAGCAGCAGGTAGGAATTGGGCTTCACGCAGCCCCATGGGTCTTCCTCGGCGATCCGTGTTCCGCTGAAATACGAGCTTCGGATGTGACGGTGGCCGGCGGAGTTGACACCGGTGATGCCCGCCGTGCCGCGCGCGGTTTCCATCGCGCGCTCGAGCTGGCGCGGGCTGCCGTAGTCGACGATGAGGTTTTGCCCGAGGCAGTTGATGCCTTCCTCGTAGCTGTGGAGCTCGTCGGACTGGATCGTGGGCAGGCCGTGCGTGAACATGCCCTGCGTGTAGGCGGCCTCGAGCAGCGCATGCAACGAGCGCCGGATCTTCTCCGGCTCGGCGCCCATCAGGGCAACGCCCGGCCAAAGGTTGAGCAGGTCGACGTCGTCGGAAATGCCGCCGCCGAACTCGCCATTGGCGATCTGCCGGTGGTCGATCCACCAGTCGACGAACTGTTGCGCGCGTCGCAGCGCCTCCACCTGACGGAAGGCCCAGAGTGGCACTCCGGCCGGCGCCACCCGCTGGGTGAACTCCGGCCGAGGCGCGTCCATTCCCACGGCGGCATACTGCCGGCCAAGGGCGTGGTCGGGGTTGACGCGCAGCAGATCCTTCAGGTCGGACTCGAAGCGCACCCAGAGCGCGAACTTGTCGCTGTGAGGGAACTCCTCGACCAGCATGGCATAGCTGTCGCGCGCCTGCGTGAACCGGTCGAGTTCGTGCTCGGCGCGCGCCGCCGCGCGGGGCTTGAAGACCAACCGCAGTCTGGCGCCTTTCAGGCCCAGCCCGTTTAGCCCGGCAAACTCAGGGGAAGTGGTTGCCAGCGTCAAGTAGAGCGGCTTGCCCGGCGGCAGCATCCGGTCGCGCAGGTCGAGCCAAAGCGTGTGGGCCTCGCCAGGCTTCATGCTGAACGAAAAGTCCAGCATATCACGGAGGGGCCAGAGCGGATCCTTTACCCGGACGTTAAAGGCGATCGAGTTGCCATGCGTGGGCTTGAGTTCACTTGCCGGCAGATCGATCGCGATGCCGTCCAGTCCGTCGGTGCGGTCGTCCCATGTGTCCGGGATCAGGATGTGCACGAGCGGCAGACGGGCTGCCGGCACTATCTGGCCTGACGCCCGTCCGGGCGAAGTTCCCGCAGGCCGGGCGATCAGCAGGGCGCGCTCATCTGCGGGAAATCTGCCTGCGATGAAGTTGCCCAAGGATCTTACGCCGTCCTCATCTGCGGAGCCAGAGTCGAGCTCATAGGAGAGCTTCTCGCTGTCGGCGGGCTCGCTCCCGGCCGTGACGTTGTAGGCGGAGAGTTCGCCGATGGGCTCCTCCTGCTCGACATTGGTGAAGCGGATTTGCCGAGTGCTGAGAGGTGCCGCCAGCGCATGGGCGGACTTTTCCAGCCCCTTCGGCCGCTCGAAGAGCACGGCCTCGGCCTGCGCTTCGCTGGCGGTTTCCTTCTCCGTGCCGGCCGGGAGCAACTCCATCTTGCCCCAAGCGGCGCCGGAAATCTCGAGGTGGTTCGCAGGTTCGTCTGGCAACACGAAGGTAATGGCTTTGCCCGAAAGCGAATAGCAGTCCCAGTCGGGCAAAGTGAAATAATCATGACGGCCAGGCAGGCGCGATCGGTTGTAGACACCCGGCCACGTTGTTTCGCGGATACCGTCGGTGGCTTTCCACCACCAGCGTTTCAGGTCGTAGGCGTCGTGGATCTCCACCTTGCGCACACGGGTGTGCACGGCGGGGAGTTCCGGCGGGGCGGCGCGATCCCAGCCGTAACGATGCAGCCATTCGGCGCGGGTGGCCGCGTCTGCCAGGCTGCGCGACGCCAGAGGCAGGAGCCTCGGCTCGGCACCCGATGCCAGCACGGCTACGGCGGACTCGTCGAGCATGTGGTCGTGGATCTTGATTTCATCCACGTCGCCGCCGCGGACAAAATTATAGGCGCTCTGCACTTGGTAGGGGCTGATGATGCGGGAGTGTGGGCCGAACTGGTCAAGGGCGGCATTGAAAACGGCGGTGGTCTCCTTGGACGCCGCGAGCCGGCCGTTCACGTAGAATCGGATGCCGCGGATCTCATCCCATGCGAGGGCCAGATGCGTCCATTGGTCCGGCTTGGGGAACTCCGGCAGCGTGACCGAGACCCGCGTCCGCGCGAGGCTGGCGTCAGTCACGAAGGCGTCGAATCCATGGCCGTTATAGTCGATGCGCAGCCACACCATGTCCCAGCTCGAGTGGTCGGCGTAGCCAACCCGGAAGACGGGGAATTCCGTCGGCCCGACCGGATAGCGAGAACGCCAGAAGAATGACAGCGTGCCCCGTTGCGCGTAGATGTTGCCCGGGGCTCGCCAAGCGAGAAGTTGGGTGTCGCCGCAGCTGAGCGCTGCGCCGCGAGCGCCGTCGTCCACCGACGTGATCTGGAAGTCAAAGGTCGGTTTCGCCGTGCCGTCGGCCGCGACATCCGCCGTCGTGCCATGATCGCCCGAAGCATAAAACAACAAACCGGGCTCCGCCGCGGCAGCGAGGACGCCGGAGAAACTGGCGGTCAGGGACCACCGACGAAGTGAGGCGAATACGTGTGAAAGAAACATGAGCGGGAAAGGGCGGCTTAAAAATGCGGCGGTTCGTTGGGATCGAACTTATCCGCATTCGGCGGAATCCGGAAATCGACCGCCTTGGACTGCCGCTCGAATTCCGCCTGCATGCGGGCCTGAAGCGCCCTGGCGGAGGGATTATTGTAGAGGTTCTTCGTTTCACCCGGATCGGATTTCAGGTCGAAAAGTTGGGTCCAATCCTCATGCCCGGGGTATCGGACGAGCTTGGCGTCATCGGTGCGAACGGCCAGCGTCGTCGGGTTTCCAAAATGGGTTTCATAGAAATACTCGTAGAGGAAGGAGGAGCGCCACCCCGATGGCGCCGCCGGGCCCAGCAGCGGTTTCCAGCTCTTCCCATGCATCGCCTCCGGGACCGGTAGTCCGGCCAGATCGAGAAGCGTGGGAGCCAGGTCAATATTCAGCACCATGGCATCCACGGTCCGGCCGGCGGGTGCCCCGCGTGGCCAGCGGAGAATCAGCGGAATCCGCATGGATTCCTCATACGCCGATCGTTTGTCATTAAGCCCGTGCTCCCCCATGTAGTAGCCATTGTCCGAGGCGAAGATCACGACCGTGTCCTCCGTCAGATGGAGCTCGTCGATCGCATCCAGCAACCGGCCGAGAGATCGATCGATCGTCGTGATCGAACGGAAGTAGTTCATCCGCGCATCCCCGGCTTGCCGCTGTGCGACGCCGGCGGCCAAATTCTCCGGAAGATAGGGGGGCAGCGGAAGCGCGTTGGTCGGAGGATGGATGGATTGGCCGGGGTAGAGCCGCCGATCCTCCTCCGCCGGAGTGCGCGGTTCATGCGGCGCCTTGTAGCCGAGGACGATGTCGAACGGTTGGTCGGGGTGATGCGCGACATGATCCTTGAGATAGGCAATAGCATAGTCTGTCGCGATGTCATCTATCTGTCCGTGGGTCGGGGTCATGATGCCATTCACGTTGAAGGGACAGTCGTAGTAGACCCCCTGTCCGAGATAGCTGGCAACATAGTCGAAACCAGGCCGCTCCTTTTGCATTTGATGATGCCACTTGCCAAAATACGCCGTGCGATACCCGGCCTTAGCGAGCAGCGCGGAACTGGTGAGGTTCTCGAGCGGGAATTCAGTATGGTTGTTAACGACCCGGTTGGTGTGGTTGTATTGGCCGGTAAGGAGCGCGGCGCGGGATGGAGAACAAAGGGAATTGGTGACAAAGGCGTTGCGGAATCGAATTCCGCCGGCCGCCAATCGGTCCATATTAGGTGTCTGAAGCCACGCAAACCTCGCCGCTTCTCCCTGTTCTCTCTGCACGCACCCCAGAGCATCCCAGCGCTGGTCATCGGAATAGATGAAGAGAAAATTAGGACGATGGGCCGACTGCGCCAGCAGCGGGGAGACAAGACCGGTGAGTGGGATAATGAGCTGTCGGATAAGTTTCATGGAGTGAGCAAATTTGCTGGGAGTTCGGTAGCGGAATGACGCGGGATTGGCCGCCGGAGGACGATGCGCTGTTTCATTTTCGCGCTCCATTCTCGCGAGCGGCTTTGATTTCCGCGACATGATCGGCGACCGCCTTGGCGTCGGGCTTGGGATTGGGCACCCATTTCAGCCCGTTGTCCGTCCACACCAGCATGCGCGGATTGCCCGCCATTGGTTGGTCCGGGGCGCTGGCACGGTAGGCGTGCCACATGGCGTTGACGAATGGATCGCGCGTCTGGCTCTCCTGCGGAATGTCGCCGCTCCGGATCGGGCGAGGATGATCGCCTCGGTTGGCGGCATAAGAGTCCACCGGTTCCATCCAGCGGTCGCAGTAGTCGAAGAACGAATCGTGGTTCCAAATGGCGATTCCCTGCATCAACCGCACGGCAAGTGCGGTGCCGACCCACGCGACCGCATTAGTGTTGGTGCGATACATTTCCGAGAGCTTGTCCCATTTATCCCATTGGCTGGGATCCCGCTCCTCAAAGCGGTCGCGTCGGCCGTGATGTTGGACCATCCAGTTCAGTGCGGTCTGGCCGGCCCAGCCTGTGCCGTAGTAGCATTCGGCATCTTCGTGGAAGATGGCGGTCTCAGGCAAAGTCCGCAGCGCCGGCGCGTCCAGCATCAGGCTCGCGAAATAGATCGGCCATTTGCGCCCGCTGGAAAGTCCGCCTCCCTCATTCCAATAACCACCGACCTGGGCGACGCCCGCCAGATCGATCCCGTATTGCACCAACCCGATCAGGAGCTTCCGCTTGCGTTCCCGCGGCACGTCGAGGTGCAGCATCAGGCTTGCAATCGAGACCAGGCGGCCATGTTCGCGGCCGTAATTCGGCTGGTTCTCGTTCGGGTTCAGTTCCTGCTGTTGCCAGCTCATCAGATGGTCAATCCAGACGCGCTCAAAATATCGTTCCATCTGTGGCCAGTCATCGGGTGCGCGTAATTCATACCAGGCCGGATACGCCGCGGGATCGATGGCCGGGGCCGGAAGGTTCTTGAGCAATTCCCACTTTAGCTGCGAGGCCCGGTAGATCGGCTTGACCGTGCCGGCATACGATGGGCGAAAGGCGTCGGCCGGGGGCGCCTCGGCCAGCACGGTCAACACCGCGGCCGTTCGGAGCGTGTTCTGGCTTTTCTTCTCCGCCGGCCACATGATTCGGTGGGGAAAATTCACCACGGGGATCACCGGATTGCTGATCGTGGAGACCACAGAGCGGTTCGGCTCGATTACGGCCGGCAAGCTCAGGCTCAACTTGGGATCGTAGCTTTGGTTGCGCGAGTCATAGCCCTGGTGGGTTCCCGCTCGGAGCACGATCATCGAGCCGTTGCGCATCCGCGGGTCATTTTGCAGGCTGGTGTCCCCGTAGACGTTGGTCTTTGCCGTAATGGTTGCGTCGGGCGAATCCGGGCCCGGGGCGGGGGTGATACCCTTGAGCGTCACCGGCCCGATCACCCACCAGTCTCCATTGATGAACTTCCCTGCTCGAACCGGCCGGTCAAAGGTCCAGGTAATGCCATATTGCGATACCTGTTGGACCAGTTCTTCCGCTTTGGCACCGGTGCTGCCAAGCAGCCACAGTGCGGCGCAACGCATCAAGGCGGCAGCGCCGAATCGTATCATCGTGATGTTTTTCATTGAGAACTTGTTGCTCCCTCTTCCGGGAGCGGCTCATCTTTCGTTTCAGGCAGGAAGGGGAGCGGGAGCACGCCGGCAAGGAGCACGAGGCTCATCCAGAGACCGGCGTGGCGGAACGCCTCAAGATCCCCGCCGAGGCTGGCGGTGATTTTCCCGAGGGTGAACGGCGCGGTCGCTGCCACGAGTCGACCGAAATTATAGCAGAAACTCGTCCCCGTGCTGCGCAGGCTGGTTGGGAAAATCTCCGGCAGGTAGATCGCGTAAACCGCAAACACCGACAGCGTGCCGAAGCCCATCAACGGCACCATCCAGAATATCTGGCTGAATTCGCGCAGCCCCCAGAACAACAGCACGGTGGTGCCAAAGGATGCCGACAGTGCGAGGACAAACGCCGCCTTCCGGCCGCGCGTTTGCGCAATGTGGGACAGAGTCAACATGCCGGCGAAACCACCGATGTTCTGGAGCAGCAAGGCCGCCGAGCGCCAGAACGCCTGCTTGCCCGTCAATTCCGCTGTCGAGAGGTTCGCGGCGAGGTAGTGCTGCGTGACAATCGTGCCGACGATCTTCGGATGGAAATTGCCGAGCCCCCACAAGCCGACAACGCCCGAGCAGCACACCACAAGGCCGAGCCACGCATGTCGGCGCCAGCGGGGGTGCCGGAGCAGCAGCGGATAGGAGCCTAGCTTCTGGCCCAGCCGCGCGCTCTCGTCGCGGGCGCGCACCCACTTCTCCGGTTCTTTCAGGGAGCGGATAATCGGCACGCACAACAATGCGGGCAGCGCGCCGACGAGAAACATCGCCTGCCAGGGCTTCAGTCCGAATGGGAGCGTTGTCATCGTGCCGATCACCATGCCGAGCAGCGCGGCGAGCATGTTGCCGACGGTCGAAAACGCCTGCAGCATGCCGAGCGCCGGTGCTCGCGCCCGATCAGGCACCGAATCAGCCACAAGCGCGACCGCGAGGCCGAACACGCCGCCGATGCCGATTCCGGTCAGGAACCGGTAAAAACAAAAATCGGAAAAACTTACGGCAAACGCCCCTAGACCGGTGAACAGAGAGTAGAGAAGCACGCATAGGCCCAGGATTCTTGCGCGCCCGTGGCGATCGCCGAGCGCGCCGAAAATCAGCCCGCCCACCGCCCAGCCGAGGAGGAACACCGACATCGAATAGGGAGAATAGACAGTGGCGCGCGCCTTGCCGGCGAGGTCCTCAATGGCGGCATCACGCGCGAGATTGAAGAACTGCTGGTCTGCGCAGTCGAACATCCACGTGAGCGTGGCCACGAGAAACACCAATCGCTGCTCGCGCGTAAGCGTCCGCCACCAAGGCTGGGCGGAGGGTGCGGTCGGCATGGAGGAGCCAGTCACAGGAGGAAATTGCGAGAGATCCCAGGGTGGTGGTGCTTGCTTTTATCGGCGGTGGCTCACGGTCTCCGCCTGATCTGCGGCTGCTTTGGGATTGGATATAAAGCGGCCGTCATCGGTGGGCTCACCCCACACCCATTTGCGGTTGTCGTGACCGTCGGGTTGCGCCGGAGCCGCCCGCCGATAGGCGGCCCACATTTCGTCTACAAATCCATCTTGGGATTTGCCTTCGGCGCGGGGACGCGTCAACCCGCCGCGAGCCACCGCATAGGCATCGCCCGGAGCCATCCAGCGGTCGTAGTAGTCAAAAAAGGCGTCGTGATTCCACAATGCCTTGGCTCCAAGCAACTGGACGGCGAGGGCCGTGCCGGCGAGCCCGTTGGAAACGACGGTGCGGTAGCCTTCGCTCTTCTTGTCTTCGGCATTCCACGTATCCGGGTGTTTTTCCTCGTAGGGGGAGATGCGGTTCGTGTGAAATACCATCTGGAACAGGGCCGGCTGCCCGGCCCAGCCCCGGCCATAATATGTCTGCTGGTCTTCGGAGAATAGCGTCGAGGCGGGCGGATGTTGCAGGCCTTCGTCGCCTAGCATCAGTCCGGCAAAAAGGATGGGCCACTTGCGACCGTTCCAGTGGCCGCCGTCGGCGGACCAATTTCTCCCGCGGTTTGCCAGGCCCCAGCTGTCGATCCCGAACTGAATCAGGCCCAGCATGAGCCGCTCTTTTTTCTCCCGCGGCACGTCCAGCATCAGCATGAGCGAGGCCATGGAGGTGACTCGCGCGAATTCGCGCCCGTAGTTGGGCTGGTTCTGCCGAGGCCCAGTAAACTGAAAGGTCCACGAGGCGATGTGATCCAGCCAGGGGCGTTCAAGGTAACGGGCGAATTCCGCGTAGTCAGGCGTATGCGCGGGTGGAGCGAGACTCGGCAGAATTTCCCAGCGGAGGTTTTTGGCGAGGAAGATGGGTTTCTGTGCGCCGGCATAGGGCGGCCGAAACGCCCCTTGCGGTGGCGCTTCGCGCAGGCAGGTGAGGATGGCCCCGGATTCCAGCGCACGGATCTGTTTATCCTCCTTCGGCCACATGATCTTCGCGAGCATGACCGGTGCGCTGCGTCCATCGCTGCTCGAAGTCGAGATCAGCGATTCACCCGCCTTTAGTTCGAGCGGAAATCGCAGCGAAAGAGAGGCATCGTAGTTTTTCAGCCGCGAATCATAGCCCTGGCGGGTGCCCGGGGAGGACACGATCATGGAGCCGTTGCGCCAGTCCCGGTTGGGCGTCATAGCAGTCGCACCATAGACGCTTTGCACGTTCGTCTCGGCCTCGCCCGCGCGTGCCGGGCCGGGCTCAGGGGTCACTGCAACAATCTTTACCGGACCCAGCACCCAGTAGTCACCATTCACGAACTGGCCGACGGTGTGCGGGCGATCGAATGTCCAGGTGATGCCGTATTGGCTGATCCGCACGGCTTCCTCGCCACGGCCCATCGTCGCCAGCGCGGTCGCGAAGAGAAAGGATGAAACAATCTTCATGGTGCGCTCCTGGTGTCCGCGGCGCACGGTTTACCGCGCGGGGTTTCGCGCCGCGCGTTCAGCCTCGATCTGCTCGAGGGATTTTCCCGAGGTGTTCGGCATAAAGAAAAATCCGACCGCCCCGCTGATGGCGAGGAAGAGAGTGAGCAAACCGGCCAGCTGGCCGATTCCAGCGTGGGCCAGCATGGGCACGAAAAAGCTCCAAACACCCAGGATCACGCGCGCGACGCCGAACGTCACACCTTGCGCAGTGCCCCGCAACATGGTCGGAAATAGTTCCTGGCTGAAAACCTTGTAGAAGGCTTCGCCGGAAAGGGCCGAACTGATCGCAAAGAGCGCGATATTCGCGATGATTACCGGGATGCTGAACGGTAGAATCAGAAACAGCCCGTAGGCGGCCACTTGCATGACGGCGCCGACGCCCCACAGCAGTTTGCGGGTCTCATGGTCACGGTCGGCGTATTTCATGAAAACCGTCACAGTGACAATGCCCGAGATGATGAACGAGGCGCTCGCAAGCCCAACGCTGGCCGCTTGGCTTCCGGCGCCCAGTGTGCTGATGATGTAAGGATTGAAGAGCCCGGCGGTGCCCGCCGCCAGATTCCAGAAGAGGTAGATGGTAGCCGTCCACACCAACGCCCGCAAGTTCGCCCCAGAAAACAGCGTGCCGAGGCTCCGGCTTGGTGCAGGGGTTGATCGGGCTGCCTCCTGCCAGCGCACCGATTCCGCCAGCCCCTGCCGCAAGGCCCAGGTGACGACGGCGACAACAAACAGGTGTAGGAACACGATCCGAATCCCCAGCAGGCCCAGCGGGGCCAGCGCCAGCGCCAACAAGAGCACCACGACCGGTCCAAGGCACCACGCGACTTGAGTGAGGCCGAGTAGTTTGCCTCGGGCTTTCGCCGGGGCCAATTCACCGACAAGCGCCAGGGATGTCGGAACATCGGCGCCGACCGCGACACCGACAACGAAAGTGCCGAGAAACAACATTTCCCGATTTGTCGCCAGAGCGACACATAAGATGCCGGCAGCGTAGGCAATCAGATCGTATTGATAGATGCGCTTTCGCCCAAGCCGGTCGCCGAGCCAGCCTCCGATCATCGCGCCAAGAGCGCATCCGAGTGCGTTGGGCCCGATCGCCGCCAGAATGCCAACTTCGCTATCACTGAGGCCGAGGTGCCTCTGGAGCAGCGCTAGTCCGGCGCCGAGCGCTACGATCGAGCCCGCGTCGAGATAGGAAGCCATGCCCGCCAAGGCGGACCACTTCCACTGCTGACGGGTGACTGAACCGTCCACGTGTCCTCTGGCGGTGGCGCCCCCAGATACGGAGTGAGTTGCGGTGGAAGTAATATTGGGGCGCATAGATATGATCTTACTCCGACGGATTCGATGGCTTGGTGTGCAGCAGCCGAACGTCACTTTCGAGACTCTCGGCGCATGCGAATGGGGGATGTTCTCTTGCTTTCGAAAGAGAGGGGTGTGTGAGGCAAACAACGCTCGCTGTGGCTGACCATCGACCAGCTACTTAAACGTTAAGGAAGCATCTTCGCCTTGTCCCCGACGGGTTGACGACCCTGCCGAACTGCTTGGCGCCAGCTGACAGGCAAGCGCCAACGTGTCCTGTGGGGGAACGAACAGGACGTCGCACGCGGATTCTGGCCATTAACGCTTAAGCCGCTTCCGGTTGGCACTGGCCGCAGCAGTAGGCAAATTGACCGGCGCGCGCCCACATGCTCAGGCGGCCTCGTTATGCCCCAACCTGCCAAAACAATGAGTAAGTCGATTGTTTGCTTTTGTGCCTACCTATTGCGGCTGTTCCAGGATGGGATTCGGCGGCAAGCTCAACATCGAGGTGACAGTGCTTATGGTGTAGGAGTCCTTGCGACGGCTACCTTCTGTGGCCCGAAGCGCGGTGGGATCATTTTATGAAGAGATCAAATCACCAACTGAATATCCTGCGGTTCCTTGTTGCTTGTGGCGTATGTTCGTTGACGTGCGCTACGATTGGGCGCTCCTCCGAGGGTCGCCCTCCGGTTGTGATTTTCAAACTCGACGACTTGCGCGACACGCCCAAGGCGCGCGAGGGATTCGACCGGGTTTTCGCGGTGGTAGAGGCCAAGAAAGTCTGCGCGGGATTTGGTATCATTGCGGATTCGTGCGAGGGCGACAAAGACAAGCAATCCTACTACGACTTGCTCCGGAAATGGGCTTCGAGCGGTCGGGTCGAGATTTGGCACCACGGCTATGATCACGTGCAGGGGGAGTTTTCAGACGGTAACGTCGCTCGGCAGCTGGCCCACCTGCAAAAGGCGAACAAACTGCTGCTTGAAAAGTGCGGTATCACGCTGCGCAGCTTCGGCTCGCCTTTTAATGCCGGGGACGAAGCCACTGTGCAGGCAGTGAACGCGACGCCGCAAATCGAGGTCTGGATGCTGCCTCACCTGACGGCGGGCGCCAAGCAGAGCCTGCTCACCATCCGTTGCAATATGGAGTCGAAGACCGGGGTGGTGGACTACGATCTGTTTGTGCGGGAGTTTGCCGCCCATGCCGGCGCGGAATACATCGTTGTGCAGGGGCATCCGCCGTATTGGAGCGACGCCAGCCATGACGCGTTCGTGCGCGTGGTGGAATACTGCAGGGCCCGCGGTTGCACTTTCGCCCTGCCGGCCGGATACCCTCGGATTGTTAAATAACCAAGGAGAGTTTGCCACAAGCCAGGCAAAGTTTGGCCAAGGCGTGCCTTATCATTCCATGAAGATAAATATCAGCCTGATTTGCTTGCAGCTCATGGGCTCAATTGTCGTGGGTGTCTCTCATTCGGCGGCAGCTGAATCCGGGACCGATTCCTCGGCTGGCATCCACTCCGTCAATTCCGCCTCGCCGACGATCTTTATCGCCGGCGACTCGACGGCGGCATCCTACACCACCGGTCCGAAACAGGGGTGGGGAGCGCCGTTTGCCGATTATGTTGACAACGCGAAACTCAATGTTGCCAACCGTGCTCGCGGGGGACTCAGTTCCCGCACTTTTATTACCGCAGGGCATTGGGAGCAGATGCTAGCCGAGATCAAGGCAGGGGACTATGTTCTCATCCAATTCGGGCACAACGATGCCGGTGCCATCAACGAGGAACCGCCGAGTTCTACCAAACCGTTGCGAGCTCGCGGCACCCTGCCGGGCATCGGCGATGAAACCGAGGATATCGTAAACGTCTTCACCAAGAAGCCCGAGACGGTTCATACGTTCGGCTGGTATATCCGCAGGATGATCACCGAAACGAGGGCCAGAGGGGCCACTCCTATTGTGCTGTCCCTGACCGCTCGCAATGTCTGGCAGGACGGACGGGTCGAGCGCGGCTTCGGTCGCTATCGCGAGTGGGATCGGGCAGTGGCCGTGGCGACGAAAACGGATTTTGTCGACCTTACTCAGATCCTGGCTGACCGCTATGCCCAGCTGGGAGAACCAAAAGTGCGCGAGCTTTTCGCTCCTGCCGACGACACCCATACGAATTCCGCCGGGGCTGATTTCAACGCGGCGGCCGTCGTCGCCGGGCTAAAAGGCCTTCGGGACGGACCGTTCGCAAAGTATCTTTCCGCCAAGGGAGCGGCGGTCGAACCAGACCGTATTGGCTGGCTCAATCTGCCTGAGCCGGCCAATGCCGCGCTCCCGACCCTGATGTTGATCGGCGACTCCACGGTGCGCAACGGAAACGACCAGGGCGCAAACGGCCAGTGGGGATGGGGCCTCCCGCTGGCGGACTATTTCGACCCTTCAAAGGTCAACTTCATCAACCGCGCCATTGGCGGGCAAAGCAGCCGGACCTTTATCACTCAAGGAAACTGGGCACGCGCCCTGGCGCTGCTCAAGCGAGGCGATGTCCTCGTCATGCAATTCGGTCACAATGACTCCTCCCCGGTAAATGATGATTCGCGGGCAAGGGGCACTCTCAATGGTATTGGTGAAGAAACCGAACTGATCGACAACCTGTTGACCAAGGAGCGGGAGATTGTGCACACCTACGGTTGGTATCTCCGTAAAATGATCAACGACGCAAAGATGGCCGGCGTTTCCGTCGTGGTGTGCTCGCTCATTCCCCGCAAGCACTGGCAGGATGGCCGGATCAAACGCTCGGGTGGAGACAGCTATGGAGGGTGGGCGCAGCGCGTGGCGGCGGACGAACAAGTGGCTTTCGTCGATCTCAACACTCTTATCGGCGATCGCTATGATGCAATGGGGGAAGAGAAAGTGAACGCACTTTTCGCCGACGCGAACTCACACACCAATCTGGATGGAGCCAAGTTCAACGCCGCCGTTGTCGCGGAGGCGTTACGTGCTTTGCCGAAATTGCATCAACTCTTCCGGGGGGAATAGGCCCTTAGAAGCACTAGTTGCCCCGGGTTTGAGGTCCGGTTTATTCGGCGCTTGAATGGCAGGGGCGTTGGATAGCCAGTGATGGGTGTCCCGCGCTTTACGTTTAAGCTGGGCGACTCTGGTAAGTAGCTGCGGATGCTCTCCCATGGCCCTGTCGGCGACCTGGTATCTGGCCTCGCGCTTACCCCTCGGCCCAACTCCAATATAATGCGATCTCTGTGCCTCTTATTTGCCGCTGTCGGCCTTGCATCCTACGCAATCGCGGCTGACTTTACAGTGACTGATCACGGCGCGATCGGTGACGGCCGGACGATCAATACAATCGCCATCCAAGCCTCGATTGATGCGGCCCATGCGGCGGGTGGTGGCCGGGTGGTGATCCCAGCCGGGATCTTTCGCACGGGATCAATTTTCCTGAAGACCGGGGTCGAGCTTCATGTGGTCGAAGGTGCGACGTTGCTCGGGTCGAATGTAATCGAAGATTACCCGAAACGGGACACGCGAATCGAGGGGCACTTTGAACCATGGCGTATGGCGCTCATTAATGCAGAAAAGCTCGATGGCGTGCGGATCAGCGGCCGTGGGGTGATCGACGGCAATGGCATTCTTTTCTGGGCCGCGTTCTGGCAGCGCCGGAAGGAGAATCCGGACTGCACGAACCTGGAGGTCGAGCGCCCGCGACTGATGTTCATCGATCGTTGTCGTGATGTGCGGGTTGAAGGCATCTCCCTGCGGGACTCTGGATTTTGGAACATTCATCTCTACCGTTGCCAAGGTGTCTTGGTCGACGGAGTCAGCATCACGGCACCCTTTGGCGGCACAATCCGTGGCCCGAGCACCGACGGCATCGACATCGACAGCAGCCAGAATGTTACCATCCGACGCTGCCATATCGCTGTGGCGGACGACTGCATCGCCTTGAAGGGCACCAAGGGACCTCTCGCGCACCTTGATGCGGATAGTCCGCCGGTCGAGAACATCTTGGTTGAAGGTTGCACATTCGGCGACGGCGAGGGTGTGCTGACTTGCGGCAGCGAGGCGACCGTTGTCCGTGATGTTACGGTAAGAAACTGTGAAGTCAGCGGGCAGAATTACCTCGTGAGGCTCAAGCTCCGTCCCGATACCCCGCAGCGTTACGAGAACCTACTCTACGAGAACATCCGCCTCTCAGGCTCAGGCAGCGTCTTCAATGTCGCCCCTTGGACGCAGTTTTTCGACCTCAAGGGACACCCGTCCCCGGTGCGGACCATCACGGGTGTGACCCTCCGCAATATTACCGGTCATTTCGGTTCCCTCGGTCGTCTATTGGGCAACAAAGGCGACACGCTGACGGGGGTTACGCTGGAGAATATCCAACTCACCTTGGCGGACAGGAAATTTGAGTGTGGGACCGTCGGGAGCCTTGTCGTTCGGAACGTGACCCTGAATGGCGAGGCATTTTTACCTTAACGGGGCCTGAAATAGTGCCTGACCAATCCGACTCTCCGTCATCCCCTGTTTTGTGAATCCACTACGAGGCTTCGCTTCTTGCCCCATTTCTTGGCTGAAATGGCGGACATTCCGACACACACCGTGCATCCCAATTTTTTAACCACATGATGTATACCATTCGTTGCGCGCCCTTGGCGGGATTAACCTGCTTCTTCCTGATGATTGGCTTATGCCCGGCCTCGGTTGACACGCCGGGTGCTCCGTGCGCAGGTGACGAGATCAGTGCCGCACTGCCCGTCATACCGGACAGGAAGTTCAATCTTTTGGATTTTGGCGGGCAAGGTGATTACCAAGCACTGAATACCGATGCATTTAATCGCGCCGTTGCGGCGATCGCAAAAGAGGGCGGTGGACACTTGGTGGTGCCGGCCGGAGTTTACAAAACCCTGCCGTTTGCACTCACAAGCCATATGGATCTCCACTTGGAGGCCGGCGCAACTATCAAGGCGCCGGACAATTTTGTCGAATACGGTCTGCCCGATCCTGAACAGCCGCTCCCGCAGAAAACCGCCCCAGGCGGCCTATCTGAGGCGGAATTATTCAACGGACAGAGGAAGCCCGAGCCCCTGATTTCCGGCAAAGATCTGACTGATGTGGCCATCACGGGCAGTGGCACGATTGACGGCTCGGGCGCGAAATTCTGGGAATGGTCCGACAAGGCCGCCAATCGCTTTCCGCGCGGCCGCCGGATCGTCGGCCGTCCCGAACTAATCCGCTTTACCAACGTCAAGCGCCTGCATGTCGACGGGGTGACGCTGACCAATTCGCCGATGTTCCACTTGGTGCCGACCGGGGATGATCTGACGATTGAAAATCTCCGGGTCATCGCTCCAGCCAATTCCCCCAATACCGACGCGATCGATCCTGCCGGTCACCGCATAGTCATTCGCAACTGTGTGATCGATACCGGTGATGACAACGTCGCGCTACATGGCGGCACCGCCGATGTCTTGATTGAGAAACTGACCTGTCTGCACGGCCATGGTATTTCAGTTGGAAGCGGAACCCGCGGCGGTTTGAGCCATGTCATCGTGCGCGATTGCACCTTTGAAGGGACCGACAACGGCCTGCGCATCAAGTCCTGCCGGGGCAGAGGGGGCGAAGTGAAGGACTTTCTTTATGCCAACATCACGATGAAGAACGTGCGTCGCCCCTTCGACATTAACATGCGCTATAACGGCAATGCGCCGTTGCCCCCTGATGTGGGGCCTCGAGAGGCGGACCCGGAACAGACCCGGGACATCCCCGATTTTCACGATATCCGGATTGAGGGCCTCACGGTCGCAGGTTCTCCGATTGCAGGCCGGATTCTGGGAATCCCGGAGCGAATGCCACGTGCCATCACTTTCACTCGCGTGGCAATAGAGGCGAATCGCGGATTTCTGGTGCAGGATGCCAAGGAGGGTATCGTGTTTGATCAGAGCGAGATTACGGTCAAATCGGGCGAACCGTTGGTCACTTCGGATGCGATTGTGACATTCAATGGCGTCGTCCGCCGGACGGATTCCAACGAGCGCCCCGAATCTTTTTATTAGATCATCAGGCTGCCAGACGGCGGGTCTGTCCGGAGAAGCGCCAGACGAGATAGTCCACAAGGCGCCGGTTGCTCAATCGACGGCCGGTATCCGACGATCAGTCAGATTTGCAAAGAAACCTCCGTTCACCAAGCCAGTATATGAGTTGATCGGCCCAAGGCGGGGCGGGGCGTTTCGGCCGCCCCAGTCCCAACCCATGAGCCCCGTGCTCATAGATGTGCACTGAAAACGGAACGCCGGCACGGCGAAGCGCGGCCGCGAAAATCAGGGCGTTTTCCACTGGGACAACTTTGTCGTCAGCGGTGTGCCAGAGGAAGCAGGGCGGGGTGGCCTGGGTGACTTGGAGTTCGTTGGAGAGATTTTGCACAAGCATGGGGTCGGGTTCTTTGCCCAAAAGCAAAGTCTTCGAACCGGCGTGGGTGAATTCGCCCATGGTGATCACCGGGTAGCACAACACGCCCAGATCTGGTCGTGAGCTTTCGCGCTCGACAGGATCCGCGGCATTCGGGGTGCCGGAGTCAAAATGGGTCAATAGGGTCGAGGCCAGGTGCCCGCCGGCTGAGGAACCCATCACGCCGATTCGAGTTGGGTCGCGGCCGTCACGGCGGGCAAAATACCGCACAAGTCGGAGGGCGCGGGCGGCATCGTTGAGCATGGTGGGGTGGTGATAGCCGTTCGATCCGAGGCGATACTTGAGCACGTAGGCGGTGATCCCGCGGGCGGCGAGGAATTCGGCGTAGCCCGTGCCCTCGTGCTCGGCGAGTCCGGCATAACCCCCGCCAGGCAAAACCAGCATTGTGGCGCCGGTGTCTGTATTTTGTCCTGCAGGAAAGGGAGTCAGCGTGGGAATATCCTTCGGAGCTTGGCCCAGTGCGCCCGGAGCGTCGCCCTCCCATAGGCGAATTGGTCCCGGCACCAGCGCGTAGGGCATAGGTTTGGGCTGGCTGGGAGCCAACGGCGTCTCCGCGGCAGCCAAGGGGGTGCCAATGGCAAATAGCAGGATCGAGCAAAGGATGAGCTGGCTAGGGGAGTGCATTGGGGGGCGCGGGAATCTTGCGCTGGCAAAACAAGGAAGCCCGCCGGGAATTGGCGGGCTTCGCGGAAAAGACCTGGGCTTGCAGTTAGAAAGTATACGTCAGCCCGGCGGTGCCCCAGAAGTGCGTGTCGTCGATGCTGTGCATGTCATGCGTCGCATACTGACCGCCGAGATTAAGGGTGGCTTTGTCGAACAGCTTGAAGGAAACCGTGAGCCCCACACCACCATAGGTGTAAGTCGGTCCCACGTCGGGAGCGACATGACCGATGGTGCCGAGCAAGCTGAACGTGGTCCTCGAGTCCGAAGCGATGGTATAGCCAAAAGTCTGCTGGGCCGTGAACGCCTTCAGGGTGCAATCGTAGTAGACGTAGCTGCCGGAGCTCACCACCCCGATCGAGCCGTTGAGTCCGAGATAGGGCTCGAAAGTGGTTCGGTCGGCACCGGGGGTGTCGAGTCCAGGATAGGTGTATAGCGTGGCGCCAGCGTCGAGGCTCCAGTTCTTCGAGAGCGCGAAATTGTGACCGGCGGAGTAATCCAATTCCAACTCATAGCCACGATCCAGTGGTGCATTGCTCCAAACTCCGACGTAGAAAAGATCGGACGAGTATTTGATCGAGGGCTGAAGCGAGTTGTCCGCCAGCTTCAATCCGCGGAACACATAGGTCTGCGCATACGGAAAATCAACGGTCACGGAATAGGAGGACTTGTTCGCCACTACGGGGTCCTGGGCGGATAGAGCGGTGCCGGTGACGAGCGCCGCGAGGAGTAGGATTTTCTTCATGGGGTTTTGGATTGTTAGGTAATGCTGAACGATCGGGACCGGGAACGCTTGAGTGGGCGATCCCGTGACAGGGGTGCGCCGTCACTAAGCTCCGGCGGCGCCAGTGGGCACAACCTCCACTCAACTTAACCGTTAATCCCGATGGTAGGAAACACGCCAGAGAGTGCCGTTGGCGTCATCGGTCACCAGGAGTGCGCCGTCGCGGGCGACGGTCAACCCCACCGGCCGGCCCCACATGCGGGTGTCATCGATCACAAAACCCGTAAGGAAGTCCTCATAGGAACCGTCGGATTGGCCGTGGCGCAACCGGACGCGGATCACTTTGCCGCCGGTGCGCCCCGCCCGGTTCCACGAGCCATGGAGCGCGACAAAGGCGTCACCTTGGTATTCCTCCGGGAAGGCTGACGGACCGGTCACGCCGCGCGGATAGAAGGTCAACTGCAGGGCGGCCGAGTGTGCCTGCAGAAGCACGTCCGGTTGCAGGATGTGCCCCGCCAGATCCGGCCGGGTGCCGACGAAGCGAGGGTCCTCATGATCGCCCAAGTAATACCACGGCCACCCATAGAAACCGCCCTCTTGCACGCGGGTGATGTAATCGGGAACCAGATCGTCACCCAAACCGTCACGTTCGTTGACCGACGCCCACAAACGTCCGGTCTCGGGCTGAACGGCGATGCCAACCGCATTTCGGAGGCCTGTGGCATACACACGCAGCTCGCGGCCGGCCGGATCAGAGCGCAGGATGCAGGCGCGGTTGGTTTCCCGGTCCCAAGCCAAGCCGAGAGGGTGTGTCGCGGCCCAGCTGCGAACTTCGTCGGGAGTTTTGGCCGGCATGCCGTCGGCCGCATTCGACGCTGAGCCGACGGAAATAAACATCTGTTGTCCATCTACGGAGAAGGCGAGATCCCGGGTATTGTGCCCGCCGGCGCCGTCCGAGAGCTTGGCCAGCACGGTTTCGGCGGGGGCGCGGGCAGTGAGATCTCCCGAGCGATAGGGGAAGCGGACGACCGAGTTCAGGTTCGCGACATAGAGCCATTGCGGCTCGCCAGTGAGCGGATAAAACGCGATGCCGAAGGGTCCTTGCAGATTGGTGGCAAAGATCCTGTTTTCGACGACGTTGGCCGAGCCGTCTTGCAGGCGGATCAACCGGATCCGGCCTTGGGCGGATTCCGCGATGAAGAGGTCCCCGTTCGGGGCGGCGCGGAGCAATCGCGGAGCTGCGAGACCCGAGAGGACCAACTGGACGGAGAAGCCAGCGGGGACGGCGAGTGTCGCGCCTTCCGGTTGCGCCAACGTGCGAGGGTGGTTTCCCGCGGACTGCGTGGCGTAGGGCAGGGGCAAACGGTCTGGATCGATTCGATGTTGCCGGCCTGGCGCATCGTTCTGCCAGTCGCCCGGACCCGGTGTATGGACAGTCGCGATAGTGCCGGTCCCGGACGATGCCGGCACCGCCCGCAGGGTCGCGAGGAAGGAAATCAAATCCCGACGGTCCGCAGTTTCCGGCACGGCAGTCAACATGGTCGAGCCAGGCACCACCGACGAGGGGGCCGCGAGGAACCGGTTGAGGGTGTCAGCATCCCAGGTCAAATGTGCCGACAGCAGCGCCGGCGTGTAATTGTAATTGGACAGCGAGCCGGCGGAACGGCCGACCACACCGGCGAGTTGCGGTCCCGGTCCCCCGGGCCCATCGGCGTGACGTCCGGTGTCATGGCACAGAGCGCAGCTTTGCTGAAAGATCACCTCGCCTCGGCCCGGATTGCCGCCAAGCAACGGCGGTTCCGCCAGAGCGCTTGCGGCAGGAACGAGCAGGACTAACGACCACAGTCTTAGGGGGAGCGCCAAATGCCGCGGCTGAAGGACGGAGGGGATAACAAGGGGCTGAGACGAAGGCGGTCGTAGGAACATCGCGGGGCGTCGATAGGATGGATGAGATTCACTTTTAGGATATCGGCGAAACATGCGAACACGCGATGCCTTTAGCGTTAGGTGCATCGGGGTCGGGTCGAATGTCGGAAACTTAACGTTAAAGGTAACCACAGATAGCAATATCTTTTGCGCGACGCTTCTGTCGCTGGCGTCGATACCCCACCTCCGACTTGGCGCACTCCTTCCCCTAGGATTGTGCCCGGTGATGGGACGGCCGGTTTCCGGCCAAGCCGATGGTCCCAGCTAACACCCCAACCTCGAACTACCTCATGAGATTCACCAAGTCTCCTCTCCGCCGGGTTTCCGCCCGTTTGCTTGCGCTGCTTGCCCCGCTGCTGCTGACTTCTTTCCTATCTGCCCAAGTGGCGGCGCCTGACGCGAGCGCGTTGGCCAAATACGATAAGAACAAAAACGGCCGGCTCGACGAAGACGAGCTTGCGGCTTGGCAAAAGGATCAGAAAGCAGCGGATGCTTCGACGACACGTTCGATGGCTTCCGACGAGACCATCGAGTTGTCTCCCTTCCAAGTGAAGGCTGGTAGCAACGGCTATTATGCCTCGAACACGACTGCCTCCACGCGCCTCAACACGAGCCTGGACGATCTCGCGTCTTCGACCACGATCGTGACCAAGGAGCAGATGATGGACATGGCGATGCTCGACATCAACGACGTGTTCAAGAACGAGGCCGGCACCGAAGGCACGGCCACATTCACGAGCGACGCGGTCGACCGCAACGGCAGCCCGGTCGACGTCACTTCGACCAATCCCAATGTGGCGAACCGGGTGCGCGGTGTGGGCGCGGCGAATCTCGCAATCGGGAATTTTGCCACCAACGGATTTGTGCCGGTGGACCCGATCAACATCGACTCGGTGGAAATCAGCCGTGGGCCCAATTCCGGCATCTTCGGTATCGGTGAGGTCTCCGGCACGGTCAATCTGCAGCCGGCCTCGGCCAACCTCGCGCGAGACCGCTCTACTGTTTCCTTCCGCACTGACAGCTACGGCGGCTACCGCACCAGCATCGACCTCAACCGTGTGCTCCTGAAGAACAAGCTGGCCATTCGGGGCAGCGCGGTTTGGCAGCACGATGCGTATGAGCGCAAGCCAGCCGGCATAGATAGCGTGCGGCTAAACGGCATGGTGCGATACCGTCCTTTCAAGAACACGACCATCACGGGCTCTGTTTCTACCTACCGCTCCTACGGCACGCTGCCCAACCTGACGATGCCCAAGGAAACCATCACCTCGTGGAAGGCGGCCGGATCACCCACTTGGGACCCGGTCACTCAGACCGTCCACCTGAACGGTGCGGTCGTGCCGGGCACCTGGACGACCACGAACCTGCCGAGTTATTTCGACGCCTCGCAGTTCCTGACGCTATCAACCGCCTTTGTGCAGCCGGATGGCACGTTGAGTTGGTGGGGGCCGAGCCGCACCACAACGAGCACGACGACGCCGAACACGCCCAATCAGAATGTCTTTTACGTCAACCCCAAGGTGACGGCAATCACGCCGGCCCAGCCGTTGTTCGCGGCCGATCGCTCCACCACCGACAAGAATCTGTATGACTATACGTCGATCAACTTGGCGGCTTTCAATTACACGCAGGTCCGTCAGTCCACTGAGTCGTTCCTGCTGGAACAGACATTTCTCAATACACCCCGTCAGCTGTTGGCTGCACAACTGGGCTATTACCGGGAAAACGGCCTGAGGCAGACCAACGATATGTGGGGCACGGGCGGCAGCGGCGGCCGCACTGGTTACATCTACGTCGACGTCAACGAGCGCTTGCTGGATGGCAGCCCGAACCCGAACTTGGGTCGCCCTTTCATCGGTGTCTTCAATATTCGCGCTCGGGCGGACAACTACAGCCGGCGCGATATCGGCCGCGCACAGCTTGCCTACCGATTGGATCTCAGGAAGGAGACTGGGCTGATCCGCTGGCTGGGCATGCAGACATTGTCCGGCTATGGGGAATACCGGGAGACTGGCACCCGTCTGACCCGCTGGCAGGATGAGATCACCAGCAGTCAGTCATGGTATGTGTTTCCGTCGACACCCGTTACCGCGGCAACCTTTACCACGCCAGCCGTTGCGGCCCAACCGTTCTATCGCTACTATATCGGCGATAACGTCGGACAAAACGTTGATTACGCACCGCATGCCCTGATTCACGGCACCTACAACTTCACTTGGGGCAACGGGGCGACCGGAGTATTCCGGAACGATCCGGCTAAAATTGACGACAATTATTTCTTCAGCCAGGTGCTCGGCTGGAACAAGAGTATCATTAAGACCAAGGGTGCGGCGTTGCAGAGCTATTTGCTCAATGACCGCCTGGTCACAACCTTGGGCTATCGCAAAGATTTGAGTTATCTCCGCAGTCCCTCGGCACGTTTATATACTTTCGGGCCGAATGGCTACAATCTGGTTCCGGAGTCTCTTGATGTGTTAGCCGCCGCCACGACATTCCGTGAAGGCACCACCAAGACCTCCGGCGCGGTCTTCAAGGTAACCAACTGGCTCAGTCTGACAGCCAACAAGTCAGACAGCTTCCAACCTTCGACTCTCGCTCAGGTGGGCCTACATCGCAATCTCCTGCCTGACCCCTATGGCAAAGGCGAGGATTACGGTCTGCGGTTCACGCTGTTCGGCGGCAAGGTGGTCGCCCGGGTCAACCGTTATACCACCCAGCAAATCGCATCGCGCACCGGTGTCGCCGGCGGTTTTGCGCAGCGCGTTTTCGCGATCGACGTGCCGAATTCGTCCTATGCGCCTCCAGGTCTTACCAGCCTCGCCAATGGTTGGATAACCCGGGCTGCCGCGGCCAGCGGAACCACGCTTACCACGGATCAGATCGACGCCCAGATGGAAAAGATCACCGGGCTTGATCGTGCGTATTGGGAAAACCCGCTATCCAACAGTCTCGTCTATGAACCCAGTGACGTGGTTTCCAAAGGCTATGAGTTCGAGCTGAACTACAATCCCACGCGTTATTGGACCCTGAAGGCCAACGTGACTCAGGGCGAGGCGATCGACAAAAACATCTCCGCGGATCTTTTCCGCTGGATTGACGAGCGCATGCCGCTTTGGACCAGCCTCATCGACCCCGAGAACGGCCAACCGTTCTGGACCCAGCGTTACGGCAAGTCACAGTCTGCCCAGGAGTTTTTTCTAGCTAGCGTGAAAGCCCCGTTGGATGTGGCTTCCGCCACGGAGGGGAAGAGCCGCCCCCAAGTTCGCAAATACGCCGCCAACTTGAGCACGCGATATAACCTGGCCGGGATCAGCGATAATAAATGGTTCAAGAACGTATCGGTTGGCGGTGCCGTGCGCTGGGAGGCCAAGGGCGCTATCGGTTACTATGGGATCAAAGACTCCACGGGCGTCTACACCGCCTTGGATGCGAGCCGTCCGATCTACGACAGTTCGCACACCTACATCGACTTGTTCACCTCCTATCGCACCAAGCTCTATCACGACAAGGTGGGCGCAACGTTCCAGTTGAACGTTAGGAACGTTCAGGAAGGCAAGGCCCGTCTACAGCCGACGGCCGCGCTTCCCGACGGCACACCTTACGCGTATCGCATCGTCGATCCCCGGCAGTTCATCTTGTCGGTGACATTCGACCTCTAACACATCGGTTCATAGTTAGGGTGGGGCGGGGGCGGTCCAGGCGTCTGTGTGATGCTGGCCGCCCCCTATTTTATTTAAAGCACCTCCGACAAACATACATGTTTTCCGGCAGATACGCGCGCGAGCAAGATGGCAATGTGCCCAAGAGTAACCGCCACCTGGTGCGGGATGGCTTTAGCGTTAATGTTCTACTCAGGTCGAGTCATGCTGAGGGTGCTTAACGTTAAAGTTAACCGCAGATAGCAATATCTTTTGTGCGGCGTTTCTGTCGCTGGCGTCGATACCCCACCTCCGATTCGGCGCACTCCCTCCCCAAAGGATTATGCCCGGCGATGGGAACGGCCGGCCTCCGGTCGAATGAATGGTCCCTCCTAACACCCCCAACCTCGAACCACCCCATGAGATTCACCAAGTCTCCGCTCCGTCGGGTTCGCACCCGTCTGTTTGCACTGCTTGCACCGCTGTTGCTGACTTCACTCCTTTCCGGCCAAGTGGCGGCGCCTGACGCGAGCGCGTTGGCGAAATACGACAAGAACAAGAACGGCCGGCTCGACGCTGACGAGCAAGCGGCTTGGGAGAAGGATCAGAAATCAACGGCCGTTTCGACGACCCGTTCCACGAATTCCGAGGAACCCATCGAGTTGTCTCCCTTTCAAGTGAATGCAGAGAGCAACGGCTATTACGCCAAGAACACGACAGCTTCCACGCGCCTCAACACGAGCCTGGATGATCTGGCATCTTCGACCACGATCATCACGAAGCAACAGATGGCGGACATGGCGATGCTCGATATCAACGACGTGTTCAAGAACGAGGCCGGCGTAGAAGGCACGGCCACTTACACGAACGACGCGGTCGACCGCAACGGCAGCCCTGTCGACGTCACTTCGACTAATCCCAATGTGGCGAACCGTATGCGTGGCGTCGGTGCCGCGAATCTGGCCATCGGCAACTACGCCACCAACGGCTTCGTTCCCGTGGATCCGATCAGCATCGACTCGGTTGAAATCAGCCGTGGACCGAATTCCAGCATCTTCGGCCTGGGTGAGGTCTCCGGCACTGTCAACCTAACCCCGGCTACAGCAAATCTCAACCGGGACCGCTCGACTGCCTCCTTCCGCACGGACAGCTATGGTGGTTACCGCAGCAGCCTCGACCTGAACCGCGTGCTCCTTAAGAACAAACTGGCGATTCGTGGCAGCATGGTTTGGCAGCACGACGGCTTCGAGCGCAAGCCGTCCGGCGTGGATAGCGTCCGCCTCAACGGCATGCTTAGCTACCGTCCGTTCAAAAACACCCTTATCACGGCGTCGGCCTCGAGCTACCGCGCATGGGGCACGATGGATAACAAGACGATGCCGAAGGAGACGGTCAGTTCGTGGAAGGCCGCCGGCTCGCCCACTTGGGATCCGGT
The DNA here is from genome assembly GCA_044224295.1 of Lacunisphaera sp. GTDB lineage: Bacteria > Verrucomicrobiota > Verrucomicrobiia > Opitutales > Opitutaceae > Lacunisphaera. The sequence continues at coordinate 22,667 of JBGAKQ010000008.1, read as the reverse complement.
CACTCAGACCGTCCACCTGAACGGTGCGGTCGTGCCGGGCACCTGGACGACCACGAGCCTGCCGAGATATTTCAAGGCATCCGAGTCCCTGGGGCTCTCCACAGTTTTCGTGCAGCAGGACGGAACGGTAAGCTGGTGGGGTCCGAGCCGCACCACAACGAGCACGACGACGCCGACCACACCGAATCAAAACGTATTTCTCGTTAGCACGCTGGTGACGCCGCCGGCCTTGGCGCAGCCATTGTTTGCCGCCGATCCGTCAACCGTCACCAAGAGTCTGTATGACTATTCGTCGATCAACCTGGCGGGCTTCAACTACACGGGAACTCGGCAGTCTACTTCGACGATCCAGTTGGAACAGACCTTCCTTAATACTCCGCGGCAACTGTTGGCCATGCAGGTCGGGTATTTCCGTGAAAACGGCCTGCGCGAAACCAACGATTTCTGGGGCACGGGCGGCAGCGGTGGTCGCACCGGTTACATCTACGTTGATGTCAACGAAAGGATGGTCGACGGAACGGCAAACCCCAATTTCCTTCGCCCCTACATCGGTGTTTTCACCATCCGTGAGCGAATTGATAATTACTCCCGGCGCGATATCGGCCGCGCGCAGCTCGCCTACCGGCTCGATTTGCGCCAGGAACAGAGTCTCCTGAAGTGGCTGGGTATGCACACCCTGTCCGGCTATGCTGAATATCGAAACACCGGGATTCGACGGACTTATTGGCAGGATGAACTCGCAAATAGCCAGACTTGGAAACCGTTCCCAACCACCACGTCAACGCTCACCACTTGGACGACCACGCCGGTAGCGGCCCAGCCCTATTATCGCTATTACATCGGCGATTCGAACGGCCAGAATGTCGATTATGGCCCGCATCGCGTCGTGCATGGCGCCTATGACTTCATCTGGGGCAACGGTGTCACCGGTGTCTTCAACCATGACAAGGGCATCCTGGACTATAATTACGCGTCCAACATTACGCTCGGTTGGAACCAGAGCATCATCAAGACCAAGGGAGCGGCCTTGCAGAGCTACCTGCTCAAGGACCGACTGGTCACGACGCTGGGCTATCGCAAGGACTTGAGCTACCTGCGCAGCCCGACGGCCCGGCAATTCACCTTCGGTCCTGACGGCTACAAATTGATTCCGGAATCCCTCGATGTCCTGGCTGCAACCACGACATTCCGTGAGGGCAGCACCAAGACTGCCGGGGCGGTGCTCAAGGTAACCAACTGGCTCAGCCTGACTGCAAACAAGTCGGACAGTTTCCAACCCTCGACGCTCGCTCAAGTGGGCCTCCACCGCAATCTCTTGCCTGACCCCTATGGCAAGGGCGACGATTATGGCCTGCGGTTCACGCTCTTCGGCGGCAAGGTGGTCGCCCGGGTCAACCGCTATACCACCTCACAAATCGCGTCACGCACCGGCGTCGCCGGTGGTTTCGCTCAGCGCATTTTCGCGATCGACGTGACGAATTCGAACGGCTACCCGCCGCCAGGCCTTGTCAATCTTGCGCGGGGTTGGATTACCCGGGCTGCCACGGCCAACGGAACCACGCTTACCACTGATCAGCTCGATTCGCAGATCGAAAAAATCACCGGGCTCGATCGTGCTTACTGGGAAAACCCGTTGTCGAACAGCCTCGTCTATGAACCCAGTGACGTGGTCTCCAAGGGCTATGAGTTCGAGCTTAACTACAACCCCACGCGCTATTGGACCCTGAAGGCCAACGTGACCCAGAATGAATCGGTAGATAAAAACATCTCCAAGGATCTTTTCCGGTGGATCGATGAGCGCATGCCGCTTTGGACCAGCCTGATCGACCCCGAGAACGGACAGCCGTTTTGGACCCAGCGCTATGGTGCTTCACAGTCTGCCCAAGAGTTCTACATTGCGAGCGTGCAGGCACCCTTGGCTGTCGCTTCCGCTACCGAAGGGAAGAGTCGTCCGCAGATTCGCAAATACGCCGCCAACCTGAGCACGAGGTATAACCTGGCTGGGATCAGCGATAACAAATGGCTTAAGAACACCTCGGTTGGCGGTGCTGTGCGCTGGGAGGCCAAAGGTGCCATCGGTTACTACGGCATCAAGGATTCCACGGGTGTTTACACGAGTTTGGATGCGACCCGCCCGATCTACGACAGCTCGCATACCTACGTCGACTTGTTCGCGTCCTATCGCACCAAACTCTATCACGACAAGGTGAATGCTACGATCCAGCTGAACGTGAAGAACGTTCAGGAGGGCACGGCCCGGCTACAACCGACGGCTGCGCTCCCAGACGGCACTCCCTATGCGTATCGTATCGTCGATCCCCGCCAATTCATCCTGTCGGTGACGTTCGACCTCTAAGCATCTGTTCATAGTTAGGTTAGGTCAGCAGGGGGCGGTCAGTTCGCTAGCGGATACTGGCCGCCCTCTTTTTTGCTTCCTGCAGTAGCTATTCTAAAGCGAAACGCCTCTTGATCTGTATTCCACATCCTACTCGAACAGCTGTCGGCGGTCAGTTCCTTGCCGCGCTGGCTGCCCTGGCCATGCTGGCAATCGCTCCACCGGGAGGCGCCGGGGAAGCTGAACAATCGCGTCAACCGGCATGGCTCGAGCAGGCGGTTTTCTACGAAATTTATCCCCAGACTTTCTCTGACTCGAATGGTGACGGCATCGGGGACTTGCGCGGTATCATCGCCCGCCTGCCTTACCTCCACGCCCTAGGCATCACGGCAATCTGGCTGAACCCCTGCTTTGAATCGCCGTTCCGAGACGCGGGCTATGATATCTCCGATTTCTACCGGGTAGCCCCGCGCTACGGCACCAACGAGGATCTGCGTGAATTGTTCTCGGCCGCCCGCCAGCTTGGGATCCGGGTGATGCTCGATCTGGTGGCCGGCCACACTTCCGACCAGCATCCTTGGTTCCGGCAGTCGCAGCGCGCGGAGCACAATTCCTATTCGGACTGGTTCATCTGGACGAACAGTGTCTGGAAGGCGCCGAAGGGCCGGGTGCCCTACATCACGGGAGAAAGCGAACGGGACGGCAACTACCTGGTCAATTTCTTCTCGTTCCAACCCGCGTTGAACTACGGTTACGCCAAGCCTGATCCCGCCGAGCCGTGGCAGCAACCGGTCGACGCGCCCGGGCCGCGCGCTGTGCGCGAGGAAATGCGGAAGATCATGGCCTTTTGGTTTGATCAAGGGGCCAGCGGCTTCCGCGTGGACATGGCGGCTTCGCTCGTGAAGAACGACTCGGACGGCGCCGCCACGTCCGCCATCTGGCGGGATTTTCGAGCCTGGATGGATGAGAAGTATCCCGATTGCGCCCTCGTTTCCGAATGGTCCAATCCCCCGGTTGCGATTCCGGCGGGCTTTCACATGGATTTCCTGCTGCCGTGGAACAAGCCCGGCTACAAGGCGCTCTTTCGCGGTTCGGACGGACAGGCGGCGATCTTCTCGCGCAAAGGCGGACCGGGTATCCGCAAGTTTCTGGACGAATTTGACCCTCTTTACGCTGCGACCCAGGCGAAAGGGTTCATCGCGATTCCGACCGGCAACCACGACACGGTTCCTCGGATCGGTAACGGCCGCGACGATCGCGATCTCGCGGTGGTTTATGCGTTTCTCCTCACGATGCCGGGCGTCCCATTCCTTTACTATGGGGATGAGATTGGCATGCGCTCGCTGGATGGCCTTCCCTCCAAAGAGGGCGGTTATGGCCGGACTGGCGCGCGCACCCCGATGCAATGGGACAACTCGGCGAATGCCGGGTTCTCGTCGGCGCCTGCTGACCGGCTCTACCTGCCGGTTGACCCTCGTGCGAACCGTCCCACCGTCGCCGCCCAATTGACCGACCACGCGTCGCTTTGGCATGCGGTCAAGACATTGATCGCGCTGCGTCAGTCGCACCCGGCGCTGTGCGCGAGCGGTGGATTCAGGATCCTTGCGTCGGGCGAGGACACAAGGGCCTTCGTTTATGAGCGCACCAAGGGCGCCGAAAGCATTTTGATCGCAATCAATCCCTCCGGGGACACCGCCGAGATCCGGCTGCCGGGCCTGACAAAGCTGACCTCAACGCGGGCACTTCACGGCGAGACCGGCGCCTTCCAGCACGATCAAACCGGCTGGTTTGTCCGCCTGCCGGGTGTGAGCTGGGCAATCGTCGAGGCAATTGTGGCGCCATGACGCAGTTCTGTGCCGCACGAATGAACCTTCACCCCCCATCGTTGCCACGGCGTTGGTCCCGCCTCGGGCGCCTCGGGAGTCTCGTGCTTACCGTCATTACCGCTACCAGGCTGGTTGCGGGCGATCCGCTCGCCGACGGTTTCCTGGCGCCGCCGCCCGATGCCCGCCCGCATACGTGGTGGCATTGGGTGAACGGCAACGTCTCGAAGGAAGGTATTACCGCCGACCTCGAGGCGATGCAGCGGATCGGCGTGGGTGGGGCGCAGATCTTCAACGTCGCCAGGGGCGAGATGGCTGGGCCCGTGAATTTCCTCAGCCCCGAGTGGTTGGCGCTTACCCGGCACGCCATGGCGGAGGGAGATCGACTCGGTTTGGAGATGACGATGCAAAACTGCGCGGGCTGGAGCGAATCCGGTGGCCCGTGGATCACGCCGCCACTGGCCATGCAGCAGGTCGTCTGGACTGAGACCCGGGTGCAAGGCGGGCGAAAGTTGGCGATCGGCCTGCCGCAGCCCACGACGGTCGCCGGCTATTATGAAGACATCGCGGTGCTGGCACTGCCGGCGCACCCGGTGGAAACGCTCAGCCTTGCCTCCCTCGCGCCACGGGTGACGACCACAGCGGCAGGCGTCGATGCCGGGCGGCTCTTGGAGAACAGGGCCGGAGAAGCGGTTCTGTTCCCGGCGCCGACACCCGAAACCCCGCAGTCGATCCAGCTGGAGTTCGGCGCGCCGCAGAGCGCCGCTTCGGTGCGATTCGCGGTCCGGGACAACAGTTCGCTGCCACTCGGAGGCAACGTCGAGGTGAGTGATGACGGCACGACCTTTCGCTCCATCGCCGAGATTCCTGTCCTTGCGCGCGGGGACCGACTGTCCTGCCTGGTGCGTTTTCCTCCGACGACGGCCCGCATATTCCGATTCACCGTCACGAAGATCACGGCGGGCGAAAAAGCCATGGCGCTCACGGGTCTCGAGCTGGGCGGCCCGCGTTTGCCGCACAGCGAAGCCCAGGCCGGGTTCCGCGCGGATGCCAGCCTCAGGTTTTCCACGGTCGAGGTGGCGCCGGGACAAGCGATCGTGCCGCAGCGAATTATTGATCTTACGGCAGCATTTCGGGACGGGCAGTTGGATTGGGATGCGCCGGCAGGCGACTGGACGATTGTGCGCTTCGGCCACACGCCAACCGGGAAAAGAAACTCACCGGCGCCGGAGACCGGCCGCGGTCTTGAATGCGACAAGATGAACCGGGCTGCCGTTGAGCTGCATTTCGCCTCGCTGATGGGACGGGTCATCGAGGCAGTCGGACCGCTCGCGGGGCGCAGCTTCAAATACGTGTTGGCCGACAGCTGGGAGGCCGGCTGCCAGAATTGGACACCCGCTATGCGGGCCGAATTCCAGCGGCGTCGCGGTTACGATCTGTTGCCCTGGCTGCCCGCCGTGGCCGGCCGGGTGGTCGGCAGCACGGAACAAAGCGAACGCTTCCTTTGGGATTTCCGCCAGACGATCTCGGAATTGATCGTGGAAAACCACTATGGGGTGCTGCAGGAATTGTGTCACAAGAACGGCATGCTGTTCACCGCCGAGGCGCCCGGCATTAATATGCCGACGATTGCGGATGAGTTGGCAGCCAAGGGTCGCACCGACGTGCCGATGGGCGAGTTCTGGATGAGTCCTCCCAGCGACTATTGGAAAAAGGGACCCAATGACAGCAAGGAGGCGGCGGTGGCGGCCCACATCTACGGCCGGCCGATCGTCGCCGCCGAAGCATTCACGGCAGCGATGAACGATGCCAAGTGGAGCAAGGCGCCCTTTGACCACAAGATGCTAGGTGATCTCCACTATACTCTCGGGATCAACCGATTTGTCTTCCATCGCTACGCGCATCAGCCGTGGTTGGACCGCGTGCCCGGCATGACGATGGGCCCGTATGGAACCAACTTCGAGCGCACCAACACCTGGTGGGAGCAGGCCGCTGCGTGGATGAAATACCTCTCGCGCTGCCAATATCTCCTGCAACGCGGCAATTTTGTCGGCGATGTCTGCTATTTCTACGGCGAAGGCGCACCCAACACGCTCACCAATCGCGAACCCGAGTTACCGGTCGGTTACGATTACGACGCCATCAACGCCGAGGTGCTGCTCACCCGGCTCACGGTGCGCGATGGCCAGCTTGTTCTGCCCGACGGGCCAAGCTACCGCCTGTTGCTCCTGCCCGGTTCGGCGACAATGACTCCGGTGGTGCTTCGCAAACTCCGGGATCTTGTCTCGGCCGGTGCCACCGTGGTCGGAGCCAGACCGGAACGCTCACCGAGCCTGACCGATTATCCGGCCTGCGATGCCGAGGTGAAAACACTGGCCGCGGAAGTATGGGGAGACTGCGACGGGAAAAAGGTGACGGAGCACGCCTACGGCCGGGGTCGGGTGGTCCAAGGGCGGGCGCTGGGTGAGGTGTTGGCAGCGATGAAGACTGGGCCGGATTTTGCCGCGGAAGACACGACTGGGAAATTTGCCTATATCCACCGACAGCTGGGCGAGGCGGAGGTGTATTTCGTCTCCAGTCAGAATGCCGACGCCACCCAAGCGACACTTTCCTTCCGCGTTACGGGTCGAGTGCCGGAATTGTGGCACGCCGACACCGGGCGGATGGAGCGCGTCGCGCAGTTTCGCGAGCGTGACGGCCAGACGCTGGTTCCGGTCGGCTTCGATCCCGCCGGCTCGGTCTTTGTCGTCTTTCGAGCATCCAATCGGGCCGTCGATCCCGTCATCAGCTTTGCCCGGGACGGCGGGGCGGTTTCGAAGCAGGAGGCGCTGACGGTGACGGATGACGGGACGATGACGTTTCCAGTCTGGCAGTCCGGCACCTATGAGATGAAAACTGCGTCAGGCCGGACATTGCGTGCAACCGTGGCTCCGCTACCCGGTGTGACGGAATTGACGGGCGCGTGGACCGTGAAGTTCCCGCCGGGATGGGGTGCGCCGGCAGAATGGCCGTTGGCGCAACTGGCGTCGTGGACGGAACAGGCGAACGAGGGGGTGAAACATTTCTCCGGAACCGCGACCTATGTGAAGGAATTTGATCTCGCGCCGGAGGCCATCGCGTCGGGCCGGATTCTCCGGCTCGATCTCGGGCGCGTGAAGGAAATCGCCGAGGTGAAGCTCAACGGACAGGATCTCGGGGCGTTGTGGAAGCCGCCTTTCCACATCGCCCTTTCGGGCGCGGCACATGCCGGGAAGAACCGTCTCGAGGTGCGGGTGACCAATCTTTGGCCGAACCGCATCATTGGCGACTTGCAGCTGCCCGAAAAGGACCGCCGCACTTGGACCACGTTCAATCCGTTCAAGGCCGATTCACCTCTCCTCGAATCCGGCCTGCTCGGGCCGGTGCGGATCGAAGTAGGGGAAACCGTGGTGTTCAAATAGGCCGGCCATATCCAATATGAATCCTCGTTCATCAATCTTCCTTCGTCTCGTCTGGAGCGCGCTGCTGCTGACCGCGGTCGCTGGGTTTGCCGCGGATCGGCCCCGGCTCGCGGTGCTCGACGACTTTGGCGGCGATCCCGACGACAAGCAGACCCTGATCCGGTTGATGGTCTATGCCAACGAATTCGATCTCGAGATACTCATGGCCACGGCGGTCCGCAAGAACCACGCTCCAGGCGGGCCGATCACGCACCCCGATTGGATTCGCGAAGTGGTCCAGGCGTATGGCCAAGTGCTACCGAACCTGCAGCGGCATGCCACCGGTTGGCCTTCGAGCGAGCAGCTCCTGTCAAGGATCGTATCGGGCAACCCGAACTACGGACGCGCTTTCATCGGGGAAGGCCATGACTCGGACGGCTCCCGCATGCTGGTCGAGCGGATCGACGCGGGGAGCCGCGAGCGTCCGCTCAACATCATGATCGGCGGCGGGCAGACCGATCTTGCCCAGGCGTTGTGGCGCGTAAAACACGATCGTGGCGAGCAGGGTTTCGCCACATTTGTGGCAAAATTCCGTGCCTACTGCATTGATGACCAAGACGGGATCATCGCGTGGATGCGGGCCGAGTTTCCCGGCATGTTTTTCATCTACAGCGTCGCGGCGGAGGGCCAGCCGAAGGAGACGGCGACCTATCGGGGGATGTATCTCACCGGAGATGAGACGCTCACCAGTCTGAGTTGGGCGCAGGAGCATATCCTTAATCGCGGGCCGCTCGGGGCGCTTTATCCCACGAAGACCTATACATTACCCAATCCCAACCGCTGCATGAAGGACGGCGACGTGCCGTCTTGGTTTTTCTTCCTGCCGCTCGGTGGTAACGATCCAAACGACCCCACGAAGCCCGGCTGGGGCGGGCAATTCCGCCGCGAGGCCGACGGATGGTATCGCGATATCCCGGCCACGGCCGATTTCGACCCGCGCACGGCCGTGAGCCGCTGGCGGCCTGACTACCAACGTGACTTTGCCAAACGCATGGCATGGTGCCAGCCCGACTTGCCATGAGAATCACCTCATTTTTGTCCGCGGCCGCAGCTTTCGTCTTCACGACACTGGTGAGCTTTGCCCTTGCCCGCGCCGCAGAAGGGTCGCCAGCTGCATGGGAGACCCCACCTGGCTGGACCGAGACGCGCGGCGGCGCCGGAGGCAAACTCATTCGCGTTACCACGCTCGCGGCGACCGGTGCTGGCTCCCTAGCTGAAGCGCTGGCGGCGGAAGGTCCGCGGGTCATCGAGTTCTCCGTCTCTGGCGTAATCGATCTCGGCGGGCAATCACTCAACGTAGTGCAGCCGTATATCACGGTGGCCGGCGAAACCGCGGCCTCCCCTGGCATTACGTGCACGAACGGCGAGATTCATGTGTCCACACACGATGTGATCTTTCGGCATCTCCGCATTCGTCCGGGTGCCGGGCTGCGCGCCGCGCGCAGCGGGTGGGAGGTTGATGGGCTTTCAAGCGGTGGCGGCGCTTATGACGTTATCATCGACCATTGCTCGCTGACGTGGGCGACCGACGAGAACCTGAGCGCGTCCGGGCCCCAGTTCAAAGGCAGCACGCCTGACGAATGGCGGATGAACACCTCGCATCGCGTGACGTTCAGCCACTGTATCGTCGGCGAGGCGCTCGATGAGTCAACGCACTCGAAGGGCTCGCACTCGATGGGGTCGCTCATTCACGACAACGCCTCCGAGATCGCGATCATCGGGAATCTCTACATCAGCAACAACGACCGCAATCCGCTTTTCAAGGGCGGCGTGCGGGCGGCGTTCGTCAACAACGTCGTGCACAATCCCGGCGAGCGGGTCGTGCAGTTCGGTTTCGTGCCCGATCAGTGGAAGGGCAGGGAACCGCAACGCGCGCTACTGACCCTGACGGGCAACGTGGCCCGCAAGGGGCCGAGCTCGGCGCCTAGCTTCGAGTTCTTCGAAGTATGGCCGGACTATGGCCCCTGTGATTTTTATCTGCAGGACAATATTTTCCTCGACGCTGCCGGCCGGTCGTTGCCTGTGCAGCCGGGATTCCGCAGCCTGTCGGACCGCCGGGACGATTTTAAGAAAGCCGTCCCAACCACGTCCGGCTACGAATACCGCCAACTGCCCTATCGACCTTCGCCGGAGATGCACCCGGTGGACCGTCCGCCGGTTTGGCCGCCGCGCTTGCACGCCCTGCCGGCGGACAAAACGCTGGCCTGGGTGCTGGCCAACGCCGGTGCACGTCCGTGGGATCGAGACGCCACGGACCTGCGCCTAATCGAGGAAGCCCGCACCGGGGGCGGCCGAATCATCAACCGCGAATCAGAAGCGGGCGTCGCACCGCCAAACCCGGAAGCGTCGCGCCGGAACCAATGAAATCATGAGAACGAGATATGTAATTTCGCTTTTTTGCCTTTGGGTAAGTGGTCAGATGGGACTGGCCCGGGGGGGCCCGGTCCCGCTGCGCTCTCCGGCATCTCCGGCCACGCTGGAAGATGCCGGGGCGCGCTTGGCCCTGCCGGAATATCAGGTGATCCCAGCGGCGCAGCCAAACGAACTGACCGCTGCCCTGCCGCTCGACCCGCAGTCTTTCGCCCACTGGACAAGGTCCCAGGGTGATGCGGGGTCGCGTCGCTATTCCGTTCACGCGCAGATCAACCGATCCAACGTCTCCCAGCTCACAGTCGCTTGGACCTATCATTCGGGCGATGGCGCACGGAACATCCAGTGCACGCCCATCGTGGTGGATGGGGTGTTGTTCGGGCCGACGGCAGGACGCGACATCGTGGCTTTGGATGCAGCGACCGGTGCGGAGCGCTGGCGGTTCAAGGTGGAACAACCCGCTCATCCGCGTTTGGAGGACGAGCCCGCCCGCCGGGGGCTGGTGTATTGGCCGGGCGTGGAAGGCCATGCCGCACGCATCCTGTTCGGCAGCGGAAACTGGCTTTATGCGCTCGACCCGAAGTCTGGTCGGCCGATCGTGGAGTTCGGTGAAAATGGCCGGACACCGCTGCCGACCGGGGCGACCGCCGGCGGGGCAGTTTATCAGAACGTTTTGGTGACAGCGGGGCTTTACGGCGATCTCTTCGGTTACGATTTGCGGACCGGCGCCATGCTCTGGCGCTTTCACACGGTGCCGCGTGGCGGCGAATTCGGAGCGGACACCTGGCAGGGGGTAGAAAAGGAGAAACGCTACGCCAACTGCTGGGGCGGTCTCTCGATCGACGAACAGCGCGGCATGGTGTTCGCCGCCATCGGTGCAGCGCAGCCGAATTTCATCGGTGTGGATCGCGTGGGCGACAACCTCTTCAGCAACTGCGTGCTGGCGCTCGATGCGCTCACCGGCCGCCGGCTGTGGCATTTTCAGAACGTCCGGCATGACATCTGGGATCTCGACAACGCCGCCCCGCCGACCCTGGTGACCATCAAGCGCGACGGCCGCGAGGTGGATGCCGTCACCTGCATTTCGAAGGCTGGGGTGCTGCTGCTGCTTGACCGGGTGAGCGGCCAACCGGTCTTTCCGTTCCGTTTGCGGCGTGCGCCGGTCTCGACCTTGCCCGGTGAACGCACCGCGCCATATCAGCCGGATCCTGAATTACCCGAATTGATTTCGTCACCTGACTTCAAGCTCAGCGACGTCACGACCCGGACCCCCGAGGCACACGAGTTCGTCATGAAGCAGGTGGAGAAGTCCACCTATGGCTGGTTCAGACCCTTCGTCGAAGGGAAGCCGAATCTTTTCACCGGCACGCGCGGGGGCGGGGAATGGTCGGGCTCGGCGACCGACATCGCGACGGGGCGACTCTATGTCACTTCCAACCGGATCGTTTCAAAGGTCACCGTATTCGCCGCCGACGAGGGCAAGCGCGACCCCCGGTTTCCGCCTTCCGCGGGGGAAGCGATCTACCGGCAGACCTGCTTCGCTTGCCACGGCGAGGAAAGGCAGGGCAACGGTATGATCCCGCCGCTCATCGGCCTCCGGCACCGATTGACCGATGAAGAGGTTTCGACGCTGCTTCGCACCGGGCGGGGAGCCATGCCGCCGGCCCCGCCGATGAGCGACGTGGAGCGCCAGGCGCTGCTTGATTTCCTCTTCCGGCGGAACCAGCCACCGACGCGGCTTGCGACCGGCGAAGCGGACTATGCATTTGACGGGTTCAACTTTCTCCTCGACCACGAGGGCTACCCCGGCAACCAACCTCCTTGGGGGCTGTTGAATTGCTACGACCTGAACACGGGAAAGGTCCTTTGGCGCGTGCCCCTGGGCGAATATGCTGATTTGACCAAACGCGGAATCCCCAAGACCGGGACCCAGAATCTGGGCGGCGCGACGGTCACGGCCGGCGGGTTGGTTTTCTGCGCCGGCACGCATGACGAGATGATCCGGGCGTTCGATGCCGACACGGGTGAAGAGCTGTGGAAGGCGAAACTGCCCTTCGGCGGCTACGCGGCTCCCGCGGTCTATGAGGTCGCTGGTCGTCAGTTCGTCGTCATTACCGCAACCGGTGGCGGTAAAGTCGGCGGTCCGGCGGGAGATGCTTACGTCGCATTCAGTCTGCCCACAAAGAAACTCCCTTGATCGTTTATGCCCGTCTTCTTTCGCCGCCTCGTCGGTGAAATCCTAATGAGCAGCCTCCTTTCAACAATGCTCCCCGCGGCTTCACCGCTTGTGACTCAGCGGCTACGTTGCGAATATCTGGATAATCCGATAGGCCTCGATGCTGCGACACCGCGCTTGAGTTGGATCGTGGTTGGTGAAGGGAGGGCACGGCGCCAGACGGCTTACCAGATACTGGTGGCGCGGAACGAAGCTGAGCTGCAGGCCGGTCGTGGCACGCTGTGGGACAGCGGCAAAATCTTTTCGACTAGAACTAACGCCATCGTTTATGCGGGTTCTGCGATTGGTTCAGCTGAACGGGCCTGCTGGAGCGTCCGGGTGTGGGACGAGCAGGATCAGCCCTCGGTTTGGAGTCCGGTTGCTTGGTGGGAGACTGGGTTGCTCAATCCTCCGGACTGGCATGGGAAATGGATTGCCCGCTCAGCTTACTTGGGTAGGCAACAGGCAAAGCCGACACAACCGCCCTTGTTGCGCCGGGCATTTGCACTCAATGGCAAAGTCCGGAGCGCGCGGATCTATATTGTGGGTCTTGGCTACTACGAGCTTTCGATAAATGGGCAGCGTGTAGGGGATCATCTGCTCGACCCCGGTTACACGCGCTACGATCGCCGCGTGCTGGCCGTCACCTACGATGTCACAGCTTCGCTCCAGAACGGGAAGAACGTGATTGGCGTCATGTTGGGCAATGGCTGGTTCAACGTTGAGACAAAGGCGGTCTGGTATTTCGACGAAGCTCCTTGGCGTTCCACTCCACGACTCCTGCTCGAACTGCGCGTGCAGTATGAGGATGGGCGCACCGAGACGATCGCTTCGGACGAATCATGGCGGACCAGCGACAGCGCCATCACTTTCTCCAGTATCTACAGCGGCGAGGCCTATGATGCCCGGCTCGAGCAGGCAGGTTGGGACCGGCCGGGATTCGATGACCGCGCCTGGGCACCCGCCCTGGCGGTCGACGCACCGAAAGGACGGATCGTGGCGCAGGCGATGCACCCGATCCGTCTCGATCGGGAGCTCAAACCCGTGTCGGTCGTCGAGACTGCACCTGGGGTGTTCCTGGTCGACGCCGGCCAGAACCTGACTGGCAACGCCGAGCTGTCGCTGGCGGCACCGGCCGGCACCACGATCAAGCTGCGTTACGGCGAGTTGCTGGATGGGCAGCGACGTCTGGATCAGTCCGACATGGAGCGCTTCGTCCAGCGCCGCGACCCGACGCAAGCGTGCCAGTCCGAGGAATACACCTTCAAGGGAGAGGGCTTGGAGCGCTGGCATTCACGTTTCACCTACCATGGCTTCCAGTATGTCGAGGTGACCGGGGCTCCCGGCCGGCTTACGGCGGATAATTTCACCATCCGTTATTTCCATTCCGCAGTGCCCCTAGTCGGCGAGTTCGAGTGCTCAAACCGGCTCCTCAACCAGATCTGGCAGAACGGTCGTTGGTCGTATCTATCCAATCTCTTCGGCATTCCGACGGATTGTCCGCACCGCGAGAAGAACGGCTGGACCGGCGATGCGCACATCGCGTGCGAGCAGGGACTTTTCTATGCCGACGGTATCACGGTCTACCAGAAATGGATCAACGACGTGGCGGACGAACAGTCCACCATCGGGGCGCTGCCCGGCATCGTGCCCACCGGCGGCTGGGGCTATGCGTTTGGCAGCGGGCCCGCTTGGGACAGCGCCTTCCTGCTCGTTCCATGGCATCTCTATGAATACTATGGAGACGACACGCTGTTGCGGGCGAATTACGAGGGTTACAAGCGGTATGTCGATTACCTCACCACGCGGGCCCAAGACGGGATCCTCAATATCGGCTTGGGAGACTGGGCGCCATGGAAGACCACGACTCCCGAAGCGGTGACGGACACCGGCTATTATTATCGGGACGCCCGGCTCGTGGCCACCATTGCCGGTTGGCTCGGAAAAGCAGAAGACGCGGCAAAATACACGGCGCTCGCTGATTCCATACGTGCGGCTTTTAATCGGCAGTTCTACGATGCGGCAACGGCGAGTTACAGCCTTGGCAGCCAGACGGCGCTAGGTTGCGCGCTGTATCAGGGCTTGGTGGAATCCGCGGAGGAGGCGCGCGTGCTGGGCTCGCTGGTTGCGGCGGTCGCGGGTAACGATAACCACCTCGACTTCGGCCTGCTCGGCTCGAAATACGTGCTTAACTCGCTCAGCGCCGGTGGACGGACTGACGTCGCCTACGCCATTGCGGGACAGAAGACCCAGCCGGGTTGGGGTTGGTGGATCGGGCAGGGGGCTACGACCCTCTGGGAACAGTGGAATGGCACCGAGTCCCACAACCACACTTTCCTCGGCGATGTGAACGCCTGGATGATGAAATCACTTGCCGGCATTCAAGTCGATCCGACGGCCCCGGGTTTCAGAAAATTCCTAATCGCGCCCAATCCCGTCGGCGACCTGACCGCAGCGAAGGGTGGCTACGATTCGGTGTGCGGTCGCATCGAGAGCGATTGGCGGGTGACGGGCGACGGGGCATTCGAGCTGCGCGTAGTCGTGCCGGCCAACACTCGCGCAACGGTCACGCTGCCGGCACGCGCCGGGGCCAGCCTGATGGAAGGCGGGCGACCACTCGAGTCGGCGGAAGGGGTCACCCTGCGGTCCCGGACCGCGAACCACGCCGTGCTCGAGGTTGCTTCGGGCACCTATGTTTTTGTCGTCCGTTAAATCCCGAATCGCATTCGTCCCAACTGAGTGTCCTCCGCTGCCATGTCCTCCACCGCCTCCCGTCTCCGTTTCCTGCTCTTTGTCACCGGGGTCGCCGCCATCGGCGGGTTTCTGTTCGGCTACGATACAGCCGTCATCAACGGAGCCAATACCTACCTCAAGGCACACCTCGGCCTAAGTCCGGTCCAGGAGGGTCTAGCAGGAGCAAGCGCGATCCTCGGGTGTATACCTGGCGCGATGGCGGCAGGCTTTCTGAGCGACCGGTTCGGCCGCCGGAAAATGCTTTTTCTTTGTGCGATCTTGTATGCGGTCTCGGGGCTTTTATCGGCGGTGCCGCGCACTTTCGGTGAATTCCTCGCGGCCCGGATCATAAGCGGCCTGGGCATCGGGGCTTCGTCAATGATCTGCCCGGTCTATATTGCGGAACTCGCGCCCGAGAAATGGCGCGGGCGGCTGGGCTCACTCTTCCAGCTTGGAATCGTGACCGGGATTTTTCTCACGCTATTCGTCAACCGGTTCATCCAGGGCCTGGGCGATGAGGCATGGAATACGGCGATGGGCTGGCGCTGGATGCTCGCGATGGAAGTCGTGCCGGCGCTGTTGTTCTTCGGATTGCTTGCCATCGTGCCCGAGAGTCCGCGCTGGTTGGCGCGGCGCGGCCGGATCAACGAAGCGCACGAGGTGCTGGGGAAAGTGGAGGAACCGGTGCGGGCGGAAGCCGTGCTGGCGGAAATGAGCAAATCGGCTGCGTCCGCGGAGCCAGGGTTCTCGGCCCTTTTCACTCCGGGCTATCGGCGGCCGCTCGTGCTCGCGGTGCTGTTGGCCGTGTTCCAGCAATTTTGCGGAATCAATGCCGTGATGTATTACTCGACCAGAATCTTCGAGTCGGCCGGGGCGGTGAAGGATACGGCCTTCACGGCCTCGGTGTGGGTCGGATTAATCAACCTCGTCTTCACCCTCGTCGCGATCGCCGGCGTGGATACATTGGGCCGGCGGCCCTTATTGCTGGCGGGCACGTTGGTGCAGGCAGTGGCGCTGATGCTGGTGGGTTGGTTGTTTCACACCGGGCAACATGGTCCACTGCTGCTTGTGGGTGTTGTGACCTTCATCGCGGCCTTCGCCGTGGCGATGGGGCCGATCACCTGGCTGTTCTGTTCTGAAATATTTCCCGATGAACTGCGGGGACGGGCGATGTCCGTCGCGGCGTTTGCGGTGTGGGGGGCGTGTTATGTGGTGGCCCAGACGTTCCCGATGCTCACGGACAGCCCGGCCATCGGGCCGGCGCGCACGTTCTGGCTCTATGCCGGCGCGAGCCTGCTGTCGTTCATCTTTATCCTACGATGGGTGCCCGAAACGAAGGGGCGCACGCTCGAGGAAATTGGCCGGATGTGGCGGCCGGCGGGGGAGGGCCTATGACCGTTCTAACCTGCGACCTTGGCGGCACCCGGATGAAAGTCGGCGTCGTGCGCGACGGCCAGGTGCTGGCGTCGACGGTGGAACCCGTGATTACGCGAAAGAGGCTTGCGCCGCAGTTGCCGGTGCTGGCGGCGGCCTGGCGGCGGCTATTGGCGGAGTTAGGGATGGTGGCAGCGGATTGTGAGGGGATTGCCGTGGCATTTCCGAGCCTGGTCGACGTGGCGACCGGCCGGGTGCTGAGCCATCAGGGGAAATATGCCGATGCGCCACAACTGGACTTGCGCAGGTGGGCCCGAGCGGAGTTCGCTTTGCCGCTGGCCATCGAAAATGATGCACGATTGGCCATGATCGGCGAATGGCAGTCCGGCGCAGGGCGGGGCTGCGATAACCTAGTGATGGTCACCCTCGGCACAGGATTGGGCGCTTGCGCCATCATTGAAGGTCGTGTGCTCCGCGGGCGACATGGTCAGGCGGGCATCCTGGGCGGGCATATGACCGTGTGTGTCGGTGGCCGGCGTTGTGGCTGTGGCAACCTGGGGTGTGCCGAGGCCGAAGCATCAACCGCCTATCTGGGCGCGATCGCCTTGGAGATGCCGGACTTGGCTTGCAGTCCGTTGGCTCGGGTCCCGACGCTGGACTATGCCGCAGTGTTCCGCCACGCGGCAGAGGGGGACGCCTGCGCGCTGGCTTTGCGGGCTCGGAGCCTGCAAATTTGGAGCACACTCGTCGTTAACCTGATCCATCTCTGTGACCCGGAGCGGGTGCTGCTGGGTGGCGGTATCATGGCCAGCAGTGAAGTGGTCTTGCCCGCCGTGCGTGAACATGTCGCTCGTCACGCACACACCCCCTGGGGACGGGTGGAGATATTGCCTTCAGCGCTCGGCGAGACGGCCGCGCTGGTCGCCGGCGAATGGCTGGTGCGCGAACAGCTGAGCGTTGTATGAATGCCATCCAGAAAGTTTCCGTCGGTCGCCGCGTTTGCGCGGGGTGGCCTATTCGGTCTCAACCGTTCTTGGGCTCCCTAGTGGTCCGCTTGGCAGATTCCGAAAGAGGCCGTGCCTCGTTGTCTTCCCATGCGCAAGGTTAACTATGAGAAGTTCCCCAGTGTCGCTGTGCCAGGCACGGAAAATGCCGTCGTTTCCGGTTGGGACGCGATTGCCGCGCGCCTTCAAAGCGCCCGGCCTGTGCGGGCGGACTCCGCCCGGGTGCTGGTCGTGGAATGCTATCCGGGTGTGGACGAGGCTGCGGTGCGGCTGGAATTGCAGGCAAGGCTTTCGCCGGTTCTGGTGATTGCCGCAGCCGACTCGCTGCGGTCGCCGGCGGAGATCGAGCCACTCGTCGCACCGTTCCTCGGTGGCGATGACCCGGTCTTTGGCTATTTGAGCGGGCTCAATTTGCCGCAGTTTTTTGATCCTGACAAATTGGCGGCCGCGCGGGCCCGGCTGGCTGCGGCGGGACCCGGCCTGGTGCTCGTCGTCGGCTGTGGCGCCCGGCTGATTGCCGAGGGTGACCTGTTCGTCTACGCCGACCTGGCTCGCTGGGAGGCACAGCTGCGCTTCCGGCGCAACGCTGCGGCAAATCTTGGCACCGCGAACCACTCGCTCCCGGCCAGCCTCCAATACAAGCGTGCATTCTTCGTCGACTGGCGTGTGGCCGACCGGTGGAAACGCCCGTTGATCGCCGAGTGGGATTTCGTCTTGGACACCCACGCGCCGGCGGCGCCGAAACTCGCCGAGGGCGAGGCTGTGCGGCTCGGACTGCGCCAAGCAGTGACCCGGCCGTTCCGCGTCGTGCCGTTCTTCGATCCGGCGCCATGGGGCGGTCAATGGATGAAGGAGACGTGCGATCTCGACCGCTCCGTTAAGAATTATGGTTGGTGTTTCGACTGCGTCCCGGAGGAGAACAGCCTGCTCCTGGATCTCGGCGGCGGATGCATTGAGCTGCCGTCAATCAACCTGGTGTTCGACCAGCCGACCGCGCTGCTCGGGGCGCAGGTGCGTGCCCGGTTCGGCGACGAGTTTCCGATCCGGTTCGATTTTCTCGACACCATCGGTGGGGGCAACCTCTCGTTCCAGGTGCATCCGCTCACGGACTACATCCAGCGTCACTTCGGAATGCACTACACGCAGGATGAGAGCTACTATATCCTCGCGGCTGGTCCCGGAGCGGCGGTTTATCTCGGCCTGAAGGAAGGGGCGAATCGCGATGCCCTTTTGCGCGACCTTGCGGCGGCGCAGGCGGGGGGCGCTCCGTTCGATGCTGATCGCTACGCGAATCGCTGGCCGGCGAAGGCCCACGATCATTTTCTCATACCCGCCGGCACGGTGCACTGCTCCGGGGCGGAGGCCATGGTGCTCGAGATCAGCGCCACGCCTTACATCTTCACGTTCAAGCTGTGGGATTGGGGTCGGCTCGGTCTTGACGGCAAACCTCGGCCGATCCACCTCGCGCATGGCGCGGCCAATATCGAGTGGGATCGCCAGTCGGCTTGGACCGCGCACCATCTTGTGAATGCGGTAACGCCGCTTGGTCACGGTGCGGGCTGGCGAGAGGAGCGCACCGGCTTGCAGGAACTTGAGTTCATCGAAACCAGGCGGCATTGGTTCACCGGCACGGTGCCGCACGACACGCATGGCGGCGTCAACGTTCTGAACCTCGTTCAGGGCGAAGAGGCCGTGGTCGAGAGCCCGACAGGTGCATTTGCGCCGGTTGTGGTGCACTATGCCGAAAGCTTTATCGTGCCGGCGTCGGTCGGCCCCTACACGATCCGGCCGCATGGCGCCGCGGTTGGATCGGAATGTGCCACGATGAAGGCCTTCGTGCGCGCCTGATTTTCCCATGTTCAACCTCGATCAAATTCTCTCTCGTTACGATCCCGCGTCAGGCGAACTGGCCGGAGCCAAGCCCGTGGAGCGCCGCCTCGCGGATCTGCGCGGCTGCTTCGCCGACAAGGCGGCTTACGAGGCCGCGCTGGCTCGGGGCAATCCATTGCTCTATCGAGTTGCGAGCGTGGAGCCCGCGGCCGGCGACGGGGACCTGCACTACGGGGTAGGCTGCGTGATGCCCGGCCGGATCGGCGATGAGTATTTTCTCACCAAGGGCCACCTGCATGCATGGCGACCGGCCGCGGAGTTTTACTTCGGTCTCAGTGGCGAGGGTGCGATGCTGCTGGAGGACGAGGCGACGGGTGAGAGCCGATTGGCGCCGCTCCGCCCAAACCACGCCGTCTATGTGCCCGGCCACACCGCCCATCGCACGGTGAACACCGGGACGGTGCCGTTGACCTATCTTGGGGTGTATCCTGCGCGCGCCGGCCACGATTACGGCACCATCGCCCAAAAGAACTTCCGGCACGTCGTCATCAGTCGCGGTGGCTGGCCAACCCTCGTGCTCCGCCAGCCGTAAACCCGCCGAATCCTGCAATAATCCTCCGAACATGACCAAAAACTACGTCACCAAACCCATTCCCGCCGGGAAGCCCTCCGTCGGGTTTGTCGAACGCCCATGGGGTTCGTTCAAACAATACGCGCACAACCACGAGTGCACAGTAAGTCTCATGACGGTAAGGCCCGGCCAGAAACTGAGTCTCCAGTCCCATACCGGTCGCGCGGAGCTGTGGATCGTGCTCGATGACGGCGCGGTTGTGCAGGTCGGCAACACGGCGCGCACGCATGGCGCCGGCGACGAGATATGGATTCCCGCCAACGAGCGGCATCGTTTGAGCTGCTCGGGCGACCGGCCGGTGCGCGTGCTTGAGGTGGCGTTCGGCAACTGGCAGCAGGACGACATCACCCGCTACGACGACATCTACGCGCGCGGAACGCCTTGAGCCGCCAAAGCCGTGTGTGGCTTTCGGCCATGGAGAACTAGCTAGGCCCCCACAGTCACCCTCATGCTTCGGCCAAAAAAATCGTGCTCGGTGGCGAGATCTGCGACACGATTTTGGCTGATGGGGCAGACCGAAGACAACGCACAATGGCGGCATGGTTGCCGAACTGGATCCGAATGAGAGCGCGGAGGTGATTTCAGTGAAGCTCCTGGCCTATTTTCAAATGCTGGCCTTTTCGGTGCCCCTTCTAAAGGGGCAAACCGTGACCGTGACATTGAATCCGATCACGGTTACCGCCAGTCGCCTGACGCAGCCAACGGACCAAGTTCCGTTTTCAGTGCGCCTGATCGAAGGATCGGATCTGAGGCTGGCGCCAACATCTACGTTGGACGGAGCACTACGTGCGGCCCCTGGGTTTTCATTATTTCGACGCAGCGACAGCCTGACGGCTAATCCCACGGCCCAAGGCGTGTCATTGCGTGGAATTGGCCCTAGCGGGGCGAGTCGCACGCTGATTCTGCTTGATGGCGTGCCGCTGAACGATCCATTCGGCGGTTGGGTGTCTTGGAGCAAAGTGCCGCGAGAGTCTATCAGCCGCAGTGAGATCGTGTTTGGAGGCGGAGCGATTCCGTGGGGCAACTCCGCCCTTGGGGGAGTAGTGCAACTACTGACCCTGCCGCCCACGCAGGGCGGGCGAATCACCGCTACTGCGGGTGATTTCGCAACGCGCAGTGTCGAGGGAGAACTGGTTCAATCCATTGGCCCTGGGATGCTGTCCATTGCAGCTCGAGACTTTGCTACAAATGGCTTCCGTCTAGTAGCCCCGGAAAACCGGGGCCCAGTTGATATTCCAGCATGGAGTCGGCACCATTGGCTGGCCACGCAGTGGGTGCAGGCGGTCGGCAATCACGCAAAACTGACGATCATGGGCCGAACCTATGCTGAAAAAAGGGGGAATGGCACCGCGCTCCAGCAGAACGCTTCGGGGGAAAGTTTCGGTTCAATCCTGCTTGAAGGGGATTCTTCTGCACGGTTCAGCTGGACGGCCCGAGCTTACTATCAAGATCAGGTCTTCCATAGCACGTTTAGCACGGTCAATGCGGCCCGCACCGCTGAAAGTCCAGCAAGCGATCAGTTTGCCGTGCCCGCGATTGCATTTGGCGCGGCCGGGACCTTCGAGTGGAAGCAGGAAGATGGAGCCCGCAGTAGCGGCGGAGTCGATTTTCGCCGGGTGCGTGGCGAAACCCGGGAGCATTTCAACTTCAGCAACGGTGACTTCACCCGGTTGCGCACCGCTGGCGGCGCACAAGATTTTCTCGGCGTTTACGTCATGCACGAACGCGCTCTGGTGCAGGATTGGCGGCTGACCGCCGGGCTCCGGCTCGACGATTGGCGCGAGGTCGGCGGGCACCGCCGCGAGGTGGATATGCCGAGTGGTTCCATTCTGCGAGACGAACAATACTCCGATCGTCTCGGGCTTGAGCTCAGTCCGAGCTTGGGGCTGGTTTGGAAGCCGATCGGAGCATGGCGCCTCCGGGCTGCAGGACAGCAAGCCTTTCGCCGCCCCACGCTCAACGAGCTTTATCGTCCGTTTCGAGTCGGCAACGTCATCACCGAGGCCAATGCAAGTTTAAGGACGGAGCGCGCCTTGAGTCGCGAGTTTGGGGTGGATTATACCAGGGGTAATATCCAAGTCGGCGCTACGGCGTTTTGGAGTGAATTGCACGATGCCGTTGGAAGCGTGACGCTCGCGCACGGCCCCGGGACCTTTCCGGTAGTCGGCTTTGTGCCCGCCGGTGGCATCGGGCGGCAGCGGCAAAACCTAGATCGGCTGCGTGTGGCCGGTGTCGAAGTCAATTTTGAGTGGCATCCAAGTCCCGCGATGAAAATGTATTTCGCGTATCTTGAGAACGGTGCCGTCGTCAGTCGAGTTGCCGCCGCTCCGGCGCTTGCCGGCAAGCATCTCGCACAAGTGCCACCACGGAGTGCCACCGTTGGAGGGGACTGGCACTTTGGGTCATGGTCGGTGACGCCACGCGTTCGATTCATTGACAGGCAGTTTGAAGACGACGAAAATCAGCTGGTGCTAGGAGCCGTGGCGATCCTCGACTTGGGCGTGCGATGGACGTTCAGATCAGGAAGGGAATTGTTCGTTAACATGGAAAACCTCGGCAATGCACGCGTTGAAACCGGAAGAACCGCTGATGGGATTGTCAGCACAGGCACGCCGCGCTTGGCTACAGGCGGTGTCCGTTGGCAGTGGTAGTTGCCGCAGGAGGCGCACGAACTCTGAATTGGGCGCGATGGCAATCGCACCTTAGGCATTTTGCCGTATCGGTCCGATCTTTGTAAGCGTCGTCCCGGCTGCCTCGTAGTTACGAGAGCTACGATACGGTAGAGTGTCGTAATGGTGACTCATACGACGGCTACGACAGAGTTGGTGGAGACCGGAGAGAAGCGCGACACGCTGGGGCGGCGACGCACACCG
>JBGAKQ010000035.1:0-29502 GCA_044224295.1 Lacunisphaera sp. | reverse complement strand
TTCCGCGACCGCTTACCTTAATTTTTTTAGCCGAGCCCACAGCGGCTCCGGCAACTCCAGCCGTGATGTAAATGTCATGGTCCACGCTATGATCTTTTATTGCTTCTACTGTTCCCTGAGGTTTGAAAACACTCCCTAGTACAACAACCGCGCGCGGATGGTGCCGGGGACGTTTTGCAGCTCGTCGATCGCGATCTCGCTGGCGGCCGCGTCGACGTCCATCACGCAGTAGCCGATGAACTCGTTCGTCTGCAGGTATTGCGCGGAGATGTTGATCTTGTGCTGGCTGAAGCGCTCGTTGATGTGCGCCAGCACGCCCGGGACGTTCTCGTGGATGTGCAACAGGCGGCTCTTGCCGGTGCCGGCGTGCTCCGGGAGCGTGACCTCCGGGAAATTCACCGCGGTCACCGTCGAGCCGTTGTTCGAGTAGCGGATCAGCTTGTCGGCGACCTCGGTGCCGATGTTGGCCTGCGCCTCCATCGTGGAACCGCCGATGTGCGGCGTGAGGATGACGTTGTCGAACTTGCGCAGCGGCGACTGGAACTCCTCGTCGTTGCCCTTCGGCTCCACGGGAAAAACGTCGATCGCGGCACCGCCCAGGTGGCCGCGCTCAAGGGCGTCGGTCAGCGCGGCGATGTCCACCACTGTGCCGCGCGCGGCGTTGATCAGGTGCGCGCCCTTCTTCATCGCGGCGAGCTGCGTGCGGCCGATCATGTTTTTCGTCTGCGCGGTCTCGGGCACGTGCAGCGTGACGACGTCGCTTTCGCCCAGCAACGTCGCGAGTTTGCTGACCGGCTTGGCATTACCGAGCGGGAGTTTGCCGGAAATATCGTAGAACAACACGCGCATGCCCAGGTGCTCCGCGAGGATGCCGAGCTGGGTGCCGATGTGGCCGTAACCGACGATGCCGAGCGTCTTGCCGCGCACCTCGACGCTGCCCTCGGCGCTCTTGGTCCAGCCGCCGCGATGCACGAGTGCGTTTTTGCCCGGGATGCCGCGCAGCAGCATGATGGCCTCGCCCAACACGAGCTCGGCCACGCTGCGCGTGTTCGAGTAGGGGGCGTTAAACACCGGGATGCCGCGCTTGGCGGCGGCCGGCAGGTCGACCTGGTTCGTGCCGATGCAAAAACAACCAATCGCCGCGAGTTTCGGCGCAGCCGCCAGCATTTCCTCCGTGATTTCCGTGCGGGAGCGGATGCCGAGGAAATGGACGTCCTTCAACGCGGTCTTCAGCGCCTCGCCGGAGAGCGACTTCGGCAGGCTGCGGACGGACGTGTACCCGTCGTTGGTCAGCGCATTCACGGCGTTCGCGTGGATGCCCTCGAGGAAGAGGAACTTGATGCGGCGTTTGTCGAAGGAGAGCTTTTGCATCGGAACGGTGAATTCAGGGCAAAAACCTTTGGCCCGCAAGGTCTGTGTGAGTCACCCGCCCACGCCGGGCAGGCTCCAGAAGCGGCATGGGGTGATAGGATGCGTTACGGCTCTCCGGCCGGGGGGCTGGCCTTGCCGGTTGTGCGCCAAGGAGTTCGCGGCGCCCCGGGGGTCAGCCCTCGAGCTTGGCCAGCTCCTCATCGCGCTGGTTCTCCAACGCGGTGCGGCGGGGGTTGAAGTCGGCCTGTTTCTGCTCGATGGCGGTCTGCAGCGCGTTGCGCGCTTCATCCCGGGCGGCCTCCGCGGAGGCCAGGGCGGGGTCCGGCGAGGGGGTGAGATCGGCCGGGGTGGGCGCCTCGCCCTTCGCGGCTTTTTCCCGGACGCGGGCATTCACGACGGCGCCGGCCTTCATGCCGAGGGCCGCGATGCGGGCCTCGGCCCGGTTGACGCGGGTGGTGTGCTCGCGCTGAATTTTCCGGACCGCAAGTTCCAGCTCCTTATCAAGGCGGCCGATTTTCTCGTTCCATTGGGCGGAGAGCTCGGCCCGGCGAATGGTCAGGTTGGCGGCCTTGTCGCCGCCGGGCTGACCGGCGAACATCTTCGCTTCGATTTTCGCAACCGCGATGCTCTGCGCGCGGGCCGCCTCGGCGCGACGTTCCTCAAACGCATCCATCGCCTCCGGCAGCAGTTGGTTGGCCTCCAGGTTCTCGACCTCGAGTTGCTCAAAGCGGGCCTTTTCCACCGCGGCGGTGTCGACCTCGCCCTTGCCGGCGAGGAGGGCGGCGCCCACCGCGAGCGACGCGGTCTGGAACGCGCGGTCCGCGGCCATCTTGAGCTCCCGGACCTTGGCGTGCACCGGCACGAGGGCCTGCTCCTGGTCCTGGTCGATCTGCTGCGACGCGCGTTCCGTCTGGCGGTCGAGCTCCTGTCGTTCGCGACCGATCGCTGCGAGGTCGGGTTCGGCCCGGAGGCTGGTAACGAGCGCAATGAGGGCGAGGAGCAGGCGGACTTTCATCCCCGATAAATGGTCCGGGAGCCCCTCGATGGCGAGACCCGAGATTGCCTTTTGCCCTCACGGCGGGCTTCAATTCCCCTCGATGCCTTCCAAACCCATTCCCGGCTCCTCCGGGGAAGTGTTGACCACGCTTCCGTCCGCCTACGTGCCCCACGCCGCGACCGGGCTGCTGCACCTCCCGCGGTTTATCGCCAAGGCCAAGTACGTGAAGGCCCATGGCGCCCTGCCGGCGAGCTACGCCAAGAATTACAAGCGCGGCATGGATCGTTTCCTGTGCATGCACCTGGGCATCGACCCGAACGCAGTGGAGAAAATCGTGTTCGAGTCGGCGTCTGATGAGGAGATCGACGCGAAGCTGAGGGCCATTTTCCCGGCGGATTTGCGCGTGGCGAAATGGAATCGCGAGTATGTGCAAAAAGGCATGACCCCGAGCGGCCGCGAATTCCTGAAGGAGGCGCTGACCAACATGGGTTGCGCCGACCGACTTGAACAGATCATCAGCGTCACCGACCTGATGGAATTCGACGAGGGTCGCATCGAATGAAAGCCTTGCGCCCGCTGCTGCTGGGGCTCGCGCTGCTCGGCCTCGCGGCCTGCGTCGCAGGGCCCGCGGCGGCGGAGGCGCAGATCCGGGAACGCATCCTGTCCATCCGCGACGCCATTCGCGCCAAGCAACCCGCGGGCATCATCCGTTGGGGGACGCCGGATTGGTTGTTCACCGGCCCGGATGGGAAGGACTACGACCGCGCCGCCTACTTGGAGCGCGCAAAGGGTTTGTTCGGGCGGATTGTGACGCTCGACTCGCTCGAGACGACGATCGACAAGGTGGTGGTTTCCAAGGACACGGCTGACGTCGAGATCACGCAGGTGATGGAACGCCATGAGCGTGACCCAGCCACCGGGCGCGTGTTGCATCTGCGGCTGCGTTACCGCGAGCACCACGACTGGGTGCGCACGGACGACGGCTGGCGCGTGCGGCGCGTGCGTTTCCTCGGTGCGCCGGAGCGGACCGAATTGCCGTGAATCAGCTGCCCGGCGCCACGGGGAGCTCGAACCAGAAGATCGACCCGCCGGACGGCGGAAACTCCGCGCCGACGGAGCCCTGTTCGCTTTCGATCAGCTGCTTCACGATCGACAAGCCGATGCCGGTGCTTTCCTCGCCGC
Source organism: Lacunisphaera sp. (assembly GCA_044224295.1). Taxonomy (GTDB): domain Bacteria; phylum Verrucomicrobiota; class Verrucomicrobiia; order Opitutales; family Opitutaceae; genus Lacunisphaera. The sequence goes on along the minus strand of JBGAKQ010000035.1, from coordinate 25,952 downwards.
CGGTGGGCCGGTTCGAAAGCCGAGCAAACTCGGTGAACAATCCGGCGCGCTCCGCGGCGGGCACGCCCGGGCCGTTGTCCTGGACCTCGAGCCGCACGCGGAAATCATCCGCCCGCGAACGCACCGTCACGCGGCCGCCCGGCGGCAGAAACTTGATCGCGTTGCTCACGTAGTTGGTGAGCGCCTGGTAGGCGTAGCCGCCGTCGCCCTTCGCCTGGGGTAGCGGGTCGGCGAGCTCGAGCGAGACGGTCACCTGCTTCCGCTCAGCGGCAGGCTCGTTCTGCGCCACGACGGCCGCGGCGAGGAGATTCATGTCGACGCGACCCACCGCGCTCCGTCCGTCCGCGGTGCTTTTGCGGACATTCAGGAACGTATCGATGATGCGGCGCATCTGCCCGGCGGAGGCGTGAATGCTCGAAAGGTACTCGCTCACCTCAGGCGTGGCGCCCTTGCGGCGGGCGAGCTCGCCGGACATCAGGATCAGGCAAAGCGGGTTTCTCAGGTCGTGGCTCGCGATGCGCATGAATCGCTCGGTCAACGCCAGTTGCTGCTCAAGCTTGCCCCGGAGGCGGCGGATCGTGAGGTGCGTGCCGATGCGGGCGAGGGCTTCCTCGTGTTGGATCGGCTTGGTGATGTAATCGACGGCCCCGCCCTTGAACGCGCGCACCTTTTCGGCGGTGTCGTTCAGCGCCGTCATGAAGATGACCGGGATGTCCCGCGTGGCCGCGCCGGCCTTGAGTCGGGCGCAGGTTTCGAATCCGTCGAGCCCGGGCATCATGACGTCGAGCAGGATCAGGTCCGGCTTCGTGTGGGTGGTCTGCGCCAGGGCGTCCTCGCCATCCTCGGCCACCATCACCTGGTAACCCGACTCCGAAAGCGTGTCCACGAGCACGCTCAGGTTCGCGGGGGTGTCGTCAACGATGAGAATGGTGTCGGCCATGCGGGGGAAAGGGGAATCGTGAAATCGGGCAGCGTGAAATCGTGAAATTGGTAATGTCCGATCGAATTTAGATGTCGGGTTTCACGATTTTCAGTCTTCAAGATCATGGCTTGGTCCCGCGGTAGCGGTCCACGAACTGCCGGATGGCCTTCATCTTGAAGCGCGCGGCGAGTTCGATGACGCCCTGCGCGAAGGGCGCGAGTCGGGAATCGCGGTCGAGCAGCCTCTGCGCATAACCGCGCACGCCCACCACGTCGCCCTTGCTGGCGAGTTCAAACAGCGCCTCCGCGTCGGCCGCCTCCGGCGCGTGCTGCACGGCGGGAAACGGCGCGTTGGTTTCGCGCAATTGGGAAACCGCGTCCGCATAACGCCACTTGAGCCCGAGCTGGCGCTCGAGCGCCGCGAAGAGCTGTTCCTCGCGGAACGGCTTGGCCAGGAAATCGGCGCAGCCGGCTTCGCGGCAGGCCTCGCGGTCGGGTTCGAACGCGCTCGCGGAAACGCCCACCATCTTCGGCGGGTCGACGGGGTACGCCTCGCGGATCGCGCGCGCCGCACCGAAGCCGTCCAGTCGCGGCATGCGCAGGTCGAGCAACACCAGGTCCGGCCGGCGGGCCTTGGCGCGCTCGACGGCCTCCACGCCGTCGACGGTCGTGGTCACCTCGAAACCGAGCGGCTCCAGGATGTCGAGCAACAGCCGCGCATTCGTCGGGTTGTCATCGGCCACCAGCACCGACCGGCGCGGGCCATCGTAACCGATGATCGCGCGCGGCGTGACGACCGGGCTGGCGGCGGCGCCGATGGCGGGCGGCAGGGGAATCTCGAACCAGAAGCGGCTGCCCCAGCCGGCCCGGCTCTCCACCTGGAGCGTGCCGCCCATTTGCTCGACGATGCCGCGGCTCACGTTCAACCCAAGGCCCGTGCCCTCGGCGTGCATGCGGTGGTCGCCGATTTGCGCGAAAGGCTCGAAGAGGCGCGACTGTTCCTCGGCCGCGATGCCGGGGCCGCTGTCGCTGACGGAGAAACGCACGCGACCGGCGGGCGCGGGCTCGACGGAAAAAACCACGCCGCCCTGGCGCGTGAACTTCACGGCGTTGCTGAGCAAATTGAACACGACCTGGCGAAGGCGCTGCGCATCGCCCACCACCACCGGCGGCAGGTTCTGCGCGAACGCGGTCTCGAGCAGCAGGTTCTTGTCCCGAGCGCGGGGCTGGAAGACGGCCTCCACGGCGCGGACGAATTCTGGCAGATCGAACTCGGCCGGGTGCAGCTCGAGTTTGCGCGCCTCGATCTTGGCGAGGTCAAGCACGTCATTGATCAGCGCCAGCAGGTGCTCCGCGGACTGGTGGATGATGCCCACGCCGTCGCGCTGCTTGGGCGTGAGGCTGGCGTCGCGATGCAGGATCTGCGTGTAACCGAGGATGCCGTTGAGCGGCGTGCGCAGCTCGTGGCTCATGCTCGCGAGGAACTGCGATTTCGCGCGATTGGCGGCGTCCGCGGCGTCACGCGCGGCCCGGAGCGCGCGGGCGGTCTCGTGGGTCGCGGTCACGTCGATGGCGACGCCCTCGAAGTGGCTGATCTCGCCGGCGGCGTTGCGCACGGCGCGGACGGACTCGGAAAGGCGAATCTTCGTGCCGTCGGCGCGCAGCACCTCGGACTCGAAGTCGGGCAGGACGTCCGTGTGGCGAATCAACTCCAGGAATTGCGCGCGCCGCATCGGGTCGACGTACAGCTGCTTGCTGAAGTCGGTGGTCTTGAGAAGTTCCTCCGGCGACTCGTAGCCGAGGATGCGGGCCATCGCGGCGTTCGCGCGGAGAAACCGGCCCTCGGGCGACGTCTGGTAAAGACCTTCGAGTGCGTTTTCGAAGATGCCGCGATACTGCTGTTCCGCGCGCTGCAGTGCCTCCTCCGCCTGGCGGCGCTGCACGGCCGCGGCGGTCTGGCTCGCGACGAACGTCAGGAGGCGCTTGTCCTCCTCGTTGTAGGCGTTCGGGTTCTTGTAGTCCTGCACCGCGATCACGCCAAACGCGCGGCCTTCCACGAGCAGGGGCGCCCCCATCCAGAGCGCGGCGGGTTTGCCGGTCGGTGAATACTGTTGGTGGTCGCGGCGCAGCACGGTCAGCTCGTCCGCCGTCGTGAGGATCGCGCGGCCGGTGTGGAGCACGTACTCGGTAAGGCCGTAGCCGCGCTTGCGCGGCGGCGGGGGCGGCACGGACTCGTCCACGTAATACGGGAATGTCAGCAGCGAACCGTCGGGGCTAAGCGTGGCGACGTAGAAATTGCGCGCGGGCAGCAGGCCGGCGACGATGCGGTGCAGTTCCGCGAAGAGGGCGGTGAGATCGCCGCCCGCCAGCACGGCCTGGGCGATGCGGTAGGTGGCGTCCTGCACGCGCTGCTGGCGGCGGCGCTCGGTGATGTCGACGCCGACGGTGAGCATGCACTTGGTGCCATGCATCTCGAACACGTCGGCATTGAGCAGGAACGGCCGGATTTCGCCCTGGCGGTTGCGGAATTCGCCCTCGAAGTCGCGGACGCGGCCCTCGCGCATGATGAGCCCAAGGAACCGGTCGCGTTCGGCCGGATGCAACCACAGTCCCAGGTCCAGCGTGCTGCGTCCGAGCGCCTCCTCGCGGCTGAAACCGGACGTGCGTTCGAAACCCGCGTTCGCCTCGAGGATGTGGCCGTCGGAAACCCGGGCGATGATCATCAGCGCCGGCGTCGTCTGGAACGACTTCACGAAAAACTCCTGCGATTCGCGCTGGCTCGTCTCGCTCAGCTGGCGGTGCACCGCCGCGGCGGCCTGGTCGGCGACGAACGTGAGCAACCGGCGGTCGTCCTCGGAATACGCGTGCGGATTGTCGTAGTCCTGCACCCCAATCACGCCCACCGCGCGCCCATCGATCAGCAGCGGGGCGGCGAGGCGCACGGCGGCGGGCCGGGCGAGCGGGATGTAGGGCCCGCGGGCGGACAGCAATGCCACGAGTTCCGTCTGGTTGACGCGGATCGACTGGCCGGTGGCGAGCACGTACTCGGTCAGGCCGTTGGCCGGTTCGCGCGACTGCGCCGAGGGAATGAGCTCGTCCTCGAAGTACGGGAAATGGATGAGCCCGTCGGACTGCCCGCGGATCGCGATGTAGAAGTTCCGCGCCGGGATCAGCGCCGCGACGATGCGGTGCAGTTCCGCAAACAGCGCCGGCAGGTCGCCGCCCGCGAGCAGGACGCGCGAGATCTGGTAGGTGGCGTCCTGCACCTGTTCGCGGCGCCGGCGCTCCGTCAGGTCGATCGCCGTCATGAGCATGCACGGCTCGCCGTTGTGCTCGAAGATGTCCGCGTTCAGCGAGACGTACCGCGGCTCCTGCTGCTTGGTGTGAAAGACGGCCTCGTAGTCGCGGACATGGCCCTTTTCCTTCAGGCGCGCCATGAACGACACGCGGTGCTCCGGGTTCGGCCAGATCTTCAGCTCGAGCGAGGTGCGTCCGATGACCTCCTCGCGGGTGTAACCGGCGCCGCGGTAGAACGCCTCGTTGACCTCGATGATGCGGCCGTCCGCCACGCGGGCGATCGCCATCAGCGCCGGGCTCGCGTGGAAGGCGCGCGCAAACGGATTCGAGGGCGTCGAAACGGCCTTCGGCGACGAGTCAGGGGCGGGCGGTGGCGCGGACATCGCAGGCTCTATCGCATAAAAGGAAACGGGGTGCAGGCAACGGCAGACTGGCTGTCGCACCCACACCCCGGTTGCACACACACAAAATTCAGAATGTTGAAAGCTGATTGCTGAAACCTGAGAGGAAACGAATCCAAGTCCAACGGATGGGAACCACCGGCGCCGACCCCTCGACAATTAGGTGATCTGGTAGGTTCATGGGATTCGATTTCAGGTTTCAATGCGGTGACGCTACCGCGTCACAGCAGATGCAGCGTCAAGCCGACGGCGCAGACGACGGCGTGCAGGACGCCCAGGACGCAGCTCCAGCGGGGCAGGGCACCGCGCGGATTTTCGACGATCGTTTCGTATTGGACGAAGTGCATGGCCTTGTTCCTTCAGGATTCAGGTTTCCGTGGCCGTCAGGCGACCGCGGCCCGGGCTTGCATGGCGAGCGCATCACGTGCGCCGGCCTTCATGGTCTCGGCCAGGAGCCAATAGGTGCGGGCCCAGGCGGCCTGCATCTCGGCGGTGAAATCCGGGCCCAGGCCCTTGCCCAGGGTCCACAGCAGCGCCTCGCCGACGGTGTCGTAGTGTTCGTCGCGGACGTGGTAGCCGGCGTGGCGCATGCCCAGCTGGCGCACGGCCGGGGCGAGCACCTCGAGGCGGTCGAGTCCGTTCACGGCCAGGCCGAGCATCTGCATCAGCTTGCGGCCCTGTTCGGCCATGTCCCCGTGGAAGAGCCCGCGGAGGGTCGGATCGAGTTCGAACAGGCGGGCGTAGAAAATCGCGGCGGCTTGGTCGGCGATGGGCGCGACCTTTTGGAAGGAGGTTTTGACGAGGGTGATTTCGTGGGAAGTCATGGCGGGGGTGAACTGCCCACAGTCTGCCAGAAATTTCGCCCCGGCGGTATGGGCCGTCAGGGCATGGGCCGGACGGCCCACTGAAACTGGAAACCGGAAACTTGAGGGTGGTGAAAACAGGGACGCGGCGGTGACCTTGATGAGCACGCTGCTTGGTGTGATCCGTGCGGCCGTTGCCTGGTGTAGGAGCCTGCTTGCAGGCGATTCGGAACGCGCGCCCACGGAGAGAGTGAAATCGCCTGCGGGCAGGCTCCTACAATTTGAAAACACGCCCTAGCCTAAAGGCTAGGGGGCGCGCGCTTCCTTTCGGGGCGCCACCGCGCAGCATTCCGGCGAACCCCTCCCTCCATAATTGCCGCCCTTTCTCAGGTTTCAGGTTTTAGGTCCCAGGTTTCCGCTGGCTCGTCCGCGTCCCAGCACGCCCGGCTTTACTTCCCGTCCGCCCCGCGCCAAGTTCGCGCCGTGGAAAAAATCCTCGTGATCGACGACGATGCCATGATGCGCAAGCAGATCGCCGCCCTGCTCGCGGCGGAAGGTTACAGCACCGTGGAGGCGCGCAACGGCCGGGAGGGCGTCGCGCTCGCTGCGAAGGAGCGGCCGAACCTCGTGTTGTGCGACATCACCATGCCCGAGATGAGCGGGCACCGCGTGCTCGAAGCCGTGCGCGCCGACGGGGCCATCGCACACCTGCCTTTTATTTTCCTCACCGGCTGGGGCGAACGCGAGGACGTGCGCACCGGCATGAACCTCGGGGCGGATGATTACCTCGTGAAGCCCGTTGAGCCCGCTGAATTGCTCGCCGCCGTCCGCACGCGGCTGCGCCGCCACCAATCCGCGGGCCGCGGCACGTCGCCGGCGGCCGCCACGCCCGAGGCGCTGCAGGGCGCGCTGGGCCTGACGCCCCGCGAGGCGGAAATCCTTTCGTGGGTCGTGCAGGGCAAGACCAACCCGGAGATCGGCATCATTCTCGGGATCCAGCTCACCACCGTGAAAAAGCACCTCGAGAGCACCTTCGCCAAGCTCGGCGTCGAGAACCGCACGGGTGCCGTCACGCTCGCGCTGGAAAAGTTGGGGAGCCGCTAAGCCCTTCCACTCATCGACCGATCTGGCCCGATATCGCCGCTGGCCGGCCGCCTATTTTTGTAGCGAGGCGGCGACGGTGCGAAAATTGGCCAGGCCCGCTTCGATATTCTCGATAATTTCTTCGGCGAGGTCAGCGGGCTCGGGGAGGTTGTCGAGGTCGGCGAGGCTATCGTCCTTCAGCCAGAAGAGGTCGAGGCTCGTTTTGTCGCGCGCCGCGAGTTCGGCGTGGGTGAACTTTCGCCAACGGCCGGCGGGATTTTTCTGTGCGTGCCAGGTCTCCTTCCGCTTGTGGCGGTTCTGCGGGTTGTAGCAGGCGATGAAGTCCGCGAGGTCCTCGAAGCGCAGGGGCTTCCGCTTGAGGGTGTGGTGGATGTTGGTCCGGTAGTCGTAATACCAGACTTCCTTCGTGGCGGTGTCCTTGCTCGCGGGGCGGTTGTCGAAGAAGAGTACGTTGGCCTTCACGCCGTTGGCGTAGAAGATGCCGGTCGGCAGGCGCAGGATGGTGTGCAGCTCCGTCGTCTCCATGAGCTTCTTGCGCACGGTCTCGCCGGCGCCGCCCTCGAACAGGACGTTGTCGGGCAGCACGACAGCGGCGTGGCCGGTGGTTTTGAGCAGCGAGCGGATGTGCTGGAGGAAGTTGAGCTGTTTGTTGGAGGTCGTGGCCCAGAAATCCTGGCGGTTGTAGACGAGGTCTTCCTTCTCCTGCTCACCTTCCTCGTTGGTGAAGGTCATCGAGCTCTTTTTGCCGAACGGCGGGTTGGCCAGCACGTAGTCCACGGTCTGCGCGGGCTGGGCGATGAGTGCGTCGGTCGAGGCGATGAGGCTGTTGCCGTCGATCTCGCCGATGTTGTGGAGAAAGAGATTCATCAGGCACAGGCGACGTGTGCCGGCGACGATCTCGTTGCCGTGGAAGGTCTCGTTCTTAAGGAAACGCTTCTGCGACGGCGTGAGCGGATGCTGCTTCACGAGGTGATCGTAGGCCGCGAGGAAGAAACCGCCGGTGCCGCAGGCGGGGTCGGCGATGGTCTTGCCCGGCTCCGGCGCGACGCAGGCGACCATGGCTTTGATGAGCGCACGGGGCGTGAAGTATTGGCCGGCGCCGGATTTGGTGTCCTCGGCGTTCTTTTCGAGGATGCCCTCGTAGATATCGCCCTTGGTGTCGGCATCGAGCGTGGTCCAGGTGACGTCGTCCACCATCTCGATCAGTCGGGCGAGTTTGGCCGGGTCCTGGATCTTGTTCTGCGCTTTCGTGAAGATCTGGCCGAGCATGCCCTTCTCGGTGCCGAGCGCGCGCAGGGCCTCGACGTAGTGGACCTCGAGTTCAGCGCCCTTGAGCGGGCGCATGACGGGCCACGCGTAACGCGCCGGTACGCCAACTTTGCGGCTGTGCGGTGGCCGCGAGTATTCGTCCGCCATCTTCAGGAAGATCAGGTAGGTGAGCTGTTCGAGGTAGTCACCGTAGCCCACGCCGTCGTCACGAAGCGTGTTACAGAAGGACCAGACTTTGGAGATGATGCTGTCGGTGGTCACGGGGCAGGGTGGGCAGGCTTTGGACGGGTCACTTCCAGCACCGGCGCTGCGATAAAGATGCGGTTTCGCTTTTGGCTGGTCGCCGTCTTTACCAAGCCGTGTTTCTCCCAAAACTCGACTGCCTTGGCCACGTTTTGAAAACTCTCGTTATGCCGTTCGGCATATTGGGCGATGGAAAGCATCGGCGCGGCGAAGAGGGCGTCCAGCACGCCGGCGCAGGCGCTGGGCAGCCGCTTCTGCTGGGCCATGATCTTGCGGTAGTGGTTGTAGAGGTCGATGAGGCGGGCGGTGTCGAGCAGCGCCTCCTTGGCGGTTTCCCGCACGCCGGTGAGGAAGTAAGCCACCCAGTCCTTCCACGCGCCCTGCGTGCTCACAGCAAGCAGGTGCCGGTAGTAGTCGTCACGGTAGCGCTCGAAATAGGAGGAGAGGTAGAGCAGCGGCTCGGACAGGATTTTGCGGTCGCAGAGGAACAGTGTGATGAGCAGGCGGCCGATGCGTCCGTTGCCATCAAGAAACGGGTGGATGGCCTCGAACTGATAGTGGAGGAGGGCGATCTTTACCAGCGGAGGCTCCGCGCTCTCGGCATGGAAGTAATTTTCCCAGCGCCCCAGCGTTTCGTCCAGCAGGTGCGGCGGAGGCGGCACGAAGGTGGCGGTGGCCAGGGTAGAGCCCGGCCGGCCGATCCAGTTCTGGCTGCGGCGGAATTCACCCGGAGTCTTGGTGGAATCCCCGCCCCGCACGGTCTGGAGGAGAATGGCGTGGAGTTCCTTGATGAGGCGCGAGCTGATCGGCAGCTCACCGAGCCGCTTCAACCCCGTCTCCAGCGCGATAATGTGGTTGGCCACTTCCCGGACGGACGGTTTTTCCGGAGCGTTGGCCGGACCAAGATCAAATAGCAGCAGCTCCTCGACCTCGGCGTAGGTGTCCTCGATCAGGGAGCTGAGCACCGCTTCGCGGCGCAGGTAAGGGCGGATCAGCAGATGCGGATTGGGCAGTAACCTTCCGGCACCGCTCAATTCCGCCACGGCCCGATCAGCCTCCGAGAGCAGGCCGGCCAATTCCCAGTCGATGGGCAGCGGCGGCGGCAGCGGCGGCGGCACAAAGGCAAAATAGCCCTCCGCCTGCCGCACACAGTGCGGCCGCTGCTGCTCGTTGAAGGTCTCCGGAGTCATGGGGGCGTAACTTCTGTTCGGCGAATAAGGAGAATCTTATTACATCGAACGCGAGTTCGATTAAATAATAATTTCCTTATTCGGCGAAAGTGGAATTCGGCAGGATAAGCGCGTGGCGGTAGAAATCGATTTAAGTTCTGATGCTCAGATGTATGCGATATCACTGGCCAGGAAGTTATCGGAATCCGATAACATCGCTAACTTTCACATAATTGCTGGTGGTGCGGCGATTTTGCGGCCTCGGCGGGTGGCGTTTTCGGTTGGGGTGGCACGCTCCGCGCGGAGTCGGGCGAGGAGGGTGGACGCGGGTTCGTCGGCGGGGGATTGGGGGACAAGGCGGCCGGTGAAGGCTTTTTTCAGGATCGCCTGCCGCAGGGCCTCGCTCTGCTGCAGCGCGGCATTGATCTCCCGCTCGTTCCGCTCGATCACCTCGAACTGCTCGTCCAGCAACCGCACGATCTCCTGTTGCTCGGGGAGGGAGCAGATTGGCACTGGCATCGCTTTCACATCGCCGCCTGAAACACCGGACTGACCGGCAGTGGTGCGGATCTTCGTCTCAAGCCACGCGCGCGCGAGACCGCAGTTCAGGGCGATTTCGAGGTAGCGTGGGTCAAGTTGCGGCAGGTCCGGCCGGGTGCGAATCAGCTTGTCGGGGTAGAGCCGCGGTTCGTGACCTTTGAACTGAGCGCATACGCCCACGAAACGACGCGCACCGTTATAGCGCGTAAACACCAAGTCGCCCTGCGCGAGCCGGTAGTCGGAGGCCATCTTGTCGTCGCAGTCGAGGAACCGGTAGTCGTCGTAGTCGAAAGCCATCGGGCGCACCGCGCTGATTCGGGCAATCTTGTGACCGGTCTCGCCTGAAGGCTTCGCGGAAATCCCATTGCGAACTACGGAGCATAGATCGCCGTAAGCCAGGACGAGCCACTCGGACGGCAGCGAATGAGAACCCACCAGCTCGTCGGCGGGAAACGGAACGAGGGGCGCGGACTTCTTTGCTTTCGCACCGGAGCGGGCATCGCAGGCGGATTGGATGCGGGCGAGGAGTTGGGCGGGGGATTCGAGTTTGGCGGGGTTTTGGGTGCGCCACTTTTCGGTCAGCTTGCCCTCGAAGGCTTGTTGGAGGAGCGACTGGCGATAGACGCCGAGTTGCCGCCGCGCCACCCGCAGACTCTCCTCCCCGGCCTCCAACTCGCTGAACAACTCCTCGATCTTCGCCACGATCCGCTTCTGCTCGGCCAGCGGCGGCAGGGGGATTTCCAGGCTACGGACAATCGTGAGATTCACCCTGGGGCGGGTCGTGCCTTTCGTGATCTGCTTGAACTGGCTCTGCACCACTTGGCTATTAATTGCCAGGAGCAGGAAGCGCTTCGATACCTTGTTTGTGCGCAGTCGGAGACGCATGAGATCGGCTACGAACACGCCGGCGGGAAAATCGTTTGGGACTTCGCAGCAAAGCCCAAGCGGGTCTCCGAGCTTCGTGATCATCAAGTCGCCCGGAATGAAGCTGTGACGCGACAGCTCGTCCGCCTTCTCTTTTGTGACATACGAAAAGTGTTTCCGGACGAAACGGTCGGCCTTGATGTTCTGGATCTTCAGAACAGGAACGCCGGACTCGACATACTCTGCCGACTTTAAGTTCGAACCGAACGGTCCATCGACCAGATCGGATTTGGGATCGATCAAGATGTCTTCGAACTTTGCGCGTGCCCAGCCGGGCGGAAGGGACTCGTCACTCACGCCGTCAGCTCCTGGTTGGCTTCTGCGATGAGGGCGTCCATGCGCTCGCCGAAGAGTTCATACATTTTCCCGAGGCCGCCTTGGGCGTCGAAGGGGGCGTAATCAAGATCCTCGCGTTCGAGGCGGCAGGCGGTCGTCACGTGGTCGCGGATGAGCTGGAGGAAGGCGGTCTGCTCGGCGTTGAAGGGCTGGCCGGCGTTCTTGCGGAGGATCCAGTCGCGGAAATTGCGGCGCACGGTGTCGGCAAAGGGCGTGAGTTTCTGGTCGAGGCCGCAGGCGCGGCGGAGGAGGGCGACGAGGGCGGTCAATTCGGTGAGGGGGCGGGCGTTGTCCGGCACGGCGTCGAGGCGGGCGTAGGCTTCCCACACGCGGTGGGGCGCGAGGCGCGGGGCGTGTTGCCGGAGGGTGTCGAGCACGGCCTGGATTTGCGCGAGGGTGACGCGGGCGCGGCGCTGGGGCTGGGTGTAGTAGATGGTGAGGGCGTCGAGCCGGTCGCGGTGGTCGCGGCAAAAGGTCTCGAAGTCGGCGACGAAGGCAGTGGCGCGGGTCTGGGCGTCGGCATCCCACTCGGCGCGGAGGACTTTGTCCTGCGTGTCGTGGTCGATGGTCTGCATGTTCTCGGTGCAGAAGGCGACGATCTGGGTGACGACGGCGCCGGTGAGCGGGGCGCGGGCGGCGGCGACGAGCTGCTGCTGGGCGCGCTCGCGGGCGGTGTCGCCGGGGTCGGCGGCGGGCGGGACGCCGGCGAGTTCGCGGGCCTTTTGCTCGATGGCGTCGCCGTCGAGGGCGTTGAACAGTGCGCCGACGATCTGGCTGACGGTGGTGCCGCCCATGCGGGTGGCGAGGGCGTGTTTTTGCAGCGGGGTGAGCTGGCGGTCGATGCGGGCGAGGCGGCCGGCGAGGGAGGAAACGGTGTCGGCATCGGTCGCGCCCATGACGACCTCCATGGCGAGGTCCTTGAAGGGAACGGTGGGGCGCGTGATGGGCGGGCGGCTGTCGGTCTTGAGGGAGCGGGTGACGCCGATGGCGTCGACGATGACGTAGTGGGTTTTCGCGGACTTGGCGCTGGGCGTGGCCTTGCGCAGGCCGTCGAGGTCGAGCGTGCGCGTGCCGCGGCCCTTCATCTGCTCGAAGTAGCCCTTCGATTTCACGTCGCGCAGGAAGAGCAGGCACTCGAGCGGTTTCACGTCAGTGCCGGTGGCGATCATGTCGACGGTGACGGCGATGCGCGGGTGGTAGCCGTTGCGAAACTGGGAGAGGACGGACTTCGGGTCCTCGGGCGGCATGACGTAGTCGTCGGCGACGACGCGCTCGTCGGAGCCGGGCGTGAAGGTGATTTTTTTGACCCCCTTGTCGGAGCCGAAGGTGACCTTCTTGCAGAACGCGTTGCCCTCGCCGAACTCCTCGCGGACGAGGTTGATGATGTCGTCGGCGTGGGAGTCGGTCTTGGCGAAGATGAGGGTCTTGGGGACCTCGAAGGCGCCGGCGGCGTCGCGGCGGTCGGGGAAGATTTCAGGGAGTTTGTCGCGGAACGTGCGGATGACGGTACGCAGCTGCGAGGGGTTGACGATGTCGCGGTCGAGTTTCTTGGAGGAGTAGGCCTCGTCCTGGTCCTGCTGCTGCCAGCGGCGGGCGCGGGTGAGTTTCTCGCGTTTTTCGACGAGGCCCTTGAGGACGGTGCCGCCGTTTTTCGAGACGTCGGTTTCGATGACGTAGATCTCGCCCTGGACGTTCACACCGTCCGCGACGGCTTTTTCGTGGGTGTATTCGGAGACGACGTTCTGGCGGAAGAAGCCGTAGGTGCGGGCGTCGGGCGTGGCGGTAAGGCCGACGAGGAAGGCATCGAAGTAGTCGAGGACCTGTTGCCAGAGGTTGTAGATCGAGCGGTGGCACTCATCGATGACGATGAGATCGAAGAATTCGGGCGGGACGGCGGCGGAGTAGGCGACGGGGATGGGCTCGCGCTTACGGTCGGAGCGCTCGGCGGGGTTTTCGTCTTCGGCGGAGGCATCGAGCTCCTTCCCCTGCAGGAGCGAATACATCCGCTGGATCGTGGAGATATAGACCTCGGCGTCGGTGGGGAGATGCGAGGAGGCGAGCCGGGTGACGGTGTAAAGCTCGGTGAACTTGCGGTTGTCGTCGTTGGGCGTGTAGGCGAGAAACTCCTGCTCGGCCTGTTCGCCGAGGTTGCGCGTGTCGACGAGGAAGAGCACGCGGCGGACGCGGGCGTGTTTCAGGAGCCGGTAGATTGACGTGATGGCGGTGAAGGTCTTGCCCGAGCCGGTGGCCATCTGGATCAGGGCGCGGGGCTTGGCGGCTTTGAGGGAAGCGTCGAGATTGGTGATGGCGTCGATCTGGCAGGCGCGGAGGCCCGTGGGGTCGAGGGCGGGAAGGTCGTGCAGGCGGGCGCGGAGGGAGCGGGAGCGCAGATTGGCGCGGAGCGTTTCCGGGCGGTGGAAGCAGAAAATCTCCCGGGAGCGAGGCTTCGGATCGCGCTGGTCGGTGAAGCGCGTGATGACCCCCGTGGCTTCGTAAAGGAAGGGGAGCGGGTTGCCCGTGGATTGGATCCACTTCAATTTCGCCGTGGCGTAGCCGGCCGTCTGCTCCTCGACCGGGGTAATGTTGTGGCCCAGCGTTTCCTTCTTGGCCTCGATCACCCCGATCGGCTGGCCGTCGACGAAGAGGACGTAATCGGCCGGGCCGGTGTCGGTCGTGTATTCGCGGACGGCCTGGCCCTCGCCGGTGTGGAAGTTGATGGCATCCTTGGATTGGACGTCCCAGCCGGAGGCACGCAGCTGCGCGTCGATGGCGTCGCGGGCGACCTGTTCGGGGGTTTGGTTGGAGGAGCCGGCCATGTCCGGAGGCATGACAGCGGAGGGTTTGTCCCGCCGCAAGTGCTCAGGAGGGCACTGAACGAATCAGGCGACACCCTCGCATCGGCTCGAGGACGCGGCGCCCGATGAAGGCTCCTAACCAGTCAGAACGAGTTCCCGGGCAGGGCGATTCGCGGCCGCCCCGGTGGAGTTGCTTAATGCGGAAACGGCGCGACCGTTTCCAGCTGCGGGCGCGGCTTGCGGGGCAGCCAGCGCGGCACTTCGCGCCGGTAGTCCTCATAGATCGCGCCGAACCGGCGGCGCATCGCCTCCTCTTCAAACAGGAGGACGTACACGTGGATGGCGCACACGAGGCAGACGAAGTACACCGCCACGTGCCCGGAGCGCAGGAAGAGTGCCTCGCTGCCGATGAGCGCGAATAGCGCCAGGTACAGCGGATTGCGGACCCACTTGTAGGCGCCGCGCCGGACGAGCTTTTTCGGCGGGTCGATCGGCGCCGGCGTGCCCTGACCACGCGTGGCCAGGAGCCACTGGCAGTGGAGAAAAACCCCGAGCGCGAGCGTGCCCAGGGTCAATGCGGCGAAATGGAGGCCGGTCCATTGCTCCGGCCAGCGCGCATGGCGTTCAAACCAGCGCAGCGGCACCCAACCCACCACGACCCCCAGCACTGTCACGGTGAACCCGGAGTTTTTGAGGATGTGCCACAGTGCCTTCATGGGTCCGGGACGTCAGCGCGGCAGGGTGGGCAACACCTGGTCGCCCTTTAACGCGCCGATCCCCTCGGCAATGTGGGCGCGCAGCTGATCCAGATTCTCCCGCACCAACGCCCCCATGCTCTCGCAGCGCAGGTAACGGTCGTTCTTGTAGTGCTCCGCCAGGCCTTCGCGCAGCGTCCGCACGTTCTCGGGCGGCGCGATCGGGTCGAGTTCCATGGCATGCAACAGGAGCGACAGGCGCGCGGCCGCCAGCTCGGCGCGCGCGAGCATGAGGGTCTGCTCCTCGCGCTGGTACTGGAACGCCGTCTTCAGGTGGAGGTGCTTCATGCAGAACTCCACCAACGGGAGGTTTTCCTTGAAGAACTGCGGGAGGTAGAAGCTCTTCCGACCGTTGTGCGACTGCTGGTCGAAGTCCATGGCGCGGATGCGCACCTGCGAGCCCTCGAAATCCGGCGTGATCACGACGACGAAATTGTAGCTCCGCATGTCGCCGAGGAGCTGGACGAAGCTGCGCTCGTTGAACTTCACGAGTTCCTTCGCGATGCGGATCGGCCGCAGCTCGGGGCGGTTCAGCCAGCGGTCGATGAAGATGTCGCCCGGGATGCCGGCGATGTGTTCCTCCACGAGCGTGGTGCCGTGGGTGATGAAGTTGAGGCGGTTCGGCGAGAGCAGGTGCTCGAGCTCGAGGCCGTAAACCCGCGAGGCGTCGGCGCGCTTGATGTAGAAGTAGTCCGGGTTGTCGTTGTAGGCGTTGACGATCTTGACGCGGAACGGCATCGAGTTGCCGAAGCTGCAGAAATCCACGCGGTCGATGTAGAGGTGCTGCATGACCGAGAAATCGCCGTCCACGCGCAGCAGCGCATAAATGCGTTTCAGGTCCTCGTTGAGCGCCGGGATTTCCTCGGCCCGGTAGGCGACGGTTTCCCAAAGGGTGTTGCGCCCGTCGTGGTCCACCAGCGGCAGCGACTCGTGGAAATGGCGCAGGCGCTCGTAGGTCACCGGCAGCTCGCGTTCCCGCCGGTACCGCTTCAAATAATCCCGCAGCGGTCCGCCGATCGGGTAACTCGGCTTCTTGCGCGTGCGCGCTTCGGGGATGGCGGGAGTCGAATCCATCGGCGGTCAGGCTGGGGGATATTGCCCGGGTGGCAATAGCGCGCCTTGTCTTGCGGCCCCAAGTCGGCTGAATTTCGCCGTGCCCGCCGCCGTGCCCTGGATGCTCGCCCCCGCCTTTCGCCACCACCTCCTGCGCGGCTTGCTCATCGCCGGGTTCCTGTGGCTGGTCGGCCGTCACTGGCACCCGTACTTCGGTTTCACCCGGTTCCTGCAGCTGGATGCATGGAGCGCGGGAGTCACCGTGCCCGAACTCCGGGACGCCCCGATCTTCACCTACAAGGACGGTTACGACGGGCACTACTATGCGCAGCTCGCCGCCCGCCCGGCGGTGGACGATCCCGTTCTGAAGGTCTCGATCGACGACGTCGCCTACCGGGCCCGGCGCATCCTGCTCAGCTGGATCGCGTGGGTCGTGGGCGGCGGCGACCCGGTGGCGGCGGTTCGTACTTATGCATGGCTCAACCTGGTCGTCTGGGGCGGTCTGGCGGCTTTGCTCTGGCGCGTCTTCCCGGCCACCGGTTGGCGGGAAACCCTCGCCTGGGCCGGCATCCTGTTTTCCGCGGGGGTGCTGCACGGCGTTCGGCTGGCGCTGACCGATCCGCTGGCGCTCCTGCTTGTGGCCGGCGCCACGGTTTTGGCCGTGCGCGGGCGTCTTGGCCCGGCGGCGGGCTGGTTGGCAATCGGCGGACTGGCCCGCGAGACGGTCCTGCTGGGTGGAGTCACCTTGCTGCCGGAAAAACCGACGCGCATGGCGGATTTTCGCAGAGTGGCGCTTTGGGGCCTGCTCGTCGTCCTGCCGTTGGTGGCGTGGCTGCTCTACCTGCGCGTGGTGCTCGGGACCTCCAAGGCGGGCGTGGCCAATTTCTACCTGCCGTTCGCCGGCTGGGTGGCGAAGTGGAGTGAATGTCTCGGTTGGCTGCGCTCCGAACCGGACCACTTTCTGGCGATCACCACCCTCCTCGGCCACGTGGCCTTGACCGCGCAATTCCTGTACCTCGCGTGGCGCCGGGAAATCCAAAACCCGTGGTGGCGGCTCGGCGCCGTCTACGGCGGGCTCATGATTTTTCTCGGCACCGCCGTCTGGCAGGGTCACCCCGGCGCGGCGGCGCGCGTGCTGTTGCCGCTGACGCTGGCGTTCAACGTCCTCGCCGTGTCGCATCGCGCCGGCCCCGCGTGGCTCCTGCTCGGCAACCTCTCCGTGTTGAGCGGCGTGCTGACTTTCTGGAATGTGCCCATGCTCACGCACGAAGTGGCCGCGGGTCGCGTCGCGGGGTCAGCCTACGTCGTTCGGGGCGACGACCGCTGGTATCCCTCGGAGGGAACGCCGACCCGACTCTGGGCGTGGAACCCCGGCGAGGGGCGCCTGCAGATCGACTTTCATCCGCGTGCCGACGGCGCGCACCGCGTGAAGATCGCCCTGCGCAGCGTGAACAGCCGAACGGTCGAAATCAAAACGGCCGGCCGATTGCTCTGGCGCGGGGAGATCGGGGTGAAGACGCAGTGGATCGAGTTGCCGGAGATCGCGTTCGTCCGCGGCCGGGTCTTCCTCGACTTGCACTCCGATGCGCCACCCGTCCGGGAAAGCGCCGATGCGGGGGGACGCGCGCTGGGCTTTGCGGTGTACGGCGTGAAGCTCGACTAGGGCGTGTTTTCAAATTGTAGGAGCCTGCTTGCAGGCGATTTCACTCTTTCCGTGGACGCGCGTTCCGAATCGCCTGCAAGCAGGCTCCTACACCGGGTCACGGCTGCAAGGACCCAACGGATTCGGTTTATCTGCTTGGACTCTTCTCCCGCGATGGCGAGAGCAGAACAACGAGCATCGGACGTTGAAGATACGCCCTAGTTCGTCGCGCGGCGGCGGAGATAATCGAGCAGGACCGCGGCAATGATGATGCCGCCGGTCACGATTTCCTGAACCCAGTTGGACAAGCCGACCTTGGTGCAGCCGTTCGCCACCACGCTCATGATGAGCGCGCCGATCAACGTGCCCGTGATCGTGCCCTGTCCACCCGAAAGGCTGGCGCCGCCGATCACGACGGCCGCGATGATGTTCAATTCAAGCCCGACCGCCGTGGTCGGGTCACCGCCGGTCAGGTACGCGAATTGCAGCACGCCACCCAGCCCGGCAAAAAGTCCGCCGAGGGTGTACACCAACAGTTTCACGCGTTCGACCGGGACGCCGCAGAGGCGCGCGGAAAGTTCGTTGGAGCCCACCGCGAAGATGTGACGCCCGAATCGGGTGTAACGCAGCATCATCGCAACCAGCACGGCGAATCCCAGCATCAGCCACACGCCGCCGGGGAGCGATCCGCGGCCACCGAGCAACATCAGCTTGTTGATCCAGGTTTCGTCGGGGAAAATCGCCTGCTCGCCGGCCAGCCCCTTGGCCGCCCCGCGCAACGCGCCCATCATGCCGAGGGTGACGACGAACGGCAGCAACCGCAGGCGCGTGATCAGGAGGCCGGAAAAAGCGCCGCAAGCCGCGGCCACCGCGACGCCGGCCAGCGCCGCGGTCAGCGGGGACCAGCCGCGCGTGATGAGCTGGGCAATCACGACCGTGACCACGGCGATGATGGAACCGACGGAAAGGTCGATGCCGCTGGCAATGATGACGAGCGTCATGCCGAGCGCCGCGATGCCGATGACCGCAGTCTGCTGGAGCACGATCGCGAAGTTGTCCCAGGTCGCAAAGGTGTTCCACCGCAGCGAGGCAAAAAGCACGACGATGGCCACGAGCCCGATGAACGGACCCAAGCCGGTCAGGAGTCGGCGGGAAACGGAGGGGTTCGCGGAGTCGGACATGGTGGAGATCGTGAGATCGAGAAACTGAAAATCGATAAACTTGAAGTCGGCTTGGAAAATTAAGCCCGGGGCTGGACGCGCTTGGAGAAGTTTATGATTCCAGATGGTTGGTTTTCGATTTCACGTTTTCCCCTTCATGCAGCGGTGCCCGTGGCGGCCAGCATGATGCTGTGTTCGGTCCAGTCGGCGACGGGGCGCGCGGGACTCAGCGTCCCGCGGCACATCACGGCGATGCGGTCGCAGGTGCCGAGCAATTCGGGAAGGTAGCTGCTCACCATCAGCACCGCCTTGCCGGAGCAGGCGAGCTCATCGATCAACCGGTAGATGTTTTGCTTGGCGCCAATGTCCACGCCGCGGGTGGGCTCATCGAGCAGCAGCACATCGGATCCATTCCGGAGCAGGCGGCCGAGGGCGATCTTTTGCTGGTTGCCGCCGGAGAGGCTGCCAATCGCCTGGTGCGGTCCCGCGCAGCGCACGCCGAGCCGTCTGATCCACTCGGCTGTTTCGGCCGCGAGCGCGGCGGGGCTCACGCGACGATTCAACTTGGGGAGGGTGAGGTTGTGCTCGAGGCTGAGGTTCAGGGCGAGGCCTTCGGTTTTGCGGTCCTCGCTGAGCAGGCCCATGCCCTGCCGCCACCGCAACAACGGCGAGGCGGGGCCCGCGTAGGTCCCGACTTTCACCTGGCCGGCGCGAACCTCATCCAGCGCGAAAACGGCGCGGAGGAGTTCGCTGCGGCCGGCCCCAACCAGCCCGGCGAGCCCGAGCACTTCGCCGCGGCGAAGGGTGAGTGAGGCGTTGGTCGGTTTCAGCGGACCGGCGAGATTCGTCACCTCGAGGACCGGTTCACCCGGGGTGCGTGTGGTGCGCGTGTAGAGTTCGTCGACGTTGCGACCGACCATCAGCTGCGCAATCGCCTCCATCGTGGTATCCGCCGTGCGGCCCGTGGCCACGCTGCGGCCGTCCCGCAGGACCGTGTAGCGATCCGACAGCGCCTGCACTTCCTCGAGGAAGTGGGAAATGTAGATGATCGACTGGCCCTGCTCCCGCAGCCGGTGAACCAGCGCAAAAAGTTTTTCGACATCGGTGCGCGTCAGGCTGCTGGTCGGTTCATCGAGCACAAGGACGCGGCAGCCGAGCACGATCGCCCGGCCGATTTCGACCAATTGTTGTTCGGCCACGCTGAGCGAACCGGCCGGAACATCGAGCGGAAGATCAGGCCGTCCGAGCTGCGTGAGCGCGTCGAGGGCGAGGCGTTTTTCCTCGGCGTGGCGCAGCCAGCCCCCGCGCGCCGGTTCGGCGCCGAGCACGAGGTTCTCCGCCACGGTGAGGTGGGGCGCGATCGCCAGCTCCTGGTTCACCATGACGACGCCGACGCGGCGCGCATCGAGGGGCTCGGACGGGGCAAACGCCGAGCCATCCAAACGCATCTGGCCTTCATCCGGCGCGTGCACGCCGGAGAGAATCTTCATCAGCGTGCTTTTGCCCGCGCCGTTTTCGCCGACCAGCGCGTGCACTTCGCCCGGCGCCACTTCCAGGTCCACCCCATCGAGCGCGACGGTCGCGCCGAAGCGCTTGCGCACGCCGGAGAGGTGGAGACGGGGCGGAAGCGCAGACATCTTGAAATCGCGAATCGTGAAATCGAAAATCTTGAAAGCTTCGGATTTCAGAAAACCGGCTGCTGCGTTCGGCTCCGGAGATTTGAGAGTAGCGATTCGCGATTTTCAGTTTCCAAGATCCCGGCTTAATTTCCGCCGATGATTGCCTGGACCTCGGGCGTATTCTGGTTCGCCTTCGTCACGAGCACGCAGCCGGTGTCGATCGCGGGCTCGACCTTCTCGCCGCGCAGGTGCTTCACCACGGTCACGACGCCGAGATAACCCATCTTGCGGGGGTTCTGCGCCACCAGCGCGTTGATGTCGCCCTTGTTGAGGGCGGCGAGGAGCGGCGTGGACGTGTCGAACCCGACAAAAAATTTCTTTCCGGCCAAGCCCGTCTGGCGGAGCGCCAGCAGCATGCCCTGCGTGGTGGACTCGTTGGGGCAGAAGATGCCGTCGGCTTCGCGCACCTTGTCGATCAGGTTCATCGAGGCGTCCTGCGCGGAAGCGACGGTGGCGCCGCCGTAGCGGTTGTCGACCAGCACCGTGATTCCCGGATGAGCCTTCATGGCGTCGAGGAAACCGGCCTCGCGTTCCGACGTGCTCGCGGCGCCTTCGGCGAGACGCAGGATCACGACCTTGCCCTTGCCGCCGAGCAAGCGGGCCAGCTCTTCACCGCCAAGACGGCCGCCGGTCCGGTTGTTGGTGGCGACAAAGCTCACGAAGTCCTTGCCGACCTCGCCCTTCAGCGCGGAGTCGAAGATGACGACGGGGATGTGCCGCTCGTTTGCGCTCTTCACCGGCGTGCGCAGGGCGGTGTCATCGAGGGGTGCCAGCACGATCCCGCTGATGCCCGAGCTGACAAACTGCTGGACCACGCCGATCTGCTGGGCGCGGTCGTCCTCCTTGAGCGGGCCCTTCCACACGATTTCCACGCCAAGCTCGGCGCCGGCCTTTTGGGCGCCGGCCTCGACCGACTTCCAAAAGCTGTGGGTCGTGCCCTTGGGAATCACGGCGATCTTGAGCGGTTCGGCGGCCTGCAGGCCGGCGCAAAGGGCGAACGAAATGAGGTATTTGATCCAGGACGTCTTCATAACGGGGGTTGGGGGGTTGGCGAAAAGCCCGGGGGCAGGCCATGACGGCAGGCGTCGGGCCCAGCGTCAACCCGCCGGCGCGCCTTAGCACGCACTTTTCTAGTGAACGTGTAACAACAGTCGTTCCAGCACGGCGATCAGCCGGCCCCGCAGCGGCTGGCTGCGTTCGGCAAACTCGCGCTGGTGGCGTTCGTACTCGGCGCGGCCCTCCGGCGTCTCAATCCGGATCGGGGTGTAGCCCAGCGCGGCCAGGTCGTAGGGGCTGGCCCGCATGTCGACCTCACGGATGTCACGCGCCAGGGCAAAACAGTCCGCAATCAGCTCCGCCGGTGTGAAGGGCGCCAGCTTGAACGCCCATTTGTAGAGATCCATGTTCGCGTGCAGGCAGCCGCGCTGTTCGAACTCGGGCACCGTGGCGCGTTCCGGTTGGAGGCGGTTCAACGGCCGGGCCGGCGGGGTGAAGAAGCGGAACGCATCGAAGTGCGAACACCGGACGGGCTGCGCCTCGACGATCCGGGCGAGTGCCTCGGGCGGGAAACGCAGCGGCCACGCATTGTGCCGGACCTCCGCGGGCGTTTGCCGGTAAACCATCGCCCATTCATGCAGCCCGAAACACGCGAACTGGGGCGGACGCTCCGCCGTGAGGCGGAGGAGATCAAGCATCCAGCCGACACTTTCGCGACGCCGCGGCTCGAGGGCGGAGGGATTCAGGGCGACGCCGCCTTCAACCTCATGGTACTCCGGCCAGCGCAAGAATTCGCGCGCGCCCTCGCCCTGCAGGATTACGTCCGGCCCGGGATGCCAGCGCTTCAACCAAGAGGGGCGAAATCGGTAGTATTCGAAAAGGAAATCATGCACCGGATGTTTCTCGCCCCTGCCCGCGCGCGCTTGGTGCGGATCGGTCCAGCCGGCGACGCGTTGTTCGTGGGCGCGCTGGCGTTCGCGCCAGTCGGCCTCGGCCAAGATGCAGTTGGTGGGGGTGGCAATCACGACGGCCAGGCAATCACCGCGGTGCCCGCCACA
This sequence comes from Lacunisphaera sp., assembly GCA_044224295.1. Classification (GTDB taxonomy): domain Bacteria; phylum Verrucomicrobiota; class Verrucomicrobiia; order Opitutales; family Opitutaceae; genus Lacunisphaera. The sequence continues at coordinate 3,807 of JBGAKQ010000035.1, read as the reverse complement.
ATGAGCGTGCAGCCGATGGCGGTGCGGACGGTCAACGCTTCACCCAAGAAGAGCGCCGCCAGGATGATCGTCAGGGCGAGACTTGACTTGTCCAATGCACTGACGAGTGACGCGGGTCCCTGCTGCAGCGCCTTGAAATAAAACAGCCACGAGGTGCCCGTCGCGACGGCCGAGAGCACAAGAAACGTCACCGTCGAGCGCGACAGCGTGGCCACGGCACCGAGGTTTCCCTGAATCGCCACGACGCCCCACGCCAGCAACAGCACCACCGACGTGCGGATGGCGGTGGCGACATTTGAGTCGACGCCCTTGACGCCGATTTTGGCGAGGATCGCGGTCAGCGCGGCGAATACCGCGGAAAGAAGTGCATAGGTCCACCACATGGAGGGAAGCCTAAGTGACAAGTGGCAGGTAACAAGTGGCAAGACCGGGACTAGATGGTGGAGCGGGCCCTCCGGGTGCGCTTTCCGAATAACCGTAAAGGAGGTAGATCCAAACGCATTGGAGCGTGCCATGACTGAATTATAAACTATAGGTTGGTCGGCTCTGGTGAGCGCAACTCGTGCTTGGCACAGATACTGTCCTCAGCGATCCCCGACAAAACTATGGTATGATAACCTCGAACGCAGCCCGACTATTGGCGGTCGTCATCGTGATTGCGCCTGGTCTGTCGGCTCAAAATAAAAAGGAAGACGGGTTGCTGGTGCTTCCGAAAGTCCAAGCGACCGCGAACGTGCCGTTAGTAAAGATCGCGGAGTATCGGATGAAGGAGGAGCGTTTTGCACCTGCCGCCGTCATCAGCCTGCGGCACATCTATATCATCGGCGGTCAAAACAGCGCAGGAACGATTTTGCGCTCGATTGAACGATTTGATGTCGAGAGCGGGGAATCGAAGGTCATTGCCAGTCTTGCCATAGGGAGGCTTTGGGCGCAGGCGGTGCTCGTAGAAAACAAAATTTTTGTCTTTGGGGGACAAAGCTTGGACTCCAAAATTAGCAGATCGTCCGTAACCTCCGTCGGGGAAACCTTGCGCGGTAGTGCCGAGCAACGCGCGCAGAACCGAATCGACGGGGCGAGCTGGGGCAGCAGCTCTGTAAGTGAGTCGAAATGGCAACCCGTCCATCCCGAGGAAACGGTGGAGGTGATAGACTTAGACACCGGAGAGGTGAGCACCGCTGGCCAGATGCCTGAACCGCGATCGGAATTCGGCTGTGTGTTCTTGGATGGTCTTATCTACGTGATCGGAGGGAAGTTTCTTGCGCAAAAGCCGAAGGGCGATGCATTCACCAACCGGGTCGACATTTTTGATCCGGTCACCCGCAAATGGACGGCCGGCCCCAACCTAATTAATCCGGCCACCGCGAACGTTGCCGTAGTCGACGACACGTACATTTTAATACCAGGCGGATTCAACGGAACCAAGAGTCTCGATTCCGTCGTGATATTTGACCCCAAAATCGCCAAGCGCGGGCAGCTTCCATCGCTCTGCCGACCGACCAGCGCACACGCGGCCGTGTGCCTTGATAAGTATATGTTTCTATTCGGTGACTACCAGCATCCTGAAGAAATCCTTGCCTATAACCTGCGCGACAAAACTTCTGCGACGTTCACCTTGCAGTACGAGGCGGCCCGTCATGCTGCGGTGGTGGCCGACGCGAAAAAAATCTTCGTTATTGGTGGAAAACCTGACCGCGATTCGACTCCGTTGAACAAAATCCAGGTTTTTCAACTCACGTCCAAAAAAGAAGCGCGATAGAAAGCCCCCATATTGTTCGCCGCCGGCCTGCGGAGATCAGGTGACGGTGTCACGCCCCAGCCATCAGCAATCGCCGCACGCCTTCGATCGGGGCGGTTTCGATAAAGCGGAGCTCGACCCGCCACTTCAGGCGGGCGGCTTCGGTGCGCAGGGTCGCGGCCGCCGTCGGGTTGTTAAGGATCTTTCCGCTCACGCCGCACGGCAGGAGTTTTGCTGGCTCCGGGAAGAGCCTGCTCAGGACCTCGTCAGCCTGTCGGGCAAGGTCGGTGATCGAACCAGTCAGGGCTTGTTGCGCCGGTGCGCAGCTGGCGGCGGCCAGCTCGATCACGCGTGGCGCGAAGCCGGCGATTACCGCGTTCGCGGACGCATCATTGTAGAAGAAGCGCGAGTTTTCCGAATATGTGGACAGCCGCGTGTGCGCTTGCAGGGCCTCCACGATCGGGGACGGCGTCGCGGGCGCGCGCTGCAGCTCGAGCATGGCGAGGGCGACGCCTCGCCGGCCAACATCAAAACCGCTGCCGGGATCACCGAGCTTCCAACCGAGGCCGCCCACGTAGTGAATGCCACCGTCCGGGGCGCGGGCTGCGATGAAGGAGCCCGTCCCCGCGTGAAGCACCAAGCCCGGCTGGCCTTCCGTGGCGAGTTCGAGCACGGGGCGCGAGTCGTCCATCGTCGCCACCGCCCCGAATCCGGGCAACGCGGCGGCAGTCTCACGCCAGAAATCGCGATTGCCCGCCACGCAGAGCAGCGTGCGGGTCACGTACGCCGACGGAACCGCCGCTTTCGCCTGCTCGAGCAGGTAGGCGAGTGATTCCGCCAACAGCGCGCGTGCCCGCTCCGGGCCGACCTGGCTCGGATTGCAACCCGCACCGACGTGACGCGCAATGACCGTGCCCTGCTCATTGATCAGGATGAGCTCCGTCTTGGTGCCGCCACCGTCCACGCCGATCAGGCAATTCATGGCCGCAAGAATCAGGTGGCTTCCCAACGGCCGAAAATGCCGCATGGGAGAACATTGCCATCGCGCTGGATCGGCAGGCCAACTTCGCCCCCACCCAGGCGGCCGCCGGCACCATTGAGGAGCGCGGCCAGCAGGTTCACGACCACCGTCGGCGAAAGCCGCGCGGTGTAAGCGTTGATCAAAAAGAAAACGGGCCGGTCGCTGAGGACGCCCTGGCACTCCTTCAACAATTCCCAGAGATGATCTTCCAACCGCCACATCTCGCCCGTGCTGCCGCGACCATACGTCGGCGGGTCCATGATGATGGCGTCGTATTTGCGACCGCGCTTGATCTCGCGTCGCACGAATTTCAAGCAGTCGTCCGTGATGTAACGCACGGGGGCTTCGGCCAATCCCGAGAGCGCGGCATTTTCACGGCACCACTTCACCATGCCCTCGGCGGCGTCGACGTGGCACACGCTGGCGCCCGCGGCCGCGGCGGCGACGGTGGCCGCGCCGGTGTAGCCGAAAAGATTGAGCACATTGACTTCCCGGCCGGCGGCCTTCGCGGCCTTGATCCGCGCGGTGAACCAATCCCAATTCACGGCCTGCTCGGGAAACAGCCCGGTGTGCTTGAAGCTCGTCGGGTGAATTTTGAATTTCAACTCGCCGTAGCAAATCGTCCAGTGGTCGGGCAGCTTTTGGCGAAACTCCCATTTGCCGCCGCCGGTCTCGCTGCGGTGATAGAAGCCGTCCCAGTTTTCCCAGCGACCATTGCCGCCGGCCCGCGGCCAGATAATCTGCGGATCAGGCCGGACCAGGGTGTACGGGCCCCATTGCTCGTGCTTCATGCCGAGGCCGCAGTCGAGGAGCTGGTAGTCCTTCCACTGGTCGGCAACGATCAGGCCGGGGCGTTCGATGGTCATCGCGGCAAGTAGAGGGGGAAAATCCGAAACGCCAAACGCCAAATCAAGGGAGGTCGCGGGGTGGGACCCATGAATCGACGAGGATTCGCCGAATCCCCTCTTATCCACGAAACCGTCATTCTGAGCGCAGCGAAGAATCCAAGAACGCTCGCGAGTCAGACCCTCAAGCGCGTGGATTCTTCGCT
>JBGAKQ010000034.1:0-29803 GCA_044224295.1 Lacunisphaera sp. | reverse complement strand
CTTCGGCGCACGCGAGTCGCGAGCAAGCTCGCTCCCACAAAAAAGGCCTCTTCGCGCGCGATTCTAACCCGCCCAATAAAAAGCCCGCCCCATCACGGGCGGGTTTTTGCGGAAATCAAAAACGGGCTCACTTCGCGCGCGAGGCGGTCCACTCGCTCTTTTGCGTGGTGCCGTCCCGCGTGGGCCGTTCCACCGAGCCCTTGATCGTGTCGCCCTCGACCTTGCCCTCGTACTTGCTGGTGCGCTTGTTGCCGTTGAATTCGCGGGTGACGCTGAACGCAATCGTGTCGCCCTTGATCGACGCATCGCCGATCGCGACGTCCGGGATGCGGCCGTTCGGCGTGTCGAAGCCGACCATCGTGCCGGTGAGCGCGCCATCCTTGGCCTCGAGTTTGAGCGTCATCTCGATGCCCTGGCCGCCCTGGCGCATCTGCTGGGTCCATTTCCAGGTACCGGTGGCATCGGCGGCGGAGGCCGCGAGGGTGGCGAAACAAACAGCGACGGACGTCGCGAGGAGCTTGCTGAACAATTTCATAGGGTTGGAGTTTTGGGGTGCGGCGGTGAGACGCGGAGCCGGCGCGCGCGGTTTCAGCCGGGTTTACGGTCAGAATTTGTCGCGCGGCTTGGCCCTTGCGACCCGCCCGCCGCCGTGGGCAGGCTGCGGACGCCACCCCACCCCATGTCCACCCCGACCTTGGTCCAGATCGGCGTTTTCCTGTTGTTGAACCTGCTGGTCGGCGTCGTCACCTGGTGGCACTGCCGCCACGCCGACCGCAGCGGCAACGAGGCGCGCGAATACTTCCTCGCGAGCGGCACCCTGAACTGGGCGTTCATCGCCGGCTCGATCACGCTGACCAACATCAACACCGACACGTTCGTGGGCATGAACGGCCCGCAGGCGCTGATCATGGTGGTGTGGGAGCTGTCGGGCTTCGTCGGGCTGCTCATGCTGGCGAAGATCTTCGTGCCGCTTTACTACAAATACCAGTGCACGACGGTCACCGAGCTCCTCGAGCGCCGGTACCAGAACAAGCACATCCGGGCGACGGTCTCGGCGATCTTTCTGCTCGGCGACGTGCTCATCTTCCTGCCGATCATGCTCTACACGAGTTCGCTGCTCATCAAAACGATGTTCAGCCTCGACGTGCCCATCGTCGTGCTCGCCGCCGGCGTGGCGGCGGTCGGCGCCGCCTACGCGATCGGCGGCGGCCTCCGGGCCGTGGCGATTTCCGACACCTACACGGGCGTCGTGGTCCTCGGCATGGCGGTGCTCGTCACCGTGCTCTCCCTCAATGCCGTGCATTGGGACCTGTCGGGCCTGCCGGCGGAACGCGTGACCTTGCTCGGCGGTCCGGGCTCCGCGATCCCGTGGCCGACGTTGCTCACGGGCATGGTATTTTCGCAGCTGTATTATTGGAGCACCAACCAAACGATCACCCAACGCGCCCTGGCCGCGCCCTCCATCCGCGAGGCGAAAAAAGGCGTCTACGCCGCCGCGGCGGTGCGCCTGCTGATCATCCCCCCGATCGTCGTGATCCCGGGCCTCTGCGCCTACAAGCTCTACGGCACAATCCCGCACGACGGGGCCTATGGCCAGATCGTCGGACAGGTGCTGCCGCATTGGCTGCTGGGCGCGTTCGCGGCGGCGATGTTCGGCGCGGTCATGACGAGCTACAACGCGACCCTCAATTCCTCCGCCGCACTTTACGTCTGTGACCTGCACCAAAAGTACCTCAATCCCAACTGCAACGTCCGCCGGCTGAGCACCTGGCTGCAGGTGGGCTTCGCGTTGTTCTCGATTGTCATGGTCCCCGCCTACGCCGGCTCGCAGGGCATCATGCAGACCATCCAGTCGCTGATCGGTCTTTTCTCCATGCCGATTCTCTCTGCCTTCATCATCGGGCTCCTGTTCCGCAACGTCGACGCCCGGGCCGTGATCGCCACGATTCTCTTCGGCTCCGCCTTCTATGCGCTGTTCGCATTCGCGTGGCCCGCGCTGCACGCGTCAAGTCCGTCGTGGCCGGCGCCGTGGCACTTCCTGCACTCGATGGCGCTGACGGTCTGGGTCTGCGTGGGCTTCGCGCTGACGCTCAATCGCGTCGCCTTCGGCCGCACCGCCGCGTTCGAACTCAACACCCGTGAAGCCTGGCGCGGCGTCTGGGCCACCCTGCGCGCGTGAGAGTCTTCTGGAGGCGGGGTGACCCCACCCCGCTCGTCCATCACGGGGTGAGGGCACCCCGCCTCCACTTCACCGACCACGCGCCATCGCCTCGAGCAACGCGACGGCCATGTCGTTGTAAGGCGTCGGAATCCCATGCTTGCGGCCGAGCCGCGCGATCACGCCGTTGCGGGCATCAAGCTCCATCGGCCGGCCAGCCGCCCGGTCCGCGTGGATCGAGTTCATCGAGTCCGGCGGCGCGTTGCGCTGGCCCGCGAGCACCTTCTCCGGGAGGTCGTCCGCCAGAACGGCCCCCTCGGCCCGCCCGACCGCCATGCATTCGCGCACCATCGCGCAAAGCAGGTCGGCGAGTTTCGGGTCCTGCATCGCGCCGGACGGCTGCAAGAGCAGTGCGTTGATCACGCCCGACGAGTTCACGCAAAGCTTTCGCCAGATCGCGCTCTTGAAATCCGGGGTGGTCGCGACCTCCACCGGCGTCCCGGCGAAAAGGGCAACGAATTCGCGGCCGCGCGGATCGTCCGCCAACACCATCTTCGCCGTGCCGCGCTGGCGGATGTGCGTGGGGTCCGTGCGCTCGGCGGGACAATCGACCATGACCGGCACGATCTGCTCCGCGGGCAGGTAAGGCAGGAAACGTTCGCGATGTTCGACGCCGTTCTGAAGGATGGCGACCGGCGCGCCGCCGGCGGCCAGGCCGCGCAACCAGGCCGCCGCGCCCGCGACATCATAGGCCTTGGTCGCGACCAGCACCCAGTCGACGGGCTTCGCGTCCGCGGGGGACGTCAGCACCGCGGCCCGGCTGACGAGTGATCCGTACGGCGTCTCGACATGGAGTTCGCCGAGCGGCCGGCGGGCACAAAGCGTGACTTCATGCCTTCCGGTTTTTTCCAGCCAGGCGGCGATCACCCCGCCAACGGCGCCAGGTCCGACCAATGCAATGCGCGACATCGCCCAAGGTTTGTCGCGACCGGCGAGCGGGTCGATGTCATTTCTGTCTTACAGTCATGCTCGGTCGCGCTTGCGCGTCCCCGCCAGCCCTGCAACGTGCGGGCCATGTCGCTACCCCGCTGCTGCCTCGCGTTGTTGCTCGCCGTGTTGACCGTTCGCGCGGCGGAACCGATCGCCTACCCGAACCCGCTGATCCCGCAGCGCGCCGACCCGTGGGTGCTGCCACACGCGGATGGCTACTACTACTTCATGGGCACCGTGCCGGAATACGACCGGCTCGAACTGCGTCGCGCGCGCTCAATCACCGGGCTCGCCACCGCCGAGCCCAAGGTCATCTGGCGCAAACACGCGTCCGGCATCATGGGCGCGCACATCTGGGCGCCGGAAATCCACTTCATCGACGGCAAGTGGTACGTGTATTTCGCGGCGGGCGCCGCGGACAAGATTTGGGAGATCCGGATCTACGTCCTCGAGAACGCCTCGCCCGACCCATTCGCGGGCGAGTGGGTCGAGAAGGGCCAGGTGAAGACCGGCTGGGAATCCTTCGCGCTCGATGCGACGACGTTCGTGCACCGCGGCCAGCGGTACTTTCTCTGGACGCAGCGTCACCCGGACATCAAGGGCACCAACCTCTACCTCGCGAAAATGGACACCCCGTGGAGCATCACGGGGCCGGCGGCGCTCCTGTCGAAACCCGAGTACCCGTGGGAGCAGGTGCGCTACTGGGTGAACGAGGGCCCGGCCGTGCTCGTCCGCAACAACCGCATTTTTCTCAGCTACTCCGCCGCCGGCACGGGCGCGGAGTATTGCCTGGGTTTGCTCACCGCAGACGCGAACGCCGACCTGCTGGATCCGAAATCCTGGAGTAAATCACCCGTGCCCGTGTTTACCACCAGCGAGGCGAACGGCATCTTCGGGCCCGGGCACAACTGTTTCGTGACGGAAAACGGCGTCGACCTGCTCGTGTACCACGCGCGCAACTACCGCGACATCCCGGGCGACCCGTTGCGCGACCCAAACCGCCACACGCGCGTGCAGCCGATCACCTGGCGCGCGGATGGGACGCCGGACTTTGGCGTGCCCGCCCGGGAACCGGCGGCGGCCCGCTAGACCCAGGCCGGCTGCGTGCCGCACCGCGGCCGGTCAAGGCCGCCCCCTTCGCGGAACCCACTCCTTGGCTCCGGGTCACAGGCGGCCATGAATCTGGCATCCGTCTCCGGCCGTGGGCTGGCGCTCCTCGCCGCCGGGTTGGTGGTCGCGGTCACCACGCTGAGCGCCGCCGTGGGCGGTTTCACCACCACGCTATCCGCTGAACAACGTCAGGCCGCCGGCCTCGAGTCGCTCTCGGCCGACGAACGCACCGCGCTCGACCAACTGGTCGCCGACGACCTGGCCTTTGCGCGCCGCGAAAAACTCACCGTCCTCGACGAAACATTCATTGCCCGGCAGCCCGAGGCGTCCCGCAAACTCGCCGGGCTCGATCGGCTGACCACCGCGCAAATCACCAAGCTCAACGAGTTGGTCGCCGCCGCCATCGCCGCGCGCCCGACGCCGAAGGAGCGTCCGCGTCTCAAGGACAAGGACGTGCTCGGCAACCGCCGCGGTGAAATCCACGGCTCGGTCACGGTCGCGTACGGTTGGGGCGGTGGGGGCCGGGAGTTCCGGGCGGGCTCGCTCTGGCTCGACTACTACGATCCCGCAAGCCGCGTGGGCATTGGCGTTGGGATCACCTCCACCAGCGGCAGCGGTTACTACGGCTACTGGCCGGACTACTATCCGAGCCGCTTCTACTATCCCGCGGACTACGGGTACATCGATTACTATGACCCGGCCCCTGTCTTCATCAGCGCGGGTGGCCGTGGCGACTTCAGCAGCGGCTTCCGCGGCGACGGCGCGTGTTTCCGCGCCATGCCGGCGGGCGGCCGGGGTGGTGGTGGTCGGAGGCACTAGGGGCCGCGGATGGCGGCCAACCGCGTTGAATAGGATTTGAGACGGGCGGCTCTACTGCTAAAACGCCGCCATGCCATCCCCTATCCTGCGGCCCCTTGTGGTGGCCGTTGCTTCGCTATTCGCGCTGACCGCGCTGTCGGGACAAACCGCCGCCGACCCGATTGAGGGCACTTGGACCGGAACGATCACCGCCCCGCAAGGCCCGGCTGAAATCGGCCTGGCCTTTGCCCGCCGCGACGATGGCCGGCTTACGTTCGAGATTCACATGCCGGTCATGTTCACGTACCGCGCAAAACTCGGCGCGGCCGTGCGGGTGGAAAACGGCACCTACACGTTGCTGCCCTTCAACGCGCGACTCCGCCTGGACGGCGACCGCCTGACCGGCACGTTTGGCCTGAGCCAGCTGCCCGTGGAATTGCATCGCGGCGGTGAGTTCAGCCCGGTGCCCGCGCCGGTGACGCATCCGCCGGCGCCCACGCCCTTGTGGACGCGGCCGCTGTCGGGCACCTGGGCCTCGCCGATCGTCGCGGACAGCATCATCTATGTCGGCACCACCGACGGCAAATTCCACGCCGCGCGCGCAAGCGACGGACGCGAGCTGTGGACTTGGTCCGGCCCCAATCGCATCGACGGCCGCGCCGTCGTGACCGACGACGCGGTTTATTTTGTCGATGGCCGGGTCGACCTCGTCGCGCTCAATCGCGCCGACGGCACGCTTCGCTGGCGGTTTGCGCTCCACGACGAAGCCCTGGCCGGCAAGCCCGTGCCGGACAACCCGACCTTCAATCGGCGCACGGCAATCCCGCTCGTGCTCGACGACGTGGTGTATTGCGGCTCGAGCGATGGCGGCCTGTACGCGATCGGCGTGCGCTCGGGACTGAAGCTCTGGCGCTACGAGGCGAAATCGTCGATTTTCTCCGGCGTCCGCGCCGTCGGCGCAAACGGACTCGCGTTTGGCTGCATGGATGGCCGCGTGGTGACGATCGACCGGCAAACGCGGGCTGAGACCGCGCACTACCAAACCGCGGGCGGCGTGGTGACCACCCCGCTGTTCGTCAACGACCGCCTCATCGTGGGCAGCCGCGACTACACGCTTTACGGTTTCAACACGGCCGACGCGTCGGTCGCGTGGAAGTTCTCCTACTGGTTCTCATGGGTGGAATCGACGCCCCAGCTGGTGGACGGCATGATCTACCTCGGCGCCTCGGACTTTCGGCGCGTCACGGCCCTCGACCCCGCCACGGGTCAGACCCGGTGGTCAACTGATGTGGGCGGGATGTGCTGGGGCTGGCCCGCGGTGACCACGGACACGGTCTTCATCGGGACCGTGGCGCAAAACATTCCCGGCACCCTCATCGCGCACACCGGGGGCGTGATCGCACTCGACCGCGCAACCGGCACCGTGAAATGGCAGTACCGATCCCCGTTGCCCCCCGAAAACGGTTTCGGCGGCCAGGCGGGTTCGCTGGCCATCGCCGGTGACCGCGTGATCGCGCTCGGCTTTGACGGCCTGCTGACGGCCTGGCCGATCCGCTAGCCGATTTCGGATTGAGCCGCGTGGGTCAGCCCGCAACGGTCGGCCGCGTGCAAACGGACGTCGCCGATCTCCTCGATCGTTTCCTGCGCTATGTGCGGATCGAAACGCGCAGCGACGACCATTCGCCGTCCACCCCGAGCACGCCCGGCCAATGGGACCTGCTGCGCTTGTTGCAAACCGAGATGCAGGCGATGGGCCTCAGCGACGTGCGGCTGACGGAACACGGCTACCTGCTCGCCACCATTCCGGCCAACTCACCGAAGCCCGGACCGACGATCGCCTGGTTCGCCCACGTCGACACGGCGACCAACCTGCCCGGCGCGGCGAAACCGCTCGTGCACCGCGCCTACGATGGGCGGCCGATCGTGCTGCCGGACGACCCGACGCAAAAACTCACCATTGAGGACACGCCTTTCCTGCGCAGTTGCCTCGGCCATGACATCGTCACGGCGAGTGGCACAACGCTGCTGGGCTCCGACGACAAGTCCGGAGTCGCGGTGGTCATGTCCGCCGCGCGCCACCTCCTGCACCATCCGGAAATCCCGCATGGGCGGATCCGCCTGTGTTTCAATCCGGACGAGGAAATCGCGCGCGGCATGGCCAAGATCGAATTGGCCGACATCGACGCGCAGTTCGGTTACACGCTCGATGGCTCGGCGCCGGGTGAAATCGATTTCGAAACCTTTAGCGCCGACGCCGCCGTGCTCGAGATCCAGGGTGTTTCGGCGCATCCCGGTTGGGCGAAGGACATCATGGTGAACGCCGCCCGCCTCGCCGGCCGCTTCCTCGCCGCGTTGCCCGCCGACCAGTCGCCCGAGCGCACGAGCGGGACCGGCGGGTTCATTCATCCCGTCGAGAGCACCGCCACCGCCGAGACCGCGCGCGTGCGGATGATCCTGCGCGACTTCGAACTTGCCGGCCTCGCCGCGAAGCGCGCGATCCTCGAGCGCATCGTCGCCGACCTCCGCGCCGCCGAGTCGCGCGCGCAATTCAAGCTCACCTTCACGGAGCAGTACCGCAACATGCGCTACTGGCTGGAGCACGACATGCGACCGGTCGAGTTCGCCCAGGAGGCGATGCGGCGCGTGGGCCTGACGCCGAAGAGCAGTGCGATCCGCGGCGGCACCGATGGCTCCAACCTCACGGCGCGCGGGCTGCCGACGCCCAATTTGTTCTGCGGCATGCACGAGGTGCACAGCCAGCGCGAGTGGGTCAGCGTGCAGGACATGGCAAAATCGGTTGAAACCCTCGTTCAGCTCGCCCAAGTCTGGCACGAACGTTCCTCATGAAATCCCTTTCCCTCCGTCTGCTCGTGGTCGCCTGCGTCGTGATTCTCGGCGGTTGCGCCTCGGTCGACGCCAGCATGGAGGGAGGCCGCAGCCTGAAGAACGTCCAGCACTTCTTTGTCGTGAGCAACCTCAACGACAACCGCGCACTCGACCACCAGATCGCCACCGCCCTCCGCGCCCGCGGGCGCACGGCGGAAGTCGGCCCGCTCACGATGATGCCCGACGAGACGCAGGCGGTGATCACGTTCCAGGATCACTGGACGTGGGACTTCGGCGAGCACCTCGTTTTCCTGCGGCTCGACGTACGCCCGCCCTCCTCCCCGCAATCCTACGGTTCCGTTACCTTCAACGCCCGCGTCCCCTTGCGCGAACAACCGGCAGTGACCGTGAACCGCTTGGTCGAGGCGCTGCTCGCGAAGTAGGTTTTGATCGGTTGCAGGTGCCTGCTGGCAGGCGATGCGACGTTCGAGGTCGGCGCGCGTCCGGAATCGCCTGCAAGCAGGCTCCTACAATTGGAACACCGCGGCGCGCTCGGCGGCGGTGAGTTCGCGCCATTGGCCGGGGGCGAGGTCGCCGAGTTCGAAGCGGCCGGTGCGGACGCGCACCAAACGCAGCGTGGGGTGACCGATGGCCGCGGTCATGCGCCGGACCTGGCGGTTTTTGCCCTCGATGAGCTCCAGTGAAAGCCAGCAGTCCGGCACGGACTTTCGCGCGCGGATCGGCGGGTCGCGCGGCGCGATCGCGGGCGCTGGCTCGAGGCGGCGCACTTTGCAAGGCTGCGTCGTGTAGTCCCCGATCTTCACACCCCGCGCGAGCGAACGCAGCGCGGCTTCATCGGGAATGCGTTCCACCTGCGCCCAGTATTCACGCGGATGCGCCGCCGCGGGATCGAGCAGGCGTGAGTTGAGTCCGGCCTCATCTGACAGGAGCAACAAGCCTTCCGAATCCGCATCCAGCCGCCCCAGCGCGTAGGTCTTCGGCGGCAGCTTGAAATCCGCCAGCGTCCGCCACCGCGACCCCGCCTCCGGCGTGAACTGGGAAAGGACGCCGTAGGGTTTGTGAAGCGCCAGGAGCATGGCGTAGTTGAAAGTTGAAGGATGAAAGTTGAAAGACGGAACCGTGGGGCGCGCCGGCGGCGCATGGCCCCTTTCAACCTTCAACTTTCAACCATCAACCACCCCGCTGTGGCGGGGCTCAGCGTTTCAGCCTCGCCCAGGTGAAATTCGCGTTGCGGCCGTCGCGGATGCTCAGGCGGATCCAGAGGAGCGCGAGGGGCTCGAGGCTGCGGGCCATGCCGAGGCCGCCGGTGTCGACGGGCTCGAAGCCGAGATCGCTCGCGAGCTTCGCGGTCGTCTCCTTCGCGTTGTCGTTGTCGCCGCAGTAAAACATCACGGGCTTCAGGTCGGCCGCGTTCGGGTAGGCGGAGTCGGCGAAGTTTTCCCAGCCGTAGGTGTTGAACGCCTTCACGACGTGCGCGCCGGTCGCGAGCTTCTCGACTTCCTCCGCGCCGGACGTGGTCGATCCGAGCGAGAGGCTCAGGCTGCCGTCACCGTTGAGCGCGAGCGGATTCGTGCAATCGATGAGCACCTTGCCGCGGATGTCGCCCATCGCGCGAACCGCGTCGGGCACCGCGGGCCACGGCGTGGCGAGCACAACGATGTCCGCGGCGCGCGCCGCGTCGGGCACCGTCACGGCCACCGCCGCGCCGGCGCCGATCTCGGCGATCGGCGGCTGGGTCTTGCCCTTGCCCGGATCGCGCACACCAAAAATGATGTAGTGGCCGGCCTTGGCCCACGCCTTGCCCAGAGCGCCACCGACATTGCCCGCCCCGACGATCGCAATTTTCATACGGCGGCCACATTGACGTTCCGAAGGCTTTGGGCAACAACTCCCTGCGTGTCGCCGCAAAAAGCTTTCGTAAAAATGGCCGGGCTGGCGGTCCTCGTGACCGCGCTGGCCGTCCTCGCGGCGCGCACCACGCAGGAATTACGAGCGTTTCGCAATGTCACCGCGTCCGGCGAGCAGGGCCGTCCGGCTCCGTCGGTCGCGCCGGGCTCGCCGACAGGATACGAGGGCGGACGTCGCAGCCAGGTCCTGCAATCCACGGACGGCTACCACTGGGTGATGCAGACGCAGCAGATGATCGCGTCGGGCACCTGGCGCGTGCGCCACGTCGACTACGACAACGCGCCCGCCGGCCGCGAGGTCCACTGGTGCACCCCGTTGCATCTCTGGTTGGCGCTCGTCGCGTGGGGCGATCATGCCGTGACCGGGCGTCCCTGGCTGATTGCCGTCGAGCACGCCGCGCTCTACGCCGGGCCGCTGTTGTTGGCTTTGGTCCTGACGGTCTTCGTGCCGTGGACCGCCCGGCGCTTCGGCGCTGGGGCCGCGGCCGCGCTTGCGGCGGGTCTTGTATGCATTGCCCCGCTCGCGGGTGAATTCGGTGCCGGAAGCTTCGATCACCATGGCGTCGCGGCGGCGGGCGCGGCGGGCAGCGTGCTTTTGCTCGTCGCGGGTTGGCGGGAGCCGGAGCGGGCACGACGTGACTTTATTGCCGCCGGTGTCGTCGGGGCCGCCGGTCTTTGGGTAAACGCCGCCACGCAAATCCCGGTGCTGGTGGGCATCGGCCTCGGCGCTTTCTTAGCCCACCACGTCACGAGCCCGGAACGGCAGAAAGTGGACCCCTCACTGTGGCGAGTCTGGGGTATCGCGGGCGGCGCGGCTTCGCTGCTCTTCTACACGCTCGAGTACTTTCCGTCGCACCTGGGTTGGCGTCTGGAGGTGAACCACCCCCTTTATGCGCTGGCCTGGATGGCCGCCGGCGACTGGCTGGCCCGGTTGGGCGGACGGGCGTCGGGTCAGCCTTGGGCAAAATCCGCGGGCGATTGCGCCGTCGCCGTGGCTGGGTTTGTGGCGTTGGCCGCCCCACTTGCACTGGTGGTGCTCGTGCCGGCAAAAACTTTTGTGGTGCGCGATCCGTTCCTGTGGTCGCTGCACGTCGACTACATTCGGGAATTCGCCCCGTTGCTGTCGTCGTGGCCGGGTTGGGAAGGCTTGTTGGTCAGGATCAACCTGCTCCCGCTATGCGCGCTCTTGGGGTTGGCGTTGCCATTGTCCGGCCAGACCCCCGCCGCGGTCCGCGCCCAGCTCATGTTGGGAATCCCGGCGGCAGTGATCGCCACGCTTCTTGCGCTCGCCCAACAACGCTGGCTGCACGTGAGCTCCGCGCTGTGGCTGGCGATCGTGGTGATCTTGCTGGCGGTGACCGCTGATGATTCATGGCGGCGTTGGCGCCGGATCTTTGGCGCGGCGTTCGTGATCGGGGTCGTGCTGCCGTTTCCGATTCGCTCGTTGGTCGACGCATTCGCCCCGATGCGGGGCCTGTCGCCGGAAAACGTCCGCCAGTTCGCCGTGCGCGACGTGGCTTACTGGTTGCAACGGCGGGCGGGCGCCCAGCCCGCCGTCGTGCTCAGCGGACCGACCGCGACGACCGAACTCATCTACCACGGCGGGTTCCGCGGCGTGGGGACGTTGTACTGGGAAAATCTCGCGGGCCTGCGCGCGCTGGTCGGCATCTACGGGACAAGCGAACCGAATCGCGCGCGCGAGTTGCTGCGGACCCACCAGGTCACGCATCTCGTGCTGTTCTCCTGGGGCCCTTTTATCGAGGAGTCCGCGCGGCTGGCGCACTGGCTCCGGCCGAGCGCGCCCGTGCCCAAGGACACGTTTGCGCAAACCCTGCTCGACGCCACTCACCCGCTGCCCGCGTGGCTGCGGCCGATGCCATACCGATTGCCCGAGTCCGAGGCTTTCAAGGACCAGTTCGCGTTGGTTCTCGAGGTTGTGCCGGATCAAACCCCCGCCGACGCCGCCGTGGCCCAGGCACGTTTCCTCACCGCCGTGGGCAAACCCGCCGCGGCCCGACGTCTGGTCGAGCAAGTGGTGTCCGCGCAACCCGACCACCTGAACGCCTGGGTCGAACTCGCCCGCCTCCAGCGCGCCGCCCGCGACCGAGCCGGCCACGCGGCCTCGATGCGCCGCGTCCAGGCCTTGCTTGCGAATGCGCCGGCGCTGGAGGTGCGCGACCGAATACCGCTGGCCCTTGAACTCGCCGCCACCGGCGCCCGCGACGTCGCCCGCACAGAGACGCAGCGCTGCTGGGCTTCGCTCGACGCCGCGAGCCTCGCCCGGCTCTGGCCCGAGCAATTGACGATCCTCCTTCGCATCAGCCGAGACCTCGCCGTGGACATCCCCGCCGACCTGCGTCAGGCCGCCGAAAAACTCGCAGCCGCTGACCGCGCAGCGAGCGGCCAAAGCGGGAATTGAGTGGGGGTGGGAGCGGTTGAGCGTTGAGGGTTGAGCGTTGAGTGACGGAGGCTGCCGCACGCAACCGACGACCGGCCGCAGCAGCAAAATCGCGCCCTGAAAAACCTGTCCGGAAGCCAGGTTCCACCCGCCGCCCGTTCAACCTTCAACTTTCAACCTTCAACTGGCCGCCCCAGCGGACTCTCAACCCTCACCTCTCAACTCTCAACCGGCCGGCCACACCGGCATCGCCAGTCCTGAAAACCTGTCCAGAGGCCAGGTTCCACCCCGAAACTTTCAACCTTCAACTTTCAACCTTCAACTGGCCGCGGCTCCCGCCGCGGCCGGCACCACATACAAAAACACCGCCGCCCAGTGGCAGGCGCTGCCGGCGAGCACGCAGAGGTGCCACACGGCGTGGTGATACGGGAGTTTCTTCCACAGGTAGAAGACCGCGCCGCCGGTGTAGCACAGACCGCCGGCGACGAGTAGCTTGAGGCCGCCGGCGGGCAAGGCGGCGGACAGGGGCTTGATGGCGACCATCACCAGCCAGCCCATGGCCAGGTAAATCGACGTCGAGAGCAGGCGAAACCGGCCGGCCAGCCAAAACTTCAGGGCGACGCCGGCCACGGCCAGGCCCCAGACGACGCCAAACAGGCTCCAGCCCCAGGGTCCGCGCAGCGTAACCAGCACGAACGGCGTGTAGGTGCCCGCGATGAGCAGGAAGATGGCAGCGTGGTCGAACTTTTGCAGCACCTCCCGGGCGCGGTCGCCACGGAAACTATGGTAGAGGGTGGAGGCGCTATAGAGCAGCACCAGTGTCGTGCCGAAGATTGCTGTGCTCACAATATGCCAGGCGTTGCCATTCCGGGTGGCGAACATCACCAGCAGGACCAACCCGGCCACGCTCAACAGCGCCCCCAACGCATGCGTCAGGCGATTGGCAACCTCCTCGCGTTCCGTATAGGCGCTGGCCATGTCCGACGGGGACGCAAAGCCGGCGCGGAGGCGAGGGAAATCAGGTTCATCGCCACCGGCATTCATCGTATTTTCCCAGCCTCCCATCGGCCATTAATGTGACGCCCCGGTAACATCGTTTTCCCTTGGCCATTCGGCCGGGCTTGCAGGCTTGACTAGACCTTATGACAGGCGTTCGCTGAACCATCCTGACTCCGGGTCCACCAGCCCGGGTTCCTAACACCAACTGCATTTACACCATGCACAAATCGTTCCTGAAACTGCTCACTGCGGCGGTGGCGGTGGCGGCCCTCGTGGCGTCCATTCCCTCCGCTTTTGCCCAAGGCATCACGACCTCGTCCCTGAACGGTACGGTCACTGCCAAGGACGGCTCCCCGGTCTCCGGCGCCAACGTAACCGTGGTCCACGAACCCTCCGGCACCAAGGCCAGCACCACGTCGCGTGCGAACGGCCAATACAATCTTTCCGGTCTCCGCGTGGGCGGCCCCTACACCGTCACGGTGAGCGGCGCGGGCTACACGCCGGAAACCACCAATGACCTCTACCTCGACCTCGGCGACGCCGGCGTCGTGAACGTCACCCTCTCCGCCGAGGTCCTCCAGCTCGAGAAGCTGAGCGTCACCGGCAGCCGCGACGGCACCTTCGGCACCGGCCGCATGGGCACGGGCAGCAGCTTCAGCGACCGCGAAATCGAGAACGTCTCGACCGTCCGCCGCAACGTCCAGGACGTCGCCTCCCTCGACTCCCGCCTCTACCTCGGCTCCCTCGACCAGGGCGGCCAGCTGAGCGCGCAGGGCCAGAACTTCCGCTTCAACACCTTCCTCATCGACGGTGTGCAGGCCCAGGACACCTTCGGCCTTAACAGCAACGGCTTCTCCTCCCTCCGCAGTCCGATCCCGCTCGAGGCCATCCAGACCCTGAGCGTCGAACTGCAGCCCTACACCGTCACGAAGTCCGGCGCGACCGGCGCGTTCATCAACGCCGTCATCAAGTCCGGCACCAACCAGTTCCACGGCAGCGTGCAGTATGAATACACGAACGAGAGCCTCCGCGCGAAGAACCCGAGCACGGGCGTGAAGGAAGCATTCGACGAGCGCAGCTGGACGGCGACGTTCAACGGCCCGATCATCAAGGACAAGCTGTTCTTCTCCCTCGTTTACGACGACTTCCAGCGCAGCACCGTCGCCCCACAGGCGAACTTCATCCCGAACAGCGCCGACGTCACCGCGATCACCACGCGCGCGTCCGCCCTGGGCTACGAAGCGGGCAATCTCACCGCCGGCGACAACCTGACGAAGCAAAAGACCACCGTCGGCAAACTCGACTGGAACGTCTCGGACAAGCACCGCGCCGCGCTCACCTACCGCAAGAACGACGGTCAGGACGTCGTCTTCGCGCAGTACACCGGCTCGACGACCACCTCGCTGAGCAACTTCTGGTACGCCCAGCCGCGCGTGACGGAAAGCTACGTCGGCCAGTTCTTCAGCCAGTGGACACCTGACTTCCGCACCGAGGCCACGGTCTCGTACATGACCTACGACGGTTCCCCGGCCAACAACGGCAAGGCGTTCCCGTCCGTCCAGATCAACGGCGTTAGCGGTTCCCGCCTCGACACCGGCTCGACGGCGACCGGCACCATCTTCCTCGGCACGGAATCCTCCCGCCAGCTGAACCAGATCAACACGAAGGAAATGCAGGCCAAGTTCAACGCCGAGTATTCCATGGGCAACCACACGCTGCTCGCCGGCGTGGAAGACGTCTCCACCAAGTACGCCAACGCCTTCGTCCAGTTCACGAACGGCTTCTATGTGTTCCCGAACATTGCCGCCTGGCAGGCCGGCACCCCGATCACGGCCTACACCCTTCAGAAAGCGAACGCAGGCTTCACCATCGACGATGCCGTCGCCCGCTGGAAGTACGACGCGTACGCGTTCTTGATTCAAGACACGTGGAAGGTGAACAAGCAGCTCACCCTGCTCGGCGGCCTCCGCTATGACTATCCGTACGTTCCGGATGCCCCGCCGATCGCCGCGGGTTTCTCTTCGGCCGGCTTCTTCACCGAAGATGGCAAGCCCGTCACGGCCAATAACACCACCAACAGCGGCAACGCCACCCTCGCTCCCCGCATTGGCTTCACCTACGAGCTGAAAACGGAGCGCAAGACGCAGATCCGCGGTGGTATCGGTCTCTTCCAAGGCAAGAACCCCGCGGTCTGGATTTCAAACGCCTACTCGAACGCCGGCGCCACCGGTGCCGTCAACGTCACGAATCCCGCCGGCTTCACCTTCAACCCCGATCCGGCCACGCAAGTCCCGCCGGCCGGCAGCCCGCCTGCCCCGAACATCAACATCACCGACCCGAACTTCAAGCAGCCGGCCACGTGGAAGGGTAACATCTCCATCGACCACCAGCTGCCGTTCGGTGGCATCATCGCCAAGATCGACCTCGAGTACATCCGCACGGTTGAGGCCCTGAACACCCAGTTCCTCAATTACACGCAGATCGGCACCCTCCCCGACGGTCGTATTCGTTATGGCGGTCCAGTTGCCCCTGGATCGAACTTCGCCGTGACGGGCATTACCGACCTCGCCACCGCCCAGGCCCTGTTCGGCAGCCAGACGGTCATCACCAACACGACCGCTCAAACCACGGGCAGCATCCAAAACGTCACCGCGGTCAACGCGACGACCGGCCAGCTGTCGTTTGCCAACACTAGCGCGAACGGCCGCCGCCGTGTGGGCACGGGTGGCCCGACCGGCACCGGCTTCGCCGACGTGTTCTACATCACCAACACGAACAAGGGTGAGGGCAAGTTCTTCACGTTCTCGCTCACGCGCCCGATGAAGAACAAGTGGAGCTGGTCGCTCTCCTACACGCGCAGCGATGCGACGGAAGTGAGCCCGATGACCTCCTCGACGGCTTCCTCGAACTACAACGTCCGCGCGGTGTTCAACCCGAACGAGGACGTTGCCTCGACCTCCAACACGGAGATCAAGGATCGCGTCGTCCTCGCGGTCGCCCGCGAGTTCGAGTTCATCCCGAAGTTCAAGACCACGATCGCCGCCGTCTACCAGGGCCGCTCCGGCCACCCGTATTCCTGGGTGTTCTTCGGTGACGCCAACGGCGACGGCTTCAGCCAGAATGATTTGTTCTACATGCCCGATGGCCCGAACGACTCCCGCGTCTCGTGGGCGAGCACGGCGGAACGCGACGCGTTCTTCCTCTTCGCGCAGAACAACGGCCTGACGAAGTATGCCGGCAAGTACACGCCGCGTAACAGCGAGCGTTCGCCCTGGCAGCAGACGATCGACCTGAAGATCGCCCAGCAGGTCCCGATCTGGGGCAAGCTCCGCGGTGAAATCTACTGCAACATCATCAACTTCTGGAACCTCGTCGACGACGACTGGGGCCTCCAGGAAGAGGTGCCGTTCAGCTATCGCCGTCGCGTAGCTGCCGCTGTCTTCAACGCGAACACGAACAAGTGGGTGTACACGTACAACGGAACCACCTCCGACGGCGTCCCCGTCACCGTGAACGACACCCCGATCTCCCGCTGGCAGGCCCAGATCGGCCTCCGCCTGAAGTTCTGATCGCGGCTTAGTTAAACTCTCCAAGGCGGCTGCCCTGCGCAGCCGCCTTTTTTTGCGCCCGGATGGCCCCCGTCCCCCCTGTAGGAGCCTGTTCACAGGCGACTCAGGACGCCCACCAACTTCACGCGAACCTCGCCCCCCTTCGTACTGCGGAAACCCGTCTGCCCTCCGCTCCCTTAAATCGTTCTCGTTCTCATAATCCCAATCGTTCTCTCGTTCCGTGCAGCGATCCTCGAGAGAACGAGAAAGATTAAGATTAAGAGAACGATTCCCCAATCGTGTAGGAGCCTGTTCACAGGCGACTCAGGACGCCCACCAACCCCATGCGAACCTTGCTTCCCGCCATCCGCAGAAACCCTGACGCGCCCCGCTCCCTCAAATCGTTCTCGTTCTCGTAATCCCAATCGTTCTCTCGTTCCGTGCGGCCAATTCCGAGAGAACGAGAAAGATTAAGAGAAAGAGAACGATTCCCCAATCGTGTAGGAGCCTATTCACAGGCGACTCAGAACGCCCGCCAACCCCATGCGAACCTTGCGTCCCATCATCCGCGGCAACCCTGACGCGCCCCGCCCTTAAATCGTTCTCGTTCTCGTAATCCTAATCGTTCTCTCGTTCCGTGCAGCGATCCTCGAGAGAACGAGAAAGATTAAGAGAAAGAGAACGATTCCCCAAACTTGTAGGAGCCTGTTCACAGGCGACTCAGGACGCCCACCAACGGCATGCGAACATTGCTTCCCGTCATCCGCGGAAACCCTGACGCGCTCCGCTCCCTCAAATAGTTCTCGTTCTCGTAATCCCAATCGTTCTCTCGTTCCGTGCGGCCAATTCCGAGAGAACGAGAAAGATTAAGATTAAGAGAACGATTGGCGGGACGCTCCCTACCTCCGCCGCAACCGCTCCACCAACTCCCGGACGCCCCCCATCCGCGGGTCCAAGCCTTGCACCGTCAACGCCTGCTCCAGCGCCTCGGTCTTCCGGCCGGCCTGCTCCAAGGCGAGCGCAAGGTTGAACCGCACCAGCGCCGAATTCGGCATCGCCTCGAGCACCCGGTTGTAATGCGGAATCGCCTCCGTCGCCTTCCCGACGCGGACCAACGCCAGCGCCAGATTGTGCTCCGCCTGGAAAAACCCGGGCTTGAGCCGCACCGCTTCGGAAAACGCCGCCACCGCTTCCTCCGCGCGCTCCATCTCGAGCCACACGTTGCCGAGGTTGTAGTGCAGTTCGGCCACCGCCGGCGCGAGCCGCAACGCCACCCGGAACTTCTCCACCGCCTCGGCATAACGCTTCTCCGCCGCCAGCGCCTGCCCAAAGCCGGCCCACGCTTCCATGTCCGCGGGCTCGAGTTCCACGGTCCGCGCATAGTGCGTCGCCGCGTCGGCCGCCCGCCCAGCCTGCAGGGCCTTGTCACCCATGCGACGTCGCACCGCGGCCTCCATTTTCGCCCGGTAACTCTCCATCGGGTTTAGCCGCATCGCGGTCTCCCATTCTACCATCGCGCCCGCGGGGTCGCCGGACTTTTCCAGGGCCTGGCCCAGGTTGAAATGCAGGACGGGATCGGTCGGCTTTAACTCCACCGCACGACGCAGGTGATTCAACGCCTCGGCGGTCCGTCCCACCTCGAGCAGCAGGCTGCCAAGGTCGCTGTAGGCGTCGGCATAGGTGTCGCGCAGCGTGACCGCCCGCTCATACGCCGCGATGGCCTCGGGCCAGCGGCGCTGCTGCATGTAGTAGGTGCCAAGGCTGGCGTGCACCCGCGCATTGTCGGGCTGGTGACGGAGGGTCTCGGTCCACAACCGCTCGACGTCCGCATAGTCCGCCGCCCGCAAAAACGTCAGCACCGCCGCACCAACCACCAGAATCGACCCGGCCAGCGGCGCCAGCCGGCGACTCAGCCGCTCCACCAGCAGCACCACCCCAATCATGATCGCCACCAAAGGCAGGTACATCCGGTGCTCGGCGATCGTTTGCGTCGTCAGGGGCACGAAACTCGAACTCGGCCCGAGGATCACGAAAAACCAGGCACCGAGGAAGCCGATCCACGGACGCCGCACAATCGCCCAGAGCGTCGCGAGGGCGAGGGCGGAGACGAGCAGCACCTGCGGCCACACGTCGCCCAGCGGGAACGTCACCGACCCGTAATCAACGACCAACGGGTGCGGCCAGAGGCTGAGCTTGAGGTAAAGCGCCACGGCATGGCCTTGGGTCACGAGGTAATCCCAGGCACTGATGCCAAGCCCGAAGCCCACGACGCCCGCGCGCTGCTCCGTCCGGTCCATCAACCAAGCCAGCAGCAGCCACGACGCGAACATCGCGATATAGAACCGTTTCCGCTCCCTCAAGGCCGCGCCAAAGCTGCCGGACACAAACGTCCGGTCGAAGAGCAGCACCAGCACCGGCGCGGTTGCCATGACTTCCTTGCTCGCCATGCCCAGCCAGCAGGCGATGACAGCCAGCAGTTGCCACGACCGGTGAAACGCGGGCTCCTCGAGCGAGCGCACAAACGCGTAAAACGTCAGGAAGTAAAACAGCCCCACCAACACTTCATTCCGCTGGGCCACGCAGACGACCGACTCCGTGAGCAACGGGTGCACGGCCCAAAGCGTCGTGATCGCCCCAGCGCGCCAAGCGGCGCTGCCCGGCCACTTCTCCTGCAGGGTCGGCAGCTCGAAGGTCCGGCGAAGGAAACCGAACAGCAGCAAGGCGCCCACCGCGTGCAGGAGCACCGAGCCGATGTGATACCCACGCACGTGCTGCCCGTGCAAAGCGTAGTTGATGGCGTAGGTGAGGTTCACCAACGGCCGCCCGGTCGCGCCGGCCGCGTCGAGGGGCGGGTTGAGCACTTTGTTGAGGTGCCCAAGATCGCGGATGGTGGCGTTGCGCACGACCGCCGGGTAATCGTCGAAAATGAACGGCGCGTTCAGGCCACTCCAATAAACACCCAGCAACGCCACGCCGAGCAGCGCGCCGAACGCGACGATCGCCCACAGCGGCGTTTTTCCGGTTTCGGGCCGGATGTCTGGATCGGGCAGCATGACGTCACGACCAGCACACACGCCCGGGAATTTCTTTCAAGCCCGCGCCACCTCCTTGGCAGCACCGGTGGGAGGGGTTTTGCACCCCGACAACTCCGCCTCTCAGGGCTTCGCCACTGCCTGCTGCCTTGCCAAATCCGCCTGGATCTGGCTGAGGTACCTCCGGGCGACCGCAAAATCCGGCCGCAACCGCAACGCGGCCTCAAGCGGCGGCACGGCCTCCGCCAACCGACCGGTCGCCGCAAGCGACAGCGCAAAACTGACCTGCAACTCCGGCGAGTCCGGCGTCCGCTCGACGGCCTTTTGGTAATGAACCACCGCCTCGGGCGCCCGCCGCGCCTGCATGAGGGCCAGGGCGAGGCTCGCATGGTATTCGCCGAGGTCGGCGTTCAAGCCGACGGCCGTCTCGAGGTGCGGGATCGCCTCAGCCGCGCGCCCGCTACGCAGGAAAAGGTTGCCGAGATTGAAATGCGCGGCGGCGAAGTCCGGACGCTTCTTGAGCGCCGCCTCGAACTGGGCTTGCGCGTCAGCCGGACGTCCGGCGTCAGCGTACGCGATGCCCAGGTCATTGTGCGCCACCGCATAATCCGGCGCCAACTTGAGCGCGGTCTCGAAATGCTCGATCGCCTTCGTCGTTTCCCGGCGCCGGCTCAGGGCCAACCCAAGGTTGTAATGCGCCTCGGCGTAGTCGGGCTTCAGGCGGACGGCCTCCGCAAAACGCGTCTCGGCCTCCGTCCACTGCCCGGAACGAGCCAGAACCTGCCCAAGATTGAGGTGAGCCCGGGGGTTGGTCGGCGCGGCGGCGACGGTTTGGGTCCAGAGACGGGCCGCGTCGTGGTAGTCTTGGTTGCGGCGGACGGTCAGGGCGCCCCACCCCACGGCCAGCCCGACCAGGACGTAAACGACGCCTTTGCCGAGCGTCCGGCTCAAGCCGACCGCCACCCCGGCGAGCATCGCCGCCAATGCGAGGTACATGCGGTGCTCGGCCATGGTTTGGGTCGCCACCGGCACAAAACTCGAGCTCGGCGCGAGCAGGGCGAAAAAGCAGATCCCGGCAAACCCCGCCGCCGGGCGGCGCACGACGGCCCAAACCGTCGCGCTAAAGGCAGCGACCAGCAGCAGCGCCTGCCACCAGACATCGCCCAGAGATTTTACGAGCGGCATGCCGTAATCCAGCACCAGCGGATGCGGCCAAACCACGAGCCTCACATAGTGCACGATCGCGTCGCACTGGGTGAGCAGGTACCGCCAGGGCGACATCTCCGTCGCAAACCCCGCCGACCCGCCCCGCCCCTCGGTCCCGATGACCAGCCAAGCCAGCAGCAGCCAAGTCGACGCCAGCGCCAAATAGTACCGCCACCGCAGCGCCCAAGCCGCCCGAAAACTCCCCGCGATGAATGTCCGGTCATAGAGCAACACCACCACCGGCGCCGAAACCATGACCTCCTTGCTCCCCATCCCCAGCAAACAAGCCCCCACCGAGACCCCGAGCCATAGCCGAGCCCCAGTTTTTCCCGCCCCCTCCAGCCCGTTCACCGATTCCCGTCCAACCCCTAACCCCTGACCCATGACCTCTGACCTGTCTCCGCTTGCCCCTCGAACGAACGCATAAACCGTGACCAAATAAAAAAGCCCGACCAACGCCTCCGCCCGCTGGACGACATTCGTGACCGACTCCGTCTGGAGAGGGTGCAGCGCCCACCCGAGGGCCACGACCCAAGCCAGCAGCTCGGCCCCCGCCAGCCCGAGTCGGACGAACGTCCGGCGCAGCACGCCCGCGAGGGCCAGCGCGGCCAGGGCGTGGAGGGCGACGTTTACGACGTGGTAGCCCCACGGATTGAGCCCCCCGAAGGCGTGATTCAGGGCGAAAGTGAGGTTAACCAAGGGCCGGCCTGTCACGCCGGCGCCGTTGTCCGGCGGGTGCAGCGCCGTACCGAGCGAACGGATCGTCGGGTTGTAAACGATGGCCGGTTCGTCATCGAACTGGAACGGCGCCCCGAGGCTGTTCCAGTACACCAGGACGACGACCCCCACCAGCACCGCTGCGGCCCACAGGGTGCGCCCTGCGGAATGGCCCGGAGGCACCGCGACTACTCGGGGAGACGGCATTTCGACGAGCCACGACACACGCCAAGGGAGGGGCTTTCAAGCCTGCGGTGGGTTGGCCGGCGCCGCCGGCCAGTTGAGCGTTGAGAGTTGAGCGTTGGGAGTTGGACGTTGCATTGCACTACCCAGCGCCTTCACCCCCGCTTCCCGCCGAGCCGATGGTTCCCGAGCCCCTCTCCAGAGGAGACCTCAAGCGCTTGTGATCCCCTCTTGAGAGGGGTGCCCGTCAGGGCGGGGTGTGTTGGCCGGTGTCGCCGGCCAGTTGAGTGTTGAGAGTTGAGCGTTGAGAGTTGGACGTTGCGATTGTCCCAGCCTGCCGCCGCAACACGCGATCACTCTCGATTTTCACCGCGCCCGCCTCCTCGCCACGCCCGACGAAAACGCAATTTTCCCGTTCCCAGAGGAGAAATCGCGTCTCGCTCCACTTCGCGTGCGCGCATCGAAAAATTTTTCGTCGCGCGCGCGAAAAAATTTTCTCCTCTGAAAATTCGTTCCCGCGCGCAAATTTTCGCGTCAAGAAAATATTTGTGCCATTCGCGCGACGCGCGCGTTTCGGGGTTTTCAGAGGAGAAATTGACCTGACCCGCATTTTTTTCGCGCGTGCAGCCACCGCGAAAAACCGAAGTCGACATGTCCACCTAAAAAGTGACGGAAAATTTTCAAATTCCGCCCTTAATGCTATTGACGGGGTTTACAGCGATTCCCATAGGTTGTGGTCAAGGTTCCGGGCATCCACATCCTGTGGTGGTCGACAACGTGTCAGGAAGTTTTGGCAACTTAGCGTCGCCAAGGTCTTTCTGCCGTCTCTAGACCACGGGACACACACCGCTTTCTCCAAAAACTGACAGCCATTTCCCTGCGTTAGCTATGCAAAAATCATTCACCGTCGGCACCAAGACCTTCGTGCTCGACGAGGACAAGGCCGAGGCCGCGTTCACCGCGAAGAAGGTTATCAACGGCCGGCAGGTTCCCTACTTCAACATTCTCCCGCTCAAGTACCAGTGGGCCTACGATCTCTACAAGACGATGAAGGCGAACCACTGGGAGCCCGAGGACATCCCGATGGGCAAGGACATCGAGCAGTGGCGCGACACGAAGACCGTGTCCGACATCGAGCGCTGGATCATCCGCATGGGCATCGGCTACTTCTCGGCCGCCGAGGGTATCGTCGGTGACAACATCCAGCACGTCGTCCGCGAGATCGTCACCGCCCCCGAGCTGAAGCTCGTCCTGGGCCGCCACGCGCACGAGGAGAACATCCACGCCGACTCGCTGCTCTACATGATCTCGTCCCTGGGCATTAACCCCCACGAGTGCGAGGCGATGTTCGAGGACATCAAGTCGATCGAGCGCAAGAACGAGTTCGTCAACAAGGTCAGCCGCGACCTCCGCCGCGACCTCGACATGACGAAGCCCGAGAACAAGAAGCTCCTCGCGAAAAACATCTTCGTCTTCGGCCAGTGCATGGAGGGCACCCAGTTCTACGGCCTCTTCGGCATGGTCCTGTCCCTTTACCGCCAGAACAAGTTCCCGGGCATCGGCCAGATGTTCCGCTACACGCTCCGCGACGAGTCGAACCACATCGAGCTCTTCCGGAACCTGTTCATGGACCTCATCAGCGAGAACGCCGACATCTGGACGGCCGACTTCAAGGAGGAGCTCCGCCGCACGATGGCCGAGGCCATCCAGCTGGAGAAGGACTTCATCCGCGACTGCCTGCCCGTCAACTCGGTCGGCCTCGCGATCGACGATTTTACGGCCTACATCGACTACATCGCCGACCGCCGCCTCGAAGGCTGCGGCCTGGCCCCGCTCAACCCGGGCATCAAGAATCCCCTGCCCTGGCTCGCGGAGATGATGGACATCAAGAAGGAGCAAAACTTCTTCGAAGGCCGCGTCACCGAATACCAGAAATCTTCCGCGCTCACCGTCGCCAGCGACGATGAGCTGTAAGGCGCGCTGCGCCTTCAGCAGTTGAAAGCTCCTGGTTGAATGTTGAAAGACTGATCCCCCGTCGCCGAACCCTACCCCCTGATCGTTCCGGCCGCCGTCTTTCAACTTTCATCCTTCAACTTTCAACTCCCCTCCCCCCCACACCCCACTTTCATCTTTCCGCTTTCAACTTTCAACCGCTCGCCCAGCAATGAATCCTCCTTCCATCGCCCAGGACCTCGCCCTCAAGAAACTCAGCGTCACGCCACCGGACCAAAAGCCGAATTACAACTGGCGCGACATCCTGGGTAACGAGGAGGTCCCCGTCCCCGAGATCCAGGTCCTCTGCCCGCACGGCGAGGAACGCTTCGACCTCTCCGAGGTCGCCGACACCGTCGGCCGCTCCCTTTCCAATCTCCTCCTTGCCAAGGGCGAGAAGGACATCTTCAACGAGAAGAACCAGCGTTTCGTCGCCGACGTCACGCGCGAAGTTGCCCAGAACCTCACCAAGAAAGCCCTGGAACGCGGACCCCTCCGCGTTTCGCTCCATGACCTTTACGTGCTGATCGAGAAGACCCTCGTCGACAACAACGCCCACGACGTTGCCAAGAGCCTCCTGCTCAAGCGCGCCTCGAAGATCAACGTCGAGCGCGACACGCACGGCGTGTCCGTCCGCCTGATCCGCCGCAACCACCAGGTCGTGCCCTGGAACAGCGCCAAGATCGAGATCGCCATCCGCAAGGCCTTCCTCTCCCTCCAGAAGGACCCGGCCCCGGCCACCGCCATCACCCGCGCCGTCACCGAACGCGCCGCCGCCGTGAAGCAGGCCTTCCTTCACATCGAGGAAGTCCAGGACATGGTCCAGGAAGAGCTGATGAAGGCCGGCCACTACAAGGTCGCCGAGGACTATATCCTTTACCGCGCCCACCGCCATGCCGCCCGCGAGGCCGCCATCGCCGCCGGCGTCATCGAACAGCCCGCCGCCCCCGCCCCGGCTTCGCAGCCGACCATGGTGGTCGTGGCCAAGGCCGACGGCTCGACGTTCCTCTGGGACGGCGCCGACCTCAAGAAGCGCATCGAGTTCGCCTCCATCGGCCTCGAGCTCTGCCTCACCTCCGACCAGATCGAAGCCGAGCTCCGCCGCGCGCTCTTCGACAACATCGCGCTGGGCGACCTCAACAACACGATCGTTCTCAACGCCAAGACCCTGATCGAGAAGGACGCCGACTTCGCCAAGTTCGCCGGCCGCATCCAGCTTTCCTACATCTATGAGGAAGTCCTCGGCTGGGACATCGTCCGCGACGGCATCGGCGCCCTGAAGAAGTTCCACCAGCAGGCGTTCGCCAAGTACATCGACCACGGCATCGCCATCAAGCGCCTCACCCCGCGCCTCAAGGAGTACGACCTCGCCAAGATCGCCGCGGCCCTCGACCCGTCCGCCGACCTCGAGTTCGACTTCCTCGGCGTCCAGACCGTTTACGACCGCTACCTGATCATCGACAAGACCGGCAAGCGCTCGAAGCGCCTCGAGACCCCGCAGTTCTTCTGGATGCGCGTCGCGATGGGCCTCTTCCTCGACGAGAAGAAGAAGACCCGCGAGGACTGGGCCATCCGCCTGTACGAGCTCTACAAGAGCCGCCGCTTCTGCTCCTCCACGCCGACCCTTTTCAACTCCGGCACCCTCCACAGCCAGCTGTCGTCCTGCTACCTGTACTACGTCGACGACTCCCTCGAAGGCATCATGTACCGCGGCATCGCGGAAAACGCCCAGCTCTCCAAGTGGGCGGGCGGCCTCGGCGGTTCGTGGACCTCGGTCCGCGGCACCGGCGCCCACATCGCGGGCACCAACGGCGAGTCGCAGGGCGTCATCCCCTTCCTGAAGCTCCACAACGACCAGCTCGTCGCCGTCAACCAGGGCGGCAAGCGCAAGGGCTCCGGCTGCGCCTACCTCGAGTCCTGGCACAACGACATCTTCGAGTTCCTCGAGCTGCGCCGCAACACGGGTGACGACCGCCGTCGCACCCACGACATGAACACGGCGAACTGGATTCCCGACCTGTTCATGAAGCGCATGGAGGCCCGCGGCACCTGGACGCTCTTCCGTTCCAACGAGACGCCCGACCTGCACCACCTCTACGGCAAGAAGTTCGAGGAAGCCTACCTCAAGTACGAGAAGCTCGCCGAGGAGGGCAAGATCCAGGGCCACAAGATCGAGGCCCTCGAGCTCTGGAAGAAGATGCTCTCGATGCTCTTCGAGACGGGCCACCCGTGGATCACCTTCAAGGATCCGTGCAACGTCCGCTCCCCGCAGGACCACGTCGGCGTCATCCACTCGAGCAACCTCTGCACCGAGATCACGCTCAACACGTCGAACGACGAGACCGCCGTGTGCAACCTCGGCTCGGTCATCCTCGACTCGCACCTGAAGGCCGACGGCTCCCTCGACCTCGCGAAGCTCCATGACACGATCCACGTCGCCGTTCGCGCGCTGGACAACGTCATCGACATCAACTTCTACCCGACGCAGGCCGCCAAGACCTCCAACCTCCGCCACCGCCCGATCGGCCTCGGCGTGATGGGCCTGGCGAACGCGCTCTACATCAAGGGCATTCCGTTCGCCTCGCAGCAGGCGGTCGAGTTCAACGACGAGTTCATGGAAGCCATCGCGTACTACGCGTACGAGGCGTCCTCCGACCTCGCGGCTGAGCGCGGCACGTATTCGAGCTACAAGGGTTCCAAGTGGGACCGCGGCCTGCTCCCGCCCGACACCGTCGAACTCCTCGCCCAGGAACGCGGCCTGCCCATCCAGGTCCCGGCCGGCGGCAAGCTCGACTGGACGCCCCTCCGCAAGAAGATCGCCAAGCAGGGCATGCGGAACAGCAACGTGCTCGCGATCGCGCCCACCGCGACGATCTCGAACATCACGAACACGTCCCCCTGCATCGAGCCCACGTACAAGAACCTGTACGTGAAATCCAACCTCTCCGGCGAGTTCGTCGTCCTGAATCCCTTCCTCGTGAAGGACCTCAAGGCCCGCGGCCTGTGGAACCAGGAGATGATCGATCACCTCAAGTACTTCGACGGCGAGTTGAAGGACATCGAGGCGATCCCGGCCGACCTGAAGGCCCGTTACCTGACGGCCTTCGATGTCGACTTCAAGTGGGTCATCGACGCCGCCGCCCGCCGCCAGAAGTGGATCGACCAATCGCAGTCGGTGAACCTGTGGCTCAAGGCCCCGGACCTGAAGGTGCTGTCGCACATGTACCGTCACGCCTGGCACACCGGCCTGAAGACGACTTACTACCTCCGCACCCTCGGCGCCTCGAACATCGAGAAAGCCACGGTCAGCGTGAAGAAGGAAGTCCGCGGCATCGCCGGCGAATCCAAAGCCGACACGGCCGCCCGCGACACCGCCGCCGCCGCGGCCACATCGGCGCCCTTCGGCGCCGAGGTAGGGGCCGTTGCCCCCAACGGCCCGAAGAAGGTCTACACCGCCGAGGAAAAGCGCGTGTGCTCCATCGAAGCCATGAAGAACGGAGAAACGTGCGAAGCGTGCCAATAACGCTTTTAGCTCCAGCAACTCCTTCCCCTCTCGAGGCGGTCCACCCGGACCGCCTCTCTTTTTTATGCAAACTATTCGCGACGCGGTCGTTGCATCCCGCAAGTAGCGGCAGGCGTCCCTGCCTGCCGAACCACACTCACCGGCACGGAGGCCTGTGGCTACTCGTGTCCTACTCCTTTCCCTCAAACGTTAATCGTCACCCTTAACTCCGACCCTCAACTCATGAAGCCCGAAGAATACGCAGTCATCGGAATGATCGCGGTCCCCGCCGTGGCCGGCTGGACGCTTTGGAATGCCTGTCGTCGCGCGAAGGACGGCTATGAAGATCCGCAGGGATTTCATCTCGGCGTCGCGCCGGATTTCTCCCTCCGCATGGAAGCCAGCCTAGTGAGTGTCGACGCCCTGCCCACTTCTCCCGTCCGCCGCCGCCGCGGCAACTCCCGCGCCCCCTTCAAAGTCGCCTCCGCCGCCCCCTTCGAGGCCCCCGCCCCCAAACGCCGCCAAAAGCGCGTCGACTCCACACACCCCATCGCCGTCAGCGCCCAAGCCGTCTTCCACAAAATCCTCGGGCAGGAAGTTTCCGAAGGGAATAAAGCGACCTGACTCGAGACCTAAACCGCCGAGGAAAAGCGCGTGTGCTCCATCGACGCGATGAAGGATGGCGAAACATGTGAAGCTTGCCAGTGAGATGACAATCGAGTTCTTTCACTACGGCCGCCGGTGACGCAAGCAACCGCGGCCTTTTTTCTGCACATCACCTAACGCTTCTCTTTACGGCCACTTTTGGGTCTTTAGCTTGCTGTAGACAGAAGTACGCCCGGAAGAACCCAACAAAGGATACAATAATGGCTATGGATGAATCGCCGCTTAGTACGACGGACACAGCCAAAGGAGTCCGTAAACTGTGGGAAGTTGAAGCACATAAGAAAAACATCCTCGCCGTCGCCTTTTCATCTGACGGCGACCAGATATCGGCGGGTGTAAAGCAACCTTCTCTGAAAGTTTATCGTCAAGCGGCAAAGCAGTAGCTAAGTGAAGATTCGGGATCACCATTCCCTTAGTGGCGGGCCGTCAGGCCCTGGCGCACATGGTAATTAATCAGATCCCCGGCTCTCCACTCTGACCCAAGACGCAGCGTGGGAACGCTCGTCAGTCTGCTAACGGAGCAACCGGGGACAAAATCAGTTTGGGCGGATTGGGGCTGAAGTCACGTCCATCGTGCAGGAGCTGCCAGGCAATACGGCACATCCGCCTTGCGATGATCGTGATGGCGGTGTTGGCCTTTTTGCCGCGGCGGCGGTGCCGTTGGTAGATGGCCCCAAAGTAACTGGAGCAACCGACGGCGACCCACGCGGCCTCGATGAAGGCCCACTTCAACCAACGATTCGCAAATGGCAACATGCGGCCGTGGTTGGTCTTACCTCCGGAGCTATGCGTGGTGGGCACGAGTCCGGCGTAGCAGCAAAGCTTGTCGGCGCTGGGGAACCGCTCAATGCCGTCGATCTCGGCGGCCATCACTGCGGCGAGGATTACCCCAACCCCGGGCAATGACTGCAGTCGCGCGGTTGCCCGATCGTTTGCGTTGGCCGCGCCGATCTCGGTCTCCAGCTCCTTGATGACGACACCGAGCTGCTCGAGCGTGGCGAGGTCCTGCTTGAGCAGGGTGGCGTCGGGTTCCGGCAACTCCAGGGTGCGCAGCCAGTGCAGGCCTTTTTTGCCGAACTGGTCGCTGAAGACTGGCCGGGCCAGCTTCCGCTGGCGCGCAATGATTGTATGCACGCGGTTGCGCATCATCGTGCGCACACGCGCCAGGAACAGTCGTTGCCGGATGACATGCTTGCGTGAACGGTTGGCCGGATCGGGCGCGTGCACCGTGGCCAGCAGGTTGCCACGCAGAAGCGTGGCGAGCGCGCGAGCATCGAGCTTGTCGGTCTTGATCTGCGCATCCGCAATGAGCCGGGTCTTGAACGGATGCGCGAGCACCACGTCCGCGACCGCCTCGATCTCGCCCAGCTCGTCGTAGAGCCAACCCCAGTTCCAGCACGCCTCCAACACCACTCGGCTACGCTCCGGCAAGCCAGCGAAGTAGGCGGCGAATGCGGCCGGATCGTTGTCTTCGATGCGGGCCTCCCTGACGCGAGCGCCGGTGGCATCCTGCGTGGACACCACGGAGTATCTTTTATGGTAATCGATTCCGGTGTAGAGCATAGGCGTCGAGTGTAGCACACGCTACTCGACGCCTTTCATGTTACCTGACCCCTGCTATGGGGAGAAGACGGTCAAGAATTTTTCAGGGTGGCTTGAAGGCGATGGGCATGGAGAAGGGTTGAAGCGGCTCCTTCGCGATCGGCGTCGGTCAGCGACCGGGCCTTAGCCTGCTATCCGCGCGTGCGTA
>JBGAKQ010000007.1:65000-205298 GCA_044224295.1 Lacunisphaera sp. | reverse complement strand
TGAAGAGCTTGGGCGGCACCACGTCCACCTCGAAGCTTCGCTCCTCGCCGATTCGTTCGTAGAGCGAGGGATCGGCCTGCACCGCGGGCGGCTCGACGACCACCGTCTCCTGCACCGGCAGGTGCGCGAAGCTTTCCGCCGGGAGCGTGCGCTTCGGCGCGGGACCGGCCGGGCGCTCATACGTGATCGTCGCCACCGGTCGCTCCGCCGCCGCGGCGATCCCGCAGGCGCGGGACAGTTCGCCCAGCTTGAGCAGCAGTTGCGCGCGGTCGAGAGATTCGCTCTTCCCACCGCCAAAGAGTTGCTGCTTCAACCACGCAACCTGCGCACGCAGCACCGCGATCTCCTGACGCAGGAGCCCCATTTCATCGAGCGGCGCGGCGGTGGCGGACATGCGCGCGCTCTGAACGCAGTGAGCACGGAAGGTTCCGCGAACGGAAAACTATTTTTGTTTAACGCTCATACCACGCCTTGAGCGAAGCTTGCTTCAGATCGATCCCGCCGAGCAAGAGCGCCAGCGCCTCCGGTGCGAGCGCCAGCTTCTTGCGATCGCTGCTCGGCTTGGGCCACGAGAAGCGACCCTGTTCAAGTCGCTTGGCCAGCACCCACACGCCGGTGCCGTCCCAATACAAGAGCTTCAGCCGCGTGCGGTCCTTGTTGATGAAGCAAAACACCGCTCCCGATTTTGGATCCTCGCCCAACTGCTCCTGGGCCGCGGTCCACAGGCCGTTAAACTGCTTGCGCATGTCCACCGGCTGCACCGCCACATAGATGCGCACCCCACCCGGGAAGGCCAGCATCGCCTCAGGCCTTCAACGCTCGCACGAGGGCGGCTAGCTCGGTTGCGTTCGTGCCTCGCAGCACCGTCCCGTCGGGCAATCGCACTTCCAGCGTGACCCCGCTGGCTGGACCGACCACGGGCAGCTTCGCCTCGACGAAGCGCACCGCGGGCATACCTCTGCGCCGCTTCTTGCCCGAGCGCCGCGCCGTCTGCACCCACGCGGCGAACGACGAGTAGATGATGCCTTCCCGCCGCGCGAACTCCGCCTGCGTCAATCCGCTGCCCTGCCGGGCCGCCACCAGTTCCGCCCGCCGCGGCCCCGGCGTGATCTTCCGCCCGATCCGATCGCGCTTCTCCCCCGTCTCCACCAACTCTGTCGTCAACGTCGTATTGGTTACCATTACGCAACTCTACGCCGTAGCCGCCCTCTCGCCTAGGAGGCACCCGGGACGACGCTTACCGTCAGGCTCCCGGTAGGCCAGATATTGCACTGCGAACCCCCGGGGAATTCCGCTTTGGGCAGGATCAACGCAGCGGAGCAGACGACCACGCCAAGTATCCGAATAGGACGTTATTGGCACCACGGCCAAGCGCCTTGTAGTCGTCGTCAGCCGCCTCTCCCTCAAGACGCACATCAAGGTCGAGGCTTATGCCAAATCGCGAACATTTCTTCAGGTTGTCTCTCAGCCTATCAATCTGACCGAACATATTTTTCCGCGCGGCCTCGCCAAGATTCCGCTCAAAGACATGAATGGTAATTGTCGCTAATCCTAAAGGATCGACCCAACCGATCGGCTCGTTGTTGGAGAATCTGTAGATGTTATTTCCTCCAGACTCCTCGATCGGATCCCTAGAAACCCACCTTCCAATACTCGGATTGTAATATCTTAGGCCAGATATTGCACTGCGATCTCCCGGGACCTGCGATAATGGTCGTTAATTGCCCGGGCTTGGCACGTTCGCCTCAGTCCTAGGCTTAGCTTCGCTCATGGATTTACGAATACTCCCGTCTGTCAGGCTGATTGCCACAGAGTTGCTTCGCAGCCGAATTTCAAGGGTGTCACCGTGCACAGAAACGTTCTGCAAAAGATCAATACTGTCACTCTGCGAATAAGCTGCGTCCAACTCCCTCTCAGATACCAAGCGACTCAATGGGAGTCTTGCGACGGTCTTTCCGCCTTCATCATAGATTACAACACTATCAGTAGAATCTCGGAACAGGAAAAAATCATTTAATGTAATCACTCTGACACCGGTCTTCGTGGGCGCTAAGAGAACTCGCCCTGGGCTGACTGCATTCTCAAGCACCCGCTGCCAGATCAGGACGTAATTACCTTTGAGCTTTGCATAGAGTTTCCCAACAGGGTGAAAAAATGCAGGAGGACGATCTGGATTTCTGCCGGTTAAAGCCACGTAGTCACCGATGTGCATATCCATTGCATCGCGAATTGTGAGCTTCTCGGGAGGCCAAACCTCAAACTTATACACTAAGTCCGTAGAATATACTTCCTGCCTCTCCGGCAATGAAGCGGATGTTGCCCATACCTTCACCGCAAGAACCGATAAAATTGAGATGCTAATCAGCTTATTCGTCCACGACATAACGTCTCCTCCATGCTTGGTTTTTAATTCCTAGTAGTGTGTTGTCCACCGCTGCGTTCAAACCGTATTTAGGTATCCCGTTATAGAAGTATGCCCATCTTCCGTAATTAGGCCAAGCCAATGCTCCATCGGAACCTTGCAATCGATCGGTAGTGAACGCCGCTAGGTGACTGTATTCATGCAAGACCACACTCGCCTGGTCCTCGGCCGAGATTTCAAAGAATTTTGGACAGAACCAGATGGTTGATCCGCCATGTGTTGTATAAGCATATGGATGGTCCGAGCTACCACATCGGTTACCATCCGTATTGCATGCTTCCGCGACAACCGAGTTGGACTGTATGCTAGCGCGAATTTTCCCTAAACTCTGTTTTAAATCCGCGACAAACGCTGGGTGGAAAGCCAGCGGCTTAAACGGACCCGAGAGTTCCCGGACCCTAAACAGGGTGGGATGCCGACTCTCAGCGTAATCCACGGTCCACTTGTCCAAAATGCTTTCGTAGTTATTGATGCTTTGCAGTGCGGCCTGTTCGGCCCGTTTAAGTGCTCCGATCTTACTTTCATCCGGACAATTAACTTTTGACCACATTCCCAGATAGTCAGTGTTACTGATACTACTATTGTTGAGGAAAGTATAAACATTGAGACCGCCTCGTTCTTCAATCGGATCTCGATTTAGCCATCTTCCGACAATCGGGCTGTAATATCTTAGCCCGTAATAGAGGAGCGCCGTCTCCAAATCGCTGTACTTGGTCGAAAATCTCCAAACGTTAGCCGATGCCGCGACACCGTCAGCGATCAAGGTTTCGCCAAACGCGTTGTATTCGTAGTTCGCGGAGAGCGCACCGGAAGTGATGTCCACCAAGCCCGCGACGTTCCCGTTGCCGTCAAAGGTGGTCGCGTGGAGCGGCGATGTCAGCGAGGTGAGGTTCGTCAAGAGAAGGCCCCCCACCCCACCCGCACCCTGGAAGGAGCCCGACAGATCCAGACCCCAAGTGTAACTGCAGGTGACCGCGTTGCTGTTCAAGGCATTCAAGTCGGTGAGAAGATTCCAACCGTCGTACAAGAACCGCGCTGAGGAGCCCAACACCCAAGTGCTCCCATCCCAGCTAGACACCTTTTTGGAGAAGCGTCTGCCTTGAGAGTCGTATCCAAATTCCACTTTCTGCCGGTTCACGCCCGCGGAAATCGCACCGGAGGAGGTCTCCATCGCAACCAAACGATTTTCATCGTCCCATGTATAGGTCCATCGTGCGTCGGCCAGGAGATTACCGTCGGCATCGGACGTGAGCCGATCCTACGGGGTCAGGCCGCTTTTTGCTGCAATCCTCCGCTGTGACTGAATTCGCGCCAGCACTTGCAACGAAAAGCGGCCTGACCCCCTCGCGGGCACTCAGGTTTGTAGCAGTAAAATTTAGGGTTGCGGAGATCGGCCCGGTCAATGCGGGTTGAGTCGTGTCAGGTAGTGGTCGGCGACAGGGGCCGGGTCTCGCCACGGATAACCATGGCAAGAAGACTACGAATTCAGTACCCGGGAGCGCTCTATCATCTCATCAACCGAGGCAACTATCGGGGTGATGTCTTTGCCAGCGCAGGAACGTCGCAGGCCTTCTTGATGGCCCTGGCGGAGACCTGCGTTCGCTACAGCTGGCGGGTGCACGCGTACGTGATCATGCGCAATCACTTTCATTTGGCACTGGAAACGCCCCAACCAAACCTGGTGGAAGGCATGCACCTGCTGCAGTCGACCTTCGCCACGCGTTTCAACCGCTTTAGAGCCGCAAACGGGCATCTGTTTCAGGGCCGATACAAATCGATTCTGGTCGAAGACACCGCGGCTTTGCTGCGTGTGGTTAACTACATTCACCTTAACCCGGTTCGCGCGCACATCGCCCCCGCGGACGAGGTGGCCGGTTTCCCGTGGAGCAGCCTGCCAACGCTCTTGCGCGGATTCGCTCCCAGTTGGCTCACCGCGACCGACTGGCTGGCTCGCCTTGATCTGGAAGATACACCGACGGGTCGGCAATCCTACGTCGAGTATCTGGTACGGTTGGCGGCGGATGCCAAAGCGCAGGAAGAACAGGAGTTCGACACCCTGAGCCGTGGCTGGGCCATCGGCACCCACGGATGGAAGTGCGCCATCGCGAGAAAGTATGGACGCCTCTCGCTACAAACGGGCATGGAGCGCGAGGAAATCAGGGAATTGAAGGAGGTCCGTTGGAGAGACCTCCTTGAATCGGAACTGAAAGCAGTCGCCAAATCAGAATCTGATGCCGCCGCTGAGCCTGGTTTCAAGCCTTGGAAGATCACGATCGCACAATCGCTCCATCAAAGGGGTGCACCGTCTCAATGGATCAGCGACCATTTGCACACCGGGCCCGCTGCTTCGTTGCGAAGTTTGTTGTGTCGTCTTGCAGCAAAAAGCGGCCTGACCCCGTGAGACGGAGCCGCACAGGCACGGAGGCCTGTGGCTACGCGGGACGGGGCCGGCTGCGGGGGTCAGGGACGTCGGCGGGCCGCCGCGCGGGCCAGGGCGAGGTGGCGGGGGAGGGCCTTGTTTTCGTGGAAGCGGCTGAGGACGGCGGCGCGCGCGCGCTCGGCGCGGGCGGTGTCGTGGGAGAAATGGGCCGCGAGCGCGGACTTCACCGCCTCGGCGAGTTGATAGCGGTCGCCGGGCGGGACCAGCCACGCCTCGTCCGCTGCCAGCATCTCGGCGATGCCGTTCACGTTGGTGCTGACGATCGGCAGTCGGTAAACCGCCGACTCCATCAACACCCGGGGGAAGGATTCCTCGAAACTGGTGCAGACGAAAATATCGGCCAGTCGGTAGAAATCGTGAATCTCGGAGGTCTCCGGCAGGAACAGGACATTGTCCAACCCGAGCAGGCGCGATTCCTGTTCCAGCGAGTCGAGGTAAAGACCGGGCCGCGCGCCGACCATCACCCACTGGATTTTTTTCCCGGGGTAAGTGAACTGCAGTTCTTCCCGCAGCAATTGGGCGGCGCGCACGTAGATGTGCTGGCCCTTGCGCTCGCAAACGGACCCGATGTTGACGAGCAGCACGGCGTCCGGATCCAAGCCATGTTTTTTGCGCAGCGCCGCCTTGGCATGGGCCGCAGCGAACGCGTCGATGCGACCCGCGTCCACCCAACTGGGCAGCAGCGCGAAGTTGTCGCCCGTCTCGAGGTAGCTGAAGACCCGGCGGGACGAATCGGCCGTGAACACGACTCGCGTCGCGGAGCGGAACGCGCGCTCGATCACGGGAAACAGGCCGGGCGGCACGAGCGGCGCGAAGAAGCGGCGGATGGGCGAGCTCTCGTGTACATAGAGCAGCGCCGGTCGGCGGGCAGCGGCGGCCAGGTGCACCGCCCAGAACGACACCATGGTATTGGCGACGAGCAGATCGATTTCCGACCAATCGATGGTCACCGCCGCGCGGAGGGCCCGGTCGAAATCCTCCGGGCCGGTGGCCGCGAGGGCGGCGGAAATATTGACCACGGTCACCGGCATGCCGGCCGCCTCGAACACGCGGCGCATCGGGCCCTCCTGCGGAGCCAGCACGCGGACCGTGTTGCCCGGCTGGGCGGCCAGGTAGCGCGCCAGCTCGAAGATAAACCACGGGGCGCCCTCGAAGTTCAGGTTGTGCGTCACCACCAGGATGCGCAGCGGTGACTGGGTCTCGATTGCGGCCGCGTCGTCGGACTGGGCGGGCCAATCACGGCGCGGTCCGGGCGCCTCGGCGTCGTAGGCGGCCCAAGCCTCGCGGGTGGCGGCGAGGAGGGCGGCAGGTGAACCGACGGGCACGTCGTGGCGCTGCGCCGAACCGCGCAGGGCCCACAGGGCGCGCGCAAAGGTCCGCTTCGATCGCGCGGGCAGCGGCGCGTCGGAGCCGGCGATGACTTTCGGAATGAAACGCTGCGCAAACGCGAGGTGCTTCTCGCCGTTTTCAAGTTCGGCAAAAACCTTCACCAGCGCGGGCACGCTTTGGTTGGCCGGCAGGTCGACGTGGCCGCCGAATTGCGCGTGGGTGTCGCCGGAAAGTTCGGTGAACACCTTGGCGATGTCGGCGCGAGCCTGGCCCAGGAGCAGCGGCGATTCCTGCACGGCGTCGACCAGGGCGGTGAT
The DNA here is from genome assembly GCA_044224295.1 of Lacunisphaera sp. Classification (GTDB taxonomy): domain Bacteria; phylum Verrucomicrobiota; class Verrucomicrobiia; order Opitutales; family Opitutaceae; genus Lacunisphaera. Next base: position 198,790 of record JBGAKQ010000007.1, on the reverse strand, counting down.
GCGCTTGATCTTCGCCGTGCGGTGCGCGAGCCAGCCGACGACGGACATCCGGCCGTACCGCAGCCAACCCTGGTCACGCGGTTCCTCAAGCGCCCCTTGGAACGGCGGGTTCGGCAAGGAGTTCAGCGGTTCCGCGAGGGCGGTGGATAGGAGGTCGTCGGCGAGCGCGGCCAGCGGGACGTGCGGCTGCGCGGCGTGACGTCGCAGCAAGCGCGGCATCCACTCGGCCAGCCGACCGCTGAGCGGGGCCGGGGCAACATAGGGCGGAGCGTCGGGTGCGACGGTGATCGTTTGCCGAAAAAACTCCGTCCACGTGCCGGCGGGATCCCTGGCCTCCAGTCGAAGCAGGGTGGCACCGCGGTGGGGTTCGAGCAGGAGGGCGAACCCGGCATACGGCGGCCCAGCGCGGCCGAGGAGAGCGATGTCGCGATCCGGTTGGGGCAGGCCGGGCAGCCCGAGAAAGACGCGGCCGTCGACCCACGCCCGAAGGTCGGTGACGTGGCGGTTGTGGCCCGCGAAGATCCAGCCGGCGACCCAGGACTTTCCAGCCGGGAATGCCCAGCCCGGCGGATGCACCTCAACAGCGAACTGCCAGCGGGGGGCTTCGGTCATGGGCGCACTCGCAAACGCGTCGATGGATGGGCAGCCGTCATTGGCACAGGGGCCAAGGGATTAGGGAGTGAGCCGGACACGTCAACCTTTGGCGGCAGGTGAGGCCTTGCCTGCGGCGGGCGGGGGAGCCTTACTCGCGCGATGTCCGAATGGCGATCCTGGCGGATTTTTGTCCTGGTGATGGCGCTCGCCATGGCATGGGCCGCGTACACGCAGCATGCGTGGGAGGACTACTACATCACCTATCGCGCCTCGAAGAATTTGGCCACGGGCCAGGGGTTGACGTTCACCGCTGGCGAGCGCGTGCACTCCTACACGTCCCCGTTGGGCGTCTTGCTGCCGGCCGCCGCGAGCCTGCTCACCGGAAACCGCTCCGATCCGGCCGCGCTGTGGATTTTCCGGCTGATGGGGGCCGCGGCCCTGGCCGGTGCCGTTTTGGTGGTGAGGGCCAGTTTGCGCAACGCCGGCACCGCGGGGCCACTCGCGGGGATCATCGCGGCGGGCTTCGTCGTGTCGGACGCGAAAACCCTGGATTACACGATCAATGGCATGGAGACGCCGTTCCTCCTGCTGTTTCTCAGTTGGGCCGGCTGGGCGTTGCTGGCGCAGCCGCCGCGGGCGTGGGTGCATTTGGGTTTGGCTTGGGCGGGACTGATGTGGACTCGACCGGACGCGTTTGTCTATATCGGCGGTTTGGCGATCGGAACCCTGCTGTTCCGGCCACGCGCCGGAAAGTGGTGGCAATGCGGTCATACGATCGGGGATTTCCTCCGCGCGGGCGCCCTGACCACCTTGCTCTATTTGCCCTGGCTGGTTTGGGCTTGGCGTTATTACGGAACCCCGGTGCCGAACACCATCACGGCGAAGGGGCTTTTCGCCGCCCCGATTTCCGTGCAGGGGTTGTGGCATCAGTTGAGCCATTTTCCCCGGCAGCTGTGGTCGGACCAAGCCATCCTCGCCGGCACCTTCATGCCGGCTTACAGCTTCAGCACCGGCTGGCCCGCCTTCCTCAAGGTCGTTGCGGTGGGCATGGCGCTGGTTGGCATGTTTCTCTGGGTGGTACCCAAGGTGCGCTGGGAGGCGCGCGTGCTGTCTTGGGCCGCGTTGATCGGACAATTTTATCTGCATGCGTGGGTGGGGGCACCCACGCCGTGGTATCTGCCAGTGGTGGCATTTATTTCGCTGCTCGCCGTCAGCCTGGTGCTGGCGCCGCTCGCGCAAGGCGCGCAACCGTTTCGGTTCGGTTCGCGCGTGGTCGTCGGAGGCTGGCTGTTGATTGCGATCGGCACCGCGTTGGCCACCGCCTGGCAGTTGCGCTGGCAGCAGCGCATCATTGAGGACGGGCAGCGCACGTCGATCGGCCGGTGGTTGGGGGAACAGGCGGCGTCCAAACGCGAGACCGTGTTTCTCGAACCGCTGGGTTACATCGGTTTCTACTCCAACCTCAAGATGCTCGATTACCCGGGGCTGAGTGCGCCGGAGGTCGTGGCCGCGCGCCGCCGGGCCTTTTCGCACAGCTACCCTTTTTGCTGGTCGGAATTGATCATGGATCTTTTGCCCGACTGGATCGTGCTGCGTCCGTTTGAGCGGGATGAGATTCTCCGGCGCGAGCCGCAGTTGCTGCCGCGGTTCTATGATCTGGCCAAAGTCTTTGACGTCCAGGCCGAGGTGGCGGCCATCTCCTTCCTGCCGGGACGCGGGTATCTCGAAAACGACGCCTACTTTGAAGTTTATCGTCTCAAGCCGGAGTTCCGGGGCGGAGCGGTGAAACTGGTGCGCGTGAACGACCTGATCGAACGGAAGTGCTACGGCGATGCCGTCGCGGACAACGAATTCAACTTCACGTTGCACGCGCCGGCCCGGGCGGTCGTGCCGGTCGCGGCGAATGCGCGCTTCCTCGCGGGAGACTTCGGGATTTTTGATGGCGCGTTTGCCAATCCCCAGCAGGCGACCGATGGAGCGGAGTTCACCGTCGTGCATGTGAACGACCGGGGCGAAAAAAACGTGCTGCTGCAGCGGGCGCTGGATCCGTTGAAGGTCGCGGCGGATCGAGGCCAGCACTCATTCCGCGTCGCCCTGCCGCCGGGTGCCGCGGGCCGGTTGGAGTTGGTCATCGGCGCCGGGCCGGCCGGCAACAACGGCTTCGACTGGACCTATTGGAAATTTCTCAGGCTGGAGTTCGCGCCGAACCCGCCGCGGTGAGCCGGGCCAGTGCGAGATGTTGCGGCATCACCCGGTTGGCCGCGTACTCGGCCTCAATGCGTTGACGGGCGCGGGCCGCGTGCTCGCGCCTCGTCTCCGGTGACTGCAGGATCCGGGCGAGCGCATCCGCCCAGGTCACCGTGTGTCCCGCCGGCACGAGCGTGGCCTCGACGCCATCGCGGGCGATTTCGCTGATGCCGGGAATGTCGGAAGCCAGCAGGGGCACGCCGCACGCCATCGCTTCAAACACGACGCGCGGGGAGGATTCCTCGTGGCTCGAGCACACGGACAGGTCGGCGGCCACGTAGTAACCCAGGAAATCGGGGGTCTCAGGATGAACGACCAGGTTGGGCAACTTGAGTCCGGCCAGCACGTCACCGAGGTAGGCATCGAACCAGGTCTGGCGGCCGCCGAGCAGGATGAAGCGGGTGCGCGCGGCGAGTTCGGGATGGCGGTGGTTGAACAGGTCGACCGCGCGGGCGAAACCCAACTGGCCCTTGCGATCGCAGACGGTGCCGACGTTGGTCACCAGGAGTTCGTCCGGCCGGAGATTGAAACGGGCTCTGACCGTGTCCCGCGGGTTTTCGGCCAGCCATTGGTCGATCCAGCCAGTGTCAACCCAGCCGGGCGTGAGCACGGCATTCACGCCGGGCGCGACGTGGTATCGGCGGGTGGCGTCGCTCGTGAAACTAACGGCGTCCGCGAGCGCCAGGCTTTGCTCGACGAGCCCGACGGCGGCGGCGGGAATGTCGCGGCGGTAAAACGCCGCGGGGCTGGTGCTCTCATGCACGTACGACAGCACGCGGCAGCCCGCGGCCTTGGCGGCGTGCACGGCCCAAAAGGTCGTGAAGGTGTTAGTGACGACGAGATCGAAGTCCGCAAATCCCACGGCCGCGCCAACCGCCGCGAGCGCGGCTTTTGCATCTGCATCGCTGCCGGCGCGAAAGACCGGGCCGGCGTCGACGATCAGGATTTTGGCACCCAACGCCTCAAAACGCGCCCGCAGCACGCCGTCGGACGGACTGACCACCGTCAGGCCAATGCCGGCGGCGGCATAGGCCCGGGCCAGGTCGAGCAGGAAAAGCGGCGCGCCTTCGAGATTGAGGTTGTGCGAGGCCAGCAGGACGCGGCGGAGAGCGGGGGTGGGGCGAGCGTCGACCGGGCGGACGGCGGCGGGCGCGGGCCGGAGGTAATCGGCCCGCAGCGCGTCGATCGTTGGCTGGAACGCCTCGTCGTAGACGATCCCAAAACCGTGCACCCGCAGCGCGCTGCGCCAGGCTTCCGCGGCCGCGGCGAAATCCTCCGCGGTCCCGCGGCAGGCGGCCTTTTCGATTTCCGCGTCGTGTCGGCGGCAGGTCTGCACCTGCACGAGTTGGAGGCCGGAATTTTCCGTCTCGGCGTAGAAGCGGAGCACGACCGGGTTCGGGAGTTGCGGCGGCACGTCGGCGTAGCCCTCGTAGCCGGCGGCGGCGGCATGGGGTTTGCCCGGGAATTGCGGCACGATGTTGGCCGTCTGCCGGCCAAGGATCAACGGCTGCAGGGTCAGCAATTCCGCCGTGACCCAGAGCTTCCGGATTTTCTCCGTGGCGTGGAAAAGATACCCGACGATCGGCAAGAGGCCGAAGCGCGAGCTGTTGGCAACCGCCGGTTCGTCCGTATGACCGAAAAATGGTTCGGCCGGCTGGAGTACGTCCGCGTTGACGGGGATCGCGGCGGCGAGTTCGGACGCGAGGCGGGCCCACGAGGCCTCCGGTCGCCGCACGCGTTCCCGCAGGATGAAGTCCAGGCCGCGGGCGAATTCATGGGGCCGCAGCGGTTTGGCCGCGGTGACGGGGGCTTCGGCCCCGGCCGCACCGACAACGTCACAGCGGACGGTCTGAAGCGGTGTCCACGTGCCATCGATCTCGAGCGCCTCGAGCACCACCTCGTGCGACCCGGCGGGCAGATCGACCGGGACCTTGAAGCCCGCAAGGACGGGGCGGCGTGTTCCAAGTTGTTCGGCCAGGTCGGGTCGAGGATAGCCGTGGATGCCGGCGAATGCGCGGCCCCCGTGGCGCACGCGGACGTTCACAAAATGGCGGCCGGGTTTGGCCCACGCCCAGCCGGCGAAAACCTGGCGGCCCGGCGCCAGGACGACACCCGGGGCGGGAGACTCGAGGACGGAGAAGCCGGTCGCAGATTCGTGCATTAGGCCTGGGCCGCGATGCGCGCGGCGAGGGCGGCGTGGCGGGGCAGGAGTGTCCGCGAGTCGAACGCCGTGACCCGCGCGCGGGCTTGGGCGGCCTGCGTCGAAGCGAGGTCGCGGTCCGCCAATGCTGAGGCCAGGCCGGTCGCCAGTGCGTGGCTGTCGCCCGGCGGCACCAGCCACGCGTCGCGGCCGGATTCGAGCATGTCGCGGATGCCGTGCACATGGGTGCTCAGGATCGGCACGCTGCAGGCCATCGCCTCCATGATGACGCGGGGAAATGACTCCTCGTAACTGCTGCACACAAACAGGTCCGCCGCGCCGTACCACGCCAACGGCGTGGCCGTCACGGGCACGACCGACAAGTTGGGGCGATCGAGCTGGCGGAGCAGATTCTGCGTGTCGCGGTCGAATGGAGTGTCGTGTCCGCCCACCATCACAAACCGACAGGTTGCAGCCAGGGCGGGCGCCTGCCGCCAGAATAAATCCACGCCCCGCGCGAAGATGTGCTGGCCCTTGCGGTCGCAGACGGTGCCGAGGTTGATGACGAGCCGGGTGTCGGCGTCCACGGCCAGTTCGCGGCGCAACTGGTTGCGGTCATGGGTGGCGAGAAAACTCTCGATCGCCCGGAGATCGATCCAGCCGGGATTGATGCCATGGTTGCTCGCACCCAGCCAGGGCCGGTAATAGATGCGCGTCGATTCGGTCAGGAACGAAACGTGCGTCGCCAGCCGGAGACTGTGCTCGATCACCGGCAACACGGCAGGTGGCAGGTGGCCGTGATAGAACGTCGCCGGCGTGGTGCTCTCGTGAATGTAGAACAGTGAAGGCCGTCCGGCGCGCTTGGCCAGGTGTACACCCCACCAGGCCGCGAGGGTATTGGCGATCACGAGATCCGTGTCTGCCAACGGCACGGTTGGCGCGAATTGTTCGAGCGCGCGCTCGAGTTCACGGGCGCCCGGCGCCTGCGTCAGGAGGTCCAGATTGACCACGCGAACCTCCGCGCCCAGCGCGGTGTAGTTCGCCGCCAGCGGGCCGTCCTGCGCGGCGATGACGCGCAACCGGGTGCCTTGCGCGGCCAGGTGGTGGGCGAGTTCGAGCAGGAAGAGCGGGGCGCCTTCGCGGTCGAGGTTGTGGGTAACCAGCGTCACATGGCGCGGTGCCGGGTCGTTCGTCCCGAGGTCCGCGGCCGGCGGCACGGCCGCCGGCGGTGCGGCGGGAACCTCCCCGTAAACCGCGCGGATTTCCCGGCCGAGTTCGCGGGTCCACGGCACGGCAAAGCCGCGGGCCCGGCAGGCCCGGCGCAGGGCGAGGACCAGGGAGGCGAAGCCGGTGAGGCCGATCGCGGCCATCGGCGCCTTTTTCTGTTCCTGGTCACACAAGTGGGCGCGGTGCACCTGACAGAGATGCCAGCTCCCGTCGGCGAGCTGCGCGCAGACCCGTACCGTGAGCGGGCAGGGCAGCTGGGCGGGCACATCAATCCAGCCGCTGATCGCGCAATCCTTCGCGTTGGATGATTCGGGAAACTGGGCCGTGACGTAGCCCTGCTTGCCAGCCAGCGTCAGCTCCTGCCAAACCTGCAGGTCAACGCTCGCGACCACGCGTCGCACCGCGGAGGTCGCGTGAAAGAGCCAGCCGTCAATGAAAAGCCGCCCGAACAGGATGTCCCGCAGCAGCACCGGCTCGTGCAGGTGGCCGCGGAAGGGCAGGTGTGGGTAGCGGAGTGACGCGGGTTGGGGCAGCCAGCCGGCGACTTCGGCGGCGGCGGCTTTCACCGGCTGCTGCGCGGCCCGGCGCGCCGCGTGGCGCAGCGCGCGCGCAAAGTCGGCCGGCGGAATCGCCGGGGCCGGCGCCGGGGCCGGGGCGGGCGCGTCACCGGTGCCGGTGAGCTTCACGACGCCGAGTTCGTGCCATTGTCCGGCCAGGTTGAGGCCTTCGAAGCGAATCTCCTGCGGGCCGGCCGGCAGCGCCACGCTGGCTTCAAATCCGCCGGGCAAAAAGGGATCGCGCAATTTGAAGTGGGCGGCCAGGTCGGCGCGGGGGAATCCCAATACGGCGGGTTGCACGCCGGCGGCGGTGCGCACGCGGAGGTCCGCGAAGGGCAGCCCGCCGGTCGCCGCCACCCAGCCCCGCAGGAGCACCGGCCCCGCGGGCACGACGGCGCCGTCCGCCGGCTCGTCGAGGTGGAAAAATCCGTGGGGGGTTTCGTGCATGCCGGTTGTCCGTTAAGGCACACGATGCCGGACCTGACAGTCAACTCCAAGTCGCGGTGGCGCCGCGAAGATAATATAGGTTTGCGGTGCCGGGAGCCGGGTTTTTGCTGCCAATCGATGTCCGGTCCTGACACCCCGCGCTGGGAAAGCCGTGCGCTCATCGTCCTGTTTGTGGCGGCCCTCGCGATGCATTTCGCCTCCGCCACGATGAATTGGCGGATTCCGTTCATGCCCGGGCACGAGTTCCGGCAGGCGCAGACGGCCATCACCAGTTACTATATCGATCGGCAGAACAATTTTTCGCTGCTGTATGAAACGCCGATTCTCGGCAAGCCGTGGGTCGGACTGCTGATGGAGTTGCCGGTGTACGAATGGTCGGTTGTGCTGGTGGCGCGGGCGACCGGCCTGGCGCACGTCGAGGCGGCGCGCGTGGTTTCGCTGACTTGTTTCTACCTGAGCCTGCCCGCGCTCTACCTGCTGCTCGGGCGGCTGGGCCTGACCTGGCCGCGGCGACTGCTGGCGCTCGTGCTCGTGCTGACCTGTCCGCTCTACATCTACTACTCTCGCGCGTTCCTGATGGATGCGATGGAGTTCATGGCCTGCGCGTGGTTCCTGCTGGCGTTTGTGCGCACGATGGACACGCGGCGCTGGCCCTGGTTGGTGCTGGCCGCCGTCGCCGGGTCCGTCGCCGCGCTGGTCAAGGGCTTCATGCTCGCCGTGTGGCTGCTGCCCGCGGCCGGTTACGGGGCGTGGCTGCTCTGGCGGAGCCTGCGGCCGTGGACGGGCTGGCGGGTGCCGCTGGTCACGACGGCCTGGGGGCTGGCGACGATCGTCGTGCCCTTGGCTTTGCTTCGCGCGTGGATCGCCTACACCGACCCGATCAAGGAGCAGCATGCGTCGGCTTGGATCTTCACGGCGAGCAACCTCTCGCTGGGCAACTGGGGTTTGTTCAAGTTCTCAGCGCTTTTCTCCCGGGAGCTCTGGGGCCAGCTGTTCACGTGCTGGGGCCAGGGCATCCTGCCGCCGTGGCTGATCGGTCTCGGGGTGGCGGCTGCGTTGGCCGTGCCGCCGCCCTGGCGCGGCCGCGCCTTGGGACTCGCGGGCGTTTTCATCCTGGCGCAACTGCTCTTTCCCTTCGCTTACGCCAACCAGGACTACTATTTTTATTCGTGTGCCGTTTTCCTCGCCGCGGGCTTCGGCTGCATGCTGGCCGGCGCCCTGGATTCGAAGCTGCCGCGCGGGATCGTGTGGGTGCTGGTACTGGCGCTGCCGGCGGCGCAGCTGGCGACCTACTGGAACCACTATCGCGGATTCCAGGTGCTGCGGATGCGCGGAGGCCAGGCCTTTACCGACGTGCTGCGCGACCTCACGCCAAAGGATTCGGTCATCGCGGTGGCCGGCGCGGACTGGTCGGCCATCATCCCGCTCTATTCCGAGCGCCGGGCGCTCATGGTGCGCAATGGCCTCGAGTTCGACGAGGCCTACCTCGCGCGCGCCTTTGCCGACCTCAAGGATGAGGACGTGGCGGCGTTTGTGGTGCAGGGAGCGCTCCGCACGAACCGACCCCTGATCGAACGGTTCGCCCGGGCCCTGGACCTCGATGCCACGGCACCAACCTTCTCGCACCCGATGGCGGACATCTACCTGCGCCGGCTCTACGTGCCCGGTGGCCGCATGCGGGTAAGGGATACCGTGAAGTACCCTGAGGTGACGGTACCCGCGGAGACTGGCGTCGTAGCCGACGCACCGTTCGACATTCCGCCCCCGGTGGGACGCACCGCGTTCCCGCTTGTGACTCCCAGCCCCCATCGCGCGCGCTTCGTTTACGGGCTGGACCTTACGTCAGAGAACGGCACGTCCGTGATCTCCGCGCACCCGGACTCGGACCTGTGGGTGCGGCCGCCGGTTGGCGCGAAGCAGATCGAATGGGGTTTTGGTTTCCTGCCGGTGGCCTACGAGAAGGCCGGCGACAAAACCAATGGCGTGGAATTCATTCTCTGGGGCGAGACGCCGGACGGACAGCGGCGCGAGGTTTTTCGCCGGGTGCTGGAACCCGTGCGCGAGCCGAAGGATCGCGGACGGCAGCTGGAGGTGATCGCCTACGAGCCCAGGCCGGACGAGGTCCTGCACTTCGCGACGCGCCCGAACGGCAATCCCGCTTTCGACTGGGCCTACTGGTCGAAGATCGCGGTGCGCTGACCTCAACCCAGCCAGGCCTCGCGGATCATTTCCAGATGCCGCGGCAGCGCCCGCTGGTGATGATAGTGGCGGGCGGCACGAGCGCGGGCCATCGAGATCATCCGGCGATTGCCCGCGAAGTGGTCGACCAGCGCGAGCTTCAGCGCGGCCGCGAGCTTGAACGGATCGCCGGCCGGCGCGAGGTAGGCTTCATCCGTGTTGGTCAGCATCTCGGCGATGCCGTTGACGTCGGTGCTGACGATCCGCGGGCCGAAGGCCATGGCCTCGAGGATGACCCGCGGGAAGGACTCCTCAAAGCTCGTGCACACGAGCAGGTCCGCCAAGTGGTAGAAATCGTAGATGTCCGGCGTCTCGGCAAAGATCTTCACCTCCTGCTGCAGACCCATGAGGGCGATGTCTTCCTGCAGTGACTCCATGTACAGGCCATCGCGGGCGCCGACCATGACCCACTGGATCTTCTTGTCCGGATGCAGCGCGGGCAGCTCCTTGCGGAGGAGGTCGATGCCGCGGATGTAGATGTGCTGGCCCTTGCGCTCGCAGACGGAGCCGATGTTCACCACGACGACCGCTTCCGGGTCGAGGCCGTGCTTCCGGCGCAACGCGGTGCGGTCATGCGCGCCGGCAAAGGCATCGATGCGGGCGAAGTCCACCCAGCTCGCGAGGGTGCGGAAATTGTCGTTGGCGTTGAGCTCCTCGTGGATCGCGTGCGTCGACTGCGCGGTGAACACGACGCGCGTCGCCAGACGGAATGCGTCCTCGACCACGGAATGCATCGGGACCGGCAACAGCGGCGCAAAGAATCGTTTCACGGTGTTGCTCTCGTGGATGTAGAGCGCGCTCGGCTTGCCGAGCTGTTGCGCGAGATGCACCGCCCAAAAGGTCAGCATGGTGTTGCCGATGATCAGGTCGGCCTCGGCGCAGGGATGGGCCCGGGCGAACGTCTGGAGGGCCGTCGTGAAGTCCGCCGGCGCCTTGGCGCCGACCAGCGGGGCGACGTCCCAGATTTCCACCGGCAGGCCGGCCGCCTCGAAACGGGCGCGCAGCGGGCCCTCCTCGGGTGAGACGATCCGGATCTTCACACCCGGTTGTTCCGCAAGGAAACGGGCCAGTTCGAAGATAAAGATCGGGGCTCCCTCGAACTTCAGGTTGTGCGTGACGACCAGCGCGGTGAACGGCCGGGCCGTGCGGGCGTAGCGCTGGTGGTAGGGGTCGAGCGGCAGGTTGCGCGGGGGGAACTGCAGGGTGTCGCTGTGATACGGATCGCGACGCGTGCCGTGCCGTGCGATGTATTCGAGATGCTCGCGCTCGGCGTACGTGTGGCCGCGGGAGGCGCTGCCGACGTGGCGCAGGACGGCCTGGGGGGTGAAGACCGAGCGAAAGCCGGCGTCCGCGGCGCGCAGGCAATAGTCGACGTCATTGTAGGCGACGCGGAGCTTTACCTCGTCAAAGCCGCCGAGCTGCCGGTACAGCTCGGTGCGGGTGAGCAGGCAGGCGCCGGTGACGGCGGCGACATCGCGCGCGGCGTGCGGGAGGAACAGGTAGCCGAGATCCTCGGCGGGCTCGCGTTCGAAGAGCACGTGCGGCAGGCCGTCCTCCCGGCTGAGCGAGATTCCGGCGTGGTTGATGGTGCCATCGGGGTAGAGGAGTTTTGCCCCCACGACGCCGACGCCGGCCACCGTGCACCAGCCAACCATGTCCTCCAGCCAGCCGGTGGTGGTTGCCTCGACGTCGTTGTTCAGGTGCAGGACCAGCGGGGTCTGCGCGCGCGCCGTGCCCAGGTTCACCAGGCGGGAATAATTGAAGCCTTCACCGGTGTCCGGCGCGGCCAGGACCTCGACGCGCAAGTCGGTTCGCGCCGGCAAAGAAGCAAGATAAGCGACCGATGCGGGTTCGTCGGAGTTGTCGTCCACCACGACCACCGACACGTGTTCGGCCGGCACGGTGCGCGCGAGGGAATCGAGGCAGGTCCGGAGCAGGTCGGCGCGATTTTTCGTCGGGATGACAATCGTGACCGGATTTTCCTGCAGAAGGCTGGAATTCCATTTCAGCTGGTGAAGGCAGAGCGCGTAGTGCTTCGCGAATTCCGGCAGCATCGGCTCGGCGCGGAGTCCGCGGCGGACGACCGCCTCGGCGATGCCCTTGCGCGCGGCTTCGAACAAATAACCCTTTTGGTCACCACGGGAGGCGGTGCTCTCGGCGTGGGCCCGCCAGTGGTAGCCGATGAACGGCACATGCACGACGTCGCGCGGTTCCGTCAGTTCCCAGCAGCGCAGGAAAAGGTCGATGTCCTGGGCGCCGTTGAACTCGGGCCGCAGGCGGCCGGCCTTTTCGACGGTGGCGCGGCGGATGACCGTGAGATGATGCGTGTAGTTGTGGGTCAGCGCCATCTCCGGGCTCCAGGCGCCCTTGAACTGCGGGTCAAAGCGCCGACCCGTGTCGTCGATCTTGTCCTCGTCCGTGTAGAGGTACCCGACGGTGGGCTGCCGCACGATGGCCTCTGCGACGTGCAGCAGGGCGTCGGCCGGCAGCACGTCGTCGTGGTCAAGCAGCGCGACGAACTCGCCGCTGGCGATTTCGAGCGCCGAGTTCGTGGCGCGTGAAATGTGACCGTTCTCGCTGCGAAACACCGGCTTGATGCGCGCATCGGCTTTCGTGGCCTCTTCAAGCATGCGGCGAACATGCGGCTTCGGGGACGCGTCGTCGGCAATGCAAAGCTCCCAGCGCGGGTAGATCTGGTCGCGCAGGCAGTCGAGGAGTTCGCGCAGGTACTTTTCCGGCGTGTTGTACGCGGGGACCACGATGCTGATCAGGGGGCCGCCGGCGTGGATGGTCGCGGCGGCGTCCTGCGCGAGCACGGCGCGCAGGCGCGGGGTCATGCGATTGTGCCAGCACCAGCGGGTGTACGGATCCTGGTCGCGGCGGCGGACGATCGCCGGGGGCACGGCCTTCGGTTCACCGCGGCCGAGACTCGACGAGAGATGCTCCTTCAGGCGGATGATCGCGGTGCGGGCTTCCGGCCAGCTGTCGAAAACATAGCGGTCGAGCAAACGGCCGCGCAGGAACGCGGCGGCGACTTTCCAAAACAGGAACGGCCGGTAGATCGGCACCGGCCCGGAGTGTTCGTCGCGCCGGCTGAGGTACATCCGGCGGGAGAGCATCAGCAGGCGCGGGCCACCCGCCGAGGTTTCGGCAAAGATTTTCAGGTTGGCCGGGCTCGGGGTGTCCTTGCGAATATCCACCAGGCCGTAGAAGCCGGATTTCAGCGCGTTGGCATGATCGGACCGATGGCTGGCGACATCGGGCCGGTCCTTCGGATAGACCAGCCGATTTTCCGTCAGCACATCCGTCGTGGCGCTGAGCTGCGTGATGTCACGGCCCACGCCAAAGGCCCAGCCCGTCACGCGGAACTTGTCATAGCTCCCGTTGATCCAGAATCCCGGGGTTTCAATGAAGCCGAGGTAGCCGGTGCCCTGCGTGACGTCGCTTGTCGGCGTCAGCACCTCGCGGAGCACGGCATCCGTCTCGCGGCAAAGTTCATTCCACGAGGCGCGGTGAAAATGGCGATAGAGATGTTGGAGAGTCTGGTAGACTAGGCCCGCGCGGAGGATGCGGTCCGGCTTGGTCGCGTCGGCGGGCAGGCCGGAGGTATCGAGGGACGTGCGGAAGAACTCGCGCCATTCCCGGCCGTCATGCCAGTCGAGGGCCAGTTCACGGGCGCCGCGCCAGACCTGCGCGTGCTGGATGAAACCGGTGCGGCGGGCGGCCAGCGTGTCGCCGAGGACCTGCGCGGTGTCGGGCCGGTTGAGCCCGTAGATGCCGAGGTAGGCGCGTTTGTCGACCCGGGCGCGGATATCGAGGCAGGGCGTCTCCTCGCCCGGATAAAACCAACCCACGATTTCCAGCCCGACGACCTCCGGACGCCAGGAGGCGGGGCTGTCGATGTGGAACTTGGGCGCGGCCGGGCTGCTCATGAAAAGGGCCGCATTAAGCGGCTTTGCCGCCCGGGGAGTAAAGCCTCTTCCGGCCGCGACAAGATGGGGATTGCATGTCCGCAGGTGGACTTTTTCCTGCCCGTATGTCTGCCGATGAAACCCGACCGACCGGCGCTTGGGAGGGCCGTGTGGCCACCGGGCTCTTCGTGTTGCTGTTCGCCGTGCACGGCTGGATGGTGGCGGGCGGCTGGCGCAACGGCAACCTGCCGGGCAACGAATTCCGGCAGTCGCAGACGGCGATCACGGCGCTCTTTATCCAGCGCGATGCCAATTTCTCGCTGGCCTATCCGACGCCGGTGCTGGGGGCGCCTTGGTCGATTCCGATGGAGTTCCCGCTCTATCAATGGACGGTGGTCGCCGTCAGCAATGCGACCGGGCTGCCGCTCGTGCAGGCCGGGCGGGCGGTGAGCCTCGGGTGTTTTTATGGCGCCCTGGCCGCCCTTTTTCCCCTGCTCGGCGCGCTCGGCCTGGCCTGGCCGCGCCGACTGGTGGTCATGGGCCTGGCGCTGACCTGCCCGCTCTACATTTTCTATGCGCGCGGATTCCTGATCGAGATGATGGCGCTGATGGCGGCCCTTTGGTTTCTCGCGGCTTTTGGCCGGATGATCACGGCGCCGAGTTGGGGTCGGTATCTGCTGGTCGCGGTGGTGGGGGTGCTGGCGGGTTTGGTCAAGGTGACCACGTTCATGGTGTTCCTGATTCCCGCCGCGCTTTGGACGCTGCACGTCTTGCGCCGCGAGCCCACCGGGGGCGCGGTGGTGCGCCGGGGCCTGTGGGCGGTGGCGGCAATTATGCCGGCCGTGGCGACCGCGGGGTGGTGGACGAAGTTTGCCGATGCCGTGAAGCACCGGAATCCCAACGCCGGGTTCCTCGAATCCGGGAACCTCCTGGAGTTCAACTTCGGCACCGTGGCGAATCGCTTTTCCGCGGATACGCTGTCCTCCCACTGGTTCCACATTTCACACAACCTGGTCGGCCCGCTGTCCCTGGCGGTTGGCGCCGTCTTGATGGTGGCAGCCGGACGCGCGTGGTGGCGCCAGATCGGACTTTGCCTGGGCTGCTATCTCGCGACGCTCGCGATCTTTCCGACCTTGTACGCCTGGCACGACTATTACGCGGTCGCGAACGCCATGTTGCTGCTGGCCGCCATCGGGGTGGCGGTGGCCGCAACTTTGGACTGGCGGGCGCGCTGGCTGGGCTGGGTCGTCGTGATCGGCCTCTATGCGATTCAGCTGGGGACCTACGGCCGGACGTACTTTGAACTCCAGCGCATCGAAAGTCCCGGTGGCAGCATGATGACCAAAGCCATCGAGCTGATGACCGAACCCGACGAGGCCCTCGTGGTGACAGGTTACGATTGGGACTCGAGTGTGGCCTTCTACAGCCGGCGCCGGGCCCTGATGATCCGCAGTGGGATGGAGTGGAATCGCCCGTACCTCGCCGACGCCTTCAAGTTTCAGGCTGAGGCGAAATCGAGGATTGCGGTGCTGGTGATCCGCAATGCGCGCGACCAGGATGTAGAAATTCTCAAGGCCGCGTCACGGCTGCTCGATATTGACCCCCGGCCGGTGTTCACCTGGCAGGGTGTCGACGTTTTCGCCCGACGGGATGCCTGGAAGCGTATGGTCGGCGTCGTCGGCCGGGCGGAGGGACTGATCGGGGTGGAACTCGGGCCGGACGCGAAGGCGGCGGTCTGGCCGCTGAAGGAGCATGAGACGGTGTTGACGGACCTGCTCGTGCGTGAGCGGACGGCGTTTGCCAGCTGCACGCCGCAACCGACCAAGTTCTACAGCCAGTTCGGGACCTACCCGACCGTCGAAGACGGGCGCCCGGGGCTCTTCGCCCACCCGCTGACCCAACTGTGGTTCGACGTTCCTGCCGGCCGGCACACCGTGCGGGCCGCGTGTCTGGTGCAGTCGGCGGCCTATGCCGGGCCGGCGGCCGACCGGACCGACGGCGTGGAGTTTATCCTGGAAGCCGGGCAGCCGGATGGTACCCGCACGCGTCTGGGCTCGCTGCTGCTCCGCCCGGGCCAGGAGGCGGCTGACGCCGGCTGGCATGACCTGGTTTGGACCGGTGACGTGCCGGCCGGCACGTCGCTCATCCTTTCAACCGGGCCGGGGCCAGCCGGAAACCTCACCCGCGATTGGGCGGTGTTTGGTCCCGTCGAGATTCGCTGACCGGCGCCGGCAAATGCAGGTTGGCAAGGTCGGAATTCCCGTCATGGCTTGCGGCATGTCCGCCGGCCCCGTTCCACCCGCCGATCGGCGCGAAAGCCGTGCTGCGTTCGCGCTCTTCCTCGCGCTCGGGGTCTTTCATTTTTGGGGCGCCACCGTGGGTTGGAAAAGCCTGAACCTGCCCGGGGCGGAATTTCGGGAGAGCCAAACCGCGATCTCGGCCTACTACATCCAGCAGAACCATGATTTCTCGCTGGCGTATCCAACCCCGGTGCTGGGCAAACCGTGGTCGGTGCCGATGGAGTTTCCGCTCTATCAGTGGACGGTGGTCGGGCTCAGCAACGCGACGGGCCTCGACCTCACGATGGCCGGCCGGACGGTGAGCCTCGCGTGCTTCTACCTGACTTTGCCGGCGATCTTCCTGCTGCTGGGGCGGCTCGGGCTGGCGCGGCCGCAGCGCTGGCTTGCGTTGGGTTTCGTGCTGACCTGTCCGCTCTACATCTTTTTTGCCCGCGCCTTCCTCATCGAGACGATGGCCCTGATGTTCAGCGCCTGGTTCCTCGTGGCCTTCCTGCGCGCGGTGGAGCAGCGCAGCGCCAGCGGGCTGCTGGGAGCCAATTTGTTTGGTGCGGCTGCGGGTTTGGTGAAGGTCACCACGTTCATGCTCTTCCTGCTGCCCGCGGGGCTGGCGGCGGGGTTGGCCCTTTGGTCGGTGCGGCCGCGGCCGGCGGTGCCGGGATGGAAACCCGTGGCTGGGGTGGCGGGATGGATCACGGCGGGCGTGCTCGCGCCATTTGCCGTGACGCTGGCGTGGCTGCGCTTCGCCGATGCCACCAAGCAGTTGAATCCCAGCGCGCAGTTTCTGATGTCGGGCAACCTCACGGATTTCAACTTTGGCACGGCCGCGAGCCGGTTCTCCAGTGAAACGCTGCACGCCCATTGGCAACACCTGGCCACCGCGGCGGTATGGCCGCCGGTTCTGGTGATCGTGGCCCTCGCGGCCGGCACGCTCAGCCGGCGCTGGTGGCGGCCGCTGCTGTTGTGCCTCGGCTGCTACGTGGCGGCCTTGGTCATCTTTCCCGTCCTGTATGCTGTGCACGACTATTACGGCGTGGCCAACGTTGTCTTCCTGCTGGCGGCTCTCGGCTTCGCCCTAGCCGGCTTGGGCGAATCACGCCTGCCTCGTTGGGCCACGGCCCTTGTGGTGCTGGCGGTCATGGCCGGACAAATCGGACTCTATCTGCGCACGTATTACCCCGGGCAGAAGCAGATCAGCCCGGGCGTGAGTGGCCTGACATCCGCGCTGCGCGAAATCACGGACCGCGACGACGTCCTTGTGATCGCGGGTGAAGACTGGAGTTCGGTCACGCCCTATTTTGCGCAGCGCCGCGCGCTCATGATTCGCAATGGCCAGCAGGATCGCATCGAAGCCCTGCAGGCGGCATTCGCGAAGCTGGCCGATGAGAATGTGGGGGCCGTGGTACTCTCGGGTTCATTGCGGGAGCATCATCACCTGCTGCGCCGGCTCGTCGGTGCCTTCCATGTGGACCCGCGGCCGCTGTTTACCTGGCGCGGCAGCGACGTCTACGTCCCGGTGGAAACCCGCATTCAATCGATCCGGCGGCTCCAGGCGCGGAGTTTTGATGGCGTGGTGCTCGCGGCCGACGCCGTGCTGCCGAAGGCCGGGGCCTTGGTGGGTGAGTGGCGGACGTGGGACGCGCTCACTCCTGCACAAAGGGATCCCTTCGCCGGGATGTCGCCCAAGCCGACCGGATTCTATTCCACTCTCGGGCCGGCGGTCGATTGGCGCGCGAACGAGCCCTGGTACAATGCGCATCCCACGACGCGGCTGCGCTTCGACGTGGCCGCGGGTTCCCACCGCCTGCGCACGACGGTCGTCCTGCCGGAGGCGACCTACGCGTCGACGGATCCCGCCAATCCGCCGACGGATGGCGTGGAAATCCGGGTGATTGTGCGCGAAGGCGAAACGAAACGCCGGCTCCTGTATGCGCGGTTGCTCGATCCCGCCAAGAACCCGGGCGATCGCGGCGTCCAGACCATCGACCTGCCCTTTGAACTTACCCACGCGGCCCAGCTGGATCTCTGTTTCGGGCCCGGTCCGCAGGGTAATGACCGCTACGACTGGATCTCCCTCGGCCGGGTGACGATCGAATAAGGCGGCGAGCGCCAGCGGGGAATGTCACGTATTACGTGACGTTTCGCTTTTCCCGACCTAGCGAATCTCAATGCGGCCCCAGTAGGCCCAATCGTTGGCGCCGTTGCCGTGCGGGCCGGGAGTGATTCTAAACAAAAGCGTGCCGGTGAATGGGCCTGCCGGGTCGAGGGCGATGGACTGCACCCCGCGGTCGCCGGCCACCTTGGCCGGATCGAGGGTGCGCCGGTAGATGAGGCGATTCAGACCGTCGGGGCGGTTTTCGATGATTTCGATCGTGACTCCGTCGGTGATGGTCGGACTGCCGGGACGGTAGGCGGCATCGACGATGCCGAACTCCGCGTAGATGCGGTTGGCGCCGGGCGGGGGTGCGAATACGATTTCCGAGTCGGGGTGGGCGTTGATGACCTGTTGTTGGCGCTCGTCGGTGCCGACACTGATGCCGAAGCGGCTGCGGGCACGGATCGGTTGCGGCGACGTGTTGGTGAACTCAAGCTTGCTGAGGTCGGTTTCAGGCAGCGGTTCGCCCGCCGGCCCGCCGGTCGCCTGGATGTTGAACGTTACGCCTTCGAACCGGCCTTGGCCGATTGCCTGCGCGGCGCCGGGAATGCCGTCCTCGGTCAGGTAGAGGTCGCCGTCCGCACTGGTCGCGAAGGGCGTCGCGGCAAGTTGGAATCGCGCGATCCGATGCTTCATGAACTGGAGGTAGTGCGGCCGGCGCGGGTCGTGTTTCAGGAGCAGCGCGGTCACGCGTCTGGGCGCCAGGTTCTTCAGGATGCCCTCGAGCACCTCCAGGTCGTCGTCGCGCAGGTCGGGCACCATGATCGTGCGACGCTGGGCGTAGTAGGCCATCAGGGGATTCCAGTCCCAGCCGTAGACGAGCAGCACGCCATCGGGCGGAGTCGTCGCCCGCACGACGAGCGGCATGGCCGGCGGGGGCGGGGCCTCCTTGGTGTAGTGGTAGTGGTAGCCTTGGTGAAACGCGCGGTATTGGAACAGGAGCGCGAGCACGAGGAACCCCCAGCGCGCGCCGGCCGTGATCCGCGGACTGTCCCAGGCGGAGGCAATGAGCACGCCCGCGCTGCCGGTCAGGAGAAGGGCGTTGGCGGTGTAGTAATAATCGTGAACGTTGTAGAGATTCGCGAAGACGAGCGGGCCGGTGAAAAACCCAAGCAGGCCCACGAGGGCCACGCGCCGGGCGCGGGGCGTCGCGAATGCTGCCGCGATCACGCCGAGGGCGAGGGCGCCTTCGCTGAGCACGTTCTCCGTGACGTTCTTCAGGATCATCAACCAGAACGTGGGCTCGAAGCGAAGGCCCAGCCACCCGTAGTTCCAGCGGTGGAGCTCGGATGACACCAGGAATGTCGTGAAGGGATTGGTCTGCTTGATGGCGTCAGAGCGGGCGACCCACCAGAGCGTCGCGCCGAGGGCGAGCCCGACCGGGATCGCGGCCAGAAATCCCGGACGCAGGGCCGCGCCCCACGCAAAACGGCCCCCGTTGGCCCGACCGGCCGCGCGCATGGTGGCAATCGTCAGGCAGGCGCCGGCCACGGCGTACAGCGCGAAGGTCGTGATCTTCGTCAACGCCGCGAGCACGGCGAAGCCGCCCGCCGCCACCACCCAGCCCCAGCCCCGTGTGGCCAAGGCGCGGTGCAGCGCGTACAGGAACCACACCGCGAGGCACAGCGCAGTGGATTCGATCATCACCGTTCGCGGATAGAAAAGATAGACCGGGGTGACGAGTATGAGGGCCAGCACCAGCAGTCGCCGCGGCCCGGTGAGCTCGGCCAGGGCCAGCAGGCCGTAGACGGCTGGCAGCATCGCCAGGTAGAAGCCGATGCCCATCAGCCGGCCGGCCTGCTCCAACTCCATCCCGGTCGCATTGGACAGGAGAGTTACGCACCATTGGTAGGTGGGGAATTCCATGGGAAGCATCCACGGCGGGCCAAAGAGTGGCGTGGAGTAGTCGACCTTCAGCCCCTCCTGTTTCATCCAGAAGATGCTCAGCGAGGTCTGGAGCTGCCGGAATTCATAGCGGTCCAGGATCGATGAGTGCCAGGCGCGGGTGAGTTGCCACGCGGCGACCGCGAGGATCCCGGCAAAAATCACCAACGCCCAGCGCCCGCCAGGGGACGGCGGCGCGGACGGGGTGGCGCGGTCGTCGCTCATCGGTCTCAATGCGCGGCGTAGCCGACGGCGGCGCGGCGGATGCCCTCGGCGAGCGGCACCTGGGGCCGCCAGCCGGTGGCATTGGCGAGTTTCACATTCTCAAGCAGGCTATCGTGTACGTCCCAGGCGGGTGCGGGTGTCCGCTGCAAGAGAATCGGGCGGCCGATTTCCGTCTCGACGAACCGAATGACCTCATCGACCCGGTGTGATTCTCCCGCGCTCAGGTTGAACGTGCCATCGAGGCCGGCGGCAAGTACCGCCTCCAGGGCCGAGAGGAAATCGGTGTAGTAGAGGAAATCCTTCCGGGCCGAGCCATCGCCCCAGAGCGTCAGCGGCTCGCCCCCGACACCGCAGCGCAAGGCGTGCGGGATCAGGCCCTGCGCGCGGCCGCGCGGCACCGGGTAGCCGTACGGGTTGGAGATCCGCAACACCGTCGTGGCGAGGCCGTCCCGCGCGGCGCGGGCCCGGATCAGCTGCTCGGCCGCCAGCTTGCCGCGGCCATAGGCCCCGATGGGGGCGCACTGGTCGTCTTCGCGGTTGGGACGGCCGGGGGCGTTCCCATAGACGGCGCCACCGGAGGAAAAAAACACCAGCCGTACCCGGCGCGTCGCCGGCCCGGAGGCGAGCGCGTCAAGCAGATGCCCGAGGAAGGGCAGGTCAGATCGCTCCTCGAGGCCGGGCTGTTGCTCCGACGTTGCCGGCAGGGAACTCCAGGCCAGGTGCAGGATCACGTCCGCACCGGCCAACACCGTCGGATCCAGGAGGCGCGCCAGTGGCTGGAAGCCGGCGTCGCCCTGCCGCGAGAACAGCGTCGTGGCATACGCCGGGGCGCGAAAATGGTCCGAGACCAGCGACGCGAGGCGGCCGCGGCCGCCAGTGACAAAGATGCGTTGGGAGGAAACGGACATGCAGCTACGACCTTGCCAGCGAGCCGTAGAAACTGGCAAGCGTCTCCGCGCTGCGCCGCCAGCTGAAATGGGCGGCCGCGTAGGCGGCGGCACCGGCCGCCAGCCGCGCGGACAGCCCGGGATCCTGGCGGAGCGTCCGCACGGCGCCGGCGATGCCGGCCGCATCGGCGCGATCGAGCACCCAGGCATCCGTGCCGTGCCGGAGCTGGTGACCAAGATTGGTCCGGGGCAGCACCACCGGGCGGCCGAGCGCGAAAAACTCCGGCAGTTTCGAAGGAAACCGGTAGTCGTTGAAGGCGTCGGCTTCACCCGGTTGCACGAAGATGTCGGCGAGTGCCATCAACGGGGGCAGGTGATGGTGGTGTGGCACCAGCCCGAGTGAAATCACGTGGGGCGCAACGGCCCCGGCAACGTCGCCCAGGAAATCCACCCGGTCCAGTCCCGTGCGAATCAAGGTCACGGGCGTGCCCGTGCGATTGAGGTCAAGCACCGCCGCATAAAGGGCGCGGACTTCGGCGGCGTTCGACGCGTGCACGTTGCCGTGGTAGAAAAGCACCGTGGTGCCCGCGGGCAACTGCAGAGCGGTGCGGAATGCGGTGGGGAGCGGCCGCGGATAAAAGTGACGCGCGTCCGCCGCTGGCATGAGTGTAAGACACGGTTTGTCGGCCGGCACAAACTCCCGCAGGCGGTCCATGATCACCGTCACGCCGTCGGCGCGGGCGAGGAATTCGCGCGCGCGGCGTGGGTGCGAAAGATCCGGTGGGAGGAGTCGCGCGAGCTCGTCGTCACCCAGACGGGCAAGCTCCTCGCTTGAGCGCCCCAGCGACAACGCGAGGATTTGTTGTTCGTTGTCCTCAAGGTGAACCAGGACGCGCGCCCCGTGGCGCGCGCGCAGGGACTCGGCGAGTTGCCGGACATTCTCCCGCGTGGTCCACGCGTGGACCACGTCCGGGCCGCGTCCGGAAAACGCGGTACCGGACTCAGCCTCCGCGTAGGTCAGTCCGCGGAAGGCGGGGCGGTCGAGGTGGGCCAGCGTGTCGACGTCGCGGGGCACGGCGACCGCGCACGTGTGACCGGCGGCGGCGAGTTCGTTCGCGAGTGCGGCGACGTGCAGCGCGTGATTGGCGGCAAAGCTCCCCGGGAGGATGAAGAGGATGTTGAGCGGCCTTGCGCAGCGCGTGGCTGGCGGGAGCGCCCGTTCCGCCCGCAGTTCGTCCAGACCGATGCGGCCAGCCGTCAGGTTGAGTTCGGGCGCGTGGTTTTCGTCGCGATCGACGCTGAACGTGACGTCCGTCGATGCGATCGCGATGCGGCCATCCGCCAGGCGGGCGCGGATGCGAACGGGACCGTGGCCGGCGACAAGAAAATCCTCGCTCGTGAACCCGGCGGACTTGGCGTGCGACACTTGAGGGAAAATCGCTGGCACGTCGGTGCGCGGTTGATCGATCACGCAGGCGATGTCGCGGTGACCATAGCGCAGGCTGAGCTCCTTGACGGGCGAGTGCGGGTCGAGCGCCCAGCCGCCGACCTTCACGCGGTCGCGGAGCGTGCCCGCACTGATCGGCGTATCCAGAGCGGCCGTGAAGGACGCGGGCTCGACGGCGAGGGTGAGTTCGCGAAACACCTCCCAGTTTCCGTCCGGCAATCGGGCTTCGAACCGGCCGAGGTGCACGCCTGCGGGGAGGTCGCCTTCGAGGGAAAACCCCGAGGTTCCGGCGGCGGGCTCCGCCGGGAGCAACGCGGCCACGTCGGGGCGGGCGCGGTTCCCGTGGGCGGCGAGGGTGATTGCCGCCGCCGAGAGTCGAACGGCGGGAGCGGTGGCGATACCGCGCGCGACGCACCAGCCCACCACCCGCAATCGGCCACCGGGCACGCGCAGCGGCCGGGGCGATTCGACTTCTCCGATCAGTGCGGCCGGCATGGCGTCGCTCAACCGAGCCAGGCGGTCCAGCGCCAGCGACGGGAGGCTTTCATGGCGGCGATTTCCGCCTGGGCGGCGCCCAGGGTCGCGGCGGCCGATGCGCTGGCTTGGGCGGCGGCCGCTTCCGTGCGCGTGAGGTTGGCTTGGGCGGCGGCGAGCGCGGCCGCGGCCTGGGTCACCTGAGATTGCAGTTGGGCGGCGTGAGCCTGCGTGTCGGCGAGCACCCTGGCCGCGTGGGCGGCCTCGTCGACCTTGGTATCCGCCAGTCTTTGGGCGGCGGCCAGCAGGGCCTCGACTTCGCGCAGTCGCGCCGCCAGCCGGTCGCGATCGTCCTCCAATTCCATGATCCGCACCTGGGCCAGGATCAGTTGCTGGCGCAGCCGGTTGATGAGTTCAGCCGTCTCCGTAGGGGCGGGCGTCATGGGTGCACGCACTCAACCGGCGGGGGTGCGGGTTATCAACCGCGAAGTGGCGCGGGCGCATGGACGATTTAACCGCAAAGAACGCATGGAGCGCAAAGCATCTGGCTGGTTTGCCGGCCTGTTGAGCTCTTTGCGTTCCCTTGTGGCAGAAGCGGATTCGGGGTTCTCGAACACACCCCGGTCCCGCCGTCGCGGGACCACCCCTCTCGAGAGGGGATCTTGTCAGAGCATGCTTCGCGTAACCTAGAGTCCTTCGCGGTTGTGGATCCTGCTACAGTTTGTAGCCGGCGGCGGTCGCGTCGTTCGCAAACATCTTCACCGTGTCGAGCGACAGCGCGGTCAGGTCCATGCCAAGTTGCTTGGCGGCCTTGGCGAGGATGTCGTGGGTGACCGTGACGATGTCGCAGCCGCATTGTTCGGCTTGGACAATGTTCAGGACTTCCCGGACGCTCGCCCAGAGCAGTTCCGCCTTCGGCTGGCCCGCGAGGAGCTGCCGGCTCTCGCGCATGAGCGGCATGGGGTCAACGCCGGTGTCGGCGATGCGGCCGGCGAAGATCGAGACGACCGACGGCACGGCGGGATTAAGGACGGCGGCGACGGCGCGCACCTGCGCGAGGGTGAGGATTGCGGTGATATTCAGCTTCACGCCCTCCGCGGCGAGTTCCTTGATGAGCGGCGCAGCGGACTCGGCGCGGGTGTTCGTGATCGGGATCTTGACGTAAACGTTTTTGCCCCAGCCGGCGATCTTGAGCGCCTGCCGTTTCATCTCCGGAAAATCGTCGGCGAACACCTCGAGCGAGATCGGCTTCGCCGTGACGGTCTGCAGGATGTCACGGGCAAACGCCTCGTAATCGGTGATGCCCGCTTTTTTCATCAAGGTCGGGTTCGTCGTGAGCCCCTTGATGTAGGGTTTGGCGTAAAGATCCAGAATGCCCGCCTTGTCGGCGCCATCGGCGTAGATTTGGATCTTGAGGGTATTAAGGTTCAGCATGCAGCCAGTCAGTGAAACGTCGTCCGGTCGGCAAGGACTATTCCGGCCGCCTCCGCGAACGAGCGGACCGTGAAATCCGGCGGCTGTTTGAGCGCCTCATGGTAACCCCAATCGATAAAAATGGTGCGACATCCCGCGCGGGCACCGCAATTGATGTCCCGCCAGCGATCGCCAATCATCCAACTGGCTTTCAGGTCGATTACCAGCGCTTGCGCGGCGTCCAGCAGCATCCCCGGCTCGGGTTTGCGCCGGCGGTTTTCGGGGTGGGCTGCTCCCTGGCCGGGCGCAAAGCAGGTTTCGATGCGCGCAATTTCGGGAATCAGCTTTCGCAAGTGGGCGTGCATGGCTTCCACCGAGGCCGCTGATTGCGTGCCGCGACCGACGTCCGGCTGGTTCGTGGCCACGACCAACACGTAGCCCGCCGCATGCAATTGCCGGCAGGCGGCGGCCACTCCGGGCAGCAGTTGAAACTCCGCCAAGGTCGCGGGCGGATACGGCCGGCCGTCCCGGACGACCGGCGCGTTCAGCGTGCCGTCGCGGTCAAGGAAAACGGCGCGCCGCCCGCTGGAAGACGTCGGATGATTCACCATGGTTTACACGGAGGACACGGATCGCCAAAGGGGTGGGAGGCGGTGATCAGCGGAATCCGGGGAACCGATGGACCACTGCGCGGCGGCGCTCAGGGCTTGGCCACGGACTCCCATTTCGTCTGTGCGACCTTCAGGTCCGGATGCGAGACGAAGAGGTGCCAGATCACGGCCTGGAAAGCCTCGGAGTGGGGCGTGATGTTGTTCGGGTTGACCACCGGCACGATCACGCAGGCGTCGGCGACCTTGGCGGTGTAACCGCCGTCCTTGCCCACAATGCCGATGACCTTCGCGCCGACCTGCTTCGCGAGCTGCAGGGCGAGCACGAGGTTTGGCGACACGTTCTTCTCGAGGTTGCCGCCGCCGACCGAGAAGATGAGCAGCGTGTCCTTGGCGGTGAGGCGGGAGCCGCGGAGCCATTCCGCAAAGACGGTGGCCCAGCCTTCATCGTTGGTCCGGGCGGTCAGTTCGGAAACGTTGTCCGTGGGCGCGTAGCACTCGAGGCCCGCGATCTTGCGGAAATCATTCACCGCGTGGGAGGCATTGGCGGCGCTGCCGCCGACGCCGAGGATGAAGAGGCGGCCGCCGCGATCGCGGGTGGCGCGAAGTTCGGCCACGCATTTCTCGCAGTCGGCGGGGTTGAGCTTCGCGACGATTTCGGCGGTTTCCTTGAGATGCTGGGCGGAGTAGGACATGGGCGTTTATCGGCCAGAGAAACCGGTTCGCAGCAGCTGGTCGAGTTCGTTCAGTCCCGCGGGCGAACCGATCTCGTAAAATCTTTCCGGCACTTCATGCCCCGCTAGCTGGCCGCGCCGGCACAGGTCGGATTGCACGGTGGCCAGGTCGACCACCTCATCGCGCGGATAGCCGTCGAAGGCGGCGGCGCGGAAGACGCCCAAGCCGTAGTCGATGTGCCGCATTTGCGGCGGTTTTTCCTTTTTCGAGTAAAGTTTGATCCGGCCGCTTTCGAACCAGACGTTGCTGGCGTCGTAGGCCTCGCGGTTCTCGAAGACCGTCATCAACGCGGGCTGGCCCGACGCGACAAACGCGCGGCCCACGGCTTGGTAGTCGATCGGCAGGTAGGAGTCCCCGTAGAGCACGTAGAAGGCGTCGCCCAGTTTGGGCAGCGCGCGGATGAGCGCGCCGCCGGTGCCGAGGAGTTTCGGGCCGTCGAAGGAGTATTGGATCTCCACGCCGTGCTTCGAGCCGTCGCCATATTGCTCGACGATCATTTCCCCGAGGTAACCGACGCAGAGCACGATTTTCGTGAGGCCGTTTTTCTTCAGCAGTCGCAGCTGATGGGAAAAGAACGGTTCGCCCGCCACTTCAACCAGGAGCTTGGGGATTTTCTCCGTGATCGGGCGCAACCGCGTGGCGAGGCCGCCGGCGAGGATGGCGACAGGGAGGTCGGAAGGAGTGTATTTCGTCACGGAGTTCACTGAGCTGGCACGGAGGTCACAGGGGTAATCTAGAATGTCGACGCAGTGTGCTCAGTGAGACCTCAGTGGACTCGGTGTCGCGGTCGGACGAATCAGTTCTGCGCGACGACCTTGGTGCCTTCGAAGTCGAAGCGGAAGCGGACTTCCTGCAGGCCTTTGTCGCGCATCGCGTGCCGGAGCTTGGTCTTGTCGGCCGCATAGAACATGAGAAATCCCCCGCCGCCCGCGCCGATCAACTTCCCGCCGAGCGCGCCGTTGGCCATCGCGTAGTCGTACCACTCGTTGATGCGGTCGTTGCTCATGCCGGCGCTGCGCGACTTCTTGCGCTGCCAATGGACGTCCATTAGGCGGGCAAACTCCTCAAGGTTGCTCGACTCGAGTGCGGCGAGCGATTGGTAGCCCAGGTCCTTGGTGAAATGCAGGTTGTCGAGCATGGCTTGGTTGTTCTGCTTCGACTTGTCGTTCTGGTCCTTGAGGATCGCGGACGCCGACCGTGAGTACCCGGTGAAAAACAGGAGCAGGTTGTCCTCGAGGTTGAACAAGGTTTCCTCGCTCACGCGGCAGGGGCGGTACTCCACGCGCCCGTCCTTGTGAAAGGTGAAGGCCGTGATGCCGCCGACTGCCGCGATGTATTGGTCCTGTTTGCCGATCGGTTCGCCGAGCTTGTCGATCTCGATGTGGCAAGCCTGCTCCGCCAGTTCGGCCGGCGACACGTGTTGCTTGTTCGCGGTGTGCAGGACCTTCAGCAAAGCCGTGGTGAAGCTGCCGGATGACCCGAGGCCGGTGCCGCCCGGGATGTCCGCCATCGATGTCAGCTCCAGCGAGGCGCCCGTCATGCCCAGCATCGCAAACGCCTCGCGGATGATCGGGTGTTCCAGCTGCGCGGCCGAGGGCACGCGTTCGAGCTTGGAATACTTCACAATCAAGTCCGGCACAAAGGTCCGGTGGAGCGTGAGGTAGACGTACTTGTCGAGCGCACCGGCCACGAGGAAGCCGCCGTGCTCACGATAATAAGAGGGGAGGTCGGTGCCGCCGCCGCCGAGGGAGATGCGCAGAGGGGAGCGGGTGATGATCATTGATGAATTACGATTTGCGATGGACGATTTTTGAAATGGTCGAGGCTCATCAGAGGCCGGCGTTGTTCACGGGGAAACCACTGGATCGATAGATCGCCTCGACGATCTCGAGGGTGCGGATGCCTTCCTTGAGGCCGGGGGTGTCGTGACGGTCGGCGCGGATGTCCCGCTCGAAGGCGGCGAGCTCGAGTTTCCACGAATGATCCCCGGCGGGGTAGTCCCACACGGTGATTTCCGGGGGGCCCATTTGAGGCAGCATCTTGTAGTAAGTGCATTTCTCGGGACCGTAGCTGCCGCCGAGGCCGTCGATGGCAATCTTCGCGTCGCGGCCGTAGAGCTCGAGGGAGAAGAGATTCTTCCATTCGGTACAGCTCACCTGCAGCCAGGCGGTCTGGCCGGCGGCGGTGCGCAACGAGAGGAAGGCGTTGTCGTCGACCGGCATGTCCCAGAAGTACGTCGCGGCATGCCCCTCGATCTTCGTGAAGTCGCCAAGGAACCAGCCCGCCAGGTCGATCAGGTGCACGCCCTGGTCGATCAGCTCACCCCCGCCGGACAGTTCCGGGTTGGCGCGCCATTCGCGGTCGTAGCCGACCCGCCCGCCGTGCCCGTAGCGGGCGCGCAGGAACATCATGGGACCCAGCACGCCAGCGTCGGCGAGTTCGCGGGCCTTGAGCAGCGCGGGGTGAAAACGATGGTTGTAGCCGATGCGGACCTGCACGCCGGCGGCGGTGGCGGCGACATCCACCGTGCGCAGCTGCGCCGCGTTGAGCGCGCCGGGTTTTTCCACGAGCACATGCTTGCCCGCGCGCACGGCGGCGAAGGCGATCGGGGCGAGCGAACCGTTCAGGGTGGCCACGATCACCGCGTCCACGGCCGGGTCGGCCAGCGCGTCCTCGAAGCGCGTGGTCGCGATCGCGCCGGCGGCGGTCCGGGCGAGGTCCGCGGCGCGCGTGGCATCCAGGTCACACGCGTAGCGCAGCTGGCCCGGCGCGAGGGCGGCGGCGCGTTTGCGGCCGATCAGGCCGCACCCGACGATCGCGTACTGGAGCAGGTCGGACATCAGGCTTTTTTGGGACGGTCCTCGGGCACGATCCGGCGCAAGGTGTAGACGTCACCGGTCGCCAGCGCGCGGAACTTGGCGGGATCCTTCCAAGGGTCCCACTGTGCGCTGATCAGCCGGCCCGTGACGCCGTCGCTTTCGGCGCTGGCGAGCCAGACGCACAGCCCAGCGGCGTGTTTCGGGTCAACGGCGCCTTCATCGAACCACTTCTTGTTTTTCGCGAACGCGTCCGGGCCCGCCTTGTCCGGACCCGCGGCGAGCACCTGCTCCGTCATGCGGGTGCGCAGGGCGCCGGGCGCGACGGCGTTGATGTCGATCCGGTTCGCCCGGTACTCCTCAGCGAGCGTCTCGGTGAGCCGGACCACCGCCGCCTTGGTCGCGGCGTACGAAACAAACCGCGGCATGGGGTTGGTGGCGCCGCCGCCGGAGAGGTTGATGATCTTGCCGGCGCCGCGGGGCTTCATGGCGCGGATCGCGTGCTGACAAACGAGAAAGGTGCCCGTGACGTTGACCTGCCACGCCTGCGTCCAGTCGGCGAGGGACACCTCCTCGCTCGGTCCGATGGGCCCGTAGATGCCGGCGTTGTTCACCACCGCTTGCAGCGGCCCGTTCTCGGCGGCGCGCGCAAACAGCGCGGCGACCGCGGCCACGTCGGAGACGTCACACGGCAGGCCCGTGAGTTTCTGTCCCGGCCGGAGCGTCGCGGCCAGCGCGGCGCGGGTCTGTTCGACGTCCTTCGCCGTGCGGGCGCAGAACGTGACGTGCGCGCCCTCCGCGAGGAAAGCTTCGACGACGTGGCGACCAAGGCCTTGGCTGCCGCCGGTAATCAGCGTGTTGAGTCCGGTTAGTTTCATGGGCGTCCTACGGTGAAATAGAGGGTACCGGCGACGGGAGTCACCGCTTTTTCAACCAGTCGGTTTGCGTCGATCACGACCGGTCGGGCCATGGTGGCGAGCAGCGCCGGCCACGGGTATTCCCTGAACTCCGGCCATTCGGTGCAGATCACCACGGCATCCGCCCCTTGGAGCGCTTCCGCCGCCGAAGCGGCGAACGGGATATCCCGGTGGTCGCGGTCCGCGGTGCGGACCAGGGGATCGAACGCGCGGACTTTGCCGCCCGCCGCAAGGAGCTCGCGGCAAAGTTCCACCGCCGCGCTGCGGCGCAGCGTGCTGGTGTTGGGCGTGTAGGCGAGCCCGAGCACCGCGACGGTGGCGTTCGACCGGCCATCGAGGACCGCCCGCAGTTTCCGCAGATTCCAGCCGCGGTGACGGTCGTTGCTCTCCTTGATCGCGGGAATGAGTTCCAGGGGAAGATTCTTCGCGGCGCCCAGTTCGGCCAGGTTCACCACGTCGCGCGCCAGCGTGCCCCCGGCAAACGGGCCGCCCGGCCGCAGGTAGGCGCCCGGCCCGATGCGGGGTTCGCTCTTGAGGCCGGCGGTCACTTCCTGCCCGTCGGCGCCAACGGTCTCGCACAGCGCGGCCACTTCGTTGATGTACGCCACAGACAACGCCAGGAAACCGTTGAGCGCGTGTTTCACCATCTCGGCCGAGGCCGGCCGCATCCAGATGAGCGGTGCCCCGATGGGCGCGAGCAGGCGTTCCAGCAAGGGGCGGGCCTCGGCGGGCGCGCCGACGATGATCCGCGCCGGCTTTTCAAAAGCCTCGATGGCCTTCCCGAGCCGCAGGTTTTCCGGCGAGCAGGCGAAATAAAGGGACGGATACTTTTCCGCGAGGCGCGCACACGTGCCCACCGGCAGTTGCGACGAGATCAGGACGACCGTGCCGGCGCGCAAGGTCGTGAGCACGCGATCCAGCTGGTCGTTGACCCACGGGGTGTTGGAACGGTCGTCGGAATCGACGGGCGTGTCGTAACATACCCACACCACGTCCGCGCTCCGGGCGGCCGAGGGATCGTCGCTGAACACGAGTTGTCCGTTCGCCTGGCCCGCGGTGACCAGGGCGTCGAGCCCCGGCTCGTGCAACGGGGCGCGACCGGCACGGAGTCCTTCGACCACGGTCGCGTCGAGGTCGAGGCCGGTCACCCGGTGGTGCCTGGCCATGCACGCAGCCGTGACGCTGCCGAGGTGCCAGAGGCCAAGGATCGTGACGTTCAACATACGCGCCAACAGAATCAGGGAAGCTCCGGGCGTTGGTAAAGCGCCATATCACGGTTGAAGGCATGGAGCGTCCGGGCCAGCACCAGGTGCTCGTTGCACCAAGCCTTCACCGCCGGCGAAAGGCGGCGCATCTGCTGGTCATAGGGCCAGCTGCCATAGTCGGCGCCGCCCGGCTCCGTGAAGAGCACGAAATCGCAGTGCGCCAGCTTGAAGAACACGGTTTCGTCGGGTCCGGCGAGAATGCTGTCCGGCAGGTGCAGTTGGAAGTTCATCCACACGCCCTGGCGTTCGTAGCAGACCACCCGCATGATGCGGCCGTCGAAGTAGTCCTCAATCCGGTCGAAGCCAATGTCGGGATTCGCCAGGTTGGCGGCGCGGCTGGTCGCGAAAATGTAATCCGCGAGTTCGTTGATCCGGCCGGCACTTTCGGCGAACGTCGGGCCATAGGGCAGGCGCGCCTGCTGGCGGACGAAAAAACAGCCGCCGGCCACCAGCATGGCCAGCGCGGGGGCGGCGGGCAGCCAGCGCCGCCCGGGCCGCCCCGAATCGAAATCGATCCGCGACCAGAGCATCCAGCAAAGCCAAAGCACGAGCAGCACCAGGCCCGGCGCGATCACGCCGAGGACGTATTCGGATTTCTGGCGATGCAGTGTCAGGATCAGGGCCGGCACCAGCCACCACGCGCAACTGAAGAACAGCCAGCTGGGCGCGAGGCCGCCCGCCCGTTTGCGCGGACCCAGCAGGAAAAGGATCGCCAGGCCCGCGAGCACCGCGAGCACCATCCAGCCAAGCCAGGCGCCCAGGTGGATGTGGGTTAGGTGCTCGAACACGAAGCGGATCGACGGCCAGAACTCGGTGGCGCGCACCCGGGCGGCCGCCTCGTTCCCGGTGATGTGGCCACTCCAATAGTACCCATAGATGATGCTCCGTTGCAGCCAGAAGAAAGGCAGTGCCATCACGGTTGTGACCAAGCCCGCCATCACCAGGTGGCGGATGCGGAGCCAGCGATCCGGGTAGCGCAGCAGCCACATGGCGGTCAGTACGAACAGCGGCGCAAAATAGGCTCCGGTCAGGAAACGCTCCAGCAAGGTCACCCCCGTCATCGCGCCGAAGGCCAGCGACCAACCTCGCGAGCGGAAATCGTCGGTTAGCAATGCGACGCATGCGGTGATGCCGAAAAGACAGACGGCGGCGTGGTCGAGACGGAAGTCCACCGCCGAACCGGCGTCGGCGGCCCAGGGTCCAGCCAGACCCAAAACCAGGCCAAAGGCCGCCCAGCCCAGCGCCCGCGAGCCGGTCAGTCGGGTGACCGTGTACAGCAGCGCGGCCTGCCAGGCCAGAAAGACCAGCATGTTTATGCTGAGGGCCGCGCCCCGCGAAGCCGACCCCAGGACCCAGAAGACCAGCAAGGCCGAGGTGTCGTGCAGCGTGCCTTGCGCGGTGGGCCGGACGGCGGTCAGTTTGAGTCCCGCGACCAGGCCGTGCGCCTGCATTTCGTCGTAGGCCGTGTAGGCGTCGGTGAGATATTGAATCTGGTCGGTCCAGCGCGGATAGAACGGCGTGTGGTGTTTTTCCGTCATGCGGTTGAACACCAGCAGCTCCGCCAGCATCAGCAGTGCGGCAACCAGCCATTGCCAGCGGAGGGAAACGGTGCGGACGGAAGTCATGCGGCAGGCTCGTCAGCGACGGGACTCATACACCCAGCGATTCGCCTCCAGCCAGCGCAACGTGCGGACAATGCCCTGCTCAATGGTTAGTTTCCGTTTCCAACCGGTGGCCTGGATTTTCTTTGTATCGAGAAAAATGAACGGGTTGTCACCGATCCAGCCCCGGTCCCCGCCGGTGTACTCGAGGCGGGGCTTTAAACCGAGCGCGGCGCAAATGAAGCCAATGCTCTGGTTGACCTCGACAAATTCGGGCGTACCCAGGTTGAAGATCTGCGTGTGATGCTTGGCGTCACGGGCCAGGTGGTTGCGCGTGGCGTGCAGCAGCGCGTCGATGCAGTCCTGCACGTACAGGTAGCTCTTGCGTTGCCGGCCGTTGCCGAGGACGCGCAGGTGGTCCGGGTGATCGAGGAGCTGCTTGTAGAAATCGAAGACATGCCCGTGCGTGTAGCGCTCGCCGAGAATCGAGACGAAGCGGAAGACGTAGGCTTCGTCGAGTTGCCCGCCCTCCGCGTAGGAGGAAATCAGGCCTTCCCCCGCGGTTTTGGAAGCGGCGTACAGGGAAGTCTGGATCGGAAAAGCATCGGTTTCGGGGGTCGGCCGGTCCGGCGTGACCAGCGCCTCGCCATAAACGGACCCCGTCGAGGAGAACGCGATTCGGCGCACGCCGTTGGCGCGCATCGCCTCGAGGACGTTGAAAGTCGCAATGGTGTTTTGCTCGAGGTCCTTGCGCGGGTGATTCCAGCCGTCCTTGATGTCCGCATTCGCCGCGAGGTGGAACACGAAGTCCGCGCCCTTCATCGCCGCCGTCAAACCGGGCAGGTCCAGGTTGTCGCCGCGGAGCAGCTGGAAGCGGGGATTTTTCGTCGCGCCCTCGAGGAAGCGCGGCTGGCCGGTGGACAGGTTGTCCCAGCCGGTGACGGTGACGCCGTCCGCCAGCAGGCGGTCGACGAGGTTTGATCCAATGAAGCCGGCGGCGCCGGTCACAAAAGCGTGTTGCATGGAAATGTCAGGCCAGTGGCTGTGGTCGCGGCTTGAGCGTGTAGCCGATCACGAGGTTGCAGAAGACGAAGGGCAGGAAAGGCAGCGGGAAGCAGGTGCGGTGTTCGATGGTGAAGTAGGGGTGCAGTTCCTCAAGAATTTCGGGGACGAGGTTGAGATGTTCGCGGCCGTAAAACTCGACGTAGGGTGCGGAAAAATGCCGGTACCAGAGACGCTGGGCCGACAACCGGCGCGCCAGGCCGTAGGCCGGACTGCCTTCCGTCGGGATGACAATCAACAGCCGGCCGGTGTCCTTGTTGACCAGCCGGTGCAATTCCCGCAGGCACGCGGGCAGGTTGGGCAGGTGCTCAAGAACGTGGATCGCCAGGACGCGGTCAAAGTGACCGTCCGGAAAATCCATCCGCTGCTGGCAGTCGCCCACCACCGTCTGCACCTCCGGGTGGCGCCGCCGGATTTCCGCGGCCATGTTCTCGCGGTATTCGTTGCAATAGTAGTGCCGCGATTGTTCGGGCGTGAGCTGCTCGTAGTCGAGGTGTTCGCCGAGGCCTGCGCCGATCTCGAGCGTGGAGCGAAAACCCGGGGGCGAGTGGCGCACCGGATAGGTGTGGTTGAAGCGCTCCACGAGGCCGTAGCGCGAGCGGCCCGCGAGCTCCTCATGCCACAGCTTCATGAACTGGTGGTTGCGCGCGGCCTGTTCGGGTGTGAGCGGCGGCAGGATTTTCGGCCACTTGGCGGTCGGCATGGGACGGTCAGCGTGGTTGGTCAAAACCCGCGGAGGACTCGACGATGAACCGGGGCCGCCCGCGAACCTCCTCGTAGATCCGGCCGATGTACTCGCCCAGGATGCCAACGCTGATCAACTGGATGCCGCCGAGGAAGGAGACGAGAATCACGAGGGTGGGATTGCCCCACAGGATGGTCCATCCCATGAATTTGTAGAAAAGATAGATCGCCGTCAGCAGGAACGAAAACCCGGCGATGGCAAAGCCGAGCATCGTGCTCAGTTGCAGGGCATAGGTGGAGAAACAGAAGATCCCGTTGAACCCGATGCGCATCGATCCAAAGAATCGGTTGTAGTTGGTTTCCCCGCTGAAGCGGGCGGGGCGGTCGAAGGCAATGATGGTCTGCTTGAAGCCAACCACCGCCACCATGCCCCGCAGGAAGCCGTGCGATTCCTTCAGGCGCAGCAGTTCGGTCACCACCCGGCGGGACATCAACCGGAAGTCCCCCGTGTTGGGCGGAATCTGGACGTCGGCGATCTTGTTGATGAGCTTGTACCAAGCCGAGGCCACGAGCTTCTTCAACCAGGGTTCGCCGACCCGTTGCCGGCGCTGCGGCAGCACGACATCGTAGCCTTCGCGCCATTTCGCAACCATTTCGGTGATCAGTCCGGGCGGATCCTGGAGGTCAACGTCCATGACGATGGCGGCGTCCCCGCGCGAATACTCCAAGCCGGCGAGCGTGGCCATGGGTTGGCCGACCCGGCGCGAAAACTTCAGGAGCTTGATGCGTCCGTCCGCCTGGCGTTGCTCAAGGATCACCGCTTCCGTCCGGTCCGGCGAAGGATCCATCGAGAAAATGACCTCATAGTCGGGCGTGATCGACTCGAGGATGCCCTGTACGCGGCGGAGGAACTCGGGGATGTTCTTCTCCTCCCTGTAAACGGGAACGATAATGGATAGGCGCATCTGGCCCATTCATCGCTGAGGGAGAGGATAAAATCAATCCCCTAGGGGAGTCGTTTGAAACCCGAGACCTCCCCGTTGCCGGCGGCGGCCGGCCCGGGGCCGGTCCTCGGTTCTCGCGGCGCGAAACCGAGGCCGGGAAACGGGACACTTGAAGGAAACCGCGCCGGTTTTCAGGGCAGCCGGATGCTGAGCGACCAGGCGAATTGGATGAAGGCGCTGCGGCGGAGGTAGCGCATGAGCGTGGGATGGCCCTCGATTTCCGCGGCCGGGAACGCGCGGCCATGGGTGCGCTCGCGGAGGCGGGTGATCTCCGACTGGCCGGTGCTGTGCATGACGGCGGAGGTCTTTTGCGCGGCGTGGGCGCGGAAGCAGGCGAGGAAGTAGGGCAGGCGCACCACGCGCGCGCCGGCGTCGGAGAACCGCAGCAGCAGATCCCAATCGATCGCAAAGTGAAAGCTGCGGTCGAGCCCGCCCACCTGGTCCCAAATGCGGCGGCGCCAGAACAGCGTTTCCTGCGGAACGAAATCGTTCAGCCGGAGCACGGCGTCGTCATGCGGCGGCAGGAACCACCGGGCGATTTCCCGGGATTCCTCATCCACCACGATGCGGTGGCCGTAAACCACGTCGACCTCGGGATGCTGGGCGAAGTAGTCGGCCACGTAACCCAGCGCGCCGGGCAGGTAGAAGTCGTCGGAATTGATCCACCCCATCACGTCGTTGGGCCGGCCGGAGGTTCGCGCGAACCCGCGGGCAATCGCGTCCGCCTGCCCCGCGTCGCGCTCGCTCGACCAGGCATGCAGGCGCTGGGCCTCGGCGCGGATGAGGTCCGCGCTGCCGTCCTTGGATCCGCCGTCCTGCACGACGTACTGGCAATGCACGCCCGGCTGCTCGTCGAGGACGCTGCGCATGGTGGCGCCGAGGTACTTCGCCTGTTGGTAGGAAGGCGTGACAATCGAGAAGTAGGGCCGCGTCACGCCGGCGCGCGGCGCCGGAAATTTTTCCGCGCGGAGCGGGCGCGGCGGGTGCGCCATGTGCGCGGGCATCTGGAAGAACATCAGCTCCGTCCACTCGCCGCCGCCCAGCCAGAGGGGGCGCCACTGGCGCTTGATCTTCACGGGGATCGTGGTCGCCTGGGTCCAGGTCTGGTCGGCCCGTTGCATCTCGATGCGCAGCTCCTGCCGCCCAGCGGGCAGCGTGCCGCGGATTTCCCAGCCTGTGTTGTCATCGGGCGCCGCGGGCAGCGCGGCCTTCACGTCCGGGCGGGGCAGGCCGACGACGCCGTGCAGCTCGCGGTCGGAGGTGCGCAGGCGAATGCCCGTTACCGCCGGCCCCTGCTCTGCGAAACACCAGCCGCGAATGATGACGCAGCGCGACGGCTTCGACCAATCGGCCGGCTGATCGATGTGAAACTGGAGGGACACGGCCGGGGCGTCACACAAACTTCAACTTTCGCGCCGCGAACAGCACCATGCGCAACAGGAGCCAGCCGTGGCTCCAACGCTGGATGTTGGTCGTGCCGTAGGTGCGTTCCTTGTAGCGGATCGGCACGTCCGCAATCTTCAGGTTGAGTCGCGCCGCGCCAAAAAGCAGGTCGAAGTCGCCGAATGGATCAAAGTCGCCGAAGTAGGCGCGATTGGCCGCGATTCTCTCGTAATGCGCGCGGGACAGCACCTTGGTCCCGCAGAGCGTGTCCTTCACCGGCTGGCCCAGCAGCCAGGTGAAGATGAGACCAAACGCCTTGTTGGCGCAGAGATTCAGGAACTGCATGGCCTTCTCGTCCATCGGATACACGAGACGCACGCCGTTGGCGAATTCCGCGCGGCCGCTCGCGAGCACCTCGTAGAATTTCGGCAGTTCCTCGGGCGGCATGGTGAGGTCCGCGTCCAGGATCATGAGGATGTCCCCCGTTGCGGCGGCGAAGCCCATCCGCACGGCATCGCCCTTGCCCTTGCCCGCCTGCTGCATGATCTTGATTTTCCGCCCGGGGTGCAGCGCGGCCACGCGCTGGATTTCGGCCCACGTGTGGTCCTTTGAATGGCCCTCCACGAAGATGAGTTCGGTGCCGCCCCCCATGTCGGGAGTGCGGAGCACGGCGGCCTCGATGTTGCCGGCCTCGTTGCGGGCGGGAATGATGACCGAGACGGTCGGCGGCTTCGACCGCCGCGGACCCACGGGGCGGGCAACGCAGAAAACGGTGAGGCAGAACCAGCCGAACAGCGGCGACAGCCAGCGGTTGATGACGCCGGCGAGCCCGAGGAAATTTACGGGCAGGAGCAGGCGCAGCTGGGTGAAGACGGGCTGCCAGTCGGAAAGCGCCAGCAGGTTGTTCACGTCGGCGGTGCTGATCCAACTGCTTTGCGGCTGGGGCGAGCGCAGGCCCAGCCAGCCGCCCACCGCGAGGGCGGGCCGCCAGAGGGACGAGAAATAATTGAAGACCAATCGCGTGTTCCCGTGGGAAACGCCGTGCAGTCGCTCGAGGAGCTGTTGGACGTCCGCCGCGAGGTTCAGCGTATCGGAAATGATGATGTAATCGAATTGCTCCGTGAGTTCGAGCAGCTCGCCGGCCTGGACATGAAACTCGGCCGCCGGCATCCGGGCGCGCGCGGCTTCAATCTGGCGCGGGGAGAGGTCCACGCCGACCTTCCGCTTGGCGCGGATCTGCGCGAGCAACTCGCCGTTGCCGCAACCGATCTCCAACACGGACGCGTCGGCCGGGATCAGCAGGTTGTAATAGTGCGCCAGCAACCGGCGGTAGCTGCGCGCGGCGGCCCCGTGCACGGTCGGCGCGGCATCGTAAAATGCCCGGATCTTCTCCAAGTGTTGCCGGGTGAGATCGGAGGCGGCAGGCATGTCGGGAAATTGCGCCCAAAACAGCCGGTTTTTGGGGTGTGGGTCGAGGAGATTGTGCGCGCCGCCGGACGTCAGTCCCGGGTGAAAACCACTACCTTCCACTCGGAGATGACACCGCCGCCGCCGGTGACGGGCAGGTCGATGACCTGCAGTCGCCGGAAACCGGCGTCGCCCAATTGCGCGAGCAGGCTGTCGCGTTGTGCGGCCAAACGTTTCGGCTCAAGATAGACGAGACGCGGAGTCGCCGCGAGTTCGGCCTGGGCCAGCTCCGAAAGACAGATGACCCGGTTCGCCAGCGGGTGGGTGAAAGTCAGGGTGCCGCGGATGATGTAGTCGGGCGTCATCGCGACATCCGTTGGCTGCAGGAGCCGGGCGACTTCGGCCGCCACCGTGCGCCAGTCATCGCCCCGCGACACGCCTGTGTCGAGATAGGGGTCGCGCCAGTAGCTGCGGGTTTGGAACACCGCGGAACCCGCGAGCAGCACCGCAAGGGCGGAGAGGGCGAGGGTTAGCCGCCGGCGCAAGGCCAGGGGCGCCGTGGCCGCGCGCCGGGCCTCGTCGACCGTCGCGAAGCCCAGCGCGATGAGCCAAGTCAGGAAGAAATAGTGAATGACGAAGTAGCGCGGCCAAAGGGAGAGATTCTCGATCTTCAACGCGTAGCCGATTTGGAACGCCAGCGCCGCGCCCATGCACAGAATCATCAAGCCACCCTGCCGGCGCGCGTCGGCCGTCGCCCCACCCGGTGGCGTCGCCGTCCGTGGGCGCAGCACCAGCACGGCGGCGACGACGGCCGCCGCCAGCCAGAACCAGAAAAGAAACTCCGTGAAGGCGGACGTTCCCGGAGCGTGTCCCGACAACAGCAGGTGGAAACCGACCGACAGGTGAGGCCAGATGGAATCCTGGTCGGTGGCCCAGAGCCCGACGTTCACCTTCTGTTGGTGCGTGCGCAGGTAAGGCAGCGTGGCGCACAGGACCACGGTGTAAGCCAGCGCGAGGTGGACATAATAGCGCAGGCGATCGCCGTTGCGTCGGACGAGTAGGAACAGGCCCTGGGCCACGGACGGGAAGACCACCCAACTCTGGGTAAAGAAACCCAGCGACAGCAGCACGCCGTACGACCCAAACCAGGCGATGTCCGGCCACGGACGATCGAACCGATGCACCTGCAGCCTCAATACAAACCACGTGGACCAGATGTAGAAGGCGAGGCCCACGATGTATTCGCGGATCTGCAGCACGTGCATGAACAGAAACGCATTGAAGGAAAAAAGCCCCAACAGGAACAGGCGTGAGGTGGTCGGCCAGCGGTTGGAAAGGGTGATCAGCCCGGCCAGGCAGAGTGCCAGGAAGCCGACGTTGACGGACCGGAAGAACAAATCGTTTTGCCGGCCCGTGAGGCGCATAAGCGTGTTTTGAATCAGGAAATACAGCGGCTGGTAGGCGTTCGCGGAATTGGTTTCCAGCACGTTTGGCCACGTCGCATCGGGGGACACGCCCGACGGCTCATACTGTTGTCCCCCGTTGATTATGGCCATCCGCATGCCCTCGTCCGTGCTGATGCCCTTCCGGTCGATCATCATCAGGTAGGTGGCGATGATGAGCACGCAGGTGGCCGCGAGGATCATCCGGGTTTTCCAGGATGATGGCAGGCGGGTGGAGGCGGGTGGCGCGGCGTTCACGCGGGAAGGTTAGTTGCGGTGGTTGGGGTCGGCCAGGTACCGCTCAAGCGCGGCGATGAAATCGTCCCGCGCACCGTAGCGTTCGTGCATGATCTCCCGATACTCCTTCGGGTGGGCGTTGTGATCGAAGAGGAACGTGACGCTGAGCTGGTTCACCGGCAGGCCGGTGCCGGACGCGTAGACACCGTACTTTGGTGCCACCCGCCAGTAGGCTGTCACCAACATCACCGTTGCCGCAGTGAGAACGACCGGGATTGCCCAGGGTGCGCCGGCAGGCCGTTCCGCCGGGGGACGCCACAGCCCGAGGGCATGGAGGATGATCGGCCAGGGCAGCAGCAGCGGCACCTGGGCAAAGATGCTGAACTGGTCCAGGAAATACCGCCGGCTGAGCACCAAGGCGACGCCGACACCGGTGGCCAAAAGCACCACGCAATACGCCCGCGGGACCCGCGGGGCGCTGCGGAGAAAAAAGAATCCGGCGGCCGCGGCAATGGCCCCGAGGAAAAGAAACGGCGCCTCCTTCACGTAGGCCAGGAATTCGCCGCGAACATTTGGCGTGGCCGACACATAGTACTTCATCAGCGGATCCGGCGCGGAGATGAGCTCCAGGATCCGGCGGAAATACGCGTCGGCGGCGGGAGCGGCCATGGCTCCGCGTAGCAGGCCATAGCCGACGACCAGTGCAGCGAGAGCGCCGCCAAGCAGCACGGCCAGTTCGTAGGCGCGGGTTAGGAGGAAGCCCGTCCAACGTCGCGAGGCCTGGCGCGGCAGCAGGACCGGCAGGAGCGCCACCACCGTGGCGACGACCCGCAGGCGCAGGCTGGCGGTCGGGGTCAACGGTACGTCCGCCGCCACGCCGAGATGTGCCACCAGAAAGAGCATGGCGAGCCCGACACCCAGTAGGACCAGGCTCGGCCCCCGCGGGAAAGCCCGGAGGTCGTTTGGCGCCGGTTCCCGCAAGAGACTGGCGATCCAGCACCACGCGTAGCACACCGGCAAGTAGAGCAGGCCGGGCAATTTGGAGAGGATGGAAAATCCACAGCAAAGACCGGCCAGGAAAAGCCAGCTGGAGCGAACGATCGGGCGCTCCGCGGCCATCGCCCGCCACGCGCATTGCGCCGCGAGGATCACGCCGAAGCCGACGCACAGCAGGTCGGGGCGGCTGAGCAGACCATGATAGAGCAGGCCGGCACAGCCCG
The DNA here is from genome assembly GCA_044224295.1 of Lacunisphaera sp. Taxonomy (GTDB): domain Bacteria; phylum Verrucomicrobiota; class Verrucomicrobiia; order Opitutales; family Opitutaceae; genus Lacunisphaera. The sequence continues at coordinate 158,266 of JBGAKQ010000007.1, read as the reverse complement.
CGAGCAGCGTTATGGCCAGGCACGCGGGTTCGAGCCGGCCGGTGACCGCCCGCACCAAGCCGGCGGCGGCCAGGATGAAAACGAGCACGAGGACGCGGCTGTGGGTGCGTTCGACGCGAACGATTGCGCGGATTTCATCAAGCGGCTCGGCACTGGCCGAAAGCTGTTCGAAATTAGAGACCGGCAGCAGGCCCAGCCGGTGACGGATCCGGAAATCGAGAGCCAGCAGATACTTGGTCGTGAAGGCCGGCTGGTCGACACCCACCGGGCTGACATCCGAGTTGATCGCCAGCGCATCGACCAGGTTGTGCACGTTCATGTCCGTGTTCCGGTACCAGGCGTCCTGCCGCGAAATGGTGGCGAGGCAGATCCACGCATAGAGCAGGGCGAAGGCCGCCAGGCCCACGAACGCGGGTCGATAGGGCGCGGGGGTCGGCGGGTTCATGGAGAACGGAAGCCCTCCACTTGGATGCTCCGGAAAAGGAAGTAATAGGCGTCCGGCTCCAGTTTCGGCGGATCGATCAGCTTGACGGTGCGACCTTCCGCTTTGCCGCTCAGCTCATAGTGCTCGCGCGCGCCGGCCTCGAGGGGTAGATTGTGCGAAAGCACGTGCAGGCGCACGTCGGGGTAGCGTTCAAGGTATTCCAGCCAGTCGGGCTGCTTCGCCAGGGGCAGGTCGCGGAATTCGATCACGTTCGTCCCGGCGGACGGTGTGAGTTCGACAGTCTCATTCAGCCAGGTCGTCTGGTCTTCGAGCCGGTAGCGCTGCACCGGCTTGCCGTTGAATCTCAACTCCATCTGGGCCATTTTGCGCACATGGAGCCGCAGGCTGAAAGACAGCCGCAAGCGGGCGAGTTGCGGCCGAGGAAGCACCGAGAGGCGGACCTCGGGTTGCCGCGCCCAGCGGACCGCCGGCAAATTCCATTGCGGGAAGGGCCCCTCGACCGGCTGCAGGCCCTCCTCGCGAACGGTGGCGGTCGGTTGCGGCGGGACCAACTCGGCAACAAAGAGGGAAAGCGGGTCGCGGGCGGAACTCCGGCCAACGCCTTCGGCCGACACGTCATCCGCGGATCCAACCGGTGCTTCCGCGAACTCGATCGGGATTCCATTGTCGGCGTCGAAAGCGGCGAGGTGAATCCGGCGGAAATTTCCGCCGGGTGGAAGGGTCGCCGTACCGTCCGCCGTGAAACTGGCGAGGCGCGTGACGGTGCCGTCGTTCGCCTCGAGACTGGCATCCACGCGGATCTGGTCGGGCGCATTGAGTCCCAGGAGCCGGAGCTGGGTTGCCGTGGGGTCGAGGAGGAAAAGCAGGTTCCGGTTGCTTTCCGTACTTTCGCCCAGTTCGTCGCCCGGCGGAACGCCGAAATAATCCCGTGCGGCCCGGCCCTCCCCGAGGGTGGCGAGGTATTCGACGCCGGCCGTGCGTTTTGAAGGCAGGGCGGCGAGCATGTGGGTGGATTTCGGCAGCAGTTCGCCCACGTGTGCGGCCCGCCCCGGTGCTCCGCGTGAAACCAGATGGTAGCTCCCCGCGGCCGCGGCGGTCCGGGCGGTCCATCGTTGCGCCGGGCGCACCGCCATCAACGGGAACACGCGTTCACCTGCGCCATCGGTATCGAAGTCGACTCGGGGTTGGGCCGCGAGGCGGTGGACCAGGCGCAGCGGCAGAGCCGAGGACAGGGCGGGGGCCTGCGCGACAATGGCCAGGTGGGCAAGCGGTCGGTTGGAGTTGTGAAGCAAGTAGGCGCCGGCGGACCAACCCGTGAGCAGGACGAACGCGGCGAGCACCGCAGCGACGGCCCGGTGGGACGCCGCTTGGAGGACGGCGGCGACACAGGGACCGAGCAACCACAGGGCGGGCAGCCACGCGCGGGCATGCAGCGGCAGGATGGACTTCAGACATACGCTCGCGACCAGCCAACCGACGGCCGCCGCGGCAAACCATCCGGTGCTTTGGCGGTGCCGGGTGAAGACGACCAGCATGCACAGCAGGCTCAGTCCACCGGCGGGGCCCAAGCCAATGCTGTCCTCATCGAGCACAACCAGCAGGGGAGGCTTCTGCAGCAAGGGAGCCAGCCCGCCGAGGAGCGAGGTGACCTCCGGCCAACCCGCCGGATGCCAGGTCCGGGCGACGAAACTGACACCATTCACGACCAAAAAGGGCAAACCCAGGGTCGCAATCATCAGGAGCACGCCGAGCCACGCCGCGGTGGAATGCCGCGCGCCCGACCGGAAGTTGAGCACGGCCAGGATCATGACCGAGGCCAGCACGAGGCCCAGGGCGCCCAGGTTGCTGCCGGCCGCCAGCCCCGCGGCAAGACCACCAAGCCACGCATCGCTGACCCGGCGAGTCCGTTGCCAGCGCAAGAAGAAGAGTGCCGCGCCGAGCAGGGCGACGCCGATGAAAACTTCCGGCGTCGTGGCCGGGGCCTGGGCCAGCACGGGTGTCGTCGCCAGGGCGAACCACGCGGCGCCCAGCGAGGCGTTGGCGTTCAGCTGGCTGAGGCGGCAGAGGCGGTAAACGGCCAGCCCACCCGCCAACCAGGCTAGCAGGTTGAAAAAATTGAGGCAGGGCAGCGGCGGGCCATAGACCAGGCCAAACAGCATCAGCAGATCGTAGTTAAAGGGCAGGCCGGCTCGCTGCGGATCGGGGAGCGTGACGGGCGACAGGTGGCCCTGACCCAGATAATACATGGCGCGGGGCAATTGCTGGGCGAGTGCCTCCGCGTTGTAGGCTTCATGGAACCAGGCGGCGATGCCATTGGCCACGGCCGCCGCGCCGATCGACAGAACGAAAAGATTCCGCCAGATCGGGTTCGGTCCCGTCCCCTCCGGCTCGGGCGTGTCCGGCGGGCAGCGCTGCGCCACCAAACCGGTCAACAGCGCCAGCGCCGTCGAGGTGCCCAGGAACCAGGCCGGCTCGCCCAGCCGGTGCAGCGCGGACAGCACCAGGCTCGTGACGACCAGATTGGCCGAGGCAACGAGGCCCGCGGCGAGGAGCTGATCGAGGGGGTGCGCGCACAACCGACGGGCGGTTGCGAGCGTCGCCCAGGTCAGGATCAGGCAATGGATCAGGAAAAAATCCATGCGGCCCGCGATCAGCCGGACGCTTTGCGCAAGCGGATATACCAGTGCAACGCAAACAGCGGATGGAGAATTCGCAGTGCGCGGTCGGTCCCGATGATCGCCGGCACCACGGCTTTGGGCAGCAGGTCCCGGCGCGTGACGCCCCCGCTCAGGATATACGGCAACCAGGGCAGCCAGCGCTTTTCCTCGAGGACCAGGCCCGGGTGTTCCTTTTGGTAGCGCGGCAGGTCGCGCTGAAAGACAATCCAAGTCAGGGCCTGGTTCGAATCCATCATGGAATCCTTCTGGTCAAACGTCCAACCGAGGGCGGGTTTGAACGGCTCAGGATGGAAATTGCTGAAGAAGAACCGTGCGAATGGCGTGGCCGCGACGTCGATCATCCCCACCACGCCGCCCGGCACGAGGACGCGTTCCGCTTCGCGCAGGAACCGGCTGACATCCGGGATGTGGTGAAAAACGTGGGTCAGGAAGATGGCGTGCAGGCTGCCGTCTGCAAACGGCAGCTCGCGCGCATCGACCACCATGTCGGCAATGCCGGCGGTCACATCCGACGTGATGATCCGCGAATCATGCTCCTTGAGGCGGCTGCCGCCGCTGCCGAGTTCGAGGAACCGGGCGTCGCGCGGGGCGTTCGCGACCGCCGGATCGTCCAGCAGCGTGCGATACCACACGTCATAGCAGTACCGCAGGGCGGGGCGGCGGGCGATCAGGTCGTTCTGGATCTGGAAGAATTCCGGCGAGCCGACCGTGACCCCCTGCAGGCGGGGTTCATGGAGAAAACTCATGCGCGCGGGGAAGGATTCCAGGGAAGTTCAGCCGCCGGTTTGGGGTGTAGGCCCAGCCGGGAGAAAGAGTCGGCAGTGGTAAATGCACGCAGGCATTTTTGCCCGAGAAGGTTTTCAGCTGTCAAGGGGAGCCGTAGGCCGATCGATTCCGCACCCCGCAGCACCGGCAGGACCAAGCCGCCCGGCAGCGGCACCAGGATTCGGCTCAACCCGTTCGCGGCCAACATCCGGGAGTAAAGCTCCCGGATACTCATGGGATCGGGGGTCCCGAGGTTGAATTCGCCGGTGGCGCGCCGGGTGACAATGCGCACCAGGGCTTCCACCAACTCCTCGAGTCCCACCGGTTGGACGGGTTGTGAGCCGCCGTAAAAGACCGGCACCAACGGGGCCCGCTGCAAGCTGAGCAGCATGCGGGCATACACGCCACCCGGGCCCACAATGACGCCGGGTCGCACGATGGCATCAACCGCCGGATCCAGCGTGCGTTCGATGGCGCGCTTGGCGCGCCCATAGGACGACAGCGCGCCGTCGTGCGCGGACATGGAGGAGATGAAAACAAAAAACTTCCCTTGGTCGCGCGCGGCCGCGAGGAGGTTGCGCGTGGCGGAAAAATTCCGCTGTTCGCGTTCGGGGCCCGCGCCGCCCATGTCGAAGGCCGCGTGCACGACTGCGTCCACCTGGGGCAAGTCAGGCGTGCCACCCGCGAGGTCATAGGCCTGCCAATGCGCCCCGGGCAGGCTGACCGGGCGCCTCGACAGCGCGTGGACCTCAGCGCCGTCCGCGAGCAGCCGTCGCGCCAGCGCGCCCCCGAGAAACCCGCCGGCACCGGTGATGGCTACCCGCAGCTTCATGCGCGTTCCGCCAGGCTGCCGGCCACGTGACTGGCGACCACGCGTGCCCCGGCCATGGCGGTAAAGGTGGGACCTTTGCACGGCAGCCAATTCCAGGTGGAGCTATCGCCGACAAAAATCCGGTCGCATCCCGCCAGCCGGCCGTCCGCGTGGGTGTGGAACTGCGGGTTGAGTCGGTTTTCCCGGGGAATCGTGCCGGCGTAGTGGATGCTGCCCGCCTTGCCCGGATCGACGCGCGCCAGCGGAATGCAACCCAAGCCCCAGAAGCAGCGGCGCAGGCCCGCTTCGAGTTCGGCCTGCCGCGCCGCTTCCGCGGCGGACGCTTTGAAGGCGATCTGCAGTTCGGGGACGGGCGAAGCCGAGGCGGCGCCGAGGCGCAGCGTCTTGCCCGGGCCGGCTTCGTCGGGAAAAAACACGCCGAAAATCGCGAGGGCGTCGACCATGGCACGCGCCGCGAGCAGGCCGGCCCACGGCGCCAGGGGCATTTCCTTGACCAGTTTGAACAAGAGGAGCGAGCGGTATGAATACATCTGCAGGCTGCAGGTGCGCTCCGGTGTGCCCATGGTCCCATAGAGCGCGGTGAGCTGCGCCATGCTGTGGCGCCGATCCACCGCCGGCCGGCCCAACATGCGCAGGTTCAGCGTCGGGTAGTAGATATAGGGGCTGGACAGGATGGTCGTGACGCGGTCAGCCAAGGGCAGCGACGCCAGCGCGAGTCGCGCCGAGCCAATCGCACCCGCGCAAAGCATCAGCCGGCGACCCCGGAACACCACCCGCTCGCCGCCGCGCAGGCCCGCGAGCTCGACGCCGGTGGCGGTTTCCGTGAAGCCCAAGGCGAGGCAGCCGGATGCGTACTCGAAATTGGGTTCCCGCTGCAGGCGCTCGATCGTGTAGCGCGGTCGATAGGCGGAACGGCGCGCATCGCCATAGAAGTCGGTGTCGAAATAGGGATTGGCGTCGCGGCCGCCGTGGGGCTGGGAATTGATCGCGAGCGGAATCCGGCCGAGCACAAAACCGCGGCGGCGCCAACTCGCGGCAGACCGCTGGTACGCCTGGAGAATGCTGGCGCCGTTCGAGTCGATCTCCAGCGGGGGTTGGTGGGCGGGCACGCCGCTCCACCAAAGGCGGGAGTCCGCATCTTCTTCCGGGCCGTTGATGCCAGCCTCCTGGACGACGTTCGCATATTGTCCGGCGAGGGCGGTGGGATTGAGTCCAGCCCGCGTGCATTCGTCGGCCGAGTAGGTGAAGCAGGCCGTGCCCCAGGCCGCGCCCAGTCCGCCAAGGGCGAGGGATTGCATCGGGTGAAAATCCTCGCTCCGGACCGGCAGGAGTTTCTCCGCCGCGCGACTGGCAAACTGGCGGGGCGGGGTCAATTGTGCGCCGACCCGCACACCCGAGCGCGGGATGCCTTCGAGGCGGTCGCCGAGGAGATACCCGCGCTGGTCCGGATCATCGCGGCGGAATTCGCTGAATGGACGGTCCGGCACCCGGGCGCGCATCGCGGGGTCGTCATCCCCATAGTCGACCAGCGTCACCCGAAGGCCGCGACCCACCAGCTCGGCTGCCGCCATGGCCCCGGCGGGCCCGGACCCCACAATCAATACATCAGCGGGAGTCATCGCGGGACCGGGAAAAGAGCTTGCGCCAAAGCGTCGTGAGCAGGGCGTGCGCCAGGCCCAGTCCGCCCGCCAGCGCCAGCACCAGCAGGTTGCCGATGAAGCCCCAGCGCAACGGGGCAAAACGCGCTTGCTGCCGCCAGTCGGTCTCGGCCAGGGCCAGCTTCTCAATGGCCGCTTCGTCGGGCTTGAGGTGCTGCAACATCGGGCCGGGCGTCAGGGGCGGCGCTTGCGCCGGGCCTCGAGTTCGATCATGCGGATTTCGGCGTCGTGCCGGTGTACCCGGGCCACGCTGTCCAGGATCAGGGCAATCGCGAGGGTGGTGACCGCGCAGGCCATCAGGCCCGTGGCGAGGATGGCCGAGGGAATGTGCAAGATCAGCCCGGTGTGATAATACTCCACGACCGGCAGCGAACCGATGGCCAGGCCGAACGCGACCAGGACGGCGGCGATGCTGCCGAAAAAGAGCAGCGGGCGGTTGTAGCGCAGGATCGAAAAGAGCGCCATGAGCACCTTGCGGCCGTCGCGGAACGTGGAGAGTTTCGAGAAATTGCCGGCCGGCCGGTCCTGGTAGGCGATGGGCACCTCGAGGATGCGGAAACGTTTGTCCACCGCGTGCAGCGTGATCTCCGTCTCCAGTTCGAAGCCGGCCGTGAGCACCGGGAACGACTTGACGAAGGTGCGGCTGAAAACCCGGTAGCCGGACAGGATGTCGTGCAGCCTGACGTTGAAGAGGCGGTTGATGAGCCCCTTCACGAGGTTGTTGCCGAAGTTGTGCAGCGGGCGCTTGTTTTCGCGAAGGTAGTGTCCCTGCGCATGCCGGTCACCGACCACCATGTCGGCCGCGTCCTCGACCACCGGCGACAGCAGGGCCGGCAGGTCGCGGGCGCTGTAGGTCGTGTCGGCGTCGCACATGACGTAGACATCGGCTTCGACGACGGTGAACGCCCGGCGCATGGCAAAGGCCTTGCCCTGGCGTTTCTCGCTCAACAGCAGGAACCGGCAGCCCGGCAGCGCCGCGCAGGTTTCGCGCGCGACCCGGGCCGTGTCATCACTGGAATTGTTGTCCACCACACATAGCAACGCCGACGGCATGGCTTGGTGGAAGTCCCGCAGGGTGGCCCCGAGGGTCTTGGCCTCGTTGTAGGCCGGGAGGATGATGGCAATTTCCATAGGTGGGCTGGTGGGCAATGGCGCCGGGGAACGGAGACAACCCGAATTCACCACGGCTTCCGGATCAAAACGAGCTGATATTGGCGGATGAGCGCAAGCGCGGCCGCCCCGTAGTGTTTGAGCCCGGCGATCACCAGGCAGGCGGCGGCGGAAATAATCAGGATGAGCTCGGGCATCTGCTTGCACGATTCGAGCACGGACGCGAAGCGCCAGGCGCCTTCATACAGGACGATGATGTGCCAGAGATAGATCTCGAGGGTGTAGCGCCCGAGGAAAGAAACGATGCTCGTGCGCCAGTTCCACCCGAGGGCGATGCCGACCGAAAGCAAGGCGACGCAGGCCAGGTCATAGACCAGCAACGGCGGCCGGGAGTAGGCATAGTCCATGTTGTTCAGCTCGAAACTTGCACCGACCGCCCGGCGGTCGAAGAGGTAGCTAAAGCTGGCGGCCATCGCGCCGATGGCGGCGACCAGCGCCAGGCCCGCCAGAATCGGCAGGGCGCGCCGCGGGAGCAGTGACGTCAATGCCGGGAAGTGCAGTCCGCAGAAAAAATAAACGAGCCAGAACAGGGAGCAAGGGCGGCACCAGGTGTAGTAGCTGAGGACATTGCGGTAGCAGAGCACACCGAGCGTGATGTGCAGGGCGAGGAAGGCCAGGGCGAGGCCGAGGGTCGCCGCGTTCGTGCTCAGCCGGCCGCCCGCCAGCGTGTGGACCCAGTGCGGCAGCCGCTTCAGCAGCGGTTGCAGGAGGTAAAGCTGCAGGATCAGCGGGATGAAGTAGAGGGTCGGCTCCACGCCGTAGTACAGCAGTTTTTGCGCGAGCCATTTCACCTGGCTGCCGAAATCCGGCAGCGCCTGCCACTCAGGCAGGTGATTAAGCAAATAGAAGGAGGCCGCGCTGGCCGCGAGGTAGGGCAGCCCGATGCGGACGAGCCGGCTCCGGTAATAGTCCCAGAGCGTGCCTCGGGACTGGCTGGAGCCGGCGAGCACACCCGAGAGAAAGATGAACAGCGGGACGGCGAAGTTGAAGACTTGGCCCAGGATCAAGCCGAGATGGAAGGAGGGCGTCCACGCGTTGCCCGGGTTGGCAAAGCTGCCGCCGAAATGAATGACCGCCACGCCGAGGATGGCGGCGCCCCGGAGGGTGTCGATGTACGCACTGCGGGTTTGCGCGGCGACGCTCATTGGTCGGTGAGGCCCTCCACCACGAGATGGCGGTAGACGAAATAAAGACTGTCCGGCGGCGGCGCCGAGAGCTGCGGGTTGGGCTTTTTCGGAAGGATGCGGGTTTCGAACTGGCCGTGTTTCTCGAAATGCTGGCGGGCGCCCTCTTCGAGTGGCACTCCCTGCGCGATGACAAAAGCCTTCACGTCCGGGTTCTTTTCCAGGTAACCGAGCCAATCAGGGACTTCGTCGTCCGGGGCGTCGCGCAGCTCAATGACGTTTTCCCCGGGACCCGCGGTGAGTTCGAGCGTGCGGTCGACCCATTCCGTGCGGCCGCGCAGGGCGAACTCGTCCACAATGGTGCCGTTGTGCACGACGCGGAGATGGGCTTGGTCGCGGACCTGCAGGCGCAGGCTGAACGCGAGGCGGATGCGCCGGAGCTTGTCGTTGGCCGGGATCTCGATGCGGACCGCCGGTTGTTTCGACCAGCGGAAGACCGGCAGGTCCCACTTTGCATACGGGCCCTCGAGGTCGGCGAGGCCATTGACCGAGAGGCTCCGCGCCGGGGCCGTGGAGATCAGCTCGGTACGGAACAGCGCGCTGCCACTCAGGGGTGGCTGGTCGGCGTCGGAGGGTTTGATGGCGTATGGCAGGTCGCCGGCGCCGAGTTTGGCGCCGGTTTCGCGGTCGACCACGTCGATGCGCAGGCGCTTGAACGGTTTCGTGAGCCCGAACTTGATCTCGCCGGAATGGGTCTGCGCCATGATCGGGACCTCGCTGCCGTCGACCATTTCGGCATTCACCAGCACGCGCGCGTGGTCGCCCGGGTTGAGCCCGTTCACCCGCAGGCTGCAAAACATGAAACGATTCGGCTCGGTGGGTCCATACCGGACGAGGACCACGATGTTGCTGTTGGCGGGACTGGCCTTGGTCTCGTTGGCATTGGGCGGAAGCCCCGCGTAGTCGAAGGCATCCACGCCGCGGCCGACCGTGCCCAGAAACTCCACGCCCGCCGTCTTCTTGCCCGGCACGGCGACAAGAGTGTGCGAGGCAATGTGCGCAATGTTCGCGTAGATGTTGTTACGGGTGAAGCCCCAGAAAGAAAAAACATTATACTTGTCCGGCGCGACCTGCGTGCTGGACGTGAACCGCTGGTTGCGGCCAGCCGTCATGAGCAGGTAGATGCGCTCGTTCGTGCCGTCGGAGATGATGTTGATCCGGGATTGTTCGGCGAGGCGGTCTCGGAGCAACTCGGGGACATCCGGCATGACAACCGGCGGGGTAAAGTCCGAGCCGGGCCAGAAGAACGGTCGGTTGCGGTTCTGGTCGAGATACACGATCGCAAACCACAGCGACGTGAGGCTCACGGCCCAGAAGGCCCAGCGCTTGAGCGTGCCGAGGACGGTGCCGACGGCCGGGCGCCGGTCCCACACCGCCGCGGCGCACGGTGCCATCAGCACGATCGCGGGCAGGAAGTAGCGCTGGATGTACAGCGACCACTTGTTCATCGCAAAATACGTCACGAACCAGCCGACCCCGAGCAGCGCAAGCCAGCCAATCGGACCCCGCAGCCGGCGGTCGCGCCAGAGGCAAACCAGGCCGCAGACCAGGAAGAGGGGCCCGGCGAAGCCATACCAGACGTGGTCCTCATTGAGGTCCGGCGGGATGACGTAGAAGTCCGAGTAAGCGTGCGCCGGGTTCCACCCGGCGAATAGTGTTTTCTTGAACCACGCGTTGAGCTGGCCGATCAGCGGCAGGTCGTACGAGAAGCGGCCGAACGGCTCGAGGAACAGTTGGCCCAGGTAACCCTTGGTGGTCTGAACCGCGCAGGCGAAACTGAAGGGCTTGTTCAGCGTGAAATCGAGCTGCTTGGTCATCCACTGGCCGGTGGCCGCGAGGTTGTAGAGGATGAATGGGACGGCGAGGCCGGCGGCGAGCGCCCCGGGGATCAGCCACGAACGAACGCCGGCGAAATACCGCGCGACGGCGCCCTGCCGCCAGTGTTGGTAGAGGAAGACCAGGAGCAACACCACGACCGCCGGACCGAAAAACACCACGGTTAGCTTGGCGCCGCCCGCCAAGCCGGCGGCGAGGCCTGCGAGCATTGCGTCGACGCGCCGCCCGGCGCGCATCCAGCGCAGGATGAACACGAGCATGGCCAGCAGGGCGGCCACGGTCGGCAGGTCGAGCGTGGTGGTCGTGGCCTGAGCCAGCACCTCGGTGGCGGTGATCGCGAGCCAGGTCGCCAGCAGCGAGGCGTTGAAACTGCATCCGCAGAGTCGCGAAACGCGAAACACCCCTAGTCCGGCCAGCACCCAGGCCGCGATGTTCAGGAAATTGATGACCTCGTGCGGCGGGCTGTAGATGAGGCAGGCCAGCTGGAGCAGGTTGTAATTGAAGGAAAAATACACCTGCCGGATGTCGGCGCTCTCGAAGTGGGCCAGCGTGTTGTGGCCCATGTAATACATCACGCGGGGCAGGTGGTAGGCGAGCGAGTCGTAATTGTTTGGCGGATTGGATCCCGCCATCCGCAGGTTGGCGAGGAACAGCAGGAACAGCGAGCCGAGGACGGCGACCCCGAGCCACCGGCTGCGGGTTTCGCCCTCGGGCGGCGTGAAGGGCAGCGGTTCCGGGGGGCCGGGCACCAGGCGCGCGACCAACCACCAGGTGAGACCGCCGAGCAGGAGCGAACCGCGGAAAAACCACGGCACTTCACCGAGCTTCTCAATGCACGACAAGCCAAGGGAAAGGACGACGATATTGCCCCAGAACAATCCCGCCGCGGCCATGATCCGCTCGATCCAGTCCGCCACCAAATGGCGGGCTGTGGCGTACGACATCGCGGCCAAGAGCGCAAAATGAGCGATCAGTAACGTCATACCCGGGGAAGGGAAATTTTCGTGGTTACGTAGAGGGAGGCTTGGCCAAAGCAACCCATGAATCGGGCCTGGTCGGCACCCTCCCATTCCATCAGAACCTTTCGCAGTTGCGGCGACGTCCCCGTTTCGTCGCGCGGCGAGAAATTCAGGACCAAGACCGGCGTGCCGTCGCGCAACCAGTCCGTGAGGCGCGTGAGATCCGCGGCGAGTTTTTCGGGCGCCGTTCGTCCATCCAGCACGACCAGGGTCGGGGCGATGTCCCATCGCGCGATGAACGCGGCGAGGTCGCCTTGGAACAAGTGGACATGCTCGTCGAGGTCCTGTGCGGCCAGGACCTGCCGCAGTCTGGTCATGCGTTCCGCATCGGTCACGACGCTGAAATACTGCGGGGCGAGCGTGCGGCCCGGATGCGCGAGGGCGCCCCGAAGGGCGAGCGTGGCGGCGCGACCGCTGCCCAGGCCGACTTCGAGAATGACGTCACCGGCGTGGTAGCCCGCCTCGTAGAGTTTGAACGCCTCGCCATCGTGCGCCCAGCGTTCGAGGCCGGCGGTCGCGGCGGCAATGCCTTCATGTTCCGGCGACAGGTACGGGGTGCCGGCGGGCCACGAGGAGCGATGGCCCCGGAGCGGGTCATCCTTTTCGTTCAGCGGGTAGCCGAGGGTGGCGGGGTTGGGCCCAACGGGGACCTCGCGCCAGCCGGTGAAATAGCGGCGCCAGCGCTCCGCGTGGGCGGGCAGGGAGAAGCGCCGCGCCGCGCAGTGGCGCGCGCGGGCCGCGGCCTCGCGACGGAGGTTTGCATCGGCCAGCAATTCGCGGATGGCGGCAACGGCCGCCGCGGAATCGCCGGTGGGCACAAGGCGGCCGGTGATTTCGTTGCGCACGATCTCCGGCACGCCGCCCGTCTGAAAGGCGACCACCGGCAGGCCGCAGAGCTGCGCCTCCATGATGGTCTGGCCGAACGCCTCTTCCGTCGCCGTGCCAAGGAAGAGATCGGCCGCCTGGTAAATGAGGGCCATCGCGCCGGCATCGAGGTGATAGCCGAGCCCGATCAGGCCGGGGATTTCCTGCGTGTTGTGGCCGAATGCGGCGAAATGCACCGAGTCCTTCAACGCGGCGATGATCTCGCGCAGGTAGCGGCAGCCCTTGCGCTCCTCCTGGAAATTGACCGCGGCGCAGAGCACGATCGGCTTGTCGGTGGGCAGGCCGAAATGCGCCCGGGCCGCCGACTGGCTGCCCGGCTTGAAAACCTTTTCGTCGGCGCCGAGTTCGACGGTATCGACGCCGTGGGCCGCGGGCAGCGCCGTGCGAAACATCATCTTGCTCCAATGGCTATTGGCGACGACGTCGATGCCCTTGGGGCCGCCGAAGATTTCGCGGCGCAGCCGCCACGCGGGCGCAATCAGCTCCGGGGCAAGGACTGGATACTGGCCCGCCGTCGGGCACGTCTCATTGCAACCGGTCAGGTAGAGGCGGCAGGTGCCGGGATAGGCGCAGCGTCCGGTGTAAAGATAGGCGTCGTGGAGGAAGGTGATGACCCGGCACCCGATGCCGACCAGCGCCGGCAGCAACTGGAAGGGCCAGCGCGCGGCGTGCAGGTTGCCGACCAGCACCACGTCCGGATTGAAGCGCGCGACCTCCGCGAGCAACCCGGCGATCACCGCCTCGTCCGACAGCTCCTGGCCGCCTTCGAGGTGGTCGACATCGCGGATGCCGAGCCAGAAGTTCGGGTCCACCGGGCGGGTGCCGACGACCTCGAGCTCGAGGCGGTGCGGGGCCCACGCGATCACGCCGGCCTCGATGCCGAGGCTGAGCAGGGCTTCCGCTTGGCGTGCCTGGGCAACGCCGGCACCGTACTGAAAGCTGACGTCGTTCAGGAACAGGACGCGGCGGGGAAGTGGCGTGGGGTTCATGCGGAGCTCCCTCCCTTGTCCTTGAGAAACAGGAAGACGCCGTTGACGGCCGGTCCGGGATGGCTGCGATAACAGTCCTCGATAAACTTGAGCTGGGGCTGCAGGTGAATGCGGATCTGCTCCATGAACTCCGCGTCGAACAGCATGCAGTCGCGGAGATAGTTCAGGAAGAACGGCCCGAAACTTTCGAAACTTGGCACGTAGGGCGGGGCGAATTCGCTGAAGGCGCAATTCGCGAGGTATCTCAAACGCAGGCCGTGCTCGAACCCGAGATCGGTGAGCTCGTGCGTGGTGAACAGGTGCTTGTCCTCAACCGTGTCCTTCACGAAATCGCGCCGGCAATAAAAGCGGATGGTCTCGGAGAAATGCTGCAGGCGTTCGCGCCAGGCCGGGCGCAACTCGACGCCGGCCGCCTTCAGCGTGGGTTCAATCGACTGCGCGACGACCCCCATCAGGAGGTAACCGCTCTCCACCGGCTCGGCGCTCAGCGCGACGGCGCCGCCGGGACGCAGCGTGCGCGCGCAGCCGGCGATGAATTTGTCCACGTGGGAAATGTGGTGCAGCGTGGAGCGCATCGTGACCACCGAGAACATGCCGGCCGGCAACTCGCCGAGGTCGTCCGCGTTGAAGAGCGCAAGATGCAGGCGGGCCGGGCCCGGAGCGCCGTCGGGGAAAAGGCTGCCGGTGAGCTTGAGGAACGCGGGCGAAGGATCGGTGATCACCACGTCCGGCCCGGGATAGTGGCGGGCCAGCCCATACGACAGGCGTCCGGTGCCGCAGCCGATTTCCAGGGCCGGGCCCGAGGTGTCGACGCCATATTTTTCCAACAGGGCGCACAGGCCCTGACCCTCGCCGGGAATGGGGGCGGTCACACCGTATTGCGCGTCGTACTTGTCCTCGGCGTGCGCGTAGGCGCGCTCCGGCGAGATGCGCAGGAGCCCGTGCCACTTGGGCAGGCTCTGGATCCAGGACGGGAAATTGGCGAGGGTGGCCGACATGGAGCGGTTACGGCGTGGCGCGCAGCTCGGCGTTGATGGCGCGGAGCTCGGGCAGGTAGGGCAGGTGGTTCCCGCCGGTTTTCTGGTTCTGGTGCTGCCGGAAAATCGCGAGGATCTCGGGCACGGACATGATCCGCGCGCCGGCTTTGGCGAGACGGACCCACAGGTCATAGTCCATGCTGTAATAGAGGTTCTCCTTGAGCATGCCGCCGGCGCGGTCGAACAGCTCCCGGCTGAAGAAGACTTCCGGCTGGTGGAAGAACATTCCCTTCAGCCAGCAGTTGTCCAGATCCAGCAGTTGGTGGAGGGGCAGCGGCACGACGCGGCCGATCGGCAGGCTGCAGCGATGGAGGTGGTGGGGCATGGGCTCATGATCCATGACCCGCGCGCAGCGCCCAACCACCATGTCGATGTCGTGCAGGAGATAGGCCTGGCCGACGGTGTAGAGGCTTCCGGGCGCGAGCCGGTCGTCGCTGTTGAGCCACGTGAGGACCCGGCCCGTGGCGCGGCGGAACCCTTTGTTGAGCGCCTCGGATTGCCCGCCGTCTTTTTCGCTGACCCACCACGCCAGGCGGTCGGCATATTTCCTGATGATCTCGACCGAGCCATCGGTGGAACCGCCGTCGACCACGATGTATTCGAGGTTCGGGTAGTTCTGGTCGAGCACGGACCGGAGGGTTTGCTCGAGGTACGGGGCCTGGTTGTAGCTGACCGTGACGACGGAGATCTTCGGCCAGGCATCGCCGCGCGCCGGCTTGGCGGGATAGATTTCGCGCGTGCGCAGCCGCGGCCAGCCGACGCGAAGTTGGTTGGTGGGGACGGTGGGGCCGAGCCAGGTGGCCGGGGGCCGGAGGCAAAGCGTCGAGCCGTCCGGGAAGCTCAATTGGGCCTTCTCCTCCGGCAGCCACGCTGGCCGGGGATCGGCGCCGGCGATGAGCAGCTGGTGGTAGGGTTGGACGCGGCCGATCAGGACCGGCAGCACCTCGGCGGCGTCCGAGCCGTCGAACGCCACGGCGTCGAATTCCGCGATGCCCGCGCGATACTCCTCGTTGCCGATCTTGCGCCACTCGCGCAGCCCAAAGTGGAGGTAATGGTCCCGCCCGCTGCTGAACTGTCCGGCCGCGACCGCCGCGCCCACGTCGGGGTTCGCCCGCAGGTAAGCCTGCTCATTGAAGAGTGAATCAAGTCCACCGAGCCATTCCATGAGGCTCTCCTTCCAGAAATGGATGTTGCCGTGCTCGGTCTGGATGATCTCGGCCGGGCAGTCGAAAATCTCCACGATGGCGCCCATGCCGGCGATCCAGAAGACGTGGGGGAGCAGGCGCGGGTGGTAGCGGGCCACGATCAGGCGCTTGATGTGCCGGGCATGCGGGGCAAACGCTGGCAGCAGGTTCGTGGATTCGACGGGGGCGGCGGTCGCCGTGCCCGCCGTTTGCAGCCGCTGTTCGGCCGCCTGGAGTCGGCTGCTCAGGGACGCGATGACCGCTTCGCGGTCCGCCGCGACCTTCACGTGCGCGGCGATCTCGGCCTCGAGCGTTTTCAGGTAAGCGACGTTGCGCTCGAGGTCGGCATAGGCCGTCTTGAGTTTGTCCTGATAAAAGGCGATCGACTTCAGGCGCTCTTCGCGATCCAGCTCGACCTTCCGCAGGTGGTCGGCGGAATCGCGCACCAGCTGGCGCGCGGCCTCTTCGCGGTCGAAGGTGCGTTTGCTGATGGCCTGGGCCTCCGACATGTCGCGGCGCGCTTCCGCCATGGCCTCGGCGGCCGCGTGGCGATTCTTCGCCATGGCGAGCAGGCAGGCGCCGCGGTCGACCTCGAGGTCGCGCAGGCGCGCCAGCAGGTGCGGCAGCGCCGTGGCGACGCGCGGGTCGTCGGTCCGGGCCGGCGGCAAGAGATCGGGCGTCAAGGCCGGAGCCGCACCCTCCGCGCGGGCCAGCTGCTGCAGGTAAGGTTGGTAGATCACGTCACGCAGTTCCGCGGTCGGGGATGCGCCATAGGCTTCGAGCCCGGCGTCGTAGAGTTGGCGATCCAGATGCGCCAGGCCGTGGAATTGATAGCCGATGAGCGGCGTCCCGCCGATGCGGGGGCCCGGGGAAATCTTTGTGTCCGGGAGATTCCAAGGCGCGACCAAGACGCCCGGGTGGGTGATTACCTTGGCTTCCGGAAAACGTGCCGGCCACGTGTCGAGGTATTTTTGATTTCCGTAGCGATGGGGCTCCAGGATCTCGAAGCACCAGGCCGCGCATCGTTCCGCCCAATCGGTGGCGGCGGCGTTGCCCACCGCGTCGTTCCGGAGCGAAAGCCAGCCAGGGTTGAAGCGGCCGTAGGCTTCCAGGTAGATGACGGCCGCCCCAGGACGGAAGGGCACGAGACCCACTGGCGCATCGCCCACTTCCTTGAAAACGGCTTCAGGGGAGCTGAAGAAATACACGTCGGCCGCGAGGTGGGTGAGCCTCTCACCCGCGGGCAGTTCCGCCAGCAGGTGTCGCATCAACCAGGGCACGCAGGTGGCTTGGAATTCCCGTTTGGTCCGGTCGCGTTGGGCGCCCGCGAGTGCCGGGAACCGGCTCGCCAGCTCGCTGGCGAGGATCACGCGCAGGTGCGCCGCCTGGCTGCGTTCCAAGCCGGCGGCGGCGGCATCGTCCATCGCGAGCACCGTTAGTGCGAACTTCCCCCCGTGGGCCAGCAGCGACTGGTGCAGAGCGAGGCCCCGAGCCAGTGCGGCGTGGTCAAGGGTGGTGCAATAGTGTCGCATCAACGAAAGGTGCCAGCATTAGGCGCTGGGGATTGGGGTCAAGACTCCGGCGGTAGCGGGACCAACGCCCTCAGCCGGGGCCAACTCACTGGCCCGGAGCCCGCCCTTCAAGCGCGATTCGCAGTTGCTCATTCAGCGCGGCAATCCGGGCGTCCCGCTCGTGGACCATTTTTACGTGGGCCTGCAGGTTCTCGTCCTGTCGCTGGATGAAAGCCACGTTGTGCTCGTGGTCGGCGTAGGCTTGCTTGAGTTTGTCCTGGTAGAAGTGGATTGATTTGAGCCGATTTTCACTGTCCTCCTCGACCGCACGCAGGTAACCCAGGGTTTCCTTGATCGCCGCATCGCGTTCCGCGAGTTGCTGCGTGTAGCGGGCCGAGATCAAGCGGTGAAGGAGGGTCAGGTAATCAAGGTCGTAGGTGCCCGGCAGCGAGCTGACTGACAGGCCGGCCGGGACCGAATAGGGCACGGGGTGGATCGGACCGGCGGCGATCCGGCCCGGCAGCAGCGGTGCTTCCGGCAAGGTGAATTCGACCAGCCCCCAGCCGGGCCCGTTCAGCGCCGGCGAGATTTCCCGCTGACGCATGGCCTCAATCAATGGACAAACGACTTCCCAGTCGGGGTTCAGGATTTTCTTTTCCTGCAGGCGGGCGAAGAGCTTTTTCTCCCCCTCGGGTGTCCAGCCTGATCCCAGGCTGTGCTCGATGTGAAAGCAGACGCACGGCGGCAACAGTGACAACTCCTCGTATCCCGCGTAATGCGCCGCCGCCACCCCGAGGCTGTCGATGTTGAAGGAGTAGGCGGCGAATTCGGCGTAACCATGAATGGCATCCCATCCTTCGCGCGAGAGCAGGGTGAAGTCGCCACAGGCGTTGGTGTGCAGGTGATCGATGACCGTGTCCCGGGCCGGGCGCACGGCCCAGAATTCGCCGGCGGGCTCCACGGCGATGCCCTCGGTGATCCGGCCGGCCTCCGGGCCGGGCTGGACAGTCCGTTTGAACCAGTCTTCGCCGTACAGGTGTTCAACCAACGGCTTGGGCCCGAGGCGGCGGTTGCTGCGTACGGGATTCTTCCAAGCGTACTCCAGCGTCTGGTCCACCGTGTAGGAAAGCGGAATGTCCCGGTGGATGTCGTAGCGGTCCACACGAAGCATCTTTTTCGGATCCAGCTGCTGGCGCGCGATGTGCCGCATGAGCTCATCCGAGAAGATGATGTCGATGTTGGTCGCCAGGATGAATCGACCTTTCGCGCGGCGGATGCCGGCGTTTTTGGCGATCATTTGGAAAAAACCGAGGCGGTCGGCGTACTTGAACTGGTGGTGCAGCGGGGCCGGGACCGTGATCACGCGGGCCTGGCAAAAGGTTGCCTCGGCCGGCAACTGAAGCACCCCGGCCAGGCCGGGGCGTCCCTCGACGGGATTCCAATCCACCAGAATCAGCTCAGCGGGCAGGCGGTATTTTTCACACTGCCGGGCAAAGCAATTGATGAAAATCTGGGTGCGAATGAGCGGATCGCCACCGTGGTCGTCATTACGCGAGGCCGCGACGACCGACAGGTAAGGCACGGGGGCATGGGATGACATGGTTGGATGAAAGCGGAATGCCGGCCGGATTGTAAAGGCTGCGCCTTCCCGGTTCCTCAGGCGGGGCAACGGAACTCCAGCAAGGCCGCAATCACCCGATCCTGCACGTCCGGCGTCATCGAGTTGAAGAACGGCAGCCGGAGCAGTTGGTCGCTCACTTTCTCGGTCACAGGGCAATCCCCCGGGCGCCCGCCCCAGCGACGGGCGTATTCGGAAAGATGCAGGGGCAGGTAGTGGAAGACGGCGAGTATCCCGCGTGCCTTGAGGTGGGCAATGAGTTCGGTGCGGGCAGCCAGCGAGGGCAGCAGCAGGTAGTACATGTGCCAGGCCTGTTCGCAATGGGCGGGCACCACGGGTTGGCGGATATCCTGGCTTTGCGCCCAGTCCGCCAGCGCCGCGTGGTAGCGTTCCCAGATGGCCCGGCGCCGTTCTTGGATGGACCGCCAGGACTCGAGCTGGGCGTAAAGGAATGCGGCGAGCACGTCGCTCATCACATAGCTGCTGCCAAGGTCGACCCAGGTGTATTTGTCCACCTGTCCGCGGAAGAAGCGGGCGCGGTTGGTGCCTTTTTCGCGAATGATCTCCGCCCGCTCGGCGTAACGCGGGTCGTTGACGAGCAGGGCTCCGCCCTCCCCGCACGTGATGTTCTTGGTTTCGTGGAAGCTTTGCGTCGCGAGGGCCCCAAGGGTCCCCAGCCAGCGGCCCTTGTATTTGCCGAACAGGCCGTGGGCGTTGTCCTCGACCACGGCGACGCCGTGTCGCGCGGCGAGCGCATTGATCGCATCCATCTCGCAGCCGACCCCGGCGTAGTGCACCGGGACCACCGCCTTCGTGCGCGGGGTCAGGAGGGCGCCGAGCCGGGTTTCATCGAGGTTCAGGGTGTCGGGCCGGATGTCACAGAATACCGGTTTCGCGCCGCGCAACACGAATGCGTTGGCGGTGGAGACAAACGTGAAGGACGGCACGATGACCTCGTCGCCCGGCTGCAGGTCCAGCAGCAGCGCGGCCATTTCCAACGCGTGCGTGCAGGAGGTGGTGACCAGCGCTGCCCGGGGCCCGAGCACCTCGACCAGCATCGACTGGCAGCGCTTGGAAAAGGTCTGGTCGCCGGCGACCTGGCCCAGGGCGATGGTTTGGGAGATGTAGTCGAGTTCCCGGCCGGCAAGCGCGGAGCGGTTGAAGGGGATCTGGGGGGCGGACATCGCTAGAGGGGGACGGCGCGGCGCATTTTTTTATAGCGCTCGGAGTATTGGGCGGCATCGACAATCTCAATTCGGGCGGGGACCTTGTAGGGCGCCAAGCGGCTGCGGCAGAATTCGCGCAGGCGCCGCCGGAACTCCGGGAGCGGCTCTGGTTGGGTGAGGTTGAAGCGCGCGACCACGATGGACCCGGTGATCGCGTTGGGTTCGCCCGTCACGGCCACGTCCTCGACGCCGGGCATCTGCAGGAGCACGCTCTCAACCTCGGCCGGGTAGACCTTTTCACCGCCCACGTTGATGATCTCGGATTTCCGGCCGAGGATGCGCACGTACTCGCCGTCGACCTCCACGGCGTCGCCGGTGATGAACCAGCCGTCGTCGGTGAACGGGCTCGGGGCATTGAGGTACCCCAGCATCGCCGATTGCGCGCGGATCTGGAGCAGCCCGTCGACGATGCGCGTCTCGAATCCTTCACCGCCGATCTTCATCCAGAGCGAATCCGACGACTTTGATTTCGACCGAAGGATGCCCACCTCCGACAGGCCGTACGTCTGCTGCAGGGTCAGTTGCGGCAAAACCTCGTGGAATCGCCGCAGCGTGCTCTCAGGCATGGGTTCCGTGCCGTAGGTAACGGTGCGCAGGCTGGAGAGATCGTGCCGCTGCCAGGCCTGGCTGAGGAGGATCAGGTTAAGGAATGTCGGGGAGGTCGGCAGCAGCTCGACGCGGTGACGCGCCACGGCCGCGAGAACGGTATCCGGCTTGCGGTCCGGGACGGTAACCATGCAGCCGGCGTTGCTCAGCGTGTAGAGCATGGTGTTGACCCCGCCGATGTGGTCGTAGAGCAGGAAAGTGATCGCGCGCTGGCTGCGGCGCGGCACCTTGAATTTCTCCAGGAGGAGACTCAGGTCATGGACCGCTGCCTTGCTGCGGCCGGTCGATCCAGAGGAAAAGAGGACGAGGCCGGGATGCGCGCGTTCGCGCAGGGTGGCGTAATGGGGGTGAGTCGCACCGACCCCGGTCGACCGCAGGTCGATTCCGGTTTCGGTTTCGACGCACTGGTGCCCAACCGCGGCCACCTGCAGAAATTCCGGCTTCTGCTTCTCCACGGCTCCGGTGAGCGGCACCAGCACGCAGCGGTGCTCAACCAGCGCGAGGAACAACGCCACGCCGTCCGGGGAAAAATCGGCTTCGAGCGAAACGACTGACCCCGTGGGGATCGCCGCCTCCTTGAGCCGTTGGCTCCAGTGGTCAAGTCGGGTAAGGAGCCAGCCATAGCTCCATGCCCGATCGCGCCAGACGATCGCCTCGGCGTCAGGGTGGCGGGAGAAGACTTCGCGGAGGAACCCTACGCAACTCACGCGACGCCCCCGAGATAAAGTACCTGTCCGGTGACGAATCCGCTCGCTGGCTGGAGGTAGAAGTCGACGACATTGGTGACGTCCGAAAATTCCCCCCACCGCTTGAGCGCCTGGCGGGCGATCAGTGCCTCCATCTTAGCGGGCGGAACCGACCGGGTCAGGTCAGTCCGGACCGGGGTTGGCCCCACGGCGTTCACCGTGATC
The DNA here is from genome assembly GCA_044224295.1 of Lacunisphaera sp. Lineage (GTDB taxonomy): Bacteria > Verrucomicrobiota > Verrucomicrobiia > Opitutales > Opitutaceae > Lacunisphaera. Next base: position 136,712 of record JBGAKQ010000007.1, on the reverse strand, counting down.
CCGAGAGGGCCGAGCTCGTGGGCCAGAATCTGGGTGAGGCAGACCACGGCGGCCTTGGAGGCGGCATAGATGGCTTCGCCCTCCAGCCGCAACGGGGTTGCGACCGTGGCGAAGTTCACGATCCGGCCCGCCGGGCTGCCGCGCAGGAGTTTTGCGCCCTCACGGCAAAAAAGGAATGTGCCCGTGACGTTCGTTGCGAGCACCTGCTGCACGCTGCTGCCCGGGGTGAGCAGGCTGTGGTTCATCAGCGCAATGCCGGCGTTGTTGATCACGGCGTCGAGGCGCCCCGCCTCTTTGCGCACCAGTTGGAAGAAATCCCGCACCGCGGCTTCGTCTGCGACGTCCAGGCAGACGTGCCGGTAAAGCGGGTGGCTGAGGTCCGACGCGGCGCGGCTGCAACCGAAGACCCGCCAGCCCCCGGCGAGGTAATGCTCGGCGAGGTGTCGTCCGATGCCCTTGCGGGCACCGCTGATGACCATCACGCGTCCGTCCGGATTCATGATTTGGAAGCCTGCTCTGCGACCAACTGCACGGCGTAGTCAGCCAGGCTTGATACCCGGCGGAACGGGCTGCGGGTCTGGGACATTGCGCGTTCGTCAGCCAGCGCGATGTTGACCCCACAGGCCTGGCGGACGCCCTCCTCGACATCGAGGATGAAGGAGACGAGCGCGACCGAGTCGAACAGCCCGTCGCGGCCGAACAACAGCGTGTCCTCGTTGAATTCGGCGGGCGGATTCGGCAGGCCGAAATTCTTCAGCGTGGAAATGATGAGGCTGACGGCGGTCGGTCGGTCCAGGATCATGTTCAGGGCAGCAGGTGAGTGGTGTTCGTGCGGTGCAGGTGAAGGACAAGATGCGGGTCGCGGCAGGAAAAGCCCAGCGAGGAATAGAGATTGAGAACCGCGATGTTGCCGGCGGAGAGCCGGGCATGGGCGGTGCGGGCGCCCCGCTGAACCAGTTCGCGGAGGCCACCGGTAAAAAGCCCGAGGGCCGCGAACGCATTGGGTTGCAGCGGGTCCACCGCGACCAGACGCAGATCGGCGGCGGTATCGCGCAGCACGACGTGGAGGAAGCCGCCCGGTTGACCGGCCGGGCCACACACGAAGACAAATTCCTGCTCCGCGGGTTGCTGCAGGGCTTTGCGGATCCAGAGGCGATAGCGCTGGTCGGCCAGGGCCCGGGGGAAGCGGGCGTCGGCGTGGTAGCGGCCGAACTGGAAGGCGGTGCCGGCGATTTGTTCCAGCGCCGGCCAGTCAGCCGGGACCGCGGGGCGGATGGCGAGGCGCGGGGGCGGCAGGCGGTCGAGCCGGCGGGCATGCGCAAGCAGGGAAAGATCCACAAACCGGAAGCCCGCCGCGGACAGGTCCGCCAGACGCCGGAAGTCGTCACCGGCAATCTGCGCGGAGATCAATTCCACGGCGTTCGCTTCCATCCAATCCTGCAGGGCCGGACCGAGATCCTTGCCGGGCGGCAGCGCGGCGGATTCGTCGTGCTGCCACGCACCTACCTTGAATCCGAAGATGGCTTCATCCCATCCAAGCACGGCGCACCGGCCGAATCCCGGGGAGTCAGCGCGGACCGGATGATAGCGGGCGTCGAATCCACTCATGGCTCCGTCCCGACCCGCGTGTGCACGACGTAGGCCGGCTTGTCCATGGTGCGGAAGTGCATTCGGGCCAGATATTCGCCGATGATGCCGAGCGCGAAGAGCTGGGCTCCCGAGAACAACGCGATGATGGATGCGAGGAACGGGAAACCGGCCACCTTGGTGCCGTGCCAGAAATAGTTCGCCAGCACATACACGAGGATACCCACCCCGAACACGGTGAAGCCGAATCCGATCACGCTGGCTAACTGGAGTGGGACGACCGAGAAACCGGTCATCATGTTGAGGGCGTGCCGGACCAGCCGGCGGAGGGTATAGTTCGATTGGCCGGCCGCCCGCGCGTCGTGGCGCACGCGCACGGCGCTAAAACGCGTTGCACCCCAGGTCAGCAGGACGTCGATGCTAACGAAGGGGCTGTTGTAGGCGGCAAAGGCGTCGCGTAACTGGGTGCGGAAAACCCTGAAGGCACTGGCCATGCCGGCCGTTTCCGCCCCGACCGCACTTTGCAGGGAATACTTGGTCACGACGGAGGCGAGGTCGCGGAACAAACCGTGTTGCTGACGCTCCGGTGAGCCGTAGACGACATCGAAGCCTTCGGCGAGGCGTGCCAGCAGCTTTGGCAGTTCTTCCGGCGGATTCTGAAGATCGTCGTCCATCGTCGCGATCCGGTCGAACCGGGCGGCGCGGACCCCGGCGAGCAGCGCGTTGTGCTGGCCGAAATTGCGCATCAACCGGATCCCGCGCACCCAGGAATGCTGCCGGGACAGGCTGGTAATCGTTTCCCACGTGGTGTCGGGACTACCGTCATCGACGAGCACGAGTTCCGAGGGACCCTCGAGGCCTTGCAGCACGGGACCGAGGTTCGCCACCAACTGCGGGAGGGTGGCGGCGCTGCGGTAGGCGGGCACAATGACGGAAAGGCCGGGGATGAGGGAGGAGGCGGACACGATGCTGAGCCTTGTGTTTAATGCCGGGCGCGGGCCACGCAAAGCAAACTTGTACCGAAGGGCAGGGTGCGCCCGCCCGTGATCCGTTGCAATTCCCATGCATGGATCGGGGCAATGGCGCGTTGCAACAAGGCCGGCATTCGGTGATCTGAGCGGATGGTATCGGCCGACGCCGCCGTGGCGGCCTGCCGGCGGCCCAGCTGGCTCGGCAGGGTGCGCAAGGTGAAGACCGGGAGGACCAGCCACGTGAAGAACGGCGTGAGGTATTCCACCTCGAAGCCGGCGGACTCCAGTTGGCGGGTCAAACTGCGGGCGGTGTAACGCCGGTAGTGGCCCGCGGCGGTGTCATCGGCCGACCACAGCCAGTTGCCCGCCGGGACCGTGCAATAAAACCGGCCGCCGGGCTGCAACGCCCGACGGATTTCCCCGAGGAAAGCGGCGTCATCCTTGATGTGTTCGATCACATCAAAGGCTCCGGCGGCGGACAGCGAACCGGGCCGGAACCCGGCGTCGCTGAAAGTGGCCTGGATCACGTGGGTGAGCCCCCGGCGCAGGGCGTTGTGGGCTCCGCTGCCCGGCTCGAGCAGGGCGACTTGGTGGCCGGCGCGCTGAAGGCTGGTCGCGACCTGCCCGTTGCCCCCGCCCACGTCGAGAAAAAGCCCGGCGGGTGAAAATCGCGCCAACACCGCGAGGATGCAGCTGGCCCGATGGCGGAACCAATAACTGTCGTCCTCAATTGCGAAGCAGAATTCGTTTCCTTGTTCGGGATACGAGACCGCCGCCTGCTGGCGCGCCACCCAGAGCGACTCCCGCCAGACCAGGCCTTCGGCAGGCGGTTGCCATCGCGTGGCGTCGTGACTGTGGCTCATGGGATCGGGCATGCGTGCGGCGCTGGTTTACTTGACCATCTGGTAGACGTTGATGTTCACCGGCACGGGCGTGCTGGCTTCCTGCGGCGACAAAAAACAGATCCGGTAGGACTTGGTCCCGTAGGGGATGCCGAGCGAGTGGACCGAGCGCCCGCCTTCGGTGAGGGTGAATTTTCCCAGCACGCGGAAATTCTCATCCTGGAGCATCACGACGCAATTTCCCTTGGCGGGCAGCACCGTGACCACCATCAGGTAGCACATCTTGCCGTAGGGAATCTCCGGCAGGGCCCGGAAATGCGTGGCCGCGAAATCGCCCGGAGCCGAGCGATGGAGGACCGGATAGTCGCCCGCCGTGTCAACGACCGGTGGTTTTGCGGCGGGGTCCTGCCGGTGATAGTTGAGCGCTCCCGTGTAGCGATTCGCGCCGTAGTACTCCAGCCCCGCGATCATGGTCAGCATCGGCGCGTTTTCGGCGCGGGGTTCTTCCGGGTCGATGGTGCGGGCCTGCAACTTGAACGTGAGCAGATCGAAACCCATGCCACCGGCTCCGGGTACCCGAATCAACTCGGGTTCATTCGCCTCGAGGGAAAAGGGTTTCAAGGCGGCCCGGGCTTTGGCCAGGCCGGCGTCGTATCCGCCGGGGTTCAGCGGGACAATGACCGTGTAACCGATGAACCTGGACGCCTCGGTGCTGAGCTCCGGAAACCCCTGGAGCGTGAGCAGCCGGTAACCCCACAGCTTCGTCGACGCAAGGGACACTCCGTTTCGGTTCGTGCCGTCGACCCAATAACAGACGGTGCCGCGCGGGAATCTGCTCTCGACGGCGAAAAAAGCGTCGTGGACCGATTGGTAGCGTTCGCACAGGCGGTTGGAAATTTCCGGGCCGTGCAGTCCCTTCGACACCGAGGCCAGCGCCAGCCCAAACGGGAGTGCCGTCGCCACGGCCGTGTGCAGGACCGGCCATTTCCGAGCGAGCAGGAGCGCGACGAGCGTAACGGGCAGGCCCACGGCCACGGCAACGACGACCGCAAACCATTCGGGGCGGGCCAACAGCGCGCGCAGGCTGGCGAGGGCGGGCCAGCTTTCCAGTGGCGGCAGGCAAAGGACGATCAGCAGTGATCCCGCAAGCAGCGTCCCCAGGTGCCAGGGACGCAGCAGCGGCCGGAAGCTGCTTGCGCAGCACACCGCCAGCAACGGCAGGGCGAAGGCGAGATGGAAAGAGGTGTAGTAGTAGAGGCTCAGCACCGACGCCGTGCGCCGCATCTCAACGTAGAGCGCCACGCCCAGGCTCGTGGTCAGGGCGGCCGTCAAAGACCGGAGCAGGGTCCGAGTCCGTGCATCCTTGGTCTCAAGAAAAAACGAGCAATAAGCGCCCCAGGCCAGTGAAGCAAACGGCAGGATCAGCCAGTGCGCGGCGAGAAACCAGTGCGGGTCGGTCGGGGCCCACGGATTGGATTTCACGTTTTTAAAGAACAAGACCATGTCGACCTGCGGCTTGATGAAATAGAACGGTCCGCCGAGGTGAGCGTGCATGGCGCCGATGGCGCAAAAAACGACCCCCGCCCCGGCGGCATAGCAGGCAAGGCTGAGGGCATGCCGGCGGACCGACCACCGCAGCCACGCAAGGTGGTATACGCCCAGGGCCAGCCCGACACTCGACAGCGCCCCGAGGTTGGCCACGAGCATCAACATCAGGCTGCCGCCGGCGGCGCCAATCCACAACGGCCACCATCGGGCATCGCGACTCCAGGTGATGAAGGCGGCCGTGACCGCGGCGTAGGTGAAGACGGGCGTGTCGATGTAGTCGGCATGGAAGGCCTGGATCACGGCCGGAAAGCAGACCGTGGCAATCACGCCGACCGCCCCCCACCGCGGGCCATGGCCGGCATGGACGATCAAGCCCACGGCGCCGGCGAGCACGGCCGAGGCCCCGAGCTTGAAGACCAGTTCAGCCGCCACGGGCGGGAGGTAGTGGTGGAGCAACGCTCCGGGCAGGATCCAGGAAAGACGGGAGCCGTAGTAGGTGACGCCGAAATCGGCGATTTGGGCGCGCGGGGCCCATTGGTAACTCGTGTAGATCCAGCTGTCGAGCAGCTCGAACGGAGGAAACAGGTAGCCGGGGCGGAAAAGCAGCAGCAGGACGCTGCACAATGCCCAACAGCCCGCCATCAGTCCGGCGCCCTGCAGGCTGACGGGCATTCCGGGGCACCATTCCAGCCCACGGGCTGCGGCGGTGTCGGACAAGGGTGACCGGGCAGACACGCCTGCAGGAGTGGTTTGGTCAGCTGCCCTCGGCCCACATCGGGCGGAGGCTCTGGGCGCTCGCCTGGGCGTCACGGCAGAGACCAATTGGGACGTAGCGAATGCGCGGGTCCGCGGCGAGGTGTTTGAGGCAACGCCAGAAATCGATCACGGTCACGGCCTTCTTCCCTTGCAGCAGCATCTCGGCCGTGAGCGACGTGTAACTCTTGTCCGTCGTGGTCACGAGCACGACATCGGCGTCCTTGAGTGCATCCTCCAGCGAGTCGGTGACCAGGGCGTGGGGCTTGAGCGGCACCTCGGCGTAAGGCGCGGCCAGATTGTCGTGACCGAGCACGCGGTAGCCGGACTCGGACAGTGCCTTGCACAGGTAAATGCCGGGCGATTCCTCGATCACGTGGGACAGCGGCTTGTAGGCGAGACCGAGCACGGTGACGTTGGCACCCTTGGGCAGGTGGGCCTGCAGTTTCTCGATGTAGCGTTTGGAGATGCCGCGGTTGAAGTCGTCGTTCGTCTTGAGCAGGCTGCTGTCGACGCCAAGTTCCTTGCCCATGAAGTTGAGGGCGACGTTGTCGCGCGGGAAGCAGGGGCCGCCAAAGCCAAACCCGCCGGTGAGGTACTTCCGCCCGATCCGCTTGTCCATGCCGAGCGCGTCGCTCACGACGTCCACGTCGCCGCCGGGCAGGTGCTCGCAGAAATCCGCCAGCATGTTGGCGAAGGAGATCTTCATCGTCACGTAGCTGTTGACGGCAATCTTCGCGAGCTCGGCGTTTTCGAGGCTCATGCGTTTCACCGGCGCGTTGTTCTGCGAGACCCGGTGGTGGACTTCCTCGAGCAGGTTGCCGGAGCGCTGGTCGAACTCGCCGAGCAGATAGAAGTCGGGATTGAGGAAGTCGCGGATGACGGAGCCAAGCGCGATGAACTCAGGGTTGTAACACAGGCCGAAGTCGGGGCCGCACTTCTTGCCCGACTCCTGCTCGAGGATCGGCAGCAGGCCGTGGCGGGTGGCGCCGGGGAGCACGGTGCTGGTGAGGACGATGACGTGGTAGCCCTGCTTTTTTTTCAGCGCCTGGCCAAGCGACTTGAACGCGTAGCGCGCGTATTGAATCGTGAAGGCGCCGCGCTCGTCGCTCGGGGTCGGCACGATCACGAAGCTGATGTCGCTCCCGAGGACGGCCTCCTCGGTGCTCAGGGTGGCGCGGATGCGCTCCTTGTTGGCGGCAATCATCTCGCCGAGGTTGGTTTCCTGGACGGGGGCCTTGCCGGCGTTGACCGCGTCGACCGCGTGGCGGTTGACGTCGACGCCGATGACATTGAGGCCGCGCGAGGCCATGCCGGCGGCCATGCTGCCGCCGAGTTTGCCAAGACCGATGACGGAGACGTTCTGGATCATGTCGTGGAAAGGAAGATTACATCGTCCCGTTGCGGTAGAAGCTGGCGGGATTGGCCTGGAATCGGCGCAGGTGCTCTTGATAGTTCACGCCGTCGTTGCGGAAGCTGCGCGCGAGCAGGTCGAGGGAAGCGTTGAGATCCAAGTCGAGCGCCGGGGCGTGGCGCAGCAGCAGCTCGGCGGCGAAGTCCGGCAGGCAAAAGCACTCGAAAAGTGCCGCCAGTTTCAGGAGTTTCTCGGGCGAAAGCGCCGGCAGATCAGGCTGGCCTTCGAGACCAATCGCGTCTCGCAGGTAAAGAGCATCTCCCTGGTAGGGGCGTCCGGACACCGCTTGGGCCGGGAAGTCGTGCTCGAACCGGTTGGGCATGGCCCCGGCGGAGTATTTCCGAGAGGTGATGCCGAAAAGGTCGAAGCCCCAGGAGCGCATCAAACGGTCGGTGTTGTGGAGCGTGTGTTCCGTCGGGAGGGTGCCGCCGTAGTAGTTGACCTCGAGCGCCAATCCGAGAACCGGGCTGTTGCGGATCAGTGTTTCGGCAGAAAGCAGCGCTTCAAGGTCGTGGCCGTCGATGTCGATCTTGATGAAATCGACGTCCGCGAGTCCCTCGCGTGCGGCGAGGTCGGCGAGCGTGTGTTTGGCGACCGGGGCGAGATTCTCGGTTTGCCAGTGGTTGAGCACGGACAGGTGGGAATCCTTTTGCAGGCGCCGCGCGAGAATTTCCGCCGCCGTGGCCGAGGAGAGCCGGTTCCAGGGGTTGCGTTCCGTCGGCGGCCGGCCGGCCCGTTCCCGGTTGAAGGGATGATCGTCAGGCAGGCCCACAAAGGCGGAGACATAGCGCACGGCGGGGTTTTTTTCCGCCGCGGCGAGGCGCGCGCACTCGGTCACCACCGGATCGACCGCCAGCGCGCGCAGCTCCGGTTCGAAATGGCGCCACAGGGCGGCGAGTCCCCCGCTGCAACCGACATCGATGAGCGTGAACGGCTTCGCCCGCAGCCGCCCGCGCTGGACCAAATCCAACGTGAAGTGCGGGCGAGGCGAGGAGAATTCCATGGTGGGAGCCGGTCAGCTCTGGTTGACGACGGAGTCCTTGGAGAGGCCGGACTTCATCTGGTCGTAAATCCACGCGTAGGTCTTTTCCATGCCGGTGCGCAGCGGGATGGAGGGCTCCCAGCCGAGCGCCTTGCGGATCATCGTGTTCTCCGAGTTGCGGCCGTTGACGCCTTTCGGCGCGGAGAGGTTGTAGTTGCGCTTCAGCTTTACGCCGGCGATCGCCTCGACGATGTCGACCAGCTGGTTGATCGAGACTTTTTCCTCGGAGCCGAGGTTGATCGGGTAGGTGATGTCCGCGCTCCGCATGATCGCCTGGGAACCGTGGAGGCAGTCATCAATGTACATGAAGCTGCGGGTCTGCTCGCCCGAGCCCCAGATCTCGATTTCATGTTTGCCGGTGATAAGTGCAGTGATGACCTTGCGGCAGACCGCGGCCGGCGCCTTTTCGCGGCCCCCGTCGAAGGTCCCGTGCGGGCCGTAGACGTTGTGATAGCGGGCCACGCGGGTCACGAGGCCGAAGTCCTCGGTGAAGTGGCGGCACATGCGCTCGGAGAAAAGTTTCTCCCAGCCGTAGCCGTCCTCTGGCATGGCAGGATAGGCGTCGGCCTCCTTCAGGCCGGTGACGTTGGGGTCGGTCTGCTTGTCATGGGCATAGACGCAGGCGGACGAGGCGTAGAAGAAGCGCTGCACGCCGTGCTCGCGGGAGGCCTTGAGCAGGTGGGTGTTGATGAGCACCGTGAGCATGCACAGGGCCTTGTTCTTCTCGATGAAGCCCATGCCGCCCATGTCGGCAGCTAGATTGTACACCCAGTAGGCGTCCTTGGTGGCCTGGCGGCAGGCTGGCAGTTCCTGGAGGTCGAGTGAGAGGTTCTCCACGCCGTCGAATTTCTGGTACCACCGGTTGAGCGGCTTGAGGTCGACCGCACGGATGCGCGTATGTCCCTGCTTGAGCAGGTCGGCAACCAGGTGACCGCCGATGAATCCACCGGCACCGCAGACGACGATGAGCTTGTCCTTCATGGGTATGAAAGGCGCAAAGGAGCGTGAGCCGGCGGGCGAAGTCAACGCCGCTTTGAACGGGGTGTCGGGCCCCGGAGCGCCACGATTTCCGCCAGCCATTCGGCGGACGACGCATCGCTGGGCATACGCCAGTCGCCGCGGGGCGACAGGGCGACGGAACCGACCTTGGGGCCATCCGGCATGGCGGAGCGCTTGAACTGCTGTTGGAAGAAGCGGCGGATAAAGACTTCGAGCCAGCGGAGGAGGGTGGCGCGCGGGTATCTGCCGTCGAAGGCCAGCTCCGCGAGGTAGAGGACCTTGGCCGGACGGGCGCCGTGCCGGACGAGGTGGTAGAGGAAGTAGTCGTGGAGTTCGTAGGGCCCGACGACGTCTTCGGTCTGCTGGTGCTGCTGGCCGTCATCCGTCGTGGGTAGAAGTTCGGGACTGATGGGCGTATCGGCGATGTCGTGCAGGACCTTGCTGGTGGCGCCGGAAAACTCGCTGTCCGCGCACCAGTCGATGAGGTAGCGCACGAGGGTCTTGGGAATGCCGGCGTTGACGTGATACATCGACATGTGGTCGCCATTGAACGTGCACCAACCGAGCGCCGCCTCGGAAAGGTCGCCGGTGCCCACAACAAACCCGCCGGCCTTGTTGGCGAGGTCCATCAGGATCTGGGTGCGCTCGCGAGCCTGGGCGTTCTCATAGGTGACGTCGTGCACGCGCTCGTCGTGGCCGATATCGGCGAAGTGCTGCTTGATGGCGTCGTGGATGGGGATGACTCGCAGGGTGGCGCCCAGCTGTTCAACGAGTTTCTCGGCGTTGCCGCGGGTGCGCTTGGTCGTGCCGAAGCCCGGCAGCGTGGGGGCAAGGATGCCTTTGCGGTCGAGCCCCAGCAGGTCGAAGGCATGCACCGTCACGAGCAGCGCGAGCGTTGAGTCTAGGCCGCCGGAAATGCCCAGCACGACGGTCTTTGTGCCCGTGTGTCTGAGGCGCTTGGCCAGTCCGGTGGATTGGATGGCGAAGATCTCGCGGCAAGTATCGGCGCGCACGCGCGGGTCGGACGGCACGAAGGGCAGGGCGGGATTCGGGCGCAGGCTCCCAAGCGGCCCGCGGGCGGCCGGGGCCGCCAGCTTTACGGGAACGCGGTGGAACTCGCGCGTCGGCGCGGCGGCGGAGAAACTGCTGTTGCAGATCCGCTCGTGGCGCAGTCGATCGAGATCGAGGTCGGCGCAGACCAACTGCGAGTCGAACTTGAAGCGCTCGGACTCGGCAAGGAGCGAACCGTTCTCGGCGACCAGGCAGTGGCCGGAGAACACGACGTCGGTGGAGGACTCACCCGGACCCGCGGCGGCGTAGGCGTAGGCGGCCAGGCAACGGGCCGACTGCTGCCGCACCAGGTCGCGGCGATAGGCAGCCTTGCCGAGGAGTTCGTTGCTCGCGGAGGGATTGAGGATCAAGTTGGCTCCGGCGAGGCACAGGTCGCCGCTCGGTGGATGCACGGCCCAGAGGTCTTCGCAGATCTCGACGCCGAACGTGCAGCCGGCGGCCTCGTCGGTAAAAAGGAGATTCGTGGCGAGCGGTGCGCAGTAGCCACCAAGGTCGGCTGCGAGCTGGGTGAGGCCGGCGGCGGAGGTGAACCAGCGCTCCTCGTAGTATTCGCCGGTGGTGGGGAGAAACTGCTTCGGCACGAGCCCGAGCACGCGGCCGCCGCCCAGAACGGCGGCGCAGTTGTAAAGGCGGCCGTGCACGGCCAGCGGCAGGCCGACGACGGCGTGGACGCCAAGCTCCTTCGTGGCGGCGGCAAGCTCAAGCAGCGCGGCGCGCGCACGGTCATGGAGCAGGCCTTGGGCGAACAGGTCGCCGCAGCTGTAGCCGGTCAAGCTCAGCTCGGGAAACAGGACAAGGCCGGCGCCCTCGGCGGCGGCGCGGGCGGCTTCGCGGCGGATGACGCTCGCGTTGAAGGCGACATCGGCGACGCGCAGTTCGGGTGCGGCAACGGCAACGCGGAGGAAGGCTCGACTGGCGGCGAATGCAGTCATTTTTTCAATCCGAGGAGGATGTAGCTGGGTTCAATCCAAGCGAGCGTAGAGAACTGGCGCTGCAACTCCGGCAGCAGCGCCTCGATAGCGACAGTCACACCCTGGACGGCCGGGGCGTTGGCGATGATTTCGGGTCGGGGGCAGAAGTCATGCCAGAGCATGAGTCCCCCGGACTCAAGGAGCGGCAGGGCCTTGCGAGTGTCGTTGATCACCACTTCGGTTTGGTGTCCGCCGTCGATGAACACGCTTTGAAAGAAGCCCGGCGGATAGGCCGAGGTGTCCCAGGCGCGACTATCGCAGTAGATCTGGCACACCCGGTGTCCCAGGCCCTTTTCGCGATACAGCCTTCCGATGTAGGAGGCGGCGTCAGTCCGGTGATAGGTGCGCGGACCGGTCTCATCCTGGCCGTAATTGGCCGTGACCGCCCCGGGGGGCGACTTGGAATCATCGATGACGCGTTCGCCATATGCCCAGCTGCCGTCCGGTTTGCTTTCGCCATCCGGGAGGTTGAGCGTCCAGACGGTTGCAGCGCAGGATTCCAGGCAGAGACAGGCCCCGAATCCCTGCCATGTGCCGAACTCAAGGTGCCGGGTGGGGCGGAGCTGTTGGTACAGATAGCGCAGGATTCGTGCATCCTCCACTTCAGTCTTCCAGGCCGTCAGACTGGCGGACGATGGCTCCGGGGCATCCGCCCAGCCAAGCTGGCGGGCGATTCGCGCGAGGCTAAGGCCAGGAATCCGGAATTGGTTCATGCGGGCGGGGCGAAGTTTAGCGTCATGGCCTTGCCGGTCACAAAGCTTTCGGGCGGTGCGCTGCGGCGGACAACGAAGTTGTCGTGGTCGAGAATCTGGCAGTGCCGGTAGCCGTGGTCGAACAGCCATTCCGCGGCGGCGAGGTTGGAGTAGCCGCGAACGCCAAGGGCATGGTTGAGTTCGACGACCAGCCAGGGATCATATTTCGCCAACGTCTGCTCGGCTCCCATCAGCACTTCGAAGTCAAAGGAGTCGACGTCAATTTTCACGCAATCCAAGCGTGCCATCCCCAGCCGTGTTACCAAGGTGTCGACCGTGACGAAATCGTATTCCATCTCCTCCGGGGCGCCACCCCAGATCCGGAAGATTTTCTCCGTGCGCCTTCCATCGTAACGACCGACCGCCTGCTGGTGCACAGTCACGTTCCCGGCGCGATTGTGCGCGAGGTTGGTGCGGAGCATGTCGGCGGTAGAGGTCGGCTCCACGGCGTGAACGTGCCCGCGGGGCGAGAGCTGTGAGAAGAGAATTGAGTAGTAGCCAATGTTGGCGCCGCAATCGAGATAGGTCCAATCGGGGCCGGCATGATCCACGAACCAGCGCTTGGTCTGCAGCTCGCAGTTCGGGTAGTACCAGGCAAAGCTCTCGTAGAAGGCAGGGAGCTCGATGGGAGCGCGCCCGGGGATGTTGGTTTGGACCGACGGCATGAAGGTGTCAGGCTTGGGATGGGGGAAGTGGATTCAACACCAGATTGGCGTGGGAGTGCACCGGGCCGCAAAGGGGCATCGCGGGATGCTCGGCGATTTCAATGACACAGCCGTCCTCGATTATGTCCCACAGCACGGCGCGCGTGTAATCGTAGCGCCCGTTCAGCCGGGACGTGCCGTCGGCGAAACCGAAAATGCCGGTCTTGATGATGAAGCGGCCGTGGGTCAACGGGAGCCGGAATGCGGTGGCGGCGTGGAATTCGCAGTTCGGCGGGGCGGTGAGTCGGTGTTGCGTGGAAATATCCTGCACCGAATAGAGGAAATTGCCCTGCGGGTCCTTGATCCGGATCCCCAGCACGATGTCAGAATCGAGATTGGCGCGGGTGCGAATCAGGTAGTGCAGATACACCGGCTCATTGAACTCGAAGCGACTGGTCGGTTCGCCTGCGGCATTGGTGCTCAGGAGACCCTCGATCGTCGCGGTCTGGGTGCCGTACCGCTCTCCCGCAGGCCGGCCTTGGCGCAGCGCGGTCGGGACCGCCGGCTGGGCCGGTAGCGGCACCGTGAATTCACCCGAGGCGTCTGCGCCGATTGCCGATTGGCTGACCGCCGCTGTCTTGATTTCCCCGGCGCTGGCCGGCGCCGGCACCTGGTCCATGACGACGCCCTGTTCGCTCCAGCAGAACTTTTCGTATTCCTTCGCCACTTCCTTGGCGTCGCCCCACATCTCGGCGCGGCCCTGCTTCAACCAGAGGGCCCGCGAGCAGATCGAGCGGACGGTGCCGAGGTCGTGAGACACGAAGAGCAGGCTGACACCCTTGTCGGTCAGTTGCCGCAGCCGGCGGAAACACTTGGCCTGAAAGGGCGCGTCGCCGACGCTCAGGGCCTCGTCAACGATGAGGATGTCGGGGTCGACGCACGTGTTTACCGCGAAGGCCAGACGCATCATCATGCCACTGGAGTACGTCTTCACGGGCTGCTCGATGAAATCCCCAATGTCGGCGAAAGCGGCGACCTCGGCAAAGCGGTTGTCCATTTCCACCTGGCTGATGCCGAGCACGGCGCCGCTCAGATACACGTTTTCGCGTCCCGTGAAGTCCGGGTTGAAGCCCGCGCCCAGTTCCAGCAGGGCGGCAATGCGACCATTGACCTTGATGGTGCCGGTCGTGGGCTGGAGTGTCCCGGCGATAATCTGGAGCAGCGTGCTCTTGCCGGCACCGTTGCGGCCGACGATGCCGACCGCTTCGCCACGCTTAACCTCGAAGCTCACCTGCCGCAGCGCATGGAAATCTTGGTAACCGGCCTGGGCCCGTCGTTGCAGGGCGCGGCCGGCGCCCCCGGGCAGCAGGCGGCTTGCCTCCGCCAACAACGGGCTCACCAGGCGCTGTGCCGGGTCTGACCAAAGGCGGTAGGCCTTCGTCAGTTGGTGGGCTGAAATGGCGGGTGCATCGGGCATGGGAACTCAAATGACATCAGCGAATGCCGGTTTCATGCGGCGGAAGAAAAAGTGGCCCAGCCAGCATGATGCGAAACCGCAGCAATAGAGGTACGCCAGGTGCGTGGGGTTCAGCGGCCGGCCCCACAGTGCCGCGTCGCGGGCGAGATCGATGGCCAGGAGGAGCGGGTTGTAGCGCAGCCAGACCCATGCCTCGGGATATTTTGCGGCGGAATAAAAAACGCCGCTGGCCCACATCAGCACCATCGAAACGAACTGCACGATTTGGTTGATATCGCGGAAGAAGACCCCCAGGGCTGCAAAAAACCACGCCATTCCCAACGCGAGCAAGCCCAGTGGCAGCAGGATGACCGGCAGCCAGAGCAGGCCCACCGTGAGCCCAGGGCCAACCAACAGGACGCTGAGCAGCACCAGCGCCAGGCTGATCAGCAGATGGATCCCCGCGGCCCCCACGGTTGCCGCCGGCAAAATCTCCAGCGGGAAGACCACCTTTTTGACGAAGTTGGGATTGCCGACGATCAAGGACGGGGCAAGACCGAGGACCTCGCCGAGGAAATGAAACAAACTGAGGCCGAGAAAGATCCCGAGCGCGTAATCCACCCGGGTCTCGTTGGTCAGCACGCCAAACTTCCCGCCAAATATGTAGCCGAAGACCAATACATAAAGACCCAGCATCAGCAACGGGTTCAGGAACGACCAGATGAGGCCCAGGTGGCTGCCTTTGTGGCGCAACTCCACGTTCCGCAGCGTGAACTGCCAGAGCAGCTCGCGGTGCGTCCAAAGGTCCGTCACAAAGGGCAGGACTCGGCGCAACATCAGGTAAAGGGAGTGGTTGGTATTTAAAGCCTTGGGGCGGCGGACGAGTAAAGGCCATTAATTATTTTGCGGCCGCAATCCGCTATTGGCGGGCGAAAAATTTACTGGTTGCCAAGGCACCGCCTTTGCGGCGCGCTGTCCGTCCCCATCTCGCTCATGAAAAACCTCAGATTGTTCCTTGGACTGCCGTTGCTGTGTGGCCATTTGCTGGCCGCGGAAACTCCGGGTGGAGGAATCATGCTGCCGGAGCAGTTTTTCCCGCAGTTGCAGCCGCTCCTGGTCAACGCGGTGAAGCAATCCCCGCGCATGCTTAATCGCGCCCTCGACCGGGAAATTGCCGAGAATAATCGGATCCAGGCCCGGGCCAACCTGCTGCCGAGCCTGGGCGGCTGGGCCAACTACCTTGAGTCGCGCGACACCCGCGCGGACCTCGCGGGCCGACTGGACGTCACAAAAATCGCCTACAACTTCTCGATTTCGCAGCCGGTGTTTTTTTGGGGCGAGCGCGCGAACTCGGCGAAGATGGGCGAGATCCAGGCCAGCATTGCCAAAGGCCAGTATCGCGAGGCCTACCGGGTTTATGCCCAGGGAATGCGGTACGACTACCTCCGGCTGGTGGTCCTCAAGCTGACGGTGCAACGGTCCAAATTCTACCTGGACTACACCAAGAGCCAGCTGGCGAAGGAGGAGGTCCGCCTCGCCCAAAAGGTCATTTCCGATTTTCAGATTTTCCCGGTCCGCCTCGCGGCCGAGCAGGCTCAGCTCACCTCTGAGCGCGCCCAGTTCGAATACGACATGGCCAAGGCCTCGTTTGCGCGGATGGCGGGTTGCGCGCCGCTGACCGACGATGAGATTCCGGACACGATCCCGGCCATTCCGTACAATGCTGCTGCCTATGATCAACTGCTGGCGAACTACCTTTCCCAAAAGGAACCTCCGACGACCGAGGCGGTGACCATGCGGAAGCAGATGGAAAACGCTCAGCTCAGCCTGGCGAACGCCAAGACCCGCCTCCTGCCGAAGTTGAGTGCCACGATTGGCGTCAGCCAGGACCAGCAGAGCTACACCATCAATGTCGCCCAGAAATTCCGGGTGAACTCGATCTTTGCCGGTTTCACCGCCAACTGGATGGTGTTCGACGGGTTTTCGTCCCAAGCCGCCGTGCGCTCGGAGTTCGCCCGGCTCCGCCAGATGAAGACCGACTACAAGGAAATGACCGAGCGGCTGGCGCAGCAGGCCCAGACTCAGGCCCGGCAGCTGAATTTCGCTTCCCGCGCCATGGCGATTACCGACCGCGCCCTCACCTCCAGCGAGGGTAATCTCAAGGGCAAGCAGGACGACTTCAGCCGCGGCGTCACCTCGCAGGATGATGTGAGCGTCGCCCGCATGATGGTGTTCGACGCGCAAACCGCCGCCTACAACAACCGGCTCGATTTCATCAACCGCACCCTCGAGTTCCTCGGCACGGTGGCCGCCGATCCGGTTCTCGCCAACGTGGCTGACGTCAAATGAGCGCCGCACGTTCCTCTTCCCGCGCATGGCTGCGCAACACGGCGATCGTGGCTGTCCTGCTCGTCGTCGTCGGATTTGCGGCCAAATACCTGCTTCGTCCCACGGCCCTGGTCGCGGCGGCCAAGACCGACATCGCGGTCCGCACCGTTCCGGGCACCGTCGAGGTCAAGGCCGAGTACCCCGTGAGCATTTCCAGCGAGGTCGGCGGCCGCATCCTCACGAGCACGCTGGACGTCGGCAAAAAAATCACCAAGGGCGAGGTCTTGGTGCAGATCGACACCGGTGACATCGATATCGAGATCGAGCGGATCAAGAACGAGATCACCGCCGCTCAGAAACGCGTGGAGGTGGGGTCCACCCTGCGTGCGGAAGTGCTCAATGCGAAGGACGGCCTCGAGGACGCCGAGCGTCGGATGATGGGTGGACAGATTTCCGCGGCGGATTTTGAAAAGCAAAAACGCCTGTACCAGCAGCTCCTGCAGAAGAAGGAGCTCGACGAGGTCAACAACCAGCTCCTGCTCGACACCCACAAAAACAACCTCCAGGCGAAGCAGCGGGACCGGTCCAAGATGACCATTCGCGCCCCTGCGGATGGCGTCATCACCGCGGTTATGGCGCGCCCGGGCGATCTGCTTGGCGGCAACGCGACCATCGCCACCGGCATCTCCATCGGGCGCACGGTCGAGGCCCGCATCAGCGAGGAGAATTTCGCGGTCGTGAAGCTCAACCAGAAGGCGTCGGTGCGTTTCCTGACGTTTGGCGCTGACCAATACAACGCGGTGGTCACAAAAATCAACCCAGCCGCCGACCCGACGACGCGCCGCTACACCCTTTTTCTCGAGATCAAATTGCCCGAGGGTCGGGTGCTTGCGCCCGGCATCACGGGTGAAGTAAGCATCGTCATCGAGCAGCGCGCCAATGCGGTGACCGTGCCGCGTCGCGCGCTGGCCGGGGACTACGTGTTCGTCGTTGAGGACGGGCAGGTGTCGCGGCGCAAGGTGACGAAGGGTTTCGAGGGCCTGAACC
This sequence comes from Lacunisphaera sp., assembly GCA_044224295.1. GTDB lineage: Bacteria > Verrucomicrobiota > Verrucomicrobiia > Opitutales > Opitutaceae > Lacunisphaera. The sequence continues at coordinate 119,287 of JBGAKQ010000007.1, read as the reverse complement.
ACATCGAGATCACCTCCGGGCTGAAAGCCGGCGAGTTGGTGGTGGTCGAGCAGCAGGACCGCTTCAGTGACGGGGAGCGCGTCCGCACGGAAGTGATGGCGAACTGACCGCCATCCCGCGTGCCGTGTCGACGAATCTCCGCATAGCCCTCCGGTTCCTGACCGCGCGCAAGCGTTCCATGCTGATGAGCCTCGCGGGCATCATCTTTGGCGTGGGCTTTTTCGTTGTCACCCAGGCCCAGACCAGCGGATTCGAGCAGTTCTTTATCCGCACGATTCTCGGCACCAACGGCGCAATTCGCATCGAGGACAAGATTCAGGACACGATCTTTTCGATGGCCGCCGCGGGTCACGACATCGGGGGCAGCAAATTCGAGGTCGGCGGCGATCGCGCCGCCCACAAGTACATCGAGGGCGTCGAGGATCCCGAGTTGCTGACCAAGGCGATCGCCCAGTTCCGCAACGTCGCCGGCATGTCGATCGTCGTGGAGGGCTCCGTGATCGCGGATAGCTCCTTCAAGAACGATTCGGCCAAGGTTTATGGCATCAATTTGGACGACCACCTGGCGGTTTCCGATCTCGCGGCGCAGGTGAGGCGCGGCGCCGGCAGCCTGGATACCTTCCGGGTGAGTCCGCAAGGCGCGCTGATCGGACGGGTCCTCGCCGACCGCCTCCAGTTGGCGGTCGGTGACTCCTTCATTCTGCAGGCGGGCGCCGACCAACGTCGTTACAAGGTCGCCGCAATTTACACGACTGGCGTCAGCGACATCGACCGCGTCCGGATTTATCTCCACCTGAACGAAGCGCGCTCGCTGCTTCGCAAGACTGAGGGGGCGTCCTTCATCCAGGTCGCCCTGGTTGATCGCGAGCGTGCGCCCCAGGACGCCGCCCAGATGGAAGGGGTGCTCAAGCACAGTGCGAAAAGCTGGCAGGAACGTGAGGAGAGCTGGCTCCAGGCGTTCAAAGCGTTGCAAATCTCGGCGGCGCTGACCGTCTCCACGATCATCCTCATCTCCGGCCTCGGCATGTTCAATACGCTCGCGATGATCGTCATCGAGAAGACCAAGGAAATCGCGATCCTCCGCTCGATGGGCTACACGCGGAGCGACATTTCGCGGATTTTCCTTTGGCTCGGCGCGATAGTGCTGGTGGTCGGCACCATCGGCGGCTGGGCGCTGGGTTACGGCCTCACGTTCGCCGTCTCGAAATACCCGATCAAGATCCGCGGCATCTTCTCGGCCGACAGTTTCCAGGTGAATATTTCCATCTGGCATTACGTGGTCGCCACGGTGATGGCCACGGTGGTGGTCATGACGGCCGCCGTGATTCCCGCCCGGCGAGCGGCGCGGCTGGAGCCGGGCGACATCATCCGGGGGACCTCGCAATGAGTTCGCCTGCACCCAAGTCCGGCCTGGCCCTGCGCTGCGAGGGCCTCCACCGCTACCTCGGGCAGGACGAGGGGCGCGTGCACGTGCTGCGCGGGGTTTCGTTCGAGGCCCGCGGCGGCAACGTCACCGCCATTGTCGGGCCTTCCGGGTGCGGGAAAAGCACCACGCTTTACCTGCTCGGGTTGCTGGACCAGCCGGACGGGGGGTCCATCTGGATTCGCGACCAGCTGATGTCGAACAGCAGTGACCTCGAGCGGACCGCAGCCCGTTGCGAGCACATCGGCTTCGTCTTCCAGTTTCACTTCCTGATGCAGGAGTTTTCGGCGCTCGATAACGTGATGATGCCCATGCGGCGCCTCGGGCGGCTGTCGGAAGAGGCCATGCGCGCCCGGGCCGAGTCGTTGTTGAAGGACGTCGGGCTGGGGGACAAGGGCCACCGCCTCGCGACCCAGCTTTCCGGCGGCGAGCAGCAGCGGGTGGCCATCGCCCGCGCACTCGCCAATGAGCCGGCGATCATCCTGGCGGACGAGCCGACGGGCAACCTGGACGTGAAAAATTCCGGCCTCGTGTTCGACCTGTTGACCCGGCTGGCGAAGGAAAACGGCCAGGCGGTCGTGCTGGTGACCCATAATCCGGACATCGCGAACCGCTGCGACGAGATCAAGCCGATGCGGGACGGCGAGTTCGTCTCCTGATTGGCGGGCGCGTGGGGCGCTGATAAGCCCCGCAATTTCCGGCCGCGACCGTGCTAATAAGCATCCGGTGACAAGGCCGGTTGGAAATTTTGTTTTACATTGGAGAGGCGGCTTCTTCTGCTGTCGGGGACTTTGAACCGCCACACACACGTGAGTTCACCTTGTTCGCGTAAATCATTCTTTGCCAAATTGGGCGGCCTGATCGTTGCCACCGGTTTGGTTCCGTCGCTGTTTGCCCGCTCCACGCCCGTCGCGAAGCCGGCGGCGGTGGCATTGCGGCCCGAATCCCGGGCCGTGCCGCGCAAGGAAGGCAGCTGTTAACCCGCTCCACGCCGCTCCTCCGTCATGTCGAAGATTTACCCGAAATCGGCCAACGCCCTTCCGCTCCAAATCCTGATTTTCCTGGCCGTGCTCGGCGGCGTGGCTGCCGCTGGCATCACCTACTACGCGACACCCGCCTACCTGCGCGTCGGCTATGCGCCGGTCCAGCCGGTCCCGTTTGACCACAGCCTCCACGCCGGCCAGCTCGGCATGGATTGCCGCTACTGCCACGCGAGCGTCGAGAAGTCCGCCACGTCGAGCGTCCCCGCGGCGCAGACGTGCATGAATTGCCACAGCATCATCAAGACCCAGAGCCCGCTGCTGGAGGTCGTCCGCCAGAGCTACGCCACCGGCGAGCCGGTGCCATGGGTGAAGATCCACGCGAATCCCGACTACGTTTACTTCAATCACTCCGTGCACGTGAACCGCGGCGTCAGCTGTGTCGAGTGCCACGGCAAGGTGAACGAAATGCAGGTCGTGCGTCAGGACCAGCCCCACAGCATGAGCTGGTGTCTCGATTGCCACCGCAACCCGGCCGCGCGCATCCGCGAGCCGAAGGACGTTTTCAATCTGGATTCGGCCCGCCTCGCCGACCAGGGCCCCGAGGGCCAGAAGAAGGCGCAGGAATACATCCATAACTGGAAGGTTTTGCCGCCCCAGAGCTGCTCCGGCTGCCATCGCTGATGAAACGCAAATTTGACCACTCCGCCCCGGCCCAAGGCGCCCTGACCGGCCCGAAATACTGGCGCAGCCTCGACGAGCTGGCTGACACGCCGGGCTTCCGCGAGCACCTGGCCCGCGAATTCCCCGAGGGCGCATCCTCGATCGAGGGCGTCGATCGCCGGCAGTTCATGAAGCTCATGGCGGCTTCGTTCGCGCTGGGTGGCCTTGGCCTCGCCGGCTGCCGCCGCCCGGAGAAGAACATCCTCCCGTACGGCAAGTCCGTCGAGTACACCGTCCCGGGCCTCCCGCTCTATTTCGCGACGGCCATGCCGCTGCGCAAGTCGGCCATCCCGCTGCTCGCGGAGACCCACCAGGGCCGCCCGACCAAGTTGGAAGGCAACCCGAGCTACCGCCCGCACGGCGGCGCCAGCTCGCTGCTGGCGCAGGCCTCCGTGCTCGATCTCTACGATCCCGAGCGCGCCACCGCCCACACGAAGAAGGGCACCCCGCTTTCCGCGGCCGAGGTCAACGACCTCCTCGCGAACATCAACAAGACCTATGCCGGCAACGGCGAGGGCCTCGCGTTCCTGGCCGATGAGTCCGCCTCCCCGACGCGCGCCCGCCTGGTCGCGAGCCTGAAGCAGAAGTTCCCGCGCGCCATCTGGGCCGAGTACGAGCCCGTGCAGGACGAGCCGCCGGTCGCCGCCGCGCAGGCCGCCTTCGGCCGCAACGTGAAGCCGGTCTACCGCTTCGCCGCCGCCAAGCGCATCCTCTCCCTCGACGCGGATTTCCTCCACGCCGAGTCGGGCTCGCTCTACTACGCCCGCGAATTTGCCAAGGGCCGTCGCGTGACGAAGCCGACCGACCCGATGAACCGCCTCTATGTGGCGGAGAGCGGGTTCTCCCTCACGGGCAGCATGGCGGATCACCGCCTGCGCCTCGCCAGCAGCCACATCACCGCGCTCGCCGCGGCGGTCGCCGGCCACGTGCTGGGCAACAACACCTTTGATTCGCTCGCCAAGGGCCTCGAGGTGAAGGCCGGCTGGGTCGAGGAATGCGCCAAGGACCTGCTCGCCAACCCGGGCGAATCGCTGGTCATCGCCGGCGCGCACCAGCCGGTGGCGGTGCACGTCATCGCCTACGCGATCAATGCCAAGCTCGGCGCGATCGGCAAGACGGTCGACTTTGTCGAGGCCGCCCCGTCGGGCGCCGCGACCATCCAGGCGCTCGCCACGGCCATCAAGGCCGGCTCGGTCAAGACCCTCGTCGTCATCAACGGCAACCCGGCCTACAATGCGCCCGCGGACCTCGAGTTCGGCGCGCTGCTAAAGTCGGTGCCGGACGTCATCCGTTACGGTTACTACGTCGACGAGACCTCCGCCCTCGCGGGCACCCATCTCGCGGCGACGCACTATCTCGAGTCGTGGGGCGACGCCCGCACGGCCGATGGCACGATCGTGCCGGTGCAGCCGATGATCATGCCGCTCTTCAACGGCCTGATGGAAGTCGAGCTCCTCGCGCGCCTTGCCGGCGAGGCGAAGCCCGAAGCCTACGAACAGGTCTTCGCGACCCGCGGCGGCGACAAGAAGGCTTTTGAGAAATTCCTCCACGACGGCCTCGTGGAAGGCTCCGCTTATCCGGTGGTGTCCGTCACCGTCCGGGTGGCTAACCTCGGCAACCTCGACAACGCGGCGGTGACCGCCCTGTCGAAGGACAACCTCGAGGTGCGTTTCATCACCGACCACAAGATGGACGACGGTCGCTTCGCCAACAACGGTTGGCTGCAGGAGTGCCCGGACCCGATGACCAAGATCTCGTGGGACAACGCGATCCTCGTCAGCCCGAAGCTCGCCGCCGAGCTCGGCATCGTGCCGGCGGGCAACAATCTCCAGGTCGCGCGCAAGGAGGAAGCCGAGTTCGTGCAGGGCAAGGAAAACGCCCATGTCTTCGAGCTGACGCTGAACGGTCGCAAGATCACCGGCCCGGTGCACATCCAGCCCGGCCTTTCGAACTACACCGTGGTCGTCCCGCTCGGCTACGGCCGCAGCCAGTCCGGCCACATCGGCACCGGGGCCGGCTTTGATGCCTACCCGCTGCGCACCACGGCCGGCCTGGCCTTCGCCACGGGCGGCAAGCTCACGAACACGGGCCGCCGCATGAAGCTGGCGAACACCCAGGAGCACTGGTCGATGGAAGGCCGCGACATCATCCGCGAAGCCAACCTCGAGGGTGAGGAGGGTTTCGCGGCTAACGCGAACTTCGTCAAGGAAGCCACGATCGACTCGCACTCCCCGGCCGTGCTCGGCAAGGACGTGGGCAAGGATCCGGTCTTCATCGCGACGACCACGCCGCGCGGCAATTCGCTCTACGAGACGCCCGACCTGACCGGCGTGCACCAGTGGGGCATGTCGATCGATCTCAACACGTGCATTGGCTGCAACGCCTGCGTGATCGCGTGCCAGGCGGAGAACAACATCCCGATCGTCGGCAAGGACCAGGTCCTCCGTGGTCGCGAGATGCACTGGATCCGCCTCGACCGTTATTATTCCGACGGCAAGGCCGACCCCGAGGCGTTCGGCGCCGAGGGCAACAAGGTCCTCCCGGAGGATCCGCAAGTTTCGATGCAGCCCATGACCTGCCAGCACTGCGAGCTCGCGCCCTGCGAGACCGTGTGCCCGGTCAATGCCACCGTCCACGACGAGGAAGGCATCAACGTCATGGCCTACAATCGTTGTATCGGCACGCGCTACTGCGCGAACAACTGCCCGTACAAGGTCCGCCGGTTCAATTTCTTCGACTTCAACAAGCGCGCGACCGACGCCCTCTACATGGGCCCGCTCGGTCACCAGTCCGACATGCCGGAGCTGGTCAAGATGGTGAAGAATCCGGACGTTACCGTGCGCATGCGCGGCGTCATGGAAAAGTGCACCTATTGCGTCCAGCGCGTGCAGCAGGCCAAGATCGCGCAGAAGCGCAAGGCCGGCGCCAGCGGCGACGTCCAGATCCCGGACGGCGCCGTCAAGACCGCCTGCCAGCAGGTGTGCCCGGTCGAGGCGATCGTCTTCGGTGACATCAAGAATCCCGAGAGTGCGGTTTCGAAGCTGAAGGCCCAGGAGCGCGACTATGCGGTCCTCGGTTACCTCAACATCCGCCCGCGCACGACTTACCTCGGCAAGCTCCGCAATCCGAACCCGCACATGCCCGATTACACCGCTCTCCCGTACAGCCGGGTGGAGTACAACCAGAAGAACGGTCACGCCGCCGGCCACGGGTCGGCGCACGGCGAAGCCCATGCGGCTGATTCGCACGCGGCCAAGAAGGGAGGGCACGAGTAATGGGTGCGCACGCTTCCGATCATCCGGCTCCCGCCATCCTCGCCGAGGTCAAACCGGCGGTGCTGCCGCGCCCGGTGCTGGTCGACAATCATCGCGACTTCCACTGGATCACGGAGAAAATCTGCGGTCTCGTTGAAGGCAAAACCCCGGCCTGGTGGTGGTGGTGCTTCGGCGTCGCCGCGCTGGTCGCCTCGTTCACGGTTTCCGGCCTGATCTACCTCGTCGCCACCGGCGTCGGTGTGTGGGGTCACGCCAACCCGGTGAACTGGGCGTGGGACATCGTGAACTTCGTGTTCTGGATCGGTATCGGCCACGCCGGTACGCTCATCTCGGCCATCCTGTGCCTCCTGCGTCAGAAGTGGCGCACGTCGATCAACCGGCCGGCCGAGGCGATGACGATCTTCGCGGTCGTTTGCGCCGCGATCTTCCCGGTCTTCCACGTCGGTCGCATCTGGTTCGCGGTGATGCCCGGTTACCTCTTCCCGTTCCCGAACTCCAACGGCATCTGGCAGAACTTCCGTTCGCCGCTCGAGTGGGACGTGTTCGCGGTCTCGACCTACGGTACGGTCTCCGTGCTGTTCTGGTACATCGGCCTCATCCCTGACCTCGGCACCCTGCGCGATCGTTTCACGCAGGCCGGCAACCTCTTCAAGGCCCGCATCTATGGCTTCTTCGCCATGGGCTGGCGCGGTTCGAACCGCCAGTGGAGCAATTACGAGATGGCCTACCTCATCCTGGCCGGCATCTCGACGCCGCTGGTGCTCTCCGTGCACACGATCGTGTCGTTCGACTTCGCCGTCTCGCTCATCCCGGGCTGGCACACGACGATCTTCCCGCCGTACTTCGTCGCCGGCGCCATCTTCTCGGGCTTCGGCATGGTGCTCACGCTCATGCTGCCGCTCCGCGCGGTGTGCCGCCTCGAGGACCTCATCACGCAGTACCACATCGACTGCATGTGTAAGATCATTTTGGCGACGGGCACGATGGTCGGCTACGCCTACTCGATGGAGTTCTTCATCGCGTGGTACGGCGCCAACCCCTACGAGGGCTTCGCGTTCATCAACCGCGCGTTCGGCCACTACGCCTGGGCCTACTGGATCATGATTTCGTGCAACGTGATCACGCCGCAGTTCTTCTGGTTCAAGGCGGTCCGTGAAAACACCACGCTCGTCTGGATCCTCTGCCTCTTCGTCAACGTCGGCATGTGGTTCGAGCGCTTCGTGATCATCGTCACCTCGCTCGCCCGCGACTTCCTGCCGTCGAGCTGGGGCTACTATTCGCCGTCCATCGTCGAGATCTTCACGTTCTTCGGCACGTTCGGCGTATTCTCGGTCCTCTTCCTCCTGTTCATCCGGTTTGTCCCGATCATGCCGATGTCGGAGATCAAGATGGTCATCCCCGCGGCCGACCCGCATGGCTCGGACAAACACTAAGGAGCCGCCGCCATGACCAAGACTTACGGACTCATCGCCGCCTTCGACACCACGCCGGAGCTTTACCACGCCTGTGAAAAGGTGCGGGATGCCGGCTACTCGCAGTGGGACGCGCTCACGCCGTTCCCGGTGCACGGCCTCGACTACGCCATGGGCGTGCGCCGCTCGAAGGTGCCGCGCTTCTCGCTCGCCGGCGGCGTCACCGGTTTCTGCACCGGCATGTCGCTGATCGCCTGGGCGGGCGCGTACGAATATCCGCTGATCGTGGGCGGCAAGCCCTACTTCAGCCCGATGTTCGCGTTCCCGATCTCCTACGAGCTCACCATCCTGTTCACCGCGTTCGCGACGATCTTCGGCATGTTCTTCCTGAACCGCCTGCCGATGCATTACCACCCGGTGATGAAGGCCCCGCAGTTCGTCCGCGCGATGGACGACCGCTTCTACATTGTGATCGAGACGAACGACCCGAAATTCAACGCCACCGCCACGCGCGACCTGCTCGCGAAGGCCGGCGGCAAGGACATTGTGGAGCTGGAGGCCTGACCCGATGCGCTACGCCTACTTCACCCTCGCTTTCGTGGTCGTGCTGCTGGTGTCCGTCATGGGCTACCGTGGTTCGATCTCGACGCGCCCGCCGATCGAGGTGTTCCCCGACATGGACCACCAGGCCAAGTACAAGCCGCAGGCTTCGTCCAAGTTCTTCGCGGACGGCCGCGCGGATCGCCCGCTCCCGGCCGGCACCGTCCCGTTTGGCCGCGATTCCGGCCGCGCGGATCCCGCCTTCCTGCGCGCCGATGATTTCCACTACGCCGGCAAGGCGGCCGATGGCAGCTTCGCCCGCGGTTTCCCCAAGGAGCTCGAGGTCACCCGCACGTTCGTCGAGCGCGGCCAGAACCGCTACCAGATCTACTGCGCGCCGTGCCACGGCCAGCTCGGTGACGGCAACGGCATCACCAAGTCCTACGGCATGCTGACGACCCCGTCGTACCACGACGACCGCCTGCGCACGATGCCCGAGGGCGAGATCTACAACACCATTACCAACGGCAAGAACACGATGATGCCCTACGCCGACAAGCTGTCCCCCGACGATCGTTGGGCGGTCGTCGCCTATGTGCGCGCCCTGCAGCGTGCGGCGCACGGCTCGATCAACGATGTCCCGACCGAACAGCGCGGAGGGCTGAAGTAACATGAGCGCCTCTTCACCTGCTCCCACGTCCGCCCTGGCCACCCGCTTCCTGATCGCGGGCGTCGCCGGCCTCGCCCTGACCGCCGTGGGCGCGTTCGTTTCCCACGAGCCGCAAAACGTCGCGCTGTCGTACCTCGTGGGCTTCGCCTACTGGACGGCCATCGCGATTGGCATGCTGCTGCTGATCATGATCCACCACATCACCGATGCGGGCTGGTCGACGGTCATCCGCCGCCAGTACGAGCACGGCGTGTCGGCCTTCAAGTGGCTGGCGGTGCTTTTCCTCCCGCTGCTGATCAGCGCGTGGATGAAGCCCGGCCTGATCTGGCCCTGGATGAACACCGCAACGGTGATCCACGGCGGCCATACGGTCGGCGCGGACCCGCTCTGGATCAAGAAGTCCGGCTTCCTCAATCTCGGCATGTTCACCGGCATGAGCATCGGCTTCTTCGCGATCTGGATCGGGCTCTCCGCGCTGCTGCGCCGGAACTCGTTCTCGCAGGACGCGGATGGCGACGCCAAGTGGACGTTCAGCAATCGTCGCACGGCGGCCCTCGGCATCCCGTTGACGGCGCTGGCGCTGACCTTCGCGGCCATCTACTGGATGAAGAGCCTCGAGTACCACTGGTTCTCGACGATGTACGGCGTGTGGTTCTTCGCGAACTGCGTCCGCGGCGGCCTGGCCTTTGCGGTCTTCATCACCGTCTGGCTCTACAATCGCGGCGACTACAAGGGCATCTACAACACGAACCAATTCCACACCCTTGTGGCGCTGGCCTTCGCGTTCGTGGTGTTCTGGGCGTACGTGACCTTCTCGCAGTACTTCCTGATCTGGAACGCGAACGTCCCCGAGGAAACCTTCTGGTACAACATCCGTGAGGTGAACGTCGATGGCACGCCGAACCAGTGGAAATACATCGGCATCATTGCCCTGCTGTTCGGCCACTTCTTCGTGCCGTTCCTCTCCTGGCTGATCTACCGCTTCAAGTCCAACCGCAAGCCCGCCGCCATCATCAGCGGCTGGGTCGCGCTGATCATCCTCGTCGACCTCTGCTACAACGTCCTGCCCGCCCTCAAGGACGAGCACGGCAATGCGGTGCCCTTCTTCTCGATCAACCTGCTGTGGGTGCTGACGTCCGTCGTCGGCGTCGGCGGCATCTGCGTCTGGTCGTACCTCAACAGCTTCGCCCAGACCAAGCTGATCCCGATCCGCGATCCGCGCATCGTGGAATCGCTGACCCACCACGAAGCCTCGGCCCCGGAAGCCGGCCACCAAGCCGCCTCCGCCCACTAAGCCATGAGCGAGTCATCCAACTTCTCCTTCCCGCACCGCACGCCCGTGTTCACCACGGTGCTCGTGCTCGTCCTGTTTGCGCTCCTCGGCTGGGTCGCCCGCAAGATGTACGTGCCGCACGCCGGCGCCGTCGACAAGATCGAGGGCGTCCGCACGCCGGCCGACCGCAAGGCCCTCCTCACCGAGAAACAGGCCAAGGACCACGACGCCGCCACCAGCTACGCCTGGGTCGACCAGAAGAGCGGCACCGTCCGCCTCCCGATCGACCGCGCCATTGAACTTACCGTCCGCGATCACGCCAAGAAGTAAGCCCTGTGATGAATTCCCCCGCTAACAACCGCACGGAGCAACTGGAGATCGACGCCTCGGCCAAGTGGCCGGTGATCGTTTTCCTCGGCTCGGCGCTGCTCTGGCTGCTGCTCGGCGGCCTCATGCAGCTGGCAGCCGCGATCCAGCTCCATTCGCCCGGCTTCCTCGACGCTTGCGAGTGGGTGACCCACGGCCGGCTCGCCCCCGCCGCGCAGAACGCCCTCGTTTACGGCTGGGGCATGAACGCCGCCTTCGCCTTCGGGCTCTGGCTGATGGCCCGCCTGTCCGCGACGACCCTCCGCCACGGTGGCTGGCTGTTCGTGGCCGCCAAGTTCTGGAACCTCGGCGTCTTCCTCGGCGTCGCCGGCATCCTCGGCGGTTACTCGACCTCCTTTGAGCTCCTGGAAATGCCGCGCTACGTCAGCCTCCTCCTCCTCGCGGCCTACGCGATGGTCGGCGTGTGGAGCGTGACCACCTTCAGCATTCGCAACACCGAGAACGTGTATGCGTCGCAGTGGTACCTGTTCGGCGCGGCCTTCTGGTTCCCGTGGCTCTACGCGGTCGCCCAGATCATGCTCTTCCGCGCTCCGGTGCGCGGCGTGCTTCAGCCGATCGTCAATGCCTGGTACGCGCATGGCCTCTACAACCTGTGGTTCGTGCCGATGGCGCTCGCGGCCGCCTACTATTTCCTGCCCAAGCTGCTCGGCAAGCCCATCGCCAACTACTACCTCGCCGGCATGGCGTTCTGGTGGGTGGCGATCTCGTCGGCGTTCGCCGGCGGCAGCCGCCTGATCGGCGCCCCGGTCCCGGTGTGGATCCCGACGATGGGCATCGTGGCCAACATGCTGCTCGTGGTCGGCGTCGTGGTCGTCGCGCTCAACCTTTTCGGCACGCTGTCCGGTTCCTACGCGGCGGCCCGCCGCAGCCTGACGCTGCGCTTCGTGCTGATGAGCATCATCGGCTTCGTGCTCGCGGCCGCGCTCAACCTCGCGCTCTCGATGCGCGGCTTCGCGGCCACGGTGCAGTTCACGCTGTTCGACGGCCTGCGTGACTGGGTCACCTTCTACGCCTGCTTCTCGACCGCGATGTTCGGCGCCGCGTACTTCATCCTCCCCCGCGTGACGGGCAAGGAGTGGCGTTCGGGCGCGCTGATCAGCGTGCATGGAGCCACGACCGCCCTGGGCATTCTCCTGATGGTGGTCGGCATTGCTTACGCCGGCTGGTCCCAGGGCGGCATGCTGAATGAGCCGACCGTGCCGTTCCGCCAGCTGACGGATGCCATGACTTTCTGGTTCGCCTATCGCACCGGGGTCATCGGCCTGCTGCTGGTTGGCCACGCCGCCTTCCTGATCAACTTCATCTGGATCGCGTGCCCGATCAATTCGCAGGGCACCGCGGCCGCCACGTTCCGCACACCGCCCGCCCTGAGCACGGAGGGCCACGCATGAAAAACGGTCTCGCCCTCTTCCTCGGCGTCTTTGCCACCCTCGCACTTTCGTGGGGCGGCCTCCTCTTGTCCGCCAATCGCCAGATCGGCTCCCTGAGCCAGTTCAAGGATCCGGCCGACGAAACCCTTTACCCGCAGCCCTTGTCGGGCCTCGCCCACCAGGGCAGCCTCGTTTACCAGGACCTCGGCTGCGCGACCTGCCATACGCAGCAGGTGCGCCAGCACGGCTTCGGCAACGACCTCGCCGAGGGCCGCAAGTGGGGTGAGCGCGGCAGCTACGCCCGCGACTACATTCGCGACCAGGTTGTGCTGATCGGCCAGTCCCGCCTCGGGCCCGACCTCCGCAACGTGGGCAGCCGCATCCCGGACGCCGATTATTACTACAAGCTCCTTTACGCCCCGGAATCCAAGTTCGCGGGCCAGACCATCGCCCACGGCATGCCGGCCCATCGTTTCCTTTTTGACGTGCACCCGGTCGCTGGTCGCCAGCCGTCCGCCCACGCCGTGAAGTTGGGCAGCGAAGCCCCGGCCGGCTATGAGGTCGTCCCGACCCAACGCGCCGTGGCCTTGGTCGCCTACCTGCAAAGCTTGAAGGACACGTACGAATATCCCACCGAGCGCGACCGGAACCAGCCTGCGGCGAAGGAGGCCGGTAAACACTAAGATGAGCGCGAACGACTCCAATTCCCGCGTCGAGCAGTCGGCGGCGAGCGATGACAGCCTCCAGCAGGTCCACGCCCAGCTGCAGAAGAAGAAGCCGGAGAAGGCGGATGGCTATTCACTGCTGCCCCTCGTGCTCCTCGGCCTCATGTGCTGCGCCGTGTTCTTTGGCTCGATCTACCTGGCGCACTATTCCCTGCGCTTCGACCCCTTGGTCTACAGCGAGCACGCGAATCGCGCCAAGCCGGGCGCCACGGCGGTTGTGGCCCTCAGCCGCGCCCAGCTCGGCAAGCGCGTCTTCGACACCACCTGCATCGCCTGCCACCAGGCAAACGGACTCGGCGTCCCGGGCCAGTATCCTCCGCTGGCTGGCTCCGAGTGGGTCAACGGCAACGAGAGCCGCATCATTCGCATCGTCCTCCACGGCCTGAACGGCCCGCTCAAGGTTGGCGACAAGGAATACAACAACGTCATGGCCCCGCTGGGCTCCCTCAAGGATGACCAGATCGCCAACGTGATTTCCTACGTCCGCGCCTCCTTCGGCAACAACGCCCCGGAAGTCACCCCGGAGGCCGTCGCCAAGGTTCGCGCCGAGACCGCCGGTCGGAACACCTTCTGGACGGCCGCTGAACTTGAGAAGATCCCCTGAGGTCTTCGAACTACGAACACGCGAAAGGCCGGGCTTGCGCCCGGCCTTTTGATTTTGGGGTGGGGCTGAGGGGGCCGCCCCACGTTGAGAGTGGCCTTATTCGCCGCCCTTGAACATCCCGCCCATGTTCGGCATGTCGAACTTCTGGAAGCCGGCCGGGGGCGCGAACAGCGAATCAGGCAGCGAGCCGGGCTCGATCTTCGTGGCTTCCATCTTGGAGAGTTGCTTGCCGGCAGCATCGCGGGTGATCACGCGGAGCGGGAAGCCGCCCTTGCCCTTGATCACTTCCTCCCACTTGGCCGCCGGGGCTGACCGGCCGCCGCCAAAGGGGCCGCCACCGCCACCGCTCATGCCCATGAAATTGCCCAGCCCCTCGGCGACCCAGGCCTCGGTTACGTTGCCTTTGTCCTTCACGAGGATCTGGCTGCACTTGTAGCCGAGGATCGTCTCGGTCTTGCCGGTGACCTCGACATCGGCGGTGCTCGCACCCGCCTGCTCCATGGCCTTGTCGATGGTCTGCTTCATCGGCATGACCATGTACATGCCCTGGTCGGGCATCAGCATGATCATTTCCTTCTTGGCGACGTCCATGATCATGGCGGCCTGGTGGCCGCGGCCGTTCATGTCCATGCGGATCTTTTGATCCTTCATGGCGTAATCCATGTTCATCGTGTTGCCACGCGGGTCGGTCATCGCGAGGCCGATTTTGCCTTCGAAGGCGCTGGCGAGCTGGGAACAGGTGAGCAATGCGCCCACCGCGAGAAATCGGAACAGGGGTTTCATGGTGCCGCCAGCCTGACGTTCCCCGCGGCCGACTCAAGCCGACGTTGAACGGCATTGCCTCCCCGGGGAGGTTTCAGAGACGCTTTACGCATGCCCTCCGAGTTCAGCCTCACGCGCCAGGTCGAGTTCCATGAGACGGACATGGCCGGCATCATGCACTTCGCGAATTTCTTTCGCTGGATGGAGGTGTGCGAAACCGCGTTTTATCGGTCGCTTGGCCTGCCGCTGATTTCCTTTGTGCCCGGCGAAGTCGTCGGGTGGCCGCGGGTCAATGTCAGCTGTTCCTATCGCGCCCCGTTGCGCTTCAATGACAGTGTGGTCGTGACGCTCTACGTGAAGAAGCTGACGAATCGTTCGATCACGTACGTCTTCAAGTTTCACCGGGCCGGCACGCTGTGCGCGACCGGTGAGGTCACCGCGGTGTGCGTGGCGGCGGATGGGCAGGGCGGAATGGTTTCGCAGCCGATCCCCGCCGACGTCCGCGCGAAGCTCGCCGAGGCGCCCGAGTCGGCCTGGAAATAGGCGCGGCGGTCAGGGCGCCGCCCCGAACGGCGCGTGCGATTCACCCTTGGGCGACAGGGCAAAGATCTTAACGGCCTGGGCCTTGCCCTTCACCTTGACCTCGCCGAGGGCGCGGGCGGCCGGCTGGGTGGGCAGGGCCTGGAGGGTCGCCTCGCTGACGATGATCGGCGTGGCGTAGGCGGGATCCTTGGTGAGGCCCTCGAGCCGCGACGCGAGGTTCACGCCGTCGCCAATCACCGTGTAGTTGAGGCGGGTCTTGGAGCCCATGTTCCCGGCCACGACGCGCGCGGTGTTGATGCCAATGCCAAAGGCGAGCGTGGGTTTCCCCTCTGCCACCAGCTCCCGGTTCAGCGCCTCGAGCGATTGGGCCATTTCCCGGGCCGCCGCCACCGCCCGCGCGGGCGCATCGGGCGACGCGACTGGCGCGCCGAACAGCGCCATGATGGCGTCACCAATGTACTTGTCGATGACCCCACCGTGTTTCTCGATGACGGAGCTCATCCGGTCCAGGTAGCGGTTCAGCAGGGCCAGGACCTCGGCGGGGGCGAGCTTTTCGCTCATGCTGGTGAAATCCCGCAGATCGGAGAACAGGATCGTCACTTCACGCTCTTCACCGCCGAGCTTCAGGTCGGATTGCAACAACTGCGTCGCGATTTCGGGTGACACGACTTTGCCGAGGAGGTCACGCACCCGGTCGCGTTCGGCCAGGCCGGCGGTCATCTGGTTGAAAGCCGTGGCCAGCTGGCCGATTTCGTCCGCCCGCGCCAGCTCGATGCGCCGCGTGTAGTCGCCCGCGGCCACGACGTTGGTGTGCTCCGCGAGTTGCTGGAGTGGCTGGCTGACGCCGCGAGCCGCGGCGATCGCCATGACCGCGGCGGCGAGCAGGGCGACGAGCGAAATCAGCAGGATCGATTGTTCGAGTTGGCGGGCCGGTTCAAGTTCGACCGCCAGCGACCGTTGGAGCGTGATGCGCGCCGGGTCTTCCCCGAGGAGTTCGAGTGGCGTGTAGAGCGTGACGTACTGCTCCCCACCCAGCAGCGTTTCGCCAATTTCGCCTCCCTTCTTCAGGTCCGCCGGCCCATGATCCGCCACCATGCGGGCCAAAACGGGACTGAGGGTGGTGGCAAGCACCCGCTTGGTCGCTTCACCCGGGCCGCTGGTGAAAGTGATTTCCGCCTGGGTTGTCTCCCGCAGGAGGCGCGCGAAATCGTCATCGATGGGGAATGCCACGCCAAGCCAGCCAAGCACGTTTGGCCGCGGCGCGTACAGTGGTACCACCGTGAGCACGTGCAGCCTTCCATTGAGGTAGGCGAAGTCGCTGTTCTGCTCGAGCGCGCCTTCGTCGGCCTTCCTGATGAGGTGTTTGAACGGCCCGCAATTCTCGTCCGCCAGGTCGCCCCCGACCGCAGCAAGCAGTTCACCGTCGGGCGCAAATGCGGTCACCACGGGCACGTTGAGCCGCTCCGCAAAGCTGGCCAGCGCAGAGGCGAGCGTCTTGCGATCCAACTGCTCCTGCAGGTAGAGCGTTTTCATCGAGTAGTCCGCACTCACGACCTTGGCGCTGTCCGCAAGCGCCTGCTTGCGCGTCTCGACGGAAAAGAAGAAAACCCGCACCGCGCCCGCGAGGCGTTCCCTGATGTGATCGGTGGCATTGGCCCGGTTGGCGCGGGTGACCAGCACGTAGGTCAGCAGCAGCGTCACGGCCAGGAGACCCAGCACCAGCGCAAGCAGGCGGGTGCGAAAGCGGCGGAATCGAAACATAACGGCTCCGTCAGTACTTGCCCGATTTGGACGCGGGCGCCCGCTTGATGCGGCGATCGGGGGCCAGTGAGAGGGAAAAACTCTCGGTCGAACGAGCGCCGGACGTCACGGTCACCTCCCGGCTAACGGGAACACGGGCGGGCTTGCGGTCCGCACCGAGCAGGCGCGGATGCCAGACATCGACACGATAGCGCCCCGGGGCCACGTCCGACAGGCTGGTGGTGCCATCGGCACCGGTCCGCGCATACCAGGGCGTGTCGAGCACGACCACGTAGGCGATCATCCAGTCGTGGATGTTGCAGCCAAGGGCCACGACGCCCGGCTGGTCAAAGACGATGGCCTCGTGCGCACCCGGGGCGTACAGCGGTTTCTCGAACTTTTTGGCCTCCGAGGCGGAGTAGATGTGGTGTTGGATGCGATCCTTGTTCGGGAAATCCACCCGGGTGCCCTTGCGAACGACGGTCAGGTACGGTTGGTATTGCTCGTCTTCCTGGGAAATCTCGACCGGGGCGGACTGCGCACCGGCTGCGGGAATCGGCTGGTCGAGCGGGACGAGTGAAACGACGGCGTCGGCGAGAGCCTCGCCTTTTCCCCCTTTGACGGTGACGGTGATCTCGCCGGCGCGGGCGGCGATGGCGGCAACAACCACGACTAGGCAGGCGACAACCGAACGGAAGCTCATGCCGCCGATTAGAACCGATGACTGACGCTTAGTCCCCAAGAATCTGTCGGGTAGCGGACACCGATTTTATTTACAACAAACGCGCTGCTGTAGCGAAATTCGGCGCTGGTTCGCTCCGTGATCGTCCAACTGGCGGTCACGGACCAGAGATCGACGTCCGCCTCCACATTGTAAGAGACCCAGCCGGCTCCGTAGAGCTCGGTGACCAGCCAGGGACGGGCGGTGTAATAGTTCAAAACAGTCGGGCCGAAACCGCCGCTGATTGCCTGGGCCCAAACAGGCCAAGCTGCATTGGCCACGATATCGCCCGACAGTCGACCGACCGAAGCCGAAAGGCTCCAGGCGTCGCTTACGTCCCACGTGGCCTCGGCAATGATCGAACGCTGATTGAGGTCGAACACGGCGCTGCGCGCGTTGTGCTCCATCCAACGGGCGGAGAGCCCCGCCTGAAAAGTAGGCAGAAACCTTTTGCCCAGGTGGATGCCGGCTTCGGTGCTCCAGCCGCGGTCCAGTTCAAGGCGCGCCGATTTATAGCTAAGGGTCGCGTCCAGCAAGAGCACCGGCGCATACGGTCCGAGGCCGAACTTGTGCTGCAGTCCCAGGCGAGGCCCCACTTTCACCTGGTCGGCCCGATTATACTCGCGCACGTCGAGCCAAGATGCGTCGGCACCCATTTGCAGGAGCCAGCCGGGCGTCAGTTGCTGGCGATGGGTGGCCCCGACGCCGACTTCCAACGTATCGGCGTCCTTGCGGGTGGGTTCGAACGAAGTGCGGCTGGCATTATCAACGTGGCTGACGGTGACCGTGGCCGTCGTGGCCAGATTACCGACCCAGCCCGCTGCCGCCGCCCGCTCCTGGCCGCGGGCGGTGCCGGCGACCAATCCCAAGACTAGCGCCATCTTTGCAACTGCGTTCATAGCATGGGCGCCACGACTTTCCAAACCGTGTCAGCGACGATGCGGTGGCCCTCGGGTGTCGGGTGAATCCCGTCAGGCTGATTCAAACGCGGAACGCCGCCCACGCCTTCCAAGAGGAATGGAATCAGCGTGAGTCCGTACTGCTTCGCGAGTTCGGGGTAGATTGCGGCAAACTGGCGGGTGTATTCAGGTCCCATATTGGTGGGCATTTGCATGCCGGCGAGGACCACTCTTACGTCCGGAAACTTCGCCCGGATGCGCTTGATCATGGCTTCCAGATTCGCCCGTGAGACTTCGGGGGAAATGCCGCGCAGGCCGTCGTTGCCGCCAAGTTCGATGACAAAGATGTCGACCGGCTGCTTCAGGATCCAATCCAGCCGGCGCAGGCCGCCGGAGGTGGTTTCGCCGCTGAGACCGGCGTTGACGACCCGCCAGGGCCGTCCGGCCTCGTCGAGCTTTTGCTGGATCAGGGCGGGGAAGGCCTCCTCGCGCTCCACCCCGTAGCCGGCGGTGAGGCTGTCGCCGTAAAACAGCAGGGTCTTCACGTCCGCCGCCGCGGCCGCTCCAACCAACCACAGCGCCAGAAAGACCGTCCGCCACGTTTGGCATTGGCGCTTTTGCGGGATTTCACTCTTGTTCACGCCCATTTGGTGAATTCATGACTGTCCAAAACATCCTAAAAGTCGAGCGCCTGACCAAATCCTACCCCACAGCGGCCGGCGCCCTCACGGTCCTTCATGAAGTCTCGTTCGCCCTCGCGGCGGGCGCCACGTGCGCGATCGTCGGGCCTTCGGGCAGCGGCAAGACGACCTTGCTCGGCCTGTGCGCGGGCCTCGACCAGCCGAGCACCGGCAGCGTGCAGCTCGACGGTCGCGAGATTGGCGGGCTGTCCGAAGACCAGCGCGCGCTGGTGCGCAATGAGTGCGTGGGCTTCGTCTTCCAGAATTTCCAACTGATCCCGACGCTGACGGCCCAGGAAAACGTCCTGGTTCCGCTTGAGCTGCGGGGCGTCAGCGCGGACCCGCAGGAGGCCGCGGAACTGCTGGGGCGCGTCGGGTTGGGCGATCGGCGCGACCACTATCCCTCGCAACTCTCCGGCGGCGAACAGCAGCGCGTCGCGCTGGCCCGCGCCTTCATCAACCGGCCGCGCATCCTGTTTTGCGATGAGCCGACCGGCAACCTGGATGGCGACACGGCCCACGCGATGACGGACCTGATCTTTGGCCTGAATCGCGAGCGCGGGACGACCCTCGTGCTCGTCACCCACGACCTGGAACTGGCCCGCCGCACACAGCGCATCCTGCGCCTGCGCTCCGGCCACGTGGTCTCCGACGAGCTCACCGGCGCATGAGTTTCATCCTCAAAATGGCCTGGCGGGACACCCGCGCGTCGCGGCGCCGGCTCCTGCTCTTTTCGCTGGCGATCGTGCTCGGCGTCGCCGCGCTGGTGGCCATCGGCTCGTTGCGCGACAACCTGCGCACCGCGATCGACGACCAGACCAAATCCCTGCTGGGCGCGGATCTCACCGTGAATTCGCGCAGCGAATTCCAGGGCGAGGCCGCGAAGTACTTCGCCACACTCGGCGAGGCGCGCGCGCGGGAGATTTCCTTCAACTCGATGCTGCTGGTGCCCCGCGAGGGCGGCCCCACGCGGCTCGTGCAGGTGCGGGCGATCGAGGGCGAGTTTCCCTTTTATGGTGATTTCAACACGGAGCCCGACGACGCCCGGGCCGCGCTGCGGGGCGGGCTCAACGCCGTGCTCGAGGAAAGCCTGATGGTGCAGTTCGGGCTGAAGCCCGGCGATCACATCCGGCTCGGCTCGACGGAGTATCGCGTCGCGGGCGGCCTGCGCGCCATTCCCGGCGAGGCGATGGCGGTGACGCAGATGGCGCCGCGCGTGTTCGTGCCGATGGCCACGGTCGGCGGCACCGGCTTGCTCCAGCCCGGCAGCCTCTCGCGGCACCGCCTGTACTTCAAGTTCCCCGCCGGCTTCGACGCCGATCTGCTCGTGAAGGACCTGCGCGAGCGCTTCCGCGAGCAGCGGTTTTCCTACGACACGGCGGAGGAGCGGAAACGCGAGCTCGGGCAATCGATCAAGAACGTGAACGCTTTCCTCAGCCTCGTTGGTTTCGCGTCCCTGTTCCTGGGCGCCATCGGTGTCGCCAGCGCGATCCACGCGCATGTCCGGCAAAAGATCCCGACCGTGGCTGTGCTGCGCTGCCTCGGCGCGTCCTCGGGCACGGCGTTTTCGATCTACCTCCTGCAGGGACTGGGCCTTGGCCTGGTTGGCGCGAGCCTCGGGGCCTTGCTCGGGCTGGGCGTGCAATTGGCGCTGCCCGGTCTGCTGAAGGACTTCCTGCCTTTTTCGTTCCAACTCGGTGTTTCCTGGGCCGCGCTGGGGCAGGGGGTGGGCGCGGGCTTTGTGGTCAGTGCGCTGTTCGCTTTGTTGCCCCTGCTGGAGGTGCGGCGGGTTTCGCCCCTGCTGACGCTGCGCTCCGCGCTGGCGGACACGAATTCGCGGCGCCGTGACGTGTGGCAGTTTGTGCTCCTCGCGGTCATTGCGGTGTTGATTTTTGCGTTCGCCACCTGGCAGACCGGGCGTCTCCGCTGGGGCATTGGTTTTGGCGTCGCACTGCTGATTGGCTTCACCGTGCTCGCGGCCCTCGCGAAATCGGTGTCGTGGCTCGCCCGCAAGTTGACGTTGCGGACGCTGCCGTTCGCGTGGCGGCAGGGAGTGGCGAATTTGCACCGGCCCAACAACCGGACGCTGCTGCTGCTGGTGTCGCTCGGGATGGGGACGTTCCTGATGATGACCCTGTACCTGTCGCGCGAGACGCTGCTCGGCCAGCTGCGCGTGGTCGGCAGCAGCGACCGGCCTAATTTGATGCTCTTCGACATCCAGGACGACCAGGTCGAACCTTTGAAAAAGATGCTCGCGGGCAATGGGGCGCCGGTGCGGCAGCATGCCGCGATCATCACCATGCGCATTTCCTCGGTGAAGGGACGAGCGGTGGCGGACATTCTCAAGGACGGGAAATCCCGCGTGCCGGGCTGGACCCTGCGTCGCGAGTATCGCTCGACCTATCGGAGCGAACTCAGCGATTCGGAAAAGATTTCCGCCGGACATTTTACCGGCCGCGCGAGCCCGGGTGACGAGCCGGTGCCGATTTCGATCGAAGACAATCTCGCGCGCGACCTGCAAGTCGGGCTGGGGGACGAAATGGTCTTCGATGTCCAGGGTGTCTCAGTGAAGGCCCGCATTGGCAGCCTGCGGACCGTCGATTGGCGGCGCATGCAGCCGAATTTCTTCATCGTGTTCCCCGAGGGTGTGCTCGATGCCGCGCCGAAGTTTCACGTCATGGCGCTGCGCGCCACCGATGCCGCGCAGTCGGCTCGCATCCAACAGGCCGTGGTGCGCGATCACCCGAATGTGTCCGCCATCGACCTGGGCCTGATCATGCAAACGATCGACGGCGTGTATTCGAAGGCGTCGTTCGTCGTCGAGTTCATCGCGCTCTTTACGGTGATCACGGGCGGCATCGTTCTCGCCGGCGCGGTGCTGATCGGCCGCTCGCAGCGGGTGCGCGAAAGCGTGTTGCTGCGCACGTTGGGCGCCACGAAGGCGCAGGTGAACCGCATCATGTTCGCCGAGTATTTTGCGCTGGGTACCCTCGGTGCGGCGGTGGGTGCGGTGCTGGCCGTCGGAGCGAACTGGGCCCTGGCGTACTTCGTTTTTGAGGTCAAGTGGGTGGCGCCGTCCGCCGTGGTCCTGTTGGGCGGCTGGGCGGCGGTCAGCGCGATGACCGTGACGACCGGACTGCTCTCGAATCGCGGCATTTGCGACCATCCACCGTTGGCGGTGTTGCGCGAGGAAACCTGACCGCGGGCCGCCGGGTTTGGTCTTGTCACCGTTCGCCCGCGCCCTGTCACTTGGCCCGATGTCGGCTCGCCTGCTTACCTTTCATTACACCCTGCGCAATGCGGCGGGCCGCGTGATGGACACCTCTCGCGGGGGTGAGCCCATGCCCTTTGTGGAGGGGGCCGGCCAGATCATCGAGGGGCTGGAGGAAGTCCTTGGCCAGATGCAACCAGGCGAAAGCCGCGCCGCTGTGGTCCCGCCGGAGCGGGGTTATGGCGTCCGGGAGGCCGAGTTGGTCCAAAAAGTGTCCAAGGCCCGCCTCCCTGTCGGGGAACTGCGGGTGGGGGACCAGTTCCAGACCGGACCCGACCGGCAGGCGCCGGTGGTGACCGTGGTGGCGATCGACGGGGATGAGGTCTTGCTGGACGCCAACCACCCGCTGGCCGGCGAGGTCCTGCATTTCGAGGTGGAGTTGGTCTCCGTCCGCCCGGCCACACCCGCGGAGTTGCAACAGGCGGGAATTCACGCCTAGCTGCTTGCCCATGAAAGTTCTTGGCATCGACATCGGTGGCTCCGCCTTCAAGGGCGCGCCAGTGGACACGAAAACGGGAAAGCTGCTGGCTGAGCGCCACCGGGTTGAAATCGATGCCCCGTGTCCGACGGCCCAGGGTCTCGCGGCCACCCGCGAGATCATCCGGCATTTCAACTGGAAAGGACCCGTTGGCATCGGGTTCCCCAGCATCATCCAGGACAACCGCATCGGTGCCGTCGGCAACCTGGGCAAGAATTGGGAGTATCAGGACGGCGCCGCTGTTTTTCGCCGCGCCACCGGTGGGAAGGTAAGGTTGTTCAACGACGCCGACGCCGCCGGGTTGGCCGAGATGAAGTTTGGCGCCGGCAAGGGCCACCCTGGTTCGGTTCTCATGTTGACCTTCGGGACGGGCATCGGCTCGGCGCTGTTTTTTCAAGGCCGCCTCATGCCGAACATCGAGTTCGGTCACATCCCCTGGGAGGGTAAACCCATTGAGCGATTTGCCTCCGCCGCCGTGAAAAAGCGGGACGATCTCACGTGGAAGCAGTGGGCCAGCCGCGTCAACGTGTTCCTCAAGGTGGCGGAGCGGCTGTGCTCCCCGGAACTGATCATCGTCGGCGGCGGGGTGAGCAAGAAGTCGGAAAAGTGGTTCAAGTACCTGAAGACTTCCGCCCGAATTGTCCCGGCCAGGATGCACAATGACGCTGGCATCGTCGGGGCCGCACTGGCGTGGGAGCACGCCGGGCGCTAGGCGCCACCATTCATCCGCCCCCGGCGTCCGTTTATCAAAACTCAGTGCAACTTTAGGGGAAAAACCCGTGTTTTGGCCCCCATGCCGAGCTTCATCGTGGGACCGCCGCTCCTTGCCCCGTCTGTCGGGGGTTTTGTCGCTAAGTTCCTTCGTCTGGTCGCTCTGCAGTTTTCCGCCCGCACCGCCGCTGTTTCACTGCGCCCGTTCGTAGTTATCAGTTGTGTTGCAGAAGGGCCCGTCGGGGCCCTTCTGTGTTTCCGGGCCACGGGACGGCTCTCGGCGTAAAGCGCTGGCCAAGCCCTCTTTATTTACCCAAGCTAACCGACCAACTGATTCCTATGTCCGCACCTACGAATTCCCCCACGGCTCCGGCCGCGTCCCAGAAAAAAAAGTCCCGCCGCAACCTCTTCCTGATCTTGGGCGGGCTTTTGGTCATCGTGCTGATCGGCGTAGGGATCGGCGCCTCCCGCAAGAAGGAGGCCGGCATCCCGGTCACCACGGAGAAGGCGACGGTCAAGACCATCACCCACCTCGTGACGGCGACCGGCAAGGTCCAGCCGGAGGTTGAGGTCAAGATCTCCCCGGAAGTCGCCGGCGAACTCATCGAGATCCCCGTGATCGAGGGCCAGGCCGTCAAGAAGGGCGACCTGCTCGTGCGCATCAAACCCGACTTTTACCAGGCGCAACTCGAACAACAGGAAGCGGCCCTCGCCTCGGCGAAGGCTTCCAGCGTGCTCAGCCAGGCCCGGCTCAACAAGGCCGAGCAGGACTTCAAGCAGGCCAGCGAGCTCTACGCGAAGAAGCTGGTGTCGGAGGCCGATTTCACCGCGGCCAAAACCAACATCGATGTCGCCAAGGCGGACTTTGATTCCTCGCTGGCGCAGATTCGCCGCACCGAGGGCTCGCTGAGCCAGGCCCGCGACTCGCTGGCGAAGACCACGATCTATTCGCCGATGGACGGCAGCATCAGCTCGCTCACGAGCGAGGTGGGCGAGCGCGTCGTCGGCACCGGCTCGTTCGCGGGCACGGAAATCATGCGCATTGCGGACCTCGCAAGCATGGAAGTGCGCGTCAAGGTCAACGAAAACGACATCATCAACGTCAAGGTCGGCGACAAGACGGCCGTCAGCGTGGACGCCTTCCCGGGCCGCAAGTTCAACGGCGTCGTCGGCGAGATCAGCAGCTCGGCCATCACCACCGGCGCCCAGTCGGCGGCTTCGACCGCCTCCGACGAGGTCACGAACTTCCTCGTCAAGATTCGCGTCAAGGATCGCGACGTGAAGCTCCGCCCGGGCATGAGTGCCACGGTCGACATCGAGACGGAGACCGTCGAGAACGTCGTGGCCGTGCCGATCCAGAGCGTCACCGTGCGGGCCGCGGGCGGCAAGACGGCCGAGGAAGTCCAGGCGGACAAGGCCAAGGCGGCCAAGGAGCGCTCGGGCAATGACCTCGAGGTCGTCAATGAAAAGGAAGATGCCCGCCGCAATCGCGACAGCCTCCAACGCGTTGTTTTCATCAAGTCCGGCGACACGGTCAAACAGCGTGCGGTTGAGACCGGTCTGGCGGACAACTCCTCCATTGAGATCAAGAAAGGCGTGAAGGCCGGCGAAGAGGTCGTTTCCGGCAGCTACGCCGCGATCAGCCGCCGCCTCAAGGATGGCAGCCGCGTCATGATCGAGAAGCCGAAGAAAGAGGAAGCCCCGAAGTAACCGGGCAACGCCAACACCATGAGTTCCTCCCCCGTTACCGCCGCCGCGGCGGCCCGACCCTACCGGGCGCCGGGTCCGGTGGTCATCGAAATCGAGAACGTCACCAAGCTCTACAAGATGGGCGAGGAGATCGTGCACGCCTTGCGTGGCGTGTCGCTCACCGTCCGTCGCAACGAGTACCTTGCCGTGATGGGTCCCTCGGGTTCGGGCAAGTCGACCATGATGAACATGCTCGGCTGCCTCGATACGCCCACCACCGGCAAATACCTTTTCACCGGCAAGGACGTCTCGAGCATGAGCGACGACGAACTGGCGGACATCCGCAACCGCGAGATCGGGTTTGTTTTCCAGACGTTCAACCTCCTGCCGCGTTCGACCACCCTGGCGAACGTTGAACTGCCGCTCATCTACGCGGGCATCTCGCCCGGCGAGCGCCGCGAGCGGGCGGTGAAGGCGCTGCATGACGTCGGTCTCGGCGAGCGCATGGGCCACAAGCCCAACGAACTCTCCGGCGGCCAGCGCCAGCGCGTGGCCATCGCCCGCGCGCTGGTCAACAAGCCCTCGATCATCCTCGCGGACGAGCCAACCGGCAACCTCGACTCCCGCACTGGCGAGGAGATCATGCAGCTGCTCGAGGAACTCTACGAGCAGGGCAATACCATCATCGTCGTCACCCACGAGGAAGACATCGCCCGCCACGCCCGCCGCATCGTTCGTCTGCGCGACGGCCTGATTGAGTCGGACGCGCGGCAGCAATAAGGTCCCATCGCGTGAAACGCCTGCTCTACGAGTTTACCGAGTCCTTCCGCATCGCCCTGACGCAGATCCGGGCGAACAAGATGCGGTCGGTGCTCACGGCTCTGGGCGTGATCATCGGCATTGTGGCGGTCACGCTGATGGGCACGGCCATTCGCGGCATCGACACGGGTTTCCAGAACAGCCTCGCGATGCTCGGCGACGACGTGGTCTACGTGCAAAAGTGGCCCTGGGGCGGGGTGGAGGACTGGTGGAACTACGCCAATCGTCCGAACATCAAGCCCCGCGATGCCGACGCCCTGAACCGCGTGATTTCCGCCACGCCCAACAGCCTGTTGGAGGTTGCAATCCCGCTGGTGCAGCGCGGCGTCGCCATCAAGAAGGACGACGCCAAGGTGAGCTCGGTGTTCACCATCGGCACCACCGCAGACTATGCCCGCATCAGCGGGGCCGAATACAAGGAAGGCCGGCTCTTTAACGACACCGAGGCCAACGCCGGGCGTCAGGTGGTGGTGCTTGGCTACGACGTGGCGGAAGCACTTTTCCCGACCTCGTCGCCGATCGACCAGACGGTGCTTGTGGCCGGGCAGCCATTCACGGTGATCGGTGTATTCGCGAAGCAGGGCGAATTTCTCGGGTTGTTCAGCTTCGACAACCAGGCGGTGGTGCCGCTCAATGCGTTCCTGAAGTACTTCGGGCCCCGCGGCGCGCAGCTACGCGTGAAGGTGAAGGACAAGCAACAGATCGAAGCCGCCAAGGAGGAACTCACGGGCGCCATGCGCCGCGTGCGTGGGCAGCTGCCGGGCGAGCGCGACAATTTCTCTTTGAATGAGCAGCAGGCCTTCCGAGCCCAGCTCGACCCAATCAAGTCCGGCATCGCGATGGCCGGCCTGTTCATCACGGGCCTGTCGCTCTTTGTCGGTGCCATCGGCATCATGAACATCACGTTCGTGAGCGTGAAGGAACGCACCAAGGAAATTGGCACGCGCAAGGCGCTGGGCGCGCGGCGCCGCAGCATCCTGCTGCAATTCCTGATTGAGGCGGTCTCGATCTGCCTGATTGGCGGCGCCGTTGGCATGGTGGTCGCGTTCACGATGTTCATGGGCATCCGGTCCGCTGCGCCCAACTTCCCCGTCGAATTCTCGGCCGACCTCGTGCTCATCAGCATGATGGTGTCGGTGATCACCGGCATCGTTTCCGGTTTTGCGCCGGCCTGGGGTGCCTCGCGCCTCGATCCGGTGGTGGCCCTTCGCTACGAATGAACCTTTCCGAGATTATCCGCATGGCCTTCGGGTCGCTGGGCGTGAACAAGCTTCGCTCGTTCCTGACGATGTCCGGCATCACCATTGGCGTGTTCTCCGTGATCGGGGTCATGACCGCCGTGTCGGCCTTGCGCAATTCGATCGAGACCGGCCTGAGCTTCCTGGGCTCGAACATGTTTCAGTTTTCCAAGTTCCCGGCCAACGGCGGCGGCGACGGCTCGCAACGACGCCGGCTCGAGCTGCGTCGGGACATCACGCTCGACCAGGCGATGCGCTACCAGCGCCTGATGGAAGGCGTGAGCGACGTGATTTGCCTCAAGATTTTCGACCGGAACGGCATCGCGCAGGCGGTGTATGGCGGCCGCAAGAGCACGCCCGGACTCACCTTTGGCGGCACCAACGAGCATTTTCTGGCCGCCAACCAGTACGGGATCGACCAGGGCCGGAATTTCACGCCGGACGACATCGAGCTCGCGCGGCCGGTGATCATCATTGGACAGAGCATTCGCGAGAAACTGTTCCCGACCGAGACGCCGCTCGGCAAGGTGATCAAGATTCGCGAGCGGACCTACACGGTCATCGGGGTTTTCGCGACGAAGGGCAGCCAGTTTGGTCAGAACCAGGACGACATCGCGATGGTGCCGGTCACCCGCTTCCTGAACGACTACGGCAGCGAGCGCGTCACCATCAACATCGCGACCCAGGCGCCGAGCCAGCTCGTGTACAACGACACCATCGAGAAGGCGATCACGGCCATGCGCATTGTGCGCGGCTTGAAGCCCGAGGATGACAACGATTTTGAGCTCTATTCGAACGACTCCCTGATCTCCGCCTTTGCCAAGATTGCCGACGTGATCGCGGCGGGTTCGTTCGTGATCAGCGGCATTGCGCTGGTCGCCGCCGGCGTGGGCATCATGAATATCATGCTGGTGAGCGTGACGGAGCGGACGAAGGAGATTGGCATTCGCAAATCGATCGGGGCGCGGAAAAAGAACATCCTGACGCAATTCCTGATCGAGGCTGTGACCATCTCGCTCGTAGGGGGCATCATGGGCATCGCCTTCGGCATCGGCGTTGGCAATTTGGTCGCGGTGTTGCTGAAGGCTTCGCTGGTTTTCCCCTGGAACTGGGCGGCCATCGGGTTGCTCGTTTGCTCGGGAATCGGGGTGGGTTTCGGTTTTTACCCCGCCTGGAAGGCCGCCTCGCTCGACCCGATCGAGGCCCTCCGCTACGAGTAAACGGGCGGCGCGCCGCGGCGGCGAATTGTGGGTTGCGGGCAGCTGGCCGTTTAGGCTTCATGCGGGCGCTTGCAGCTTCAATTTAAGTACAATCGCTCGCTGTCGCGGATACTGGCCCCCGGCGATCGTCGGCTGTGGCTCCTCCGTTCGGTGGCGCTTCGCATTGAGCGCAAGGCGAATCCCCTTTGGATCTTCGAAATCTATCATCGGCGGCTGGCGATCGCGCTGGGCTCGCTCGCGTTCGCGGGCTGGCTGCTCGCGGTTTCGGGACTTTTTCTTTGGCTCAATCGGACGCCCCACAACCAGGTTGGCTGGCTGGACTTGGCGGCGCCCTGGCGTTGGTCCGGGCTGCGGGCCAAGCGAGGCGATACCGCGATCAAGACCGCGCTGGCCGAACTCAAGGAACGTGACTACGCGTCGGCCTACTACAATTTACGCGTCGGCCTCACCCGCTCGCCGGGCAATGTCGACGGGCGCGTGACCCTGGCCCGCCTCTTGGCGGGGCAGGACCCGGTGCGGACGGTGGCGATTCTCGAGGAGGGCCTGCCCCATTCGGGCCAGGATCCCAAACTGATCACCGCCCTGCTTGGCGCCTACGCCACGTACCGGATGCACACGCGTGGGCTGAGCTTCGTTGACCAGCAGTTGCGCCAAACACCGCCGCCTTCGCCTGAGGTCGCGCGTTTGCTGCGCCGGGGACAGATTGAGTATTTGCTCGGCTTGGGCCGGACGGCGGAAGCCACGCAGGCGTTCC
Source organism: Lacunisphaera sp. (assembly GCA_044224295.1). Classification (GTDB taxonomy): domain Bacteria; phylum Verrucomicrobiota; class Verrucomicrobiia; order Opitutales; family Opitutaceae; genus Lacunisphaera. The sequence continues at coordinate 90,380 of JBGAKQ010000007.1, read as the reverse complement.
TGGCGATTCCCGCCGGCGCACCGGCCGGAAGTGAAGACGCCGTCGCGGAGATCGACCTGGAACTCCGCCTGGGCCGGCCGGCCGAAGCGCGTCGCAAGTTGGAGCCGATGCTCCGCGACCCGTCCGCCCCGACCGTTGTCTGGCGGCAGGCGGTGGATGCCGCGGTGGCGCTCGGGGATGCGGACGGCGTCGTGACCGCCTTGCGGCACTTGCGTGCGGCTGCGCCGACCGATCCCGGTCCCTACCTGATTGCCTTCAAGGCGTGGCACCAACTCCAGCGGGTGAGTTTGCGGGATGGAGCCGAGCAGGACTATTACCGGTTGTTCAAGACCAGCGATGGCGCGCTGCAGGCGTTTGCCGCCCAGGCGGTGCAGTTGGACCTGCCCGACGCATTGGCGCGGGCGCAGCGCATTGCCGCGGTGGGCCGGCTCAGCCAGTTTGCGTTTCGCGTGCATCGCACGGAACTCTTGCTGCGGCGGGGTGATGTCGCCGGCGCCATGCGCATGTTGCAGGAGTGGGAAAACGACATCGAAACCCTTGGTCCAGCCCAGCGTTTTCACCCGGAATACATCAAGCGACTCACCCGGGCGGCCTCCGCGGGCACGCCCGACCAAGTGGCCTTTGTCCTGGCGCAGCTGACGGCGGCACGGGGATTCGCGTCCCTCGGGTCCTACCAGCTGGCCGCCTTGGTGTTGGAAAAGGCTGGCAATCCGGCGGGCGCCTCGGAAGTCGTGCGGGCTGGACTGCAGATTTATCCCCAGTGCGACCCGCTCCTGGTCGCCCAGGCCCGTTTGGCGGAAATCACGCGCACCGCTGCCGTGCCGGTTGGGGAGACCACGCGTACCGCCGCCGAAACGGCGGTGATTCCGGCGTCCGCCGTCGCCGCGCGGGCGCGAATCGCCGAGTTGGCCCAACGCGATGATGTCAGCGAGGCCCGCGATCTCTTGAAGGCGATCCGCGCCCAGAAGCCGGCGTGGCTGCCCGTGGTTGACGTCGAATTGAGTGTCCGGGAGGTGGAAGTCGCTTACCTGGCTGAAGACCCGCTGGCCAGCCGGACCGCGGCGCGGGGTTTTCTCGACCGTTACCGTGACGACGACGCGGTGCTCGCCTTGGTCGCAATGGCCGCGCGGCTTGACGCGCGGGGCCAGGGTGCAAAGGCCCGGCAGCTCGCGGACGAGATTCGCCAGGGTTCGGCGTTGCCGCGCGTGCAGCAGGCCCTGCGGGAGTCGCGTTTGTTGGAAACAACGACCGCCCCGCGAACCCAGGCGGCAACGCTGGCGGCGTTGGATGAACATTTAGCCGCACGGCGCTGGTCCGACGCGGAGCAGATTCTCAAGCTAACCCGGGAAAATCCGCCGGATTGGGCGGCGGCTGCCGCGGTGGAGCTGCGCACCCGCGAAGTGCGGATCCGGCTTGGGCTGGATCAACGGCCGCTCGCGCTGCAAGCGCTGAAGGAATTGGTCGTGAAGTCGGGCGCGCCCCGCGGCGCCGCGTTTGCGCTGGTCCGGGACTTGACTGCGAAGGGCGAACGCGAGAATGCCCAGCTGCTCGCGCGCGAGGTGGTCCGGCTCCTGCCGGGAGACCAGGCGGCCAGCCGGCTCCTTCAGGAAGCCGAAGCAGCGCGGCCCGGCACCCCTTAGTTCAGGTCGCCGGGGTGAAGAGGTAGCTGTCGTCCTTGTACGCGGGCAGCCGGATGGTCTGCGTGTGGCGCAGGCCGATTTTCTTCAGTACGTTTTGCGAAGCCACGTTGTCGGGCGCCGTGATGGCGACGATGCGTTTCAAACCAAGCTGGGTGTAACCATGCCGAAGCGCCGCGGCGGCGGCCTCGGTGGCGTAACCCTGCCCGGAGAATTGCGGGAGATAGGCGAAGCCGACATCGACATCCTCAAGCACGTCGCGCTTTATCAGGCCGCACATCCCGATCGCTTCGCCGCTGGACTTCAGGGCGACATGCCAGAGTCCGAAACCGTGTTTGGCGTAGCTCGCGAGCGGGCCCTGTTCGAGGTAACCGCGCGCCGCCTCGACCGTGCGCACGCCCTTGTCGCCCACGAAGCGCAGGAACAACGGGTCGTTCAGCAACTCCAGGATGAAGGGTGCATCCCCCAGGTTCAGCTGCCGTACCCGCAGCCGCGCGGTTTCCAGGACCGGAGTCATGGACGGCCTCAGCCGCGGCGGATTTCGGAGCCCTTGAACCGGATGATGCAGCGATAGACCTTTTTGAGCCGGCAGGTAATCTTGCCGGTCTGCAGGTCGACGGATTCGGGAATTTCGATCCGGTGCACGTCAACGACCGCGTGGTAGCCGCGTTCCGAAAAGATATCGATCAACATCGCCAGGGCCATGGGCTCGTCGAACACCGGGTCCTCGCTGTTGATGTTCGCGTGGCCCGAGAGGGCATGGCGATTGATGATCGGCATCATCTTCTTTTCAATAAGCGTCACCACGCGCTGGAAGACCTCGGGTGAATTGAGCTCGTAGCCATCGAGGCGCTTCACGAGCTCCTGGCGGGCGTGCACAATGATCTCGCTGGCCAGCGGCAGCATCCGCAGGCGGTCGTAAGTGCGCGGATCGAGTTCCAGGGAGCTCTGGTACTCGAGTTCCTCCAGGATGTTTTGCTCGACCTCCGCAAAAGTCCCTTGGGCGTTGATCAGGTGATAGTGAAAGACGTCCTTGAGGGAAAGGAGCGCATCCCACGTCTGCTCCTTGAAGACGCGGTAGCGGCGCCGGGCCAATTTTTCGTCGAAGTCGGTGACGCGTTCCTCGTACAGGACGCCATGGCCCGTGCGGCGCACTTCCGCGTTGTGGATTTTCACCTCGCGGCCGCGCTTGAGCTGGCGGGCAACGCTCTCCTTTTCGTCCACGAACAGGACGACGATCTGCATGACCGGCTGGCGGAAGTGGATGGCGAGGGGCGTGCCGTAGAATTCGCGCCAAAGCTGCGTCATCTTTTCGTACAGCATCTTCAGGCACTCGACCTGGACCTTGGTGCGGGGAAACCCATCGAGAATGACGCCGTCGCGGTACTCGGGCTTGAGCAGGTGCCGCAAAAGGACCGCTAGCACCTCGCGGTCGCCGATCATGTTCCCGGCGTCCTTGATGCGCTTCATCTCCGGGGTATCGAGCAGCGAGCTCATGACGATGGGCGAGCAGGTCAGGCCGCGCGTCTTGGCAATGAAGGCCGTGTTGGTCCCTTTGCCGGCGCCCGGGGCGCCGCCGAGCAGGATGATCTCCTTCGGGAAGCGCAGGTGCTGGCGGCCGAAGTGGGCTTCGAGGTCGTCCCAGATTGGGTCGAAAATAATGCGGGCGTCCTTGATCTCCAGGTCGCCGGAGGGGGTGGCCGGGGGGACTTGGGCGGGAATTTTCTGGGCTTCGCTCATGTCAGGGTGCGCGGAGCCTAGGGGGATGGCTTCAAGAGACGCGACAATATTTGGGGACCGCGCCGGGGTTTTAATCCGAAGGGCTTATGACCGGAATCGCCCTCAGCCCTTGCGCGGCAGCACGCGGGCCGGCGCTTCCATTTGCCCGCGCGTGACTCCCAGTTGGTTGATCAGCTTCAGCTCGCGCCAAAGATCGGCGCCCGCGACCTGTCCGGCCAGCAGCTGGCGGTAGCGTTCGACCGTTTGCTTAACCTCTTCCGCCGATTCCGTGAGGAATTCGACGCGAAAGCTGCGCGCGCCCAGCGCCATCAATCGCGCCGCGTATTCCGCGCCGGTTTGGGCGCGGCTGTTGTAAACGGTGTTTCGGCAGCCAGCGTCGGCCTTGAGTGGATGTTCCGCCCCCACGCGGTCGCGCAAGGCCACGCGGTGGGAGTCACAGGGTCGCCCGCAGTCACGGTAGTCCTTGCCGCTCGAAAGAAACGCGCAGAACACGCAGTGCTCCATGTGAAACATCGGCATGTGCTGGTGGAGCGTGATGTCGAACCAGGTGCCCGGCGCGGAGCGGAGGAGGGCTTCGAGTTGCCCGATGTTCAGGTCGTAGGAGGCGGTGACTCGTTCGAGCTGGTGGTGGTTGATGTAATAATCCGCGGTGAGTGGGTTCGCGACGTTCAGCGAAAAATCCCCGCGCACGCGCCGGCCGGCGAAAGCCTGCAGGTGATCGTAGTTTCGCACGAGGTAACCATCCGCCTCGCACGACAACACCTGCTTGATGATCCATTCCTCACCCGGCTTGAAAATGCGCGGCGCCGCCACCCAGATCGTAGGTCCGACCGTGCTCCCGCGCAGTTCCTTGAACTGGACCACGGTGTCCCGGTAGTGTTTGGGGTTTTCAAACTCGCAGTAGAAGGTGCGCGCGCCAGCGGACCACGCCGCAGCCAGCTGATGGGGTTCACGGATCACCGCGATCAGTTCGGCTTCCGTCGCGGCAGGCGAAGACGGAAACGTGGGTAGCGTGCATGCGGCTTGAAGCGTCCAGCGCAGCGGCTTCGCCCGCTGCGACTCCAGGTCGGCAACCACGCGTCGACGCAGATCATTGAGTTCCTTGACCGGCAGGATCACCGGTCCCTCGAGGTGATTTTGCAACGAGCCGAGCTTGAATGGGGTGCCGCCCACGCGTCCGAGTTGCTCAGTCAGGCGTTCGGTGGTGAGTGGCTGCTTGTCCGCCGTTGTCAGCGGCACCGCGGAATCCGCGCGGGCCACGTGGCCTTGCTCGTCACGCGCAAACAGGGTCAGCGGCGTCGTGGCGGCACCGTGGACTTCGAAATGAATGTCACGACGGAACCTGATCTGGTCGCCTTCGAATGTGGCGCGCACCCGGCGGTCCAATTCGGGGTCGTTTGTTTTCCAAACCCGGTCGCCCGCATGCACACGGGCGAAGTCGATGTCGCCCCGGCCAAAACGCAGCACCGTGTCGGGTCCGCGTTGGTCGACGTAGTAGATCCGGCCGCCTTCCTCCCGCGTCTCGGGGCGCCCGGCATCAAAGACGATTCCGTCACCGGGCTTGGCCGGTGCGGCGAGCTGCAAGGTGACGCTGTCCGGGCCGACCTGCATGACCTGCCCGAGGAACACCCCGCGCTTGGTGCCGAACCGCGCATGCGCGAGTTCCTGGTTGTGGATCCCGCGGAACCAGCCGGTGTAGAGCCCGCGGGAAAATCCCATTTCCAAGTCGTAGCGGGATTCGCGCTGGACGGTAGCCATGACCTCGGGTTCCGGGTGGCGGGCCGGACCGAATACTTCCAGCATGACTTTGTCGAGGGCCTGCCGGTAAACCCGGGTGATGCTCGCGACGTATTCGGGGCTCTTGAGTCGGCCTTCAATTTTGAGTGACGCGACGCCGGCGCGCACGAGGTCGGGCAAGACGTCCAATCCGGAAAGATCCTGCGGGCTGAGTAGGTAGCGCCGATCCCCCAAGTCGACGGTTCGGCCATCGGCGATGAGCTCGTACGGCATCCGGCAGGCTTGGGCGCATTCGCCCCGGTTGGCCGAGCGGCCGCCGAGTGATTCACTGGTGAGACATTGGCCGGAATAGGCGACACACAGCGCGCCGTGTACGAAAACCTCCAGCGGCATGCTCGTGCCGGCGTCCAGATTCGCCGCGCGGATTGCGGCGATTTCCTTCAGGGAATTTTCCCGCGCGAGCACCACGAGGTTTGCCCCAAGGCCGCGCGCAAACTCCACGCCCGCCGCGCTGGTGACCGTCATTTGCGTGGACGTGTGGATCGGGAAATCGGGCGAGAGGGCGCGGATCAGGCGGCAAATCCCCACGTCCTGCACGATCGCGGCGTCGACCCCCGCCGTAATGATGGCTTTCAGATATTCGAGCGCCGACGCGGTTTCATCGGCGAAGACACGCGTGTTGAACGTGACATAGCCGCGCACGCCGCGCCGATGGAGAAACTCCATGAGGGCCGGCAGGTCGGCCACGGTAAAGTTTTTCGCGCGCATGCGGGCGTTGAATCGCTCCAAGCCGAAGTAGATCGCATCGGCGCCGTTCTCGACCGCCGCCCGGGCGCATTCCCAATCGCCGGCGGGCGCCAGCAACTCCGGGCGCGGCAGGGGCGCGTCGGCCCTGGCAGGGGCCGTCGATTGGGTGGCGGATTCGGGCATGGGGACGTCTGTATCCCGACCGGCGGTTGCCGCAACAGATTAGTGCCGGGGCGTGCGGGTGAGCTGCCCGCAAGGGTGGTCGTTCAGGCCGCCGTTTCCGTCGGTGGCGGGGGTGGCGTTGCTTTTGGCGCGGCGGTTGCAACATGCGGTGCGGCGGCCCGCAACGCAAACGCCAGCAGCACGGTCAGCGCGAAGAATCCGGCGGAAACGAGCCCGAGGGTCGGCAGGCCGGCGAGGTGGCCCGTGGCCTCGCGCGTGACGAAGAGGCCGGCGAGAATGCTGGAAAGTCCGCTCGCCGCCTGCTGGAGCGCGGCGTTCACGCTCATGAAGCCGCCCCGGTAGCGGGCTTCGACGGCGTTGGCGATCATCGTCATGGCGGGAGCAAATCGTCCGGACATCGTCACCATGAACAGGGCCATCATGCCGCTCGCCACGGCAACGGAGGAAGGCCCGAGCCGGGTGATGAAGAAGACCACCACCACGGCGCACGTGGACATGACCGCGAGCAAGCGCAGTCGATCCACATGATCGCTCAGCCAGCCGATGACGGGTGTGCTGACGGCCGTCGCGCAGCCGCCCACCGCGTAGGCGAGCGGGAGTTGGAAGGTTTCGTCGAGGCCGACGTTGGCCACGAACGAGGGTGCCAGGAACGGAATGATCAAGCCGCCGGACATGACCAGCACGGTGCCAACCGCAAAGGCGCGCAGGTGCACGCCACGCGAGAGGATCGCCTTCATCTGCTTCAGGGGTTCATGGTTCAGGACCGCCGTGCGGATGTGCGGAAGGGCCAATGAGGCGACGACCACGTTGATGGCGGCACAACCGGCCAGCAGATAGAATGCAGCATGCCAGCCGAATCTGCCTGCCAGCAGCAGGCCGGCGGGAACTCCCAGCACCGAGGCGATTGGAAAAGCCGCCATGACGAAGCTCATGGCGCGGCCGCGGCGCGCCGGGGGAATCACGTCACCCACCATCGCGGTGACCATTGAACCGGCGAGTCCTCCGAATGCTCCCGCAGCCAGACGCGCGGCGAGCAGGGTGTGATGGGTGGGCGCGAGACCGCAGGCCAGCGTGGCCAGCCCGAATCCTGTGTACAGGACGAGGAGCGCCCGCTTGCGATCAAAGCGATCGAGAAAGAACCCTCCTGCGAACCCGCTGGCGGCGGCCGCCAGGCCATAGGAAGCGACCAAATGCGTGAACTGGGCCGGCGAAATATTGAACGCCCGCATGAGCTGTCCGCCCAGCGGCATCATGATCATGAAATCGAGGATGTGCGTGAACTGCACCGCGCACAGCACGAGCAGGGTCGTGGTTTCACGACCCTTGGTAAGCGGATGATGCTGCAGGTTTGCGGACATTAAACGTTCAGGCTTTCAAATTTCACGGGCGGGTGCAATCCGGCGAATTGCCGTCACGGGATCGGTTGGAACGGCGGGGCGGAAACGGAGGCGGTGTCTGGCCCAACCACGGCGCGGGCAAGGTCCGCAAACAGTCGCGCACCTTTACCAAGGTGCCGGCGGCGATGCCGGACCAGGGCAATGTCTCTCGAGGGCTGGACCGGCCCGGTGAATTTTCGAAAGATCAGGCCTTCGGGATCAGTGGCGCTGCGGGCGCTCTTTGGCAGCACGGTCACGCCGAGGCCCATCGCGGTCAGTGACTTTGCCGTCGCCAATTGCCCGCAACGGTGGCCAATGCGCGGCTCGAAATCGTGATCGCCGCAGAAGCGCTGGATCTGGAGGGTCAGGGTGGACGCTTCGCCGAGCAAGATGAACGGTTCCTCGCGAAGGAGATCGAACGTCAGTTTATCCGTCGTGGCCAAAGGGTGGGAGGCGCTCATCGCCAGCCACAACGGTTCGCTGTACAGTTTTTCGATGTGCAGGCGGGGCTCGTTGAACGGGAGCGAGATTAGCGCCCAGTCCAGTTGGCCGTCCAAAACCGCTTCAGCGAGGGGTCGTCGAAAATCCTCGTGCGTGTGGATGTCCAAGGCCGTGTCGGTCGCCCGACAATAGGCCAGCAGCGCCGGAAAGAAAAAGGGCGCTACGGTGGGGATGGCCCCAACCACGACCTTCGGACCTTTGCCCGCGCTTTCCTTGATATCCTGGATGGTTTGGTCGACATCCCCCAAGACTCGCCGGGCGCCTTCCATTAACGTTTTGCCCGCTTCGGTGAGCACTGCCTTCCGGCCCAGCCGATGGAATAGCTGCTGGCCAAGCTCTTCTTCCAAATTGAGGATCTGCTGGCTGAGCGAGGGCTGAGAGACAAAGGAGCGCTGGGCGGCCTTTGTAAAATTGCCTGTCTCAGCGACTGCCAAGAAGTAACGGAGCTGGTACAATTCCATAGGAAAATCAGATGATATAGATAGAAACTAAGTATTTTGGCTATTGCAAGCGATGTCGTATACTCCGGCCAGCACCAAGAACTGGTGCCCATACCAAAAGTTAAAACATACCAAGTTTATGAAGAACAACACGCTGCAAATCACGCTCACCGCCATCGCCATCAGTGGTCTTGCCCTCGTGGCGGTCACCACGCTCGCCGTGGCAGTCAGCTACGTCGCCGTCGGTATCCTCATGGCGGTCGCGGCGGTCGACTACCGCCAAGGCCCGAAGAGCTACCTGACGCGGTAAGCCCGAGATTTAATCCAGGTTAGTTGTAACAGAGGCCGGGGAGAACCCCCGGCCTCTTTTAATGTCTGGGTTCGCCGCGCCCGGGACATCCGTTAGACAAGTCCGCTGGTCCGCGACGCTCTTCATGAAACCGCCCGAAAACGATCCCATGGAGGCAACGCATGACCAAGGCACTTGGAAACAGTGGCTCGAAGCCCACGGCCCCAAGCTCCTTTTGTGTGCGCGGCAGTGGACGCGATGTCTGGCCGATGCGGAGGACGTGGTCCAAGAGGCCTTCGTTCGTTATTGGCGCCACCAACGCCATCTGCCGGGCGATCCGCAGGCCCTCCTGGTCACTTCCATCCGCCGCGCGGCGCTTGATCACGCCCGCCGGCAGGCCCGCCGGCAGGTGCGCGAAGAAAAGGCCGAGGGCGGACTCGAGGAACGTAACGGTTTCTTTGAACCGCAACCCGGCGAGGATCAGGACCGCCGCATCGAGATTGAAGCCGCTTTGCAGCGTTTGCCCGAGGTGCAACGCGAGGTGCTTGTCCTCAAAATTTGGAACGAGCTCACTTTCGAACAGATCGCGGACGCACTCGAAATTTCCCCCAACACGGCCGCATCGCGCTATCGCTATGCGCTTGCGGCCCTCCGCAAGGAATTGAAGGCCTCCTGCCATGGATAACTCACTCCAGGAACTCGAAGACGAACTGAAGACGCTGAAGCCGCGCCGGGCTCGCGCCGACTGGCTTGGGCAAATCAATCGCGAACTCGCCGCCGAGTTGCCGGCGACGACCAAGCCGGTGTACGCCACCGCCACAAATCTCGGCTCATGGAAATGGTGGAGCTGGCGCGTGGCGGCCGCCGCCGCGGTCGTGGGGCTGGTGGCGATCGGCGCATGGCAGGTTCGGCGCAGTGATTCGCCTTCGCCGGCGATCGTGGTCCAGGCCGGACCTGGATCGATCACGGCTGAGGCCCCGGCTTATCAGCCGGTCGCTGCGGCGAATGTCCTCTATGATCTGAAGGACGAAGGCTCCGTACAGGGCAATGCGGCCTCACGTCAGGTCCGCGCCCGTTTTGTCGACACCTACACTTGGAAGAATCCGCGGACGAACGCTTCCATCAAATGGACGGTGCCGCGCGATGAAATCCGCGTGGTGCCCGCCAGCTTCAACCCAAACTAGATTCCGCAGCAGAAAACAAACGACATCCCCATGAAATCATCCCGTTACTATTGGGCGACCGCGCTCGCCTTGCTCAGCATCGCACCCGCCGCGTGGGCCCAGAAAGAAATCACGATCCGGCGCATCGAGAAAAACGGCCCCCCGGGCCAGCCCGCCGTGGCCGGCGAGGATCGCATGGAAAAAGAGAAGGTCACATTTCTCGGCGTTGAGACCGCGCCCGTGAGCCGCACGCTCGCCGCCCAACTCGGCTTGGGGCGGGACACCGGCTTGGTGGTCGTTCGGGTTTCGGACAAAAGCCCGGCGGCGGAGATGCTCAAGGAGGACGACGTTCTGACGAAACTGGACGATCAAATCCTAGTCAACCAGCCCCAGCTCGGCGTTTTGGTGCGCTCCAAGAAGGAAGGCGACGAGGTTCGCCTGACCGTCATGCGCGGTGGCAAGGAACTGAACCTGCGGGTCAAGCTGGGCAGCCACGAGGTGCCCAAGTTTGCCGGCGACATGTTCTTCCAGAACGGGCCGGGCAGCTGGGGCGGCGCCATCTCGATTCCGGGTGGGCTCGCGCGCCTGCGGGAACTGCCTGGCATGGATGATGACCATGCGCGCGACGTGCTGCGCCTGCTGGGCCGCGAGCACCAGAATTTCCTGGCGCGGCCGAACGTGCGCATCTTCCGGCGCGACGGCGGCGAAGGTTCCACGATCCTCGATTTGCCGAACAGCAACATTACCTATTCAGACGACGAGGGCTCGATCGAAATCAAAGCGGACGACGGAAAGCGCGAGCTGACCGTCAAGGACGCCAAAGGCAAGGTCACCTTCCAGGGCCCGATCAATACCGAGGAGGAGCGCAAGAAACTGCCGCCGGAGGTCAGGAAGCAGATTGAAAAGCTCGATCGCGACACCATCGGTTTCGAGCCGGGCGAGAAATTCCACCGGGAAGTGCTCCCGCTGCCCACCGAGCCCGCCAAGACGAAGATCCGTCACGGACTCCGCGAGCCTGCGTCACCGCCATTGCGCAGCCTGTGATCCCATCCTTTCGCGCGGGACCGTTCCGCGCCGGTGTGTAAGCAAGTCGGGGCGTCGCGAGTGCGGCGCCCCGATTTGTGTCAGGAAGCCGTGGTTTCCTCGGCGGCCGGACGCTTGAGAAACGCGGCGATGATCAGTGCGCAAATCAACCCAAACAGGGTCACGAACACCGGGGTAAGGGCCGCTTGGACGCCCGGGCCCATCATCGCGCGCGTGAATTTCTCCACCTGCTCCATCTGCGCTTCAGCCATGCCCGCCGCTTCCCACTTGGGCCGCGCCATCGCGATCTGGTAGTCTGCGAATTCGGTGTTCACGAATTTGAAGTGGATGTACGAGTACACCGAACTCACGAGCCCGGAGTAAAACGAGATCAGGGTGCCCGTGCCGACGCCGCGGCCATAGCTCATGCCCTTGGCGGGTGCTTCATCGCGCACGGCCTTGATGCCCAGCCACAAGACGGCGAACATTACCACAAAGCCCAACCACTGGAAGTACTGGCCGGTTGCGAGCTTCTCGGTTTGAAAGCCCGTGAAATACATCAGCAGGTTAAAAATCGCGCCGGAGACGGACAAAATCAGTGCGTAGGTGAATTTGGTGCTCATGCCCAATTCGTGGCGGTGGCGGTTGCAAACCTCAACCGCGTAGTGACGGATGGCGTCGCCGGTTGATGAGCGGCTTTAGCGGTTGTCGCCGTCGAGCACCCGGCCGAGCCCACCCAGCAGCGAGCCCTCCTCCCGACCACCGCTGCCAGTTTGAGGCGCCGCCGCGACAATGCGGCCGGCCAGGCGCGAGAAGGGCAGGGACTGCAACCACACCTTTCCTGGCCCCCGCAGGGTCGCAAAAAACAGGCCCTCGCCGCCAAACAGCGCCGTCTTTACGCCGCCCACAAACTGAATGTCGTAGTCGACTGTTGGCTGAAAAGCCACGATGCAGCCCGTGTCCACCCGAAGGGACTCGCCGGGCGCCAGGGTGCGTTCCATCAGGGTGCCACCGGCGTGGATGAACGCCCAGCCATCGCCGCTCAGGCGCTGCATGATGAACCCCTCACCGCCAAACAAACCGGCGCCGAGGCGTTTTTGGAAGGCGATGCTGATGCTCACGCCTTTGGCGGCACAGAGGAAAGAATCCTTTTGCGCAATCAGTTCGCGCCCGACCTCGGCGAGGTGGACCGGGATGATCTTGCCCGGATAGGGCGCGCCAAACGCGACCTTTCTTTTGCCGCCGCCTTGGTTTTGAAAGACGGTCATGAAAAGCGATTCACCCGTGATGAGTCGTTTGCCGGCACCCAGCAGCGCCCCCATGAAGCCGGAGTTCTGCTGAGAACCGTCGCCAAAAATCGTCTCCATCGCGATGCCATCCTCCATGTACATCATGCCGCCGGCTTCGGCCACCACCGCTTCCTGCGGATCGAGCTCGACCTCGACAAACTGCATGTCGTCACCGTGGATCTTGTAGTCTACTTCGTGCATTGAGTTCATGGGATTGAAAGGCCGGCATAATCGCACGAAGTCGCGCGATGTTCATCAGGAATTTGGCGGCAGAAGTGTAACGAGGGTGGCACCCCAGCCACCGGAGGTTTCGCCGCCTTGGGAGAAGCGGACAACATCCCTTGAATTGCGTAGATAGCGGTGTACGTGCTCGCGGAGCGCGCCGGTGCCTTTCCCGTGCACCACGCGTACCCGCAGGACACCGCGTGCCCGGCACGCGGCGAAATACTCCCCGAGCAGCGACGTGACCTCGGCGGGCTTGAAGGTGTGCAGGTCCAACTCACCCGTGATGGGAATCGCGACCGGGTTGTCACTTTCGTCCGACGCCATGCAGCGAGCGTGCGATTCGGCCCGAGACAGGGCGACAAAAAACCCGCCCCTTGCGGGGCGGGTTTTTGACACACACACACTAGCAAAGAACGCGCTAACAACCAAAAATCAGAGCTTCGCGACGCGGGTCCGCGCGAGCAGGGCGCCCGTGCCGTTCACCGGTGCCTTGAGTGCCGGGAGATCGATGGAAACGTGCACCGGGGCGTTCGCCAGGGCGCGAAGCGCGCTCAGGCTGTGGTTCACGTGATCCTCGGCGGACGAGCCGCGGGTCGCGGTCACTTCAAACACCGGGAGCGCGATCGAAGATTCATTTTCACTGGAGGCCGCGCTCGCCGTCGCGACGAGGAGGGCACCGAAGAGGGAGAGGAGAGTGTTCTTGTTCATGGTTATCGTTGGATGCCGTACATACACGCAAGCGATGTGCCAAGTTACAGTGGGTGTTTTAAGTGCTTGGTCCAAATCGACTAGAAATTTTCTTCGCGGTTTTTGGGCATTCGCTGTGCGGGGCAATTGGCGCGAAGATGAAATTCGTCATTCCCGCGAATGGGACACTCACCGCGCTTGCGCGACTGTTCGCACCAATCACGCCCGAAAGCGCGGGTCGCGAGATGAGCCCAACCGCGGATGAAGTCGTTTTTTCGCGCCTCCGGCGGGACGCGAAATCTCCGACGCCTCCAGCGAATTCCTCTAACTCACTCCGCCGCGGGCGGAGGAGTCGCGCCCGACTCAGGGCTCTTCTGAACCGTGCCCAGCGGCTTTGGGGCCGGCTTGGGCGGCTCCTCTTCCATCGCGCGCCGCACTTCCTGCTCAACGCCGCTCGCGGCTTTCTTGAATTCGCGCACGGACTTTCCGAGTCCACGGGCCAATTCTGGCAATCGGTTGGCGCCAAACAGCAGCAGGATGACGAACATGATCATCATCAACTCCGGTCCGCCAATGCCTTCAATAAAAGCCACGGGAAAACTCATGCGCGCATTTGACGGGTTTGCAGGGAAAAAGTAACGGAAAAACTGGAATGAATGCCGGGTCGGAATGCCGGGGCGAACCTCTGGGGCCTGACTGCACGTTTATGTCCCGTCACAGTCGCGGCTTGCCGACTCTGAGGATAGGCGGACCACGAAACAGGCTCGACGCCAGCGAGGGGCGAACCGGCGGGGTCATCAGCCAATCGTGATTTCGACGTAGAATTTCTGAGTCTGTCCCGGCGCGATCGTATGGAGTCCGACCTTGTTTTCCGGGGAGTTCGGTGGGCCCATCCACGGCTCGATGCAGTAGTAGGGTGATTTGTCATCGGCGGTCCACGTGACGACCGCCAGGTCCTGGCCGGGGCTATGCGCCATGCCGCTGCGGAAATGCAGGCGGCTGCCCGACGCTGGCTCCGTCACGGCAAACACTTCACGCCGCAAGCCCGTGTGGATCAAATCGATCAAAGCCGGGTTTCCAAGGTGTTCGCGAGCCGACGCGCCGGTGAATGGCACAAGCCCGCCCCGTTCGTCCCGCTGGTAGTGTTTCGATGCGGTGGTCTCGAGGACATAGTCACGCCGGGTCCGCCCTGAGGTCCACGGGATCGTGAAATAAAAATGGTGCCCCGCGGACCATGGCATCGGTTTGCGCCCGAGATTGGCCAACTGCAGCTCGACAAAAAGACTCCGGGGATCGAAGCGGTAGCTGACGACAAACTCGTAGTCGTAGGGGTAGGCAGCCTTTGCGGTTTCATCGGGTACGAACTGGGCGGAGAAGCCGCCTTCATCCAGGCGGATGGTCCGAAATTTTCCCTGTCGCGCGATGCCATGCATTGGCATCGGGCGCCGCACGCCCTCCTCGTCGCGCCAAAAGTGGATATCGCCGCGGTCGTACGTGCGACCGGCAAAGGGGAACAGGATGGGATTTCCGCCGCGGACACTCGCGATGTTGTCGAGATTTTCGACCTCGGGCCAGTAGAGGATATCACGCACACTGCCGTCGCCGAGTGTGACGTTCCAGTTCATCAGCCGTGCCCCTTTCTCCGGCAGCGCGAGGAATGACGACGCCCCGACGCGCCATTTGAAAATTGTGTGCCCGAGGTACGGGATGCGTTCCATGAGTGATTGGTAAAGCAAATTGCCCGCTCGCTTCCAATACAAACTCGGGGGTGCGACCAGAAACACAAAGGGCCGGCAAACGCCGGCCCGAAGTTGCGATGGAGCCGCGAATCAGCGCGGCGCTTCGAACGGCACCCGGAACTGACTCATGGGGATGTTCGTCGGCACGTCCTTGGCCTGTCCGTTGAGCTCAATCCTGATGCGGTCGGGGTGTTCGATCGTGACGGTGAGCTCCTTCGAGTAGCGAATGGTGCGCGTCTCGCCGCGATTGAGCGGATATCTGCCGTCCAGGAACACGGTGCTGCCGTCCGAATAGGCCACCTTGATGCGCGTGGGTTCCACAATGGTGATGGTGAAGGTGGCTTCGCGGGTCGTGGCCGGTTGGGTGGCCGCCGGCTGCTCGGGTACGGCCGAGCTGGCGGTTTTTGCGGGGGCACCGCCGCCAAAAATGACCTTCAACAGGAGGATGAGCACGACCACGGCGACCAACGCGCCACCGCCGAGCAGAAGAAACTTCAGCATCACGGCCTGATCCTGGGCCGAACGACCGCTGGCGGGTCCGGGCGTCTCCCCCGGCGCGGGCTCACGGGACGGTTCGCTAAAGTCAACCCGGCCGAAGCCCTCGCGGGATTCGCGGCGGCTCGGCTTGCTTTCGCGGCCGCCCAACGCATCGAAATCGCTCACCAGGCGTTCGGGATCCAATTCCAAAAAACGCGCATACGAGCGCAGGAATCCGCGCACGTAGAGCGGCGGAAGATCGACGTCGAACGAATTGGCTTCGAATTTCTGCAGGTAGTCGCCGCGAATCTTGGTGGTTTCCGCGGCCTCGCGGATGGAGATGCCCTTGCGCTTGCGCGCCTCCTCGAGCCTTTCGCCGATGGTCTGCATGATGATTGGTTAAGAGTTTTTGCCGGGGTTTTGAAAGTCTATTCGGGGCTCACGGTTGGTATGTGTCCAGATCGACTAGAATTTCACGGGGGGAGGACCCATTTTCAGGACCGACGATTCCCTTGTCCTCCATCAAATCCATGATGCGGGCGGCGCGATTATAGCCGATGCGCAGGCGGCGTTGCATCATGGAGGTGGACGCGCGTTTGGTCGACTTGAGCACGTCCAAAGCCTGTTGGAACAGCGCGCTATCGTCGCCCATGTCGCCTTCCTCCTCGCCTTCGCCGTCCTCGCCTTCCTCCTCCTCCTTGGCGGCGCGATCGATCTGCTGCTGCACCGACTGGTCGTATTGCGGTGGGCCGTTGCGCTTGAGGAACTCGACGATGCTTTGCACTTCCTCGTCGGCCACGAACGCGCCTTGCGCGCGCACGAGCTTCGAACTGCCCGGAGGCGAGAAGAGCATGTCACCGCGACCGATCAGCGTGTCCGCGCCCTTGCCGTCAAGGATCGTGCGGGAGTCAACCTGAGACGCGACTTGGAACGCGATGCGGGAGGGCAGGTTCGCCTTGATGACGCCCGTGATGACGTTCACCGACGGGCGCTGGGTCGCGATGATGAGGTGGATGCCGGCCGCGCGCGCGAGTTGCGCGAGACGGGCGATCGAGGTTTCGATTTCCGCGGGCGCGACCATCATCAGGTCGGCCAATTCGTCGACGATGGCGACGATATATGGCAGCCGATCCGGGATCTCGATTTCCTCGACGACACCGTCGAGCTCCGCCTGCTGCTCGGGGGGCAGGGGTTCGGGCTTTTCCTTTTTGCGATTGTTGAAGCCGGTGATGTTGCGAACGTTGACCTTCGCGAATATCTGGTAGCGGCGCTCCATTTCCTTGAGGAGGATCTTCAGCGCCGCGGGCACTTTCTTCGGCTCCGTCACCACGGGAATCAGCATGTGCGGCAGCGGATTGAAGATCTTCAGCTCGACGACTTTTGGGTCCACCATGATGAGGCGAACATCCTTCGGGCTCTTGGAGTAAAGGATCGAGGCGACGATGGAATTGATGCAGACCGACTTGCCGGAGCCGGTGGAGCCGGCGATCAACAAGTGCGGCATCTTCGTCAGGTCGGAAATCAGCGGTTTGCCGCTGACGTCCTTGCCCAACGCCACGGGCAATTCGCGCTTCTCATCGTTCCAGGTCGCGCTCTCCAGGATTTCGCGCATGCCCACGGGCGTGGATTTCTGGTTCGGCACTTCCACCCCGACCGCGGCTTTGCCGGGAATCGGGGCCAGGATGCGCACGGACTGCGCCCGCATGCCGAGGGCGATGTTCTTGTCCAGGCCGGAGATCTTTTCGACGCGCACGCCGGGGGCGGGCACGACCTCGTAGCAAGTGATGACGGGGCCGACGTGAATTTCTCCCAACGTAACCTCGACGCCGAACTCGCCGAGAATGCGCAGCAGGTTCTCGGCATTCTGCCGGTGTTCTTCCTCCGAGTTTGAAACGTCGCCCTTCACCTGCTCCCGCAGGAGTTTCAACGGCGGGAATTCGTAATTCTTGTCGTCGCTCTGGGGCAGCGCGACCTTGGCCTTTTTTGGTTCCTCCGGCTTGACGATGTTGAGTTCGATCTTGCCCGGGAGCGGAGCCTTGGTCCCAAGCGGCTCGGGCTGTTTTGGCAACGGCCGGACCGCCGGCTTGGGGGCCGGCTCGGCTGGTTCGGGTTTCGGCTTCACCGCGGCGGCCGGAGTGCGCGTCGAGTCCGCCAGGGGATCTTCTATCACCGGCACGACCATTTTCTTCGAGGAGCCAGGTGCAACGGGCGGTGTGATGGCCGCTGGTTTCGCGGCGGCGGCAGCAGCTGCTTCCTTGGCAGCAGCCTCGCGACGCTGGCGCAATTCCTCGGCGCGGGCGGCGCGATTTTGGCGCCACTCGGCAAACGCGTTCATCAGGCGCGCAATCTCCGCTCCGATGTCGTGCGTGAAGATGAACAACATCCCAACGAAGTACACTGTACCGAGGATCAGTGCGGAGCCGAACACCCCAAGGCTGTCCTTGAGGACGTCCAGATAGATGACCCGGCCAATCACGCCACCCGGGCCTTCCGGGAAAACCGCGGACTGATGGAAGAACCACGGCTGCATCGGCGCCAGGGATGAGAGGGAGAGGATGCAAGTGCCGATCGCAATCAACCGCGTGCCCGTCAACGTGCGCGCGCTTCGCAAGTAAATGTAGGTCATCCAGAGCAGGAAAATCGGGATGAGCCAGGTCGAGACACCGATCAGGTAGTACGAGCCCCAGGAAAATTCCGCACCGACGACGCCGACAAGATTGGGCTCGGCGTTCGAAGGAACGGGCATCTGTTTCAAAACTCCGTTAACCACTTCGCTTTTGCCGGCCACCTGCGTGTTAACGCTTTGCGCGGGCTCGTAGTCCAGCAGGGCCACCCCGGAGAGAAGTCCGAAAACCAGGCAAACAAACGCCGCCACCCAGTGGGGCCGGTGGCGCGGGCCTTCGAAGGACGGCGCGTCCTTGTCTTTCGCCTTTGCGTTTGTGTTATCGGCTTTGGGCATTTGAGTGGCTTTTTAATTGCAGGTCCAACGGGACGGAGGGTCAATGTAAAATCCCGCCCCAAGATCTGCGCAAGCCGCTTACGACCAACGAATGACGCCATTTCTCAATTTCAAGCCGATCTACCAGGAACGAGTCTGGGGTGGTCGCCATCTGGAGTCTTTTTTGAGCCGAAAATTGCCCGGCCGGGCGCCCATCGGGGAAAGTTGGGACCTAGTTGACCGGCCGGAGGCGCAGTCGGTCATCACGTCCGGGCAATGGGCCGGTCAGACTTTGCGTGAAACGATGTTGCGCCATTCCGCCGAGATCATGGGGCCTTCGTGGCCCAAGGATCGTCCGTTCCCAATTCTGGTGAAGTGGCTCGACTGTCGCGATCGGCTGAGCGTGCAGGTGCATCCGCCGGCGAGTGTCGCCGGCAAGTTGGGTGGCGAACCGAAAACCGAGAATTGGTATTTCGCCCACGTCGAGCCGGGTGCGGCCGTTTATGCGGGATTGCGCGCGGGCATCGGGCGCAAGGAATTCGAGGCGGCGATTGCCGACGGCACGGTTGAAAAAACGCTCGAGCGGCCTGCCGTCCATCAAGGCGACTCACTGCTAATCCATAGCGGCGTCATGCACGCCATCGATGCGGGCAACGTGATTTTGGAGATCCAACAAAACTCCGACACGACCTACCGGGTTTACGACTGGGGTCGCGTGGGCCTCGACGGCAAGCCGCGGGCTTTGCACGTGCGCGAATCACTTGAGTGTCTCACGGCGAACGACGCGCCCCCGCCGCGGCTGGTGCAGGCGCAGTCGGCTTCGACCGTCCTGGCCCAATGCCGGGAATTCACGATTCGCCAGGTAAGGTTGCAGGCCGGGGAGCGTTTGGAATTCGCGCCGCGGCAGCAGCCCCGGATTCTTTCGGTCGTGGAAGGTGGGGATGAGGCTTTGGGTCTGCGCCTCGGCGACAACGTGCTGGTGCCGTTTTCACGCGGCCTGGCATTCACAGCCTCCAGGGGCATCACCCTGTTGGTGACCGAGAATTTCGTGCGCGGAGCTTAATAGGCTCGCTTGAAAAGCAGAATTGGTGAGCTTAAATGTCGCGTTTTCTATGAGCGAAATACCTTCCACTGAAACCAAGGACCCGACGCCCGGCGCCGAAGCCACTGCGCCCGCCTCCGCGCCCAAACTGGAAGAGCAACTGGCCGCCGCGAAGCAGGAGGCCGCCGCCAACTTCGACCGCTATACGCGGGCCGTGGCCGATCTCGAGAACTTCCGCAAGCGGACCCTGCGCGAAAAGGAGGAGCTTCGGCAATTCGCCACGGCAGGCCTTATTGAGGATGTGATTCCGGTGCTCGACAATTTGAGTCTCGGGCTCGCCGCCGCGCGTCAGCAGACCGAGGTCAAAGGGATTGTCGACGGAGTCAACCTGGTCCTGGAGCAGTTCAAAGCCACGCTTGGGCGCCACGGCCTGAAGGAAATCAGCCCGGCCGGCCAGCGCTTCGATCCGAATTTCCACGAGTGCATTTCGCACCAGCCCAGTCCGACGGTCGCCGAGGAACACGTCTCCCAGGTCGTCCGTCCCGGCTACACGCTGAACGGACGGCTGGTCCGTCCGGCGTCGGTCATCGTCTCGAGCGGCCAGGCGAAGGAGGCGCAGAACTGATCCCATGGCTGCCGGACAAAAGCAGGACTATTACGAGCTGTTGGGCGTCGCCAAGAACGCGACGGAAGATGACCTCAAGAAGGCCTACCGAAAAAAGGCCGTCCAGTACCACCCGGACAAGAATCCGGGCAACAAGGAGGCCGAGGAAATGTTCAAGAAGGTTTCCGAGGCTTACGAGGTTTTGAAGGATCCCGACAAGCGCTCGGCGTATGATCGCTACGGCCACGCAGCATTCCAGCAGGGCGGCGGTCCGCGACCGGGCGGCGGCGGGGGATTTTCCGGCGGCGGCTTCCACGATCCTTTCGATATTTTCCGCGAGGTGTTCGGGCAGCAGGGCGGCGGCGGTGGGGGAATTTTCGACCAGTTTTTTGGTGGTGATGGCAACGGCGGCGGCGCGGGGCGCGGGTCCGATTTGCGCTACGACATCGAAATCACCCTCGAGGAAGCGGCGCGCGGCGTTGAGAAGGAGATTTCCTTTCGCAAGCTCGGCGCCTGCACGCACTGCTCGGGCAGCGGGGCGGAACCCGGCTCGAAAAAAACCACCTGCCCCACATGCCGGGGCGCGGGTCAGGTCACGACATCGCGCGGCTTCTTCCACGTTCGGCAGGCGTGTCCGACCTGCCACGGCACCGGCCAGAAGTTCGAGAAAGTCTGCGTGAAGTGCCACGGTGAAGGTCGCGTCAACGAGACGGCCAAGATCAATGTGCGCATCCCGCCTGGCGTGGACACGGGCAACAAGTTGCGTTCTGCGGGCAACGGCGAAGCGGGCGTCATGGGCGGCGATGCCGGCGACCTCTACATCGTCGTGCACGTGCGCGACCACGAAATCTTCGAGCGCCAGGGTGACGACCTTTACTGCGAAATCCCGATCAAGTTCACGCTCGCGGCGCTGGGCGGCACGATCCACGTGCCGACCATGGAAGGCAAAGCGTCGCTCAAGATTCCCGCCGGCACCCAGTCGGGCACGACGTTCCGACTTAAAGGGCGGGGCATGCCCCATCTGCGCGGTGGCGCTCAGGGCGACCAGCTCATCAAGGTCCAGGTCGAGGTTCCGACGAGCCTGTCGTCCGAGCAGAAAAGAATCTTGGAAGAATTCGGCCGCGTCAGTGGCGACTTGGATGAGCCCATGAGCAAGGGCTTCTTTGAGAAGGCCAAAAAGTTTTTCTGAGGCGAGATGCGCGTCGTCATTCTAGGCTCGGGGCGGGGCAGCAACGCCGGGGCGATCCTTGAGGCGCAACAGGCGGGACGCCTTGGGCGGGCCCGGGTGGTTCGAATCCTCTCGGACCAACCCGACGCCGGCATCCTTGCGCTGGGCGCGCGGTTTGGTGTGCCCGCCAGTTACGTGGACCCGGCGCCGTTTCGAACGAAACTGGAGGGCCCCGGCGAGGAACGCTTCATTGAGGCGATCCGCGCGGAGTCACCCGACTTGGTGGTGCTGGCCGGTTTCATGCGCGTTTTGAAGGCAAAGTTCCTCGCCGCTTTCGAAGGCCGGATCATCAACCTGCATCCGAGTTTGCTGCCGGCGTTTCCGGGCCTGGATGGCATTGGGCAGGCGCTGCGCGCCGGGGTGAGCATGACGGGCTGCACCGTCCACTACGTGAGCCTAGAAGTCGACGCCGGACGGATCATCGAGCAAGCCCAAGTGCCCATCGTGCCCGGCGAGACGCTTGAATCGCTGACGGAAAAGGTGCACGCGGCCGAACACCGTCTGCTGCCGGCGGTGATTGCGCGGTTGAGCAACGACTTCACGGCGCCATGAAGGTATTTGAACTGAAGGCGGAGATTCCACTCGACGCGGCCAACGCGATCGAGGAGTTGCTCGCGGAGCGCGAGGAACAGCGGTTGATGGTGATCGAGGACAAGCCGAGCGGCCGCGCGTGGCTCACGGGCTACTTTGATTCCGAGCGGGACGCAAAGCGCGGCTGGGATGAAATCGCCGCCCAATTCCAGGAGCCTTGGGCCGCCGTTGCGCCGTCCGTCCAGGAAATGCCTGACGCCGACTGGAAGGAGAGCTACAAGGTGCATTTCAAGGCGTGGAAATTTGGCCCGCTCAATTGGGTGCCGGTTTGGGAGAGGGATTCCTTCCAGCTGCCTGCGGGCGAAGCGGTGCTGTGGCTCGATCCCGGCATGGCATTTGGCACCGGGAACCACGAAACGACGCGACTCTGTTGCGAGCGTTTGGTTGCTTTTGCCAAAACCCGGCAACGTGAAAGCCGCATCATCGATGCCGGATGTGGCTCGGGGATCCTGGCACTCTCCGCCGCCAAGTTGGGATTCCGGCGAATTGAAGGCTTTGACAATGATGCCGAGGCAATTCGGGTGAGTGTGGAAAATGCCGCGCTCAACGGACTGGAAGGCCGGGTCGACTTTTTTGTGGGTGATCTCGTCAGTGGGCTCGCGGACCGTTCCGGTGACCTCGTCCTTGCGAACATCCAGGCCGACGTGCTCGTGCGATTTGTCCGGGAGCTATCGAACGCGGTGAAACCCGGCGGGCTGCTGGTCTTGAGCGGAATCCTCAGTCAGGAGCTCGAGTTCGTGCGCAAGCAATTCAGCGCGGCAAACCCGACCTGGACGGTTGAGTCCCGGGTGTTGGGCGAGTGGTCGGATCTGGCGCTCAGTCGGCCCGCTTGAAAACGTAGCCCCCGTGAATGGATCCCCACACTTGGGCGCCGGCGGAGTTATACCCCCGTTCCCATGTGACGATTTCGACATTGGAGACGGTCATCTGAATCGTGCTGAAACTGGCACCGCGCAGTGAACTCGCGCAGCCCGTGCCTTCGGTGCCGCCCTTGAACGTACCGCCGGCCTGAAGCTCGAGGACGAGCGAACAGCCTGTTCGGGGGACCAGTTGCTCGGGAGTGAGAGCCTGCAATCTTGCGGGCGTGCGCCACGCGCCGGTGGCCGCGATCGGATCAGGCACGTCGAAAATTAGGACTTCAAGTTTCTGATCCGATCGCGACCGCAGCTGATAGATCGCTTGGCGAAAAGGATGCTCGGGTGCGTCGGCGAGGGCCTGCTCGACATACAGCCATGGGCCATCCTTGCGATCAGGCCAGATGGCAGTGCCATGCAGCACCGTGGAGCGGAAGTTTTGGTCGCCCCGGGCTTGCGCCGCATTGCTGAACGAACCCGTGAGAAACACCGCGAGGTGGTCGAGCGGGGTTGGTTCCGCGGCGATGGCGCGGCCGGTGAGCGAGAAGACCAGAAAGAGGATCGCGGGACGCATGATTTTAGAGGAATCGCCAGACACCGTGAAGCACGGTGATGTTTCCGAGGATCCACCAGGGCCAGAATCCGCGTTTGCCGGGCAACAACAAGTTAAAGGCGATCGTCATGGGCAGAACCGCCCGGCAGGCGGCCCAGTAGCCCGACCAAACCCAGGCACTAAGCAGAATCATGAGGATCGAATAGGCTGCGCCGATTCGCCACCACGCCGCAGCCGGGCGCCAGATGAACCATAGCCACGTCGCTTGAATGAGAAGCGCGATGCTACCCAGCAGACCAAACGTGAAACGAGAATCGAAATCTCCATTCAGAACGCCACGTGCGCTTGCAATTATGTGGGTGACGATGCCAACACCCGGCCAGGTGAAATTGCCGAAGCCAACCCCGGCCGCATCCCCGCCGAGCCTTGAGTGCACATAGAACGACCACAGCGCCAGCGGGCCGGCGGCGATTGCTGCGCCCACTAGGAATCGGCGCCACGGGCGTGGTCGGGTGAGGACATCCGTTTGCAGTGCAACGAAACCCAGCAGGTTTGTTTCTTTCGTCAGATTTCCAAGTGCGCCCCAGATCGAAGCGGATCGTTCTCGCGCATGCTCATAGGCATGGACCGACAGCGCGAGGAGTAGCAAGGCCGGGAGGTCGACAAGTGACTGTCGGACACTATCCAATACCCCAAGCGCGAACATGCAGCCAAACCAGCGGGCCGGGCCGTGGTCATCATTGACGAGGCGGGCATGGAGCAACCAACCCAATGCCAGCCAGCAGGCGACATTGATCAGTGCAAATGCCTGGAGCGTTGGCCAAGGTTGGCCCAATCCCAGCGTGGCGGCCGTGGCCGGCATGAGGATTCTCCGGGCGCGGTACACGGGTACGTCCAACGCACCTGCTAGCGCTGGTTGCTGGAGCAGGGGATCAAGCGCCACCTGGGCATAGAATTGTCCATCGTAGCCGTTCGAACCCTCGATCATCGCGACCGGCAGGTGGTTGATGACTTCCAGCCGCGGGTTTTTCGAGGTCTCGCCGAACCGAATCAGCGGGGTAAATCCGGCCGCGTCATCGTATTTTGCGATCACCAGCAGGAGCAGTCCGGCCATTGCCAGCAGGTGGGCCTTGGGGATGCGCATGGTGGCTAAAAAAATAGCCGCGATTCGTAGGAGTCGCGGCTATACGGGCGGGATTTGCAGGTTAGCTTAAAAGAGATCGGATGGCGTCCGGGACATGAAATCCTCCATGTAGGCCGTGGTGGCCTTTCCCTCGATAAAGATCGGGTCGCTCATGATCGCCTTGTGCAGCGGAATCGTCGTCTTGATGCCGCGAACCAGGTATTCGCTCAGGGCGCGGTAGGCGCGCTGGAGCGCGACCTTGCGGGTCGGGCCAACGCAGATCAGTTTGCCGATCATGCTATCGTAGAACGGCGGGATTGCATAGCCGCTGTATGCGTGGGAGTCGACCCGCACGCCCAGTCCGCCCGGGGGATAGTACAAACTGATGGTGCCGGGCGAGGGAGTGAAGTTGCGCGCCGGGTCCTCCGCATTAATGCGGCACTCAATCGCGTGTTTCTCAAACTTGATGTCGCTCTGGTCGAAAGACAGCTTTTCGCCATTCGCCACCGCGATCTGTTGCTTGATCAGGTCAATGCCCGTGACTTCCTCGGTCACCGGGTGCTCCACCTGGATGCGGGTGTTCATCTCGATGAAGTAGTAATTTCCCTTGGCATCGACGAGGAACTCGATGGTGCCGGCATTCTGGTATTCGGCAGCTTCGGCCGCCTTCACGGCCGCCTTGCCCATTTTCTTGCGCAGGTCGGCGTTCAGGAACGGCGAGGGGGACTCTTCGATGAGTTTTTGATGGCGGCGCTGGACGGAGCAGTCGCGCTCGCCCAGGTGGAGCACCTTGCCGTGGCTGTCCGCAAGAATCTGGAATTCAATATGCCGCGGCTTCTCGATGTACTTTTCGATGTACACGGCGCCGTTGCCGAAGGCCTTTTCGGCCTCATTGCGGGCAACGTGGAATTCCTTGGCAAAGGAAACGTCATTGTGGGCGATACGCATGCCGCGTCCGCCACCACCCGCGACTGCCTTGATGATGACCGGATATCCGATCTTGCGGGCGACCTTCACGGCTTCCGTCTCGTTGTCGATCGGGCCATCCGAGCCGGGTACCGTCGTCACGCCAGCCTTGCGCACCGTGTCCTTGGCGATCGCCTTGTCGCCCATGATGCGGATGCTCTTCGACTTGGGGCCGATGAACTTGATATTACAGGACTCGCACTGCTCGGCGAACTTGGCGTTTTCCGA
>JBGAKQ010000007.1:0-60000 GCA_044224295.1 Lacunisphaera sp. | reverse complement strand
GGAGAATAATCCAAACCATCAGTTAAGGTCCCAAAACATGGCTCAGTGTTAAAGGATGTGATTTTGCTTAGACAATGGGGATGTTGGCTTAGAGGCAGCCATCATTTAAACAGTGCGTAACAGCTGACCCATCGAGCGAAATTGCGCCGAAAATGATCGGGACTTAAGCCATGTACCGAAGCTATGGCTGACATCGCAAGATGTCGGGGTAGGAAAGCGTTCCAAATGCAGCGAAGTGGAAGGGTCACCGACCATGGAGCGTTTGGAAGTGAGAATGCAGACATAAGTAACGATAAAGATGGTTGAAATCCATCTCGCCTCAATTCCAAGGATTCCTGGGGAAGGTTCGTCCTCCCAGGGTTAGTCGGGAGCTAAGACGAGGCCGTAAGGAGTAGTCGATGCACAGCTGGTTCAATATTCCAGCACCACCTTATTGGAGTTCGATGCCAAGGAGTGACGGAGAAAGTTAACACGAGCGGAGCGCTGATTTCCGTTCAAGTCCGTAGGTTGTTCGGGGATAAAATACCGGATGTATCTGAAAGACGACAAAGAGCTGAGGCTACGGCCGAGGCAATTCGTGTGATACTCGGCTCCCGGGAAAAGCTTCGTGGCTATTTGATAGGGTGCCCGTACCGTAAACCGACACAGGTGGAATAGATGAGTATTCTAAGGCGCGTGGGTTAAATCTCTCTAAGGAACTCGGCAAACTGACCCCGTATGTTAGCTATAAGGGGTGCCTCGCAAGAGGCCACAGATAAGAGTGTCAACCGACTGTTTAGCAAAAACACAGCTCTCTGCTAAGTCGCAAGACGACGTATAGGGAGTGACACGTGACCAATGCGGAAAGGTGAAAGCCTGGGGTGTAAGCTCCGGGTCTAAGCCCCCGTGAATGTCGGCCGTAACTATAACGGTCCTAAGGTAGCGAAATTCCTTGTCGGGTAAGTTCCGACCCGCACGAATCGTGTAACGAGTTGACAACTGTCTCGGAGAGAGGCCCAGTGAAATTGTAGTGGCGGTGAAGATGCCGCCTACCCGCAGCAGGACGGAAAGACCCTATGCACCTTTACTGTAAGCTGTTATTGTCGCTTGATTTTTAATACGTAGCATAGCTGGGAGACTGCGAAGCCTGCCTTCAGGGGCGGGCCGAGTCGCAATATGAAATACCAGTTTTTAATTGTTAGGCGTCTAACCTCGTCCCGTCATCCGGGCGTGGGACAGTGATAGCAGGTCAGTTTTTCTGGGGCGGAATCCTCCCAAAGAGTAACGGAGGATTACGAAGGTTCCCTCAGCCCGGTCGGTAATCGGGCTACAGAGCGCATGAGTATAAGGGAGCTTTACTGTGAGACCAACAAGTCGAGCAGTTGCGAAAGCAGGTTCAAGTGATCCGGTGGTTGAATGTGGAATCGCCATCGCTCATAGGACAAAAGGTACGCTAGGGATAACAGGCTGATCGCGCCCAAGCGTTCACAGCGACGGCGCGGTTTGGCACCTCGATGTCGGCTCATCACATCCTGGGGCTGGAGAAGGTCCCAAGGGTCCGGCTGTTCGCCGGTTAAAGTGGTACGCGAGCTGGGTTCAGAACGTCGTGAGACAGTTCGGTCCTCTATCCGCTGTGGGCGTTTGTGATTTGAGGGGTTCATTCTCTAGTACGAGAGGACCGAGAATGACGCACCTCTGGTGTTCCGGTTGTCACGTCAGTGGCAGCGCCGGGTAGCTATGTGCGGAAGAGATAAGCGCTGAAAGCATCTAAGCGCCAAGCTCCTCCCAAGATAAGATCACAATCCGTCGCAAGACGGTGCAAGGTCCGGGTAGACCACCCGGTTGATAGGGCAGAAATGCAAGCGTAGTAATACGTTCAGTTTACTGCTACTAATGACCTTGCCGGTTTATGCAGATACCGGTTTCTAGGCGTTTATCTCACCTGCTTACAGAGCACGAAGTTTGTCTGAACTTTTCTTCAATTTCTCCGCAAGGAGTACAGGTTTCCTGGTGACCATATACCGGGGGTTCCACCCGTTCCCATCCCGAACACGGCCGTTAAGCCCCGCGTAGCCAATGGTAGTAGGACGTTAGGTCCCGCGAGAGTAGGTCGTTGCCAGGTTTATGGCCCGGATGTTGCGAAAGCAGCGTCCGGGCCTTTTTGTTTTTGTCTGTCGACTTGCTCGGCCCCTCCTCCACCGCATGCCCACCAAACTCGAGCCTGCAAGCCTCGTACCGGAAATTGCCCAGATCGCCCGCGGCGCCGGTCAGATCATCCTGCGGCATTTCGCAGCTCCTATTCCCACGACCATCAAAGGAAATGTCCGTAGCGACATCGTGACCGCAGCCGACACCGAAGCCGAAGCCTTCATCGTCGCGGCGCTTTCCCGACGCTTTCCCGATCATCACATCGTCGGCGAGGAAGGCGGCGGCCAGGGCGCTTCCGCCGCAAGCGCCGCCTACCACTGGTTCGTGGATCCGATCGACGGCACCGTGAATTTCGCGGCCAAACTCCCGCATTTCTGCACGAGCATCGCCTTGGCGACGCGCGACCGGGAGCCGTTGCTCGGCGTAATCTACGATCCCACTCGCGACGAGTTGTTCTCGGCCGCGGCGGGGCAGGGGGCTCTCCTCAACCTGAGGCCGATCCAAGTGACGAGCACCGCTTCGCTTACGGACGCCGTTTGCTCCAGCGGATTCCCGTACGACAAGCATACGAATTCCGACAACAATGAGCGCGAATGGGCCGCGTTTCTCCGCCATATCCGCGGCGAACGCCGACTCGGGAGCGCCGCGCTGGACATGAGCTACGTCGCGGCTGGCCGCCTTGACGGATATTGGGAGAAAGACCTGAAGCCGTGGGATGCGATGGCTGGAATGCTCATCGCCCGGGAAGCGGGTGGCACGGTGACCGATTACCACGGTGGCTCACACCCCCAAAGGCTCGATCGCGGTCGCTATGTCGCGAGCAATGGCCACATCCATGCCGCCATGTTGGCAGTGCTCCAGTCCGTGGCGAAACCGTGAGGGTCGCTCTCGAGCGAGCTGAAATCTCGCTTCAGTTGTCCGAAAGAGGACCGGTCGCTCGTTGGAACGAAGACAACCCCAACTAAAACTTCCTATGTCGAATCAATCTTCCACGTTTCCCGCCGATCGCGAGCTCGTGCTCGAACGCGTTCTCAATGCCACACCGGAAAAACTCTTCCGCTGCTGGACCACACCGGAACTGATCGTGCAGTGGTTCACGCCACCGCCCTTCAAGACGGTCGAGGCGATTACCGATGTCCGGGCCGGGGGCGCGAGCTGCATCACCATGCAGGGACCCGACGGCCAAAAATTTCCGAATCGCGGCGTTTACCTCGAAGTCGTGCCCAACAGGAAAATCGTCTTCACCGACGCCTACACCGCCGCGTGGGAACCGTCCGCCAAGCCGTTCTTTACGGGCATCCTGACCTTTGAAGATCTCGGCAACGGCAAGACCAAGTACACCGCGCGAGTGCGGCACTGGACGGTGGAGGACTGCCAAACCCATGAGAAGATGGGCTTTCACCAAGGCTGGGGCATCGCAACGTCCCAGCTCGAGGCGCTGGCGCAAAAAATCTAGCGCGCGATGCCCGCCGCGCGCCGCCGGGTGGGATTGGCGCTCCCGACCGCAGTGAGCGTGGTGATGATCCCATCGTTGCCTACGCCGGTCATATTGACGGCGCTGCCGACGCCGGCACGGACGCTGCGCTGGTGCCGGACGCGCCGATCACCGAACTCAGACTGATCGTGGCTTGGGCGAAAGCCGCCGGCCCCGCTAGCAACGACCCTAGCACAATCAAAGCCCTTGCAAATCGACCACGCATGGTGCGCAGCATCATTTTCGGCTGAATAATTGCAATCTCCGAGCGGGTCGCCCGCCCGGCCTCGGCAACTTAGCTTGTCGGCTCGTAGTCCAGGTATGGTGCCAGCCAGCGTTCGGTAACATTGGACGGTTGCGCCTTCCGGGCTGAATAGTCGTCCACCTGGTCCTTCAGGATCTTGCCGACGGCAAAATACTTCGCTTCGGGGTGGTTGAAATAATGGCCGCTCACGCTGCTCGGGGGATGCATGGCGTTGGATTCCGTCAGCGTGATCCCCGTGTGTTCCGTCGCATTAAGCAGATCGAACAACGGCGGTTTCTCCGTGTGGTCCGGGCAGGCGGGGTAGCCGGGGGCCGGGCGGATGCCGCGGTATTTTTCGCGAATGATGTCTTTCATCTCCAGGTTCTCGGTCTTCCCGAAACCTGAATAGTCCCGCTCCTTCTTGTGCATGAACTCCGCGAGCGCCTCGGCGAGGCGGTCTCCCAAGGCCTGGGCCATGATGGCGGAATAGTCGTCGTGCTTTGCTCGGTATTCCGCGGCGAGCGCCTCGACGCCATGCCCGGCGGTCACCGCAAAACCGCCCAGGTGGTCGATCCGGCCACTGGACTTTGGCGCGATAAAATCAGCGAGACAGTGGTTGTGCTGCCCGGCAGGTTTTTCGTTCTGCTGCCGAAGGAAATGGAACGTCTTGAGGATCTTCGCGCGCGATTCGTCGGCATAGACCTCGATCGAATCCCCAACGGAGTTTGCCGGCCAAAAGCCGATGACGGCTTTGGCCGTGTACCGCTTCTCGGCGATGATCTTCTTCAGCATTTGTTGGGCGTCGCCGTACAAGCGCGTCGCCTCGGCGCCGACCACCTCGTCCTTCAGGATATCGGGGAACCTGCCATGCAGTTCCCAGGAGGAAAAGAACGGCCCCCAATCGATGTACTCGGCAATCTCCTCGAGCGTGATTCGCTCAACGTACTTGCCCGTGCGCAAGCTCGAGCCCTCGGCCGCCGAGGAGAAAACCCGGGTCCCCAGGAACTCCGGGCGGGGGATATCGACCGTTTGCCAGTCCGTGGGCGTTGCGTTGCGGCGCGCATCCGCGAGAGGCAGTAACTTGCGCGCCCCGCGGCGGTCGCCGAATTCCGTGCGCTGCCGGTCCTGGGTTGCTTTCACTTCGGCCACATAGGCAGCTTTATTGTCCGGGCTGAGCAACTTGGAGACCACGCCGATCACGCGGGATGCGTCGAGCACGTGGACGGTCGGCTGCGAGTAGTTCGGCGCAATCTTCACCGCGGTGTGGGCGGCGGATGTCGTGGCCCCGCCGATTAGGAGCGGGAGCTGGCAACCGGTGCGCTCCATTTCCCTGGCGACGTGCACCATCTCGTCGAGCGACGGCGTGATCAAACCCGACAAACCGATCACGTCGGCGTTCTTTTCCTTCGCCGCGGCGAGGATCTTTTCGCACGAGACCATCACGCCAAGGTCGGTGACCTCATAGTTGTTACAGGCCAGCACCACGCCGACAATGTTCTTGCCGATGTCGTGGACGTCTCCCTTCACGGTCGCCATGACGATCCGGCCTTGCGCGCGCGCGATGCCACCGGCGGCGACGAGCGCGGCTTTTTCGGCCTCCATGAAGGGCTGCAAATACGCCACGGCCTTCTTCATCACGCGGGCGGACTTCACGACCTGGGGCAGGAACATTTTGCCCGCGCCGAACAAATCGCCCACGACCCGCATGCCGTCCATCAGCGGTCCTTCGATGATCAGCAGCGGCTTGCCGTATTTCTGGCGCGCTTCCTCCGTGTCCTGGTCGATCCACGCATCGATGCCCTTCACGAGCGCGTGGGAGAGGCGTTCCTCGACGGTGCCCTGACGCCAGGCCTCAAGCACTTCGATGTTGGCCTTTTGATCCTTCACCGCGCCCGAGGCCTTCAGTTTTTCGCCGAAGTCGACGAGGCGTTCCGTGGCATCCGGCCGGCGGTTCAGCAAGACGTCCTCAACGAGCTCCAGCAAATCCTTGGGAATCTCCTCGTAGACCTCGAGCATGCCAGGATTCACGATGCCCATGTCCATGCCCGCGGCGATCGCGTGGTACAGGAACGCCGCGTGCATCGCCTCGCGCACCGGATTGTTGCCGCGGAACGCGAAGGAAACGTTCGAGACGCCGCCGCTGACCTTGGCGTGCGGGAGGTTCTCCTTGATCCATTTCGTCGCGCGGAAGAAATCGACCGCGTAGTTGTTGTGCTCCTCAATGCCGGTGCCGACGGTGAGGATGTTCGGATCGAAAATGATGTCCTCGGGCGGGAAGCCGACCTGTTCGGTGAGCAGCTTGTACGCGCGCGCCGCGATGCGAGTCTTGTCCTCGTAGGTCGCCGCCTGGCCCTGCTCATCGAAGGCCATCACGACGACCGCGGCGCCGTAGCGCAGGATCGTGCGTGCCTGTTCCAGAAACTTGGCTTCGCCCTCCTTGAGGGAAATAGAGTTTACGACGCCCTTGCCCTGAAGGCATTTCAGGCCCGCCTCGATGACCTCCCATTTGGAGGAATCGACCATGATCGGCACCTTTGCGACCTCGGGCTCGCTGGCGCACAACTGCAGGAAGCGGGTCATCGCCGCGACGCCGTCGATGAGGCCCTCGTCCATGCACACGTCGATGACGTTCGCGCCGTTCTCGACCTGCTGGCGCGCGACCGCCACGGCTTCCTCGAATTTGTTTTCCTTGATGAGCTTCGCGAACTTCGGCGAACCGGCGACGTTGGTGCGTTCGCCGACCATGAGGAACGTGCCGGTTTGCTGGGTGAAGGGAAGGGAACCGGAAAGCTTCAGCGGGCGGGCGTGATTCTTCTCATTGGTTTCAGCCGAAAGGTTCGGCTTCACCATCGTGAAAGACCGGGCCGGTTTCGGTTTCAGGGCGTTCGCGATGGCGGCGATGTGCTCCGGGGTATTGCCACAACATCCCCCCGCGATGTTGAAAAGCTTGCTGTCCGCAAACTCGCCCATGAAGCGCGCCATGTCCTGCGGACCGAGATCAAAGCCCGTCGGCGAAAGGGGATTCGGCAGGCCGGCGTTCGGGTAGCACGAAATGAAGGTGTCGGCCTTGCCCGCCAGTTCCTCGAGGAACGGCCGCATGAGGTCGGGACCAATCGAGCAATTGAGGCCGACCGCCAGGGGCCGGTGGTGGCGCGCCGCGTGCCAGAAGGCCTCGACGGTTTGCGCGGAGATCATCGTCTCGCCGCCCCGGCCCACGGCCGCGGAAATCATCAGCGGCAGGCGGATTTTGTCCTCGGTGAAGATCTCCTCGATCGCCACGAGAGCGGCCTTGGCGTTCAGCGAATCGAAAATGGTCTCAACCAACAGCAGGTCGACGCCGCCGGCGATGAGTGCACGCACCTGGCGCCGGTAGTCCGCTTTGACCTGGTCGAAGGTGACCACGCGGAAGCCCGCGTCATCCGCATCGGGCGAATTCGAAAGGGAAACCGTCAGGGGCCCGACGGCGCCGGCAACATACCGCCGGCGCCCGGAATTGTTGGCGATGCGGTCGGCCCACGTGCGGCACTGCCGCGCGGATTGGAAATTGATGTCGTGCGCCAGCTCCTGGAGGAACGGGTTTTCGATGACGCTTTGATAGAATGCCGGGTCCTTGCGCCCGCCTTTTTCGCGCGGGTCTTCCACGAAGAACTCACTTTGGCCGATGCTGGTGGCCGAAAAGGTATTCGTTTCGACGATGTCGGCACCCGCTTCCAGGAAACGCCGATGAATGTCCTCAATCTCGGTCGGCCGGGTCAGCGAGTAAATGTCGCCGTTGTTCTTGAGATCCTTGGGCGCGTCCTTGAAGCGATCACCACGGGCCTGCGCCTCGGTGATGTTGTAAGCCCGAATCGTCGTGCCCATCGCGCCATCGATGATCGCGACCCGTTCGCCCAACGTGCGGCGCAGGGCGAGTTCAGCGGCGGTTGGTTGGGAGGCGCTCATCGGTTAATTTTCACGTATCCTTGCATCAGGATGCGATGATATGAAAAAGGCAACTGAGTAATTACCCCTGGGATGCCTTGTGTAACTAATGACAGGAATTGGGCTTGCGTAAGTGATGGGGTGGCTGGGAGGGTGGCGGCCTGACGTTCTTTCAGCTCATTCCAAGGATTCAGGGAAGGCCGTGAAAGCCGGCCACAGTTGCGCTGCGGTAACGCATCACAGACCCCCATCTCGCGTCAGGGCGGGAGCAAGCCAATCGGGCAACCGGTGAAGGCGGGGGCGAGGCGCGCTGGCGCGCAGGGACCAAGTCACAAGTGACAAGTAACCGGAGCCAAGCTCCTGGTACCTTATCCTTGGGACTTGTTACTTGTGCGCGGCGCACACATGCGGAGTCCGAACATCTGCCCTTGGAAACTCACCACGCGAACGCCTGTGCGGGCGTCCGCGTTCACCTTCAACGCACATTGAAGGGTGGGAGTGGAATGACGCGGCGCGACCGCGGCGATCTGCTCTTGCCACCAAACCAGCAGATCATGAATGCCTCCCTCGCGTCCCCGAGACGCCTCCTGTTCGTCGTCGGCTTGCTGCCGGCCCTGGCCGTGTTCGGCCAGAACCGCGAAACCGAAAACCTGCCGACCTACGTTACGACTGCCACGCGTACACCCGTGGCCCTGACCACCGCCGGCACCTATGTTGAACAAATCAGCGGCGCCGACCTCGCGCGCATGCAGCTGACCGGCCTTCGTGCCGGTCTCGCGGGCATGACCGGCGCGGTCATGGCCCAATCCGGCGCGAGCGGCGGCGTCGCCTCGCTCTTCCTGCGGGGATCGAATTCCAACCAAACGCTCTTCCTGGTCGACGGCATCCGTTTCAACGATCCCAACACCGACTACCAAGCGGCCATCGGGGGCATGTGCGTGACGGGCTGCGACAATCTCGAGGTCGCCCATGGCCCGCAGAGCACGCTTTATGGCGGTGAAGCGGTTGGCGGCGTGGTGTCGCTGCGGGGCCAGCGTGGCCAGGGGCCGGCCTCCGCAACGGTCGCCGCGGAAGCCGGCGCCTTCGGCACCGTCCAGGGCGCGCTCGCCGCACAGGGCGGCGACGCGCAGCACGCTTACACGTTTTCGCTGTCGGGCGGCCACACCGACAATGATCGTCCCAACAACTCCTTCGACAGCGTCACATATGCGCTGAGGGTGGACCGCCGGCTCTCCCAGACCACCGCTGTCGGCGGCACGCTCCGCGGATTTTTTGGTCGGTATGGTTCGCCGGGTGATCGATTCACCAACGACCCCAACAACCGGGAAACCGAGAGCAATCAACTCGCGACAGTCTTCGCGGACTTCACCCACGCCCCCAATCTGACGAGTCACGCCGTGATTGGCGGCCAATACCGTCGCTACGTTTCGGACAACGGCACCGCGAAAACTCCCGTCACCAACCAGCGGGGCGTGCTCGATTGGCAGACGACCTATGTCGCGAACGAGCGCCATCGGATCACCGGGGGCTTCACTGCCGAGGCCAACCACACGCGCAACGTCGGCTTCGGCAGCATCAACGAAAGCCAGCAACTGCTCGCGCTTTTTGCGCAGGATGAATGGACGCCGGTCGAGCAACTCCATCTCACGGGTGGGTTCCGCAATGACGACTACGACAGCTTCGGCCGCGCCACGACCGGCCGGGCCACGGCGGCGTGGCTCGCGAAAAACGCGCGCTGGAAAATCCGCGGAAGCTTTGGCACCTCGTTTCGTGCGCCGAGCTTTCTCGATCTTTTTGGACGCAGCGCGTTCTACGTCGGCAATCCCGGTCTCCGTCCGGAAAAGGCCCGCGGCTGGGACGGTGGCGTGGACTACTTCCCGAACCAACGGAGTGTGATCAGCGCCACGTGGTTCGATGTGCGCTACCACGACCTGATCGTGTTCGATTTCGGCTCCTTCCCGGGCACCACCGCAAACGTCGAGCAGGCCCGCACCCGCGGATTGGAACTGTCGGGCAAAGTGTCCCTGCCCGGTGTGATCGAAGCGCGAGTCGCCTACACCTATCTCGAGGCGGAAAACCTTTCGAAAGGCACCCGCCTTTTGCGCCGTCCGCGGCACAGTGGTTCCGTGGATCTCTGGCATGACTTCGGCAACGGCCTGAGCGCCGGCGCCGGCGTGGCGGTCGCGGCGGGGCGTCAGGACGTGCACGCCGCCACCTTCGCCACCATCAATGCCGAGGACTACACGGTGATGCGGCTCTACGGCGCGTGGCAGGTCAATCCGCGCCTCGCGCTCAAGGCCCGCGTCGAAAACCTGCTCGATGAACGCTACGAGGACGTGCACGGCTACCCCCAGCTGGGGCGCGGTGCGTTTGCCGGCGTGGAGTGGAAATTCTAGAGAGCGCCGCAGGGATCGACCTGCCTTGACGGTCACAAAAGGTCGCGGGCCTCGGCGCTTGCGGCCTTTTTTGCGGGCTGGCAGAACGCTGACATGCCCCGACTGCCCCTCCTGACGGCCGCGTTCCTGTGGATCGCGGCGTCCGTGCTTGCCGCGGACTATCCCTTCCAGCCGGTGCCATTCACCGCGG
Organism: Lacunisphaera sp.; assembly: GCA_044224295.1. Taxonomy (GTDB): domain Bacteria; phylum Verrucomicrobiota; class Verrucomicrobiia; order Opitutales; family Opitutaceae; genus Lacunisphaera. Next base: position 49,648 of record JBGAKQ010000007.1, on the reverse strand, counting down.
TGCGCATCACCGGCGGGTTCTGGCACCAGAAGCAGGAAACCAACCGCACGGTCACGGTGCCTTTCGCGCTGCAGCAGTGCGAGGAGTCCGGCCGGCTGCGGAATTTCGACCTCGCGGCCGAGGTCCTGCGCCGCCGCGCGGCAGGCGAGAAGGATTTTCAGATCAAGCCGCCGACGATTTATCCATTTGATGACACCGACGCCTACAAGGCAATCGAGGGCGCGGCCTACGTGCTCAGCATGCAGCGCGATCCGAAACTCGAAGCCACCCTCGACCAGTGGGTCGCCCGGATCACGGCGGCGCAGGAGCCGGACGGTTATCTCTACACGTTCCGGACCATGCATCCGGATTCGCCGGCGCATAAGTGGATTGGCGTGAAGCGGTGGGAAAAAGATCCGGATCTCAGTCACGAGCTCTACAATTGCGGGCACCTCTACGAGGCGGGGGTGGCCTATTTTCAGGCGACGGGAAAACGGACGCTGCTCGACGTGTGCTTGCGAAACGCCGAGTTGCTTTGGCGCGATTTTGGCGATGGTCAGCTGCGCATCGCTCCCGGCCACCAGATCGTGGAAATCGGCCTCGCCAAGCTCTACCGCGTCACGGGCGATGAACGCTGGCTGAAGCTGGCGAAGATCTTTCTCGAGGCCCGCGGCCCGGACGGAACGACCTACAGCCAACAGCACAAACCGGTCGTCGACCAGCACGAGGCCGTTGGCCATGCGGTGCGGGCCAATTACATGTATGCCGGCATGGCGGACGTCGCGGCGCTCACGGGTGACGCCCGTTACTTCGCCGCGATCTCGAAGATATGGGAGAACGTCGTTTCGAAAAAACTCTACCTGACCGGCGGGGTGGGGGCTCTCGCGCGTGGCGAGGCCTATGGCGCGGACTACGAACTCCCCCACGACGGCTACAACGAAACCTGCGCGGCCATCGCGCTGATGAACTGGAACCACCGGATGTTTCTGCTCACCGGTGACGCCAAGTACATCGACGTGCTCGAGCGCACCGCGTACAACGGATTCCTGAGCGGCGTGTCCGCTGCCGGTGACCGGTTCTTTTATCCCAACCCGCTCGCCTATGACGGCCAGAAAAAGAACAACCATGACCACGCGGGACGCGCGCCGTGGTTTGGCTGCGCCTGTTGCCCGCCCAATCTCATGCGCACACTCGCGGCGCTCACCGGATATTTCTACGCGGTGAAGGAGCGCGACCTGTTTGTGAACTTTTACAGCGAGAGCGTCGGCGAAGTGAAGGTCGCTGGCACGCCGGTGAAACTGACGCAAACCACGGACTATCCCTGGTCCGGCACGATCAAACTGACCATTTCACCCGCAGGCGCGACCCGGTTTGCGCTGAAGGTCCGCATTCCCGGTTGGACGCAGGGACGTCCCGTGCCCTCGGATCTATACACCTACACCTCCGAGCCGGGCGGCGCGCGGGTGTTGCTCGGTCGCGAGCCGGTGACCGTCGCGCCCGACCACGGGTATGTCACGATTGACCGCGAGTGGCGCGAGGGCGACACGGTCACGCTCGAGTTCCCGTTGCGCGTCCAGGTCGTGAAGGGGCACGACGCCATCATGGCGACGCGCGGTCAGGCTGCCTTGGAAAGGGGGCCGGTGGTTTACTGCGTGGAGGGCGTGGACCAAGCCATCGCGGATTTGGCCTTGCGCGCGCCGTTTCAATTCACCCCGGTTGTGGCCGAGCCCTCCGTGGGCGGCGCAACCACGCTTGCGGTCCATCCGGCCGGCGCACCGACCTTCACGGCGATTCCGTATTTCGCTTGGAACAACCGCGGCCTGCAGCCGATGAAAGTCTGGTTGCCGCTGCGGTGAACCAATCCGCGCTTGCGACCGTGAGGCGATGCGGGAAACTCCCGCATCCCCTATGAAATACCCGAATGGTCGGATGGTGGTCGCATTCCTGGTGTCGGTTGCGGCCGCAAACGCGGCGGATTTTCGGTATGGCCAGCCGACGCAGGCCGCCCGTGACGCGGGTCAGTACCTGCCGGACGTGGCGACACTCGCCAAGCCCCAGTCGAGCGAACTGCGCGAGCTGGTGGAGCGCTTCGTCGCCGATCGCGACGGCCTGTTGAGGATTTATTCGGTGCCGGGGTCCGCGCTGCGCAATCGCCGGCTGCGCGAGTTTTACCAGGGCTGGCAGTCCCGGCTGGATGCGATGAATTTCGACGCGCTTGGTGCGGAAGGTCGGATCGACTGGCACCTGATGCGGTTGAACCTGCGCTACGAGCTCGGTCTGCTCGATCGCGAGGACCAGCGGGCGGCGGAGATGAAGCCGTTCATGGGTTTCGCCGAGGCAATCGCGGGCTTGCAGGAGAAGCGTCGCGATTTTGCCCAGGTGGATCCGCAAGGCTCTGCTGTCGTGCTCGCGCAGGTGCGCACCCAGATCGAGGCGGCGAGAAAGTCCCTCGAGGGTGAGGGCGCGAAACCCGGCAAGATTGCGGCGCTGCGGGCCGCCAACCGGATGGACGAACTCGGCAAGACGCTGAAAAACTGGTTCGAATTCTACGACGGCTACGACCCGGAGTTCGGCTGGTGGACGCGGGAGCCTTATAAGAAGGCGCAGGCTGCGCTCGATGGCTACGCGAAGTTCCTGCGGGAAAAGGTCGTCGGGGTGAAGGCGGGGGAGGATGAACCGATCGTGGGCGACCCGATCGGGGCTGAGGGTCTGAAACTCGATTTGGAACGGGAGATGATCCCCTACACCCCGGCGGAACTCATCGCCGTGGCGGAGAAGGAACTCGCCTGGTGCCAGGAGGAATGGAAGAAGGTCGCGCATGACATGGGGCTGGGCGACGACTGGCGTGCCGCGCTGGAAAAAACCAAGCAGGACTACCTACCGCCCGGAAAACAGCCCGAGTTCATCGCTGGTCTGGCCTACGAGGCCGTCGATTTCCTGACGAAGCGCGACTTGGTGACTATCCCGGCGCACGCCGTTGATGATTGGACGATGACAATGATGTCGCCGGAAAGGCAGAAGGTGAACCCCTTCTTCCTCGGCGGTGACCGCATCATCGTGTCGTTCCCGACCGACGCGATGGACCATGCGGACAAACTCGACAGCCTGCGCGCAAACAACCGGCATTTCTGTCGGGCCACGGTGCACCACGAGTTGATTCCCGGCCACCACCTGCAGGGCTGGTATGCCGATCGTTTCAACCCGCACCGTCAGCTGTACTACACGCCATTCTATGTGGAGGGCTGGGCCCTTTGGTGGGAGTTCCACCTGTGGGACCTCGGCTATTTCCAGGAGCCGATGAGCCGGGCCGGTGCGCTTTTCTGGCGAACCCACCGCTGCGCGCGCATTATCTTCTCGTTGAATTTCCATCTGGGCAAATGGAGTCCCCAGGAGTGCATCGATTTCCTCGTGAACACGGTCGGACACGATCGGCACACGGCCACCGGCGAGGTGCGTCGCTCCTTCAATGGGGACTATTCACCGCTCTACCAGGTCGGCTACATGATGGGTGCCATTCAGCTGCGGACCCTTTACGCGGATCTGGTGAAGTCCGGGAAGATGTCGGAGAAGGATTTCCATGACAGCGTGCTCAAGGGCGGCATCATGCCGATCGAGATGGTCCGTGCGCATGTCACCGGCACCAAGCTGCCGCGCGACTACCGCAGCTCCTGGAAATTTGCCGGCGAAAAACCCTAGCTCGTTCGCGAGCGATTGAGTTCACCCAGGCGCCCCAGGATTTTCTCGTCGGTTGATTCGATGGGCCAGCCGTAGCTGGCGCACACGGCCGCTTGTAGCGCCTCCGGGTTGTCTCCTCGCGCGGCGCGGGCTACGGCGTGCCGCTGTTCCTCCTGGGTTGCCGTGAGGGCGTTGAGCTCGGTGCGCGGCGGCCAGGGAAAAGGGTAGGAGTCGACCGCAAGCGTCGGCGTGCGCCGGGAATAATGCGCGCGCCACCAGCTTGCGAAGGGTCGCGCGGACAGGATGCCGTGGCTGAAGTCATCGTCCCGCGCCACGGCGAGCAACGTGTCGTCGGGAATCACCGCGGAATCGAACCACCGCCACTCCGGCGGCGTCGCCGCGACCGGGGTGGCCAGGTAGCGCTCGCGGCGGGCCAGGGCGGCCCGCAGGCGCTCGTTCGCGTGGGGGTTCACCCACCAGCGGTCGCGCGTGGGCCGCATGGCGCGGAAGAGGTGATGAAAGGGATGTTCGTAGAGCGACGCCTCGCGTTCGCCCATGCCCGGCGGGAAATCGATCAGCCAGTGGATTTCCGGGCGACGCGGGTCGGCGGCCGTCGCGAGCTGGCGTATGACGTCGGCATTGGGTTTTCCGTGCGGATTGCGCGTGCCCAGCATCCGCTCGGCCAGCTTGGGCGGGATGGAGGCCGTCAGGGCCACGCGTTCGCCAAGCAGGGCCAGCCCCGCGTTTTCAAGCAGAGGACGGGGCGTGGGATGAGACATCAGGAGATACCCATTGCCTAAAGGGGAGTCCACGCCAAGCGTAGACGCACTTGCCATGAAGATCGCTGCCATTTGCCAGGGTGCCGTGGTGTTGTTTGCGGGTGTCAAGCTGGCGGCGAGCCCGCTGCAGGAAGCAGTGCGGGCGCACCGCGTGGCGAACGAGCAGGCGCTGATGGCCGAGTATCGCGAGTTCGTCGCACTGCCGAACGTCGGCGCCGACCAGTCCAACATCCGGCGCAACGCGGAATTCCTCGCCGGCATGATGCGGCGGCGCGGCATCAACGCCGAGTTGCTCGAGGGACGCACGCCCGCCACGAACCCCGCGGTCTTTGGCGAGGTGCGGGTGCCGGGAGCCACCCGCACGGTGGTTTTTTATGCGCACTACGACGGCCAGCCGGTCAACCCGCGCGAGTGGGCGGATGGCTTGGATCCATGGAATCCGGTGTTCCTGACCGCCCCCATTGCCCGTGGGGGCAAAATCATCACGACCTGGAAGCCGGGCGACCCGATCGATCCCAATTGGCGGTTGAACGGCCGGGCCAGCGCGGACGACAAGGCGGGCGTCTTCGCCATCATCAACGGCTACGCGTCACTGGTGGCGACGGGCGGCAAGCCGACGGTGAACGTGAAGTTCTTTTTCGAAGGCGAGGAGGAGTTTGGTTCGCCGCATTTGGGCGAGTTGCTGGAGTTGCACGGCGGACGCTTGCAAAGCGACCTGTGGATCATCTGCGACGGGCCCCGGCCCGCGTCGGGTCGGAAATCGGTCGTGTTTGGCGTGCGGGGTGACGTGAACATGGAACTCACCGCCTACGGGGCCAAGCGGCCCTTGCACAGCGGCAACTATGGCAATTGGGCGCCCAATCCCGCCGACGGCCTGGTCGCGTTGCTGGCGAGCATGAAGGACGAAAACGGGCGCGTGAAGATCAAGGGCTTCTACGACGACTACGTGATGTTTTCCGAAAGCGAGCGCATCGCGATCAAGGATGCGGCCGGTTCGGATGAAACCATGTTGAAGGAACTGGGTTTGAAGTCACCAGAGGTGCCGGGACGGTCCCTGCTCGAGGGTTTCGAGCTGCCGGGGCTCAACCTCAACGGCCTCGCCAGTGCGAACACCGGCAAGACGGCGACCAACGTGATTCCCGCGGTCGCCCGCGCGACGCTCGACCTGCGACTCGTGCTGGGGGTCGATTGGCGCAAGCAGACGGGGCGGGTGATTGAGCACCTGCGGTCGCAAGGCTGGCACGTCATCGATCATGAGCCGACCGATGCCGAGCGCGCTGAGTTCGGGAAACTCATCAAGGTGGAAATCGGCCACGGCTACAACGCCCAGCGGACGTTGATGAACCTGCCGATCGCGCAGTCCGTAATCGCGGCCGTGCAGTCCACGACGTCCGAGCCGATCGTGAAGCAACCCACGAGCGGCGGCAGTCTCCCGCTCAGCGTCATCGAGGAAAAACTCGGGGCGAAGGTCATTTCGGTGCCGATCGTGAACTACGACAACAACCAGCATGCGGAAAACGAGAACCTCCTCATTCGCTACCTCTGGGAAGGTTTCGAAACGTTTGCCGCGCTCATGACCATGCCGTGAGCTGGCGCCCGCTATTTGCGCGGGCTTGTCGGCTGCCGTTCAGCAGGAGGCGCCTCAGTCGTTGAACCGGACCCGCGGATTGGTTTCGAGGAACGTGGCGATGGCGCGTGCGAAAACCTCGGCGAATTCCGCCCGCTTCTTTTCGCCCATGCCCGTGATGCCGGCCATGGCGGCGGGACGGTCGGGGTAGTCCCGCGCCATTTGCCGCAGCGTGGCATCGCCAAAAATCACGTACGCGGGCACCTTGCGCTCGTCGGCGAGTTGCTTGCGCAGTGCGCGCAGGCGCTCGAAAAGCACTTCGTCGCAGGCGATGTCGCCCTCGCGACGGACCACGCGCTTCGCCTTGGGCAGGTCGAGGGGCTTCGTCAGCGTGATCGGGGTGCGCGCGACCAGCACCGCCCGGCCTTCCGGGGTCAACTCCAGCGTCGCGAAGCCACCGGCGCTGACCGTGACGTAGCCCAGTCGCATCAACTCGCGCGCCACCGCGGCCCACGCGGGGCGAGACAGTTCCTTGCCGATGCCAAACGTGGTGAGGCGGTCGTGGCCCCAACGCTGGACCTTGTCGGAATCGACGCCGGTGAGCACGTCGATCACATGGTTTTGGCCGACGTTGAAATTGCCGTTTTGGGCGATCCGGTAGAGGCAGGACAAAAACTTTTGCGCGGCCACGGTGCCGTCGTACGTGGCGCGGGGTTCGAGGCAGTTGTCGCACGCACCGCAGTTGGGGGCGGCGAATTTCTCGCCAAAGTAGTCGAGCAATTCCGCGCGGCGGCAGCCGGCGCTTTCCGCGTAGTGCACGATCTGGCGCAGCTGGGCGCGGGCGATCGCCTGTTCCTGCTCGTTGGTGATCTCGTCGAGAAAGTGGGTTTGCTTGGCGATGTCGCCTGCACTGAACAGCAGCAGGCAGTCCCCGGGCAGCCCGTCGCGGCCCGCGCGGCCGGTTTCCTGGTAGTAGCCCTCGATGTTCTTGGGCAGATCGTGGTGGATGACCCAGCGGACGTTGGGCTTGTTGATGCCCATGCCGAAGGCGATCGTGGCGCAGATAATCCGCGTCTCGTCCCGCAGGAACAGCTCCTGGTTGCGCGAGCGCTCGGCGGCGTCGAGGCCGGCGTGGTAGGGGCGGGCCGAAAACCCGCGGCCGGCGAGTGATTCGGCCACGCGCTCCGCGGTGGCCCGGCTGGCGCAGTAAATGATGCCGCTCTCGTGCTCCCGCTGGCGCACGAAATCGATGACCTGTTTCGCGGGTTGGTCCTTGGGGATGACGCGATAGGAGAGATTCGGCCGGTTGAAGCTCGCGACGAACGTCGCCGGTTTCCGCAATTGCAGGTGCTGGATGATGTCCTCCCGGACCCGCGCGGTTGCGGTGGCGGTCAACGCCATCACCGGCACGTCCGGCAGAAGCTCGCGCAGCTTGGCGATCTGGCGGTATTCCGGACGGAAGTCGTGGCCCCATTCGGAAATGCAGTGCGCCTCGTCGATCGCGAGGCCGGTGATGTTCCAGGACTTCAAGTTGGCGGCCCAGTTGTCGAGCATCAGCCGCTCGGGGGCGACGTAGAGCAACCGGAACTCGCCCCGGTGCAGGCCGCGCAGCCGGGAGCGAGCCTCGTCGGCGTCCAAGGTTGAATTGAGGTAGGTGGCGGCGACGCCGGCCGCCTGCAATTGGTCGACCTGGTCCTTCATCAGCGCGATCAGCGGGGATACCACCACGGTCAGGCCGGGCCGCAGCAGGGCGGGCAGCTGGAAGCACAGCGACTTGCCGCCGCCGGTGGGCAGCAGGGCGAAGACGTCGCGGTCCGCCAGGGCCGTCTCGATGATCTCGCGCTGCAGCGGCCGGAAGGCGCCGTAGCCGAACGTCGTTTTGAGTTTGAGGAGAAGGTCGTCCACGAGAGGAGCAGGGTGGATGAGCGACGCCGCGTTCGCCAGCAAGCCCACAACCTATGAAAAGGTCACAAAATGACATTGTGCGGAGATGGCCAACCGCGCTCCCGGTGCTTGCAGGTCGCAGCCGTCTGACGACCGCGGTTACTTGGAGCGCGGTTGCGGCTGGAGGGCGCTCGTATGCGGCCTCCCTTGGGTCCTTCGCGCGGCTTCCGCCGCCGCCGAGGCTATGGCGGACGCGGCAGGAAGACGGAAGGGTGGACGATGTTCGCCACTCGGTGGTCGTTTCGTTGGTATTGAAAACAAAAAGGCCGCGCTTTTGGGCGCGGCCTTGGGGCAAAAGCGAATCGACGTGGGCTACTTCTTGGGCGTCGCGGCCTGCACTTCGGCCAGGCGCTTTTCGAGCTCATTCATCTGGCTGACGAGGCGCTCTTCCATCTTCTTGCGATCCGAGCTGCTCACGATGCTGAGGTTGGCCGTGTCGCGGACGATGTTGGCCGGCAGGGTGAGAAGGCGGGTCAGGACGCCCTGGTCCTTGAAGCTGCTGAGGTAAAGGGCGGTGATCTCATGCGAGAGCTTCATCGAGTCCTGGGCGACGGCCTGTGAGGCGAGGAGCTGGGTGTTCAGCTCCTGGTTGCGGGACATTTCGGACGTCAGGACGCCGCTGATCTGGTCGGAGATGCGCTGGCTGTAGGCGTCGATCTTTTCGCGGGTCATGCCCTGATCCTTCGACATTTCGGCGAGGATGGGGGAGATCTTCTCAGCCATGCGGCTGGAGACCTTGTCGACTTGCTCGTTCTGCACCTTTTCGGCTTCCTCGGGGGTCTTCGGGATGTTCGAGCCGTAGGGCATGACCTTGGCGGCGATTGCCTCGGCGAGCTGGTTGACCTTCTGCTCGTTGAGCTTGGCCACTTCCTCGTCGGTCATGAAGACGTCCGCCGCGCGCTTGGCGATGGCGTCCTTGAGCAGTTGGTTGACCGACTCAATGTGTCGGCGGGTTTCTTCGGCGGAGGCCTTCAGCTCGGCCGCGTTCTGCTCGCGGAGGGCGGCGATTTCGGCCTGCTGCTTGGCAGCCATCTCGGCTGCGGTCTTTTGGTTGAACCAAAACGCCACGCCCAGGATCAGGCCGGCGGTGAGAATTATCGTGGGGAGTTGATCTTTAAGCTTTTGCCACATGGTGTGTGTCGATTGAGGTGTGCGTGACAGCCTTAGCAGGTGGAAGTTCAAATGCAATGCCGCCGTCAGCTGTAAAAACCGTCCCCCAATGAGCTTAAATCGATATGAACAGGCGCTGTTCTCCTACTGGGAAAAGCAACCCGACGAGCGCCGGCATTGGGAATCGAAGGTCGCGTCCCTTACCCGCGGTCTCGCCGCCCCGGTCGAGGTGGCCCGCACGCTGGAGCGCGAACTTTGGGCCCACTTGGTGGAGCGCGCCGCACACGTGCCCGCCCTGCGCTCCCTCGCAATCAGCCCCGGTCAGCGCGTCAGTTTGCTCAACCTCGCCGAGTACATCATCCGCCTGTGGGGCCCCCTCCCGAAGCCAAAGAACCCCGGGAAGGCGGCACCCTGAGCGCGGACGGTCACGGTATATTTTTCAGTTCTCGGCAATTACGTGATTTACAAATACGCCAACCGACTGCATTTAGTTATTCACAAGTTATCCACTCGATGGAAAACACCATAAGCTCGGTTCACGCTTCACCGCAGCATTACGCAGGGGTTCGGGTTAAGACTTACGTTCTGGATACGAACGTTCTGCTGCACGACCCACAATCGATCTACAAATTCGAGGACAATAATCTCGCGATTCCCGTCGAGGTTCTTGAGGAGCTCGATGCGATCAAAGGCGAGCAGTCCACGGAGCGCGGGCGCAATGCCCGCCGCGTGCACCGCATCCTGCAGGAGCTCCTGCCGGACTCGCGCTCCATGCACGAGGGCGTGAAGCTGCCGAGCGGCGGCACGCTTTCCGTCATCATCAACCGCTACCTGGTCGAAAACAATTGGTCGTCGCCCGCCATGCAGCGGCTGCGCGCCGTGCTTTCGGACTTCACGAAAAAGGACAACCGCATCATCGCGAGCGCCCTCTTCGTGCAGGAAACCAACCCGCCGCCGACGATCCTCGTCACGAAGGACGTCAACGTGCAGCTCAAGGCCCGCGCCGTCGGCCTCGAGGCGGAGGACTACCTCAACGACAAGGTGCCGGAGGCCACCGCCGACGATGACGGTTACCGCACGGTGTCGCTCGACGTGTACGAGATGCAGCGCTTCTGCTCCGAAGGGGAATTCGAACTCTCCGCCGAGATCGCCGCGCCGCTCTACCTCAACGAGTACATCCTGCTGATGACGCCCGAGGGCAAGACGATGCCCGGGCGTTATTATGGGAAGAACCTCGTTCGCCGCCTCCACCTGCCGGATTTCGTGAAAGCCCCCGGCGGCATCCCGATTCGCCCGCGCAATCTCGAACAGCAGTTCTTCGTCGACGCATTGATGGACGACAGCATCTCGCTCGTGACCTGCTTCGGCAAGGCCGGCACGGGCAAAACCCTGCTCTCGACCGCCTGCGCGCTCTTCCAGACGACCGACGAGGCGTCGCGGTATGACGGCCTGTCGATTTCCCGCCCGGTGATGGCGCTCGGCAAGGACATCGGTTTCCTCCCCGGCACGCTCGAGGAGAAAATGAAGCCCTGGCTGCAGCCCTACCACGATGCGCTCGAGGTGCTGATGCCGTCGAAGCCGCAAAAGGAGCCCCAGTTCGCGAGCAAGAAGACCGGCAAGAAAAAGAAGAAGCATGACGACATGCTTTCCTCGATGACCTCCGCGCAGCCGGCGCATGGCGGCGGCAACGGCGCGATCCCGCCGATGAAGCCCTATGAGCGCCTGATCAAGAACGGCGTCGTCGAGATCGAGGCCCTCTGCTTCATCCGCGGCCGCTCGATCGCCCGCCGCTTCTTCATCCTCGACGAAGCGCAGCAGCTGACCCCGCACGAGGTGAAGACGGTGATCACGCGCATCGCGGAGAGCTCCAAGCTCGTGCTCATCGGCGACCCGGCCCAGATCGACAATCCTTACGTGGACTCCCGCAGCAACGGCCTCGTTTACTGCCACAACCGCATGAAGGGCCACGCCCTCGCGGCCCACGTCAAGCTGTCGAAGGGCGAACGCTCCAAGCTCGCCGAACTCGCGGCGGATTTGTTGTAAGGCAAAACGCGTTTGCTTGGGGTAGGGCGCGGACTCCGCTCCGCGCCTCCGCGGGCAACGGCGTGCCGGCCCTCCCTTTATCGGCTTGCCGCCCGCGCGGCGGGGCGGAAACTGGCCGTCTGTGGAAAAAGCGCTCGTCACCCCGCTGCAAGGCCTCGAGACCGAGGAACAAGCCGCGCTCCTCGCCGCCCAGCGCGAGCTGCGCCAGCTGCGGGACACGATCCAGGCGCTCCGCAACGAACTCGAGGCCGTGCAGGCCTCGCGCGATGACGCAGTCCAGGCGGCCGTGACCACCGCGCAGGACGAGTCGCGCCAGCTGCGCACCACCGCGGCCTCACTCCGCGACGAACTGCAGGCGCTGGAAATCAGCAAGCAGGAGGCGGTGCAGGCGGCAATCGCGGCTGGCCATGACGATGCCCGGCAATTGCACGGCACGATCCAGCTCCTGCGCGACGAACTGGAACGGCTGCGCCAGGAAAACGCGGACAATCTCGAAAAGCAGGCCCGGGCCCACCAGGACGAACTGCGCCAGCTGCGGGGCACGATCGCGGGTCTGCGCGAACAACTGGAGAAACAAAATGGCCGTTAAGGAAAAATCTGCCAAGCGGGCGGGCAAGCCCGCCTCCCAGCCGCCCACCGAGGCGCCCGGCCGCGAGAGTGTGGCGACCCTGCGCGCCCGCCTGCGGCGCACGGAGATGTTGATCAAGCTTTCGCAGCGCGTCGCCGCGATCGACAACCTCGATGAGCTGCTGGCGACCCTCGTGGAGATCATCGCCAACGAGACCAATGCCGAGCGCGGCACGCTGTTCCTCAACGACACGGCGACGAACGAGCTTTTCTCCCGCACCGCGCAGGGCACGTTCAATCGTGAGATCCGGCTCCTCAACAATTCCGGTGTCGCCGGTGCCGTCTTCCAGAGCGGCGAGGGCCTGATCATCCACGATCCGTACAACGACAAGCGCTTCAACGACGAGATCGACCGCAAGACCGGCTTCACGACCAAGTCGATCCTCTGCGCCCCGATCAAGACCGCCCGCGGCGAGATCATTGGCGTCGTCCAGACGCTCAACAAGCGCGACGGCAAGTTCACGACCGAGGACCTCGACCTCCTCGAGGCGATGGCCACGCAGGCCTCCGTCGCGCTGCAAAGCTCGCAGTTCATCGAGGGCATGAAGAAGACGCGCCAGCAGGAGATGGAGTTCCTGGACCTGGTCGCGGACATCACGAGCTCGCTCGACCTCTCCGTGCTGCTGCGCCGCGTCATGAGCGAGGCCACGCGGATGCTCAAGGCCGACCGCTCGACGCTTTTCCTCAACAACGAGAAGACCAACGAACTTTGGTCCGAGGTGGGCGAGGGCCTGAATGCGGTGCAGATCAAGCTCCCGAACACGGCCGGCATCGCCGGCGCGGTTTTCCAGTCGGGCAAGACGATCAACATCCCGCACGCCTACGCCGACCTGCGCTTCAATCCGGCGTTCGACAAGAAGACGGGTTATTTCACGCGCTCGATCCTGTGCGTGCCGGTGGTGAACAAGCACGGCAAGTGCATCGGCGTCACCCAGGCCCTCAACAAGCGCGGTGGCCCGTTCACCGCCGAGGACGAGGCCCGGTTGAAGGCGTTCACGGCGCAGGTCTCCATCGCCCTCGAGAACGCAAAGCTGTTCGACGACGTGCAGAACATGCGGAACTACAACCAGTCCGTGCTGGAAAGCATGTCGAGCGCGGTCATCACACTGGGCGAGGACGGACGCATCCACACCTGCAACGGCGCCGGTTACCGCATCTTCAAGGCGCGCGAGGGCGAGGTGCTGGGCAAGCTCGCGACCGAATTTTTCGTGGGCGGCAACGCCTGGATCCTCGAGCGGCTCAAGGCGCTGGAAGCCTCGGGCGCGAAGTCGGACGCGCTCATGGACGCCGAACTCCAGGTCCGTGGCGAGAAGGTCAACGTCAACGTGACCCTGCAGCCGCTGATCAGCCTCAAGGGCAAGCGCCTGGGCTGGATGCTGCTGATCGAGGACATTTCCTCGGAAAAGCGCATGAAGTCCACGATGGCGCGCTATATGGACCCGGGTCTCGCGGACCAACTTCTCGCCGCTGGTGGCGAGGCGCTGGGTGGCGCGAGCGTCGAGGCGACGATGCTCTTCTCGGACATCCGGTCTTTCACGACCCTCACCGAGGAACTCGGTGCGCAGGGCACGGTGGCGCTGCTCAACGAATATTTCACGCTGATGGTGCAGTGCATCACCCACGAGGGTGGCATGCTCGACAAGTTCATCGGCGACGCGATCATGGCCGAGTTCGGCATCCCGGTCACCCGCGGCGACGATCCCGATCGCGCGATGCGCGCGTCGATCGCGATGATCACGGAATTGCGCGCGCTTAACCAGCGTCGCGCCGGGCGCGGCCAGAAGCCCATCCTCATGGGCATCGGTTTGAACACGGACACGGTCGTTTCCGGCAATATCGGTTCGCCGAAGCGCATGGATTACACCGTCATTGGTGACGGCGTGAACCTGGCCTCCCGTCTCGAGAGCGCGTGCAAGGAGTACTCCGCGCAGATCCTGTGCTCCGAGTTCACCTACCGGAAGCTCAAGGGCACCTACCGCATGCGGGAAATCGACAAGGTCATTGTGAAGGGCAAGACCGAGCCGGTCGGCGTTTATGAAGTCCTCGATTTCCACACCGAGGAAACCTTCCCGCACATGCCCGAGGTCATCGGCAATTTCCGCGGCGGGCTGGGCTATTACCGCAAGGGCGACTTCGACCGCGCCATCAAGCAGTTCAAGGAAGCCCTCGCGCTGCACCCGGGCGACAAACTCAGCCAGACCTACATCGAGCGCTGCGAGTACCTCAAGGCGCACCCGCAGGACAATTGGGACGGCGTGTGGGTGATGAAGTCGAAGTGACGCCGGACGGCCGTCACCGCCTTCAATGTTCAACACTCGACGTTTAACGTAGGCCGTTGCTCGCGGTCACTTCTTAGCCTCGACCTCGGCCGGCTCCTCTTCGTCCTCTTCCTCGTCGTCCTCCAGCAAGCTGGGTTCACCGGCGCGCTTCGCGAGGAATTCCATGACACCGGCAAACAGGCCGGTGAACATCACATCGCCGAAGAGCGTGTTGCGGAAGAACAGCAGGGTGGGCGGATACTCGGGGTGGCCGATCGTGAGCGCCTGCCACCAACCCGCCAGGGACTTGGCGTAAAAGGCATCGGTCGACCAGGACAGCGTGTTCGTGATCAGATAAAAGAGCAGCGCGCCGAGCAGGCTGCCGTTGAGCAACCAGAGCCAGGATTTGCGGGACGACACCCACCACCCGAGACCAAGGCCCGCGGCGTAGCTCGCCACGCGTGCCACGTAACCCGACCACTCCAGATGGTAGCCATACTCGCGGGCATAGAACCAATTGATGTACAGGTCGGTCAGGCACAGCCCGGCAAACGGCAGGAGCCACAGCCGCCGGTCGCGGAAATACACCGCCCCGCAGAAGGCGATGGCCGCGAATGGCGGAAAATTCGCCCAGCCCATGTCCAGCGTCGGCAACAGGCGGTAGCCCAGTGCAAGCAGGATCAGGACGATGGCGGCGGAACGCATGACGTGGGAAGTGAGACCAATCCGGCGGGCAAGACAAGCGCGAGGTCGCGACGCTTGCCCCGGGCGATGGTTTTGCGCCTTTGGGCGTAGGCCCGTTGAAGTCCGGGCCGCGGATTTCCGGCCGTGCCCAGCATCGTTTACGGTCGCGGTCCTATTTGTTTTCCGCCTCGCGCGCCATCAGCCAGAGCAGATCCGACAGGCGGTTGAGGTATTGCAGCAGGAGCGGCCGGAGGCTGCGGCCTTCCTTGGGCAGAGTCACCAACCGCCGTTCGGCACGGCGCGCCGCCGTGCGGGCCAGGTCGAGCGCGGCCGCGTGCAGGTTCGCGCCGGGCGTGGCCCAGCCGTCGAACTTCGGCGAACGGGATTCAATGAGGGCCACCGCCGCGTCGAGCCGTGCCAGCGCGGCGGCGTCGATCTTCGC
Organism: Lacunisphaera sp.; assembly: GCA_044224295.1. Taxonomy (GTDB): domain Bacteria; phylum Verrucomicrobiota; class Verrucomicrobiia; order Opitutales; family Opitutaceae; genus Lacunisphaera. Next base: position 34,540 of record JBGAKQ010000007.1, on the reverse strand, counting down.
AAACTTCGATTCGTCGTACCGCGCGGCATTGGCCTCGGCGCAGGCGACTTCGCCCATGAGGGCGACGAGTTCCTGCTGGATGCGGTCGAACTCGGTGGCGTCGCGGCCGGCCGGCCGCGTCGCCTTGGCGAAACCCAGGGCGGCATTCAGCTCATCAAGCGTGCCGACGGATTCGATTTGCGGGTGATCCTTCGGCACCCGCTGGCCATAAAGCAGGGCGGTGGTGCCGTCATCGCCCGTGCGGGTGGCAATCGACCGCGGAGGCGGCTGCGGGTTGTCGGCCATGGGGTAGGGTGAAGGGGGTGGGGCAGGACCAGCGAGCGCGAATTTGCTGACCGGTCAGGCGGCCGGCATCACGCCTCGAGGTTTACTTCTTGGCCGCCTCGCGCGTGGCCTTTTTCAGGGCCTTGAGGGCGGGATCAATTCCCGCAAGGACGTCCTTCTCCATGCGGTCGATGTAGAGCACGCCGTTCAAGTGATCCACCTCGTGCTGCACGCAGCGCGACAGCAAGCCGTTGCAGCGCAGGATGTGGGCGTGGCCCGCGACGTCCTGGAACCTGACGGTGATTTCGTCAGGCCGGATGACATCGCCGCGGATTTCGGGAAATGAAAGGCAGCCTTCCTCGTAGACGGTGGTCGGCTCGGGAACGATGGTCACCTCGGGGTTCACGAGGGTGAGGGGCATGAACAGCTCGAGCGGCGGGTGCGCACCGTCATACTGCCAGTCAAACTCGGCCTCCGAAGGCCGCAGGTCGACCACACAGAGCTGAATGGCCTGTCCGATCTGCTGCGCCGCCAGGCCGATCCCTTCCGCCGCATGCATCGTGTCCACCATGTCGGCCGCAAGCTTGCCCAAGGCCGCGTCGAACACGGTCACCTTGGCGCCTTTTTTGCGCAGGATGGGCTCATTGAACCGAACTATTTTGAGGCGCATGGGTCTTTTGTAGTCGCCTAACGTATTTCCCGCCCGCCGGGACTCGCAAATAAATTTGTTTCCGACGGTGCAGCCTGTATGAACCAGTCCATGTCTTCGCCTGACCCGGGAGCCGGCGTGCGTACGAGCTGGTGGCAGCTCTGGCTTGGCGTGGGAATTGCGCTGTTGCTGCTCGCGTGGCTGCTGCCGGTGAACGTGAAGTCGCTCAATCCCTCGCTGTTGCGCGAAGCGGGTCGCGAAACGGCGAGTGTTTCGGGGTTCGGCCGTGAATTGCTGGAGCTCGACAAGCCCGGTCCGGCGGCGCTCGTGCTGGAAACCGCCCGTAAAATCAACGACCCGGGCACCGCCGCGCTCGCGTCGGTTTATGCCGATTTCGCCAAACGCCATCGCGAGATGATGCCCTGGGGCGGCTGGGACATCGCGCTGGAGCCGCTGCTCGGGAACCGCGCGGCCGCCCCGGCGGATTCGCAGCCGGTGTTGAGTTTCATGGCCACGACGCAGGCGCGCGAAAATCTCCGGCGCTACCTGAGCGTCTCGCGCCTGCCGGGTGTGCAGGTGTTGTTGCGAACCGCCGAGCTCGGCTCGACCCAGCGGTTCGTGCCGGCCAACCGTCCGGGCGGCCAGCCGCTCGATGCAGTCATTCTGCTCAGCGCCTATCTCTGGCAAACGGAACACCTGTCGGCCGGCCTGCAGCGTGAAGTCCGCGCGCTCGCCGAGACCGCGGTGCGCACCGGCCAGATGGGCGATCTCGAGGATTTCTACCTGGACATTCTCACCCTTGGCCGGCGCCTGAACTGGGTGCAGTTGTCCGAACTGCTCCGCACGACAGGCTCGCGCGGCACTGTCGGCCAGTTCGCCCACCTCGCGCGCGTGGCGCCCGAACACCTCGCGGTCATCTACACCGCCGCGCTCATGACCAAGTCCGCGGACCGGGTGGCGCACTACCTCATCGCCTTTGGCCAACCGGGCGCGGAGCACCTGCAGCTCGCCCTTTCCCACGGCCAGGGCGCGGTCGAACAACTCGTGCAACGCCAGGCGCCCGTGACGCACGGCGGGGCCGCCGACTTCCAACTCGGCGCGGGTTTCACGCTGCGTCATCCAGAGCTTGCCTTGCTCGCAAAGTATGCCGCGTTCCTCGGCGGCATTTTCCTGCTGCTGCGCGCGGTGGATACGCGGCTGTTCCTGACCGTTGAGTCGCGCCTGCGGGGCGCGTTTCCCAAGATGGGCAGCGGGATCATCGCCGCCATCCTGACGTTCATCTTCTTCGTCTTTTCCGAGCCTTTCCTGCTCAAGGCCGCGCCCCTTTCCGACTACCGCGTGAAACTGACCGTCCCGGTCATCGGCACCGTTGCCGCCGCGGCTCCCGCTTCAACCACCCCCGCCACCATGGACATCTCCACCATCCTCTCAATCGTCGCGTTCGCCGCGCTGCAGCTCGGCATGTATGTGATCTGCCTCCTCAAGATCTCCGAGATCGCACGCCAGGCGGTCCCGGCGGCCACCAAGCTGCGCCTGATGGAAAACGAGGAAAACCTCTTCGATGGCGGCCTCTACATCGGCATCGCCGGTACGGCCACCGCGCTCGTGCTGCAGGTGCTCGGCCTGATCGACGCGAACCTGCTCGCGGCCTACTCGTCCAATCTGTTCGGCATCGTCTGCGTGGCGCTCGTGAAGATCCGCCACGTCCGGCCCTACAAGCGCCAGCTGATCATCGAGGTCCAGAGCGGCACCGCTGCCTGAGGTCGCGCCATGAACAAGACGCTCCTCTTAATCATGTGCGACTTCCTGTTGCTCAATCTCCTGGCGCTAACGCGCTGGGAGAAGGCGGAGCCGACGCACACCCAGCTCGAGACCGCGGCGCCGCGCTCGGCGGCGCAGGCCCCGGCGATCAATGCGGACATGGTTGAGCTGATGCGCATTTCCCTGGAGGACGAGAAAAACTCGCGGGAACAACTCGCCTCGCAGCTCGCCAACACCCAGGGCTCGCTCGCCGAGCGCGAAAAGAACCTCGCGGCGCTCCAGCAACAGAAGGGCCAGATCGAAAAGACGCTTGCCGCCACGCAGACCAGCGTGAAGGAACTGGAACAGCGCTACACGGCTACTTCCCAGGAGGCGACCCTGTCCAAGGAGCAGCTGGCGAAGCTGCAGCGCGAGCTCGAGGAGCAGAAGGCCGAGGCGGAGCGCCAGCGGGCCGAGCTGGCCCGCGCCGAGCGCCAGAACGCCGAGGCGCGTCAGCGGATCGAGAACCTGAACGTCGCCGTGAAGGTGGCCGAACAGGAGAAGCTGATGATCGCGCAAAACCTCACGGAGGCGAAGCAGCAGGTCGAGGCCGAGCGCGCCGAGCGCGCGCGGGTGCAGGAACAGACGACCCAACTCGCGCAGGGTGTGGGCCAGCTCGCGGAACGCTCCGGCGAGCTCAGCCAGGAGATCCGCACCAATCGGCCGGTGAATCCCAACCTCATCTTCAGCGAGTTCCAGGCGAACCGCGTCCAGACCCGCATCAGCGCGCGCAAGCCGGGGCTGTTCCGCCCGACCACGAAGGACCTCGAGGCGCAAACCGTGCTCGTGAGCGATGGCACCCGCACCTACGCGGTGATGCACCTGAGCGACACGCCGATTACCTTGCTCGAGACGCCGACCGATTACCTCAACCTGACGGGCACGCTCAACCGCAACGGCGTCAGCGCTCCCGTCGGCGAATTGATGTTCCTGCGCCTGGATCCGCGGTTGTTGGTCGTGCCGGTCGACGAAACCACCGTCGCCCGGATGGGCGCCAAGGTTTACCAGCTGGCGAAGGAGCCATTCAAGTTCCCGGAGGCCGTGCTGGTGCGGGCTGACGACGGCCGCTACGGCGAAACCCCGCTCCGCATCGACCCGGGCAGCAACGCCTACGTCCGCCTGGACAATCGCATCGTGACCCGCCTGTTTGGCGAGATCTCGCCGAAGCGCGGCGACTTGGTCTTCAGCAAGGCCGGCGAACTCATCGGCATCCTGGTGAACAGCGACTACTGCGCCGTACTTGGCGACTTCACCGCGACGCACACCGTCCGGACCGGCGACAACCCGCAGCCCGCGATGGCGGGCGTGCTGGGCGACCTGCAGGCGCGCTGGTCGCGTTTGCCGACGAAACTGCAGTAGCCAGGTGACCGGGAGGCTTGTGCCTCAGGGTGTGACCTGAAACAGCGTGAACTCGTCCCGCGCGCCGTGCGACGTGGTCAGGACGCGACGCGCCGGGCTGCCGGCCGCCTCGAGCCACGGGTGGGGCGGATAAAGGCTGCCTTCGTACAGGATGAACAGCGCGACGGGCTGCTGGCCCACCGCGCGGGCGACCGCCTGCCGCGCCGCGGCGAGCTCCTCGGGTTCGTACACGGTGATGGGGACGACCACGATGCGCGGGTCGGCCACGGCTTCGAGCATCAGGCCATAGGTCCCCGGACGAAAATACCGGTGGGTGAGCACGACGCACGTCACGTGATGTTCGTCGGCATGGGCCCGCAAGAAAGACGTCACCCGATTCAGGCCCTGGCCGCTCCATGGGCCCGTGATGTACTGTTCGATTTCACCTGCCGGCACTGGCGCGCGCACAGGGTTGACCGCGATTAAGGCAGACACAAAACCCCACCGACCGAGGGCGAGCACGAGCAGGCCGAGCCCGATCGTCCGCCATTTTGCTCCCGCGGTCACAATCCCGCCCCACGCGATTCCAAGGAACAGCACAAGCGGCACCTGATCGGGCAGGAGGTAACGGGCGAACGGACGATTGTGAACCAAAGTGACCACCAGAACCGCCAGCACCGCGCCCACGCCGGCGGCCCACGCGAGGCGGGAGCGCTGGCGGGCCACCGCCGGCACGGCCACGAACGCCAACAGGAGAAGCGGCCAGCCACCATAGCCGGCGATCCACCCCGGCCAGAGCGGGAAGCGGTGGGCGGCTTGGGCCCAATAGGAGCCGTCCGCCAGCGAGGGCAGGAAACCCGCCTGCTTGCTGTCGCCGCCGAGTTGGAGCAAACCGGCGCCGAGCCCGAGCAGGGGAAGGGCGACGCCCAGCGCGATCGCCGCGAGCGCTCGGCTGAAGATCGGACGACCGGCGTCGCGCTGGATCGCCAGGTAAATCAACCCGAGCCACGGCAGGGACAGCACCGCCGAGATTTTGCAGAGGCAGGCCACGCCGAACGAAAGCCCGGCGGCCGCCCACCAACCGAGCGGGGATTTTTCGTCACGAGCCCCGCGGAGCATCAAGGCCACGGACCACGCCAGGAACGTCGCAATGTAGGGGTCTTGCAGCGCGAGGCGTTCATGCATCACGGCAAACGGGAGCAGCGCCCACAGCCACATCCCGCACAGCGCGGCCGCGCGGCCGGCGGCTTGATGCAGCGCCCAACCGATGCCCGCCACCGTCGCGAGTCCGCTGAGCGCGGTCATGATCCGGGCCACTTCCAAGGCATGCCCCGAAAACCACCCGGCGGGCGCAAACCACCACAGCAGCGCCGGCCGGCCCTGCGCGATGGGGTTCATGATGTCCCGCACCCGCTCGTCGAGCGCCGTGAGGATGAGGGCGCTTTCGTCCGCAAAGGCGTCGAGTTGCCCCAGGTGCCACAGCCGCACGGCGGCCGCGACCGCGAGGGGCAGCAGCGCCCACGGCCAGAAGGGCGTGGGCGCGGGGCGGGGGGCGGGCGCGGACATCGCCGCCATGCAATCGGCGCGGGGCCCGAAGTCGAGATTTGGCGGCGCTAGATGAGTTTACAGCCGCGCCGATTCGCGCCAATCAGGGGCGTGCTTCCCCAACTGCTCGACTCGCTCGCGCTCTCCGACCCGTGGACCTACCTCGCGGTGTTCCTCGGCGTTTCGCTGGTGATGCTCTGGCGGTTGGAAGCGATGCTGGACCACGGGCTGGAGGGCACCGCGCTGGGCACGTTGATGATGCCCTACTGCTCGGGGCTCGGTAACCTGATCTTCGTGGGCATCATGCTGTCCCGGCATGGCGCGCCACGCGAGGTGTTGACCAACTGCCTCGTCAACAACGTGACCAACCTGACGCTGCTGCTCGGCATTCCGGCCTTGTGCTGGGGCCTGGCGGTCCTGCCGTCGAAACCGGCGGCCGCCGCCAAAGGGAAGAAGCCCGCCAAGCCCGCGAAGGCGGCCAAAGGCGGCGGAGGCATCGAAGGGCAGCTCAACCGTCTGTCCCTGATGCTCACGCTGACCGCCGTGATCTTTTTCACCGGGACCGTCTGGGCTCTGGGCAGCGATGGGAAGCTCGATCGCACCGATGGCGTCGTGCTGATCGGCCTGTTTCTCTTTTGGCAGTGCTTCCAGGTCTTTGACGTGATGAAGCACAACCTGCGCGCCAAGGTCTCGTTTGGCTGGATGTTTTATGTCGACGTTATCGTCGTGATCGCGTGCGCCTATTTCCTGTATGAGACGATCGACTGGATCGTCACGTGGCTCTCGGCGCAGAAGAGTGGCTTCGTGAGCGCGGCCAACCTCGGTTGGCTCACCGGCTGGATCATGGTGCTGCCCAATGCGGTGCTGGCGATCTACTGGGGCTGGAAGCGGCGCGCGGACGTCGTCTACAGCTCGCAGATCGGCGACGGCCATATCTGCATTCCGCTTTGCCTGGGATTGTTCGCGCTGTTCAAGCCGCTCCCGATGGCCGGGTTCACGACGACGGCGTTGGTCATGCTGCTCAGTGCGGCCGGGCTGCACGCGGCGTTCCTCGCGATCACCGGCGGGCTCCCACGCTGGGCAGGCGGTGTGCTGATTGGCGGCTACGCGTGGTTCGTGTACGCGGGCCTGCTAACCTGACGACGAGTCACGCCAGCGGGTCGCTGCGAAACTTGGCGCTCAGCTCAACGAAGGGTTCCTGCGCGGCGAGCCAGCGCGGATCGCGACGGATGTCCGTCATCGACTTCGTGGTGTGATTGCAAAAGAGGTAGGCCGCCGGGCCCAGCCGGATGACCGCGTCGTAGTGCGTGCCATGGGCGGTCTGCACGAACTCGAAATCGCCGACCGCGAGCTTGCGGGCTTCGATCTCGGTCTGCAGCGGGGCGATGTCGCTCTTGAACTTTGCCTGGTAGACGTCGGCCCGGGGACCGTCGTACGCCAGCACGGCGCCCGATTCGCGGGCGAGCTTAACGAGCACCCACTCATTGAAAACCGGCTGCCCATAGAGGGTTTTCATGCGGGCCATGGTCTGGAGGATGGCGACGTGGGCGTCGGGAAGATTCATGTCGGTATGACCTGAGTCTTCGGAAAAGGTGCGGACGGACGCCAGCAGAATGTGGCGCTCACCCGCGGCTCACGGATTTTTTAACGGTGCCGGAGGGACGTCAGTCGCGGGCCGGCAGCTCCCGGATCCAGATGTTGCGGAAAGCGACCGGATTCCCGTGGTCCTGAAGCATGAGGGGCAGCTTGGCCGGGTGGGCGGTGTACTTGGGCGCGCCCCGGTATTCCGTGGGACCGCTGAGCACGAAATCATGCTGCACGAGCACCCCGTTGTGGAAAGCGGTGATGCGGGCGGGGCTGGCGACGGAGCCGTCGGCCTTGAAGCGCGGCGCGATGAACACGAGGTCGTAGGATTGCCACTCGCCGGGCGCCCGGCTGGCGTTCACGAGGGGCGGGGATTGCTTGTAGATCGAGCCGGCCTGGCCGTTAACGTACGTCGGGTTGTCGAAGGAATCGAGCACCTGGACTTCGTAGAGTCCCATGAAAAAAACGCCGCTGTTGCCGCGGCCCTGGCCATTGCCCTCAACGACGGAGGGTGTGCGGAATTCCAGGTGGAGCTGGACGTCGCCAAAGCTGCGCTTGGTCCGAAAGCCCGCGTACTTGAAGTCTGGATTCCGGCCCGGGGTGACGGCGACCTGCGCCGCGGCTTCCGGAGAAGCGCGGCCGCTCACCACCACCATCGCGCCGTTTTCGATGCGCCACGACAAACTCTCGGCCGTCGCGGGTTCCCAATTTTCAAGGGACTTCCCGTCGAACAGAACAATCGCGTCGGAAGGGATGCCCCCCGCGGGGGCACTGACGACCGGCGGAACGGGCGAATAGTATTCGGTTAGCTCAGGCGCGGGCAGCTGGTCGGCAGCATGCGCGGCAATCACCGCGGCGGCCAGGAACAGGGGTAGGCAACGCATGGCGAAATGAGAGCCGAACTTCCCTGTGTGGCAAGCCGTGCTTCGCGCGGAGGGTTCCGGCCGCCGCAGCGCCCTATCGATCCAGGGTGGCGGCCATCAGGCCGATGACGACGTCATTGGCAAGGGCGCGGACCGTGAGCGAGCGCAGCTCCTTGTTGGGATCCAACTCGAGTTGCAGCACGGTCGCGGCGCCGCCGGGGATGGTGCGTCCCTGACCCTTGAAACTTGCGGCCTCGAGCACCCGCACCTTTCCGGTCTTGAGATCAACGCGCGTGGGTAACGGGCCTTCGATCCGGAACTGATAGTCGTCGGTGAAATAGTCCTGCTCAATCGGCCACCAAGTCTCCGGGTTGCGCAGCGCCAGCCGGCTGGTCGAACCATCCGCGTAGGTTGCGATCACTTCGCCGTTGTCGAGGCGACTCTGCATGGCGTTGGTCGAGCCGGCCATCAACAGGTGCACGCGCTGGGCCTTGCCGGCCAAGGGCACGGTGGCTTCGCGCGGGTAGTTGTCCCATTGCGAGGTGAAGACGATGTTCGCCGCCTCGCCGGGGCCCGGGGTCACGAAGGCGACGCCATTGGGCAGGACGAGGCGGCCGCCCTGCGCGGCCGTGGCCGCGCGCAGGCCGGCATCGTCAATCTCCGCCGTGGCGTTTACGTGGCCGGCCCAGTAGCCGATGCCTTGCGACGGGAGCGCCAGAGAAACGAACGGCGAACGCGGTGAGAGGTACTTTCCTTTCTGGAAAATCGCCGTCACGCGGTCGTTAAAGAACTTCGTCAGGTTAACGGGCGCCAACGTGGTGCCAGGACCGGCGGAAATAGATTTGGCCGTCGCAGTCGCCCGATTGGGCGGGGTGGCCGCCGGCGAATCGGCCGCGCGGGCCGGCGGGGTTGGCCAGTCGATCTGGATGGCGAGGGGCGTGCGGGTTGCGGTCCAAGTCAGGACCACGGTGTTGACGGGACCGCGGCTCACGTTCATCGGTCCCTCGAAACCGGCGCCCTTCATGATCACGCGACGCGGGGCCACGGCGGAGGGAACGACCAGGCGGAGTTGCGTGAACTGAATGCCGGTGGCGTCGAATTGATAGACGTCCATGCGGCCGGTCCGCGTAAAGGCCATCTCCACCGCGAGGTGCTTGATCGATGCGTGGGTCCAGTCGTGTGGGAAACGCGGTTGGATGGTCAGCTCCTTGTTCAGGGCGTCCGGCTTCAGGCCGAACAATCCTTCCACCAGTGCGCGGCTCAGCACACCCGAGCCGTCCGCGAAGTCGCGTTGGGACTCGCGCCGGTACACATCGAGGTAGTTCATCGACCCGACGTTGCCCGGCGAAATGCCCATGAACATCGAGGCCACCAGCGAACTCTTCAGCAGTTGGAACGCCTCGTCGGCGCAGCCGGCCTGCCAGAGGGCCAGCGCGGCGTGGACGTTCTCGGTCATCACGACGTTGTTCAGCGACCACGTGTACGGCATCCAATCAGACGTCGCGAGCATGTCGAGGCCCGGAGGCACGCCCGGGCCGCGCACGGGCAGGCGGGGCAGCCGGTTGAGAATGTCCCTGCTCATGGCGGCCGCTTCGTCGGGATTGGGCAGCTCCGCGTCCATCGTGTGATAGTAAGTCCACAGCGCGGCGCTCGGGTGCACGGCCTGGCGGCCGAGCAGGTCCTTGTATTCCGCAAAACGTCCGTCCACCCAGAGCAGCGCGCGCATACCCCGGGCAATCAGGTTGGCCTCGGTGGCATACGGCGCCGGATCCGCGCCGACGAACGGCGCGAGCTTCGCGGCCATCAGATTGTGCCAATAGTTGTAGGCAGAGCCGTGCGCCGAGCCGCCCCCACCGTACTGGAGGTCGTCGCTGGCCCAGATCGCCGCGTAGGCTTCGTAGAGTGGAAGTTTTTCCCCGTGCTCCGTGGTGAATTCGCGGCGGAAGAGCCGGCGTTCCCATGCGAGGTGACGTTCGATCACGGGCCACATTTTTTTTCCGAACTCGACGTCGCCCGTCCACCGCAGGTGCCGGAACCACGCATCGATGTACACCAGGTTCATGTCGTAATGGCTGTTCGACAGGTCGCCGTTGCTGTGCAGACCCGCCTCGCTGCGGGCGAGGTTGGCGTTGGCGTCGGGCGGCGGGAGCTTGTCCGGGATGGGCGAGGTGTTCTGGCGTCCGGCCCAATATTCGAAATGTCGCCGCGCCCGGTCGGCATGGCCCAGCGTGTCGAGGGCATACGGCCCGCGCCAACCGAGGAGCTTGGTGCGCCAGGCGATCGCGCCGTGCATGATGGCCTGTTGCGGTTCGTCCCACACGGCGTCGGCCGCGACGTTGAGCGCACCCACCGCGGCGTTCAGGTACGGGTCGGGGGTCTCGATGCGCACCTGCGTTCGCAAGTGGGCAAAATACTGCTCGGCTTCGGCAAACAGCCGGGGGAGTTCCGCCGGCGAAAACGCGGCGGCGAGGCGCGGGGCTGTGGTGGCCGCGGGGGCGCCGACTTCCCGGTTGGTATCGAGGTCGGCCGTCGCGGCCGCCCCGGTGGGCAGGCGTTGCAGGCCGAGGTGGAGCGGGGTGCCGTTGGCGAGCGGGGCGCGGCCCACGAGGACGGGATTTTCAGGCGCCTGGATGAAGACCGCCGAAAGCAACGTGGCGGGGTCGTTCCATTGGGTGGCGTCGCCCACCTTGAGTTGGGCGCCCGTGGGGACGAGGCCGAGGATCGTGGCCGCTTTCGCGCGCAGCGTGAAGGTGTCGGGGCCCAGTTCCAGCTGGTTGTCCTTGCAGAATGCCGGCTGCAACTGGAACCACTCGCTGATCGGGACGCGCTCGGTGCCGATGTCGCCATCGCGGGAGCCACGCTGGCCGTTGACGCCGCCGTAGGCCCAGACGAGTTCGCTGCCCGCGTCCACGCCCTCGGCTTCGACGCGCACCAGGAATGCCTCCGTCTGGTGCGGAGCGATCGCGGCGAGCCGCAGGGTGCCATTTGCGCCGAGCAGCGGGTCACGAATCTCGTAAAGCAGCTCGCCCGGCCGGTAGCGCGTGATGATCGTCGTCGCCGTATGCAGCCACTTGGCGCCGGCGGGGGTCTTCACGCCGAGGCGCAAATTGCCGCCGCGGCCGGGGAGGTAGAGGACGAACTCGGGTTTGTCACCGCCGTCGACGCGAAACGCGGTGTTCCCGCCGTAGAGCGGGCGGTTGAAGGTCTCGGTGCCGTTCGCAATCACGAAGTCCGCGCCGTCGGGACGGTAGCGCAGCGGACGCTCGATGTTGCCCTCGAGGTTGGGTGTGAGCTTGAGGGCGGCGGGCTGGGCAAGGGCCGTGACGGCGCCCAGCAGCAATCCCAGCGGGAGGGAGATTCTTTTTGCCACGGGTAACTCGGGTGATCGGGGTGTAGGCCCGATCAAAGCAATCGGCCCACGGTTTCACAGACAGAAACCACCGGAACGAACGGTCAGAATTCTTCGCGGGCCCGGGCGCCTGCGCCGGGCGGCCCGGCCTCAGGCCTTGGGCTCGAAACGGCTTTGGGCCCGGTTCTTCTTCACCGTGTGGGCGGGGGCGACCACGCCGTTCATGGCGATGTAGATGCCCGGCGGCAGCGATTGGAGTGCGCCGACGGCGCAGCCGAGATTAAAGACGGCGTCGCTGTTGCGGAAGCGGGCGGGCTGCATGGAGCCGGTGAAGACGATGACCTTGTCCGTGAAGCCCTCGAGCTTCGCGGCGGTCTGCGTCATGGTGTCCGTGCCATGGGTGATGAGGATCAGTTTCTCGGGCGACACCTCGACCCGGGAACGGATCAACGCCCGGTCCTCATCGGTCATCGCGAGGCTGTCCTTCTGAAGGACCGACTCGACGATGAAGTCGAAGGTCACGTTGGATTCACGAAAGACGGGCCCGACCTGGGGTTCGCCGACCTCGTAGGTACTGGCGGCGTCGAAGTAAACCTTGTCGATGGTCCCGCCGGTGGCGATGACTCGGATTCGCATGCCCGGGAAAGTGGCGGTGGGCGACGCAAACTCAAACCCGGATTCACCGCGCGTGAAGGGACATTCCGGGGTGGGCGAAGGCTTTTATGGATTGAGCCGTGCGGCGCAGGGGGGCTGACTGGCTGGGCTGCGATCATGTCCACCCGCCCCAACATCCTGTGGATCCTCACGACCCAGTGGCGAGCCCAGGCGACCGGCTACGCCGGCGATCCCAATGCGCGGACCCCGTGGCTGGATGGGCTCGCGAGCGAAGCGGTGAATTTCACCCAGGCCGTGACGCCGCATCCGTTGGGCCCGCAGGCGCGGGCGGCGCTCCTGACGGGCCGGCTGTGCCCGGAGAATGGTGTGAGCGATTACTGGGATCCGCTGCCGCTCTACGACGGCCGCAAACCCGTCCCGGGTGGCGCCAGCCCGCCGGGCCGCACCGTCGCCCATGCGCTGCGGGATCGGGGCTATACCACCGCATGGTTTGGCAAATGGCACCTGGCCGAGCGGGACCGGACGGCGCCGTTTGTGGGCGAGACCCACGCGCGGCAGGTCGTGCCGCCCGAGCGGCGCGGGGGCTTCGATTGCTGGGAGGGATTTGAAAGCGGCTTCCTGCTCAACGACCCATGGCTGCATGGCACGCGGCTGGCGCAACCGAAACAATTTCGCGGTTACCAAGCCGATGTCCTGACCTCCCGCGCCGCGGATTGGCTGCGCGAGCGGATGAAGGCGCGGGATGAAGGCCGCGAGGAACACGGCTTGTTTTGCGTCGTGAGCCTGGAGTCGCCGCACCCGCCGTATCACGCGCCGGCGCCGCATGTCACCGAGATGGCCGCCGACGAAGTGAAGTTGCGGCCCAACGTTCCCGCCACCGCGGCAAAACAGGCCCGCGACGAACTTGCCGGCTACTACGCGCACATCGAGGCGACCGATCGCGCGATCGGTCGGTTGCTCGCGGAAATCGATACGAGCAAAACGATCGTGGTTTTCACGTCGGTCCATGGCGACATGCACGGCAGCCACGGGCTATTTCGAAAAGCGTGGCCGCATGAGGAATCGATCCGCGTGCCGCTGCTGGTGCGGGGACTGAAGGCCGGAAACCGGGGACGGCAGGACGCGAGCCCGGTGAGCCTCGTGGATCTGCCGCACATGGCGGTGGCCTGGGCCGAGGGCAAGGAGTGGCGGCTCAAGCGCGACAGCGCGCTCATCTCCATGCCGGCGGCGACGCAGATTCCTCACCAATGCCCGGTGGCGTGGCGGGGATTCCGTTCGGCGGAACATAAGTTAATTTTGAAGGCCGACGAACCGAATGACCTGAGCCCTTCGCCCGCCGGTCGCCCAGGGCAAAGCCTGCGGCCTTGGCTTTATTTCGACCTGACGCGCGACCCGCTCGAAACGAAAAACCTCGCTGAAGATCCGGCGAGGTCTGGGGAGATCACTGATCTGACGAAGCTACTTTAGGAAACAACAAGCAGCGAGGCAGCTAAGGGAACAGAAGGATCGGTTTGCTCCCTGGCTGCTTCGTGTTTCCTCAAGCTTGGACGATCGTTGGCGCAGTGGCGCGAATTCCGATCCGGGGCGGCTGGATCCTTCGGCTCGCAGTGCTCGCTCAGGATGACGATCCGATTCGGATCGTCACTTTACGCGTTTGCCGTGCTTGATGACGATGTCCACGCGTTGCAGGAGGTCGATGTAACGGAGCACGTCGCCCTTCACCGCGATGATGTCGGCGTACTTGCCGGCCTGGATCGTGCCGTAGTCCTTGTCGACCTTCATGGCGACGGACGGCCAATAGGTCGCCGCGCGGATGGCGGTCATGGAGTCCACGCCCAGCTTGTTGACCCAGACGTCCAGTTCGCGCCAGGTGGACTGGTTGTGGAACTTCATGGGGATGCCGGAATCGGTGCCGATCAGCATCACCACGCCCGATTGCTGGAGCTGCTTGAACTTTGCCGCGCTGGTTTTCGCGCGCAGCGGCGTGATCTGGTAGTAAGCGAGCCAGCCTGGGTTTTTCAGCGACTGCTTGATGTCCGCCACAATGTCCGCGGGCACGCCCTGCTGCCAGCCGGTGTCCTCGATGTGCATCGGGTTGGCGACGTTGTACTCGTAGTTGAAGAATCCCTCAACCGTCGGGCACCAGAAGAGCGGCCCGAGCGACATTTTCGCAGTGCGTTCCGCGATCCCGGCCAGGATGTCTTCCGGGTAGCCCGGCGCCGTCGCGAGGCCGGTGTGCTCGAAGCAGTCGACGCCATACTTGAGGCCCAACCGGATTTCGTCGGGCCGGTGCGAGTGTGCGACGACGGGCAGCTTGTGCTTGTGGGCCTCGTCGACCACCGCGGCGATTTCCTCGCCGGTCATCTGGTCCTGGTCGATCAGCTTGATGACATTCACGCCGGCGTCGGCCAGGCGCTTCACCTTCGCGCGGGCGTCGTCCGCGCCTTTCACGCCCCAGCGGAAATCCTCGGTGCCGGGATACGGCTCGTGTTGGATGAAGGGCCCGGAGACGTACAGTGTCGGACCGGGAATCTCACCCTTGGCGATGCGGTCGCGCACGCTGAGGCTGGCTTCCAGCGGGGCGCCCAGGTCGCGGGCGGAGGTCACGCCGGCCATGAGCAGCTGCCGGGCGGCGGCGGGCATGATTTCCGAAGCGAAACGGGCGGGATAGGTCTTGTCCCAATGCGTGTAGTCGGAGTGACCGAGCAGCATCGTGTGGACGTGCATGTCCCAGAGGCCGGGCAGGACGGACATCCCGCGCAGGTCGACGACCTCGGCGCCGGCGGGCACCGCCAGGGTTTCCGCGCTGCCCACCGCCTTGATGCGGTCATCCTCAATCAGGATGACGGAATTGTTCACCGGGGTCCCGCCCCAGCCGTCGATCAGGCGGCCGCCGACGAGGGCCGTGGTCTTGGCGAAGCCGGCGAGGGGCAGGAGACAGAGGAGCAACCAACGAAGCGACAGGCGGGGGAGGTGCATGCCCTCACCTTGGGTGATTCTGCGCGGGGAGAAAACCACAAAGTCCCGAAGCCCCACCCACGCCAAATCAGAAAACCCGAACGCCTACCGAGTCCCAGCGCCGCGCGGAGGGGGATTACGGCGCGCTAGGTGGCCGGTTTGAAGTGTCGGATGATGGCCGCCTGCAGTTCGTCGATCTTGACCGGCTTCGACACATAGTCGTTCATGCCTGCCTCGATGCAGCGCTCGCGGTCGCCGTGCATGGCATTCGCGGTGAGCGCAATGATGACGGGCTGGCGGTCTGCCGGCAGGGTCGCGCGAATCTGGCGCGTGGCTTCCAGGCCGTCCATTTCGGGCATTTGGACGTCCATCAAGACGAGCTGATGGTGCCGCCGTTGGAGCACCTGCAAGCTCTCGAGTCCGTGGTTCGCGGTACTGGCGTTGTAGCCCATCCGTTCGAGGTACCGCAGCGCGACCTTCTGGTTCACCGGGTTGTCTTCGACAAGCAGGATGTCGAGCGGGATGGTGTCCGCGAGCCGGACCGCGACGCCGGAGTTGGACGCGCCAGCCGCCGCGCGCGGGCCGGGTTCGGTGATGATGCGCCGCAGCGTGTCGTGCAGCGGGTAGGGTTTGATGGGCTTCGCGAGACGTTGGATGTACGGGTCGCTGGTTTCCGCGCGGCGCGCGGCATTGGCGCCGGGCGTGAGCAACACGACCGGCAATCCGGGCTGAAGCTTGCGCAACTCGCCGACCAGTTCGAGGCCGGGCGTCCCGCCAAGTTCCTGGTCAACGATCACGGCGGACAGGGGGCCGGCGGCCGCGAGCTTCAGCGCTTCCGCCGCGTCGGCGGCGATCAGCGGCTCGAGTTCCCATTTCCGCAGGTAGTGCCTGAGGGCCGTGCGGTTGACGGCGAGGTCGTCCACCGCCAGCACGGTGCAACCCGCGGGCAGGGAGTTGAACAGCGGTGGGGTCCCGCCGTCACCGAGGTCGACCGCCGTGGTTTGGATGCAGAAATGGAAACGCGAGCCCTGGCCGGGGGTGCTGGTGACATCGATGCTGCCGCCCATCAGCTGGCAGAGGCGGTCGCAGATCGCGAGACCCAGGCCGGTGCCGCCGTACTTGCGCGTCGTCGAGGCGTCGACCTGGCTGAACGGCTTGAACAGCAGCTCGCGGCGGTCCAGCGGGATGCCGATGCCCGTGTCGGTCACGTAGAAATCGAGCAGGATTTTTTCTCCCACCGGCTGGGCGGCGGTGGCGGCGTCGGCGGAAACCTCCAGCGTCACGGAACCCGCCGGCGTAAACTTCACGGCGTTGTTCATCAGGTTCACCAGCACCTGGCGCAGGCGCGTGATGTCGCCCAGCACGCAGGGCGGCACGGCCGGGTCGATCACGTAGGCGAGCTCGAGCCCCTTGGCGCCGGCCTGCGCGGAAAAGATGTCGATGGCCTCCTCGACGCACTGCGCGACCTCGAAGGGCTGGCTCTCGAGGGCCATTTTGCCCGACTCGATCTTGGAGAAGTCGAGGATTTCATTGATGATCGACAGGAGCGAGTCGCCGCTCGTGCGGATCGTGCTCACGTAGTCGCGCTGCTCGGGCGACAGGTCCGTCTCGAGCAGCAGGCTGGTCATGCCAATCACGCCGTTCATCGGCGTGCGGATCTCGTGCGACATCGACGCAAGGAACTCGGACTTCGCGCGGGAGGCTGCGTCCGCCTCTGACTTGGCGCGCCGGAGCTGCTGCTCGGTTTCCACGCGGGCGGTGATGTCGGTTTCGATCGCGATGAAGTTCTCGACCTGGCCGTCCTCGTTCAACACCGGCTGGACGTCCAGGTGAACGTGGAAGCGCCGGTCGCCGGTCGCGAGTTGCACGGCGTCGATCGTGATCGGCTCCCGGGCGGCGAAGGCGGCGTTCACCCGGCCGACCGCGCCGGCGTCGGCGTCCGGGCTCGCGAGGAACTCAGTCAGCGGCCGGCCATGCACGTCGAACAGCTTGCGCCCGGTCAGGCGCGTGTAGCTGCTGTTGGCCCACTCGATGTTACCCAGTGGATCGGTGATGACGACGCCGTTGTCGGTCTTGCTGGCGACCAGCGACAGCTTGCGGCTCTCCGCCTGGCTGGCGCGGAGCGCCTCGTCGGCGCGCTTGCGGGCGTTGATGTTCTGGATGGTGCCGAGGACGCGCCGCGGCTTCTTCGCGGCGGTGAACGAGGTGCATTTCGCACGGAGCGCGATCCACAGCCAGTCGCCCGACTTGTGGAGCACACAGTGTTCAATTTCAATGAACGGCGTCTCGCCGCGGAAATGCGCATCGATCACCGCGCGCACCGCCGGTTGGTCTTCGCCGTGGAGCAGGTCGAGCCAGCCCTGGCCGGTCGTGGGCATCTCGGACGGGTCGTAGCCGATGAGTTTCCAGATGCTGGGCGTGCAGTAAACCTGGTCGGTCTCGACGTCCCACTCGTACACGCCGACCTGCGTGGAGTCGAAGGCGAGGTTCAGGCGTTCGTCCGCGACCTTGAGGCTTTCCTCGGCGCGGCGGCGCTCCTCGTTTTCCAAACGCAGCTGGTGGCTGGTCAGTTCCGCGGCCCGCTGGCGGAACCGCGCGGATTGGGCGAGGTTCACGACCAGACCGAACAGGAGGCTCATGCCAATGCCTGCGGTCAGGGCGAGCTCCGGCAGGAACTGCCGGTTGGTGGAGATGTAGGTGGGGCGCGGGATCAGGGTGATGCTCAGGCGCTGGCCCAGGATGTGATAGTTGGCGGACTGCCGGAGGCGCTCGTCGATTTTCTCGTCGGGCGTCATGGCCTCGTAAACCTTCACCGGCGGGATCCCCGGCGCGCTGGGATTCTCGATTATCACCGACATCTGGTACCGGCGGGAAAGGTTCAGCCGGCGGTCGATCTGGTCGAAGAGGCGGTCGTAATAGAACTCGCCGACGATGAAGCCGTCAGCCGGGCCGGCGCCCGCCACGGGGATGTAGGCCGCGAATGTCGGGGATTGGAGCGGCGGGTCGAGCGGTGCCGCGATGGCAAACGTGTACGAGAGTCGCGCGGAATCCACCGCCGCGCGGCGGAGCGGATTCTTCGAGTGGTCGAGCGAAGCGGCGTCCTCGTTGCCCTGGCGCGGCCAGAACCATTTCGTCCGCAGGTTGCCGTCAACCCACTGGACCGAGCGATAGATCGTGGAGTCCGCGAGGAAGTCGGCGACTTCCGTTTCCCAAGCCGCTTGCGAGATTCCGCTCGTGCGCGTCCACCGCCGGGCCTGGCGGGCGAACGCCTCGATCATCGCCTCCGACTCGCCGCTGTACACGGCCGCGATGTTGTTGACGGTGAGTTGGGTGGTGCTGTTCGTGTATGTGATCTCGCGCTGGCTCAGCGCGACCCAGAAGGTAAACGTGACCGTGAGGCTGCAGACAACCATCGGGAGCCACAGCCAGCGCGGGCCGGCGCCGAGCCGGTCGGGATTGTCGCGCGCGGCGAGCCAGATCTGGGCGCAGCCGAGGATGACCAGCAGCGTGGCGGTGTGCGGCCCGAGGCCGGCGTATTGTTGCCAGAGGTCAATGGCGTTGAGGCCCGTGCGATAGGAGGCGAGGCCGGTCAGCCCGTACGCCGCCGTCAGCGAACCGATCAAGCCAAGCAACACGGGCCGGCGCGTGTCGCTGGGCCGCGCGACGAGCCACGCAAAAAGCAGGCTGCCGGCCATGAGCAAAAAGGACAGGGCGGCGGGCATGCGCGCCACGGCCGAACCGGCGATGACGTGCTCGTGCCGCACCAGCAGGTCGTCGATCCCGAGGTCATGCTGCAGGGGAATCTGGATCAACGTGGCCCACGCCAGCACTGCGGCGCCAATCGCCAGCGCGAGGGCCGCGCGACGCCAACCCAGTGCCAGGCCGATGGGCGCGACGCCGATGAGCACGAGGCACAAACACGCGTTCGCCGACAACGGCGGGTCATAGTTCCGCGGTTGGATCAGGGTCAGGTGTCCCGACCACCAGCCGAACAAAGCCATCGCGCCGTACACTCCCAGTGCCGCGAAAGGCAGCAGGTAGGCGTAAGCCAGCAGGCTTGGCCGGGAGCGGCGCGACGGGGTCGACATGGGATGAAGCTCAGGTTGCTACGGGGGAGCCTTTCAGCTGGCAATGGTTTTTAGGGGTTTTCACCTAGGGCTCCCGGGATTCCACATCGGCCCAATCGGCCGCGGCTTAAGTCTTTGGCGGGTCGACTTTAGCCGGCGGCGGCGGGGGTGGGTCGGCGGGTGATTTTCCGACGGGGGTTTCCGGGTGCGCGGAAGAGCTGCCGACCATGATGGACCAGTTGGGTTTGCTGATCGGTCCGGTGAGTTGGAGTTCCAGGATGCTGGTGATCGGATTGATCACAATGCCGATGACTCCGGTCAGCAGATTGCGGTTCTCCTCGTAGGGCTTGAACTTCGCCGTGAAGTCGAGGGCCTTGGTCGTGAGCGCGAAATTGCCGCGCGCATCGATCACCGCGCTCCGGCCGCTGATGCGCAGGTCGGGGAAGTAGAGGCGGCCGCCATCGAGGCGGAAACTCGTGCGCGCCTCGTCGAGCTTCAGCGAGGAGAAGTTCAGCGAAAGCCCGCTGAGCACCTGCGAGAGCAATCCGAAAAGGTGGATTTCGGCCAGCTCCGTGCCGGTCAGCGCCGCGTTGCCGTTCCCAAGGAAGCTGGTGAGGTCTCCGGGCCGGCCGGTGGCGGACAAACCGACGTTCAACCGGCCGCCCTCGGCGCGCTTCATGAACTTGCTGTCGGCCGTCGGGGTGACGGGCTGGCCGGTGAGGTTGGCTTGGTATTCCTCGACGGCGCGAATCGTGCGCGCGAGGTCGGCATCGTTCACGTAGAGGTCAAAGCCGAGCTGCCGATTCGCGCCACTGCCGTACACCGAGGCCTTGCCCGTCCCGCGGCCGCCGGCCGCGCTGAATTCGATCGGGTCGAGTTTCACGTCCTCCCCGACGACGCTGCCGGAGACCTTGGCCGAATCGACCGGGAAACCGTAGTAATGGAGCGGCTTGGCCACGGTGCCGGTGAATGCATAGTCGATCTTGTCGCCGACCTGCCCGGCGGCGTGCACCTGCGGGGGCGCCGTGAAGCGCAGGCTCTCCAGGATGTCGTGCGCCTTGCCGTCGAGCATGCGGTCGATCACCGCGGGCTCCACCGACGAATCAAAATCGAATTCGAAGCGGCCGAGCTCGTGTTCCCCCGGTTCCGCCTGCCGCTTGAAGGTGCCGGCCAGTCGTTCCTTGCCTCCGGCCCGCGTGCCCTCGAGGACGAGGCCGTGGGCGAATTGCGGACGCACAAAGACCACGGCGCGCGTGTGTTCGAATTCGCCGTTCCATACCTTGGCGCCGCGCACCTCGCTGCTGCCGAAATAGACCGTCCGTGCGGGTTCCCGCCACCGGCCTTGCAGATCGATTTCCGCCGCGGGCGGTTCGGTCGGGAACGCGAAGCGGGCGTTCCAAAAATTCAGCCACCAGTCGCCGCGGAACCAGCCGTTGATTTCCGTGGGCCGCAGGCGGCCGTCGAGCAGCATCCGGTAGTCGGTCGTGGCGAAATCCATCCAGTACGACCCGCGCGCGAAGTTCTCGCCCATCTCCACGCGCGCGTCGTGCGCGAGGAAACTCATGCCCTCAATGTCGATCTTGCCGCGGGCCGCGGTGATCTTGACGCCCCGGGAGTCGAGGCGCATCGCGTCGACCCGGGTGCTCAGGCGCTGGAACTTCCAGCCGGGCCCGAGCTCGGCCTCGGCGGAAAACGTCACGGGGTCGCCGAAGACGAAGTACGGCGCCGCGCGCGGCGTGATTTGCGTCAGTACCTGGCTGATCAGCTCATGCGACACCCGGCCCTCGACGTGGATGCGGGCGCTTTCCTCGCGGAGTCGGGCGGCCACTTCCGCGGCGATGAACTCCCCGCTGACCTGCCACGTGGCCGCGGCGGCCACGTCGGGCCAGCGGCTGAGGTCCGCGCGCACGGCCGGGCCGACCAGCGGAATGCCGGGGGCCGACACGGCACCCGCGGCGATGAGCGCCTCGCGGGGGCGCACGGCGAGGGGATCGGGGTCGACGTCGACCACGAAGATCGCCCGCACTTCGTGCGCGTCGTAGGTGGCCTGGAAGTTCGCGTGCCGCACGGCGGCGTGCAGGCGCAACGTCCGATGCTCCTTGCCGTCGAGCCGCAGCGTGCCGGTCGCGGCCATCGGCCCGAGCACGAGCGGCTGGCCCGCGGGTTGGTTGGCGGACGCCGCGGTGAACAGCACGTGGGCGGTGTTGCCGATGCCCGGCGGGCTTTCGAGTTGGATCGCCAGGGCGGGCTGCTCGAAGTCGTCGAGGTAATGCACCTGCCGCGCGGCGTCGCGGCCGAGGCGCAGCGCGCGCGTGGTGATTTCCGCCGCGGTCAGCGGCGGGCCGCCGGTGCCCTGCGAGGGGGGCGTCAGTTCGCCCTGCGCCGTGACGGCGACCCGGCCGACGCGGCCGTTGAATTGATCGACCAGCCAGCGGCGATCCTCGTGGCGCAACGTGAGCGCCAGGTCGCGGATCAGGGGCTCGGCGGTGCCGCTGGGGGAGAGCATCGCGGGCAGCTGCAGCGTGGCGCCCTCGAGGCGGATCTCATCCGGCACGGGGCGGCCGCCGAGCACGGACCAGAAGTCGCGGCGGACGTACAGCACGCGGCAGGTCAGCAGCGGCTCCTGAAACTGGGAGACCCGGAATTGGACATCCTCCAGGAGGATCTTGCCGCTGGGATCAAACCGCGCGCGGCCGAACTTCAGCGTCAGGCCCGCGCGCGCCAGTTCCGCCTCGGCCCGGCGGAGGACGAAGCCCGGCACCGGCAGTTCGTGCGCGACCGCCACGTACAGCAGCGCGGCCAGGGTCGTGCCCAGCACGATCCACACAGACCAGCACGCCAAGGTCGCCGCGCAGGAGGCGCAGAAGCGCAGCGCGGTGACGGAGGCCTTGGGCTGGGGGGAGGCGGACATGGAGCCTGCGATGCCGGGTCATTGCGGGGGACCCGACGGCAATCGCACTATTTGGTGGGGGTTGCGGCCTTGGGGGCCGGCGTTTCCGGGGCGGGCGTGGCCGGTTTCGGCGCCTCGGCGGGCGGGCCCTCGGTCTTGGGCGGACCGGGATCCTGCTGGGTGCCGTAGGTGAGCGCGAAGACCGCGTCCAGGAATTCCTGCGTGACCTCAAACACCGCACCGCCGAACTCGGTGGTGCCGGCGAGCATCGTCGTGCCGCCGAGGCGATCCGTCAGCAACAGCGAGAGCGCCGTGTTCTGGGCGGGCGCGGTGCCGGCGGCCACGGACGTGACGACTTCCAGCTGGTATTTCCAAGGCTGCGGGCCGTTCGGGGTTTCGGCATGGTCAGGCGTGAAGGTGGCCGGCGTGAATGCCTTGGCGCGCAGCTTGCGCAGCTGTCCGAGGAAGGTGGCCAGGACAGCGCGGGCTTTTTCGGACAGGGCAGTCGGTGCGGTGCCCGCCGGGGCGTCCGCCGGCGTGAACGCCGCGGTGGCAAGCGACTCGGGCGTGATCGCCACGGCGTTGTTGAGGCTGAGGACGGACGTGTTTGCCGGCAGCGCCGTGAGCTTGATGCTGGTGATACGGGCCTCATTCGGCAGCTCGCGGAGCACGCGGTTGCGGTAGTGGCGCGCCACCATCGGGGTGTCGTCGAGGATATCGGGGAGCACCGAATACACGTAACGTTCGCTCGTCGTGCGGGCAAAGGCCTCGCCGGGTTTGTCCGGGGAGACGCCGATTTGCAGGGTGAGGGACGTCGCTTCGCGCGTGATTGTGCCCGCGGCCCCCGGGGCGAGATTGATCGTGATCTGGCGCGCGGGGCGGTTGAAGCCCCAGTTTTCCAGGTCCGAGGCGGACGGCGCGTCACTGAGGAACTTCGGCGCGTTGGGCCGGGGTTCGTGCGCCGACAGCTGGGACACCTTCTTGATGAGTTCAGCGACGATTTCCGGATCGGCCGAGGTCGTCTGCGGCGCCGCGCCGCTCACGCGCACGACGGATTGCCAACCCTGGTTGTTCTCGAGCTTCTGCAGCGTGATGTCCGGTTGTCCGGGCGCGGTCAGGGTGAGGGACGTGACGTCCGTCGGGTTGAAGTCGAGCACGCGCGTGTCGCGCAAGGCTTCCTGCGCGGTCCGGAGCACGTTCTCCAATTCCTTCGGCAGGACGGTGGTGAACACCACGGGGTTTTCCTCGATCTTGGCGAAATACTCGGCGTCCGTCACGGTGCTGCCTTCCCGGGTCACCTTGTTGCCGGTGGGGTTGCCCACCAGCAGCGTCTCGCGGCGGGCATTGCCTTCCAGCGTGACTTGGAGTGACGGCGCGTTGAGGCCCGCGCGCTCGAGGTCGGCCTCGCGCGGCTCGAGGAAATTGCGGGCGGTCAGCGCATTGACGGCGTTGATCGTGACCTCGACAGCGGGCTTGTTGGCCCGCGCGTTGATCGGGGCCTCGAAGGCCCAGCGGGAAGCGGCGTCGCGGCGCAGGCGGATCTTCAGGCTGCTGGGCGGCGTCGTCTGGGTGTTCAACGACTGCACATTGAGCGAACGCACCTCGAACACCGGTACGCTGAAAATCGAGGGGGCGCGGAGCGTGTCGAGCGGGAGGCCGATGGCCTCGGCGAAGCTGCGGTTGACGACGTGGATCCGGGTCTTGTCGGGGGACAGCAGGTAGAGGCGGTTGCCGACGGCGGTGACGTCACCGATCTGCACCACATAGGGCGGATGGTCACCCGAGGTGAATTCAAACGTCAGCGCGGGATCCGCGAGGCCGTAGTCCGCCAGGGTGCGCCCGCCCTTCTCCAGGTCGGCGACCGGGAAACTCGTTTCATGGTCCAGCAACTCGATCGCGTTGAGCAGGCTGGCAATCGCGTTCGGGCTGGCCGGCCATTGGTAGGGCGCGGTGAGCCACCACGTGTCGTTCTTCTTCTCGACCCGAACCTTTTCCCCCGTGCGGCTGGTGCGCGTGAATGACTTGATGGTGGCCGCTTCGGGACCGAACACGCGCCGCACCGATTCGAGGCTCTGCAGTTTTTCGATGCGGGGCTTGTCGTAGAAATAGATGTACGCGAACAGGACGACGTTCAGGAAAAGCAGGACAACGGTGACTTTGGAGCGCATGGGATGCGGGTGGGGCGGCTTAGGTTCAGTTCCGGCGTGTCCAGTAGACGATCACGCCCAGCAGCGCGACGATGCCGGGCACTATTAGGAACAGCCCCAGCCGCAGGCGGCCCAGTTCCTCCTGGCTGAGGGAGAGCTGGAAGCGCTCGACCGGCCGGGCGGGGATGTTGAGTTGGGTGTCGCGATCGACGGCCCAGCTGAAGGTGTTGAAGAACAGGGCGAAATTGCCCGGGTTGATGATGCGGTTGTTGGTGACGAGGTCGGCGGTGCCGAAAACCGCGAGACGTCCGCCGCGGACGCTCAGCGGGAGCGCGGCGGGTTTGAGTCGTTCCGAAATGACGAGGACGCCCAGCCCGTTGCGGGCGCGCAGGTCCTGGCCCGGGGTATAGACGAAGTTGCGTAGGCGGTAGCCGCTTTCGCCCCACGCGGTGGGGCTCGTCGCGGCGAGGACCTTCACGCTCAGGCCATCGTCGGGGGCGCGGCTGAGATCCTCGGTGACCACGCGGGCCGGGCCGACGACCGGGAAGAGGGAGTTGTCGATGATGACCTGGGTAATCGGGTGGGGGAGGTAGTGACTGAGGATGAGTTCACTGTTCTCGGTGATGTAGTTCGGGTTCGTGTCGAGGATGACGTTGTCGTGCACGAACACGCCCCAGTCGAAGAGCAGGTTCTCGAGGCCCGGCGGCACGCCCGGGTCCAGCATCAGGATCACCCGGCCGGCACGCGTGGTGAGGTAGGTGCGCAGCAGTTCCTCCTCCAGGGCCGGAATCCGTCCTTGCGGGGACGCCACGATGACCAGCGAGGCGTCCTCGGGCACCTTCTTGGTCAGGCTGAGGTTGATGCCCTCGATCTCGAAGTTGCGCTGGCGAAGCTGGTCGCGCAGCCGCGACAGGCCCCGCACGCCGTCGACGCTGTCGACCGACATCTCGCCGTGGCCGGCGAGGAAATAGATTTTCTTTTTGTCGGCCTGGGCGACGTCGAGGATCGCCGCGGTGATCACCGATTCGCCGCGGAACGCCTCGCGGCCGACCTTCTTCTTGATCGTGTAGAGATCCTCGAGGGTTTTCACCGTGCGGCCCCGGTCGCTCTGCAAGACCACCACGTTCGGCTGGTTGACGCCGAGGGCGTCGGCTTCGCGCCGGTTCTGGTACACGTCTACATACTGCACCGTGATGCGGCCCGGCGAGCGCTCGCGGGTCAGGTACACAAATTCGCGCAGCAGGCCGCTGACGTCACGGTAGGCCTGGGCGTAATCGGCTTCCTCGGAGTTTTCCGTGAGCGTGACGATGATGTTCACGTCCCGCTCGAGGGTCGTCAGGTAGGATTTCGTTTCCGGGGAGAGCGAGTGGCGGCGGTTGGCCGTGACGTCAAAGCGCCAGGAGTGATTCTGCGACAGGTAATTCAGCCCCGCGAACAGCGAGAGGAAGAACGCCGCCTGCAGGAGCAGGTTGACCAGGCGGACCCAGCGGGCGGCGCGAAAGCTGTCGGAAAAATGCATGCGGCGGTCAGCTGTTGAGCAGCTTGGCCTCGACGCCGAGGATGCTGAAGATGAGCGCGAGCGTGGAGCCCGTGAGGTAATAGAACAGCTGGCGGGTATCGATGACGCCGTGCGTGAAGTCCTCGACGTGTGCGGGGATCTGCAGGGACTCGAGCGCCGACTTCACCGGCGTAAGCACCGAGTGGTTGAGGGCGCTGATCTCGCCCAGGTAGCGCGGGCCGAGGATGACGATGATGAGCAGCACCACGGTGAAGATGCCGGCCACCGGCTGGCTCCGCGTCATCGAGCTCGCGAAGATGCCGATCGCGATGAAGAACAGCCCGCTGACGGCGATGAACAGGTAGCCCCCGATCAACGGCCCCGCCTCCACGAACCGGCTGTCGCGGGCGTACAATTGCAGGATGTAGTGAAAGCCGGCGGTCGAGCCCCACAGCAGCAGGTAGAAGAGGTAGGCGGCGGAGAACTTGCCCAGCACCACTTCCGCCGTGTTGACCGGCGTCGTCAGCAGGGTTTCGAGCGTGCCCTGCCGGCGTTCGTCGGCGATGGCCTTCATCGTCAGCAGCGGCACCATGAAGAGCACGGGGAACCAGAAAAACTGGAAGAACACGACGGCCGGCGCGGTTTCCTGCGGCGTCTTGTAGAGGTCGAGGATGCTCGCAAAGATGAAGCCCATCACGCCCAGGAAAAACACCGCGGCGATGTACGTGCTCGGGCTGTAGAGCAGCGTGCGGATTTCGTGCGAGAGGATCGTGAAGTAGTGGCGCACTGGATGGCTGGGAGTAGAGGGCTGGGAGGCGGGGCTCAGACCTTGGGCAGTGGCGCGCGGCTGTCGCCGTTTTGCGGTTTGTCCGGGAGGCGGGCGTCCCAGCTGCGGCGCGTGGCCGCGAGAAAGACGTCCTCGAGCGACGGTTGCGTCCGGCCAAGCGAGCGCACGCGGTAGCCCAACGCCGGCAGCGTCGCGAGGAGCTTCTCGCCCAAATCATGCGGCGACTCGGTGGTGAGGGTTGCCACGCAAAAGCCGTCACCGCCGCAATCGCCGATCGCGGCGACCTTGAGGGTCGACTCGACGGCCTGCAGGTGCGCGGCGAGGCCGTCCGTTTCCCCGGCAATTTCCATCCGGTAACTGGTGTGGCCGAAAATTTCGTGCCGCAGCTCGGCGGGGGAACCCGCGGCGACGATGCGGCCGCCGTTGATGATGAGCACCCGGTCGCACGTCGCTTCGATTTCCGGCAGGATGTGGCTCGAGATAATGACGCTCATCCGGCCCCGCAGGCTGGCGATCAGGTCGCGCACGATGAGGATCTGGTGCGGGTCGAGGCCAATGGTCGGCTCGTCCATGATGATCACGGCTGGCTCGGACAGGATCGCCTCGGCAATGCCCACGCGCTGCTTGTTGCCCTTGGAAAGCCGGCCCATGATGCGGTGGCGGTTGCGCTTCAGGTCGCAGAGCTCGAGCACCTCGTCGATCCGGGCCCGCAGGCGATCCCGGGGCATTTCCTTCAAACGCCCGCGGAACCAGAGGTACTCCGAGACGCGCATGTCCTCGGGCAGGGGGTTGTTTTCCGGCATGTAGCCGACGTGGCGCTTGGTGGCCTCGGGCGCGGAGGCGACCGGGTGGCCGCAGATGCGCACGGAGCCGGACGTCGCCGGGAGGTAGCCCGTCAGGATCCGCATGGTCGTGCTCTTGCCGGCGCCGTTTGGGCCGAGCAGGCCGACGATTTCACCCCGCTTGACCGTGAAGCTCAGGTCGTTGACCGCCGTCAGCGGACCGTAGGTTTTGACGAGATGGGATACCTCAATGGTGATGTCGGGAATTTCGGCCATGCCGCGGGTATATTTACACGGGGAAAGGACCCCGCGGGCAAGCCTTGCGTATCAAGCGGCCGGCGCGTCTTCCCGGGCCAGTGTGACTTCCCCGGCGCGGAAGCGTTCCGTGCGGCCGGAGGCGAGCCGCACGATCAGCGAACCCTCGTTGTCGATGCCGGTCGCGGTGCCGGCGACGGTGCGCGTGCCCTGGGTGACGGTGACGGGTTTGCCGCGGAGGACGTCGTACTGTTTCCACAGGGCGGCGAACTTCTCGCGGTGGGTCCCTTCCATGAAACGATCGTAGGCGGACACCACGCGGCCGATCAGGGCGGCGGCAAAACGGTTGAGGTCAATCGGCGTGCCGGCGGCATCCGCCAGTGAAATCGCCGTGCGCTGGAGTTCCCGCGGCAGGTCCGCCGAGCGGCCGTTGAGGTTGAGGCCGAGGCCGAAGACCAGGTCGCGAATCTGGTCGGCGTCGACGCGCGCCTCCGTGAGCATGCCGCCGGCCTTGCGGCCCTGGACGTGGAGGTCGTTTGGCCACTTCAGGCCCGGCTCCAGCTTGGTGAAGTTCGTGACGAGTTCGCAGATGTTCAGTCCCATCCACAGCGTGAAGTCCTGCAGCTGCGCCGGCTCGAGCTTCGGCCGGAACACAAAGGTGCTGTAGAGATTGCCGGCGGGCGGACTGTGCCACACGCGGCCCCGGCGGCCCCGGCCGGCGGTCTGGGCCCCGGCCAGGATGACCAATGGCACGGACGCGCCGGCCGCGAGTTGGCGCTCGGCCTCGCTGTTGGTGCTGTCGACCGAGTCGAGGCAGATCAGCGCGGGCGCATGCGGCCGTCCGCTCAAGTAGGCGCGGATCAGTGTGGGGTGAAGGGTGGTGGGTGTCTTGAGCAGCCGATAGCCCCGGCTGCGCCGCGCCTCGAATTCGAACCCCTGCCGCGTCAGTTTCTTCAGCTGCATCCACACCGCCACTCGCGAAATGCCGAGCAGCTTGGCCAGGCGGGCGCCGGACACGGTGCCGGCGTCGGCAGCGAGCATTTCGCGGAGGATGGTGAGGTCGGTGGCGGTCACGAATTGCGTCGCGTCGGGCGCGATGACGCCCTTACGAAAGCGGAGAACGATGGCTGCGCAAATGTCATTTGCGGATTTCCGCCACTCGACGTCCGCCGCGACGCCACCCGCGGGCCTGTCGGGCCCGTTGCGTGCGTTGTGGCTCGACGCGCGGGACGATTGGCATGGGGCCCATGAAGCCGCGCAGGCCGCCGGCGGACGTGACGGGGCGTGGGTGCATGCGTACCTGCATCGCAAGGAAGGCGACGAAATGAACGCCGGGTATTGGTACGCGCGCGCCGGCCGGCCGGCGGCGTCCGGCGACCTCCGCGCGGAGTGGGAGGCAATCGCGCGGGAGTTGTTGGGCTAGGGCGGTGACGCCGTCACCGCCGCGGCGCGGAGCGGAGTCCGCGCCCTAGCGCGGGCTACGGTTTGCTGGCGGCTTCGCGCAGCGCTTTCGCGTTCGCGGGGTCCGTGGCTTCGGCGGCCCGGGAAATCGTCAGGACGTCGTCCAGGAACTGGCGCTTCCTTCGAATATTGTAGTCCTCGCGGGCGCGTTCGGCGGCCGACTGGCCGCCCAGGCTGAATTTGTTGAGGGCGCGGTCGAAGCCGCTGGTCGATTTCTTCGCCAGCTCCTCATTGAATGCCTTTTGGCCGATCATGGCCGCCCGGGTGTCGACGCCGTTCAGGCGCGGACGCGGGCGGGGCTGCTGCTTCACGGTCATCTTCGGCAACTCCAAGACCTCGGAATCGGGTGGCGGGGTGTTGTCCTGCAGCTGGCTTGCGGGCGCGCGGTCGATCGACTGCTGCCGGATGTCCCGGATCTCCGCCGCGGTCGGTCCAAACGGATTCTTGATCGGCGCGATTTTCGGCACCGCCACGGCCGGCGTGGTGGCGGGCGCAGGCTCCGGCGTCTGCGCCACGACGGAAACGGTCACGGTCAGGGCCAGCAGGAGAGCGGACGGTTTCATGGTTACGACTAGACAGGAGGTAGCCCGGAAGTTTCCGGGATGCCGAACATTATTTTGAGCGCCCATCGCCGGCGGGACGGCTTTGCCAGTACTCGGATTGCTCCATTTTGACCCGCTCTCGTTCGAGCTCCCGCGCACCTTCGGCATCCACGGTGGCGATCGCGCTGAAGAGACGATGGATTCTTTGCTGTTCGGACATTTTCTTTTGGGAGGCGTACGCGGCCCGCGCGCGGGCGGACGGGGATGTGCCAAAAATCGGGATGTACCAACCGTTGAGCGCCCACTCGAAATCCGTCAGCGATTGTTTGTAGGCGGCCATGGCCTTTTGCTGAATTGATTTTTCGGTGAGCCAGACATCGGGGTCGTGGGTGGGCGGACGCTTTTCCTTCACGGTAAACTTGGGCAGTCGAAGGACGTCGGGATCGCCGTCTGTTTCCTTGGGTTGGTCCAACACCGGCACCGCGGGCGGCGTGAATTTCGGGAGCGGCCCGCGGATTTCCTGGGTCAGACGCGCCGACGTCTTGCTGGGCGCAGCCGTCGTCGTCGGCGATTCCTCCGTCGCGGATGTCACGGCGGTCGCGGCGAGAAAGAGCAGGGGCAGGCCGGCGGCTTTCATCGGGGTGCAATTGGGACCCTACAGCCCGCGATTGTTTCCCGCAAGCCGGCGAATTTGACGGGAATGCACCATCCGTCGGCAGACGGCTGATGCCAGCGCTCTCACAAGCGCGGCTACACTCGAACTGGCCTGGAAAGCGCGTCGGGAGGCCGCGCCCCACCTGCGTTCACTTCAGCGACTGCGCGAGTTGCCGCAGGCGCGTCCAGTGCATTTCCGGAATTGCGGGGCCCAGATGTTGCACGCATTCCGCGCCGAGGGCCGAGCCGATCGCGCCGGCGCTGGCGAGCGACAGCCCGCGGAGATAGCCGTAAAGGAAACCACCGGCCCAGGCGTCGCCGGCGCCCGTGGTATCGACCACCCGGTTGACTTTGACCGGGGCGATGCGGTGCAGGTCCGCGCCCCGCGCGACCCAGGCGCCTTCCTTGCCGATCTTCACGCACGCGATGCCGCCGTAGCCGGCGAGCTTTTTGGCGTACGCGTCGTAAGACGCATCCTTTTGGAACAGGGCCCGGACTTCATCCTCGTTGGCGAACACCACGTGCACGCCTTGTTCCAGCTGCGACAGGATCCAATCGCGGGCCACATTCACGACCTCGAACGAGGACAGCTCCAGGCTGATCGTGCACCCGGCGGCGCGGGCCGTCGTCGCCACCTTCTCCGCGAGGGCGGGATTGAACATCAGGTAGCCCTCGATGTGGGCGTGTTTTGCGCCGGCAAAATCCTCGAGCGTGATTTCCTCGGGGCTGAGGGTCATCGCGGCCCCGAGGTGCGTGCGCATCGTGCGCTGGCCGTCGGGCGTGACCATTGAGAGGCAGCGGCCGTTGGGCACGGCGGTGTGCTTGAACCGCGAGGCGTCGGCGCCGGCGGCAATGAAATTCGCGCGGTAGTCGCGGGCGGTGATGTCACCGCCGATCTTGCCGATGAACGTCGATTTCAGCCCGAGCTTCGCCGCCCCGAGCACTGCGTTGGCGGCGGATCCGCCGGGTGTGACGGCGTAGTCGGTGCCGAGCTTGGCCACCAGTTGTTCGATGTCGGGGTGGTCGACCAGCACCATGCCGCCCTTTTCGCCCGCCACATGGGATGAAAGGAAGGATTCAGGGACGTGCGCGAGCAGGTCCATGATCGGGTTGCCGATGCCAATGAGTTCGAACTTATGCGAGGCCATGGAAGGAACCATTGTTCATCGTTCATCGCCCATTGTTCAATGTTCATTTCGGAACGCGGGAATGATGCGTCCAATGGACCATGGACGCGGGACGGTGCCCCCGTCGGTTTCCGTCAGCTCACCGTCAGGCTGGTTGCCAGGATGGGCTCGTCGTCGACCTCGATGACAATCGAGTAATCGCCGGGCATGTCGAAGCGCAGGTTCCGCAGCTCGTTGATCAGGTTGATGCGGTGCAACGGGCTTTGGGATTCAAACTCGCGGTGGAGCAGCTCCGTCGGGTTCGAGGGATTCAGGCCCATCGACATCTTGATCTTGTGGACCCCGGGCTGGACGTCCGTGAGCGTCAGAAACCACACCATGTAGGGGTGCATCACCGGGAAGGACCGGGCCTTGATGTTGGAAAACACGCCCAGGATCGTGTGCTTGCCGGAGGCGGGGTCGATGTGGACGCCATCGCACGTAATCCAAGCCAGGAGGGAGGGTTTCGACTGCACGCCGGGGAGGATGGGCGGCGCGACGGGAGCGGCAAACTATTTTGCGTTTGGTGGAGGATTGGCGCCGGCCGAGCCGCGGCCCAGCTGGAGCCGGGCCCTCCATGAATTGGATAAAAACCACCTTTTTCTTGTGTATGCTTCCGGGGCCGCTCTTATCCCTATCCCGTGAAGTACATTTTCGTCACGGGTGGCGTCGTATCATCTTTGGGCAAAGGGCTCACCGCGGGCTCGCTCGGCGCCCTGCTCGAAATGCGCGGCTTGAAGGTGCGCATCCAGAAATTCGATCCGTACCTGAACGTCGACCCGGGCACCATGAGCCCGTACCAGCACGGCGAGGTGTATGTGCTGGATGACGGCGCGGAGACGGACCTCGACCTCGGTCACTACGAGCGGTTCACCTCGGGCAGCCTGTCGCGCGCCAACAGCCTCTCCTCCGGCCAGGTTTATGAAGCTGTGATCGCCAAGGAACGTCGCGGTGACTACCTCGGCAAGACCGTGCAGGTGATCCCGCACGTCACGAACGAGATCAAGGAGCGCATCTACAAGGGCGGCAAGGGCGTCGACGTCCTCATCACCGAGATCGGCGGCACCACCGGCGACATCGAGGGGCTGCCGTTCCTCGAGGCGCTGCGCCAGTTCGCCCTCGAGGTCGGGCCGAAGGACTGCATTTTCATCCACGTCACGCTCGTGCCCTTCGTGAGCGCGGCGGGCGAGCTCAAGACGAAGCCGACCCAGCAGAGCGTCGCCAAGCTCCGTGAGATCGGTATCCAGCCGCACCTGCTCGTGTGCCGCTGCGAGAAGCCGCTCACGATGGAAATGCGCGAAAAGCTCTCGATGTTCTGCAATGTCCCCGTGAAGGCCGTGTACGCGGCCGAGGACGTCGAGTCGTCGATCTACGAGCTGCCGCTCATGCTGCAGCGCCAGGGCATGGACCAGTACGTCTGCGACCTCTTTGGCATCAAGGCCAAGGCACCGGCGAAGAACATCTGGGTCGACATCGTGAAGCGCATCAAGTCCCCCAAGCACACCGTGCGAATCGGCGTGGTGGGGAAGTACATCGAGCTGCAGGACGCCTACAAGTCGGTGTACGAGTCGCTCGCGCATGCCGGCATCGCCAACAACGCGCGGGTCGACGTCGTGCGCGTGGACGCCGAGGATTTGGAAACGAAAGCCGGGCTGGCGCAGCTGAAGAAGCTCGACGGCATCCTCGTCCCGGGTGGCTTCGGCGACCGCGGCACTGAGGGCAAGATCGCCGCCGCAAAGTATGCGCGCGAGAACCAGGTGCCCTATTACGGCCTGTGCCTCGGCCTGCAGATCGCGGTGATTGAGTACGCCCGCAACGTGCTTGGCCTGAAGCGCGCCAATTCGATGGAGTTCGACCCGAAGACGCCCGAGCCGGTCATCGCGCTCATGGACGAGCAGCGCAACGTCGTCCAGAAGGGCGGCACGATGCGCCTCGGCGCGTACACCTGCGAATTGAAGCCCGGCACGCTGGCCCGCCGCGCCTACGGCGCCGCGACGGTCAGCGAGCGCCACCGTCACCGTTACGAGGTGAATAACGACTACATCGCGCGCCTCGAGAAGGCGGGCATGATCATCTCCGGCTGGAATCCGAAGCGCGGCCTCGTCGAGGTCGCGGAAATCAAGAATCATCCGTGGTTCCTCGGCGTGCAGTGTCACCCGGAGTTCCACTCAAAGCCAAACCACGCTCATCCGCTGTTCGCGTCGTTCATCGCCGCGGCGATCAAGCATCAAAAGCGGTAGGGCGGGCGCTCCGTTGCCCGCCGAGGCGCCGACGGACTCCTTGCCCGACCCGAAACAACTTCATGCTCTTCGACCCCAAGAAACTTCTCCTGCTCGCCGGCCCGTGCTCCCTCGAAAATGAGAAGGTCTGCCGCGCCGCCGCCGAGACGCTGGTGAAGATCGGGAAAAAGCACCCGGAGCTGAAAATCGTCTTCAAGGGGTCCTTTGACAAAGCGAACCGTACGTCCCTGGGCGGCGAACGCGGACCAGGCCTCGACGAGGGCCTCGCGCTGTTGGCGCTGATGAAGCACGACTATGGATTCCCGGTCGTCACGGATTTCCATGAGCGTCACCAGGCGGCCGCGGTCGCCGAGGTGTGCGATGTGTTGCAGATCCCGGCGTTCCTCTGCCGCCAGACCGACCTGCTGTTGGCCGCGGCCGCGACGGGCCGCGTGGTGAACGTGAAGAAGGGCCAGTTTCTTTCGCCGCAGGAAATGGAGTTCGTCGTCGCCAAGCTCCGGCAGGGCCACGCCAAGGAGATCTGGCAGACGGAACGCGGCACGACCTTCGGTTACCAGAACCTCGTCGTCGACATGCGCTCCTTCATGCAGATGAAGGCGCTCGGTGCGCCGGCCATTTTCGATGCCACGCACAGCGTGCAGCAGCCCGGCGCCGCCGGCGGCAAGACGGGCGGACGTCGCGAGTTCGTGCCCGCGCTGGCCCGCGCCGCGCTGGCCGCCGGGGCGGACGGCCTGTTCATCGAGACCCACCCGAACCCCGAGAAGGCGATTTCCGACGGCCCGAACCAGATTCCCACCAAGGAAATGCCCGCGCTGATTGCGTCCTGCGTAAAGGTCTGGAAAGCAGTACGGGGAGCCTGATTCGTTCTCTTTCTCGTAATCCTAATCGTTCTCTTGGAGCTTCCTCCTAGAGAGAACGAGAACGATTGTGGACCGAACCGCCAAAAGGATTAGGGAGTGTTTTCAAACCTCATGAGTGAGCCAATCCAAGACTGCGGCGAATTGCACGAAGCCGAGGAAGGTGAGGGCGAGCTTGTCGTAGCGAGTGGCCACGCGACGGAAGCGTTTGAGACGAGCGAAGAAGTTT
>JBGAKQ010000033.1:0-31718 GCA_044224295.1 Lacunisphaera sp. | reverse complement strand
CGGTGTGCGTCGCCGCCCCAGCGTGTCGCGCTGCTCACCGGTCTCCACCAACTCTGTCGTAGCCGTCGTATGAGTCACCATTACGACACTCTACCGTATCGTAGCTCTCGTAACTACGAGGCAGCCGGGACGACGCTTACGGTGTAGGCGGCAAAGGTGGGCAGATAGGTGGTGGCGACCAGCGTTTTCGTGCTCGGAGTCACATCGACCACGCTGACCGTGGCATTGTTGTACACGTCGTAGCGAATGACCCCGCTCAATCGCCCGGTGGGATTCACCAGAATATTCCACACGTCATCAATCTTCTTGGGGGTGCCGTTGCCCGATTGGGGATAGACGCTGGTTGAGTCACTCCGCGCCCACACAGTGCCATAAAGAAAATAGCTCCAGTTCTTTTCGGTAATGCGGTCGTCGCTGGCCAAATCCAGCGTGCCGTTGGCATTGATGTCTAGACCGCTGCGAAATAGTGCCCCCAGCGTATCGTAAGCGTAGAGGGTGTCGGCCAAACCCGGCTGACTGACCTTTGTGAGCTGGCCGCCTGAACTGTATGTCCATGACTTGGTGACGTCAGTGCCGCTCCAACCTGGCGTGACTTGAGTTACGGTTCGGCCCAGCCAGTCGGAAGTATCCTTGACCAGAGCCGTGGATGAGGAAGTTCCAAAGGTGGTCTGCCGCGTGACCAATCCAGTGGTGCCATTAACCGAGTAGCTGAAATACTGGGCCACCGCAGAGGTTCCCCGCGCGCTCTTGAGCTGACCATCTGTGTAAATTTCGGTTATCTTAGTCGCCCCACTGGGCAAGGTGGCTGTGACTGTCTTGCTGTCGCTGCTATAAGCATAGCCTGTCGTGTAGCTGCCAGGGGCGACTGACTGGGTCAGGCGGCCCGCCAGATCGTACGTGCTGCTGGAACTTTGGGAAAGTGAGCCACCGGACACCAAGGTCTGCGTGACGCGGTTCGCTCCGTCGTAGGTGAATGTGGTGGTGATGTCGCCCTGGGCTGCATATGAACCGGAAGCAGCGACGCCCTTCTTGACCGTGGTTGCTACCCGGCCGAGCGCATCGAAGGTGTATTGGGTCTCGACGCCGGAGGCGTCCACCGTGCTAGTCAGTCGGCCATTCGAGTAAGTGTTGGTCGAAAGGGTGTTGTTGTCTCGGGTGGTGGAAAGCAACCGGCCAGCAACGTCGTAGGTGCAGTCAGTCGCCGTCATCAAGGAGAAGCTGCTGCCGCCGGTGTAGATGAGCGTTTCGGTGCGAACGACAAGCCCAGCTGGGTTGCGGACGGTGATGTCAACGGTTGACTTGTAAGGCACAAGATAAATTGAGGTGATTGGCACCACATAGCCTATGTGCTGCGTTGCGCCGCTGGAGTCCGTCGTGCCGTGCAATACGGCCGAGCAGAACCAATAGGTGTAGCCGTTGCCGCCGCCGTAGGTGAAGACCTTGGTGCTCGTGTCGAAGGAGCCTTGGTAGTGGGCATAGGAATCCTGCGAGCCGTCCGGATGCTTCACCGACCAGACCAGACCGAAGTAGTCCGGATTATTTTGGTAACGGGAATCGAGAATATACGAAATCGTGCGCTGGTAGGCACTGGCGCCCGAGTAATTATCCACCTGGTTGATCGTGCCATATTGCCCGAGCACCACCTGGTTAAGCGTCGGAGTGTTGTAGGTCAGGCCGGTGGCCACGCTGCTATTGTATTCCGGGCGATTGAACGGAATGCGACGTCGGCCGGTCCAATCCAGCGTGTAGTCATAGCTGGTCATCCGGCACAGTGTGCTGTTGAAAGTAACCGTCGACGGGGAATCCAGGAAGGGACGGTATTCCGAGAACAACTGACCGCGGTAGTCCCACGCGTCGTAGTAGTGGTAGCCGACCCAATTGCCGGTGGGTTCAACGATCGACTTAGTCTTGCGGTAGTTGCCGTAGTCGGTGTTGGTGGTCCAATAGTCAAAGGTGGTGGTCAGGGCGGCGCCAGATGGGTCCTTGATGATCTGCTTAACCTCCTCACCCCACGGTTGGTTCTCGTAATGGTATTTGGTAACAGCGACCGACGTGTTTGTCGGAGAAGCGTAGGTCCCCGTGGTGGTGTAGACGGTTACCACGTCGTCGCGTTGGCCGGAGGTCGGTACCGTACTGCTATGGACAGTGGTACGCGCGCAATTGGTCGCATCACCCTCCTGCAGGGTCAAAACGTAGGTGCCGGAAGAAATCGACCCGCTGGTCAGGACGAGTTTTGAAATCCGCACCGCCGTGCCCTCGGTTTCGGTAATCTTCAGCTGGCTGGTCCCCGGCGACTCCACCTTGATCGTGCGCCAGGGCGATCCACTGATCGTATAGCTCGATCCGTTCCACGTGCCTTGGCTGGGATCATAAAAGCCGACCGTATAACCGTCGTTCGGGTTACTGGTGAGGTCGGTGATGTCGACCAGCGTCTGGGGAACCTTGATCTGTTTCAGATCCGCGCCCGAGTACACCTTGGTGATCTGCCCGTAGTTCGTCGGTGCCGTATAGTAGAGCCGGCTGCGGTTAGCCGGCGCGTTGGTCGACAGATCGAGTTCGCGGAAGAAAACTTGCCCCGCCCCGGTGGCATTGCCGTTGCGCACCCCACCCAAGCCGAAACTCCAGCTGATGGACTGGCCAATCTCGATGCCGCTGAAGCTGCCGGCATCAGCCCGACCGAGGTTGGCGGCCGGCCTGAGCTCAACGGTGTAGTTGTAGGAATAGGATCCACTCAGTCCGCCCAGGCCGATCAAGTCGGCCGGAGCACCGTCGATCCAGACGGCATAGCCGTCGGGTGCCACGAAGCTCAGGTCAAAGTCGCTCGGGCCGTTGCCATAGAAGTTGACGCTGTACTGCTTCCCGGGGCGCAACCAGGCCGTGCTGACGGTTGACTCGTGGACGCCGCCGCTGACCGAATCGCTGACGGCCACCGTAGTCTCGGCGTAAACGGTCATTGTGCTCGAGCCCGTTCCGGTGATGCGCGAGGAAAAGCTCACGCCGAGCGTGTAGGGGACGGGAGCGACAGCGCACAGGCGCACGGCTCCCAACATGAACAATAGGGAAAGAAGCTTTTTCATGGCTTTCCTCCCTCCGTACGAAATTGCTCCGCGTGGGAACTGGCCATCACCCTTCGGGCTTGCTTTAGGTAGCTGTCTTTCGGCTGAAGCGCGATCGCCTGGTCGATGTCCTGCCTCGCCTGGGTCGCTTTGCCGAGATGAGCGCACCGGATGATTGCCAACTGGCAAAGCAACTGCGCTTTGTCTTTCGCTGAGGTGTCAGGCGTGCGTTGGATGACCGCGCCGAGAGATTGCTCGGCCGCTTCGAAAAACGTCACGGCAACCGCTGGTTTCAAGGCGGCCAAGCGACGGCCAAGGTCGATGGCGCCGTAGGCAAAATCG
This sequence comes from Lacunisphaera sp., assembly GCA_044224295.1. Classification (GTDB taxonomy): domain Bacteria; phylum Verrucomicrobiota; class Verrucomicrobiia; order Opitutales; family Opitutaceae; genus Lacunisphaera. The sequence continues at coordinate 28,320 of JBGAKQ010000033.1, read as the reverse complement.
ACATCGGCGTCGACGTCCAGCCCGGTGACCTTTCCTTGGGCCTTCAAGCGCGTGATCGCCACCGCGGCATCTACCGAGCCCTTGGCCACAGCGTCAGCCAGATCGCCGCGGAACTTGAGAGAGCCAGTCATGGCCTGAGCGGCTGCGTCAACGGTGGACGTAACCGTGGCAGTCTGGGCGGCCAGCTGCACGGCGCAGGCGAGCATGGCCGCTTGGAATGGGCGACGTCGAAAAACGGGCTTCATGGTTTGGAGGATTGCGTGCGTTGAGCGTTTGCCACCGTGCTACGGACGGCGGCGATGATCTCTGTGCGGCGAACACAGGGCGGAGTGAAAATTTCCAAGGTGACGTTGGCTCCACTGACGGGAACCGCGGCGGGCGCGAGCGAAGTCGCGGCTGTCGCCACGGCGCCGGCACTATGGCCCGCCAGCAGCTGCTCGGCGGCGGAACGAATTTTTTCCGCCGTTTTATTCGCGGCTTCTCCGCTCCGTGCGCTGGCAGCAGCATTCGGGTCGACCGGATCAGCGCCCAGCAGAAGAACCTCCATCTTTTCACAAGGCCAGGCATTGGACGCACCGGCGGTCAAAAACACATCCACGGGGCCCGTCGAGCGCCCCGCTTCGAAAGCCTGCGTCTGGTTTTGAAAAGCAATCAAGCCGGCTCCGCTGAGCGGGTCGTAAGCGAGGAGCAGATCCAGGGACGCCGGATTTTGGGTCGTAGGAATTTTCCAAGGTAGCTCGATGAGGGTGCTTTCATTGACCACGAGCATTAGGCGCCCCCCGCCATTTTCCGCTACGACCGCCAAGGCCGCCGGTCCGACCGCCAGGATTGGCCATTCGGCGCTACTCGCTGAGAGCGCGGGTTGGGAGACGAGGTGAAGGATCACCGCATTGCCGGAGAAGTTTTGGCCCAGTTGGGATCCGGCCGGCAGCACAAGCTGAGGATTTCGAGCGAGAGTCGCCTTGTCCGCTCCAGTGACAGACCAACCCTCGAGCGTAGAGGGCGAGACAACCAAGATTTGTTCGGCGGCACTCAGAGCCGAAGCGAGCGCGAGCCCCAGAACAAACAGGCGTGGGTTTTTCACGGAGTGGAGTTTCAGCCCCTCCGCAAAGAGCGCGGTGCAGTGTGAACAGGACATTGTGTGCATAAAGTCTGGGCGGACGGACAAAGCGCCTCCCTTGGTTGGTGGTTAGCCGACTTGATTGGCCAGTGTGTGCATTTTCCGCTAAGCGGATGGAGAGTGGATTCCCCCGCGGCGCTGGCCCACGACGCGTTCGATGCCGCGAAAACGTCAGCGCGGATTTCCGACGTCAAGCGATCAGCGCGAAATAGGCAAAGAAGCCCAGCGAGCGCCTGGGGTATTGGGCCACCTGAAAAAAAGCACTTTAAGTGATCGCTTCAAACTTGGTCGCGGATGCTTCTTCTTTGAAAACGCCGATCAGGCCGGCTTGCATCGGCGTTCGCACTTTTGCGCATGGCCCCGGGGGAAGATCTATGCGGCAGTAATTTAATCCCGGGTCGAAACTAAATTCGACATGCAGCAGAGAACTTGCCCTTCTTTGGGCAGGGCGTGGCGGTCAGGCTGACGCGAGGTAGGGGAGCTTTTTGGCGGTTTCCTTTACGGCGGGGACGCCGTCGAGGAGTTCGCCAATTGCGTCCCAGCGGCCGTTGACGAGGGCGTCGCGGGCGGATTCGCGCTGGGTGATCTTCACGGTCTGGCCGGCGAAACGCACCTCGAGCTTGGCCAGGTCGATCGTCACCTCGGTCTTCGGGTTCTTTTCAACGGCGGCCGCGATCTTCGCGATGTCCTCGCGGGCGGCCGTCACGCAGGGCATGCCGAGCGTCGTGCTGTTGCCGAAGAAAATCTCGGCGTAGCTCTCGGCGATGATCGCCTTGAAGCCGTACTTCTGGATCGCCTGGGGCGCGTGCTCGCGCGAGGAGCCGCAGCCAAAGTTGGCGCCGGACAGCAGGATCGTGCCACCCTGGTACCGCGGGTCGTTCAGCGGGTGGTCGGTCGTCTTGCCGGTGGTGGGGTCCTTGCGGACGTCGTAGAAGAGGAATTCGCCGAGGCCGTCGAACGTGACGCACTTCATGAAGCGCGCCGGGATGATGCGGTCGGTGTCGATGTCGTTGCCGAGCACGGGAACCGCGCGGCCGGTGACGGAGGTGATTTTTGCTAAGGCCATGAAAGTTGAGAGTTGAGGGCTGAGAGTTGAGAGACTTGCCAACCGCGAAGGACGCTAAGAGTCGCGAAGGTATTCTGGTCTTCGCGTAACTTCGTGTTCTTCGCGGTCAATGTGATTGGATTAATTTACTGCAAACACCTCGCGGGCGTCGGCGACGGTGCCGGTGACGGCGGCGGCGGCGACCATCACGGGGCTCATGAGGATCGTGCGGCCGGTGGGCGAGCCCTGCCGGCCCTTGAAATTGCGGTTCGAGGAGCTGGCGCAGAGCTGGTCGCCCACGAGCTTGTCGGGATTCATCGCGAGGCACATCGAGCAACCGGCGGCGCGCCATTCAAAGCCGGCCGCGGCGAGGACCTGGTCGATACCTTCCTTCTCGCACTGCAGCGCGACGATCTGCGAGCCGGGCACCGCGATGGCCTTCACGCCCGCGGCGACCTTTTTGCCCTTCACATATTTGGCGACCTCGCGGAAATCCGAGAGGCGTCCGTTGGTGCAGGAGCCGAGGAACGCGACGTCGATCTTCGTTCCCTTGATCGGCTTGCCGGCCGGCAGCTTCATGTAGGCGAGCGCCTCGATGATGCCGGCCTTGTCGTCGGCGGAGGTTGCCGTTTCCGGGCTCGGGATGTTCTCGACGATCGAAATGCCCTGGCCGGGATTGATGCCCCAGGTCACGGTCGGCGCGATGCTGGCGGCGTCGATCTTCACGACGTCGTCGTAACGCGCGCCCGGGTCCGACGCGAAGGACTTCCAGCGTGCGACCGCGGCGTCCCACTCGGCGCCCTTGGGCGAATACGGACGGCCCTTGAGGTAGGCGAAGGTGGTCTCGTCGGGATTGACGTAGCCCACGCGCGCGCCGCCCTCGATCGACATGTTACAGACCGTCATGCGCTCCTCCATGGTGAACGCGTCGAAGGTGCTGCCCGCGTATTCGTACGCGTAGCCCGTGCCGCCGTTCACGCCGAGGAGGCGGATGATGTGGAGAATGACGTCCTTCGCATACACGCCGGGACGCAGCTTGCCGTTGACCTCGATGCGGCGGACCTTGAGCGGCCCGAGCGCCATGGTTTGCGTCGCGAGCACGTCGCGCACCTGGCTGGTGCCGATGCCGAACGCGATCGCCCCGAAGGCGCCATGGGTCGACGTGTGGGAGTCGCCGCACGCAATCGTGGTGCCCGGTTGCGTGATGCCCTGCTCGGGTCCGACGATGTGCACGATGCCCTGCTTGCCGGTGCCGCGATCGAAGAAAGTGATGCCGAACTGCGCGCAGTTTTTCCGCAGCTCATCCATCATCGCCTGCGCGAGCGGATCCTTGTACGGCTCGACCAGCTCGTTCGTCGGCACGATGTGGTCAACCGTCGCGAACGTGCGATGCGGCATCAGCACCGGCAGCTTGAGGTCACGCAGCATCCCGAAGGCCTGCGGCGAAGTCACCTCGTGGATCAGGTGCGTGCCGATGAGCAGCTGCGTCTGGCCATTGGCCAATTTTCGAACCGCATGCGCGGCCCAGACTTTTTCGAAGAGGGATTGAGGGGAGGGCATTTGAATGGGTGTTGGGTCAGGGGTGAGAGGTGATGGGGCGGGCATCAGTAACCCATGACCCATGACCTCTCACCCCTGACCGATTGCGGCCAATCCTACCAGAGTCTTGCTATAACCAGAAATACTTGTTTGGTCGTCTGTGATGCCTAGAGAGTATCAATATCCCTTTGAGCTGAGGCATCTGGTGTATTTCAGGGAAGTGGCTCGCCAGCTGCATTTTACGAAGGCAGCCGAGGCGCTTTCGGTCGCCCAGCCGGCCCTTTCCCGCAGCATCGCCCAGTTGGAAACGGCCCTTGGCGTCGACCTGCTCAATCGGACGCGACGGCGCGTGGAGCTGACTACGCCGGGCAAGGCGTTCTTGGAGCGCATCGAGCCGTTGCTGCGAAGCCTGGCGGCGGTACCGGGGGACATCCAAGCGCTCGCGGGCGGACAAGCGGGGCAGGTGCGCGTGGCGTTCACCGGGCTGGCGATGGCAACCGTACTTCCCGGAATTCTCCGTGAGTTCAACCGTCGCTATCCCGGCATTCGGGTGGAGCTGAACGAGTCGCCGACCTCCGCGCAGTTGGAGTCACTTAAGTCGGGTGAGATCGCGTGCGGCTTTTTTCATCCCGACGCGTCCGGTCCCGCCGGGCTGTCCACGAAACTCCTGCTGCAGGAAAAAAACGGCGTGCTTTTGCCCGCCGAGCATCCGCTGGCGCGGGCGCCGAAGCTTCGGCTGCGGGATTTGGCCGCGACGCCGTTCGTGCTCTTTCCGCGCACGCACAATCCCGGCTTCTACGACCGGGTGCTCGCCGCGTTTCAACAGGCCGGCGTGACGCCGCGCATTTCCGACGAAGTGTGGCCGCGCGCCAACGCGATGGGTTTGGTGCGCGCCGGCCTTGGCGTCACGTTCATGACGCCCTCCGAGGCGCAGCAGCTGCCGTTGGAGGTCACCTTCCGCGAGCTCGACGGCCCCGCCCCGGAAAGCCGCCTCGTCCTCGGCTGGCGCAAGGACGTCACCGCCGATCCCGCGCTCGGTGCGTTTCTGGTCGTTGCGGGAGCTGCGACCGCATGAGAAGAAATCCCAAATTCCACGTGCCAAAAGCCAAACACCATCAAGCCCCGGATTTTTTTGGGCTTTGGGATTTGGCCTTTGGGGTTTGTCCCGTGTAACATTTGAAAACGTTGAGCGCTCGTCGCCCCCACATCGCCCTCCTTTTCACGACGTTTCCCAAGACGTCGGAGACGTTCCTGCAGCGGGACGTCGCGGCGCTGCATGCGCGCGGGCTGCCGTTGAAACTTTATTCGCTGTGGGGTGGGGGTGGGGACTTCCAGGGGATGCATGTGCACGCGTTCAATAAGTGGCGCCTGCTGACGGTTTTTCTCGTGATCATCCCGTGGAATTGCGTCCGTCGCCCGCGGCTCATGCGCGACTTGTTCGAAGGCGTGTTCACGCGGCGCGCGCCCTCGTGGCTGAACTTCTGGGAAAACATGCTCGGTGCGGGATTCGCGGGCAGTTTCTCGCGGGAGATGATGGAGGATCCGCCCGCCCTCATCCACGGCGCGTGGTCCGGCGCGCCCGCCACGGCCGCGTGGGTCCTGTGGCGCATGCATGGCTGGCGCTACAGCGTCGGCGCCCACGCGTACGACATCTACGAACACGGCGGCGACTGGTGGCTGCTCGAAAAACTCAAGCCCGCGAAATTCATCCAGACCTCCACCGACATGGCGCGCCGCGAACTCATCGACCGGGGCGTGCCCGCGGAGAAAATCGTGTGCATCCGGCGGGGGCTTGCCGTGTTTCCCGTCTTCAAGCCCCTGCGCGACCGGCGCGTGCCCCTGCGCCTGCTCTGCATCGCGCGGCTCGTGCCGAAGAAAGGCCTCGATCATCAGCTGCGCATCTACGCGGCGCTGAAGGCCGCGGGCATTGCGTTTGAAGCGCGCCTCGTCGGCGACGGCCCGCTGCGCAGCGCGTTGGAAAGCCTTGCGGCCAGATTGGGGATCAGCGACGCGGTCAAGTTCACCGGACAACTGGCCCAGCCGGAAGTCTGGCGCGAACTCGCTTGGGCCGACGTCCTGCTCCACACGGGCGTCGTCGCGCCGAGCGGCGACCGCGACGGCCTGCCGAACGTGATTCCCGAGGCGATGGCGGCGGGCGTGCTGGTGGTGACGTCCCCGGTCTCGGCGACCACCGAAGCCGTCAGTCAGGAACGCACCGGCTTGGTGGCTGACGTGGACCTGCCCCTTGCGTGGGTCGTCGCCTTGCGCCGCCTGGCGGAGGACGACGCGCTGGCAGAACGGTTGCGGGCCGGTGCGCGCCGCTGGGTCGAGGAAAACTACGACGCGCATCGCAACACCGCGCGGTTGGTGCAATGTTTCGAACGCGCGATGCACGACCAGCCGCTCTCGTGAGCGTTTCCGCATGATTTACTACGACATCACCAAGATGGGCGCCGCGAAACACCGGTCGGGCCTGACGCGGGTCAGCGGCCGTTTGCAGGAGGAGTTCGGCGGTACCGTGACGCCGGTCACCTGGAACGCGGCACAGCGGGCGTTTGTCACCGCCGCCGGGCCGGCCGCCGATTTCGCCCCGACCGACTGGCTGCTCACCGTGGAGCTCTTCAGTGACGCGGAGCGCGCGGGGTTCGGTGACTTTGTGGCGAAGCGGCCGTGTCGGCTCGCGGCGATGTTCCATGATGCGATTCCCCTGCGCTGGCCGCACATCACCTGGCCGCAAAGCGTGCAGCGTCATCCGAGCTACATGAAAACGCTGGCGGGCTTCGACCGCGTGCTGGCGATTTCGGAGGCGAGCCGCGCCGACCTTGAGGGTTTCTGGCGGTGGCAGGGCGTTGCCGTTCGCGCGGGCGTCCAGGTCGTGGCCCTCGGCGCCGACTTTGATGGCAGTCACCGCCGCCAGCGCGACGCGATGATCCCGACGCGTTCCGGCCGGCCGGTGCTGCTGTGCGTCGGCATTGTCGAGCCGCGCAAGAACCAGACGTTCCTGCTGGATGTGGCCGAGCGCCTCTGGCGCGATGGCGTCGATTTCGAGCTGCACATCGTCGGACGCGTCAACCCGCACTTCGGTCCGCCCTTCGCCGCGCGCATGAAGGCGCTGCAGGCGCGCGAACCTCGGTTTCAATTTCACGCCGCGGCGCGCGACCGGGAACTCGCCGCCCTGTATGCGCGGGCCCGGGCGGTGGCGTTCCCGACGATTGCCGAAGGCTGCGGGCTGCCCCTGTTGGAATCACTCTGGCGCGGCGTCCCGTGCGTATGCAGCGACCTGCCGGTCCTGCGGGAAAACGCCGACGCCGGCGGCTGCCTGATCGCGCGCACCAATGACGCCGATGATTGGGCGGGGAAGATTCGGGTCGTGCTCACCGACGATGCAGAGAATCGCCGCCTGCAAACGGCCGCGATGGCGCGGGAACTGCCGCGGTGGCGCGAGACGGCCACGGCGATTCTGAAAGCACTCACCTGAGGAAATCTCATAGGCCAAGGGTCCAAACGCCAAACAACAGGAACCAAAGGCCAACTGGCAAACGGCGGGGCTGAAGCCCGAAGTGAACGGTGCCGAAGCGCGAACGCCGAGATCTTGGCGGTTCAGTGACCGAAAGTGCCCCGACCCTTTGGCCTTTGGCGCGTTGGCGTTTGTGATTTGTCCCGCCTCGGCGGGACTACATTTGCTTCACCGCGTAGGCCATGGCCGCCGCGATTTTTTCGAGGTCCTCGTCGCTGTGGAGGGCGGAGACGGCGGTGCGGATGAGGTCCTTGCCCGGGGGCACGGCAGGCGCGATGGACATCACGGTGAACACCCCCTTGTCGAGCAGCGCCTGCCAGAAGCGGTAAACGAGTTCCTTCGAGCCGAGCACGATCGGCACCGCGGGCGTTTCGCTGTCCCACGTGTCGAGGCCGAGGCCCTTGAGCATTTCGCGGTAACGCCGGGTGTTGCGCCAGAGGCGCTCGAGGTGCTGGGGTTCGTTTCGGAGAATGTCGAGGGACGCGGACGCCGCCGCCGCCATGCTGGGGCTGATGGCCGCGCTGAAGATCGTCTGCTTGGAATTGGTGCGGAGGTATTCGATCAGCGCGCGCGAGCCGGCGACGAAACCGCCGGTGCTGGCGAGCGACTTCGACATGGAGCCGCAGATGAGGTCGACCTTGTCGTTCAGCTTGAAGTGGTCGACCGTGCCGCGGCCCTCCCGGCCGAGGATGCCGAAGCCGTGGGCATCATCGAGCACGGTGAAGCAACCGGCTTCCTCGCCGATGCTCGCGATTTCGGGCAGGCGGCAGATGTGTCCCTCCATGGAGTACACGCCCTCGATCACCAGCATCTTGGGCTGGTTGTGCGGGACGCTCTTCAAGACCTGCCGGAGGTCCTCGGGATTGTTGTGACTGAATCGCTCGACCGTGGCCATCGACAGGCGGATGCCGTCCCACAGGCACGAGTGAATGTTTTTGTCCGCCAGGATCAGGTCGCCCTTCTGGGCGAAAGACGCGACGGCGGAGCAGCAGGAAATGTATCCGGCCACGCTGATGTGGCAGGCCTCCCGGCCGAGAAACGCCGCCAGCTTCTCCTCAAGTTCAACGTGGTAGCTGCGCGAGCCGTTCGAAATCCGGGCGCCCGTGGTGCTGGTTCCCCAGGTCTTCGCGCCCGTGCCGCAGGCCTCCATCACCTTCGGATGAAAGGAGAGACCGAGGTAATCGTTGCTCGAGAGCATGATCATGTCCCGGCCGTTGAGGCGAATGCGCGTGCCCTGCTGCGCCTCCATGGCGTGGTAGTAGGGCTTGTACTTGAGCCGCATCTTCGTCGCGTAGTCGTCGTGCGCGCGCTCGATGATGGCTTTCTTGGTCTTGGTAAACAGGGACAGGGCCATGGATTTTCTCAGGCGCGACTAGAGGTCAGAAAGAGAGCCTTAGCAACCGCAAAGGCCGGTCGGGCGGTGCATGCTACGCTGGGTTAGTTCCGCCGCCCCAGCGTGGCCATCCACGTGGTGAGTTCGTTCGCGTAGTCGTTCCAACTCTTGAACCTTCGCGCGCGGGCTTGCGCCGACAAGGTCGCGATCTCCGTCGGTTTATCCAACAGGTTCCGCATGGCCGCGGCCAGCGACGATGCGTCCACCGAGGGGAGCCCCACGCAGCCGCCGCCGCGGGTGGATTCACCCAGCGCGCCCAAGGACGAACAAATGCAGGGCTTGCCGTGTTGCAGGCTCTCGAGAACCGGGAGCCCGAACCCTTCGATCAACGACGGATAAACGGTGAACGCACAGTGACGATAGGCCGATTGGAGCGTCGCATCGTCCGCCGGTCCGTCGTACCGCAGGAACCGCCCGGCCTTTTTGAGCGCGTCAATCCGCGCAAGCGCCGCGCCCGCCGTGTCCGCCCGGGCGAGTCCGACCAATTGCAGCTCGAACTTCCGGCCTTCGGACCACAGCGCCTCGCACGCCTCGAGCAAGGCGAGATGATTCTTGCGGCCCTCGATGGTGCCGACGCAGAGGATGCGCGTCGCCTGGTTGGCCGGGATGTCACTGATTACGTGACATTCATCCAAACCCAGCGGGATGGCCTGCACGACGGGAGTGGCCGTCACGCCCAGCCAGCGCCAGTACTCCCGCAGGCATTCGGCCGAGTCTTCCGAATTCGCGGCGACGCCATCGAACTGGAGCAATTCCCGCAGGTAAGCGGGCAGGCGGCGAACCGTGCCCGGGGGCGTGAGTTCCGGCAGTTTCAGGCCAATCGCATCGTGAAACACCGCGATGCGCGGCCCGCGCACGTGGGCGAACAGCGTGGCCAGTTCGCGTCCGACCGCGGGCGAAAAAAGTTCGGTGCAGACCAAACCGGTGCCACTGGGCATGGGTGGACGTGAACCCACCAGACGGCGCACCCGGCCGGTGAGTTGCTGGTGCCACGGCCATTTTGCCCCGCGCGAGCGGCCGGAACCGGCCGACGTGAGGCGCGCGGATTCCGCGGGCGTCAGCGCCCGCCACGCGCCGAGGTAAGGATCATGGCAAATCGCCCGGACCTCCTGGCGGGCGGCCAGGGCGGCGTGCAGGGACCGACACACGCGCTGGATGCCGGTGCGGGCCGGCGTGTGGCTGGTGTGCGTCGCGTCGAAGAGAAGCATCGGTCAACGCGCGGGCGCAAAGTCGACCTGCCAGATGGTCGCGTTACGGACCTTCGTGAGTTTTTTCCAGTGTCCGCCCATGCGGGCCTGCGCTTCCGCTTCCTCGAAGTCGTACAGGATCGCGTAGACCGGGCGGCGGGCTTCCCGGAGGGCCGCGATGAGCGCGGGCATCCGCGAGAGGTCCACCTGCTCGTAGCGCACCAGCAGGAAATCGGTGTAGTAATACAGCGCGCCGCTCACCTGCATGCAGATGATCGCGGCATTCGCCGGGAAGTTTTTCCGGCCCCACATGGCGGCGTCGACGTAGGTGGCTTCCCCCGACTTGTTGTGGATGAGGCTGAAGCGGTCACACAGCACGAGTTCCCAACCCAGTGCGCCCACCAGCAAGGCGATCAGCGCGGCGCGGCGGGTGGCCAGGGCGGGGAAGGAGTGCAGCACCACGAGGCTGATCACCACGAGCGCCGGGAACGCCGGCAGGATGAAACGGAGATACCACCACGTTTCGCCCGAGTGATAGTAGTAGCCGTAGAACCCAATCAGGATCACGGCCCACGCGCCGAGCACCAGGACTTCACGACGGCGCGCGGCGGCGCGAAACGGCGCCAGCAGGACGGCGAGCACGAGCGGGGTCAGGAGTCCGGGAATCCAGCGCACGAAGAACGGAAAGTTGTGTTCGGCGAACTCCGGACTGAAGGCGGACCAGACGTTGCCATAGCCGGTCGCGAAGGCGGCGCCGTAGATCGCGTGGTTGTACCACGCTTGCAGGATGGCCCCGGGCAGCCCGCCCAGGCCGACCCAGAGGTAGGCGCGCCAGTTCCACCCGAGCGCGATCATGACCGGGAAGACCACGAGCAGGTCGGTCGGTCGAACCAACACGGCCATGGCGATCGCGATGCCGCAGCCCAGGGGCCATCGCCAGCCTTCTTGTGCTCGCAGCGCGGCATACAAGGCGGCGAGGGTCCACGTCAAAGCGAGCAGGTCGCTCATCGGTTGCGTGGCCGCAAACAGGAAGAGCGGACAAAACAGCAGCACGGCCGCGCCCCCGAGCGCAAAACCGGCCGGCAGGCCCAATCGTCGGGCCAGCGCGTAGCACAGGAGCCCGCTGGCGAGGGCTGCGCAAATATTCACGGGGATGGTGGCCCAATCGAGGCCGGCGACCCACGCGAACGCCGCCAGGTGCAGGGGCAGGCCGATCGGATAGCTCGGCGCCATTTCGTCGGTGCCCACCCGGGTGACGAAGCCAAGCGGCTGGTGTGCGCCAACGGCAAATTCGCTGGGCGGGTACCCGGCCAGCGTGGGTTTGGTCGCGGACAGCTGGCCCTTCAGCAGGTAGGCCGCACTATTGAGGTAGCCTGACGAATCGGATCCGCCGGCATACGGGGAAATATACAGGCGCAGCAGCCACGCATAACCCAACACCAGCAGCACGAGCACCACCGTGCGTGGCCGCAGGAAGTTCGGTCCGGCCTCGGTTGGGGTGGGCGTGGCTTTCATATTTAGCGTTGTCGAAACCGCGAGGCTGCCATTGTTTGCAAAAATGGCTCAAACTAAAAAAGGTCCCCTTGCCACCCAGGCGGGAAGTACGGGCGCATGATTGGTCGCTGGCAACGTTGGGTCGCTGAGAAGGGCGGGAATTTTTGGGTGTGCCTGGCTTATGCCGCGGTCGTAGGCCTGCTGCTCTGGACCGTCGCGCAGTTCTATATCCCGGGGAAGGGCTTGAGCTACTTGATTGCGTTCGGGGCCTCCCAGGAAGAGTCCCGTCTCAGCAAGATTCGCAACCTGGACTATTACGTAAGCAAGGGATCGGAGGGCTACGACGCGCAGTATTACGTGCAAATCGCGATGGATCCCTCCCTCCGCAACCAGGCGCTGAAGCGGGCGGTGGATAGCCTGCCTTACCGGGGACGCCGCATCCTGTTTGCGGCCACCGCGTACGTCTTTGGCCTGGGCGAACCCGCTCGCATCCTGCAGGCCTTCGCGTTGCAGAACGTGATCACCTGGCTGCTGTTGGCGGCGTTGTTGCTGCACTGGTTTCCGCCGCGGAGTTGGGACAACTTTTTTCGCTGGGCCGGGGTGATGGCGTGTAGCGGCGTTTGCCTGAGTTTTCGCAACGCGTTGTTCGACGGGCCGAGCCTGTTGATGATCGCGTTTGGCGTTTACCTGCTCGAAAAGGGACGACCATGGTGGTCGACCGCGGCGTTCGCCTTTGGCGGCTTGGGGAAGGAGACCAATCTGCTCGGATCCGCGGCGCTGCTGCCGTCCTCCCTCAAGGCCGAGCCCCGCCAATGGGGCCTCGCCGTCGTGCGTGGGCTGCTCACGGCCCTGCCGCTGGCGCTGTGGGTGTTGTACATCGTCGTCACCGTCAACGGTCGCGCCGGGGATGCCGGGGCGCGTAATTTCGACTGGCCGTTCTTTGCCTACGTCCGGAAGTGGCGCGAAATTGCCGACAGTCTGCCGGAGGTCTCCGTGGTCAACGCGGGCCCGCTCTGGAGCCTGGTCATGCTCGTGGCCCTGACCGTGCAGTTTCTCTACCTTGTGTTGCGCCCGCAGTGGTCGCAGGCGTGGTGGCGGATTGGCATCACCTATTGCGGGTTGATGGTGTTTCTCGGCGACGCCGTCTGGGAGGGATATCCGGGGGCGGCGTCGCGCGTGCTGCTCCCCATGCAACTGGCCTTTAACGTGCTCGTCCCGCTGGGGCGCGGGTGGCGGGTGCTGCTGGTGCTCGGCAACATCACGATGTTCGTGGCGCCCGCGGCGCTGTCGTCGCCCCCGGGCGAAGGGTACACCTTGCGCGGCCGGAACGAGCTGATCTACGCGGCGGACCGGCGGATGACGCAAATCGAGTTCTCCGATGCCTGGCATCAAACCGAGCGCTACGGGAGCGACTACTGGCGTTGGTCCGCGGGCTCCGGGGCCATCAAGGTCACCAATCCCCACTCGCGGCCGATGCTTGTTCGCCTGCGGTTCACGCTGTCGGTTTCCAATGCCCGCCAGGTCCACCTGCGGCTCGGCGACACCGAACTGTGGGCCAGCGACCTGACGGAAAAAATTTCCCTCAATGTGAACGTGAGCGACGTGGTGATCCCGCCGGGGGAAAGCACCCTGGAATTCGAAACCGATCGTCCGGGCGGCAAGGTCGGCTCCGATCCGCGCCTGCTCGCGCTGCGCCTTCAGAACTTCCGCATGGATCTCCTCAGGGAGATCGAGGCCGTTCCGCGCTAGGCCGCGCCGTTACCAACCCGCAATCGCTTCGAGCCGGCGCCGGTAACGCGCCCCGATGGCGGCGGGCGAAAAGTCGCGTTCGATGCGCGCGCGCGCGGCCGCGCCCAGTCGCGCGGCGAGGGCCCGGTCGGCGAACAGCGCGCGCATCCACTCGGCGGCATGGTCGACGTCGGGCTCGGCCCACGTCGCGCCCTTCGCATAGGGCCCGTGGTTCCGTTCGAGGGTGACCGGCCGGGCGCGCACCGGGCAGCCACAACTGGCATCGATGAACTCCCGGGTGGCCGACCAGTCGGTGCTGATGACCGGCTTGCCCAGATACATGCACTCCGCGGGCGCGAGGCCGAAGCCTTCGGAACGATGGAGCGACACGAAGCAGTCGCAGGCGGACTGCAGCTCGTAAACCTCGGCGCGCGAAAGCGTCTGCGTGATTAGCGTCGTGCCGGGCAAGGCGGCCGCGGCGGCCTCGAGGCGGGCGAAGTCCCCCGGGTTGCCCGCAATGTTGTGGACCTTGATGACCAGGGCGGCGCCGCGCCCGGCGAGGCCGGAACGCCGGAACGCGTCCAGCACCGCGGCGGGATTCTTGCGCTCCGAGTAGGAGTTCAAGTCGTAGAGGAACAGAAACAGGAACTGGTCCGCGGGCAGGCCGAATTTCGGACGTTGGTCACCCGTGGGCCGCGAAAACGAGATGGCATGCGGCATCGTGAGCACGGGCACGGGAACTTTCTCGGCGATGGCCTCGGCGGCGAAGCGGGACGGCGCCCAGATTTCGTCGCAGTACTCGGCATATTGGATCCACGACTCGGGGAACTCCGGCAGTTCCCAAGCCCAATAACCGATGTTGTAGCGATCGCGGCGGAATTGCTTCCCGTGGTGATGATCAACGTCCCGCATCCCGGGAGGATCGATGTGAAACACATTCACCGGTTGCGGATTCTCCGGGCCGAGCCGCGCCGCAAACGTGGGGTCGGACATCGGGTTCTTGCATGGCAGGCGGAGGTCCACGAGCGCACTGGGCAGGCCGGCGGCGTCTGCGGCGCGGGCCATGCAGCGGGCGGACTCGCCGATGCCGAGGTCCGCGCGGAACCAGCCGATGACGTTCAGGCCGATGCGGAGGAAGCGGCGCGCGAACGCCGTGTTCCAGAGGGCGGCGCGATTGCCGAAATCGAACATCAACTCGCCGTCGGCCTCGATCCGCTGGATGCGCAGCCGGTGGTTGCGTGCCTGCGCCCGCCAGCGTTGCAACGGGGCCAGGCCCGTGATGCGGCCCAGCCATGCGAGCGTATTGCTGCCTGTGACGCCCTTGAGTTTGAGGCTGAGCCGGTGACCGGCGAGCGCGGGCCCGGCCGGGACCGCGCAGGGGACGCGGAAGGGACCGGTCGGCAACGCCACGTCGGCGACGACGCGGCCATCCATGCGGACGACCAGGCCAAGTTCGCCGGCGGCCGTGGGGTCGTTGGCCGCCGGGGCGCGGACCTCGCCAACCACGGCGACTTCCTTCACGCCCTGCAGGGACGGCAGGTTCAGCTGGCCCTCCTCGCGGATCCAGTAGGAGTCCGCCACGAGATCGTCGTGAAACAGCCCGACAAACTTGGGGCGGCGGCGCGGTGCAGGGGAGGGAGTGCCCATGAAAACGGCTCTTACATGTGCCGCCCGGCGTCCGGCGCGTCGAGAGGAAAGCCACGGCACCCCGGGACGCTGCGCCGGGGGGCGTTAACGGAATGTGGTTCGCATTCACCAGGAACGAACCGGTGCTTGCGCGATGACCGGGCTGGGACCCGCCGCGCCATTTTCGCTTCCCAAGGCCGCGTGGCGGCGAGATAGTCCGGGGTCACCGCCGATGTTGCATTACCTCACCGCTGCCGGGCTGATTGCGCATACCGTCTTTTGGGGCCTGGGCTTGGCGTGGCTGGTGGTGCCGCGGATTTGGCGGCACTGGTGGTGGGCCCTCGCGCCGGGCCTGGGCGTGGCCTTGCAGTCCGCCGTGGTCTGGGTCGGTGCGCACACCTCCCTGCCGGGAACAAACAGCTATGCGCTCGCGAGCGAGCTAATCCCGCTGGCGTTGCTCGCGCTGGCGGCGCGGTCCGGCTGGCCGCGGGTCCGGCCGCACCTGCAACGCGCGCGGGTGGCCGTCGGTTGGATAGCCATTGCGGTCGTGGGCGGCTGGGCCCTGCTGTGGCCGCTGGCGCAGCGGGGAGCCTGGACGTTGACCGCCGCCTCGCTCGGCAGCTGCGACCATGCGGACTACGCCGCGGGAACGCGCGTGTTCCAGGAGTTCTCGCGGGATGATCGGACGGGATTCCTGGGGCTGCCCGAGGTCACGCAAGTGGGCTCGGCCGATAATTTTTTCGACGTCTGCCTGCGGCTGAATCACTTCACACCCTCGGCGCTGCTGGCGCATCACGGCGCAGTTTTCGGATTCCAATCCCACCAGTTGATCAACGTCACGGCGGTGGCGCTGGTGCTGATGAACGCGGCGCTCGTCGCGATGCTCGGCCGTGTCGCGCTCGGCTTTCGCGGCTGGCGGGCGTGGCTCCCGGTGGCCCTGTATGTTCTTTCCCCGGTCGGTGCGTACGCGGTTTACCAAGCCGCCTTGGGCCAATTGTACGGTGCGCAGGGTATCGCGTTATTGACACTCGCGGTGATCGGCGCGCGCCGTTTCGGCCGGTCCGGCCGGTGGCCTTGGCCCTGGGCGCCACTCATGTTGGCGGGAACTTGGATCTTGGCCGGCAGCTATAATTTCATCCTGACGGTGGCGCTGTCGCCCGCGCTCGCCTGGTTGCTGGTCGATGCCCTTCGGCGGCGCGATTGGCGCGGGCCCCTGCGGGTGGTTGGGGTGGTGCTGGCCGCTCTGGTTGCCTGCGCGGCGCTGTTCTGGGGTCGGTTTGACGGCCTGATCGAGCGGTTCCAGCTTTTCGAGAAATACAACTTCGGCTGGCCCATGCCGGTGTTGTCGCCGGAAGGCTGGCTGGGCCTCGTGCGTGATCCGGCGCTGCACGCGTGGCCGTTCCCGGTGCGCATTGTCCTGGCGGGCTTGGTGACCCTCGCGGCTCTCGTCGCGTTGGCCATGCTTTGGCGGAACCGGCGGGCCTCCGTCCTGGCGGCTGCGGCCCTCACGTTGCCCGTGCTCGCGGGCTGGGCGCTGCTGGTCTGGGAATCGCGGATCCGGGCCAACGCCAGTTACGATGCGTACAAGCTGCTCTCGGTGTTTTTTCCCGGACTGCTCATCGGCGTGATGCCCTGGCTCGCGGTGCGGGGTCGCTCGCTGCAACGGGCGCTGCTGGCGGTAGGATTGGGATTGGTGGCCGCCAACGGCTGGGTCCAGTGGCAGTTTGCCCGCCAAATGGCGGTGCCGCCGCTGCGCGTGGACCGCACGCTCCTGGAGCTGCGTCGCCTCGATCGGATGCCGCGCGTGACGTCGATCAACATGCGCATCGAGGATTTCTGGTCCCGGCTTTGGGCCAATGCCTTCCTTCTCCGCAAGCCGCAGTATTTTTCGGTCCATACCTACGAAGGCCGGCTCAACACCAGTTTGAAGGGGGAGTGGAACCTCAGCGACAGCCTGCTGCGATCGCGGCCGTTGCGGGAGGCGGATCACATCGAGATCAACCCCGTGTTTCATGCCGTGCGCGTCGGCTCGCCCGGGGAGGTTGACCTCGCGTTCGGATCGGGCTGGCACGACCTCGAACGCTTGGGACCCAATCGCTGGCGCTGGGCGAGCGGCCCGGCGACCATCGGGATCCACAATCCGTCTGGCCACCCAATGAACGCGATGCTGTCCCTGAGGGTGAGGTCGGTGGAGAAGTGTCGCCTGCAGCTCGAACTGGGCGATGCGCGCGTGGGGACGTCGCGTCCGCTCAACGGCAACATCCAGGACCTGGAATATCGCAACGTCGTGCTGCCGCCGGGACCATCCGTGCTGATCCTCCAGACCGACCGCCCGCCCGCCCGCGCGAGCGTGGACGACGCCCGTCCGCTCGCGGTGGCGCTCTATGGCTTAACAGTGGTGGCCGAGCCCTGAGTCGGTGAAAGGAGCCAGACGCCTCCGCCCACTAGGCTCCAGCCGAGGGTGAGCGCAAGAAAGGCGACGGCAAAAACCGGCGCGCCTGCGGAGAACCCGAACCACCCGAGCACCACGACGACCACCCCTTCGCGGACACCGTGTCCGCCCAGGCTCAGCGGGATCGATGAGACCGTGTAGGCGACGGCGAGCGCGAGGCTGATTTCGACCAGGCCCACGGGCCAGCCCAGGGCCCGCGCCAGCACCCAACCGGCCGCGAAGTCGACGGACCAGATGGTGAGCGAGATCAACGCCGCCCAGCCCAGGGCGCCCGGCGGACGCAGCGTCTGTCTCGCCGCCGCCCGGAGCGCGGCAAACCGGCCCTCCGCGGGCAACCGGGCCAACAGCCACCAACCCGCGATCAAGGCGAGGAACGCGAGCAGGAACACCGGCAGCAGCGCCGTGAGTTCGGTTGCCGCGCGGCCGGCCCGCAGGGACACCACCGCCGCGAGCACGGCGAGCAGCAGGAGCACGGCGAGACCAATGACGCGGTCGACGATCACGGCGGCGGCTCCGCCGGGTTTGTTGTCCGGCACGCGTCCGAAAACGTGCAACAACCGGCTGGCATCGCCGCCCACGCCGCCTGGGGTCAGTGATCCAAAGAAAATACTGATCCAGGTGATGCGGTGCAGTTCGGTGAAGGGCACGACAATGCCCTGCTGGCGCAACAACACGCCGAGCCGCCACGCATGCAGCGGGTAGGCGAGTCCCATGCACAGCGCCGCCAGCAGGACCGCCGGCCAGCGAACCGTTGCCGCCAAGGTCGTGAATGCTGACCAGTCAACTGTCCACAGCACCAGGGCCAGCACGCCGCCGCTGACGCCGACCTTCAACCAGGTTCCGACTTTGGAAGGGGAGGAAGGGGAGGGCTGCACAACTTCCTTGATGGCCGGCACGCCGCCGGTGGCAAGCCGGGGCACCGGCGAAAAATTTTCATCGCCACCCATGACCAAGGCCGGACACTGGAGGGCGCATGCAGTTGGACGAATATCGCAAGCTCGCAGAGGTGGAGGACCGGATGTGGTACTTCGAGGCCTTGAATCGCCGCTTCGTGCACTGGCTGGCGCGACTCCTGCCGCCCGGGCCGGCCAACATCCTGGATGCCGGCTGCGGCACCGGGGGCATGATCAAGGCCCTGCATGCCGCCCACCCGGAGTGGCGTGCGACCGGGTTGGACTTCATGCCCCTCGCCTGTGACCTGGCGCGGGAGCGGACCGGGGCGGAGATCGTCCAGGGGTCCATCACGGGCCTGCCCTTCGCGGATGCCAAGTTCGACGCGGTGATTTCCGCGGACGTGGTTTGTCAGGTGGCCGACGGGGCGCAGGCGCTGCGGGAGTTTGCGCGCGTCGTCCGGCCGGGTGGCGTCGTTCTCGTCAACGTGCCCGCGTTCCGCTGGCTGTGGTCGTACCACGATGACACCTGCCAGACGAAGCACCGGTACACGCGGGGCGAAATGGCGGCGCTTTTCCGTGAGGCGGGGCTGAGCGTGACCTTTGCGAGCTACGCCAACATGCTGCCGCTGCCGCTTATCGTCGCGCGCCGGAAGCTTTTTCGTCCGGCGAACCCGACCAGCGACGTCCAATTGTATCCCGCGCCCGTGGAGGCGGGATTCGCCGCGCTCGCCGCGGCGGAGTTTGGCTGGCAGCGGCTGGGCTGGTCCTCGTTCGTCGGCAGCTCCGTGTTTGTGGCCGGGCGGCGGTTGTAATTCCGAGGTGACTGTGGCCGAAAAATCCCAACAGTGCCGGGCGCACACCCCATGACCCCGGCCCTGAGCTTCGTGATTCCCCTGTACTACAGCGCGGAGACCATCGGTCCCCTCGTGAAGGAGATCGAGCAGCTGGAGGTCGAGGGCGGCCATGAACTCGTGCTGGTCAACGATGGCAGCCGCGACGCCACCGCGGGCATCTGCCGGGAACTGCTGCGGGACGCGCGGATTCCCATCACGTTTGTGAACCACGCCCGCAACTTCGGGGAGCACAACGCGGTGCTCACCGGCTATCGGCATGCGCGGGGCGCGTACGTGGTCAACCTTGACGACGACGGCCAGAATCCACCCGCGGAAGCCCTGAAGCTCTGGCGGCACGCGAAACAGGAGGGCTTCGATGTCGCCTACGGGCACTATCTCGAGAAGGAGCACTCCTGGTTTCGCAATTTTGGCAGCTGGTTGACCAACCGGATGACCGACTGGGTGCTCGACAAGCCCCGGGGATTCTACCTTTCGAGCTTTCGCTGCGTCAGCGCGTTCGTCGCACGTGAAGTGGCGACGCATGACGGCCCTTATCCGTACATCGACGGCCTGATCCTGCAGGTCACCCAGAACATTTGCGCGGTGCCGGTACAGCATGCGGAACGCACCGCCGGCCAAAGCGGCTACACGCTGCGCCGCTTGCTGCGCCTGTGGTTGAGCACCTTCGTGAATTTCTCGGTGATGCCGTTGCGGCTCGCGACGTTGCTCGGGATGTTGATGGCGTTTGGTGGCCTGATCGGCCTGACGATCATCTTCTATTTGCGCTACACGGGGCGGGGCCCGGACTACGGCTGGGGTTCGCTGATGGGCGCCTTGTTGGTTTTCTCGGGCACCCAGCTCGTCGTGCTTGGGCTGATCGGGGAGTACATCGGGCGCATGTTCCTGACGGTGAATCGGCGACCGCAATCCGTAGTTCGCTCGGTCGAGCGCGCCGGCTGAAGCTGCGCGCTAAATGACGTCGCCGGGGGAACGCAGCTGGAAATAGCCCGGCGCAATCGCGTGCGGATCGCGCTCAGGTGCGCCATCCAGCAGAGTCGCCCAATGCGCCAATTGCCAATCGAGGCCGGCCGCTGCCGCCACCCGCAAGCGGGCCGTCGGCCAGGGCCACAGGCCGATAAGAAACAACGCCGCCTCGAGGGCGAGCCGGAGATCGGCGGAGGGACGGGGATCCTCCCACGCGCACGCGACGCAGGCGCGTGCCGCGGAGCGGAGGATGCGCGGCTCGATCACCGGGCGCCAGGCGGTCAGAAGGCGGCGGCTGTTGTGTTCGTCGCGGAGCTTGCGGCCGGGCGAGGCGCTGACGTGATGCCGAACCACGCTGTGCAGCGCGACGTAGTGGCGGTGTCCGCGCGCCTCCGCGCGAAGTTGGAGGTCAATGTCTTCGCCGCCGTTGCGATAGCCTTCGTCGAAACCGCCCAGCGAAACCCACAGTTCGCGCCGGAGCCCCACACAGGCGCCCGTCGCGGCGTCGACGCGGCGGGTGACCGGCCAGCCGAGCAAGCGGGTGGTCACTGGAAGGGCGGTCAGGTGTTCCGGTTTGCCGAGGTGGTTGAAGAAAATGCCGGCGTGGTCGATTTCCCCGGTGGCGGCTCGAAGCTGCACATTGCCCACGATGCCCACGTCGGGGGTGCCGTGGAGAATTGCCAGCATCGGCTCGAGCCAGCCGGGCAGCAGCACGAGGTCGTTGTTCAGGAAGAATAGGAATTCGCCGCCCGCCGCCGCGGCCCCGCGGTTGCAGGCGCCGGCGAAGCCCAGGTTGGCCTCGTTGACCAGCACCCGGCACGGTGCGCCCAGGCCGGCCAGCCAGTCGCGGGTGCCATCGGTGCTGCCGTCGTCGACGAGGATGATCTCATGCGCCAGTCCCGCGGGCAGGGTCGACTGCAGGCTCGCCAGCATCGCCTGCGTCAGGGGCAGGCAATTGTAGAGCGGGACGATGAACGAAACCTTCATGGGCGCGCCTGACGTTTAGCGATGCGCCCGCCGGCCGCACGCCGAATCTCAACCCAGCAGCCGCTTCAGGTACTGTCCGTAGCTCGACTTGCCTAATTTCTGGATGTTCGCCTCAAGCCCCGCGCGGTTGATCCAGCCCTGCTTGTAGGCGATCTCCTCGATGCACGCGATCTTCAGGCCGGTCCGATTCTCGAGCACGTGCACAAACTGCGCGGCCTCGATGAGCGAGTCGTGCGTGCCGGTGTCGAGCCAAGCGGTGCCGCGGCCGAAGAGCTCGACGTGCAACTGGCCCTTTTCAAGGTAGAGGCGGTTGAGGTCGGTGATCTCGAGCTCGCCGCGGGCGGACGGCTTGAGGCTTTTCGCGAGCGGCACG
The DNA here is from genome assembly GCA_044224295.1 of Lacunisphaera sp. GTDB lineage: Bacteria > Verrucomicrobiota > Verrucomicrobiia > Opitutales > Opitutaceae > Lacunisphaera. The sequence continues at coordinate 7,149 of JBGAKQ010000033.1, read as the reverse complement.
ACGTTGGCGTCGTAGAAATAGAGCCCCGGCACGGCGTAGTTCGACTTGGGCTGCTTCGGTTTTTCCTCGAGCGAAAGCACCCGGCCGTCCGGCGCGAATTCGACCACGCCGTAGTCGGTCGGGTTGGCGACGTGATAACCGAAGATCGTCGAGCCGGTGGTGCGGGCCGAGGCTTCGGCGAGCGAAGCCACGAAGTCCGCGCCGTAGAAAAGGTTGTCGCCCAGCACGAGGGCCGACGGCTCCCGGCCGGTTAGGAAGCCGGTGTCACCCGCGATGTGGAAGGCCTGCGCGAGGCCGTCGGGGCTGGGCTGTTCCGCGTAACTGAACTTCAACCCGAGGTTGCTGCCATCGCCGAGGAGCTTCTTGAAATTGGGCAGGTCGGTCGGCGTGGAGATGATCAGGATCTCCCGGATGCCGGCGAGCATCAGCACGGACAGCGGGTAGTACACCATCGGCTTGTCGTACACCGGCATGAGCTGCTTCGAGACCGCGATCGTCAGCGGATAGAGCCTGGTGCCGGATCCGCCGGCGAGGATGATGCCTTTGCGCGGGGACGCGCTGGGTGAGGGGTTCTGGGTCATGGGTGATGGGTCAGGAGGTACTGCGCACTTTGATGAGGGAGCCAAGCATACGACCTATTTCTGCACAAGTGGCATCCAACTCTTCGAAACGCCCGACTTCCAAGAGCCCAACATCCCTCGCTATCTCCAGCTGCGTCCTGAGTTCGGCCAAGGAACCTTTGGCTATGTATAGAAAGCGCACGGAGTCCTTGTTTGTATCCCGCTCATCTCCCTCGGCGATATTGGAGGGAATTGAAACCGCGGCTCGCCGGATTTGATCCCTTAGCCCGAAATCGCGGGCGAGGGGACCATGCGAACTCTCCTGGTATATGGTTACCGCGAGTTCCTTGGCCCGCTGCCATACGCGAAGTGCGCGGTAACCCTCTTCACCCATAGCCTATAACCTATAACCCAAGACCCATAACCTGTAATCAATCACCCCTGACCCGTTCCCAACCGCTCCCGGGCGTACTTCTTGGAGGTGATTTCCGCCGCCCACTTGCGGTTGGCGAGATACCAGTCGACGGTCTTCTCGATGCCGGTCGCGAAGGTTTCCAAGGGCTTCCAGCCGAGTTCGCGGTGGATCTTGGTGGCGTCGATTGCGTAGCGGCGGTCGTGGCCGGGGCGGTCGGTGACGTAGGTGATCTGGGATTCGTAGGGTTTGCCGTCGGCGCGGGGTGACTTCTTGCCGAGCAGCGCGCAGATCGTCTTCACGATCTCGATGTTCGGTTTTTCGTTCCAACCACCAATATTGTAGGTCTCGCCGGCGCGGCCCTGGTTCAACACGAGCCAGATGGCGCGGGCGTGGTCCTCGACGTACAGCCAGTCGCGGATCTGCATGCCGTCGCCGTACACCGGGAGGTTTTTGCCCTCGAGCGCGTTGAGGATCATCAACGGGATCAGTTTCTCCGGGAAATGGTAAGGGCCGTAGTTGTTCGAGCAGTTGGTCGTCAGCGTCGGCAGGCCGTAGGTGTGCTGGTAGGCGCGGACGAGGTGGTCGCTCGCGGCCTTCGAGGCGGCGTAAGGCGAGTTCGGCTCGAAGTTGTGGTTCTCCGTAAACGCCGGCGCCCCGGGTGCGAGCGAACCGTAAACTTCATCGGTCGAAACGTGCAGGAATCGGAAACCCGCTTTTTTGGGCTCGGGAAGCTTGGCCCAGTATTGTTTCGAGGCGTTGAGCAGGCGGAGTGTGCCCGTGACGTTCGTCTGGATGAACGGCTCCGGCGAGTCGATTGAGCGGTCCACGTGCGACTCCGCCGCGAAGTTCACGACGGCATCGATCTGGTGTTCGGCGAGGAGTTTGGCGACGAGCGCGGAATCCCCGATGTCGCCATGCGCAAAAACATAGCGCTGGTCGCCGGCGAGGTCGGCGAGGTTCGCCGGGTTGCCCGCATACGTGAGCGCGTCGAGGTTGACGAGTTTCGTGAGCGCCGAGCCCTTCTCGGTCAGGCGCTGCCGGATAAAATTGGAGCCGATGAAACCACAGCCGCCGGTAACAAGGAGATTCATGGGGTGGAGAAAATCAGGCCTTCACCCAGCGCCGCAGGTCGCGCTCGATGGCTTCGTGGACCTCGGTCATGGCGATGCCGGTGGCGGCGATCTTGCGGGAATCCATCACGCAGTTGGAGCGCGGCGTCTTGGCCGCGGTGCGCATGAACTCGGCCTCGTTGGTGAAGAATTGGAATGATTTGTTCGAGACGCCGGTCTTCTTGATCAGGTCAACGACCTCGCGGGTCGTCACGAAGCCTGGGTTCGTCACGTTGTAGGTGCCGAAAGGGACGCGCTTCTCCCAGCATGCGAACGTCGCCGCCACGAACTCGTCGAGCTGCGAAATCGAATTCTCGGCGTCGAGCAGCGACGCATAACGCATCAGTTTGCTCAGGTAATTGCGCGCGCCATCAACCTGGTTGAACGGGATGCGCAGCCGCCAGATGTAGACGTTCGGCGCGCCGGCGAGCACTTCCTCACCGAGCGCCTTCGTGCCCGAGTAGAAACTGCAGTGGTTGGTGCGGAACGTGAAGTTTGGCGTGTCAGTTTCCTTGAAACCGCTGCCGTCGGGATTCTTGCCGGAATAGATACAGCCGGAGGACACGTGGCCCCAGGCCACCCCGGCGTCCGCGCAGGCCTGGGCGATCGTGCCCGGCAGGACGGCGTTGCCCATCAGGCACTCGGCCTTGTGCAGTTCGCAGGCATCGACGTTGGGTTTGCCGGTGTAGCCCGCGGCGTTGATCACGAAATCCGGACGCTGTTCGCGCAGCAGCTTGGTCAGCGTCGCCCGATCCGCGTAGTCGACTTCCGACCGACGCAGGTTGCGGAAGGGCAATCCCTTGCGGGCAAGCAAGGCTTGGTAGGCGGCGCCAACGTATCCGGAACCTCCGAGCAGATAGATCATAACGATAGTGAGAAAGGCAGTTTATTGACCGAGGGCGACATTGGCGGCCAGGAAACACCAAGAACAAAGGTGGGACCTGACCAGCCATAACCAACCGAGTGTCGTTGACCTGACATCGGAGAATCTCAGAGCCGCACGGTCGCCAGCCAGTCGCGGTTGGCTTGGTACCAGGCGATGGTGCGGCGGAAGCCGTCCTCGGTGGAAACCTCGGGCTCCCAGCCGAGCAGGCTCTTGGCCTTGGCGATGTCGGCCCAGGAGGACTTGATGTCAGCGGGCGCCACGGCGCGCTCGTCAATCTTTGCCTTCTTGCCCAGCGCATTCTCGATGAAGCGGATCACGGACTGCAGATCGATCGGGTTGTTGCCGCCGCCGAGGTTGATGATTTCAAACCCGAGCGGCTTGGTCGCGAGGATCGTGCCGCGGGCGATATCGTCCACGTAGGTGAAGTCGCGCGACTGCGTGCCGTCGCCGTACAACTCCAGCTGCCGGCCCTCGTCGATCCACTTGATGAATCGAAAAATGCTCATGTCGGGACGCCCTGCCGGGCCAAAGACCGTGAAGTACCGCAGGATCGTCATGTCCAGGCCGTAGAGCTTGTGGTAACTGTGGCACATCATCTCCGCCGCCTTCTTCGTCGCGGCATACGGCGAGAGGGGCGTGTTGACGGGCTGGTCCTCGTTGAAGGGCATCGCGCAGCCGGCGTAGAGCGAGGACGTCGACGCCAGGATGTGCTTCTTCACGCCGTGCTTCCGCATGCACTCGAGGACATTCAACGTGCCCAGGGTATTCGTGGAGAGATAAACGTACGGATTCTCCATCGAGTAGCGCACGCCGGCGCGCGCCGCCAGATTGAAGACTGCGGAAAATTGGTGCGCCGCAAACACAGCCTCCAAAGCGGCTTGGTTTTCGACGTCCAGGGCGTGGAAGATAAACGTGCCGGCGGCGTTCTTCCGGGAACCCGCACTCGCAAACACCGACTTCCAAGCGTCCGTCCCCGGCAACGGCCAGGCGAGGCCAAGGAGCTTCGACAGCCGATGGTCCTTTAGCCGGACATCATAGTAATTGTTGAGGTTATCCACCCCGATAACGACGTGCCCGGCCTCCAGCAGGCGTTCGGCAACCCTGGACGCAATGAAGCCCGCGACGCCGGTGACTAGATATGTGGCCATAAGTGAGGAAAGCTTCGCCCCATCACTTCCGGATGGAAAGCAATGTGACGACTAAATTATTGCTGGATGCGGCCATGGGGCCGGCTGGCGGATCAACCGCTCAGCTTGAGAAATGTCTTGGCGATGGGCAGGAGCGCCTTGGCCTTCCGGTGCCAATCGTTGAGCGAAACCATGCGGCGTTTGAGGATCGCGGCGTCGCCGTTCTTGCCGGGGATCGCCCGGTTCAAATTAGCCAGCTTGCTCCCTCCCTCGTCGAGCTGGCGCTTCAGCCGGTTTTCAAGGAAGCGACCGACAAGCTTGCGCAGCTCCAAGTCGGGTTCGAAGAGCTCCGTCTTGTCCTTCGCGGTGGAGACTTCTTTCACGGCGCCCACCTCCCGCAGGACGCGCAGCCCCTGGCTCACGGAGCCCTTGCTGATGTCCAGGCGGGACTCGATGTCGGCAAAACTCAGCGGCGCCGGCGAAGCGAACACGATGCCGTAGATCGCGGCGACGGACTTGGGCACGCCCAAGAGTTCGGCCGCGTCTACGAAGAAATCCACCATCGACCGCTCGAAGGCGACCACGTCCGCCGGACGATCGCCGGCCAGGACGAGGGACGCCCCGCCGGAGCGCGGCGGTTCAACCTGCGGCGGCAGGCGTTGGGTCGTGGTTGATGTCGAGGCCGAAGCCATTGGGTGTGTGCGAACCACTCAGGTTTCAGGTTTCGGCCTTTGCCAGGGTGTGCTGACCGAAAGCCAACACACCCCGGCCTTGGAGTTCAATTCAAAATGAAGTAAACATTACCATCGGCCGGCCGCGGCCGATGGCGGTTGTAGGTTGTTGGGATGGTTCCCCGTGCCCCTACCCCAGCGGGTAGCCCCAGGCGTCCCTGCCTGTGATTCCCCAACCCCGACAGGCACGGAAATTCACCCTCCAGAGGCGGCGCCGTAGGCGACCAAGGCCTGTCTCTACAAGGCACCGCCGAGAGAAAGAGAAAGATTAAGAGAACGAGAAGGATTTGGCCCCGACAACCACCGTCAGGTGACGTGGAAACAGGGATGAGGGCTGATTGCTGAGGGATGAGTTGGCGTCGTCAGACCTTCGCGGGTCGAAACGCCGGGCTTGGACTTCGCGGAAACGGTTGGGCAGGTCAATGGTCGGGGCGTCGGCGCGGACGGAGTCCACGCCCTACCCCGGTCAGCCCGCAGATTTCATCCCTCATCCCTCCTCGCAGCCCCCAGCCCGCAGTCCCGCCCCTATCGCTTCACCGTCAGCTTTCTCAAGAGCGCGAGTTCTTGTTCGCGGCGCTGGCGGAAGCGCGCCTGACGCTCGGCGTTGGTGCGCCGCTTTTCCTCGACCGATTTGGTCGGCCGGCCCGCCCGCAGATTGAGGGGCAGGTCCACGGTCGGCGTGAATAGATTCCGATTCTTGAAGGGCGCCGGGGAATCGCGGAGCGCCGCCAACCGGAGCGCCGGATTGCGCTCGTCCGTGGCGAACCATGGCTCGGGCGAAACGCGTGTCGGGCTTCCGACCCACGCCGGGGCAACCGCGCCCGTACGCTCAGCAATCAATTCCGCATAGGCCGCCAGCCAAGCGTCCGCCACCGCCCCTTGGACAAATTTGCGGCGCAGCCGCGGGGGTTCAGCCTCAACGGCCCGCGCCAATTGCGACCGTGATGAGTAGCGCCGCAACTCGTGCAGCCAGTCGCGAAAATGGCGCCCGAACTCCTCAATGGAATCCGATCGCTCGGCAATCTCAACGAATGTGGTGGGACGCACGGTCATGATTCTTGCTCCTTGATCGCCTGCTCGACCAAAGCCGCGGCCCGTTTGCCCAGGGTATCGCCTGGGAAAAATTTCTCATAGATCGCTTCCACCGTCGCCAGTGAAGCGGGCTTCGTTTTGCGCAAAAGAAAAAGAATGTCTTCCTCGTCCCCGCCATAACCCGGCAGCCGCGGACGACAGGCACGCAGCTTGAGCGCCAGCAGGTAAGCGGCCGTCGGGACCGAGACTTTCAGGCCCGGGCCGAACTCAGCGGCTGGCAATCGCCGCGCCTGGCCCTTCGGCGACAGAAACTGCTTCACCTGGTCATTCAACCAGTCATCCGGCAGACCCTGCTCCCGCGCCACCACGGCCGCCAGCCGACGAGCGTCCTTCGCGGGCCGCACCAGCGCATCGACATCCTTGGTCGCCTCCCTCGACCCATAGACCAGCGTGAACACTGCCCCCCCATACAACGCGACCTCCAGGGTGAGCTTCTCGGCATGCGCCAGCTCGCCCAAGCGCCGGAGCGCTTGGGTGATGCGGCTCTTGGAGAGAGCTTCGTAGGGCATGGATAAAGCGTTACGTAACGGTTTATTCGTGTCAACCGGGATCAACGCCTCGCAGTACCCCGTAGCCACCGGCGTCTCTGCCTGTGATTCCCCAATCCCCGACAGGTCCGGAGGTTCCCCCGCCAAAGGCGGCGTCATCGGCGACCAAGGCCTGTCGCTGCAGGGCACCGCCAAGAGAACGAGAAAGATTAAGAGAACGAGAAAGATTTGGCCCCGACAACCGCTCCTATCCGAACACTTGGCGTGCCTGTTTCCTTTTAAAAACACGCTCGCGCCCGCTCGCACCCTCAGATCCGCAAGGTTCGAGTGTCAACCTTCAGCTTTCGGTATCCTCAGAACTTCCAATTGGCAGCCACACCGACGCCGATCTCCGGACTGGCATCCGTGAAGCCTCTCAGCAGGTAGCCCGTGAGTTGCCATTGGGCGTTCAGGTCATGCGTCAGCATCAGCATCGCTTCACCGGCATCATCGCCGCCCGCGATGATTCGGCGGCGCCAGGTGAACAGGGGACTGATCACGGTGCTGGGCGACACCCGCACGTGCGTCCCCACCGTCGCATAAACGCCGTCTTCCAGCGCGTACGTGTCGGCATCGCCCAGAATACGATATCCCAAGACCGCGAACGGCGTGGCGGCGGCAATGGTCCGGGAGAACACCAGCTCGCCGTAATAGTCGGCGGCGCCGGTTCCGAGACCGCGGTCCTCATCCGCCGTGGGAAGC
>JBGAKQ010000032.1:0-35210 GCA_044224295.1 Lacunisphaera sp. | reverse complement strand
GGTGTGCGTCGCCGCCCCAGCGTGTCGCGCTTCTCTCCGGTCTCCACCAACTCTGTCGTAGCCGTCGTATGAGTCACCATTACGACACTCTACCGTATCGTAGCTCTCGTAACTACGAGGCAGCCGGGACGACGCTTACCGCGAACTCCGCCTGCGTCAATCCGCTGCCCTGCCAGGCCGCCACCAGTTCCGCCCGCCGCGGCCCCGGCGTGATCTTCCGCCCGATCCGATCGCGCTTCTCCCCCGTCTCCACCAACTCTGTCGTCAACGTCGTATTGGTTACCATTACGCAACCCTACGACATATCCGTTCTCTCGCCTACGAGGCACCCGGAGCGACGCTTACGCTTAACCGCTGGTTGCGGCGCCTGAAAGCGGAGCTCGGTTTGAATTTGGAGATTAAACGCAGGCGCTATCCTAAGGCCCAGTGAACACTTGCTTGGCGTCAAATCCGACAAGTTCAGATTTTTGATCGAATCGAATCACAAGGGTTAATCCCTCTTTTACTGTAGAGGCATTCTTAGCTGCCATTTTCTTAGCATATATCGTGTGCTCGTTTTCGACCCAACTATATTCAAAGTCATAGTCAGCGAGGACCTTCTTCGCCTGATCAATCTGCATTCCCTTTATCAGGTGCCGCTCAACCTCTGTCCGAATCTTGGAAAGATCATTATCTTTCACGCAGGCAGAACAGAACATCAGCATCAGCAGCGCAATAAGAACTGATCTTATATTCATGGTAGTTTATGAGTTGATCCAGGAGCCCACACGGGAGCCGTTGGGCGAGAGAACCCCGCGATCTCCACAATCGAATAAGCTGTGGCATTACTGTTATCTCCGAAAGGGTTATATGGAATCTTGGCGTTCTCAATCAGACGTAAGCCGTATCGAAGCTTTTGATTGTATTCGCTACAGGGTTTGCAGTCATCCAACACTTTTACAGTAGGAGAGGGATTAGGGTCCCAATCGATTGTTCCCGGAACATAGGAGCCGGTAGTAGCGACGATCGCGCCCCACGGACCTAAGTTTCCGTCTTTACCACCGGGACTGCTACCAGGGCTAGATCCGTTACTTGAATTGCTAGATTGGCTCCGGCTGTGCTTGCTGGCGCTCCCTGAGCTGTTACCGCTTCCTCCTGAAGCAATGGCGCCAATAGCTCCGCCGCTTGGGCCACCAGCACTCGGTCCGCCGCGGAAGTAGTTTTGGGAACCATCTGGCTCAGTGGTCACCACATAAGCGTGATAATACGCTTTGCCGAAAATCTCTCCCAGTCTCGCATGCCTAATTTCAATCTTACAAAGCCCCAGATAATCCATCGCTCCCAAAGGGCTATTATCTGCGAAAACATAGAGATTACTGCCTCCATCTTCATTTGCGGGGTCGCGGCCGAGCCACCGTCCCGTGCTCGGACTGTAATATCTTAGGCCGTAGTAGAGCAGATCGGTTTCGAGATCCGTGTATTTGGTCGAGAAGCGGAAGGTGTTCGCGGCTGCGGCAACACCGTCGCTGATCAGAGTCTCTCCGAAGGCGCTGTACTCGTAGGTTGCGGACTTGGCGCCGGTCGACAGGTCCACCAAGCCGATGATATTGCCGTTGCCATCGTAACAGGGCGCATGGAGCGCGGAGCTGGACGTGAGCGGCTTCGTGAAAAGCAAGCCGCCGACCCCGCCGGCACCTTGCATCGACCCGGACAGGTCCAGGCCCCAGACGTAGGTGCAGGCCGCCGTGTTGCTGTTGAGCGCGTTCAAGTCGGCGAGGAGATTCCAGCCGTCGTAGACAAAATGCGTCGAGCTGACCAGCTGCCAGGCAGTGCCGGTCCAAGTGGACACTTTTTTCCCAAACCGACGGCCCTGGGCGTCATAACCAAACTCGAGCTTGCGGCGTTCGGTCAGCGGGAAATTCCCAAACGGCGGCAGGATGTCCGCGCGGGTTTCCATCGCCACAAGGCGGTTCTCGCCGTCCCACGTGTAGGTCCAGCGGCCGTCGCCGACCAGGTTGCCGTCGGCATCGTAAGTGAACGCCTCCGGTGTCCTCGGGAGCCAGGCTTTGCGCTTGCTGACCGCGACCGCATCGGTGCCGCCGGGACCCTGCCCGGGGCGGACGCCTGCGACCGTGAATTCGTTCCAAGTGGAGACGGTGGTGTTGGGAATCGCGACGCTGCGGTGCCAGGATTCGCCTTGGCGGATGACGCTCTGGCCGTTGACGGTGACGGTGGCGTCGGTAACGGCGGTGCCGAGGACGTCGATCACCCCCGGGACGGTTTTCTGCGAATACTGGTTCAGGGAGTTGGTGGTGTAAGTTGAGAGCTGAGAGTTGAGGGTTGAGAGCTTGCGGTTGCCGATGTCGTCGTAGGTGTAGCTGTAATCGAGGCCGGGAACGGGATCACCGCTGGCGATTTTCTTCGTCGCCGAACTCACCTGGCCGAGGGCGTCGTAGCCATAGTCCCAATAAGCATTGTCTTCGCGCGTGGCACGGGTGCGTTGGTTCGCAGCGTTGTAATCGTATTGCACAGACGGCAACGCAGGGAACGAAGAGGTGTTGGTGATGCCGGACAACCGATTCAAATTGTCGTAGGCCTTCGTCGTGGTGAGGCGGGTGGCACCGGATTGCTTAAACGTGATGCTGCCGACCAGGGGCGAATTGGGCAGGTATGCGTATGTAGCGGTGCTGGCTCCGGCGGTGACGACGTTCAAGCGCGAGGCGGCATCGTAGGAATAAGAAACCGGATTTAACGCAGAGCTTGCCGAGATCGCGGAGACCGATCCCAAACGACTGAGGGAGTCGAAAGTACGATGCACGCCGAGGGAATTGAGGAGACCGGCCGTGTAGTCTTCGTCCTTCAGTTGACCGGAAGCATCGTAGGTTAACGTGCGAGTGCCGGAAGCGTCGGTCGTGGTCTTCGGGCGTCCGGATCGATCGTAAGTGATGCTCACAGGGGACGTCGCGTCGGAGTAGCTCACCCCATTGGGATCACCCGCGGCGTTGTAGACATAGGTGGTGACGGTGCCGCGAGCCCAGGTGCGCGTGAGCAGGCGACCCGAGGGTTTATAGGCGTAAGTCGGACCCGTGTTGTCGGCGTAGCGCTTGTTTTGGAGGAACCCGCGCGCTGCCGTGTAGTTCAAGGTGGTCACGGCGGTGCCCGTGTCGCCGACGAAGTCTTTCCAGGTGGTCAGCGTCTTGACGCGACCCTGGGTGTCGTAGGTATATTCGACGGGGTAAGTGCGGCTGCCCCAGATGCGCTTCACGGCGCCCGTCGGCCAGTAACTCGTGTTGACCACGGTGGCGTCGGGCTGGGTGACCTGGCTCTGCCGTCCCGCCCCATCATAGTCAAAGGTCGTAACCTGCGGGCCGTAGCCCGCGCCCGTGCGGGTGGTATCCGGGTCCGGAGTGGTGACGCTTTGGATTTGGTCGTCGTTGAAGTAGGTGTAGCTGGTGACCAGTTGGGTGTTGAGAGAGGAGAGCTGGGAGGAATTGGCTAGACGGCCGTGCGCATCGTAACTGTACGTCGCTGAGGCCAGTGACCCGAGTGCTGTGTGACTGGTGACGAGTGACGAGAGGCGATCGTCGGCAAAGGTCTGTGTCGTGGTCGTGCCGTCGGGAGCCGTGGTGACGGTGGTGCGGCCGCCGGAGCCATTGAGGGTCGTGACCGTGCTGGTGAGAAGTCCCCGGTTGGTTTGCCAGGAGCGCAGGGCATCGACGGCGGTTTCGGTGACGGCCACGATGATCGGCGTCTCCTGGCCATCGGTTTCCCAGGACTCGGTGGTGGCGCGCTCGACGGTGTAGGTGCCGCGGGTGGCGACGTCCGTCCGCGTGCGGGTGATCCGATCAACCGTGTAGTCGATCGTGTTGTTGCCGTTCAAGTCGACGGCCGTGGTCTCCTGCTCGCCCTTGCCGTTGTAGGCGAAGAGCGTCGTGACCCCGTCGGCATCGACCTGGCGCTCGAGCTGACCGGCGCTGTTGTAGTAGGAAGTCTCCACGGCGCCGTCGGCGTACACGCGTTTGTAGGGACGTCCGAGAAAATCGGTGTAGGTTTTCACCCACTCGGTGGTTTCGTTGTTCGGGCCGACATGGATTTCCTTCGTGTAGATGCCGTCGGCATCGACGCCGTATTCGTACGTGAGGCGTTGAGCCGCGCCGGTGCCTGTAACACTCAATAGCGAACCGTCCTTCGCATAGGTACTGATGGCGGTGCCTCCGTCCGGATTCGTGGTGGTCCTGATTGTGTGGCCATTGCCGTCAGTCACCTCGCTATAACTGGTTTGACGGTTGAGGGCATCCCGGGACCAGAGCAGCCGACCAGCGAGGTCGAAGTTCTGGCTCCGCGTGATGATTTCAGAGTTATCCGTGCCAATCCGTTTTGTCGACAGGAGCCGACCGCTGGGGTCCAGCGTGCGTTCCTGAGCAATGCCGGCACGAGTCTCGCGATCCACCTGCCCGAGTTCGTTGTAGAGATAGTTCGTCGTGATGCCTTGACGATCGATCACCATGTCGAGCCCGCAGCAGGCGTACGAGCGCACTTCGAATGTCCCATCCAAATACTCAATCCGCGTCGGTCGACCCAGGGAATCGGTCTGGGACACCAACTCGGACGCGACCAAGGTGTTTGCAGGGTAATCATACGTATTCGATGAGACTGCTTTCCCAAGCAAGGTCTGCACATAGACGGTGCGTCGACCTTCCACCACGGCCGTACCCGCGGCATTGGCGGCGCCGATGTAGGTTGTGACGGTTAGATTGCTCGCGTCCTGCGCATACGTGTGCGTGGTCATCGTGCCATCAGGACGTCGCTCATCGATGATCTTCCCAAACCAAGCGCCGCTTTGAATCGTGCGGCGGATGGTCACCAGATTGGTCGAGGCATTCCACGCCGCACCGGGAGCAATGCATTGAATGTGGCGAGTGGTCCTCATGTCAGCACCGTAGGCGGTGCCAAGATTGGAATAGGTCACTTCATAGTAACGCGAAACCTCCTGACCGAGCAGGCTCTTCACGGTCGTGATCAATTCCTCGGGAACGTTGTCTCCGTCCTGGTCAGGAATTGTTCCGTAGGTCGTCGTCGACGCGCGGTTCAGGTTGTCTGCGGAATTGCTGGCTGTGTCGAGAAACTGGCTGACGATGCTGATCGTGCGGCCCTGCGCATCGTAGGCATATCGCGTCCAGCGACCCGATGGCTCCACAGCCAGCTTAATCTGGCCGTAGCCGCCGCCATCATTCACCGCGTCCGTGTAGTATGTGTAGTTCGAGCTGAGATTGGCGCCGGCCGGATCCAGCGTGCGCTGGGTGACGACGCTGCCAAATGGATAGGTCGTCTTCGTCTCACGAACGACGGAAACCGCCTGGTTCGCCGCGTTTCTTATGGTGCGGGTCTCGGTGGTCGTGGACCCCGCCACGACTTTCTGAAAGGCATCGATGCGCAGGCCATTGCCCTCGGACATGGTCATGGTGCCCGTGCCACTGTCATAGGTGTAAATGGTGACCTTCTGCTGGCTGCCGCGAATTTCCGTGAAGCGGATTTGGTTGGTGCCGCCCGGATTGTCGACGCGATGAACAGCGTATGGCTGGCCGGTGAGCGCATGCACCCCGTTGGTCAGTACACCGACTTGTGAAGGGAGATAGAAACGAATCTCGTAAGAGGAACTGCTGAGGGTGACGATGTCGGCCAGTGCTTCCGGTGCGTTGACCTGGCGGAGCACGTCGCCGATCCTGATCACCTCGACGTCCGGCTGATCGCCCCCAATGAGTTGCAGGGTGCCCGGCGTATAGAGTTCGGGAAATACTTCGGGCGCCGAGACCGTGAGAATGCCGGCCGAGGTGCCATCGGCGGATTTTCCAAGCGAGAATTCCTGATCCACGCTGTGGTTAGCGCTCGAAGATTGGCCGGCCGGACGCCGGGCACATTCCTCCGCATTTCTAATAGTCGCCCGATAAAGGTGGGTCTGCCAGCCTTGTTCCAAGGGAACCGAATAGTCGGCGTACTCGCTTTCGGGGTATCGCCGCGGTTGCGGCTCTCCCGTCAAGTCCAGCCGTTTGCCTTCAATCTTGAAGCGTCGTGCTCCCGATCCCGTCAAGCTTTCGGTCCGATAATAAAGGGTCAGCATATATCGGCCCTCAGGCAGGTTGCCCAACTGGGCCTGGAAGCTGACACGGTTGGCGTGCGCGGTGACGGGAGACGTGCGACTAATCAGACCCTGGCCCATCATCGTGTTCGCCTCGTTGGCCGATCCGGGGCTCCAGTTGTTCCAAAATTGCCGCGGCTCCCCATCCAAAACGGTGGCGGTCGCGTTGCCGCGCGCGATCGCCTGGCCGGCGGAAAAGCCACCGCTCAGCGATTCGGTAACATTCAACTGGGTGTCGCCATCGGAAACGACCGCGCTGCGACTGCTGGCGCTTACGCTCGTGGGGGCGGGCGTGTAAATGGCACCCGGGCTGTCCCCGAGGCCTTGCTTGAGCGCCGTAAGGGGTCCGACGTGATCGTTGATGCAAAGCGTACGATCGTATTCCACCTGCTTGGTGGAGGTATCGGTAAAATCCGTCGTGCTAAACGTCCATCCACCCTGCCAGTTCATATGCTTGTAGACGATATGGCAGCCAGCGGACGGAGCGTCGACGGAACCATTAGCGCCTGACCATTCCTCTGTGGTAAACTTCTCCGGCAAATCAGAGCCACTCATCACATAGGGAAAGAAACCGCTCTTTTCGATGCGCAGGAACGTGCGTTTAAAAAGCACCGGTACTTCAGTCGCCTGCGTCTTGCATGTGCCCGTGGCCGCCGCACCTGTAACGCTGCCTGTTTTCCCAGCGACACCCTGCCCGCTGCCGTCCGCGCTGTTGTCCGGGGGAGGTGGGCTGTCCGGTGGCGGTGGCGGTGGCGGTTCGCATGAATCCTGCGCATGGAGCGCGGAAGTTGGGGTCAAGAGTAGCAAACCCAGAAGTATCGCCTGCGAGCAGGCTCCTACGTTGAGAAAAAAGCGGTTCATCGTTGGGCGGGCTGATAGACATTTAGCTGCACGGTGGCGCCGGCATCATTGGCGATGGGGACCTGCGGGTCGGTGCCCGCGAGGTACTCCTGGAGATTGGTGTATCCATCCCCATCGGGATCGAGGCCGGCGTCGGATGGATCAAGGGCGTTGAGCCCGTGGGCCACTTCCCAGCCATCAGGGATGCCATCGCCATCGCTGTCGCGGTTGTAGGGGTTCAGGCCGTGGGCGAGTTCATAGGCGTTGCTCAGGCCGTCGCCGTCGGCATCGAAGTCGAAGTTGCCGACCGAATCAAAGGTCGCCGGGGACACCCGATACTTGCCGTTGAGATAGCGCGTGACGGCTTCGCGCTCGCCGGCCGTGAGCGCGTGATCGTAGATGATCAGCTCCGCCACGTCGCGGCCGATGCCCCCGAAGCAAAGCGCCGGATTCGTCGCGTTGAACACCACGACGTTGGAGTTCCGCTGGGCATGGACGCGTCCATTGATGGTGCTCTGGATCGAGCCGGCCTGCGCGCTGACATTGTAGACATGATAGGCGGTGAGATCCTGGTCCGGAGCGGGGCCGTAGAGCGGATCGTTGGTGCCGAACATTTCCTGCAGCCCGCCCGTGCTGAGCGGATAGAAGGTTCGCTCCCCGCCGAACGTCCACAGTCCGCCGTTCCCTCCTTGGTTGGCCAACACGGGCAGCGCGGTGGCGGTCCGGTGCACGACGAACACTTCACCCGAACTCATCCCCGACAGGGTGGTCGGATCCACATCGAGGACATCGTTGGTCTCATCGAAACGCATGACCGGCCAGCCGTTGACCGCGTTGGCCACGACCGTCGGGCGCTTGGCCACGATTGTCTGGCCAAGGTCCTTCCTGAGTCCGCTTTGGTCGCGCCAGATGGTGGCCACGGTGCCGGTAATCAGGCTGTCCGCCTTCAGCCACAGTCGTATTCCCGCCAGCGGCATTTCCGTGCCGCCCGCCGGGGTGGCGGCGGAGACTTCCGCGCTGTAAGCGGATTCCCCGCCCAAGGTCCGCGCCTTGATCCGGTAGACATACGCCGTCTCCGCCGCGGCGGTGCCGTCGATGTAGCTCAGCACATCACTGACTTCGGCGATCGCCGCGAAGGCACCGGCGCCCGTCTTTCGCTCGATCACGAACTTCGTGCCCACCTCCGACAGGACGTGTTGCCACGTCAGGCTGACCTGCGTGTCGGCCAGGGACACCGCGGCAAACGCGGTCGGCGCCGCGGGCGCCGGCGCAAACGCGTAGCGGGTGTTCAAGTAACGCCCGACCGCCTCGCGTTCGCTCGGGGTCAGCGCGCGATCATAGATGATGAGCTCGGCAATGTCGCGGCCGATCCCGCCGAAGCAGAGCGCCGGATTCGTGGTGTTAAACACGACCGTGTTCGCATCCCGCTGCATATGCAGACGCCCGTTGATCGCGTTCATGATCGAACCCGCCTGCGCGCTGACATTGTAGAGATGGGTGGTCGTGAGCGTCTGCTCGGGAATGTTCCCGTACAGCGGATTGTTGGTGCCGAACATCTCCTGCAGTCCACCCGGGCCGAGCGGGTAAAAGCTCCGCTCCCCGCCGAGGGTCCAGAGTCCGCCGTTCCCGCCCTGGTTGGCCAACACGGGCAGCGCGGTGGCGGTCCGGTGCACGACGAACACTTCGCCCGCGGTCATCCCGGCCAGCGTGGTCGGATCGATGACGAGCAAATCGTCGGTCTCGTCGAAACGCATGACCGTGTGACCATTGATCGCGTTCGGGACGGCCGTGGGCCGCTTGGCGGCGGTATTCTGGTAGAGGTCCTTGCCCAATCCACTTTGGTCGCGCCAGATCGTGGCGGTGGTCCC
Organism: Lacunisphaera sp.; assembly: GCA_044224295.1. GTDB lineage: Bacteria > Verrucomicrobiota > Verrucomicrobiia > Opitutales > Opitutaceae > Lacunisphaera. Next base: position 26,387 of record JBGAKQ010000032.1, on the reverse strand, counting down.
GGCGACCAGGCTGTCCGCCTTCAACCAGAGGCGCACTCCCGTCAGCGGCATGGAGTATCCGGTGGACGGGGTCGTGACCGCGGCCTCATTGCTGTAGTTCGATTCGCCGCCAAGGGTCCGGGCTTTGATGCGATACGTGTAAGCGGTGCCGGCTGTCGCCGATCCATCGATGTAACTCAACACATCGCTGACCTCGGCGAGGAAGGAGAAGCTGCCCGTGTCGGGCTTGCGCTCGATCGTGAAACGCATGTTCGCACCCGTGAGGGTATGCTGCCACTCAAGGCTCACCTGGGTGGAACCCAACGCCCTGGCCGTAAGCGCGGTCGGCACCGGCGCTGGCGCGACGAGGGCATACTTGCCGGTCAGATAGCGGCCCACCGCGTCCCGTTCGGCGGCCGTCAGCGTGTGATCGTAGATGATGAGCTCAGCGACATCGCGGCTTAGACCGCCGAAGCCGATCGCAGGATTCAGCGTGTTGAACACAACCGGGTTCGTGTTTCGCTGCAGGTGCTGGCGGCCGTTGATCGCGTTCATGATCGAGCCGTTTTGCGCGCTGACGTTGTAGAGATGGTAACTGGTGATGGCCTGCTCCGGGACCCCGGTGGCAGTGCCGCCGAGGGGATCGCTGGTGCCAAAGAGTTCGTAGATCGAGCCACCGCCGTCCGGATAGAAGCTCATGTTCGCGCCCAGTCGCCAGAGATTGCCGTTTGTTCCGGACGGCGGGAGCGCGGCCGCGGTTTTGTGGACCACGAAGATTTCGCCCGCGGTCATGCCGGCCAGCGTCGCCGGGTCGAGGTTCATGGAATCGTTGCTGTCGTCGAATCGCACCACGGCGTGACCGTTGATCGCGTTCGCCACGGCCACGGGTTGGAGGGCCGCATTGCCTTGCGTCAGATCCTTGCGCGCGTTGCTGAAGTCAGGCCACGTGGCGACGGCGCCCGCGGCCAGCAGGTCGGCGTTCAACCACAGCCGCAGGCCGCTGACCGGCACAGCCGCCGCGTTGGTTGGCGTCGTGACGGCCGCCTCATTGCTGTAGCCGGATTCGCCTGCCAGCGTGGCGGCCTTGACCCGATAGGTGTAGCTCGTACCCGCCTGCGCGGTGGTGTCCAGGTAGCTGATGCCCGAAACCTGGGCAACGACGGCATAGCTGCCGGTGCCGGTCTTTCGTTCCAGCGTATAGGTGACTTCCTCGGCGCTGGCCGCCGCGCTCCAAGCCAGGCTCACCTGGGTGGAGGAAACCGCGTCAGCCCGCAGGCTTGGGCTGCCCGGGGACGTGGCCGACGAATAGGCATAACGCCCATTGAGGTAACGGCTGACCGCCTGACGCTCGTCGGAGCTGAGTACCCGATCAAACACCATGATTTCCGCGATGTCGCCATCGAGCGACTGGCTCACGGGATCGCTGCCCACGTAGAAGGAGGTGCCGGTCCCGTAGCTGATGGGACCGCCCAGCGGGAGGGTGTTCTTCAAGACTCCGTTCAGGTAGACACGATTGGCGCTGCCGTCGTACGTCGCCGACAACAGCGTGCCGGTGTCCAGGGGAATCGTGGTGCCCGTGGGATTCGGGGAATAGGTCGTGTTGATCGACGTGGTCGAATTCGGCTGCCGGTTGCCCCCTGAGCCGGCACACAGTTCCCACGCAATAAACGGCGCGGCCCACCCCGAACTGGCGTAAGGCAGTGCCACCAGTTTCGGCCAGTTGCCGTTGCCGTTCATCTTGTAGACGGCGAAGAGGGTGATGTTTGCCGGTTTCAAACCGGCGCCAGCGGCACCCGACAGGCTGCGAAGCACGCCATTGACGTAGAATCGCAGCGCAGGCTTTCCGTTGATCGACGCGGCCTGGTACACCGGCTGGTTGGCGGCGGTCGGTTGGAGCACATCGTTGCCGTGGCCGGAGAGATCCTGCCAGCGCGCCACCTGCCCGGATCCATCCGCCTGCACGCCGGCATCGGCCCGAAGCCAGAGCTGCAACCCCGCGTCTGGGAAGCCCAAGCCACCGGTGGGTGCGGTGACGGAATTGGATTCGGTGCCCGCCGAAACGCCGGCGTACGATCGGGCCGAAATGCGATACGTATAGGTCGCGCCAGCCGTGACGTTCGCATCGAGGTAGGTCAACGCATCGGTCAGCTCGGCGATCTTGACGAAATTTCCCGCGCCGACCTTGCGCTCGACGATGTAGCGCATGATCGGGCTGGTCGTCGTCGGGGGCTGCCACGTGACGTTGACCCGCGACGATGAAATCGCCGCGGCGTTGACGTTCGTCGGCGAGGAGGGCACCACCACGCCCGGCAACTGGTACTTGTGGTGAAGGTAGATCCCGAGCAGGAACTGCTCATCCGCCGACAATGCGTGATCGTAGACGAGGATCTCGGCGAGATCGCCGTAGAGGTACTCGCCGAACGGATCGTTCCCGACGTGGAAGTTGGTGGCGGTGCCGTAACTGAGATTGCCCGCCAAGGGGACGGTGTTCTTCGGGACGCCGTTCACATAGACCCGGCTGGTCGATCCATCGTGCGAACCCGTGAGCAGCGTGGTCGTGCCAAGGGCGATCGCGGCGCCGGTCTGGATCGGATTCCAGGCGCCGCTAGCCGTGCCAATATCCATGTATGGCGCCGCGCTGGTGGCGAAGCTTGGGCTCAGGGACCAGGAGAAGTACGGGGAGCTCCACGAGCCCGGGGCGCGATAGGGCAGCGCGAACAGGCGGGAGTAATTGCCGGCGGCGGCGAGCTTATAAACAGCCAGCATCGTGATGTTCGCCGGTTGCAGGCTCGTCGTGATGGGTGCGGTCAGGAATTCACTGCCCGCGAAGCGCAGGGCCGGCTTGCCGTTGATGGAACTCACCTGCAGGGCCGGGCGATTCGCGGCCGTCGACTGCGTAACATGGTTCGCGTTCGTCGATTGATCCGCCCACGCGGAGACCTTGCCGTTGCCGTCCACCGTGACGCCGGCGTCGGCTTTCAAATGCACGCGCCGTCCGGAAATGTGCGCGGGAATCTCGGCGAGATCGGCAACCTTGGGGTCCGTGCCGAGCCCGACCTCCTCGCTGTCGCTGAGGCCATCGCCGTCGGTATCGCGGCTGTTTGGATTGGTGCCGAGCGTGGCTTCCTGCCCGTTGGTCAACCCGTCGCCATCATCGTCGGCGTTGGGATCCGAGAAATACTTGGCCGTCAGTGCGGCCTCCACCTGGGCGCGCTCGGTGTTGCTCAGCGCGCGGTTGTAGATGAGGAGCTCCGCAATCTGTCCCTTGAAGTTGGCGAGCTGGTTGCCCATCGCGCCAATCGTGAGGCTGCGACCGCCCTGCTGAAGTGGGGCCGTGGTCAGCCACCAGATGTCCTCATCGGTTTGGATCGCCCCGCCAATCCGGGATTGCAGGTGTACGCCGCTCTTAGTGAAGGCGTAGACTTGGGGCTGGCCCGAGACGAAAGTCGCGGCGCCACCATTGGCAAAATTGGTTTCGGTCGGATCGAGCCAAAGGGCTTCGAACTGGCCGGCGGTGGAAGTCTGCTTAAGCTGGAAGGCGACGTTCGAAAAGTCGAGCAGCGTGCTGTTTTCCGGCTGGTCGGCGGACGGCTTCAGCACGGCCAGAATCGTGAGGTCGTCGCTGCCGTTGAAAACCTCGAATGGACGCTTAGTCAGCAGCGCGGTCGCCGCGTCGCCAAGGCTGAGCGCGGGGCGGTTGTTGATCACGGACGGCACCCAAGCGGGTTGTTTTTCGGCGGTCGTTTGAAGGACGTGCACCCCGTGGCCGGACACGTCGGTCCACTGCTGCACCTTGTTGTCGGCCCCCTTGATCACGCCCAGGTCGGCGCGGTACCAAGCCCGCACACCGGACGGCACGGTGGCCGCGGGCCACGGACCCAGTTCCTGTTGATAACTTTGCAGCAAGGTCCGGCCCACATTGCCCGGGTCGTCGGTCGGCCCGTAGGCGCGCGTACCGACCTGCTGATCCTCCCAAGCGTCAGGCAAGCCGTCCGCATCCGCATCCGGGTTGATGTATTTCGTTTGCAGCGACCCCTCGATCGCATTCCGTTCGGCGGTCGTGAGGACCCGGTTGTAGATGAGCACCTCTGCGATCTGGCCCTTAAACGTGTAGACACTCTGCGTGGCACCACCGAGCGCCATGGTCCGGGGACCTTGTTGCAAGGGTGCCTGGGACATCCACCACACCGTGTCGTCGCTTTGCAACAAGCCACCCAAATAGGCACGGAGGCTGGTCCCGCTCTTGGTCAGTACATAGACCTGCGCCTGCTCCGGCACGAGCGTGGCGCCACCGCCGCTCCCGTAGGATTGCGCGACCGGATCCCACCAGAGCGCTTCAACCCGGTTGGTCGTGTAGGCTTGGCCGGCGACAAAGGCGGCGTTGTCGAATGCCAGGAGGCTCATTTCGTTCGCCTGATTGCCATTGGGCTTCAGCACCATCACCACGCTCAGGTTGTCGCTGCCGGCAAACACATCGATTGGGGATGGCGTCAGGAGAACATTCACGTCTCCGCCAAATTCGACCGCCGGCTGGGCATTCATTGCCGCCGCCACAAAAGCCGGCTGTCGGTAAGCATAGTCCGTCTGCCTGACATGGGCGCCGGTACCGGAGAGATCGAGCCACTGGCTCACCTTGTTGTCGCCATCCTTCGTGACACCCTTGTCCGCCCGGTACCACGCGCGCAGCCCCGTGGCCACCGTTGGCGCCGGCCACGGGCTCAGGCCCTGCTGGTGACTTTGCAGGAGCGTCCGCCCCACATTGCCCGGGTCATCCGTCGGGCCATACCCCAGCGTGTTGAAGTACTGCCGCTCCCACGCATCCGGCAGCCCATCGCTGTCGTTGTCGTACAAATCAAAACTGAAAACCTGCTTAAGTTGACCGATGTTCGCCGGGGCAAAGCTGGCGTCGTCGGAGGTGTCGGCGGTCCAGGGATAGGTTTGACCGGGCGACAGTGGATGACCGGTACAGCCCACCGCGGCGAGCCGATCGTAGAAGACTTTCGCCACCGCCTTGAGCTGGCCCTGGGTAAGCGCCGCGTAGTCATTGCGGACGACGCCCGGGGCCGGCGGCTGGGACCAAGAGGCCACGAGTGCGGTGACGGCCGGACCGGCTCCGCCAGGCAGGCGCGCCTCCATCTCGAGCGACGCCTGTTTCGCGATGTGCTTCAGCTGGCCGATATTCGCCGCCGCGTAGTCGTTCGGCGCCCCGTTTGTCGTGACGCCGCGCTCCGCCCACCACCCCGGCGGACTGGCCAGAAGCCATCCCGCCACGGTCAAACCACCCAACAACATCAACCCCGTCGTCCGGATTTTCATGTCGGCACTTTTTGACCGACATCAGGGCTCGCTCGTGAATTCTCCCATCGAGAGATCGCCCTGGGGGGCGATCCGCACGGCTCCGTCGAATCTGGCATTCCCCGCAACCGTGAGCTTGCCATCCGTCTTCAATGCGCCCGCTGCGCTCCGATAAAGGACGGTGTCCGAACCAAACCCGATGCCTCCGGCCGCGGTGGTGTGGGCCGCGAGCTGCAGACGCCCATTAAGGCCGTCCGTGCTGGTGCCCAGCAGGGTGGTACCCGCAATCTGGGTGCCCGGCCCTTGCAACCGGTTTACCCCGGTGCCGCTCGGGTTAAAGGTGATCGACTGGTCGGTGCCGCCGGCATTGACGACGATTCCCGCCGCACCGCCGTTGATGGGCCCCGAAACATTAAGCCCCGCACTGGTGACCGTGCCCGCGAAGGCGGCTGACGCCGCGGTCACCGCGCCGGTGATTCGCACATCGCCACCCGTGCCCACGCCTCCCGCGACGACCAAAGCGCCAGTGGCCGGCGTCGTGGACGCCGTCGCGTCGTTGATCACGACGGGCGAGTTGATGACCACCTTCCCGGTGCCCGTCGCCGCGAAGGTAATGCTTTGGTTGGCACCGCCGGCATTGAGCGAAAGTCCCGTGGTTCCGCCCGTCAGGGTGCCATTGGTGGCGGTGTAGGTTGGTGCCGTGAAATTCCCGCCCACCACAAATGCCCCGTCGGTCTTCAATGCGCCGCTGGCATCGCGGTATAGCGTGGACGCTCCCAGCGAGAGCGTGAAAGCGCCCGGGTCAATCACCGCACCCAACGTGCTGCCGTCGGATTGATAGAGCAGCAGCTTGTGCGTGGCATCGAGCCGCATCGCGGGAATCGTCGTGTGTTGCCACAGCCACGAAGCCGGCGCGCGATTGAGGAAGAAACTCAGGGTGTCCGAGCTGCTGTCATTAAACAGGAGCCCGGCGCCAAAACTGGAATTTTGCGTGCCAAAGGTGATGCCGCTGCCGTCAACATCGACGGTGCCGGTGACAATCAGGTTCCCGCTTGAGCTGCCACCGGTGACGGTAACGTTACCGGCGAGATTTTGGTCAGCGCGAGCGGACAACGCGGCGCTGAGGATGGCCACGGTCGAGAACACCCAGACAGGCAGTTTCATTTTCATAGCACGAAGCGGGATGAGAGATTGCGTCGACGCACGCCGGCACGACGCATCCGCATTTCGTCGGTCTTTCGACCGGGACACGGGATCTCGCGGGCAAGCCTGACATACGACTTGTTGAGTTCGTCACGACAGGGGCCCGCTCCCGCCACAACTGTCGCGAAAAACTGCGATGCGGGAAATTCGAGGCAAGCCAAAGAAGGGCGACCGCCTAAATTAAGGCGGTTTTATTTTCCTCAGCGATGCGCAGGAGTAATTCCCCGGATCGAGAACGCCGAATATGTTTGGGGATGAGCGATCGCCCGGACGAAGAGTCGATACCGAGCTTTGCGATGGTAGGGGATTCATACCCCGACAGCGAAGGCGGCATCAATCTAGTCGGGGTATAAAACCCCTCCCACCAGCAATCCCGGCCCACACACTCAACCCTCAACTCTCAACCCTCAACCGTCCGCCCCCCGGGGCGGACACCCTACTTCGTAATCTGCGTCGCGGAAATCTGCAGCACGGCGTTGATGGCCCCGGGGTTGGATCGCTCCGTTTGCAGGCTGATGGACTCGAGGTTCACGTAGGGGGCCTGTTTGGCGAGCTCGTCGTAAAAGCTGAGGAGCGACTGGAGGTTGGCGCGGCGGAAAGTCACCTTGGCGGTGTTGTAGGTGAACTGCGGGGTGGTCTGCTTTTGCGCGGGTTCGATGGCGACCGTCAGGCCTGCGGCCGTCGCCAGCGAGTTGATCGTGCCGAGGAGGCGCGTGGCGTCCTGGGTTTTCGCGGGATCCAGGTTGCGCACGGCCGCGGCGGACCGCGTCTCGATGTCGGCCCGGCGGTCGAGCCAGAGTTTTTGCGAGGCGGTCGCGGCCTGCGTGGAGCGCCAGGCGCCAACCTGCGTGCGCAGGCGCCGCACCGAACCGGACAGCCACGTTGCCGCGGCGAGCACGATGAAGGCCGTGATCAGGAGTTGTTCGCGCCGGGGACGCGTTTCGAACCAGCGTCTCATTGGACACCTCCCGTCTCCGGCACCGCCTCGGGCTTGAAGCTCAAGGCGAGCGCAAAAGTGGTCACGCCATTGTTCGTGCGGAGTCCGCTGACTTCCACGCGGTCCAGGCTCGCGAGGCCGCGCAACGCGGTCTCGTAGGTGCTCACGTCGTCCGCACTGCCGGTCTGCGCCTCGATCTCCAGGCCGGAACGACCGATCGAGCTCGTGCGGGTGAACTGGATCGACTTCGGCCGCGGGGCGTTGACCACCGACAACATTTCGAAAAAGCGCAGGCGCTTGTGGGTGAGCTCGTCGATGCGACTGGCCAGGCCGTGCGCCGTCTCGAGCTTGCTGACGACCGCCGCCTGCGCCGCCGCGCGATTTTGTTCGAAGCGGTCGAGCAGCCGGAAACCCACGGCCCCAAGTTCGCAGACGATGGCAACCAGCGCGGCGATGAGGCCGCCGCGGAAAATCTTCCAGATGAATTCGCCCTGGCGGCGATCCCGCCGACGCCCTTCGAGGAAGGTGCGGTCGCGCACATCGAGTGCGTCCTCGTCCGCCCGCGCCACCGCAGCCGCGACGACGGGCACACCGGCGGGATCGAGCAACTCGAAACGCAACTCATCGCGCTCGCGGCGCGCCTGCGGGGGACCCTTGAGGAAAGTGGCGGAGGCATTGGCGATCCCGCTGCGGGCCGCGAGCTCGGCGACGAACTCCCGACGTTCATCGTCCGTCGGCGCGGCCTCGTAGCTGCGCGCATGGACGGCGGCGGGCTGCGCGGCGTCACCACCGGCCCACGCGGCGCCGACGAGGTGCGCTTCACCGACCTGGATCAGCAGGGTCGGTTTCGCCGGCCGGGCCCCGAGCAGCGGCAACAGGTCCGGCACGGCAAGGTCGGCCTGCTCCCAATTCTCGATTTCCGCCGGCGTAATCCGCCGGCGGTGCGCGGCGTACACCAGCGCGCTGGCGCGGCCGGGCGCGACCCAGCAGCCCCAGTAGAGCTGGCCCGCCGGGAAAGGCGCGAGGCCCTCGAGCGCCAGCGCCGCCTGGTCGGCGGCGGGCAGGTCCGGGGCGAGCGGGACGAAGCGCAGGAAGAATTTTCCTGACGGCAGGAACCGCACGTTCACGGACGGTTGCAGGGAAAGGTTAGGCAGCAGGCGCATCAGGCGGAGGGACGGGAGCAGGCAGGGCGTTTTCGGAAAGCTCTAACACGGTAAATGGATAGCGCAATGAATTCGCGGAATTGTTGTTGTTCGGATTGGCCGGATTCGGCGCTGGCGCGGGCTTGGCGCGGGCCGCCTGCGCGGGCGAACCCTGCGTCGGCGTCGTGGTGGGCGGCGCCGGCATCTTCGCCTGGTTGGCCCACGTCACCAGCGCCGTGAGCTGCAGCCGCGCCCCACCCTGCTGCGCCGTGACGATCACCCGGAGCAATTGGATCTGCGCACCCAGGTTCCGGAGCGAAACGTTGCCGACCTGGCCGCGGGCCTCGGCGGCGGAGCGGAGATACGGGCGTTGCTTGAGGGCGGTTTGCTTCGTCGTGAGGTATTTCTGCAGCGTGCTGCTCTGGGTCGGGTCCCAGCCGGAGGCGACGAGCACCGCCTCGCCGGCGGAATTGAGGTTGGTGGCGTTGAACTCGTAGAGCGACACCGCCTGCTTGAAGGACTCGAGCAACGGCTTCGGCTGACCCTGCTCATCAAAGAAGTAGTCGCGCGCCACCGCAACCGTGGCGAGCTCGTCGAAGGAACGCAGCGAACGGTACGGCGGCTGCGCGGGCGGATCGCCCTGCTCGTACACGCTTGCACTGGTGGCGGTTTCGGCGGACACGTGGCCGTTCCGCGTCCACGAGAGGATGGCGTCGGCCACGCGGGCCGCATCGGTCGTCGACAGGCCGAGTTGCACGAACAGGCCCGCCATCGTGTCGGCGTTCATGCGGGGCAAAGACAGCTTGGCGCTCTCGTCCTCGAACGTGACGTTCATCGTGACGCCTTCCCGCGGTTCGTAGGCCGCGTAGGTGAGAATGTCGCCCCAGCCCTGCGTCGGCGAGTAGAGCCCGCCGTCGACCGTGCGAAAATCCATCAAGGCGGCGAGGGTCGTCTCCAGCGCCCCGTAAGCGTCCACCCGCAGGCGATCCCGATCCGCCTGGCGCATGGCGATGAGCAGGTCCGGCGCGCCGGTCTCGATCATGCGCGTCAGCAGCAGCGCCGCGAACGCGAGGGTGACGAGGACGACGACCAGGACGGAGCCCCGACGAGCGAGGGCATTCCTGGTGGGAGGGGTTTTATACCCCGACTTAGCGCACGTCGCGAACGAGTCGGGGTGTGAAGCCCCTCCCACCAGGTAGCGAACGGACTGGCGTCTGCGAATTGCCATCTCAGTAAGCCGGCAGGCCCTCCTGGGTGTTGGGCGTCAGCGGGATGATTTCCTCAATCGTCTGCCCGTTCCGGGCGAATTTGATGCGAACGCGGCGCGGGGTCGGGAATGCCCCGGTGCTGTCCTCCTGCAATTTGTCCTCGTTGGTCCAGCTCTTCTTGTCCGCGTCGTAGTAGTCGTACGTCAGTCCGGTCACGAACGGCGAGATCACCGTCATGCGCACATCGGCCGTTGCGAAATCCTCCTCGAGCCGGGACTTCCAGTAAACCACGAGACCCTCGTCCGGCCGGAACGCGAGGCCACAGCGGACTTCCGGCAGCGGGTGGCTGGGCCATTGGAACAACCGGTCGCCATTGGGCAGGTCAAAGGCCAGCACGTCCGCCGTCGTACCGCCCGGCACGCGTAGTTCGTCGATCGCCGGCGCGCCGGTCGTCGTGCCGCTGGCTCGCGCCTGGTTCGACGCAGTTTGCAACATCTCATCGATGTGCCGGGTGACAGCGCGCGCATGCTGCACGAAAACAAAGCGGTCGCGGTCCTTCGTCCAGGCCTCGGTGATCGCAAACACGAATTGATTGAGCGCCGCCAGCAGCGCCGCGAGGAGCGCGAGCGCGAGCAGGACTTCGATCAGCGTAAATCCGCCGTGACCACCTTTTCGTAGCGACAGGCGTCCCTGCCTGTCGGGTTTGGAGCCTCCACCGGCACGGAGGCCCGTGGCTACGTCAAGAGCTGGCGGCACGGCGGTCATCAGAACGAGCGCTGCGCGAGTTTGCTGCGGGCCTCGGTGCGGAGGGCCTCGCGGTCGGCGGGCTGCGACCAGCTCGGTCGCAACAGCCGGCAGGTTTCCGTGAAAGTCTGTTCCTTGCCGCCCTTGGGATTCGGAATCTCGATCTCCAGCGTCACGTCAAATAGGTCGGCAATCTTCGTCGGCGTCACCGTGGCGCGCCACTTGGCCGTGCGATCCTCCGGCAGCTCGAGTTCGTTCCACGCGGTGACCTTTTCAAGCTGCGGCTCCGCGCACAGCGCCTGGCGCACGAGCCGACGATCGGCGACGGTGGCGTCCTGCTGCACGCTTGCATGCTGCGCCGACAGCACGTTGAGGTAGGCCGACGCCAGCACCATGCCGGTGAAACCGAAGATCGCGAGCGCGACGAGGACTTCGAGAAAGGTGAAGGCGCGACGGGAAACCTGATCCGGTCGAAGACCGAACCTCCTTCTCCTGATGTTGGGCGAGCGGTCCATCTCAGAACGATCCCGGTTTTTTCTCCGGCGCGAGCACCGCGCAGGTCCATGGATCGATGGCGATGACCCGGCGATTGCCGTCACGGCTGATCTCGAGGCGGAATGGATCACAGGTGCCGTCGGCGTAGAAACGCACCCGGGGAATCGTGTCCTCTTTCAGCTGTCCGCCGATGAGCATGGCGCCGGCCCGGACCGGCGGCAGCAGATGCAGTTCCTCGCCTTCGGGCAACGGCGCCTGGCCCACCGTCCAATCCAGCGCGCGGGCCCTCTCGTCGATTTTCAGTTCCACAATCTGCCCCGCGAGCACCGCCTGGTGGCGGGCGGCGGCGATCGCCGTCAGCGCAGTGTTCTCGGCGTTCTCGCGGGACGAAGCCTGGAGGAGCGTGCCGCCGCTGCCGATGAGCAGCGCACTGATCAAACCGAGCAGCGCGAGCACGACGACGATCTCGATCAGCGAAAAGCCCCGCGCATTGCCGGCCGGCACGTGAGGGGCCACGTGGCCCCGCCGGAAAATTTTCGCGGTGAATGAGTCGCCGGACATTTCAGGAAACGCCGTCTGTGGCCGGCGGCGGGCCGTGCCGCGGCATTACCAATTGCCGATGTCGTCGGCGGTGTCGGCGGTCTTGTCGACACCCTTGGAATACACGTCGTAGCCGCCGGGGTTCTTCACGCCGGGGTAGCGATATTCATACGGCTGGCCCCACGGGTCGGTCGGCAGCTTGCCGCCGGACGCATCAAGGTACGGACCCTTCCACTTGTCGGCCGCGCTGCTCGGCGCGGTGACGAGGGCGGCCAGGCCTTCCGCCGTGGTCGGATAATCGCCCACGTCGATGCGGTAGCGCACGAGCGGGGTCTTCACCGAGTCGCGGACGAAGATGCGGGCGACCTTTTCCTGGCTCTGACCGAAGACGCTGTCGACGTTGGTGACGACGAGGCCGACGAGGAGGCCGATGATGCCGAGAACCACGAGGATCTCGATGAGGCTGAAGCCGCGCGCATCGCGGCGGAGGGTGGAGTCGGGGCGCAACATGGAATGAAGTTAGCGTGAGCGGTTCTGGCGGTTCTCCGTCTGCTGGCCTTGGCCCTGGCCCTGTTGATTCTGGCTCGCGCGCTCGGCGCGGCGGCGACGAAATTCCTCGATCATGGCCTGCGCTTCCGGCGGCAGGTTGCGGATCATGGGCGGGCCTTCCCCGTTGCTCCCGGTCCGCACGCGACCTTCCCGACCTTCCCGTCCGGCGCCATCCCGGCCCTCGGCCGAGCGGTCGGCGCGGGCACCTTCGCCGCCCTCCGGGGCCGCCGGCGCGGGTGCCGGGGCCTGCACTAGGGTGACGCGCGACTGCTTCAACGCGAGCGTGAGCGGCTTGCCGCCCTGGGTGATCTCGACCTTGTCGGCGCCGGGATCGTAAGACTTCACTTCCAAGCCCTGCGCCTTGCCGTTCACGGGCAGCCATTGCGAGGTCTTGGTCGTCGGGTTATAAAGGTTTACCAGGTAAACGCCCTCTTCCTGGACGACGCCACGGAATTCCAGCTGGTCGGCCGGCGTCGGCGCATTGGCGGTGGCACCGGCCCCGAACGGCGAGTTGCCCGTCAGACCCTGCCACTCGGCAGCTTGTCCACCCAGGCCAGCCATCCCCAACAACGCCCCCAGCGGCAGGACCGCGCTACGGAGGACTAGGATTCGGAAATTCATGCGTGGGAACGGGGCGAAGATCGGGCTTGGTTCAAGTGGAATACCGCGGGGATGACGAGCCGATTCCTGCGGGGTTACGTCCACGGCGCAGCTTGACCCGCCCGGGAGCCCGGAAGTTCCGCCGGCCCCGGGGAAACCCGCGCGGCCAGCAAGCGATTCGACGGCGACGGGCCTCAGCCCTTCGCGGCGTTTTTCTTTTCCATGCGCTTCTGCCGGAGCCGCGCCAACGCGAGCGCACCGAGCGCACCAATGAAGTACGGCGTGGTCGCGCCACCGCCACCTCCGCCGCCACCGCTGCTGCTGGAGGACGTCGCGGGAGTCGTCGTGGTCGGGGTCGAGGGGCTCGTCGTGGTCGGCGTGCTGATGGTCGCGCTCGACGTGCCATTGAACATGCCCAGCGTCTGCCGCCCCGCGAAGCGCGTGCTGAACGCCGGCAGCACATAGTCCATGTTGCTGTTGCTGACGCCAAACCAGGCGAGCATGTCGCGGGCGTACTCGTCGACCGAGAGGCCCGGGATGAGCCGGCCTTGGCCCGTGTCGATTTGCGAGAGATTGCGGAAGTCCGGGTAAAAGCCCGCCGTGGAATCGCCATACACTTTCCCGCCCGCGACCGCGCCGCCCATCACGATGTGGTTGCCGCCCCACGCGTGGTCGGAGCCGTTGCCGTTCGAGGTGAGCGTGCGGCCGAAGTCGGAGGCGGTGAAGAGCGTGACGCTGTCGGCTAGCCCGATCTCGTTCAGCGCGGAATTGAAGAAGCCGATCGCCTGGCTGACGGTGCGCAGCATCGTGAGCTGGTTGTTGATCACCTCGTCGTGGTGGTCCCAACCACCGAGCTGGACGAAGAAGATCTGGCGGCGCGCACCGAATTTGCTGCGCGACGCCATGATGCGCGCGATCATCGAGAGGCTGGAGGCGAGCGAGTTGCCGGTCGGGACGGCGGTGCTGAGGGTGACGCCGGTCAGGGCGTTGGAAAACTCGTAGTAGGAATCAACCGCATCGCCCGTGGACTGCGCATACGTCTGCTCAAAGAGATTCCGATACTGCTGGTCCATCATGCTGTTGAACCCCTTCGTGCGTTGCGCAGTCAGGCTGTTCACCGCGGTCGGACTGTAGCCCGTGAGCGCGGTCGCGCCACCGGAGCTCACGCTGTAGGTGAACGCATCGCGGCCGGTGAGAAACACGTTCTGGCCGGAGAGCGAAATGTTCATCGACACCAGGCTCGGGCTGTTGAGGCCGCGAATGATGTCCGCCGCACGCCCGCCCCAGCCCACCGCGGTGCGCTGGTCCGGCATGCAGGTCTGCCACTGCTTGATCTGGTCGGCGTGGGAATAAAGGGAAAGCGGCAGGTTCTTGCCCGACTTGTAGTCGGCCAGCGTCATGGGCCGGACCAGCGAGCCAACGTTGGAGACGAAAGCCAGCCGGCCCTGCGTGAAGAGGTCCCGAACCTCGGTCATCGACGGATGCACGCCGAGCGTGCGGCCGCCCAGGTTGGACGGGGTGATCGACAAAACCGAATCCTTCGCGTGCGCCAGGTTGCGACGCACCGCCGCATAGGCCTCGTACTCCCCGGTGGTCGTCGGGATGAGCATGTTGAAGGAGTCGTTGCCGCCGCCGAGGAACAGGCACACGAGGGCCTTGTAGTCGTTGGTGACGGTCTGGGCCGCGAGGGAATTGGCGAGGCGCAGCGTGAGCAGCGTGGACAACAGCGGCGCCATGCTGATGCCCGCGCAGCTGGCCTGCCCGATGAACTGGCGGCGGTTGATGTGGGAATCGCTCGAAGAGGACATGGGAGGCGTTATTTGAGCACGGCGAAGTCGGGGGAGATGGCGATGAGGTACACCGCGAGCCGCGCGCGGGTCTGCTCGATTGTGCTGCCGGAGGGCACCATGGCGGTGGTGACGCCATTCACGACATCGAGAACCTTGGCCTTCGTGCTGGCGCTGAGCATGCCGCGGGTCAGCAGCAGGTCGACGTTGTCAACCAGCGCGGTGGGGTTGCCACCGAGCGCAAACTGCGGCGACAAATCGACGGTGAAGCTGCCGGCCGCACTGCCGTTCACGACAAGGTTGTACACGACGTTGGGCGTCAGGATGCCGAAGACGGAGTTGAGAATCTGGAACTCCGGCCCGACCAGCCCGGCGGCGGCGATCGGCCCCGGCGGCTCATAGTCGGGCAGGTAGAAATTGAAGACCGATGGCGAGGACAGCGGGTACTGGCCAATGATGGTCTCGGTGACGGCCGTGCCCAGGTCGTAGGGGAGCAACGTGCCCGAAACGTTATAGCGAAGCGCGCGCAGCAAATGGGTCACGCGCAGGAAGGGCTCCTGCAACTTGCCGCTTTGCGGATCGGCGACGAACGCGAGGTTGCGCGCCTCCTGGTCGAGGAGGATCGCCTTGATCACGGCCTTCATGTCGCCCCGCTGGCCATTGCCGTTGTTGACGAAGCGTGACGCCACGCGGGCGACATAGGCGTCGGATGGGTTCGACGTCACCAGTCGCTGGATCAGCAGTCGCGAGATGAACGGCGCGGTGTTCGGGTGCTCGACCAGGTTGTCGATCGCATCGTTGAGGTCCTGCATGCCCGTCTGGCCGGCCGGGAGGGTCGCCTTGCGGACGCCGCTGTAGTTGTGGAGATTCTTCGCGCCGGTGTCGTGCTGCCCGTCCCACATGCGCATCGGCGACGTGTAATTCTGGCTCGCCGAGGGGAAGTCGGTGCGATCCGTGCCGGTGCCCGTGTTGTTGGTGCTCGCATCCGTCAATCCGGTGAACACGCGGGCGAACTCGGTGATCTGGTCGTTCGTGTAGGAATCGAGCGGGCGGCCGGTCCCGTCAGTCTGGTAGGTGCCGTCGGCATTCAGCTTGTACAACCCGATCGTGAACAGCTGCTGGACCTCGCGGGCGTAATTCTCGTCGGGTCGGGTGCCCGCGGTCGTGTTGGACTTGCGGTTCTTATAGTGGCTGAGGAATCGACCCATCATCGGGTGGAGCGTCACATCCATCAGGAGCTGGCGGAAGGTCCCGAAGCTGTTCGCGACGAGCATGTCGTAATAGCTGCTCGAGCCCTCCTCGGCGGCGCTGATCGTGGAGACGTTGTCCGAGATGACAAAGATCTGGCTGAGCGCGTAGGCCACGCGCTGGCGCAGCTGGTCGTTGCCGGAGATCATCACCTGGTTGCGGGCGCGGCGATTGAAGGCGTTGGTGATCGACGTGATCTGGCCGGAAGTCTTCGCGGCGACGGCCAGCGGCGCGGCAAACGTCGGGGACTTCGCGAACTCGCGGTCGATCCAACCGTTGTAGTCATAGCCGATGTTGCGGAGCTCGGCGATGGACTCGGTCGTCGGACCGAACGTCGCCTGCGAAAGGAACCGCGCCGCTTGTTCGTCGGGCGTGACGCTGGTGTCAGGGGTGGCGGCCTGCGGAAACAGCGTGCCCGGCAGGGCGGCGAGGCAAAGCAGGCTGAGGAGGAATCGCGTCTTCATTGCGGAGTGGGCAAGGCGGTGCCGGGAGCGGCGGGCCAGCGGATGGCGGGACGGCGGCGCACCTCCGACAGGAGCCGGCGCGCCTCGGGCGGCAGCTCGCGCAGGTAATCCGGCATGTCGGGGGCGACGCTCGCCGGCACCCGTTGGTCCGGCGGGAGCAATTTCAGCGGCGCGGTGGGACCGTCCACGGAAACCAAATACCTCTTCAAGGGCAGCGTCTGCGACCGGCCCGCGCGCTGGACCACGAGTTGCGTGGCATCGGCATCGAAACGCACGACGCGCCAGCCATCCGCTTCGCCGCCCACCGCCACCCAGCGCGAGACCTTGGTCGCGGGATCATGCAGGTTGACCAGGCAAAGTTCTCCTTCCTGCACCACACCGCGAAATTCGAGCGTCGGGTCCTCCGCCGCCGATAACGCACCAATAGCTCCGCCCAACAAAAGCAGACACGCTAAGCCGGGGAGCGGGCGCATGGGGAACGGGTGACCGCCTGCATCCAACTGCGATTCAACATCCCTGACCAGCCGATTTCCGGCCTTTTTTGGCTTTTGGACGTAAAATTTACGCCGGGTAGACACCCGTCCGGCTCTCCACGGCCCAGCGGTAAAGGTCGACATACTGCGCCGCGCTCCGCCGCCACGAAAAATCCTGCGCCATCGCGCGCTGCTGCAGCCCGGCAAACTCCCCCGGGCGATCGTAGTAGGTCGCGCAGGCCCAGCCGAGCGTGTCCGCGAGCGCACCGGCCGTGGCCGCATGGAACACAAACCCGGTGCCGCGCGGCTGGCCTTCCTCAAAGTTCTGCACCGTGTCGACCAACCCGCCCGTGGCCCGGACAATCGGCAGCGTGCCGTAACGCATCGCATACATCTGCGTGAGCCCGCACGGCTCGGAGCGGCTCGGCATCACGAAACAATCGCTGCCCGCCTGGATCAGGCGCGCGAGTTTGCCGTCGAAACCAATCTGCGCCCCGCAACGCCCGCGATACGCCTGCGCGGCCCATTGGAAGGTGTTTTCCAAACGCACGTCGCCACTGCCGAGCAGCACCAGCTGGATCTCCATCCGGTCCATCACGGCGGGCAGCGCCTCGGCCAGCAGGTCGAGGCCTTTTTGCGAGGCGAGCCGCGACACGACGCCGAACAGCGGCACGACCGGATTTTCCTCGAGATGAAAATGCCGCTGCAGCGCCGCCTTGCAGAGCGCCTTGCCGCGCAGGTTTGCCGCCGTGTAGTTCGCCGGCAGCGCCCGATCATGCGCCGGGTCCCACGAGTCGTCGTCGATGCCATTCACGATGCCGACGAGATCGCCGGCGCGGAACCGCAGCGCGGCATCGAGGCCGAAGCCGCCGTCGGGCGTGACGATCTCCTTGGCGTAGGTCGGGCTGACGGTTGTCAGTTTCGTCGCATGGTAGAGCCCGGTCTTCATCAGGTTCACCATGCCGTTGGCCTCCAGCCCATCGCGCGCAAATTCACCGGCCGGCAACCGCGCGAACGGAATCACGCGCGCGGGCGAGTAACCCTGGTGCTCGAGATTGTGGATCGTGAACACCGTCGCGACGCGCCCCAGCGGCGTGTCCCGCAGCGTCGTGTTCAACATCATCGGCAGCAGGCCGGTCGTCCAGTCGTGGCAATGCACGACGTCCGGAATCCAATCCAATTGCTGGCACAGCGCCAGCGCGCCCCGGCAGAGAAACGCAAAGCGCCGGTCGTTGTCCTCATGCGCGCCCCAAGGGCCCGTGTACACCTCCGGTCGCGCGAAATGCTCGTGGTTCTCAAGGAAGTACGCCGGCACGGCGGAGTCCGGCACCGTCGTCTGCCAGGTGCGCGCCCATTGCGCGTCCGGGCCGACGTCAACACCCAGCGGCGCATCAAGCGCCCGCCACTGGCCCAGGCGCTTCACGGCGCCGTACGCGGGGCTCACAATGCGCACGTCATGCCCC
This sequence comes from Lacunisphaera sp., assembly GCA_044224295.1. Taxonomy (GTDB): domain Bacteria; phylum Verrucomicrobiota; class Verrucomicrobiia; order Opitutales; family Opitutaceae; genus Lacunisphaera. The sequence continues at coordinate 8,260 of JBGAKQ010000032.1, read as the reverse complement.
AGCTTCGCCAACTCCTTCGGCAGCGCACCCACCATGTCGGCCAACCCGCCGACTTTCACGAAGGGTTCCACCTCCGGGCTGACGAATAGGATTTTGAGCGGGCGCACGGCGAAACGAAACCCGAAGGCGTGCCCGCGGACGAGGCTAAATTCGGGCGAAATCCCAAATCACAAAGCGTCAAAGGCCAATCAACGGACCCAAACTTAAAACCTCCAAAGTCGCGACCAAGGTCGCTCCCACAGGAAAACCAAGGGCTGCGGTCAGGGCCTGGTTTGGATTTCAGCGTTTGGACGTTTCGTTCGGACTGTTTGGCGTTTGGCCCTTTGCCCCGGTGGGAGGGATTTTATATCCCGACGGGATTGATGCCGCCTTCGCAGTCGGGGTATAAAACCCCTCCCACCAAAGGTCGCGCGGCCAACACACCCCGCCCTGCGGGCACCCCTCTCAAGAGGGGACCTCTGCAAACCTCGATCCCATCTGGAGACGGGTGGCGCCAAGCGCCGGGGGGTGTTGTCCGGAACATTATTTTGGGCTCGGGACCGTGTTCAGGCTCTTCGTGGCCTTGGCGCTGTGATTTTTATTTCTTCGCCACTGGATAACTACCCAGCCACTTCACGAGCGGGCATTTTTTGCTCAGCTCCTTGAGGGCGGCTTGCATCGCGGGGTCCTCGTAGTGGCCCGTGACGTCGAGGAAGAAGATGTAATCCCAGGGCTTCAAGCGGCTCGGACGCGACTCGATGCGCGTGAGGTTGAGCTTGCGGCGATTGAAGGGCTGCAACGCGTGCAGGAGCGCGCCGGGTTCGTGGTGCAGCGAGACGAGCAGGCTGGTCTTGTCGTGGCCGCTCCCGGCGGAGCCGGAAGCCTCGCGGCCGAGGAACACGAAACGGGAGGTGTTGTTCTTGAGGTCCTGGATGTGCGTGGCGGCGACCGGCACGCCGTAGCGTTCGCCCGCAATGCGCGGGGCAATGGCCGCGGCGCCCTTTTCCTTTGCGGCGATCTGCACGCCCAGCGCCGTGCTGTCCACGTCGACCAGCTGCGCATGCGGCAAATTGCGCTGCAACCAGCGACGGCACTGCGCCAGCGCCTGGTCCTTCGAGTAGATTTTCTTGATCTTCGCCAGCGGCTCGTTCGACAGCAGGGTGTGTTCGATTTCCTGGTGGAGCTCCGCGACGATCTTCAGCGGCGTCTCGACAAACAGGTCGAGCGAGTCGCGCACGGAACCCTCGGTGGAATTCTCCACGGGCACGACGCCGTAGTCGGCCTCGCCCTTTTCCACGGCCGTGAAGATGTCGGCAATGGTCGCCATCGGCCGGTATTCCACGCTCGAGCCGAACTTCCGCAGTGCGGCCGCGTGCGTATTGGTGGCCTCAGGCCCGAGGTAGGCGATGTGCAGCGGTTTCTCGAGCGCGAGCGCGGCGGACATGATCTCGCGGTAGATGGCCTGCAGCGCGGCCGGCTTGAGCGGGCCGGTGTTGGCGGCGGCCACGCGCCGCAGGACGTCGGCCTCGCGCTCGGCGACGTAGATGCGGGTCTTCGCGCCACGCTTCAGTTCGCCAATCTGCTGCGCGCATTTCAGCCGCGTGTTGAGGATCTTCACGACCTTCTGGTCGAGCGCGTCGATTTCCGCGCGGATTTTGGCGAGTTCCTTTTTCATGGGGGCGAGTCAGTGGGCGGGATCTGGTTTACAAGCGATGGAAACTTAATGGGAAGCGCGGCTGGTGGATCGCCGGCAAGCAGGCTCCTAAGCGGAGCGACGCAAAGCATGGAGCGCCTTCGCGCGGGTAATCAACCCCGCAAGCACCGCCGGCGTGACGGCCTGCTTGGGATCGTCCCCGAGGCCCCGCGCCGGTTCGACGTGCGCCTCGATGCAGAGCCCATCCGCGCCGTACGCAACCGCCGCGAGCGCGCAGGCCGGCACATACGCGGCCTTGCCGACTGAGTGCGAGGGGTCGATGACCACCGGCGCCCACGTGCGCTCCTTCAGGAGTGGGGTGATGGATTCGTCTGGATGGTTGCGGTAGCCGTCCAACCCGGGCTGCGTGCCGCGCGGGCACAGGATGACGTTGGGATTCCCAAAATTGACGATGTACTCGGCGGCCGAGATGAACTCGTTGAGCGTACCGGTGTGCATGCCGCGCTTGAGGAGGACCGCGACGGGCTTGCCGGCGATCGCCGCGCCCACCTGGCGGAGCAGCGAGTAGTTCAGGGCGTTGCGCGCGCCGATCTGCAGCACCTGCACGCCGGCGGCGAGCGCGAGGCGCAGTTGTTCCTCGTCCATCACCTCGGTGTCCACCGGCAGCCCCGTGCGGCGCGAGCCTTCCATGAGGATGTCGAGGGACTTGTGGTCGCCCTGGAATGCGTACGGGTTCGTCCGCGGTTTCCACACGCCGCCGCGCAAGGCGTGGGCGCCGGCTTCCTTCACCGCGTGCGCGGTTTCGTAGAAGAGGTTTGGGTTCTTCGGGTCGATCGTGCAGTGCCCCGCCATGATCAACAGCTCGTCCCCGAGCGTGACGCCGCCGACCTTCAAGCGGTGCCGCGCCAGGTCGGACTTGATGTCCATCAGCTTGTGCGGCGACTGGATGGTGTCGACGCGGTCGACGAACGCGAGGCCCTCCAGCCGGCTGATCATCAGCTCGTGGCGCTCATCGCCGACGATCGCGTAGATCGTGCGCACGTCGCCGACGATCGGCTGGATGCGGCAGCCAAATTCGGCGACGATCGCGGTGAGCTGGGCGACTTCGTCCTGGGAGAGGCGGTTGTTTTTTGGGAGGATCATGGCGGGAAGGTAAAATGAAAAAGCCGCCCGGTGGGGCGGCTCCGTGGCGTTAATCTGTTGGTCAGGTTAAGCGTTGGTGCAGCCGCCCACATGCTTCGGGCTAAAAAAGCCGAAGAAGTAAAAGAAGGCGGCGGCAAATCGGTTCATCTGGGTCGCATTGGTGCCGAGCCACCCGCCGCCTGTCAACCCCACAGGAAGTTATGACGGAGGGACCGCCGCACCCCGAAAAACTTCTAACACCCGACTTTCAACCTTCAACTGGCGTTCCGCGCCTAGCGTCGAACGGCGTTCTTGCGCGCGGCGGCGAGGAGGTCGGCCCAGTCGGACGTCTGGCCACACACAAGCCGCGCCGCGGCGCGCGCGCACAGCGTCCCGACGATGTTGCCGGTGCCGCTGTAGGCGCCGACCGCCCAGATGTTGCTCCGCACTTCCTCGAGCACCGGCAGGCCGTCATTGGTCTGCGCCACCGCCGCCGCCCAACGGTGCGTGATCGGCGCGCGGACTTTCAGATGATTGCGCAGGAATTGCTCGAGCATTTGCTGCACCGGCTGGGAGGTCTCCTCGGACTGGGTCCACTCCGCCTCCCCACCCCGGTCGCGAAAACCGCCGAGGGCGATGCTGCGGTCGGGCAGTTGCCGCCAGTAGTCGTAGCCGCGACGCCAATAGACGGGCCGCGGGAAATTCACCTCGGGCGCCGGCGCCGTCGCGAGCATCTGCAGGCGCGCGGTGCGCACCCGCGGGCTGAGTTCGGGAAACAACATTTCGAGCCGGCCGTCCACGGCGACGATCACGTGTTCACAGAAAACCGTGCCCCTGTCCGTGATCACCGAGCCCGGCACAAACCGCCGCACGGGCGAGTTCTCATAAAGCAGCACGTCCCGCTGCCGGAGTTTTTGCGCGATCCCATGCAAGCGCCGCAGCGGATGCATCACGCCATCGGTCGGCAGCAGCAGACCCTCCCCTTCCGGGCCCGCATAAGCCTCGGCCGGCAACCCACAGTATTGCAGCGCGGCGAGGTGCTTCCGGCAGTCCTCCATTTCCTCGGCATCCGCCGCGATGCGCAACGAGCCCGTGAGACGAATGAAGTCCGGCCATTCCTCCGCCTGGCGTTGGATCTCGCGGATGGTTTCCCGGTAAAGCCCGCTCGCCGGCGCTTCGCCGAATCGGGCGACGGCGTCGTTGAAAAAACTGGCCAGACCCGCGAGCAGGAAGCCCCCGTTGCGACCGGCGGCGCCCTCGCCGACGCTGCCGGCCTCGAGCCCGACAGCGCTCACGCCGAGCGCCGCGAGTTCCGTGAGTGCCGCGAGCCCCGAACCGCCGAGGCCGATCACACAGACATCAGCGCGCGCCGGTCCTTCCAGGCGCGGCAGGGGCCGCCATTCGTGGTCTGCCCAAACGGGGATGTTCACGTCGGCAGTGTGCGTCGCCCGCGAAATGGCAGCCAGCCTTTTTGCCCGAAGCCCCAAGAAACCCCGCGTCGGTGGTGCCGCGCGGCGCGCTTTCGCGTTTACGACGCGGCGGTTTCCCGCGAACGTGCGGCATGTCATCCGCCCGTCCCGCGCCTGATCCCGTCGCCGCCGCGCTGGATCAGGCCGACCCGTTGGCGAGGTTCCGCGGGGAGTTTTTTCTCAACCCCGATGAAATCTACCTCGACGGAAATTCGCTCGGCCCGCTGTCACGTCGCGCCGAAGCCCACCTGCAACGGGTGATCGGCGAATGGCGCACGCTCGGAATCAATGGCTGGACCGACGCCCGGCCGCCGTGGATTTCCCTAAGCGAAACGCTCGCGGCCGGTGTGGCCACGTTGGTCGGCGCCGCGCCCGACGAGGTCGTCGTGACCGGGTCCACCACCGCCAACCTGCACCAGTTGCTCGCGACGCTGTTCGATCCCGCCGCGCCCCGCCGGGTCATCGTGGCGGACGAGTTGAATTTCTCCTCGGACCTGCATGCCCTGCACAGCCACCTGCTTCAGCGCGGGCTCGACCCCGCACGGCACCTGCGACTCATCCGCAGTCGCGACGGGCGCACGCTGGACCCGGCGGACGTGATTGTGGCGTTCACGCCGGAGGTGCAGCTTGCCGTGTTGCCGGCCGTGCAATTTGTCAGCGGTCAATTGCTCGACGTCGCCCGCCTCACCCGCGCTGCCCGCGAGCGCGGCGTGCTGATCGGCTGGGATTGCTCACACTCCATCGGCGCGGTGCCGCACGCCTTCGACCAGGATGGCGCGGACTTCGCGTTTTGGTGCCACTACAAATACCTCAGCGCCGGGCCCGGCGCCGTCGGCGGGCTCTACCTCGCCCGCCGGCATCACGGCCGCGCGCCCGGGCTCGCGGGCTGGTGGGGCGTGCGTCCCGACCGGCGTTTCGCGCTCGCGGCCACGCACGAACCGGCGGCGGACGCCACCGCGTTGCATGTCGGCACGCCGCACGTGCTGAGCCTCGCGCCGCTGGCCGGCACCTTGGAGATGATCGCGGACGCCGGCGGTGTATCCGCGTTGCGGACAAAATCGCTGGCGCTGACCGCCTACCTGATGGCCACGATCAACCGGGAGCTGGCCGGGCTTGGTTTCACGGTCGTGACGCCCACCGCCGACGCGGACCGCGGCGGCCACGTGGCGATCGCGCATCCGGACGCATGGCGGATCTGCCAGGCCCTGAAAGCCGCCGGCGTCGTGCCGGATTTTCGCCGCCCCGACATCATCCGCCTCGCCCCCGCCCCGTTGTTCAACCGCTTTGCCGACTGCGCCGGCGCGGTGGCCGCCCTGCGGGAAATCATCCGCACGGGCGCACACGAGAAGTTTCCGATGCAACGCGCCTTGGTCACATGACAAAAATCCACGATATCAGCCGCCCGATCGTCACCGGCATGCCCGTCTGGCCCGGCGACACTCCCACCGAGTTTTCTTTCTCAAACACGAAGGCCCAGGGTTACTCCGCCAACGTCGGCCGGCTCCGCCTGAGCCTGCATTGCGGGACGCACGTGGATGCGCCCTACCACTACAACGACGCCGGCCTGAAAATCGACGCCGTGCCGCCGGAAACATGCATCGGCCCCGCGCGCGTCGTCGACATCCGCGGCGAAACCAGCATCACCCCGCGCCTGCTCGCCGCGCATGATTTCGCGGCTACCCCGCGCGTGCTGTTCAAGAGCGACACCTGGACCGACCCGGCGGTTTTCCCGACCACGTGGCCGCTGATGACCCCCGACACGCCCGCCTGGCTCGCGGCGCGCGGCGTGAAGCTGATCGGCCTCGACGTCCCTTCCGTGGACCACCTCACGAGCAAGGACCTGCAGATCCACCACGCCTGCGACGCCGCCGGGATCCTGATCCTCGAAAACCTCGACCTCCAGGCCGTCACGCCCGGCGTGTACGAACTCATCGCGCTGCCCCTCCGCATCCAGGGCGCCGACGGCTCGCCCGTGCGCGCCGTGCTCCGCGAGGTCTGACCCCGCGGCCGACCCCGGGCACGCTTGTAATATAATGGATTACAAGCCGGCTCGGCTCACGCGGGGCATCAGCGCTTCCCGAAGAACTCCCAGCACATCACGGCCGCGGCGGCGGACACGTTGAGGGACTCGACGGTTTCGTCGCCCGGGATTTTCACGAGGCGGTCGCACTGCGCCATGACTTCCGGGGCCATCCCGCGTTCCTCGTTGCCGAGGATGACGGCGGGCGGGCGCGGCAGGCCGCGTTCGCGGACGGCGCTCGGGGAAAGTTGGTTGCCGCGCAGGCTCGTCCCGATCAGCAGGTGGCTCCGCTTCAATTCGGCGCAGAACGCCGGCAATGCGGGGACGCGGTAGAAATCCACGAATTCCATCCCGCCCTCCGCCACGCGCCACGCCGCCTCGCCGGGTAGCGCCTGGCCCGGATGATCTGGCACAATAATCGACTTAACGCCGAAGAACGCCGCGGTGCGCACGATGGCGCCCACGTTGTTTGCATTGCTCACGCGATCGAGGAGGAGCAGCGGGGCCTTGGCCCTCGCCCACTCGGCCATTACCTCGCGCGTCACTTTCTTAAGCGGGCGCTCGAGGATGACGGCGATGATACCGCCGTGCAGCTTAGAGCCGGCAATGCGGTCGAGCTCCGCGGCGTCGACCTGCCGGTAAACCTTCTTCTGCTGCGCCAGCCGCGAGCAGAACTCGCCCGCGCGCTTGCCGGTCGCCGCATCGAAGAAGAGGCGCAGGACGTCGTCCGGATGCCGGGCAAACAGCGTCGACACCGCCTGCCAGCCGCAGACGTGGAGCTCGCGGGTTTTTGGCGTGGGCTTCATGGGGAGATTTCTCCCACCACCGTGAACTCCTCGCGGTCGTGATACAAGTGGCGGATGCGGAGATTCTGCGCGTGGCGGGTGAACGGGGAATTCGGCCCGCGGATCTCCCGGAGGAGCGCGAGCGAATCGACGTGGCCGAACTTGAGGTTGATCACAAAGCGCCGGCACCAGTGGTTCGCGAGCCAGGGCTCGGCGATGTTGCGCATCACATGGTGCGGATCCTCCACCATGTCGCAGAACAGCCAGTCGTGCACGGTCTGGCCGGCGGGCCGGAAACCAAACGCGTCCTCCATGCGATGCTCGATCAACGGGTGATTCAACGCGCCGCCCTTCAAGGGCCCGTTGTCGATCGCGATCACCTGCGCGCCGCGCTTGGCCGCGCTGTAGCTCCAGCCGCCGGGGGCGGCCCCAAGGTCGACCACCGTTTCGCCAGCCGCCGGCTCACTGCCGAGCACGATGTACGCCTCCTCGACCTTCAGGTAGGATCGCGAGGGCGCCGCGTCGTCGTCCGCCATGCGCCGCTGGCCGCCGAGCCAGGCGTCACGCGCCGCAAACACGCGTCCAAAGTCCGCAAAAAAGACAAACAGCCCGCGGGCCGCACCCGCCCCGCGCGGCAGCTCGGGCGTCGCGAGCTTGGCGATGCGCGCGAGTTTCTTGCGGAGGAGTTCGTCGAACGCCTTCTCCACGCCGCTCGCCCGGCGCCCGAGGCCCACGACTTCCGGCACGGTTTGGAACACGCAGGGCCAGGTCGCGGTGATCCGCTCACCCCGCAGGCTCTCGAGAAAATACTCCGCGAGCTGGCCGGCCAGCGCGTTGACCGACTCGCCTTTGAACTCGCGCGGCGCGAGCAAGGTGAGGTGCGGGAAAGCCAGGGCGCCGATTTTTCGGGTGGGAGTGTGCCGGCAGGCGACTCGGCGCGACCAAGGTCGCTCCCACCCAAACCCCAGCCGGGCCCCTTCTCCGTCACGGCCAGCCCCGCCTCGGCGAGCTCGCGCTCGAGGAGGGCTTCGTAGCCGTGCTGGCAGAGGGAAAGCATGGGAGCGAACGTGACCAAGTAATTTACGAATTACGATTAGGGAGTGTTTTCAAACCTCATGAGTGAGCCAATCCAAGACTGCGGCGAATTGCACGAAGCCGAGGAAGGTGAGGGCGAGCTTGTCGTAGCGAGTGGCCACGCGACGGAAGCGTTTGAGACGAGCGAAGAAGTTTT
>JBGAKQ010000031.1:0-35653 GCA_044224295.1 Lacunisphaera sp. | reverse complement strand
AGCAGGTCGCGGTTGGAAAGATACGTGCGGGTCTGGGTCCAACCGGAGACACTGTCGGCGATGCTCGCCAGCAGGTTGGAATTGCTCGTGTACGCATAGGCGAGCGTGGTGCCGCCGCCGGCGAGCGAGTTGAATCGCCCGTAGGTATCATAGCCATACGTGATCGACTGCTCCGAGGTCGGGGAGCCAGAGGTGCCGAGCTGCAGGCCGGTCGGACGGCCAATAACGCCGGAGGAGGCCACCGGGTACGTGATGCGGGGCCCGCCGCCGGGGGTCGGGCCTCACCTCGCTCCATTGACGTTCGCCGGCTGAAAAGCTGCGCGAAGGCACACAGGCACGGAGGCCTGTGGCTACGAGGGCGGCCGGACGCTGACCGGTTTCGCCGGGCTTGCCCCCCGGGCAGCGGTCCGCCTTAGTCCTGCGCTCGGACCGTGAACGAAAACGACGCCTACATCTTTGACGTGGAGGAGCCCCGCGAATGGAAGTTTGCGGGCGAACCCGTGTGGGTCAGCGGCTGGTTCGTTTCGAAAGTCGGTGCGGTCTTTTCCGATGTGCGCGCCGTCATCGACGGCGTCCCCCACCTCGGCATCCTCGGCATGCCGCGGCCGGAAATCGAGCAACGGTATGCGGCGGGCGCCCGGTTGCCGCACGCCGGTTTCCTGCTGCGCCTGACGCCGCCGCGCGGCGCAACCGAACTGCGGCTCGAGCTGCTCGACGCCGGCCACCGCTGGGTCGAGATCTGGCGCACGCGCGTAAAGGTCGAGGGTGGCCCGGCCTCCCCCGGCGCCTACCAACCGGCGCTGCTGCCCGACCACGTGCATCGGCTGCTCCAAGCGCGCCGGGCGGACCCGCAGGCGAGCCTCGGGCCGCTCGCAGACGAACTCGTGCGCGAAGGAGCCGCGGCGCCGCTCAACACCCTGCCGAACCCGCCGTTCTTTGGCGCATTGGAAAAACCCGAGCTCGTTGGCGGCACGCAATACGGCAAGGTGCGCATCGGCGGCTGGCTCATCCACCAGCAACAGCGCGTCGTTCGCCTGATCGGCAGCACGCATCCGCTGGTCGAAAACGAACTCGAGTACGGCAGCCTGGAACGGGCGGACGCCGCCCAGCTTTTTCCGAATCATCCCCACGCGGCCCGCTCGCGATACCTCGGCCTGCTCGATATCGACGAAACGGCGCCGGGCCCGGTGCTGATCAAACTTTTCGCGGAGCTCGAGGACGGCACGCAGCACCTCGTCTTTGCGCGGCGGTTTTATCCCCGGGCCTGCCATATCTGGGAACAGCCCCTGCCCGCGTTTGACCGCGGGCTTTTCCTCGAATGCGCGCTGGAGCTGCGCACCGCCGCCGGCCGCCTCGGCGTGAGCCTCGGACCGGTGGGCACGCAATGGCGCGGATTAAAAGCGGCCCACGCCCTTTATCGACGCGAAGCCCCGGCCGTCATCCCGCCCGACGCCGCCCGGCAGGATCCCTACGTCGCCTGGCAACACGCGTACCGCCTCACGCCGCACCTGCGCCAGGTCCTCGCCGAAGCCGCCAGCGCCCTGGGCGCAACTGCGCCGAAAGTCGCGTTGCTCGTCGACACTCGTGATTGCACCGCGGGACAGGTCAATGCGCTGGCCGATTCGCTCCTCGCCCAGGCCTATCCGCATTGGGAAGCGCACTTCGTGGGGCCGCTGGCGCCCACGGCCGCCGACGGGCGGTTCCGGCGCCGCGCCGGCAAGTCGATCGCTGCGCTGAACGCCTCCGCCCAAGAAACGGACGCCACCCTGCTGGCCCTCGTGCCCGGCCACGCCCGACTTTCTCCCGATGCCTTGTTGGAAGTCGCCGAACGCTTCGCGGCGCAAGCCACGCTCGAGCTGGCTTACACCGACGAGGATCGCATGGACGATGCCGGCCAGCGCCGCGAACCCGACTTCAAACCCGAATGGAGCCCGGCCTTTGCCGTGTCGGGACTTTTTCCCGGGCAGCTATGTGTGGTACGTCGCGCGCGGTTCGTCGAATTGGGCGGCTTGCGGGAACCGTTCGACGCGGTCGCGTGGTACGACCTGCTGCTCCGCCTCGGGGACCGTTTGCAGGCCTCGCAGGTCGCGCACGTGCCGCTGGTTTGTTACCACGCGTGGGACGGAGTCCCGCGCGAACTCGACCTGGCGCACCCGGCCTACGAACAGGCCCGCGCCGCATTGGCCGAAGCCGTCGCCCGCCGCCACTGGGACGCGGCTCCGTTCCTGCCGGAGATCGGGCACCACCAGCGCCGTCGCTTCCACCAGCTGCGCTGGAACAAATCGATCCTCGCGCAACTGCCGGTCACGATCGTCATTCCCACGCGCGACCGGCTGCACCTGTTGCAGGAATGCGTCGAGCTCCTCGAGGAAACTGTCGATTGGCGTCACGTGAAGCTGGTCATCGTCGACGACCACTCGCGCGACACTGATGCGTTGGCCTACCTCGAGCGAATCCAACAGCGCGCCGACCTGCGTTGCACCGTGGTTCGCCTGACCGACCCGCACGCGCCCTTCAATTATTCCAAGCTCGTCAACGCCGCGCGCCCGCACCTCGACACGCCGCTGGTGCTGCACCTGAACAACGACGTGAACGCCCTCGAGCCCGGCTGGCTCGAGGAAATGGCGGCGTGGTTCCTGCAACCAGACGTGGGCGTCGTCGGCGCCAAACTCATCTACCCCGATCGCTCGCTCAACCACACGGGAATCGTGATCGGGCCGCACGGTGGCCTCGCCGACACGCCCTGGGCGAAGATGCCGGAGAAAGAGGTGCCCCCGGCCTGGCATGCCGTCGCGCGGGAGGTTTCCGCCGTGACCGGGGCGTGCCTGCTCACCCGGACCGACCTTTACCACGAGCTCGGCGGTTTCGACGAGGGCGACTTCGCGGTCGCCTACAACGACGTCGACTACTGCCTGCGGGTGCGGGCCGCAGGCCGGCGTGTGCTCTACACGCCGCAGGCAAAGCTCATGCACTGGGGCAGCGCGACGCGCGGCGTGACCTTCGACAACGCCGAGCACGTCGCCTGGGTGAAACGCTACCCCGGCTACCGCGATCCCTATTTCAGCCCGCATCTGGCGGTCGCGGGCAACCGCCTGCAGGCCACCACCGCCGCGCAGATTCGCGCGGCCCGCTCCGGCCCGCGACGCCTGTTGCTGATCACACACAACCTCGGCCTCGAAGGGGCGCCGCTCTTCCTGCTCGAATATGCCACGCACCTCGTGCGGGCCGAGGGCATGAGCGTCACGGTGCTGGCCGGCCGGCAGGGACCGCTGCGGGCCGCCTACGAAGCGCTGGGGGCCAAGCTTGCGGTGATCGACCCCACCCCGTTGATGCAAGCCACGGACGAGGCCGGGTTTTCCCGCCAGCTCGCCGCGCTTTCCGCCGGCATCGACTGGGCGCAGGTCGACCTCGTGGTCTGCAACACGCTTTTCAGTTTTTGGGGTGTGCCCCTGGCGCGCGCCGCGGGCCGGCCGTCGCTGTTCTACGTCCACGAAAGCACCTCGGTGTTCCGGGCCTTCGAGACCACGCTCGCGCTGAACCTTCACGCCCGGGTGCACGCCGCGCTGGCGGAAGCCACGCGCACGCTCTTCCTGTGCCGGGCGACGCAGGCGTACTACGCCGATGACGACCGCGGAAATTTCCGTCGCGTGCCGAGTTGGATCGACCTCGAAGCCATCGCGGCTTTTCGGGCCACCCACACCAAGGCGGCCATGCGCCGCAAGCACGGGTTGCGCGACGACGAGATTGTCATCGCCAACATCGGCACGGTCTGTGAGCGCAAGGGGCAGCACATTTTCGTCCGGGCAATCGAGCAATTCAACCGCCACCGGGCGGCCGGCGCACCGGTGCGTTTCCTGATGGTGGGCGCGCGCGAGGGACTCACGCTGGACCTGTTGCGGCGCGACATCGCGCGGCTCGGTCTTCCGAACGTGATGCTCGTCCCGGAGACGCGCGACGTGTACGACTTCTTCGTGGCCGCCGACCTGTTTGTCTGCACGAGCTACGAGGAGTCATTTCCCCGGGTGGTCATGGAAGCGATGGGCTTCCGCACGCCGATTGTTTCAACCGACGTGCACGGCATCCCGGACCTCATTGGCCAGCGTCAGGACGGCTACCTCGTGCGGCCCGGCGAAGCGGCCGAACTCGCGCGGATGATGCACACCTGTCTGGCGAAGGAGCGCAGCGGAAAATCGCTCGCCCCCACCGCCTACTCCCGCGTCCTGCGCTTCCACGACGCGAAGCGGGTCCTGCCCTGGCATGCCGACCTCGCGCGGGAAGCCTGGTTGGCGGGCGAGTGAGGGCAGATCAGGGCGGAATCAGCGCTTCGACCCGGACGGTGATGTCGGTGGTCGTGCGATCCGAGACATCCAGCAGGCCAATCCAGCCGCCGCCCTCGGGCGACCACACAGGAATCTTCTGGAGATTGGGATCCGGCAGCACGGTGTGGCTCAAGGTTTCCAAGCGACCGCTCTTGTAGAAGACGGCGCGCAGGACCGGGTTGGCGGGGCCGGTGACCGGTTGCCAGGACGCGGCGGCCAGGGTGATGTGCGGGTACAGGGCGGGCAGCTTCACCCACACCTCGCCACCCGGCGACACGCGCAGGCGGCCACCGTCGACCCAGGCGTTCTTCACCACCACGCGCAGATTCTGGAATTCCGGCGGCAACAGCGCCGCGCGCTCTTCCGGCGTGGTGTCCCGCGGCAGGCTCGACCCGGTAATCAGCTGCGGCGGCAGCGGCGTGTCCTCATTGCCAGCGTGGGAAAACGCCGGCGCGCGCCACCCGGCGCGAATATTGCCGGACAGTTCCGGCGGCACGGTGACGACATACGCCAGGGGCAGGCCGCTCGAGTCGAGTTTGCACGGGACGATCATCACGTTTTGGTCCTCCGGCAGGGACACCTCCAGCGACACGCGCTCGATACGCTGGCCATCGGCCAAGCCCAGCACCTGGAACCGAACCGGGCCAAGCGTGCCGCTCGTGCCCAGGCGCTGCAGGACGACCTCGCCCGACGCCCGAAAGCTCGGTGCGCGCACCTGCATTTCGCCGGTACCTTCGTCGATGCCGAGAAACTGGCGGCCATCGGGCAATTGGTGCCGCGGCATGGCCGAGACCACCCGCGTGGAATCCAGGTTGCCGCCGAAGCCCACGGACGCGCCCAGGGGTTCCGTTGAGAAAACGCCATGCGGAAGCGCGTGGTAGGCGAACCAAAGCGGCCCGATCCGCACCTTCATGAACGACCGCTTGAGTTCCGCATCCACGCGATCGCCCCAGTGGTCCCAGGGCTCCGGCACCAGGAGGTGGTGATAGCTGCCACCCGGGCGCAAGGCCCGGACCAGCGCATCGGCCTCGCGTTCGCCGAAGCTGGTGCCGACGTGCATCCACAATGGCAGTTCGCGCACCTTGGTGACCGGCCAGATCCGCTCGAGCCACTCGCTCGCGGGGCCGTAGTAGCTCGCCGTGCGATCCGCGGCGGAAAGTTCGTTGCGCCAGTTCACGATCGACTTCAACGATCCCAGATAACTCCCCGGCAGGTGCAGCCCGCGGAGGTACCCGAAATCCGCGCCGGCCGTTTCGCCCAGTTCGTACTGTGCGCGCGGATCATTGGAATGTCCGAACTGCGAGCGCTGGCCGCGCCACGCCGATTCCCACGCGCATACTCCCACCACCAACGACGGGACCAGCAGGCCGACGGCAAACCACGGTCCCCGCGTCGGCGCGCCAAAGCCGAGCCAGAGGCTGGCCGCCAACACAAGCGCGGCGGCGAGCATCACGTAGGCGATCTCGTTGTTGGTCGCGAGCAAGGCCGCTCCCGCCACGGCGGCCAGCAAACCGGCACCCGCGGCAAACGTCCACGCCCAGCCGCGGCGCTCCGGCGCCGCCCCGCGGGCGCCAGCGAACGCGGCCACCGCGGCAAGCAGCACGCCGATCGCGCCCGCCGGTGGCAAACGAAGGGTCCCGTAATAAATGTGGACCGTCTCGAAATAGAAGCGCCACGAAGCCAGGTGACTCAGGGTGCTCGCCCGGGAGCTGAACGGCAGTTGGATGACATTGTAGCGCCACTGCGCAAAACTCGCCCCCGTCCACGCCATTTCCGCAACGACCGGCAACACCGCTCCGAACAACGGCACGCCGCCCAACAGCACGAAACCCCGCCAGGGTTGTTCGCGGCGGACGATCAACGCGTGGAGGACCCACCCCACCGCCATCGCGCACGCCACGAGGTGAAAATTGAGTTTGTTCGCGCCGCCGACAAAAAGACCCACTGCAGTCAGCAGGTGCCAGCCGATCGTCTCGCGTCGCCACACCGGCGCGATGGCCACGCTCCATGTCACCAGGGCGAGCAACAGGACACCCAGCGCGTTGTGCCAGATGATCGTGTGCTGACTGGCACTGCCCGCCACGATGGCGCCCGCCACGAGCAACGCTGCGACGCGCCCAAAGCGGCGCGCGAGCAGGCCGGCCAGCAGGAACACGCCGACTACGATGAAGACGGCCGCGCCGCGCGTCATGCCGACAAAGGTGTTGCCGCCGAGACGCTCCGCGCCGCGGTTCAGCACGAACATCGCGGTCTGGATCGGCGTGACGAAATCCACGTAGGGTTTCTCGCCCGCCTCGATGCGGGCGTTGCCGGCCATCACAAGGCCGTAGTCATAAAAATCGCGAAGGTAGGTGTGATTCCGCCACCACGGCAGCAGGGCCAACCCGGCGACCACCAGCAGGCCGCCCCACCAGCCCAGCCGGGCGGCGGTGGACAGGGGCGGGCGCGGCGTTGGCATGGGTGCGCTGAAACTGAAAGCCGTCCCCGGGCAGGCAAGGCATTTTACTGGAGACTTGCCGCGCAAAAAAAATTTCTCAAAAGAAGCGCGCCGGATAGCGGAAACAGGCCGGGCCCCTGTCGCTAACCGTACCGATTGTCAGACGTCATCGACAACTTCCCGTCGCCGGTGCGCCGGCGTGCCCTCTGGCTGGTCCTGGGGGGAGCCTTGCTCGTCGCACTGGCTTTCGCCGGCTACGCGCGCCACGCGTGGGAGGACTATTACATCACGTTCCGCAGCAGCAAAAACCTCGTGCAGGGCCATGGCTTGGTCTTCACGCCTGGCGAGCGGGTGCACAGCTTCACCTCGCCGCTGGGAGTTCTCCTGCCGGCGCTGTGCAGCGCGGCGACCGGCGGTGAATCGGACGAGGCGGCCCTTTGGCTTTTCCGAATCATGGGTGCGGCGGCGCTCGCCGGTGCCGCCGGCCTGGTGTTCGCCGGTTTGGTTCGACTGGGGGCCGGGCTCACGGCGGCCGCCTTCGGGGCCGCGTGCCTCGCGATCGAGGCCAAGGCGCTCGATTTCAGCACCAACGGCATGGAAACAGGTTTCCTGCTGCTGTTCATCGCCTACGCGTTCTGGGCGCTGACCACGGTTCGCCCGCAGTGGCGCCATCTCGGCGTCGCATGGGCGGGCATCATGTGGACCCGGCCCGACGGGTTCATCTACATCGGCCTGTTGGGCGCGGGCTACGCGGCCTTCAGTTTTTTCGGGGCGACCTGGGCGGAGCGCCGCGACACGTTGCGGTTGCTGGTGCGCGCCGCGTTGTGCTGTGCGTTGCTCTACCTCCCGTGGTTTGTTTGGGCGTGGACCTACTACGGTTCGCCGGTGCCCCACACCATCATCGCCAAGGGTTCGATGAATGCCGGACGCACCCTGGGTGGTTTCCTGACCACCTTCGTCACCCTGCCGTTCAAGGTCTGGGTTGGCCTGACGAGCGTCGAGGGAACGCTGCTGCCGACGTACTATCAGGGCGGAGGCTGGCCCGCCGTCCTCGCGCACGGCGCGCGCGCCTTCGGGGCCGTGGCGATGCTGGCGTGGTGCTGGCCGGGTTTGAAAGCGCCCGTCCGGGCCGCGTCGCTGGCGTTTCATGGCGCCCATGCCTACCTGACTTACTTCCCGTATTTTCCCTTCCCGTGGTATTTTCCCGCGACCGGCATCCTGGCCGCCGTGGTGTGGGGTGGCGTCGCCGGGCAGCTGCTCGCCGCCCGGCCGGCCTGGCGACGAATGACTGTCGTCGTTGCGAGTATCCTGTTGCTGGGCGAGGGCGCGCTGACCGTCGCGTCGGCCGTGCAAATGCGGGCCAAGCAGGAAATCGCGTATGGCAATTTGCGCCGCATCGGCGAATGGCTGCACGCGCACGCCCGGCCCACGGACCACATCATGCTCGAGCCACTGGGCTACATCGGCTACTTCTCGCAACTGCGGGCCTACGACTTCCCCGGACTCTCCTCGCCGCGCATGGTCGCGGCCCGCAAGGCGGTGGGCAACGGGTGGGGCATTCTCCTCCTGTCCCTCCGCCCCGAGTGGGTGGTGCTGCGGCCGCCGGAGGCGGAACGGATCCGGCAGGAATCCCCGGCGGTGCTCACGCATTTCTACGAGCCGGTGCAGGTCTTCGATGTCACCGCCGCCGCGGCTGCGGCACGGGCGCCAGATCATTTCATGCTGCAGTTCGACGCCCATTTCACGCTCTACCGGTGCCGCGTACCGCTCGACCCTGAGCAGGAGATCCTCGGCGTCCAACATGCCTTTGGCCAAGACGCGCCCAGCGGACTCCTGGACGACACCCAGGTTCGACTCGTCCATGCCCCCGGCACGATGTCGGTGCGCGTACCGGCCGAGGCGAAAAGGTTCGACGTGCATTTTGGCTTTTTCGCGGATGCCTACCGCGGGAACGAAGTGACGGATGGCGCCACCTTCAGCGTGGTCTGGGCCGACGGCCCGGTCACCCGCGTGCTGGCGACGCGCACCCTTGACCCAGTGAACCAGCCCGGGGACCGCGGCTTGCAAACCTTCTCGGGCGAGCTCCCGCCCACCACCACGGGACGCGCCCGCCTGCTCCTGCACACGGCACCGGGGCGGAACAACGTGAAGGACTGGACTTGCTGGAGCCGGGTGATCTTCGGCCCCGTGGCCACCCCGTAGAGGGGGCGAACACGCCGCCGCGGGCTTGAAGCACCCGGTTGAATTATTCTAGTTTTTTCCGGCTTATCGCATGAACCCAAGCAAGCGCTTGAACGCCCCTCTGGTGGCCTTCGGCCTCGCCGCCCTGGTGGCGCTGGCCTACGCCATCTACACGCAGCATGCGTGGGAGGACTACTACATCACCTATCGCTCCAGCAAGAACCTGGCGACCGGCCATGGCCTGGTGTTCAACCTCGGCGATCGACTGCATACGTTCACGTCCCCGCTCGGCGTGCTGCTGCCGGCCCTCGCCAGCCTGCTGACGGGCAACAGCTCGGATCCGGCGGCCTTGTGGATATTCCGCGGCATGTGCATTGCGGCCCTGGCCGGGGGCGTGGCGCTCTGCGTCCGCCTGCTCCAGCAGTTGCGGTGCGCGGCCGCGGCGATCGTCTTCACGGTCGGCTGCCTGGTTTTCGACGCCAAGACCGTCGACTTCACGATCAACGGCATGGAGACCGCGTTCATGGTTCTGTTCCTGGTCTATGCACTCTGGTCGCACCTAACGCCGGGGCCACGCCAATGGCTGCACCTCGGCGGGGCGTGGGCCGGGCTGATGTGGACGCGGCCCGACAGCTTCATCTACATCGGGCTGATCGCCGCGGGCTGCTGGCTTTTCCAGTCCCCGGCGGAAGGCGGCAGCTCGCGCCGGTCGATGTTGGTCCTCTTCGCGCGCGCTGGAGCCGTGACCACGGCAATCTACCTGCCGTGGTTGCTCTTCACCCACTTCTATTACGGCACGATCATCCCGCACACGATCACCGCCAAAAGCGGCGTGGGTGAACCGCATTCGCTGGCCGGCTTCCTGAACTCGACCCTGCATTTGTTCATCAGCGGGTGGACGGACGGGACGCTGCGGGCCACCTTCCTGCCCGCCTACTATCTCATCGGCGGCTGGCCGGAGAAACTGCTGCAGCTCGCCGGTGTGCCGGGGACGCTCTGTGCGATCCTCTGGCTGCTGCCGTTCGTGCGGCCGGTCACGCGAGTCTGCTCCTTCGCCTACTTCGGCGCGCACGCGTACCTGAGCTACTTCCCGTACTTCCCGTTCCCGTGGTACCTGCCCAGCACCGCCCTGCTCGGCATCATTACCCTCGGGACGATGCTGGCGCAGGTGCTCGCCGGCGCGCGCCGCTGGGCCGCCCACGAGCCGGAGCACACCGGGCCGCGCTACGTGGCGCGCACCGCGCTCGGCGTCGCCGCGCTGCTGGTCGCGACCAGCGGCTGGCTGACCTGGCAGACGGCGCGACAATTCCAGGCGCAACAGCGGTACATTGAGGAAGGCACGCGGCGCAAAATCGGCGAATGGCTGCGCGCGAACGCCCGCCCGGGCGAGGCGGTGTTCCTCGAGCCGTTGGGCTACATTGGGTTCTACTCCGGGATGAAAACGTACGATTTCCCCGGCATGTCTTCGCGCGAAATGGTGGCCGCCCGGAAGCTGGTCGCCAACGACTGGCTGCCACTCATCGAGTTTCTCCAGCCCACCTGGCTGGTGCTGCGCGCGCATGAAGCGGCGGGACTCCAGCGGCGCGCGCCCGCCCTGCTCTCGGAGAATTACGCCCCGGTGCAGGAATTCTCGGTGCTCGACCAAATCCGGAAGCTCGACGTGATGGGCCGGCGCTACCTGGAGCACGACGCGGCATTCACGGTGTACCGCCTGCAGCGACCGATCATGCAGAAAAGCCGGATTGCCGAGGCCCACAGCCAATTCGACGTTTCGCTGCGCGTCGTCGAGGGCCACGAACTCAACATGGTCCACGCGACCGGCTACATGGTCGTCAAGGTACCACCGCATGCCCGGGTATTCCAGCTGCGCTACGGTTATCCGCCGGACGCATACACGGGAACGCCGCCGCTCACCGATGGCGCCATCTTCCAGGTCGATTGGCAACTGGGCGAACGCACCGTGAACCTGCTGAACATCTCCATCGACCCGGTGAACAACCCCAACCACCGCCAATTGCAGACCCTCACCGCCACGCTGCCGGAGACTGGCGTGGAGGGAGCCCGCCTTGTCCTGCGCACGCTGGCCGGCGTCACCACCATCAAGGACTGGACCTGCTGGAGCACCCCGGAATTCGACCGCATGCAATGACTCCAGTCTCGCGCGCTCCCCGCTGGTTGCCATGGCTCGTGCTGCCGGGGCTCGCTGTGCTCGTGTTTGTCCTGCGCTGGCCGACCTTTGAGTTCCGCGTGTGGAATGTGGATGAAGCGATCCACGCCGCGGTGGCGCGCACCTTGTTGGATGGTGGGGTCCTCTACCGTGACGCCATCGACCAGCGCACCCCGCTCACCTACTACGCCGTAGCCGGACTGTTCAAGGTCACCGGTGAAAACAACGTCTGGGCCATGCACGCGCTGGCCGCCGCGCTGATCGCCGCGACCTCGGTCGCCCTGTTCCTGCTCGGCCGTCGCTGGCGAGGCAATCGCGCCGGGTTCGGTGCGGCGCTGCTGTACGCCGTGTTCGCCACGGCACTGTTCCCCCCCGGCGACGCCTACGCGCTGAACACGGAATGGTTCGTGGCGGCCTTCACCGCGTGGGCCGCCTGGGCCTTCGCCCGCGGAAAGGCGGGTATCTCGGGCGGGCTGCTGGGGCTGGCTTTTCTTTCCAAGCAGCCGGCCCTGCTCGACCTGGGCGCGCCGCTGCTCGTGCTCGCCTGGGGTGCACGGACCGGGCGGATCGACCGGGCCCGGGCTGGTGCCCTCCTCGTGGGATTCGCGACGCCGGTGCTACTGACCGGACTGTATTTCCTCGCGCGCGGGGCGATCAGCGAAGCGTTCTTCTACGCGTGGCAATACAATCTCCAGTACTACGGGCCTGAGATCGATACCGTCGCCCGCGCGGCGTCGGCCCTGAAGCCAATCCAACTGCTCGGCGCCAATTACGGCCTCGCACTGCTGCTCGCAGCCGGGGCCGCGGCGATCGCCGTCGTGCGGGTGCTGCAGCGCTCACCCACGCCCACCGAAACGATCTCCAATCCCGCGCAAGTGTACCTGTTGGCGTGGACGATCACGTCCCTGGCCGGTGCCGCGGCCGGCGGCCGGGGCTTCGACCATTATTACATCCAGTTCCTGCCTCCGTTCACCCTCCTGGCCGCCTGGGGCGGGTCCGACCTGCTGGATTGGGCTCGGGCGCACCGCGCCAGCCGGTACCTGCAGCCCGCGGCGGGACTCTTCCTGCTGGCGACGACGCTCCAACTCGGCGCCGGGGTGATGCGCTTCCGCGCGGCGGCCCATCAACCGGCCGATCCGTCGATCCGGGTGGCCGAGTACATCCGCCAACACTCCCAGCCGGACGACCGCATCTTTGTCTGGGGTTACCACCCCGACATCTATCTTTTCTCGGACCGCCGGCCGGCCTCGCGTTTTGTTTACGCCTCTTTTCTTTCGGGCCTGATTCCGTGGACCAACGTCGCGTCGGAAAAGGACACCCGCTACGCCATTGTCCCCGGCGCGCGCGAAACCCTGCTGCGCGAACTCACGGCGCACCCACCGGCCTTTATCGTGGACTGCAGTGCCGGACCGAACCGGTTCTGGCAAAAGTACGCGCTCGACACCTTCCCGGAGCTGGAGGAATTCATCCGCGCGCATTACCGGATCGAAGAAGCCAGCCAGTTCGTGCCGCAAGGATTCCGGCTGTTCCGGCGACGCGCGGCCGGCGATGCCGTTGAGACCGACGCCGGGGACCTGCCGGCGGCCACCGCCGCGACCCTCGCGCTCCGGGTGATGGGCTCGCCGATTCCGCCGGCGACCGCCCGCGCGCCGCACGGGGCCAGCTTGAACCAGATTGACGGCCACGTGGAGTACTTCGCCCACGCGCCTTCGCGACTGGTCTACCGTGTTCCCGCCGGGGCCACGGCGCTGCGCGGCGGTTTTGGCATCCGGGCGGCAGCCTACGCCGACAGCAACCGGGCCCCCACCGACGGCGCCGAGTTTGTCATCCGTTGGCGCGCCGGCACCAGTGAACGCGTGCTGCTGCGGCAGCTGCTGCGCCCGCGGACGGAGGCTGGGGACCGCGCGCTGCAGTCCTTCCGGGTGGAGTTTCCGGCGGGTGCCGCGGGCGAGTTGGAGCTTTCCATTGATCCCGGACCCGCCCACGACCCCAGCAGCGACTGGACCTACTGGTCCGACCTCGTGCTAGAAACTGCTCGCTAAACCTTTTTGTCCGGCTGTCCTTTCTTCCCGCCATGTCAGCCTCCGACAACCCTCCGAGCACCAGACGCCTACCCCGGCTGGACCATGTCCTGTTGTTCCTGCTGTTGGTCGCGGGCACCTTCAACTTCCCGTTGAAGCCCGCGTTGGGCCTCGACTCTTCCTGGCGCATGGCGCTGGGCTACTTCTTCCTGGAAAAGCTCCAGTTCGGCCGCGATGTCGTCTTCACGTACGGCCCGTTGGGTTTTCTGATGGGCAAGACCTATTCGGGTCTCCTCTGGTGGAGCCTGATGGCGTGGCACCTTTTCACCGCGTGCAGCTTCGCCGCCGTCCTCATGTATTGGGGCCAGCGACTGGCGGCCGGCTGGCCTCGCGTCTTCTACTATGGGTTCTTCCTGTTGTTCGGGCTCGGGTATGAGGACAGCATCCATATCACCATCATCGCCCTGATCGGCCTGGAACTCGTGCGGCGCACCGACCAACCGTGGCGGTGGAGCACGGTGCTCATGCTCCTGCTGCTTTCCCTGCAAAGCGCCGCCAAGTTCACCAACCTGCTGGTGGCAGCCGTGACGGTGCTGGTGGCGACCGCGCTGGCCTTGTGGCAGCGGCGCCCGGCCAACGCCGTGAAGATACTGGCGTGGTATGGCGGCGGTTTCCTGGCGGTCTGGCTGCTTTGCGGCCAGGATCCACTCAACCTCCCGGCCTACTTCATCAATTCGTGGTACGTCAGCCAAGGCTACCAGGAAGTGATGGGCATCGCGACGCCCGCGACGCCGTTCCACCGCGGCCTGATCGTGTGCGGGTTGCTGGGCGCCTACCTGCTGTTCAACCTCGCCACGCAAACGGATCGCCCGCGCACCACGGCCCGGGTCGCGATTCTCGGGGCGTTTCTCTATTTGAACTGGAAGCACGGATTCGTGCGCGCGGACGGCCACATGATCGGGTTCTTCTACAGCGCCATGGTGCTGATCGTGGCGTTCCCGGTGCTCCTGGACGAGGCCACGCTGCCGCTTCGGCGGGTGAAACGCTGGGGCCTCACCGCCGCCGGCGTCCTGTGCATCCTGGGTGTGCGCGACGCCATCCCGCCGCAGGTCGACGCCAACCTCGCGATCTTCCAGGGACATCTTTGGAGTAACTTCAACTCCGCGTCCGAGATCACCGGCCTTCGCCAGGAATACGACCACATCCTCGGGCAGGAAAAGGAGCGCTACGCCATGCCCCGCACGCTGGCCGTGGTTGGCAACCGCACGGTCGACTTCCTCGGGCACGATCAGGCCGTGGCGATCTACAACGGCTTTCACTACCGTCCGCGGCCGGTGTTCCAAAGTTACTCGGTCTACACGCCCGAGCTGGCCCGCCTCAACGAAGCCTACTACCTTTCGGACCGCGCGCCTGATTTCGTCCTGCTGAAGGTCGACCCGATCGACGAACGCCTCGGCGCGATGGACGACTCCGCGGTGCTGTGCGTCCTGATGGAACGCTACGAATACGTGCACTCCGAGCGCTCATTCCAGCTCTGGGAAAAGAAGCCCGGTCCCTTCAAGCCCGCGGCCCGCCCGGTGGTGGCGCGCAAGGATCTCGCCCTCGAGGAGGAATGGGATGTCAGCCCTTACCAGGACCAGCCGCTCTGGGTGCGCATCGACCTCAAGCCGAGCCTGCTCGGCCGGCTGCGTGCGTTCTTCTACAAGCCGCCGATGCTGCGCATCGCCATCACCGACAGCGGCGGCCGCGTGGGCACCTACCGCATGGCCGCGCCGATTGGTCGTGCCGGGTTTATCGTGAATCCGGTCATCACGGACATGATGGGCTTCACCAACCTGGCCGCCGGCAAGCCCGAGCGCCCGGCCGCGAAGCTCAAGCTGACGCTGGCCCCCGAGGACCAAAAATATTACGCCGCCACCGCCCACGCGGAACTCTCCGCCCTGCCCAAGTCCAACGCGGCGCGGACATTTTTCTCCAAAATGAACCGCGACATGTTCTACATGTTCGTGACCCCGCCGTCCTCGTACGACAACAACACCAAGCCCTCGGTCCAGTTGATCGACACCAAGGAGGTCATGGTCATGCATGCCCCAAGCGAGATGGTCTTCGACCTGCCGGAGGGCGCGACGACGTTGAGCGGCAAGTTCGGCTACGTGGCCGGGGCCTACACGGAGGGCGGCAAGACCAACGGTGGCGATTTTGTCATCGCATGGTCGGACGGCCGCAACACCGCGGAGATTTACCGCCGACGCCTTGACCCGCTCAACAAGGTCGAGGATCGCGGCCTGTTCGGTTTCCAACTCGACCTCACGCCCTATCACGGCGGCCGCCTCTACCTCCGCACCGGGCCGGGCGCGTTTAATGATCCCGGCTGGGACTGGACGGCCTGGACCGATATCGAGATCAAGTAGGAGTCCTGACCGATGATGGTGCCCGTGGCCGCCCGTTCACGCCAGTGGTCCTGGGGCTGGGGGCTCGGCGCCGCCGGCCTGGTGCTCGCCGCGCGCCTGCACGAGATCCACGCGTACACCGGCGACGTGCCAATCAACGACCAGTGGCAGATCGAGGCGGCCAGCATCCTCGCGCCGTGGCTCGACGGCACGCTGCGGCCCGGGATGTTCTTCGAGCCGCATTTCGAGCATGTACCGGCGTTCACCCGTCTGCTCGCCTGGTTGCAGGTGGTCTGCACGGGGCGGTGGGATCCGTTCGTGCAGGCCACCGTCAATGCCGTGCTTTTCTCGGGCTACGTTGCGCTCGTCACCCGTTGGGTGGCCGCGCATCTCCGACCGGTCGCGGCGCTCGCGGTGGTGGCGCTCTTCGCGGGCAATGCCGCTTTGCCGCATGCCTGGGAAAACATCACGTGGGGCTTCCAATCGCAGTTTCCCCTCGCGCTGCTCTGCCTGTTCCTGCAACTGCGCGGCTCGTTCGAGCACGCGCCGCTGACCCGGGGCTGGTGGTGGGCCCAGGCCGCCGGCGTGGCCGGGCTCTTCACGCTCGCGAGCATGTGGATTGCTCCGCTGACGATCGTCCTCGTGTCGCTTTGGACTGATCCCCGGGGCGATCGTCGCCGGTGGTGGCCGCTCGTGACCGTCGCGCTTGGCGTGGCGATCCTCGCGGCGATTCGACTGACGCGCCCACCGGACCTGACGTTCATCCAGACGGTCGGCTCGCCCTTGCGCTTCCTCTACGCACTGCTCGACCTGCTCGGCTGGCCGAACGCGTGGCCGGGCTCGCTCGCGGTGCTTAACCTGCCCCTGCTGCTGTTCGCCCTGCAGCTACGCGGCCGGCGCGACGCCCCGGCGTTCGACCGTACCGTGCTCGCGCTGGGACTCTGGGGTGCGGCCCAAGCCGCCGCGCTCGCGTATGGCCGCAACGTCGACTACGGTGGCTACGTTTCGCGCTACGGTGAATTGCTCGCGGTGCTCGTGCTCGCGAACACGCTCGCGCTGGCGCGGCTGGTTACAGCGCTGCCGCGTGCGCGTGCGGCCGGAGTGGCCTTCGCGCTGGTGTGGGGCGGCGTCGCGGCCTTCGGCGCATGGGAACTTTCCCGCGGTGGTCACACCGCTTATTTCCACGAGCACGCCGCCCGCCACGCGCAAATCCGCCGCGACGCCGTTCAGGCCTACGTACAACGCGGCGACCGCTCGCTGCTCGATCAGCCGGAGACGCGGCGCGTGCTCTACCCGCTGTCGGATATCGTCGTCGGGCTCCTCGCCCGGCCCGGGATCCAGGCGCTGCTGCCGCACTCGGTGAATCCGGCGAATCCGCCCGACCCCGCCGGCACGGCGGTGCGCGCGCTGCAGGCCCGGGCACCCTGGCTGGCGATCGCCTCCGCAATGTTGCTCGCGGCCGGAGTCGCCATGACCTGGGCGCGCCGGGGCGAATCCGCCCTCCCCGGTTTCTTTTTTCAACCGGAACCCATTCTCCCGTGGATCACCGGCGTGATTGCGGCCGGCGCGGGTGTTTTCGTGTTTCTCTGGCCCGACCCGCTCACGTTCGATCTGGGCCGGCGCTGGCGCCACTTCTTTCATCCGCCCGGCAGCATCGGTTCGCTCGAAATGACGCTCGTGCAAAGTTCAAAAGATATTCCCGGCAGCCATCTCCTCGCCTCGGTTCCGCTTTCCCCGCCCGACGTGCGCCTGCAGTTCAGCGGGACCAATCCGGGCGGCGACGACTTCACCTGCACGGCGTGGAGCCAGCCCTTCACGCTGACCACGGACTGGGTCGTCGTCCCGCATGCCGGCTACCCGACGGCCAACGGAAACGGCCTGCGCCTCCGCATTGAGGCCGGGGACGGGAGCATGATTACCGAGATTGCCTGCCCCGGCCCCAACGCTTTTGACATCTTCTTTTGGAACGCCGACGTGCGCGAGCATCGCGGCAAGCAGGCCCGCCTGGTCCTCTATGACGGTCGCACCGACACCGACGCCTGGGTGGGCGCCGCGCCGCCGATCCTCACCAACGACCCCGGCTTGGCCCCGGAGCTAGCCCGGCGCCTGCCCCTGGAGCGGCTGGCCCACGTCCACGCCGCCTGCGGCCGGCTGGCCCTGGTCTCGATCCTGCTGCTCGCGGGGTGGTTTGCCCTGCCTGGCGCCGGCTTGCGGGATTCACTTTCCCCTCCAATTTGACCGAAGATTAGGATAGCGGGTTGGGCCGGCCCGTTTGTCATTCCGCATAGCCATCCCATGTCGGAAAAGCCTTCAGCGCCACGCGATTTCAGCAGCCTCTACCGGGCGACGGTGGGGCCCCTGCGTCGTTACCTCGCGCGATTCCTGCGCGATAGCAACGAGGCCCAGGATGTGGCCCACGACGCTTACCTTCGCATCAAGCCGGTAATGGATCGCCAGCCGGTCGACAAACCCGAGGCCCTGCTGTACACGACCGCCCGTCGGCTGGCCATCAACCAGCTGAAGCGCCGGCAGATTTCCCCCGTCGCCACCACCACCGACCAACCCGACCTCGCCGCCGCGACTGCGCCCGGGGTCGTCCGCGAGGTGATGGCCCGCCAGGAATGGGAACGCCTCGAGCAGGCGATCGCGCAGCTTCCCGAAGGCTGCCGCACCGTGCTGCTGCTGCGCAAACTCGAGGGTCTCTCGCACCAGGAAATCGCCGACCGGCTCGGGATTGCCGTCAGCACCGTCGAAAAACAACACGCCCGCGCGCTTCGCCTGCTCCGCGCGAACCTCACCAGCCAGGCCGCGCCTGCCGACCTCGCTTCCGAGGAGGCCCGCCCATGAAAACCGATTCCCATTTTTCCTCGCCGGCCGATGAACAGGCCTCGCTCTGGGCCGCGCGCCTGGAGGGTTCCACCCTCTCCGCGGCGGACCGCGACGCCCTCGACGCGTGGCTGGCGGCCGACTCCACGCACCGCGCCCTGCTTTCCTCGTATTGCCAGTTTTCCGCCGATCTCGAACAGCGATTGCCGTTGCTTGCAGGAATCAGGGACGAGTTGGCGGAATCCCGAACCGCCGCAAAGTCCGCGCGATCGTTTCCCTGGCTGTCCCGTCCGCTATGGGCCGGGGCGGCGCTCTTCGCGGTCGCCGGCTTTGCGGCGGTTCTTCTGTGGCCGGCGCGACCGCAGAACCAATTTCAAAACCTCGCGACGCCGGTGGCCCAGCGCGAAACCGTCACGCTCATCGACGGCACGCGCATCGAGCTGAACGCCCGCACCGCCCTGGTCGTGGAAGTGACGCCCCACAGCCGACGCGTGCGCTTGGCGGACGGCGAGGCGTTTTTTTCCGTGAGCAAGGATCCGCAACGACCGTTCTTCGTGGAAACCCAGGCCGGTTCCGTCCGCGTCACGGGTACGCAGTTCAACGTTCGCAGCGAATCGCCCACCAGCCTCGAGGTCACCGTGCACGAGGGCAGCGTCCGGGTGCGCCCGGGCAATGGGTCCACGGAGGACCTGACCGCCGGTGACCGACTGGCCCGCCACGGCGACAGGGTCAACCGGGCCCGCCTTTCCCGGCAAGAACTGCAGGATGTGCTCGCCTGGCGCCAAGGGCTCGCGGTGTTCGCCGATACCCCGCTACGTGAGGCCCTCGCCCGTTTTGCCCGCTACCACGGGCGCAACATCAGCGCGACCGACGCGGTTGCCGACCGTCGCGTGGGCGGAACGCACCCGCTGGATGACCTCGCAGGATTCCTCTCCTCGCTCGAGGATGCGCGCCTTTGCCGGGTCATCCCTGGTCTGGACGGCTCGATCAAGGTCGACGTGCCCGCCGGCGACACCCACCCGTGAGCGGCGGACGTCCCCTCCTCGCCCGGCTGATTGCGATCGCCGGTTGCCTCTTCGCCACGGCCCCCGCCGCGCCGGTCGAGTTCAACCTGCCCGCGCAGCCAGCCACGGACGCGTTAATCGCGTTTTCGCAACAGGGCCACGTGGAGGTGCTGTTTGCGTACGACGACCTGCGAACAATCACCACCAACGCGGTCGTGGGCAGCCACGAGCCTGAAGACGCCCTCGTGCGTTTGTTGAAAGGGACGGGCTTCGCAGCCCGCCGAAAGTCACCCGGTCGGTTCGTCGTCGCCGCAGCCGCGCGCCCGACCGGCACGCTCCGCGGCCGGGTGGTCGACGAGAGCCACCGGCCCATCGCGAACATCACAGTCGCGCTGCCGGGCACGTCGCTGACCACCCGCTCGAACGATCAGGGTGAGTTCGTGCTCGCCGGCCTGCCTTCGGGCCGTCACGAGCTCGTGCTGACTGGCGAAGGTTACCAACCCGTCCGCATTGAGAAGGTTGAGATCGAAGCCGGCCAGCTGGCCTGGCTGCCCCCGCAGCAACTAAAACGCACCGCGAGCCTCGAGCTCCTTGAACCCTTCGTCGTGCAAGGTCGTTCGGTGCGGATGCGTCCATTGGATGACAGTGCCGAATTGCTCGGCCCCCGCCGGGCCACCGGCAACCTCGACCTGCCGCGAACGATGCAGGATGCCCTGCCGTACACGATCTACACCCGCGACCAGATTACCCGCAGCGGCGTCGTCGCGTTGAATGAATTTCTGCAACGCGTGGTACTCGAGGGCGAGGCCGCGACCCAACCGCCGGAGCAAAGCGGTTCCTTCAGTTTGAACGAGGGGTTCGCCGGCAGCTCGAACCTCAAGCTGCGCGGCTACACCGAAAATGAAACCGTCATCCTGATCAACGGCCGCCGGCTGCCCGAAATCCAGACCAGCATCACGCAGACGATGCCGCCGGACGTGAATTTCGTGCCGTTGAGCTTGATCCAGCAAGTCGAGGTGCTGCCCGCCTCGGCGTCGGCACTGTACAGCGGAAATCCCGTCGGCGGGGTGATCAATATCGTCCTCCGGCCGGACGTCACGGCGACGGAAGTCACCACCACCTACACCAACACGACCGGGGGGTACGATGCCGCGCAGGGTTCGGTGTCGCTCCAGCATGGCCAGTCGCTGCTTGGCGGACGCCTGCGGCTCCGGTTCAACGCGGTGTTTGCACAATCCAACCCGGCAACCGAAAGCGAGCTCGGGCTGCGCCGCGCCCACGTCGCCCGTTCCCCGCTTCCCAGTGGGGCGCTGTTTCGCGCGACCCCGAACATTCGCAGTGCCGACGACTCGCCGCTTTTTGGCGCCGGCACGGCGAGCTACACGTCGGTGGCGCCCGGCGCCAGCGGCACGGGCGGCCTTGCCGCGTTTGCCGGCCGCGCCGGCGTGCGTAGCCTGGATCTCTTCGACTCCCCCGGCGGGATGTCCGCGTCATTGACCAGCGCGGACTCGCCCTTTGGGCGCCGCCAACGTCGGGAGACCTATTTCGGTTCGGTCACGTACGAACCGCTGCCATGGCTGCAGGTCGGAGTTGACGGAACCCACTCGGCGACGGTCCTTAACCGCGGTCTCGACGTGCTTTCCGCGGAACTCACCCTGCCGGCCACGTCGGGCCTCAATCCCTTCGGCAAGGAGGTGCTCGTCGCCTTGAACGAAACCGCGCCCCGCCTGGGCGACGACTACAGCGAGGCGCACATCGATTTCACCGCGGGCGTCGCCGGGCTCCTGCTGCGGCTCCCGGCGGAGTGGCGGGTTTCGGTCGACGGCCAATACGCCCGCAACACGGTCAAGTACCGCGGCCTCGCGGGCGTCGATCCCACGCGCTGGCAACAACTGGTCGACACCGGCCGCTACAATCCCCTGCGCGACACCCAAGTCGCGGGACCCCCTGATGAATTCTACCAAAGCGTCCTCGAATTCCGCGGCGGCCCCAACCAGTTTGTGACGCTCGGCGACTACGACACGCTGGATGCGGCGGCGCGCGTTTCCAATCAGTTGCTGCCCCTGCCGACCGGAAAGGGCGCGTTCATCGCGGGCGCGGATTACCGTCGCCAGCACCTGGCGGATTACCACGACCAATTTGTCTACGCGAATGGCGTCGCCGCGAGCGCCCCCACCAACCGCGTCGGTCGGACGCTGCAGCGGTACAGTTTCTTCAGCGAACTCCAGGCGCCGCTGCTTGCTCCGCGCCACCGGCCCCGGTGGCTGGTGAACCTGGAAGGCGACCTTGCGGCGCGCTACGTGGCGTCCGATCAATCGAACGAGGTCAACATCGCCCCGACCTTCGGCCTGAAGGCTGATTTCGCGGGCGGGCTGGCATTCCGGGCGAGCATCACGACGTCCAATCGGTTTCCGACGCCCCAACTCAGTCGCGACGTGGTTGGCGGAGGCAGCGGCGGACCCGGCGGCGGGGTGAATCAGGAAATCATCAACGATCCCATCCGCGGCGAATCCTATGCCGTCGCCGTGGATGAAATCGTGAATGCCGGACTCCCTCCCGAGGACGCCGTCACCCAGACCGCCGGGTTGATTTTCGAACGCGGCCGCGAGCACCGCATCCGGGCGACGCTCGACTACGTCGACACCCGCAAAACGAACGAAATTCTTTTTCTCGACCCGACCAAACTCGTGGGCGTGGAGGCGCTGTTTCCCGATCGCGTGCAGCGTGCGGCGCCCACCCCAGGCGACTCCCGCCCGGTGGGGCGCATCACGCTGCTGCGCACGGGCAGCGTCAACGCGTCGTGGCGCCGCTCGCAAAACTGGGCGGGCACCCTGACCTACGACTGGGTCGGCTGCGCCGGCGGCACGCTCGAGCTCCGCGGGCGGCTCCTCTCCTACCAGCGCTATGAGCGGCAGGTGTTCGCCAACTCGCCGGTCGTCGACCAGCTCGGCCATCCCGACGGCACCACGCCGTTGCTCCGCTACCGCGGCGATTTCAACGCCAATTGGTCGAACCGCCGGTGGGGCGTGGGCCTCGATGGGCAGTATTTTCACTCGCGCATCCTGCCGCTGCTCGAACGCCCCGCCCAGGGCAGCGACCACATCAAGCCGTACTGGCAGTTCGACGCCTACGCGCAGGTCGACCTCAGTCCGTGGATCCCCTGGAAAACCGAACACGGCGGCCTGCGCGCCCAGTTACGCGTGAACAATCTTTCCGGCTTCGACTACCCCAAGTACGCGAGCGACGGCTCTGGTTCCGGCGTGCAGCCCTACGGCGACTGGCGCGGCCGGACTTATTCGCTGTCGCTCACCGCAACGTTCTGAAGAATCCCGTTGCCGTACTGGCAAACGTGCGTCGTGGCCGTGAAGCCTCAGAAACCAGCCGACCGCCACCACCAGCCGGGACCCGTGGGTCCCGCCCGGCGGGCCGGCGGTCGGTTACTTTCGCACGGAGATGGTCAGGTGACGCGCCGGCGGCTCCGTCCACTTGCCCCAGCTTTCCTCCCACTTGATCGGCTCGCCGCGGAAATCCACGTCGCCCGCGGGACCGCCGCGAAATGCCGCGCGCGCGCGCAAGGTCAGCGTGCTGCCGGCATCGCCGGCCGGCAAGGTGACCCGGCGTACCTCGCGAGCCGCGCCATTGTCGAGATAGCAGAGCGGCGCCCAGGTCTTGCCGCCATCGGTCGAGACTTCCGCATGCAGGAAGCCGACGCGCTCCTTGTCGCCGGCGGAAGTCGCAACAATGGTTGCAGTGGCATTGACGCCAGCCTTGACCATGACGGGCGCCTCAATGCGCAACACCCGCACATCGGCGGCGGTCGCCGTGCCCAGCGTCAACGCGAGACCAAGCAGGCCCGCGCGGCCAGCACCGGAAAGAAGGGAACAGAAGTTGACCATAAGGTGTTCATGACAGTTTCGCAGAGCGCAATGGCAAGCGTTAACGCGGTCAGAATCTACTGGAAAAGGTTCCCGCCGTTTGTATGTCTAACCCCTCTTTCTTCACCATGGCCAAGACGATCCTAGTCACTGGTTCCTCGGGCCTCATCGGCTCGGAGGTCTGCGTATATTTCGCCTCGCTCGGTTACACCGTCCATGGCGTGGACAACAACCAGCGCGCGGTCTTTTTTGGCCCGCAGGGCGACACCCGCTGGAACCAGCAGCGCCTTGCGCAGCAGCTCAAGGGTTTCGTGCATCACGAGCTCGACATCCGCGACCGCGCAGGGGTCCTCGCGCTCGTCAAGTCCGTCAAACCCTCGGTCATCGTCCACACCGCGGCGCAGCCCTCGCATGATCGCGCCGCGGCCATCCCGTTTGATGACTTCGACACAAATGCGGTTGGCACGTTGAACTTCCTCGAGGCCGCGCGCCAGGCCTGTCCGGAATCGCCCTTCGTGCACATGAGCACGAACAAGGTTTACGGCGATGCCCCGAACAACATCAAGCTGGTCGAACTGGCCACGCGGTGGGACTACGCGGATCCCGCGTATGCACAGGGCATTCCCGAGACGTTCACGATTGACCAGTCGAAGCACTCGCTATTCGGCGCGTCGAAGGTTGCGGCGGACGTGATGGTCCAGGAATACGGCCGCTACTTCAATTTGCCGACGTGCGCACTGCGCGGCGGCTGCCTGACCGGGCCCAATCACAGCGGCGTCGAATTGCACGGGTTCCTGTCGTACCTGGTGAAGTGCAATCTCGAGGGCAAGGAGTACCGCGTGTTCGGCTACAAGGGCAAGCAGGTGCGCGACAACATCCATTCGCTCGACGTCGCCCGCTTCATGGCGGCCTTCGTCGAGGCGCCGCGCGCCGGCGAGGTGTACAACCTCGGTGGCGGCAAGGCCAACAGCACGTCAATCCTCGAGGCGTTCAAGATCACCGAAAAGTTCACCGGCAAGGCGCAGGTCCACACCTACGTCGAGCAGAACCGCGCCGGCGACCATATCTGCTACTACTCCGACCTGCGCAAGATGCGCGCCCACTACCCGAAGTGGGACATCACGCAGTCGCTGGAGGAAACGATCCGCCAGATCGTCGAGGCCTGGAATCGCCGGACCGCCAAAGCCTGACGCCCGGTCCTTGAGCCGGGTGACCCACTCGTCACACCCCGCCCATGATGAAAGCAATGTTTCGCTGGCTGGACGGGCACCCCTGGTGCTACTGGCTCCTGGCGGGCTGCTCCCTGCTCCTGCTCGGCCGCTGGGTGCTCGTCGCCTGGCGGCGCCGCGACCAGGAGTCCCGCGGGCCACAGTCCGAATGGGGTTTCGCCCTGCTGATGCTGGCCGTGATCCTCGCCTGGCGCTGGCCCCCCACCCTGGCTCCGTACGAGTTCAATCCCGACGAGGCCCAGATCGTGACCGGCGCCCTGACGTTGCAGCAGGACGCGGTGTTCTGGCGTTCGGTCGACGGCAACACCTCGGGCCCGCTCAATTTCTATGCGCTGCTGCCCACCCATTGGCTGGGCGTGCCCCAGGATTACTTCAACGCCCGCCTAACCGGACTGCTGCTCATTTGGGGTGCGCTCTGGTCATGCTACCAACTGCTCCGGCTGGATTATGGGCGCGCCACGAGCGCCCTCGGCATCCTCCCCGGGCTGCTCTTCTTCGCGACGACGACGGACAGCGATTTTCTGCAGTATTCCACTGAACAGCTGTCGATATTCCTCTTTACCCTGGCCGCCGCCCTGTTGTGGCGGGCGCACCGCCGGGGGCAACCCAACCAAGCCCACCCGCACGGGCCCTGGCTGGCCGCCGGGTTGGTGATGGGGCTGCTCCCGTGGGCCAAACTCCAGGCGGCACCGCTTGCCGCTGCACTCGCGGCCTGGGGCACGGGCCTTGCGCTCCGCAAATCGACCCGGCCCTGGCGCGCCCGGATCGCCGAGGTGGCCCGCCTGGCCGCCGCGTCACTGCTGCCTAGCATCGCCGTTCTGACCGTCATCCTGGCGACCGGCCAATGGGAACACTTCACCAGCTCCTACATCGTGAACAACCTTGCGTACATCGAGAACGGCTTCGACTTGGTGCCGACAATCAAGGAGCTGGTGCGGCTCAGCCTGTTCACGGGGAACATCCCGGTATTTCTTCTCACCCCGTTGATCGCCGGGGTGCTGGCAGCCGTGACCTGCGGCGCCGCGGCGCGACGGCCCGGCGCACTCTTCCTCCTGGGCGGCAGCTTCATGGTCGTCGCAATTTACTGTGTGCTCGCACCCCGACACCCCTTTTTGCACTACCTCCTCTTTCTGGTCATGCCCTTCACGTGGTTGAGCGGCGCCGCGTTGGGCGAACTCCGACGACACTTCACGGCGCCCTTTTCCCACCTCGCCCTCGGCCTGGTTTACCTCCTGCTGGCCACCGTACCGACCTTGACCATGCGCGCACGCCAACCGCTGCCGCCGGTCTACGGCCAGCTGGAAAAGTCGTGGCGCGAGCCCTACGACGAAGCCGGCAAGCTGCTGCGTCAATACCGTCAGCCCGGCGACCTCCTCGCGGTTTGGGGCTGGAATTGCCATCTGCACGTCCAAAGCGGCCTGCCTCAGGCGACGCGCGAGGCCGTCAGCGAACGGCAAATCCGGGATTCCGACCAGCGCGACTCCTACTACCGCCCGCGCTACCTGGCGGACCTGAAGCGCAACAAACCGACCTTCTTCGTAGATGCCGTCGGCCCCGGGGCCTTTGGATTCACCAATCGCGCGCTCGACGCCCATGAAACCTTTCCCGAACTGCGCTTCTATGTGCGGAGCCAATACATGTTGCTGCGCGACTTGGGCTACGTCAGGGTCTACATGCGGACTGACCGCAACTTAAACACTACAAGATGAGATCCTGGTTTGACTGGCGGGCGATCACCCTGGCCTTCGTCCTCGCGGTTGCGGCTGCCCTGCCGGTCATGACCACGAGCGTGGACCGGCGCGACTACTATCTGTTCGACATCACCCTGACGTCGACTTCTCCCGGCACGACGCAGCTATTCTGGGACCTTGGTCGCGGGTACAACGAGAACGACTCGTCCCGCCAGCCGCTCAAGGTCGAGCCCAAGCCCGTCGTTTACCGCTACATGATGCCGATGGGGGAGTTCAAGGGCCTGCGCCTGGACCCGATCGACGGGGGCGGCGCCTTCAACTTCTCCCATGCGCAGATCGTGGACCGCAAGGGCCGCGCGAAATACACGTTTGCGCCGGCCGATTTCCGCTCCGGCGGCCCGGAAATCGCGGGCCTCGAGATTCGAGGCGACACGCTGCACGTGCAGACCACCCTGGAGGCGCGCGACCCTTCTCTGGAGATCGCGCTCAAGCAACCGCTGGTGCTCAAGAGTGACAGCCGCATCTGGTTCGAACTGGGCTGGCCGGTCTTCCTGCCGGTGTTCCTCGTCGGCCTCGTAATTGGCATCCCCGCGGTTGCGAATCGGCTCGTACGCGGACTGGCCCCCGTGTGGGCCTGGCTGTGCACCCGTCCGGCGGCCGCGATTGCGCTGACCGGCCTGGTCGTCGTCATGATCCAGTGTCACCCTGTCATCTTCCTCGGCCGCAGTTTCGCGTCGCCGAGCAATGGCGGCCTCATGCTTTACGGCTCGCTGCCAACCCTGCCCGGCTCGGAGGACTTCATGTATACCAATACCATGAGCTCCGACACCGGCGCGTTGCTGTTCCAGCATCTCTATTACCCGGTGGCGCAGCGCGAGGCGCTGGCACATGGCGAGCTGCCGCTTTGGAACCGATGGTCACTTTGCGGCGAGCCGTTACTTGGGCAGGGCCAGTCGATGTTCGGCGACCCGTTCAACTTCCTCACCATTGCGGCCGACGGCGCCGCGTGGGCGTGGGACGTCCGCTTCCTCATCGCGCGCTGGTTCTTTGCCGCCGCGCTCGGCGGCATCGTCTGGCAGCTCACGCGCCACCTCGCGTCCGCGCTGCTGGTGACGCTTGGTTCGGCGTTCATTGCCTTCTATACCTTCCGCCTCGTCCATCCCGCGAACCTCAGCGTCGGGTACGCCCCGCTCATCCTCTGGGCCTGGGCCGGGCTGCTCCACGCCGGCGCCGCGCCGCGCCGGCTCGCGGGTTGGCTCGCGGCCCTGGTGGCGGCCAACTGGCTGGTGATGACCAGCGGCACCATGAAGGAGGCGTACATGCTCATTGCCGGGCTCAATTTCGCGGGCGTGCTGCTGCTGACGCTGCTGCCGGTCACCCAGGGTCGGCGCCTGCGCCTGTTCCTTTTGGCGGCGGCGGCGGGGCTGGGTCTCCTGCTTCTCGCCGCCCCAGGCTGGATGTCGTTCCTCGTCGCATGGAAACACTCGATGACGGGCTACGACAAGCCGGGTGCCGTGCCCCTGCCCCTGGCCCAGGTCATCGGCTTTTTCGACGACATTTTCTACCGCCAGGCCGTCAAGGAGGAGATCATCGTGGCGCCCGCCCTCAACTTCCTGCTGATGCTCGGCGTGCTCTGGTGGCTGGTCGCACCCCGGCTGTGGCGGGGTGATCGCGCCGGCCTGGCTTTATTGCTCGCCGCGCTGCCCTCCTTTGCCCTGGCCTTCGGCCTGGTCCCCGCGGCCATCGTCGCCAAGATCCCGTTCGTCGGAAACATCATCCACACGGGGAACACATTTTCCTGTGTGCTCCTGGTGCTGGGCGCCGCGCTGGCCGGATGTGGCTTCCGGGATGCCCTGGAGCAACTGCGCGTCGAAGGCTGGGGCCGGCATTTCGGCCGATTGCTGGTGGTGCTGGCCGGCTTGGTCGGGGTCTATTTCTCGGCGACCGCCGCGTGGAAGAAGAGTCCGTTTTTTGAAGGTTACGCAGCCGCACTGATCGTGGCGGCGGTTGCGCTGCCGCTGGCGGCGCGCGCGGCCACGCGGCTGGCCCGACCTGGCCTGCTCATGGTCGGCGTGTTGCTCGGCGTGCCGCTGCTGCTATGGCGGCACTGCCAGCTGCCGGACACGATGTTTAACTTCTACGCCTTCGTTCCCGCGCTCCGCGCCGACCTGCACGCGCCGTCGCCGGGGGTCGCGTTCATCAACGCCCACCGGACTGAGCCCACGCGCGTGTCCCCGTGGGGCCATTCGCTCTATCCCTCCTACAACACCACCCTGCGGTGGGAGGGGCTGTATGGCGTCGACGCCCTCCGCAGCCGGGAGTATCAGGAATTTGCCGTCGAGTTTGGGATGCAACGCGTGTGGAACTGGGACTGGCGCAACGACGCCGACGCCGCGCCGACGCTGGTCCCCGCGCACGATGTGCTGAATGCGCGCTACTGGATCGCCGACCGCCTCGACCCGGCCCGCACGTTTGAAGGACTCAAACTCATCAAGCAACTCGACCTCGACATCTACGAAAGCCCGACCGCGTGGCCGCGCGCATTTTTCACGGACCAGGTAGTCGGCTACAACACGCCGCGCGACTTCGCGCAACTCGTGCTCAAGGGCGACCGCCGGCCGTTCGCCGCCGTCAACGGACTGAGTGACCGTTTTGGGCTGCCGGCCACGGTGGCCGCAGTT
Organism: Lacunisphaera sp.; assembly: GCA_044224295.1. Taxonomy (GTDB): domain Bacteria; phylum Verrucomicrobiota; class Verrucomicrobiia; order Opitutales; family Opitutaceae; genus Lacunisphaera. The sequence goes on along the minus strand of JBGAKQ010000031.1, from coordinate 6,832 downwards.
GCCGAAGCGCCGGATCGCCTGCCGGCCGAGGCCCGCGGTGCGTCGTGGCTGCAGCGGGTCGTCCACGCCGCGCGTGACTATCATTTAACCGCCAACAATACCGCGTTCACCGTTGATGCGAGCGGACCGGGCGTCGCCGTGTTGACGGAGACCTATTATCTCGACGACTTCCAAGTCACGATCAACGACCGGCCGGCCGATTACTTCCGGGTCAACCATGCCTTCAAGGGCGTCATGATTCCCGCGGCCGGCACCTACCGGATCGAATTCCGCTACTGGCCGCAGCACTTCACGCTTGCGCTGTGGCTCGGGGCCGCGGGCGCCGGGCTGTTGCTCGCCGGATTCATTTGGTTGTGGCGTTCCGCGCCGGCCGTGAAAACCCTTCGGACCGCCGCATGAAGGCCTCCCCTCTCCCGCCGCTTCCCAACCGCCCCCGGCTCTCCGTCGTCGTCCCCATCTTCAACGAACGCACCACGGCATCGGCCGCCCTGGACGCCATCACCGCCAAGCGCGTCATCGGCTGGGATCTCGAGGTCATCATCGTCGAGAGCAACTCCACCGACGGCACGCGGGCCATCGTCGAGGGCTACCGCGATCGGCCCGGCGTGAAACTGCTGCTGGAGGATCGCCCGCGCGGCAAGGGCCACGCCGTCCGTACCGGGCTCGCCCAGGCCACGGGCGATGTCGTGCTGATCCAGGACGCCGACCTCGAATACGACCTAGCGGACTACGAGAAGCTGCTCGCACCTTTCATGGCCAACACCCACGCGTTCGTGCTGGGATCGCGGCACAGTGACAGCCTCTTCATCCGCAAATTCGACGAGCAGGTGCTCCACGCCTTCGTGCTGAACGCCGGCCACTGGTTTTTCACCGCGTTGATTGACGTATCGCTGGGCCTGACGCTCCGCGACCCGTTCACGATGTACAAGGTGTTCCGTCGTGAGTGCATCGCCGATCTCACCTTCGATGCGAACCGTTTCGATTTCGATTGGGAACTGCTGATCAAACTTGTCCGCAAGGGCTACCGGCCCATTGAAATCCCGATCAAGTATACGTCCCGCTCGTTCAAGGAGGGCAAGAAGGTCTCCATGTTCCGCGATCCGCCGACGTGGATCTGGGCTTGGGCCAAGTACCGTTTCCAACGGCTGTGAGCGCTTCGGATGTCCTGAGATCCCTTTTTGACTGGCTGGATCTCCATCCCGGCAGCTACTGGCTCCCCATTGTTGCAGCCACCTCAGGACTCCTGATCCGCATCGGTCGACGGATCATCCGCGAAAATCGGGAAGGCGCGCCGCCGCCACGCCCCCCGGGCTGGGTCGACGCGCTGCTGGTATTCCTGTTCTTGCTCGCTTGGCGCTGGCCCTTCCTCCTCGACCCCCGGGAATACAACCCCGATGAGAGCCAGATGATCGCGGGAGCCATGACCCTCGCCCACGACCCGGCATTTTGGAGGTCGGTCGACGGAGGCAGTTCGGGTCCGCTCAACTACTGGCTGCTGACACCCTGGGCCTGGCTCGGCCTGCCGCTGGATTATTTCACCGCGCGGCTCACCGGCCTGCTGCTCATTGGCGGCGCGCTATTTTTCTGCCTGCGCAGTTTGGCCCGGCCCTTTGGACACGCGGCAGCCTGGCTCGGAATCCTGCCGGCGGCGGCCTTTTTCGCCAGCGCCAGTCACCCCGAACTGGCGAACCTGTCGACCGAGCATCTGCCGCTGTTCTTCATCGCCTTGTCGTTCTGGTTGCTGTCCGAAAACGCACCTGCAAGCCGGATCCGGCTTTGGTCGGCCTGCTTCCTCGCCGGCGCCCTGCCGTGGGCGAAACTGCAGGCCGGGCCCATCGGGCTTGCGCTGCTGGGTTGGGCCGGCTGGCAGGTGTGGCGGCAGCCTGGTCGGGCCGCCCGCCTCCGTTTCCGCGACTTGGCCGAAATTGTGGCCGCGGCCGCCCTGCCCGCGTTGCTGCTGGCGGGGATGGTCGCCGCCGCGGGGCTGGTGGACGCGGCCTGGCGTCGTTTTATCCTGCAGAACTTTGTGTACGTCGGGAAAGGCAACTCGGCGACTTTGGCCGAAGCCGTGCGGGCCATGTGGCACAACGCCGAATTCGACGGACGGCTCCCCTTGTTTCTGTACACCACCGGCGCCGGGCTGCTGCTCGCAATGGGGTTCTTGGCGTGGCGCCGGGTGCGCCCCTCCCCGCTCGTGACAGCCGGAGCGTTCGTCACATTTGCGGCGGTCACGGCGGTCATCACCCCGCGACGCGATTATCTGCACTACGCACTCCTGTTGCCGGTGCCGGTGACCTTGTGGTTCGGTGCGGCGATAGGTGAATGGTGGCGGCACTGGCCCGCCGTGCGCCTTCGCCTCGCTCTTGCCGGTCTGGGGCTCGCCGCAGGCGTCCTGCCGCTGATCACGCGCGCGCTGCGGCTGGACCATCCGCCGGTTTACGGTTCGTTTGCTTACAACTGGCGCCACCCGCGCTCGAGCGCCGCCGAAGTGCTGCATGCCCTCACCGGTCCCGGCGACACTCTCGCCACCTGGGGATGGGCGGGTTATCTCCATGTGGAAAGCGGCCTGCGGCAGGCCACTCGCGATGCCAACAGCCTTTGGTCGGTCGAACCCAACCCGCAGCAAGCCTACTTCCGCACCCATTACCTCGCCGACCTCCAGCGCAGTGCACCCGCGGTCTTTGTGGATTCCGTCGGGCCGGGGGCTTTCTTCTACCAGGATCGCCGCTGGCAGTCACACGAGCACTTCCCCGACCTGGACGCTTACATCCGTCAGCATTACACGCTCGTCACCGACTGGCAGGACGCCCGGATCTACGCCCGCAACGATCTTCCGGGGCTTGGCCAACTCAACTGCGTCCGGCTCCGCCAACTGCGGGCGCGAGGGTACGATTTGCAAAAATTCACGGCGCCGCCCGGTTCCGGGTTGGACCCGTTGCAACGCCGGACCATCGCTCAACACGATGCGGTCATGCTGCACCCACCCGCGTGGAATGGGCCCTGAACGAAAATGTCCAGGAGGTCTCGATCGAGTTCGGCTTCGATCCGGCCGAAAATGCCCCGGCCAAAAGTGACGGGGCGCAACTCAACCTCGAGTTGGTGGACGGGCCATCCACCACCACGGTGTTTCAGCGCTTCCTCGACCCGGGAAGGCACCCAGAGGACCGCGGGCGGCAAAGCGCTCGGGTCGTCCTGCCACGTTTCGGGCGCGGCGCCACGTTGGTGCTGCGGACGGATCAGGGGCCGCAAGGGGACGGGGCGTGGGACTGGCTCTATCTCGCTAGCCTGCGCTTTCACCAGAACAAGCACTTCCGGCAGGAGCAGTTTCCCGGTTTCAGCCGGGTGCCCGACCGGGTCGACGACGACACCCTGGCTCATCTCGAGGAGAATCCGCCGGAGCGTTTCACGCAGCACGCCCCGGCGCGGCTTTCCTTTGACTTGCACGGCGACGAACGCGATCTGCGTTTCAACTACGGCCTGCAACCCACGGCCGGTGCCGGCGCGGTTTGCCGGGTTGAGTTGCAGAGCGAAGGCCAGCCACCTCGCGTCCTGTTTGAGCGATATCTCCAGCCCGCCGACCGCGCGTCCCACCATGCGGACTTGCAGCTGCCCGCCCTCCACCCCGGCGACATCCTCACCGTGAAAACTAATGCGATTTCTCCCGGCGGCCCGCCGTGGGATTTGGTGCAGATCTCAGCGCTGGAGCTGAAGTGAACGCTGCTTCAATTCGACCGCACGCGTTCCATCAACGCACGTAGATGATCATGAATTTGCCCGCGGGGGCCCGGTAATTCGCCCAGCTGTCGTCCCACGCAATCGGGGTGCCCTTGTATGTAACGTCCCCCGCCTTGCCGCCGCGAAAGGCGACCCGGGCCCGGACCAGGACCTTGGAACCCGCCGCGCCCGCTTGGAAATCCGCCCCGCGCTCCAACTGCAGCCCGGCTTTTTCCTCGAAGCAGATGGCAATCCAGGTCTTGCCTCCATCCAGCGAATACTCCGCGTGCAGGAACCCGATTTGCTCCCCATCGTTGGCGTCGGTCAGGGCCATGATGGACACATGCACCGCGGCACCCGCCCGGACTTCGGCGGGCGCGGAGATGGAGATCATGCGGTCAGTGGCGAACGACGAAACCGTCGTGAGGGCCATAACGAGAAGGAGACGGAAAGGACGAATGATCATAGGGAAAATGTTCCGCTAATTGACCGCCCGAAGCCGAGGTTGTTCAACCTCAAAAATAGCCGCCCGCCGGGCATTTCCCGCTTTCTCCGCTCCGGCCGCTCTGTTTCACTCGAACCATGCGTATCCTCATCACCGGCATCTGCGGCTTCGTGGGCAGCACGCTGGCGCGCGAACTGGCCGCGGCGGGCCACACGGTCACGGGATTCGACAATTTCATCCGTCCGGGCAGCGAGACCAACGTGGCGCCGTTGGCGCAACTCGGCATCAAGGTGCTCACCGCGGACCTGCGGGACGCCGCGGCGATGGCCAGCCTGCCCCCAGCCGACTTTGTGGTCGATGCCGCCGCCAATCCCAGCGTCCTCGCGGGCGTGGACGGAAAAACCAGTTCGAAGGAACTCGTTGATCACAACCTCACGGGCACGATCCACGTGCTGGAATACTGCAAGGCGCACAAGGCGGGTTTCGTCCTGCTCTCGACCAGTCGCGTTTACTCGATCGCGCCGCTCGCCGCGCTCGCTACGGTGGTCGAGGCCAACGCGCTGCGCCCGTCGCCCGACGCCAACCGGCTGCCCGCCGGGCTCTCCGCGGCCGGCCTCACCGAGAGTTTCGCAACGACGGCGCCCATTTCGCTCTATGGTGCCACCAAGCTTGCTTCCGAGGCGATGGCGCTCGAGTACGGCGAGACGTTCGGTTTCCCGGTGTTCATCAATCGCTGCGGGGTGCTCGCCGGCGCGGGGCAATTCGGCCGCGCCGACCAGGGAATCTTCGCGTATTGGATCAACAGCTGGCTGCGCAAGCGTCCGCTGAAGTACCTGGGATTTGGCGGCCTCGGGCACCAGGTTCGGGACTGCCTGCATCCGCGCGACCTCGTGCCGGTCCTGGAAAAACAATTTGCCGCCCCCCGGGTGGCGGTCGCCGATCGCCTCGCCAACTTCTCCGGCGGCGCGGCTTCCGCGATGTCGTTGCGGCAACTGAGCGACTGGTGTGCCGGTCGCTTCGGTCCGCACACCGTCGTGCAGGATGGCACCCCGCGGCCGTTCGATATTCCGTGGATCGTGCTGGACCATGCCAAAGCTACGACCGTTTGGGGCTGGAAACCCGCCACCCCGACCGTGGAAATTTTGGCGGAGATCGCCCGCCACGCCGAACAGCATCCGGGCTGGCTGGAATTGTCCGCCCCGCGCTAGCGGAAGCTTGCCCTCCCGGGCAAAATTTCCGTTCTAAGGCCCGATGTCCGTCCCGCCGTCACCGGCCCCGCTCACCCTCTACAGCATCGTCATCCCCGCCCACAACGAGGAGGAGTCTTTGCCGCCCACGCTTCGGGACTTGTATGCGGTGCTGGCCCGCGAAGGCGTGCCGCACGAGATCGTGGTGGTCGACGACAACAGCCGTGACGGCACCTGGCGGGTCCTGCAGGAACTGCGGGCGTCCATCCCAACCCTCGCCCCGGTCCAGAACAAGGGGCTCAACGGTTTCGGGCGGGCGGTGGTTTTCGGCCTCAACCACATCAAGGGCGACGCCTGCACCATCATGATGGCGGACGCCTCCGACTCGCCCGAAGATGCCGTGCGCTACTGGCGCCTGTTGAACGAAGGTTGGGACTGCGTGTTCGGCAGCCGCTTCGTCAAGGGCGGACGCGTGGTCGACTACCCCCGCGTGAAACTCTGGGTCAACCGCCTCGCGAATTTCCTCGTGCGCGTCGGCTTCAATATCTCGCTCAACGACACGACCAACGCCTTCAAGGCCTACCGCCGCACGGTCATCGAGGGCTGCCGGCCGTTCCTCGCGCCGCATTTCAACCTCACCGTCGAAATCCCGCTCAAGGCGATCGTGCGCGGTTTCACGTGGACTGTGATGCCGATTTCCTGGCAAAACCGCAAATACGGCGAAGCCAAGCTGAAGATCAAGGAGATGGGCAGCCGTTACTTCTTCATCTGCGCCTACGTCTGGCTCGAAAAATACTTCAGCCGAGGCGATTACCGGAAGAAGTGAGCCCGTCGAGGGACCGGCCAGCCGGCCCAAGGCCATCCACCCCGGGGTTGACGTATGCCCCCAGCCGGGTTCTCTCCTTCTTTTTCAATGATCTATCTGCTCGGAGGTTCCGGATACGTTGGCGCTGCCTACCAAGCCTTGCTTGCCCGCAAGGGATTGCCCTTCCGCAACCTGCGTCGGTCGGAAGTCGACTATGCGGACCGGGCGACGTTGACCAAGCTGCTGCGCGAACAGCGTCCGGATTTCGTGATCAACGCCGCGGGCTACACCGGCAAACCCAACGTCGATGCCTGCGAATTGCACAAGGCCGAGTGCCTGATGGGCAACGCCGTCCTGCCGGGCACGATTGCCCAGGCGTGCGCGGACGCCGGGGTGGCGTGGGGCCACGTGTCCTCCGGCTGCATTTATTCCGGCAAGAATCCCGACGGCAGCGGTTTCAAGGAAACCGACACGCCGAACTTCACGTTCCGCACCAACCACTGCAGTTTCTACTCGGGCACGAAGGCGCTCGGTGAGGAAGTGCTGGCCGGCGCGCCGAACGTCTACATCTGGCGGCTGCGCATCCCGTTCAACCAGGTTGATGGCGCGCGCAATTACCTGAGCAAACTGATGCGTTATGCGTCGCTGCTCGACGCCGAGAATTCGATTTCGCAGCTCGAC
>JBGAKQ010000030.1:0-36909 GCA_044224295.1 Lacunisphaera sp. | reverse complement strand
CCCCCGCCCCCCCGGCGAACCTGACCCTCTTTTTGCCATAAACCTATGAAGCCTACATTCCGCCCGCATCGCAAGAAACGCGCCCGCAAGATCGGTTTCCGCGCCCGCAAGGCCACCCGCGGTGGCCGCAAGGTCCTCGCCGCCCGTCGTCGCAAGGGCCGCAAGCGCCTGACGGTCGTCTGAGAATGCACCTGCGCGCCGGGCAACGCCTGCGGCGCAATGCCGATTTCGGCGCCGTCCGGGAGCGGGGCCGCCGCGTGGATTGCGGCGCCTTCCTCCTGACCTGGGCCCCGCGCCCCGGCGCCGAACCCGCCGCCACCGCCCGCGTCGGCGTGGTCGCGTCCCGGGCCGCCGTGGGCAATGCCGTCCACCGCAACCGCGCCAAGCGGCGCCTGCGCGCCATTTTCCGCAAGCACCAGGGCCTCGTGCCCGCCGGCCTCGACCTGATCCTCACCGCCCGCGCCGCACTGCTGCGCATGGAGTTCGCGGAGGTGGAACAACGATTCGCCGCCGCCTGCCAGAAGCTGGCTCCTTAACCCACCAATGCCTGATCGTCTCACGCTCACCCGCCTTCCCGCCCGCGCCGCGAGCGGATTGATCTGGGTCTACCAGAAGACGATCTCCCCCGCGCTGGTGGTGATCGATCCCACGGGCGGCTGCCGCTTCGCGCCGAGCTGTTCGCACTACGCGCGGGGCGCACTGGCGGAGCACGGCCTGGTCGTCGGCAGCTGGCTCACCGTTTGCCGCCTCGCGAAATGCGGCCCGTGGCATCCCGGTGGCGAAGACCCCGTGCCGCGGAAGGCCCGGCCGGTCTGCACCTCCGTCCCGCGGCAAGCCTGATCCTTTTCCTCCACGCTCACTTTCCTTTCCTAAATGGACAAAAAGAACACCGCAATCGGGGTCCTGCTCCTCGTCGCCGCCATGGCGAGCTTCTGGTTCAGCGCCCGCTACGCGCCGCAACAGCCGGCCCGCCCGCACGTCGAGGCCCCGGCCTCCAGCGGCAGTCCCCTGGCCACCAACCAGGCCGGCCAGACGGGCCCGGCCACGTCGCCCGGCGACGCCACGCTGACCGCCTCGCCGGCGGCCGCCGCCGGCCCGGCCGAGTACGTCACCCTCGCGAACGAATTCGTGTCCGTGAAGTTCACGAACCACGGCGGCGCCATCGACTCCATCGCGCTGCTGAAGAAGTCCGCGCACCTTGATCGCGACGGCAAACCCTCCGCCGACCGCTACACGCTGAATGCCCCGCAGGCCGCGCCGGCCCTGAGCCTGGCCGACTTCCCGGGCGCGGATCGCAACGTCGCCTACACGGTCGTTTCCCAGACCGCGACCGAGGTCGTTTATCGCGCCGTTTCGAAGAACCTCGAGGTCACCCGCCGCTACTCGCTGGCGAAGGCGCCCGGGCTCGATGATTACCAGCTCCGCCACGAGACGACGTTCCGCAACCTGTCGGACGCGCCGCTCGCGCTGCCGAAGGCGTCGTTCAACCTCGGCACGGCGAGCCCGCTGAGCGAGACGGACAACGGCATTTATCTCAACGTGGGTTACTTTGACGGCGAGGATGCCGAGTTCGTGCAGCGCGACTCGCTCGCGAGCGCCGGCTTCTTCAGCTCCGCGCCGCCCCCGACCCACCTCGACAAGCCCGCGGCGATCCGCTGGGCCTCGGTGAAGAACCAGTTCTTTACCATGATCCTCACCCCGGACCAGCCGGGCGTCGGCGTCCGCGTCGAGCGCGTGAAGGTCAACCCGCTGCTCCCCGCCGACAACCGCCTGGGCTACGGCATCACCGCCTACGCGCAGTTCGACCTCAAGCCCCTCGCCCCCGGCGCCAGCGCGACTTTCGGTGCGAACTACTTTGCGGGCCCGAAGGAGTACAAGCGCCTCGCGAACACCGACATCTTCAAGCAGCACGAGGAAAAGGTCATGCAGTTCAGCAGCGGCATCGGGAAGATCTTCTTCTCGGGCTTCTTCGCCCCGCTGCTGCTCACGATCCTCAACTGGGTCCACTCGCTCGTGCCGAGCTGGGGCTGGGCGATCGTCCTGACCACCCTGCTCCTCAAGATCGTGTTCCTCCCGCTCACGCTCGCCGCGTCCCGCTCCGCGAAACGCATGGCGAAACTCCAGCCGCACATGCAGGCCATGCGCGAGAAGTACAAGGACAACCCGCAGAAGATGCAGACCGAGACGCTGCGGTTGTTTAAGGAGAACAAGGTCAACCCGGTCGGCGGCTGCGTGCCGATCCTCATCACGATTCCGTTCTTCATCGGCTTCTTCACGATGCTCCAGAGCGCGTCCGAACTCCGCTTCGCGCCGTTCCTGTGGGTGCATGACCTCGCCGCGCCGGACACGATCTATTCGTTCGGCACCGTCACCCTGCCCCTGCTCGGGCTGACGCACCTCAACGTCAACATCATGCCGCTCCTCATGGGCGCCACGATGATCTTCCAGATGCGCCTGACGCCCACCCCGACGACCGACCCGGCGCAGCAGGTCATGTTCAAGGTCATGCCCTGGATGTTCACGCTCTTCTGCTACAACTTCGCGTCCGGCCTCGCGCTCTACTCGACGATCAACGGCCTGTTCACGATCGGCCAGCAAATAGTCATCAACCGCATGCCGGAACCCGACCTCCCGATCAACGCCGAGCCCGGCAAGCCCGGCATGAAGAACGTCACGCCGCCGAAAAAGAAAAAGTAGTGAGTAGCGCGTAGCGGGCATCCGTCTACGCGCTTTTTCTACTCGCTACTCAATGCTCGCTACTCGCTACTTGGCATCATGGCCGGCCATAATAAATGGTCCAAAGTTAAACGCCTGAAAGCCGTCACCGACGCGCGCAAGGGCAAGGTTTTCTCCCGCCTGTCGCGGGACATCACGATGGCCGCCAAGGCCGGCGGCGGCGATCCCGATGGCAACGCCCGCCTGCGCACGCTGCTGCTCAAGGCCCGCGAGGCGAATATGCCGGCCGACAACGTCGACCGCGCCATCAAGAAGGGCACCGGCGAACTCCCGGGCGTCATCTTCGAGGAAATGCACTACGAGGGCTACGGCCCCGGCGGCGTGGCGTTTGTGGTCAAGGTCACGACCGACAACAAGCAGCGCACCGCGCAGGACATCCGCTCCACGTTATCCAACCATGGCGGCAACCTCGCGCAGAACGGCGCCGTCGCGTTCCAGTTTTTGCACGCCGGCCAGTTCCTGATCGCGAAGGACCAGATTCATGAGGACAAACTCATGGAGATCGCCCTCGAAGCCGGGGCGGACGACGTCATCACGACCGAACACGGCCACGAGGTGCGGTGCGACCTGCACGTCTTCGACAAGGTCGCGCACGCGCTGGAAAAAGCCGGCCTCAAGACCGACAGCGCCGAAATCGCCTACATCCCGACGAACACGGTGCCCGTCACGAGCCTCGAGACCGCCAAGCTTCTCGCGAAGCTCCACGACGCGCTCGAAGAGAGCGAGGACGTCTCCGCCGTTTTCTCGAACGAGGAAATGTCCGACGAACTCAGCGCCGCGGCGCACGCCTGAGGCGGGCCGGGCTCAGCGGCCGGCGCTGAACTGCGCGGCCTGCTTCGCCAGCGTCTTTTCGAGGCTGCCGCACACCAGCTCGCACAGCTTCGGGATCGTCGGGTCGCTGATGCGATAGAAAACCTGCAGCCCCTCCTTGCGCCGCGCCAGGATGTGGGCCGCGATGAGCGTCTGCAGGTGCCGGGAGATGTTTGCCTGCGTGCCCTGGGTGGCCTCGACCAGTTCCGTGACGTTCTTCTCGCCGTCGAACAACGCCTGGATCAGCCGCAGCCGCATCGGCTCCGCCAGGACGGCGAAGCGGCGGGCGACGATCTCCAACGCGTGGTCGTTGAGCACCGGATGACGGGACATGCCGTGGAGCAAACCCCGGCTTGACGATTTGGCAAGTATATGCGTATTTGCTCATATACTTTTATGAAAACCGAACAACTGGTCCGCGTGCTGGCCGGCTCCATGACGCTCCTCAGCGTCGCGCTGGCCCACTTCGTCAGCCCCTGGTGGCTGCTGCTCACCTGCTTCGTGGGCGTGAACCTGATCCAATCCGCCTTCACCGGCTTCTGCCCGCCGACCCTGGTCCTGCGCAAGCTGGGCTGGGTCGACGGGAACGACGTCATTCACTGGGGCGGCCAGTCCCGCTGACCCATGACGACCCGCCTCCTGCTTTCGATCAGTTTGCTGGCGCTCGGAGCCTGCCGCCGGTCCACGACTGAATCGGCGATCGCCTCGGCACCCACGCTGCCGGTGCGTGTCGCCCCGGTGGTGGCCGAGGCGGTGCCCGTCATGGTGGAGGCGCCCGCCACGGTGCGGCCCGCCGATCGGGCCACGCTGGCGGCCAAGCTCACCGGGGCGGTGGCGACTTTTCCGCATGGCTTGGGCAGTGCCGTGGCCGCGGGGGAAATTCTCCTCACGCTCAACGCCCCCGAGAACCAAGCCCGCCTGCAACAAGCCCAGGCCCAGCTTGCCGAAGCCGAGCGCAACGCGGCCCGCCAGAAAACCCTGGTGAGTTCCGGCGTGAATCCCGCGGACGCGCTTCGTGACGCCGAGGACCGGCTCCGCTTTGCCCAAGCCGCGGTGGCCGAGGCCGAAGCCTTGCTCGCCAATGCGACGGTCCGCGCACCGTTCGCCGGCGTCGTCACCGAAACCCATGTCCGGGTTGGTGACCTCGCCACGCCCGGCGCGCCATTGCTCGTGCTCGAATCGACGCAACGCCTGCGCGCCGAGGGCAATGTGCCCGAAAAAGCCGCCACCGGCCTCAAGCCGGGCGGGCACATCGCTATTCTTCTCGAGGATGCGGCCAGCCCCGTGACCGGCACGCTCGATGAAATCTCCTCCTCGGCCGATGCGGTCAGCCGCTCGGTCCTGGCCAAGGTCGCCCTGCCGCCAAACACCGGCCGGTCCGGACAATTTGCCCGCTTACAGGTTGTCCAAGGTACCAGCGAGGCCCTCCTCGTTCCCATGGAGGCGGTCACGCGGTTCGGCCAAATGGAACGCGTGTACGTCGTCACCGACGGCCGCGCCGTCCTGCGTCTGGTCAAGACCGGCCGGACCGTCGCCGGCAACGTCGAGATCCTGTCCGGCCTGAACGCCCGCGAACAAGTCGTGCTCGCGCCGCCGGCCGCGCTGCGCGACGGCCAGCCCGTGACCGCGCAGCCATGAGCCAGCCCTCGGCCCATTCCCCGCGCGGTTTCGCCGGCCGCTTGGCGGACGCGTTTACCGACTCGCGACTCACCCCGCTCGCGGTGATCGCCTCGCTGCTGCTCGGGCTTTTCGCCGTGGTCATGCTCCCGCGCGAGGAGGAGCCGCAGATCAAGGTGCCGATGATCGACGTCGCGGTCGCCATGCCGGGCGCGACCGCGCACGAGGTCGAGAATCGCGTGACGCGGCCGATGGAAAAACTCCTCTGGGAAATCCCCGGCGTCGAATACCTCTACTCCACTTCCCGCCCGGGCGGCGCGATGGTCATTGTTCGCTTCAGGGTCGGCTCGGACCTCGAGCAGAGCCTCGTCCGCCTCAACCAGAAGCTCCAGGCGAACTACGATCGCATCCCGCCGGGCGTCTCAGCACCGTTGATCAAACCCCGCACGATCGACGACGTGCCCGTCGCCGCGCTCACGCTGCACAGCCGGACCCAGGATCATCTCACCCTGCGCCGTCTGGCCGCCCAACTCGACGACGCCCTGAAGGCGCTGCCGGACGTGGCCGAGACGACCCTCATCGGTGGCGTTCGCCGCCAGCTGCGGGTCCAGGTCGACCCGGTGAAACTTGCCTCCCGCGGAGTCACGCTCGACGACTTGGGTGCCGCGCTCCGGGCGGCGAATGCGCGCAGCCAGGACGGCACGCTGGCTACCGCTAACCGGGACCTGCTCATTGAAACCGGTGGATACGTCCGCGATGCCGCCGATGCCGGCGCGCTCGTGCTCGGCACCTGGCAGGGCAGCCCGATCTACCTGCGCGACGTCGCCACGTTGGTCGACGGCCCATCCGAGCCGAGCGACTACGTGCTTTTTGGGCGCCCCGGCGCCGAGGAGGAAGCGGCCGTCACGCTGAGTGTCGCCAAGCGCCCGGGCGCGAATGCCGTGAGCGTGGTCCGCGAACTCCGGCAAACCGTCGACCGCCTGCGCGGCGTGTTGTTGCCGGCGGACGTGGAGGTGACGTTCACCCGCGACTACGGAGCCACCGCGAGCGAGAAATCCGATGAACTCCTGCTGCACATGGGCATCGCCGTGTTCGGCGTGGCCCTGTTGATCCTGTTTTTCCTCGGCTGGCGCGAGTCGCTCGTCGTGTTGCTCGCGATTCCGGTGACGCTGGGGCTGACGCTCCTGGTATTTTATCTCTATGGTTACACGCTGAACCGCATCACGCTGTTCGCCCTGATCTTCTCGATCGGCATCCTGGTCGATGACGCGATCGTGGTCGTGGAGAACATCGTGCGGCACCAGCGCCTGCCCTCGTCCCGCGACAAATCGCTGCATGAGATCGCCGTCGAGGCGGTCAACGAGGTCGGCAATCCCACCGTGCTCGCCACGTGGGCCGTCATCGCCGCCGTGCTGCCGATGGCGTTCGTCGGCGGCCTCATGGGCCCCTACATGCGGCCGATCCCGATCGGCGCCAGTGCAGCGATGCTGTTTTCATTGGTGGTCGCCTTCACAGTGACCCCCTGGGCCGCGCTGCGCGTGCTCGGCCGGCACGGGCTCAAGCTCACGGCGGGACACGATGCCGACCTGCACGATCGCGCGCCGGACACTTTTTTCACCCGCCTGTATCATCGAATCATGGATCCGATGATTGCGCGTCCGCGCTGGCGCTGGACGTTCCTTGGTGGTGTCGCCGCGCTGCTGCTCGCGGCGATGGCGCTGGTCGGGCTGGGCGTCGTGCAGGTCAAGATGCTCCCGTTCGACAACAAGTCCGAGTTCCAGGTGATCCTCGACATGCCCGAGGGCGCCACGCTGGAGGAGACGACCCGCGTCGCACGCGAACTCGCCGCCGCCGTGCGCACGGAACCCGAGGTGCGCGACTACCAGATCTACGCCGGCACCGCGGCGCCGTTCAATTTCAACGGGCTCGTTCGCCACTACTTCCAGCGGCGCGGCGCGAATGTCGCGGACCTTCAGGTCAACCTGCGGCCCAAGCACGAGCGTTCCGCGCAGAGCCATGACATCGCCGTGCGAGTCCGCCCCCGCCTCGCCGCCATCGCGGCCAAGCACGGCGCCGCGCTGGCCGTGGCGGAAGTGCCGCCGGGCCCGCCGGTCCTGCAAACCCTTGTGGCCGAAATCTACGGGCCGACCGAGGAACATCGCTTGGCGCTGGCAACTCGCGTGAAGCAGATCTTTGAAAAGACCACCGGCGTGGTAGACGTCGATTGGTACGTCGAGGAACTGCAGCCCACGGTCCGCTTGCGGGTGGATCGCACCAAGGCGGCCCTGCACGGCATCAGCGTCGACACCATCGCCCGCACGATCCGCACCGCGGTGGGCGGGGCCCGGGTGGACCTGCTGCACCAGCCCCACGAGCGGGAGGACGTCGATCTCTGGCTCGAATTGCCGCGCGCCCTCCGCAGCCGGCCAGAGGACCTGTTGGCGCTGCAGTTGCGGTCCGACCATGACGACATCATTCGCGCCGGGGAACGACCCCTCGTGCCTCTCGGGGAACTCGTCACGCTCGAACGCACGGCCGGCGAGCGGAACCTCTACCGCAAAAACCTGCGGCCGGTGGTCTACGTGACCGGTGACGTCGCGGGCGCCGTGGCCAGCCCGGCCTACGCGCTGTTCGCAATGAACCGCGAACTCGCGAAGCTCGACGGCCGGGAATTCGGCGGCACGCAACCGAAGGTAGAACTCTACAACGCCAGCCAGCCCGACACGGATCTCGAGCCGGCGATGAAATGGGACGGGGAATGGCACGTGACCCTGGAAGTTTTCCGCGACCTCGGCCTCGCCTTCGGCGCCGTGTGCATCCTGATCTACATGCTGATGGTTGGCTGGTTCAAAAGCTACGTCACTCCCTTCATCATCATGATCGTGATTCCGCTTTCGCTGATCGGCATCCTGCCGGCGCATGCGTTGATGGGCGCGTTTTTCACGGCAACCTCGATGATCGGCTTCATGGCCGGCGCGGGGATCGTGGTGCGCAATTCGATCATCCTCGTTGATTTCATCGAGCTTCGCCGCAGTCATGGCCTGCCGCTGGCCGATGCGGTGATCGAGGCTGGCGCGGTGCGCTTCCGCCCGATGCTCCTGACTGCGCTGGCCGTCATCGTGGGCGCGTCCGTGATTCTCGCCGACCCGATTTTCCAAGGCCTGGCGCTCTCGCTGATGGCCGGCGAGGTCGCCTCGCTCCTGATCAGCCGCTTCGCGGTGCCTGTGCTGTATTTCATGATCAATCGCTCTCGCGTCATCCCAAACCTCACCCCCTGAACCACATGAAACCAAACGTTGGCGGTTTTGACCGCATCCTCCGGGCCCTCGTCGGCCTCGCCCTGCTCGGTGTCGGCTACTACTTCAAGAGCTGGTGGGGCCTGGTCGGCCTCGTCCCGCTCTCCACGGCGATCTTCCGGTTTTGCCCGGCGTACCTGCCGATCGGGCTGAACACCTGCGAGCTCAAGAAGAAGGAGTGAGTCGCCGCGCCGGCGGGGCTGGCTGCGCATTCCTTGGCTTTTGCTGGTCCCGGTGACGGATGACCGCGAAAGCGGTATACTCGGGGCATGAAAACCACCCTTACCCCGTGGCTGGTCCCATTGCTGTGGACCGGCTTGCTGGCTGCTACGCCGGAAACTCCGGAGCTCCAGCGCAAGTTTACCTGGGTCGACGCGGACGACGCGGCGGCGGTCGACATCCGGAAAATTGCCGAGCCCGTGATCCAGCAAACCGGCGGGCGTATGCTCAGCGAGGTCAACCGGGTGATTGCCAGAAAGGGCGCGGAGGCCGGCATTGACGACCTTCACTTGAAGGATGCCAAGCTGCCACCCGCCGCCGCCGGCCAGCCGCGCGTGACCGCGATCAAGCGCACCAGCCTGCGCGTCCGCAATTCCGCCAATCTTCCCGACAACGCCGATCTCGCGGCGTTGATGTCGATCCAAAGCGCGATGGCGGATGGCAACACGCCGCCCCCACTCCTCGTGCAACGGTTGGAGGCATCCGGCAATACGCCGGCGGAATGGCGCGTCTACCGCCCCTTGGTCACCAACGCCAGCTGCCTGGTCTGCCACGGTCCCAGCGACGTCATCGCCCCGGGCGTCCTGGCAAAGCTCGAGCGGCTCTATCCCGAGGACAAAGCCAAGGGCTACGCCGCAAATGAGTGGCGCGGCGTGATCCGCGTGTCCATTGTCCCAGCCGACTCCACCCCCGCAAAAAACCCATGATCTCCCTGCGTCGTTTTTTCCTCTGCCTGCTCCTTGGTGTTTCGTCCGGCTTCGCCGCCGAGGTCGCGAAGGTCAAACCCGCCGACGCCGCCAAGCTCGTCGCCGACGGCAAGGCCGTGCTGGTCGACATTCGCGAACCTTCCGAATGGGCCGAGGCGGGCGTCGCCGCGCCGGCGGTGCTGCTGCCGAAGAGCGATTTCGACGGCGACAAGAAGCAGTGGAAGGACTTCCTCGCGAAGGTCGGGGACAAGCAGGTCATCCTCTATTGCCGCTCCGGCCGCCGCTCCGACGCTGTGGCCACCGCGCTCGCGGCGAAGGGCCTGAAGGTCGCCAACGCCGGCGGCTTCCAGTCCTGGAAGGACGCGGGACTGCCCGTCCGCAAGCCCGACGAGCCCAAGAAGTAGTTTTTTCCAGAGAGGGATTGCCGAATCCCGCCTTTCACGCAAACGCACGGGTCGTAGGGGCGGGCTTGACTGTGCCAAAAGATAACCCGCCCGCCTGCAAATAATGGGACGTTGACCAAGCATCGCTTTCTGCCCAAATAATCTCACGGGCCATGGGCTTACGTGCGCTTCAAGCGTGCGTAGGCCTTCTTACTGTATTCATCAGTCCATGCGCACCGTGATCGCTTTCGTGGTCCAAAAACAGGAAACCTCGGCCGTAGCCGAGGTTTCAATCTGGTGCGCTGATGCGCTTGTTACCGGCTAGACCACAGATTCCAAATGCAGAACTGACTGGTAACAGCCGAAGCAATGGCCTGATCGCCGTCCTTTTCAAGTTCGTTCTCCACCCTGCGCCATGAACAAACCTTACCGCCTCGGTCTCGATCTCGGCACTAATTCCATCGGCTGGACCATGCTTGAAATATCCGAAGCGGGTAAGCCGACCGCCATTGTTCGCATGGGTTCGCGAATTTTTTCCGACGGTCGCGATCCCAAGAGCGGGCAAAGCCTCGCGGCGGATCGAACCTCCATTCGCAGCCAGCGCACGCGTCGCGATCGCGCGGTTCAACGCCGCGAGGCATTACTGCGCCGTCTATGCAACCTTGGCTTGCTGCCGCAAGACGGGGAAACCGCCAGGAATCTGTTAACCCTAAATCCCTACGCGTTGCGCGCAGCCGCCCCAACCCGCCCGTTGCATCCCTATCATTTGGGGCGGGCACTCATGCACTTGGCCAAGCGCCGCGGTTTTCAAAGCAATCGGCGCACGCCTGCCAAAGACGAGGAGGGCAACACGAAGGAGGCTGCCCGACACTTGCAGGAACTTCTGGAAGGAAAAACCCTTGGCCAGTTTTTGCATGAGCGAATTGAACAGGGTTTGGGCGCCCGTTTCCGACCGAAGCCGGACTCTGCGTCAAAGCCCAAGAAGGATTTCGAGTTTTACCCGCTTCGAGCAATGTATGCGGCGGAGTTTTCGGCCATTCGCGATGCTCAAAGACCTCATCAGAAACTGACCCCCGAGGACTGGGCCGCCGTTGAACACCTCATATTTTACCAGCGCCCCCTACGCACGCCACCGCGAGGAGTGTGTCGTTTTATGCCATCCGAATCGCGGGCGGACCTTGCCCTCCCGAGCTTCCAGCGGTTTCGCATCCTCAGCGACGCCAACCATCTAAGCTACAGGCCCGATTCCTTCGCCAGTCTGCAGCCCCTTACTCCCGCCCAACGCGAAGTAGTGGTGTCGCTGCTGGGCAGCCAGAAGACCGTCGCCTTCGGCAAGCTGCGCACAAAACTGGGGCTGCCAGAAACTGCTCGCTTCAACCTCGAGTCTGACCGAAGGGAGGAACTTCTGGGCGATCCCATCGCCAACCTGTTCTCTGGAAAAACGTTGTTCGGCAAAAACTGGGCCGATCTGCCATTGGAGAAACGTGACGCCATCGTCTATGCCGTGTTAACCACCGAAGACCATGAGACTCTCAGGCAAAAGGCCGCTTCCTTCGGTCTGACCGGCGCCGCCCTCGACGCCTTCGTCGAGATCAATCCGGACAAATTGCCCAAGGGCACAGCGCGCTTCAGTGCCACGGCCTTGCGGATGCTTGTCCCGCACTTGGAAAAGGGACTGAACTATAGCGACGCCGTCGCCGCTTGTGGATGGAACCATACCCAGGCTGCCGGCGACGGAAGCGAGGCTTTTCTTCCCTACTACGGCAAGGCGATGCCCGACAGCGTGGTGCCCGCTCCCAAAAGCAAAGTGGAAGACGAAAAGTCCTTCGGGAGATTCCCCAATCCCACCGTTCACATCGCCCTTAACCAGCTTAGGTTGGTGGTGAACACCCTCATCGAGCGTTTTGGCAAGCCATCGGAGATACACCTGGAGATTGCCAGAAATTTGAAAATGAGCGCCAAGCAGCTGGCCGAACTGGAACGTCAGCAAAAGGCCAACACCAAGGCCAACGCCGCCCGTGATGTTCTTATGGAACAGATCAACGCCGAACACGGCCTCAGCCTGGCGAAAAACTACGACAACCGGCTGCGACTGCGTCTTTGGCAAGAGCTGTCCAAAGATCCAAATCTACGGTGCTGTCCCTACACCGGAGAGCGCATCACACCGGCAAAACTTTTCAGCCACGAGGTGGAGATCGATCACATTTTGCCCTTCGCGCAGACCCTGGATGATTCGCCGGCCAACAAGGTGCTGTGCATGCGCTCCGCCAACCGGATCAAACGCAAGCGTTCACCCTTTGAGGCCTTTGGCCACAATCCCCCGGGTTACGATTACGCCGAAATCCTCAATCGCGCGGTGCTGCTTCCCGGCAATAAGCGCTGGCGTTTCCAAGACGATGCCATGCAAAAGTTTCGCGACGAGCAGGGTTTTCTCGCCCGCCAACTGGTGGACACCCAACACTTGGGCCGAGCCGCTCACCGCTATCTCACCAGCGTGGTTCCGCCCGATCAGGTGCGAGTTTCGCCCGGCCGAGTCACCGCCCTGCTGCGCCACCACCTTGGATTGGAAACTCTTTTGATCCCGGATGACGCCCTGAATCGAATCGGGAAAAATCGAGCGGATCACAGGCACCATGCCATTGATGCCTTGGTCATCGCCCTGATCGATCCTCGCTTTCTCAAGTTTGTGCGCGATGCCAATGCCGCCAGTGAATTGGACCGCATTGAGGTGTCGGCGCCATGGCCAAACTTCCGTGCAGAAGCCAAAGCCGCTGTTGAGGCCATCATTGTTTCCCATCGCCCGGATCACAACCCGGCGGGACGGCTGCACGAGGAAACGGCCTACGGCGCAGTGCTTTTGGATCCGGATCGGCGGCGGCCAAATCAGCTTTGGGAAATTGAGCAGGGCTATAACCTCGTAGTGCGCAAACCTGTGGCCGGTCTAAAATCGGCCGACATAGATAAAGTCCGCGATCATGTCGTCCGTCAGAAACTGGCCGAGTTTCTTGATGGCGTGAGTGAAAGCGATAAAGCCGCGTGGGCTGAGGCACTGGCGCAATTCAGCTCTTCGACTGGAACACGGTCCGTCCGGATGCTCATCAAGGACAAATCTGCCCGCCGGGTGACTCATGGTGACGGACGTTTCTCTCGTTTGTTGATTCCGGGCGACGTCCATTCCGTCACTTTCTGGAGATTACCAACTGGGCAGGTTTCCGCTAGTGCACTGACTGTTTGGGAGGCGAATGCAAAGAGTTCCCGGTCTTTGAAGCCACACCCTGCCGCACGCCGCATGTTCAGTGTGTGCAAAGGGGATGCCTTGCGAACCATACACAAGGGCGTCACCAAGACTGTGCGGGTCGCGAAGCTGCAGCCTTCAGAAAGTAACCGAAATATTGTTTGTGTAGAACATTGCGCTGCGACCGACGAAGCTAAGTTTACCATTCAGTTTTCACGCATAGGCTCCACGAATACCCGCCCCCTGCGTGTTTCCCCGATCGGCGAGGTGCGTGATCCCGGCCCGCCGATTCACGGCAACCCATGATTCACCGGGTGGTCGAACTTCAGGAGCCGGGCAACCACGCTCATCTGCAACGCGGGTTTCTCGTGGTGGACAAGGCCGGACAGGAAGCGGGACGAGTCCCGTTGGACGATATCGCGGTCCTGCTGTTTTCTGGCCCGGGCAATTCTCTCTCAACGAACCTGATCACGGCCTTGTCCGAACGCTCCGTCTGCGTGGTGGTTTGCGGCGACAACTACCACCCCAAGGCCCTGGTGCTCCCGTTCGAATCCCATCACCTGCACCGCCAGCGGCTCGAAGCCCAGATCAACGCCAGCGAACCCCTCAAGAAACGGCTCTGGCAACAGATCATCCGCGCCAAGGTTGAGAACCAATCCGCCTGCCTGCGTCGCTGCACGCAACCCGACCCGACCCTTGATGTTTTGGTCCACCGCATTGGCTCGGGTGACCCCGAGAACATCGAGGCTCAGGCGGCGCGCCGTTATTGGTCCGGACTTTTTGACGAGGGGTTCACCCGCGACCCCGCCCGCCCAGGCATCAATGCGCTGCTCAACTACGGGTATGCCGTTCTCCGGGCAGCAACCGCCCGGGCCCTGGTCGCCGCCGGTCTATATCCCGCGCTTGGCCTGCACCACACCAACCAGGCCAACGCCTATGTTTTGGCTGACGATCTCATGGAGCCGTTTCGCCCGCTGATTGACGCCCACGTCCACGACATCTGGCGCACCGGGTCCAGCGACGTAAGCACTTCCGCCAAGCGCACCCTTGCAAAGCTGCTGGTCGCCGACGTCGCCACCGCCGACGGACACACCATCCTCGCGACTGCGCTGCACACCGCCGCCCAATCACTTTCCCGCAGCCTGCTCGACGGCTCGGCTGCACTTGACCTGCCTGATTCACTCTTTCCCAGCCGCTAAACCTCCAATCCGGTGCAACTCTCCGGCTATCGACTCTTGTGGCTCCAAGTCCTCTACGATCTGCCGGTGACCTCGAAGGCCAAACAAAAGGCCGCAACCGAGTTTCGCGATTTCCTGCTCGGCCTGGGCTTCGAGATGGCGCAATACTCGGTTTATCAGCGCGCCTGCTCCGGCAAGGAAATGGCCGACACGCTCACCAAACAAATTGAACAAAACCTGCCACGTTACGGTCGCATCCACATCCTCATGGTCACGGACCGCCAGTATGAGAAAATGAAAACCTTCCACGGCACAGAAGAAGGTATGCGACGAAGAAAACGGGAAAATCCAGATCAGCTCACCCTCTTTTGAGATGCTTTCTCGCCAAAAATTTCAGTTCCAAATGAAACAACCCGCACAAGATGTGCGGGTTGTTTCATTTGGAACCTAGCGCCTTGGAATCTGTGGTCTAGCCGGAACCCGGCGCGCTTCGTTTAGCTTGGCAAATTCAACCTAGCGCCTTGGAATCTGTGGTCTAGCCGGAACCGCTTGTGCCGCCGTGTCGAGCAATGGCTGAACCTAGCGCCTTGGAATCTGTGGTCTAGCCGGAACCGCTTCCCGGCTCGGCGGAGAATCCCGGCGAACCTAGCGCCTTGGAATCTGTGGTCTAGCCGGAACCTAAACGAAACCACGACCCATCTAACATCAAACCTAGCGCCTTGGAATCTGTGGTCTAGCCGGAACCTTGTGCGGGTATTATCAACGGTAGGAATAAACCTAGCGCCTTGGAATCTGTGGTCTAGCCGGAACCGGCCCCAAAACTTGGCCCACCAGTCCGTCAACCTAGCGCCTTGGAATCTGTGGTCTAGCCGGAACGGCGATCAGCGCAATGCGCGCGTCTTTCGAACCTAGCGCCTTGGAATCTGTGGTCTAGCCGGAACAGGATCAGTTTATCGGCCGCGTGACGGCCAAACCTAGCGCCTTGGAATCTGTGGTCTAGCCGGAACGCGGAAGCCGCCTTGATGTAACGGTAATCGAACCTAGCGCCTTGGAATCTGTGGTCTAGCCGGAACCGCGAGCCAATTTTGGGCAGCGTTCGCCCCAACCTAGCGCCTTGGAATCTGTGGTCTAGCCGGAACCCGTGCCGATTTTGTAACCAAAATCTCCAAAACCTAGCGCCTTGGAATCTGTGGTCTAGCCGGAACAACGGACAGCAGCGAGGTGATTCGGTCAATAACCTAGCGCCTTGGAATCTGTGGTCTAGCCGGAACCAAATCCGACAACGGGTCAAACGTCGTCGCAACCTAGCGCCTTGGAATCTGTGGTCTAGCCGGAACGCGTTCGGGTCCTTGGAAATCCGGTTGGCGAACCTAGCGCCTTGGAATCTGTGGTCTAGCCGGAACTGGTGGAGCAAACATTAATGGAATATGACCAACCTAGCGCCTTGGAATCTGTGGTCTAGCCGGAACTCGTTGCCCTTGTTGGCCTGATTATCTTCAACCTAGCGCCTTGGAATCTGTGGTCTAGCCGGAACCGTATTCCGTCATTCAGACGCCCATTGCCCAACCTAGCGCCTTGGAATCTGTGGTCTAGCCGGAACTGGGAACATTCCTACGACGATCTGCAGCGTAACCTAGCGCCTTGGAATCTGTGGTCTAGCCGGAACCGTTGACGTCTCCCAGCTTGAACGTGCCCGAACCTAGCGCCTTGGAATCTGTGGTCTAGCCGGAACAGAGCAATCTCGCGCTATTCGAAGCGCGCGAACCTAGCGCCTTGGAATCTGTGGTCTAGCCGGAACTCTGTTCGGCCGCGGTGCCTGGCGTGCTGAAACCTAGCGCCTTGGAATCTGTGGTCTAGCCGGAACACCGTTGCAAGGCACCGCGACCACCTTAGAAACCTAGCGCCTTGGAATCTGTGGTCTAGCCGGAACTCCGGAGAGCAAGAGTCCGACAGGCTGGCGAACCTAGCGCCTTGGAATCTGTGGTCTAGCCGGAACTCATCTCGCGGGTGATGCTCGGAGTATTCAAACCTAGCGCCTTGGAATCTGTGGTCTAGCCGGAACTGACCAGGGCGACTGTGCCGGCATCATCGAAACCTAGCGCCTTGGAATCTGTGGTCTAGCCGGAACTCTGGGGTGTTCCTGAAAAGCCAGTGCGCTAACCTAGCGCCTTGGAATCTGTGGTCTAGCCGGAACGCGTAGCTACAACAGCTATCGCTGCTCAGAAACCTAGCGCCTTGGAATCTGTGGTCTAGCCGGAACCAAGGGTATCGCGCGCCGCGCTCAGGGCTCCATCTTCGCGCCGGCCTTGATCCACGCCGCGAGCACGGCGCGTTCCTGCTCGGTGATTTGCGTGACGTTGCCCAGCGGCATCGCGCGAGTGACGACCACCTGCGTGTAGAGGCGCGGGGCATTCTGGATCAGGTCGGCCGGCGTGTGCAGCAACACCCCCGCCTGCGGCTGGGTGTAGCCTGGAAAGGTCGGCGCCGGCGAATGGCACTGGATGCACCGCGCGCCGACGATGGCCCGCACGCGGTTGAAGGTCACCTCGCCCTCGACCGGCGGCAGCTCGACGATCCGCGGTTGCGTCCACCACGCCACCGCGCCGAGCAGCACGGCGCCGAGAGCGGGATATTGCCAGGCATAGACGCCCTTGTGCTTGCGGTTGAAGAAATGTCGGATCGCGACGCCCGCCGCCATCATCAGGATCAGCACCGCCCAGTTTTGCGGGTGCGTGTACGTCGACGCGTAGTGGTTGCTGATCATGATGAACAGCACCGGGAGCGTGAAATAGTTGTTGTGGACGCTGCGCTGCTTCGCCCGCTTGCCATCGTCCGGGTTCGGCGCCTGCCCTGCGCGCATGGCCGTCACCATTCGCTTCTGCCCGGGAATGATGATGAAAAATACGTTCGCCGCCATGATCGTGCCGATGGCCGTGCCGACATGGATGAACATCGCGCGACCCCCGAGCAGGCGGGAAAGGCCCCAGGCGAGCGCGCCGATCAGCAGAAACACAATCAACCCGAGCAAGCCGTCGCGCTTTCCCAGCGGCGAACGACAGAGCAGATCATAGACGATCCATGATCCCGCCATGCTGGCCGCGCCGATGCCCACGGCCTTGAGCGGGGTCAGCGCGGCAACGTTCGCATCGACCATCATCGTCCCGGCCTTCAGCCAGTACACGAGCACGAGCAGCGCGGAGCCCGAGAGCCACGTGGTGTAGGCCTCCCACTTGAACCAATGCAGTTTCTCCGGGAGCGCCGCGGGCGCGACGAGGTACTTCTGCGGGTTGTAGAAACCGCCGCCGTGCACCGCCCAGAGTTCGCCACCGACGCCCTTCTTCGCGGCGTCCGATCCCGGCGGCGGCGCGTCGAGGCTGTTGTCGAGCCAGATGAAATAAAACGACGAGCCGATCCAAGCCACCCCGGCAATCACGTGCAACCACCGCACGAGCATGCTCAGAAACTCCAAATAGTGCGGGTCCATTTTGGGTCGCCATGGAAGCAGGGCACATGCCCGACGCAATGCCGATCAGCCTGGCTCGGCTACCCTCGCAATTGGGCGTATCCAGCGGCCGGCGACCGCGACGCCGGATAAACAGAAACTTGGAGCGTTGGGCAGACCAAAGGTGCCGAGTGAGCGTGACCACCTTTTAACAGGTTTTAAATTGTATCCCAAATTCGCAGAAACGAGATATCCCTTAGGGCCGTAAGACAGCGGTAAGCCCGTCCGAAAGATTTCACCAGTCCGACAGGAAATAGTACAACCCATGAATAAATATCGCTTTTTGGTTGGCGCGCTTGCGGTGCTGCTGGGCGCTTATCTCACAAACGTTTTCCTCGGCTCTAAAGAACACGAAACCGGACGAGAGGCTGGTGTTGCCACACGCAAGGTGGCGGCTACCGAAAAAAACGTTAGGCCATCAAGCCCTAACCAAACAAACGTCGGCGAGTTGATCCAACCTGTTAGCAAAAGTCCTGAGCGGACCGACGTAGTTCAGCGCAGTCAGGAGCGCGTTACTGATGGCTTTGCTTCTCTTTCAAAGGAAGAACGAATCCGCCAGATCACCGCCAGTGTAGATCGCACTTACAAAAAAGTGATCGCCGGACTTGGCCTAAGCCAAGCCAACCAAGAAAAGCTGCGCTCGTTGCTTATCGACCGCTCGTTAAGCCGCTGGGATGCGCATGACATCGCCACCGCCACTGCTCCACCAAACCAAGATTCCCTCAATCGCGCCCTAGAAGTGGCAGATATAGTATCTGACGATGCGATCGCCCAAGCCTTTGGTCCCGACGTCTTGGATAGAATCCACTCCATGATCGAGGCGCGGCCTTACATCGCTCGAATCAACGAGCATTACGATCCCGCGATGGCGCAAGCCGGCGTTCCGTTGATGGCCGAGCAGATCCTACCCCTAGCCGAGATTTTTTATCATACCTTCGGTTCATCAAACAACCCGCAGATTGAAGCGAATCGCCAACAGGTGGACCCGGTAACCGGACTGACGCCGCTCGATCTGATCGCCCTTGAACGCGCAAAGGCGGTGCTGACCCAAGCACAACTCGAAATCGTGAGACAAAAAATAGCTGCGCTCAACCGCACGTATTACTTGGGAAAATCGTAACCCCTTCCCACCCCCTCCAATGAACCGCTTTGTTTTCTTTCGTTTCACTGAGGTCAGCCGTGCGGTCTGCTTCAGCCTGTTTGTCCTAGCTGCGTCGGTAACCTCATTCGGGCAGCATACCGTGCTGCTCGTCTACGTGAATACCGGAACAGCCAGGGACGCCCGGTCGGTAGCAGCCCTGCAATCGACGGTGAGCGGGCTCAACGCTTTCGGCAATGCGGCGGGATACGCCTATCAACTGGCTGCGGTTAATACCTTTTCCCGGGCATATGAACTAGCCCGGGACAAGCCCCCGGGAGTGAATGCTGTACTTGGAATCGCCCATAAGATAAACAATTCCGATCCGATGACGTTGAAAGACACGACGCCAGACTCGGAGTATGCGTCTGAATTTGACGGGCGTTTTATCCGCGCCTTCCACTGCGAAGAGGAGGGCGATATCGACAATGATGAGATCGGCCGTCGGATTGCGAACACCTATCGCCACAAATACAGACAGGTCGATGGCACAACGTATGATCCTTCGGGTAACGGTTCTAGTGGCTCGGGAGTGGGTGGCTCAATTTCCGGCAACTGGGTTACATTGGAACTTATGGGACAATACGCCTATTTTGATAGCAATGGGACGATGCACGTTGTCGCGTATTCATATACGGTTGCGGTTTGGGTTCCGGATGGCGGCTACCAGGACCAAGCGATGAGCACCCCAAGACAGAAATCGGTGTGGCCCCGCTATTCTGAAACGATCTGTTAGCGCCCTCGTAAAGGTTCGCGAGATACACCAACCCCCGCGAAACGGGAGTTGGAGCAGAGCGGACCACTCCGCAGTGAGAGCCCGGCGCACCGGGTCGGTGCGCTTTGCCAGTCTGTCTGCTGCGCGAGTCTCAAAAAGAACAACTATGGCCCCGGACTGCTGAGCCCCATCTATCGACAGGCAACGGCCAAACATCTATCAAGACTTAGCTGCTTCGACGCACCCAAGCACTCTTAACGGGAAATTTTGATCTTAGATTCACCAAGCCTTCAACCGCGCCGCCGTCACCACGCACACGCAATTCTCACCGTCCTCCGTGTGCAGCCAGTGCAAATCCAATTCCGGAAACGCCCGGTCCATCGCGGCGCGGAGACCGCCGACCTCGATCACGACGATGCCATGCGGTTGCAGCCGGTCGCGCGACTGCCGCAGCAGTTTGCGAATGATGTCCAGCCCGTCGCGCCCGCCGTCGAGCGCCATCGCCGGCTCCTGCTTGAACTCCTCCGGCAGGCCGCGCAGCTCACGCGTGGGCACGTAGGGCGGGTTCGACAGGATCAAATCATACTTCACCGCGGGAACCGCATCGAAGACATCCGAGCGATGCAGCTGCACGCGCCGCTGCAGGCCGTGCGCCGCGATGTTTATCTCCGCCACCGCGGCGGCGTCGGGCGACAACTCAATCGCATCCACCTTCGCGTCAGTGAACTGGTGGGCCAGCAGGATCGCGAGACAGCCCGAGCCGGTGCAGACGTCGACGGCCCGCTTGACCGGACGATTCGCGGGCAGCCAGTGCGGAATCTGCTCCGGCAGGAGCTCGAGAAAATACGACCGCGGGATGATGACGCGCTCATCGACGTAGAAGCGATGTTCGCCGAGGTAAGCTTCGCGCGTGAGATACGCGGCCGGCACGTGTTCCTCGGTGCGCCGCCGAAACGCTTCCGCAACCTTGGCGGACTCCTCCGCACTCAGCTTGCGTCGCAGCACGGCCGGCTTGCTGTCCAGCGGCAGGCCGAGCGTCCGCAACAGCAGATAGAGCGCCTCGTCATGCGCCGTGGTCGCCACCTGCCCAAGCGCGACTTCGTGCCGCACATACAACTGCTGCGCATGAGCCAGCCAATCGCCCAAAGTGGCCGGCTTGCCGGGCCGAAACCTCGGCGAAGGCCGGTCGCCGGGCGTGATGGGTGCTGCTGACCGGCGCGCCATGGCTTACTTTTTCTCGGGAGCCGGCGCGACGGTGTGGGTGTGGTTAAAAATGTGGTCCGCGCAATAGCACTCGTCGTTCGCGCACTTCGAGCAGTAGCGGAAATCCATCTGCGGGTCGGTGCGGTCGGTCTTGCCGCAAACGACGCAGCGGTGGCGCGGCTCGTCCTCCTCGCCACGGAACGCCTGGCGACGCACCTGCTGGCGCATGTGCTGCCGGCCGGTCTTGATGCGTTCCACGATGTCGCCCGCGAAGAAGGCCAGGAAGTTGCCCGTGGCCGCGAGGACCGACAGGCGGATGCCCCAGTCACCGGTGACGAACTGGTAGGCGAAGCTCAGCCACATGAAGAGGGCGAACCACTTGATCTTCACCGGCAGGATGAAGAACACGTAGAGCTCGAAGTCGGGATTGAGGAACGCGAACGCCAGGAAAACCGAGACGGCGAAGAAGCCGTAGCTGACAGGGAATTGCGGCGTGAGGAAGCCGACCCCGACGGTGAGCACCCAGCCGAGCAGGAAAAACAGGTTGAACCGGAAGGTGCCCCAGTAGTTTTCCAGCGCCTGGCTGATCATGTAGAAGAAGTACCAGCTGATCGCGAGGAACAGCGCGGCCGTCATCGTGATCTGCCCGTACGCCGGCGGCACCAGCACGAACGAGAACAGGCGCCACCACTCTCCCTGCAGCACGAGCGCCGGCCAGAGCATGATGCGGCGCACGTCGAACGGCGTCATCAGCGACAGGCTGAAAAACAACACCTGCCCGCCGATCAGGTACAGCGCAAGGTTCGGCAGCGCGTAGCGCCCGAGGGCGCGCTCGAGGCGGTGGAAAAGACGCATCCGGTTACTTTGCGTCGCCCGTCGCGAGCGAGTCGAGCAAAGTTTGCTTCTGCTTCGCGAGGGTCACCTCGGTGACCGTGTCGATGAGCGCGCGCGCCTCGGTGCGCTTGCCCTGCTTGATCAGCACGTTGGCCTGGTGCAGGCGCAGCGTCTGGTGCTCGAGCGGCGTTTCCACGCCGGCGTCCAGCTTGCGCCACGTGGCCAGCGCGGCGTCCCATTGCGGCGTCTCAAGGTCGTAGAACGCCTCAGCGGCGCGGTACGCATACGCGAAGTTCGTCGGCGCGAGTTCGGCCGCGCGCTGGAACGCATGGAGCATCGCCTTGTCGAGCGCGGGCCGCGTGAACTGCCCGGTCTTGATGAACTCGTCGCGCCCCTCCGTGAGCAGCTTGCCGAGGTGGTAGTGGTAGAGCGGTTCCTTGGGCTCGAGATCGATCGCCGCCATGATCCACGGCAACGCCTCCACGAGTTTGCCGTCCTCCGCGAGGAACCGGCCGACTTCGTTTTTCACCACCGGGATCTCGGCGTCGAGTTTGTTGGCCTTGAGTAGAATGCCGACGGCCTCGCGGGTCATGCCGACCTGGCCGAGCAACATGCCATAGGCGACGTAGGCCGGCGCGAAGTCCGGGCTTTTCTGGATCAGCACATCGTAGCTGTTGATCACCGCCTGCAGGTCGCCGCGGAGGCCGGCGACGTCGAGACTGTCCCCCTGCTTCTGCGCCCTCGCCAGGATGTCGCGCTGACGGCCGACGATTTCCTTCAGGGTCTTCTCGGCCATGGTCTGGCCCCGGGCGGGCGCCGGTGCATCGGCGGCGGACAGCGGCCCCGCGATTGCCAGGCAAAAGGCCGCGCCCAGGAGGCGGATGGTTTGGGAAAAAAGCATGCGGCTACGACATGGGCTGCGCCGGATCGTTCAAGGCTTTACGCGGTTTCTTATGCTCCACCGCAGGATCATTCATAAACCTGTGAAAGCTTGTTGTAACCCGATTGCAACGTGCCACGTGGCACCCCGCCTGCTATCTTCGGGTCCGTCAGTCGGGCTTCGCCCCCGTGGTGCGGCCCGGCTGCCCGTTCTTTGATTCGGTTGCCGTCCGCGTAAGGCCGCGGGTGATCAACCGGGACCACGTGTCCTGCTCTTCTGTCGGGTTGCCCTCCGCGCCGCTTTTGCGCGATCGGTCCGCCCCAAAGCAGACTTTTGCCAACGCCGGTCTTTATCAACCGGCGTGGGTGAAACGGAGCCCACGCCTGCGGTCATTCCGGCCGGTGGCCGGGCTCTGTCCTGAACAGAAAAACAACCCCCGCCTCACCGCGGGGATCCGAACATGAACACGAAGTCCAAACTAACCCTCAGCCTCGGTCTGCTCGTGGCTCCCCTCGCCCTCGTGGCGAAGACGCCCGAGAAGGCCTATGTCGATGCCTACCGTGGCCGCACGGACATCCCGGCGCCCATCGCGGTCATTACGCCCGTGGTGGAGTCGAAGTTCGCCGGCCAGCAGGTAACGCTCGAGTTCGTCGTTGATACGGCGGGCAAGCCGGTGCTCATCACCTCGGCTACGCCCGGCGCCGACGCCGAACTGGTGGCTGCGGTCACGTCCGCCGTTGAGCAGTGGAGATTCTCCCCTGCCAAGGTGAACGGGGCTCCGGTCGCCAAGAAAGTCATCCTGCCGGTGAACATTGTCGAAAGCTTCGACCGTGCCGCCGTCGCGATGAAGGAATAATAAAGCAAACAACCAAGGCCGTCCCCCGCGCAAGCGGGGGGCGGCCTTGTCATTTGCTCACCCAAATCGTTCTCGTTCTCTTACTCGTTCTCGTTCTCTCGTAAGGCCGACCACGACGACATCCCTCGCGAGAGAACGAGAAAGATAACGATTACGAGAACGACTGGACCCGCAGCACCCGCCGCCACACCAACACCACCAGCCACGCGACGAGCATCGTCGTCACCGTGTGGCTGAGGTAATGGGCTCCCTTCAACATCTGGTAGCCGCCCATCCACCAGCCGAGCCCGAGTCCGAGCGCAACGATGCCCTGGCGCCAGCGGCGCGAGGCGCGCACGGCGAGCAGCCCGAGCAACGCAAAGCCGCCGCTGGCATGACCAGCCGGAAAACAGCCGCCGCGCCGGGGAGGGAGATCGTCCGGCGGATAGGGGTCGCACAACCGCGCGTACGCAACGTCGCCACCGTAGCGCCGGATCTCCGAGGGACAAAAGATGTTCGTGTACTTCTTCCCGAGACCGGCGAGGGCCGGCACGGTCGCGATGACCAGCACGCCGAGCCAGAGGCCGCGGCGATCGAGCTGCCAGCGCTCGCGCCAGCGCGCGGGACCGAGCGCGAGGGTCAGCGTCGTGAGCGCAAAGACCCACACCAGCGCCTTCGGTCCGTTGTAGAAAATCAGCCGGCCGACCGGTTCCTTTTCGTCCACGAGCCAGCGCCGGGTCTCGAAGTTGAAAAAATGGTCCTGCAGCGCGAGGTCGAGATTCGTCAGCTCAAAGACCGCCAGCGCCGCGGCGAGGACGCCCAGGGTGATCCAAATCGCGCGGGTGCTGCCGGCAGCCGGGGAACTCATCGCCCGAAGGCTGCTTCCTTTTTCAGACCGAGCAAGCGTTTGAAATCGAAATTCACGCGCAGCTTCGCGCCGGCGCCGATGTTGTTGCCGTCGCGCCCGTGGCTGAGCTTGAGGCTGAAGCCGAGCAGCCACTTGCCCTTCGCCCCGAAAGTGTACTTGGGCGGCACCACCCAGATGAAACCCGGCCGCAGCACGATCAGGTCATCGCGCCCGCCACTGCCGACCCGCTCGGTGTCGTAGCCGGCCTCAAAGGTGTACGTGAGCGGCCCGCGCTCGTAGAGGAAACCGCCGTTGATCCCGGCATTGTCCTGATCGAGCTGGTTTTTCGCCAGCTCCCCGGGGATCGAGGTGCGCGTGATGTCCTCGAACTTGAATCCGAAAAACACGCGCCACGCGGGGTTGCTCGTCAGCTGCCGGGAAAAGGTCACGAAGGGCGTCGCGTGCTCGAGCCCGTCGGTGATCTCCTGCGGGGGTGAGCCGATGGGTTTGCTCCAATCCGTGCCTACGGACGTTTCCCAGCCGATGCGCAGCGGGTCGCCCAACAGGTACTTCGTGCCGAGGTGCACGCCGGAAAATCCCTTGTCCTCGAAGAAGCTCGGGCCGCGCAGGCCGTGGGAAAAATACGAATCCGCCTCGCCCGTGACCTCCCACCGACGCGTGAGGCCGTAACGCAGGCCCAGCGCCGTGCGGAGATGGTCGTGCTCCCAAAAGTCACCGAGGTGCGGATGGACGATCAGGCGCAGCGAATTCTTCTTCTCCGTGCGCGGCAGCGCGCTGTTGAAGATGCCGGGAATCCGCAAGTCATCATCGCTCGCCGTGGGCTTCGCGGCGGGTTCGTCCGCGCGGCTGGTGAGCAGCAAAATGAACAGGGCGGCCCAAAGGACCGGGCGGCGGGCGTGCGGGGTGCTCACGGCTTGGTTCCGACTGTGCGCCCGCGCGCGAGTTCCTCACCCTGGGCGGAAAACTGCTTAAATTCGTCCGGGGTCAGTTCGCGATAGAGCCGGTTCTTGTACAGGTAGTTGGCCGCTTCGTAGAACGCGATCGCCGTGGTGAGGTCGTAGTCCGACGGCTTTTGCGGGGTCTGCGTGTTTGTCTTCAGGTCGTAATGATAAGCGGTGGCGCCGCGCTGCGGACTCAGGATGACGAAGTTGCCGTTCTCGAGATGCCCGAGCTTTTGGTAACTGCCGATGAGCGCGTGCGCCTGGGTTGGCTCGACCTTGCGCACGTCGTGGCCGAAGAAGCGGCTGGGATAACTCCAGTTGAGCAACCCGAGCAGCGTCGGGGCGTAGTCCATCTGGCTGGTCAGGGTGCGGACGTGGCCGGGCGCGATGTGGCCGCCGGGGGAGTAGATGATCAGCGGGATGTGGTAGTTCTGGACCGGCAGCTCGGTGCGGCCGGCGCTCGAGGCGCAATGGTCCGCGACGATCACGAACACGGTGTTCTTGAACCAGGGCTTCGTCGAGGCGTCGCGGATGAACTTGCCGATCGCGTAGTCCGTGTACTTCACCGCGCCGGCGCGGCCGGAAATCTTCGACGGCAGGTCGATGCGGCCCTCGGGGAAGGTGTAGGGCCGGTGATTCGACGTGGTCATCACGAAAAAGTGGAACGGTTTGCCCGACGCCGCGCTGGCATCCGCCTCGCGCATCGTCCAGCGATAGAGGTCCTCGTCGCACACGCCCCACACGTTGGCGAAGGTGATGTCCTCCTTCGGCACACCGGTCCGGTCGATCACCCGGTAGCCGTTGTTGCCGAAAAAGTAGTTCATGTTGTCGAAGTAGCCGAAGCCGCCGTAGATGAACGCCGTGTCGTAGCCCTTCGCGCGAAACACCGAGCCGAGCGTGAACATGTTCTCGTTGTAGGGCCGCTTCACGATCGAGCGGCCGGGCGTCGGCGGCATCGACAGCGTCAGCGCCTCCATGCCGCGGTCCGTGCGCGTGCCCGTGGCGTAGAAGGTGTCGAACACCAGGCTCTTGGCCGCCAGTTCCGCGAGGTTGGGCGTGAGGTTCGAGGCCCGGTTGAAAATGCTGAGGAAATCCGCGCTGAGGCTTTCGACCGTGATCTGGATCACATTGGGCCGGAGCTCCGGGCCCTCGTTGCGCACGCAGCGCAGCGTATCGAGCTCGCCCGGCCGCAGGAGGCGGGAGCCGTCGAGGACGAGTTCGTCGGCCAGGGTCTTGAACGACGCCACCGGCGTGCGCGTCTGGTAGAACTGGTCGTAGTCGAGCTGGTTGTTGCGGAACGCGGCGAACAGCGACCAAAGGCCGTCCTTCGCCAGCTCGCGGTTGAAGTTGTTCCGGTACGACGGCAGCCAGTTTTCGCTGAGGATCGAGCCGTAGGCGACGATGCCCATGAACCAGAGGGCGCCGACCGAGACGCGCGACTTGAACGGCTCGTTCGCCGCCGCCTGGACCCAGCGCTGCGGGTAACCGGTGCGCCAGCACAACCAGTACACGACCGCCGTGGCCGCCGCGAGGCCGCTGAAAATCAGCGGGAGGTTGTAGGACTCGCGGATGTTGCCGATGACCTCCGTCGTGTAGACGAGGTAATCGACCGCGATGAAATTGAAACGCACGCCGAACTCATCCCAGAAGACCCATTCCGCGACGGTGTTGAAGAGCAGCAGGTAAATGATGACGAAGCCGACCGCGTGCGCGAGCCACTGCTGCCAGCGGTGCTTGAACCAGCCGGCCGGGAGAAATGTCAGCAGGAACAACAGCGGCAGCGAGGCCCAGCCGGCCGCCCCGAGGTCGTACACGACGCCCCAGGCGAACGAGGCCACGAGGCTGAGGGTCCAGGTGACGTCATGGGCCGCCTTGGCGAGCAGGATCAACCGCGTCGCGAAAGACAGCGCGAGGAAGACCCCGAAGAAAACCAGGAGGCCGCCGTGCCGGCGGCTGAGTTGGCGGGATAAAAACTGGCGGACCGAACCGAGGAGGGTGTTCAAAGCTTGGGGGAATCTGCCGATGGGTGGGTGGGGTGTAAGACGGTAACCGGAAGTTTTCGTTCATTCACCGGGGCTGACGCGAGGCAAAATGCCGCCCGGTGAAGCTGATGGCCAGAACGGCGGCGGCCACGCCAGCGAGTGCGGGGGACAAACGTCCGCCATTCTCCGCCAGCCCGATGCCGAGGGCGGAACCGCCCCACCCCGCCACGGCGTAGACGAGCGCCGCGAGGCCCGCGCGGCCGCTTTGCGCCGGATAAAACACAATGGCCGTCGAGTACGCCGACACGCCCGCCATGTAAGCGCGGCCGACGCCCTCGTCTCCGGCATGCCCGGTCGTGAGCCAGATCGCGGCGGAGACAATCGTCAGTCCCGCCAGCGCGACGGCCGTCCCGAGTCGCCCGCGATCGAGCGCCCACCCCGCCAGCGTCGCGCCGAGCAGATGCGTGCCGGCATTCACCAACTCGCGATTTGCTCCGGTCCAGAGATCCTCGCGCAGCGTGGGTTCGTGTTGGATGAAATAAAACAGCGCGCTGTCGAGACAGACCAGCGCGAGGAAGATCGCCACCCAACGCCCGGCGCCGGCTCGCGAGTAGTCACCCGTCGTTTCCGGCCCTGCGGGAAACCGCGGCGGCAAATTCCATCCCGCGACAATCCCGACCACGGCCGCGCCCGCCGCGAGTGCCGCCTGCAACCGCGGATCCGCGGCGAAAATTCCAGGCAGGTTGCAAAAGGCGTACGCCAGGCCGGTGCCCAAACCGAGGATGATGCCGAGCTGCCGCAAACCGACCGCCGCGCGCAACATCGCCGCCAGGGTGACCGTCGTGAACCCGGCGCCAAACCCCGTGAAAGCCGCCACGGCCAGGAATCCGGCCTGGCTCTTGGCGAGCAAGGCTCCCGTCGCCGCGCACGCGCAGCCCGCAAAGCCCCACGTCAGCCGCCACCGTGCCGTCGCCAGTTCGAAACGAAACGCGGCCCCCGCACTGGCCGCGATCCCGGCGAGGCCCATCGCCCCCATGAGCGGATGCACGGTGTCCTGGCCGCGGCCGAGCGCCGCTTGGGCGGATTGCAGGAAGCCAAACTGCGCGAAGATCAGGAAATAGATGTACGTCGCCGCCACGGTGACCACCGCGGCGCTCAGGGTTTTCGCGTCCAGTCGGGGTGTGTCCGGGGGCATGCGAGCGCGTTATGACGCACCAAGTTACGCTGACCGGCGCGACCCGCCAATGGAAAATACTTGCGCCGTTTCCAAGCCTGCCGCATCAAAGCGGCCCTTCTTCGAATGGTTCTCAACCATCATCATCACCACGTGAGCTAGCCTTCCCTCGGCGGGAAGGCCTGGAGCGCCTTTCCCGTGGCAGATGGAACCCGATTTCCAAAACCCCGGCAGGTGCTACCGCCGGGGTTTTTCTTTGCCCCGGTCCCAGGCCCGACCGCCGGACCCCGCCCACACCCGCGCCTCGCCAATCCCGTCACTTTCTCTCTCACTTTTCCCTCACCGCCGTCATGCCTCCCATCACCATCCCGAAAGACCGCCTCCGCCTCGCCATCCAGAAGAGCGGCCGTTTGTCCACCGACTCGCTCGACCTGCTCAAGAACTGCGGCATCCGCGTGAAGTCACCGAAGGAGAAACTGCTCCTCCACGCCGAGAACTTCCCGATCGACATCCTGTTCGTGCGTGATGACGACATCCCGCAGCTCGTCATGGACGGCGTGTGCGACCTCGGCATCGTCGGCACGAATGTCCTCGAGGAGGCTGCGCTCCAACGCCGCACCGACGGCGCATCGGGCGGCTACTTTGTCGAACGCGCGCTGGACTTCGGCGGCTGCCGCCTCGCGATCGCCCTGCCGGAGGAGAAGCCGTACAACGGCGTGAAGGACCTCCAGGGCCTGCGCATCGCCACCTCCTACCCGAACCTCACCAAGCGCTTCCTCGAGGAGCAGAAGATCAAGGCGGAGGTCGTCACGCTCAGCGGCTCCGTCGAAATCGCGCCGCGCCTCGGGCTGGCGGACATCATTTGCGACCTGGTGTCGAGCGGCTCGACGCTCGAGGCCAACAAGCTCCGCGCGGTGGAAACCATCTTCAAGAGCACGGCCGCGCTGATCCGAAACACCCGCGGGCTCAACGCCGAGAAGGCCCACGCGCTCGAGATCATGCTGCGCCGGCTGGACGGCGTGCAAAAGGCCGCGGACACGAAGTACATCATGCTCCACGCGCCGAAGGCCTCGCTCGAGCAGATCAAGAAACTCCTGCCGGGCTCCGAGAATCCCACCATCCTCCCGCTCGCCGGCGACGACACCAAGGTCGCCCTGCACGCGGTCTGCGCGGAATCCGTCTTCTGGGAAACCATGGAGTCCCTGAAGAAGGCCGGCGCCAGCAGCATCCTCGTGCTGCCAATCGAAAAGATGATGCTCTGAACCGAGAATTCATCGTTCTCGTCATCCCAATCGTTCTCTTTCCCGACCTCACCGAGATTACGATAACGATTAAGCGAACGCGAACGACTTGCCGATCATGCAAACCCGCCCCTGGAACAAACTCTCGCCCGCCCAACAGGCCGACGCCCTCAAGCGCCCGGCCCAAAAGGCGCAGAAGCGCACGGCCATCATCGTGGCGGGGGTGCTCGCGTTGGTGCGCCGCAAGGGCGATGCGGCGTTGCGACAACTCACGGCCAAGTTCGACGGCGCCAAACTGAAATCGCTGCGCGTGAGCGCGGCGGAGTTTGCCGCGGCGGAGAAGGCGCTCAGCGCGGCGAATCGCGCCGCCCTGAAACGCGCCTACGCCAACATCCGCAAGTTCCACCTCGCGCAGCGCGCCAAGCCGGTGCGGGTCGAAACCACGCGTGGCATCGTCTGCGAAAAAGTCACCCGTCCGATCGAACGCGTCGGCCTCTACGTGCCGGGCGGCAGCGCGCCGCTGTTCTCGACCGCCCTCATGCTGGGCGTCCCGGCCCAAATCGCCGGCAACCCGGTGCGCGTGCTGTGCACGCCGCCGGATCGCCAGGGACGCATCAATCCGTGGATCCTTTGCGCCGCGCGGCTTTGCGGCATCACGGACGTCTTCAAGGTGGGCGGCGCCCAGGCCATCGGCGCCATGGCGTACGGCACCGCCACCATCCCAAAGTGCGACAAACTTTTCGGCCCGGGCAATTCGTTCGTCACCGAAGCCAAGCAACAGGTCTCCCGTGACGCCGTCGCCATTGACCTGCCCGCCGGCCCGTCGGAAGTGATGGTGATCGCCGACCGCTCGGCCGTGGCTTCGTTTGTCGCCGCGGACCTGCTTTCCCAGGCGGAACACGGCCCGGACTCGCAGGTGATGCTCGTGACTTTCTCCGCGGCAACCGCGACGCAGATCGCGCTCGAGGTCGAAATCCAACTCAAGCAACTCCCGCGTGCGGCCATCGCCCGGCAGGCATTGCAGAAAAGCCGCGTGATCCTGGCCGCGTCCACCGCCGAGGCGATCGATGTCGCCAACCGCTACGCGCCGGAACACCTCATCCTGCAGGTGGAAAATCCGCGCCGGCTGCTCCCGCAGATCACCACGGCGGGCTCCGTTTTCGTCGGCCGCTGGACGCCCGAATCGCTCGGTGACTACGCGAGCGGCACCAACCACGTTTTGCCGACCTACGGCTGGGCGCGCGCCTGCAGCGGCCTCGGACTCGCGGATTTCCAACGCACGATGACGATCCAGGAAGCGAGCCCGCTCGGTTTCGCCCGCCTCGGTGGTACGGTGGCCCGTCTCGCCACCGCGGAAAACCTGATCGCCCACCGACGCGCGGTCACTGTCCGCCTCCAAGCCCTCGCCGATCAAGCGCCCGCCGCCCTATGACGCCCGTCGACCAAGTCCTCGCCCTCGTCCGTCCCGACATCCTCGCGCTGTCGGCGTACAGCTCCGCCCGCAAGGAAGCCAAGGGCGGCCGCGTCTGGCTCGACGCCAACGAGAATCCCGAGACGCCGTCGGTGCACAAGCCGTTGCTCAACCGCTACCCCGAGCCGCAGCCGGCGGACCTCGTGGCGCAACTGGCCGCGCTGTACGGCGTGACGCCGGCGCAGTGCCTCGTGACGCGCGGCTCCGACGAGGGCATCGACCTGTTGCTGCGAACGTTCTGCCGCGCCGGCCAGGATGCGATCCTGTTTACCCCGCCGACCTACGGCATGTACGTGGTCGCGGCCGGCATCCAGGGTGCGCGCTGCGTGACGGTGCCGCTGATTCGCGAAAAGAACTTCGCGCTCGATGCGGATGCCGTCCTCCGGGCCGTCACACCCGGCGTTAAACTGGTTTTTCTCTGCTCGCCCAACAATCCGACCGGGGGCCTGCTTGACCGCGCGGCAGTGATGTCCGTGGTGACGGCCCTCGCATCCCGTGCGGTCGTCGTGATCGATGAGGCCTACGTCGATTTCTCCGGCCAACCGAGTCTCGCCGCCGAAATCGGCCGTTACCCGAACCTCGTCGTGCTCCGCACCCTCTCGAAAGCCTTCGGCCTCGCCGGCGCGCGCGTCGGCACGACGATCGCCGATCCCGCCGTGATCGCGGTGCTGCAGAAGGTCATCGCGCCCTACCCGGTCCCGGCCCCGGTGCTGCAAGCGGCGTTGGCCGCGCTGACGCCCGCTGGTTTGGCCGCGGCGCGCGAATCCGTTGCGACGTTGGTCGCGGAACGGGCCAAGCTGGCGGCGGCGCTTTCGAAGCTCCCCATTGTGAAGAAAGTCTGGCCGAGCGACGCCAACTACGTGCTCGTGGAGGTCGCCGATTCCGCCAAGACGATGGCCGCCGGCCGCGCCGCGGGCGTCGTCTGGCGCGATCGCAGCAAGGACGTGCCGAACACCGTCCGCATCACCGTCGGCACCGCCGCGGAAAACCAAGCCACGTTGGAGGTTTTGTCCCGTGTGTGAGCAACTCGGATCCGCCCCGCTTTGGTGGGAGAGGTTTTACACCCCGACCCAAGGGCCGCGCACGCGCTTGTCGGGGCGTAAAGCCCCTCCCACCCCCATCCTCACGTCATGAAAAAAATCCTCTTCATCGACCGCGACGGCACGCTCATCACCGAGCCGTTCGACCAGCAGATCGACCGCCTCGACAAGTTCGTGCTCGAGCCGGACTGCATTGCGGCCCTCCAACGCCTGCGCGACGCGGGCTGGACGTTTGTGATGGTCACAAACCAGGACGGCCTCGGCACGCCGAGCTTCCGCGAGGAGGAATTTCGCCCGCTGCAAAAGCTGCTTCTCGATATCCTTTCCTCCCAAGGCATCGTTTTCGAGGCCGTGCGCGTCTGCCCGCACACGCCGGCGGACAAGTGTGACTGCCGGAAGCCGAAGCTCGGGCTGCTGATGGATTATGTGAAGGACGTGGGCTGGTCGCGTGATCAATCGGCCGTCATCGGCGACCGCGAGACCGACCTCACCCTCGCGCAGAACCTCGGGATCCGCGGCATCCGCTACAACCCGAAGACCCTTGGCTGGACCGAAATCGCCCGGCAGTTCGTCGATGCCCCGCGGCGCGCCACCATCGTGCGCAACACCAAGGAGACGAAGATCACGGTCTCGGTGGACCTGGACACGCCCGGCCCGGCCCAGCTTTCCACCGGGCTCGGGTTCTTCGACCACATGCTCGAGCAGATCGCGAAAAACGCCGCGATCGGCCTCACGATCAAATGCGACGGTGACCTCGAGATCGACGAACACCACACCATTGAGGACGTTGGCATCGCGCTCGGCCTCGCGATCAAGCAGGCGCTTGGCGACAAGCGCGGCGTTGGCCGCTACGGTTTCGTGCTCCCGATGGATGAGGCCCAGGCGCAGGTCGCGATCGACCTGAGCGGCCGCGCCTACTTCACCTTCGACGGGAAGTTCCCGCGCGAGTTCGTCGGCGAAATGCCCACCGAGCTCGTGGCGCACTTCTTCCGTTCCGTCAGCGACTCCCTGCTCGCCACGCTCCAGATGAGCGTGAAGGGCGACAATGCGCACCACATGGTGGAAACACTCTTCAAGGGCTTCGGCCGCGCCCTGCGGCCCGCCATCGCGCGCGGCACCGGCAGCGAAATCCCGAGCACAAAAGGCGTTCTTTGAACGCCAAATCACAAAGGCCAAAGGTCCAAATGCCAAAGAAATCACCGCTGCTCAAATTTTCGCTTCGTTCCATGGCCTCCGGCTTCGGATTTGTTTGGCGTTTGAAAGCTGGCCTTTGGAATTTTTCCCATGCTCGCAATTGTTGACAGTGGCGGCGCCAACATCGCTTCGGTGCGGTTCGCACTCGAGCGGCTCGGCGTGCAAAGCGAACTCACCGCGGATCCCGCGGTGATCCGCGCGGCCGAGCGCGTCATCCTGCCAGGCGTCGGTTCCGCCGCGGAAGGCATGAAGCGCCTGCGCGCCAAGGGCCTCGTCGAATGCGTGCGCGGCCTGAAGCAGCCGGTGCTCGGCGTGTGCCTCGGCATGCAGCTGCTGTTCGAATCCTCCGAGGAGGACGGGGGCGTCGAGACGCTGGGCGTCATCCCTGGCAAAGTCGCGCTGCTCCCCGCCGCGCCCGGCATCACGGTGCCGCACATGGGGTGGAACACGCTTTTGACCGGCCGCGAGCCCGCGTTACTCGACGGCATCGAGCGCGACGCACGCTTCTACTTTGTGCACAGCTACGCCGCGCCGGTGAACGCCTTCACCGTGGCCAGCTGCACGCACGGCACGCCGTTCACCGCGATCGTGCAGCGCGGCAATTTCTCCGGCGCGCAATTCCACCCCGAACGCTCCGGCCCCGCCGGCGCCCGCCTGCTCCAGAACTTTGTGGAGGGCCGGGTATGAGAAACGTTCTTCTCAAGGTGGAGCGCCTTGCCCTCAAGGCGCTTGGTTCGCAGGGATTATCGTTCAGCGCGTTGGGGACAACGCGCTCCACCCTCACATGATCATCTACCCCGCCATCGACCTGCGCGGAGGGCGCGTCGTGCGCCTCACCGAGGGCAAATTCGACCAGGAGAAATCCTACGGCAACGACCCGCTGGCCGTGGCCCGCGAATTCGCCGCGGCCGGTGCGACGTGGCTGCACGTGGTTGACCTCGACGGCGCCAAGGACCCGGCCAAGCGGCAAACCGCCCTCGTGGAGCAGCTCGCCCGCGGCAGCGGCCTGCGCATGCAAACCGGCGGCGGCATCCGCGACGAATCACAGATCGCCGCACTCCTCGCCGCCGGCGCCCAGCGCGTCATCGTGGGCAGCGTCGCCGTCAAGCAACCCGCCCTCGTGCGCGAGTGGCTGCGAAAATTCGGCCCGGAAAAGATCATCCTTTCCCCGGACGTGCGCCTCGACGCCGATGGCACGCCCCGCATCGCGGCTGCCGGCTGGCAAGAAAGCACCGGCGTGGCGCTCGACGAGTTCCTGGCCGACTTTGTGGCCGCCGGGCTCAGCCACATCCTTTGCACGGACATCAGCCGGGACGGCAAACTGACCGGTCCCAACACCGCGCTCTACGCGGCGCTCGTGAAGAAGTTTCCGTCGCTGCAGATCCAGGCGTCCGGCGGCGTCTCCTCGCTCGACGACCTCCGCGGCCTCAAGCCCACCGGCGCCGCCGGCGTGATCGTGGGCCGGGCGCTGTACGAAAAGAAGTTCACGCTGAAGGAGGCGCTCTCCTTGTAGGAGCTTGTTTACAAGCGATTCGTCGCGCCCGCCGACCCACCTACTCTCATCGCCTGCAAGCAGGCTCCTACAAAAGAATTTTTCTCCATGCTCGCCCGCCGCATCATTCCCTGCCTCGACGTTCGCGACGGCCGCGTCGTGAAAGGCACGCAGTTTCGTGACCACGAGGACGTGGGCGACATCATCGAGCTCGCGCAGCGCTACCGCGACGAGGGCGCGGACGAACTCGTGTTCTACGACATCACCGCCAGCAGCGACGGCCGCACCGTGTCGACCGAGTGGGTCACGCGCGTGGCCCGCGTGCTCGACATCCCCTTCTGCGTGGCCGGCGGCATCCGTTCGCTCGACGGCGCGCGCCGGATCCTGCACGGGGGTGCGGACAAGATTTCCATCAATTCCCCCGCCCTGGAAAACCCCGCTTTGATCAGCGAGCTCGCGGGTGAGTTCGGCTCGCAGTGCGTCGTCGTGGGCATCGACAGCCGGCAGGAGGAAGGCGACTACTTCGTGAAGCAGTACACCGGCGACCCCACCAAGACCCGCTCGACCCGCTGGCGCACCCTCGCGTGGGCGGCCGAGGCGCAAAAGCTGGGGGCCGGCGAGGTCGTGCTGAACTGCATGAATCAGGACGGCATGAAGCGCGGCTACGACAT
Source organism: Lacunisphaera sp. (assembly GCA_044224295.1). Classification (GTDB taxonomy): domain Bacteria; phylum Verrucomicrobiota; class Verrucomicrobiia; order Opitutales; family Opitutaceae; genus Lacunisphaera. The sequence goes on along the minus strand of JBGAKQ010000030.1, from coordinate 1,547 downwards.
CACCCAGCTCAAGCTCGTGCGCGACGTCCTCACCATCCCGCTCGTTTCCTCCGGCGGAGCCGGCGAGATCAGTCACTTCAATGACGCCTTCCGGCTGGCGGGCGTCGACGGCGCGCTGGCCGCGTCCGTTTTCCACAAGGGCATCATCTCGATCCCGAAACTCAAGGAACAGCTCATCGCGGACGGCATTCCGATCCGTCCCTGAACCGGTCGGGCGGCGACTCCGTCACCACCAAGGCGCGGACGGAGTCCGCGCCCTACCCTCAAAAAAATCGCTTATGAAACTCCCCAAGATCGACTGGAAGAAGAACGCCGGGCTCGTGCCGGCGGTCGTGCAGGACGCGGCCACCTTGCAGGTTCTCATGCTCGGCTACATGGACGCGGCGGCGCTGAAGAAGACGCTGCGCACGAAAAAGGTCACGTTCTACAGCCGCAGCAAGCAGCGGCTCTGGACCAAGGGCGAGTCGTCGAAGAATTTCCTGCACCTCGTCGACGTGAAGGTCGACTGCGACAACGACACGCTGCTCGTCACCGCGCGGCCCGATGGCCCGACCTGCCACCGCGGCACCACCAGCTGCTTTGGCGACGCCGGCGCCACCGGCGTGGGATTTCTCGCGCACCTCGAACAAACGATCGTCGACCGCATCAAGAGCGGTGACAAAAAGAGTTACACCGTCCGCCTCGCCGAGGAAGGCGTTGCCCGCGTCGCGCAGAAAGTCGGCGAAGAGGGCGTGGAGACGGCCTTGGCGGCGTTGCAAAAGGACAAGGGCGAGTTCGCCGGCGAAGCCGCCGACCTGCTCTATCACCTCATCGTCCTGCTCCGTGTGAAGAAGCTTTCGCTCGGCGACGCGATTGCCGTGCTGGAGAAACGCCACGCGCCGAAACGGTAAGGCGCCTAGGGTTTCTTTTGAATGTATTGCGCGTGGATCGTCACGGCGCGCTATCGCCCAGGCTCAACAGGTACGCGACCAGCGCTTCGCCGTCGCCGTTGCGGAAAAGACGGGCGTATGCCGGCATGCGCGAGCCGGGAATGACGTCGCGGGGTTTTTGCAGCTGTCGGCGAATCCAGTCCGGCGTGCGGCGGTCGCCGACGTTTTGAAGGTCCGGCCCTTGCCGACGGTTGCCAAAAAGCGGCGGTCGCTGCCGTTCAAGTTCCGGCAATGGTTTGGCCGGACCCCAACGCTCTTCATCGATCGTACCCGGTCGCACGTACTGCGAGTGGCAGTGAATGCAGCCCTCGGCGATATAGACCTCGCGTCCGCGCCGAATCAGCGCCGGATCCTGCGCCCACGCCGGCCCCGCGAGGAGCGCGAGCAAGCACAGGAGTTTCCCGCTAGCGCGCATCGCTGAAGATTCCCTGGCGCAGGAGCCACGCCTGCGTGATCGCGAGGAAGAAGTCCGTCGCGGGCACACTCGCCCACGCCGGCCCCAGCCGGCCGGTGACAATCGCCCACGTGGAAAAAACACCCACCGCCAGCCGAAACCACGCCGTGAGAACGAATACGTTTCGCTGCGTCGCGGATCCGCGCCGCCACGCCCACAGGTAG
>JBGAKQ010000006.1:0-257432 GCA_044224295.1 Lacunisphaera sp. | reverse complement strand
CCTCCGGACGCGTTTTGGCGATGCACACCTCCTGAAAGCGCGTCCGGAGGCCGCGCTCCACCTTTTGAAATTCTACCCATTCCCAATCGGCTCCGACGATTTTGCCTGCTCGTAGGCGTCGATGATCTTTTGCACGAGCGGGTGGCGAACGACGTCCGTCGCGGTGAAATGATGGAAATCGATGCCCGGGATGTTGCGCAGGATGCGCGGCGCCTGCACGAGGCCGGAGGTCTTGTTGCGGGGCAGGTCGATCTGCGTGATGTCGCCCGTGATGATCATGCGCGAGTCGTCGCCGAGGCGGGTGAGGAACATCATCATCTGCTCGTGCGAGGTGTTCTGCGCCTCGTCGAGGATGATGTACGCGTTCGCCAGCGTGCGGCCGCGCATGTAGGCAAGCGGGGCGATTTCGATCACGCCTTTTTCGGAGAGCGTGGCGACGTCCTCCGGGGCGAGCATGTCGTGGAGGGCGTCGTAGAGGGGACGCAGGTATGGAAGAATCTTCTCGCGCAGGTCACCCGGCAGGAACCCGAGCGCCTCGCCGGCTTCGACCGCGGGGCGGGTCAGCACGATGCGCTGCACCTGGTTCTTGAGCAGCGCCGAGATCGCGGCGGCCATGGCGAGGTACGTCTTGCCGGTGCCCGCAGGGCCGATGCCGAAGACGATCGGGTTTTTCTGGATCGATTGCAGGTAGAGTTTCTGGCTGAGCGTTTTTGGAATGATGCTCTTGCGCTGCGTCGCGATGACCAGCGGCTCGTTCACCAGCGCGCGCAGGCTGGCGGCGTCGCGGACGTAGAGCTCGAGGAGCCGCACGAAATCCGGCGTGCGCACCGCCAGGCCTTGGGTCTTGCCCGAGTTGAGCAGGTTGAAGAATTCCTCGGCGCGCGTCGCCGCCTCGGTCGGGCCGTCGATTTTCAGCCAGTCATCGCGCGCGGTCAGGCGCACGTTCAGCGACTTTTCAGCCAGCAGCAGGTTGGATTCGGTGCCGCCGTAGAGTTGGTTCAGGTGGCGGGCGTTGGGGAACTGGAGCGTCTTGGATTCGGGCACGACGGAGAACGGAAAGTGGAAATCAGTTGCTTACAACTGTCATCCGGCGTGAAGCGAAGGATCCGGCCGGATTTTCGCCGGCGGGCGTCCACCTTGGATTCTTCGCACGGCTCAGAATGACGGCCATGGGGTCACGCCTTGGTCATCTTGTCCGCCGTTTCCTTCAAACGTGCGTACATCGCGGCGAGCGATTGCGGCAGGACGCGGGTCTGGCCGATCACCGGCATGAAGTTGGTGTCGCCGTTCCAGCGCGGCACGATGTGCGCGTGCAGGTGCGGGATGCTGCCGCCCGCGGCGGCGCCGAGGTTGAAGCCGACGTTGAAGGCGTTCGGTTTCAGCGCCTCCGCCAGGATTTTCTTCCCGAGGATGATTTCGTCCATGAGATCCGCGCGTTCGGCTGCATCGAGGTTTTCAATCTCGCTCACGGCGCGAAACGGCACGGCGAGGAGATGGCCGGCGTTGTAGGGATAGCGGTTGAGAATCAGGTAGGAGAGCTTGCTGCGATGGATGATCAGGGCCTCGGCGTCGTTCCCGAGCTTGGGCAATTCGGCGAACACGTTGCTGCCTTCGGGCAGGCGCGGCGTCTCGATGTATTCCATCCGCCAGTAGGCGTGCAGGTGGTCCATGGGCGACGGCGACCATTGGCCCGGGGCGCGGGGATGTCAAAGCAGGGATGGGTAGCCGCCCCGGGCTTGCGCCGGGGCCTCCCGCCGGCAAACCTCCGGGTCATGCTGACGGAGATCCCCCGGGTGAAGCAGGAGAGCGGCGGCGGTTACCGCCGCTGGTTCGAAGGCGGCGGGATCGAACTCATCGTTTGGTACGACGCCCGAACACTCCCGGTGGGCTTTCAACTCTGTTACGCGGGTGACGACCAGGAGGAACACGCGCTCACCTGGCGGCCGGACCGCGGCTTCGACCATGCGCGGGTCGACGCGGGTGAAAGCCGGCCGGACAAGAACCAGACGCCCATCCTGATCAAGAACGGCCCCGTGCCCTGGAACCAGATCCGCGACCAGTTCCTGAAATGCAGCGCCACGCTTGAACCGGCTTTGCGGGATTATGTGCTGACCGCGTTGAAGCGGGGCTTGTGATGGGAGCCAAGATGGGGAAAGGCCCAGCTGGAGCTGAGCCCTCCAAGGTTTGAGGGGAAGAGTTTTGGTGCGTTGCCGGCTTGCACGGGGATGGCGGTTGTTTTTGCTCGGCGCAGCTTGAGCGAATCCACGACAGCCCCTTATCAGCCTGCGAAACCGTTCCTCGCGGCGTTGGGTCTGTCCGCCGGCTTCATGGCGTTCGTGGCGTGGGACCAGTCGCACTGGTGGAGTCACAAGGAGGACTACTCCTTTGGCTGGCTCGTGCCGCTGTTCACGGCGTACGTCGTTTATGAGCGCTGGCCGGAAGTGCTGGCGCGCTTGCGGGCCGCGGAAACCGGGGTGGTGGGGGCGCGCTGGGTGCGCTGGACGTTGAACGGTGCGGCCAGCCTGGGACTGCTGGTGGGCGCGCTGTTTTTCCTGCTGGGCGCTTTCTACCGGGCCGGCGCGGGCACGTCGCAGCCCGGCACGTTTGCGCTGACGCTCGGCATGGTCGCGATCGTGCTGCCGCTGATTTTTTTCAATGTGCCGGCGAGTGGTCGGGCGTCGAGCCACGCAGAGGAGGCAGGGGCGCCGCTCGAAGCCGCCCGGGCGTCGTCAAGCGACGCCCCTACCAGGGTTGCGCCGGGAATCTCAGCGCTTTGGACGGACCCACGGTTTCGCGTGGCTTCGTTGTTTCTGTTTCCCGTGCTCGTGTGGCTGATCTCGGCGCCGTTGGTTTCGGCGATCGAATCGCAGATCAGCCTGTTCCTGCTGCGCAAGGTGGTAACGGTCGTCGCGTTCGTTTTCGACACGCTCGGATACCCGCTCGAACAGCAGGGCAACGTGCTGATGCTGCCGCGCGGGCCGGTGGGCGTGGCGGATGCGTGCTCGGGCATTCGCTCGCTGACGGCGTGCCTGTTCGCCGGCTCCTTCCTCGGGGCCACGTTCTTCAACGAGACCTGGAAAAAGGCCACGCTGGTCGTCGCCTCGATGGGCTTTGCGTTCGTCATGAATCTCGTGCGCAGCTTGTTCCTGACCGGCTGGGCCTATGCGTATGGCCCCGACGCCATCAATGGCACGGTGCACGACGCCGCGGGCTACGCGGTGTTGGGGCTGACCTGCGTCGGGCTGCTGCTTCTCGTGCCGCTGCTCAACCTGAAGCTGGCCAAGGCCGAGTGAGCGGAAGGCGCGCGGCGGCTCGCGCGCTCCGCCTCAAGGCCCAACGGGCTTGGGTTTGACTGGGATGATTGTGAACTGGGACGCGTGGGCCGGGTCGAGGTACTGCCACGCCAGGATGGAAAGTTCCGCCGCGGTCACGCCTTCGTTGTCGCTGTAGCGATTGCGACTCCAATCCAGGCGTTCGGGAAATTCCTGCGCGGCGGCGAGGACGTTGCCCAGCCAGTAGCCGTTGGTGCGGGAGCTCTCGCGCAGGGCGGTGAGCACGGGTTGCTTCGCGCGCACGAGTTCCTCGTCGGTGACGCCCTTCGTGCGCAAGTCGGTGGCGACCTCCTTGATCGCATTGACGATGCGCCGGGTGTCGTCGGGCGCCACGGTCGCATCCGCAATCAGGTAACCGTAGTCCGGGTACGCGTCGCTGAGATCCGGCGCCGCGTTGGGGCTGTAGGTGCCGCCCATCCCCTCGCGGATCTTCACGCGCAGTCGGTCCGCGAAGACGTCCGTGAGCAGGCGCAGCCGCCGCGCGAGCTTGATGTCGCGGCCGTCGGTGGCGGGCCAGTACACGCGCACGAGCGCCTTGGGAATTTCCGATTCGATGCGGTATTCGCGCGCGACGGGTTCGGTCAGTTTGCTGACGCGCCGGGCCTCCGTGTACGCGGGCTTCACCTGGCGCTTGGGCAGCGCGCCGAAGGTTTGGGCCACGGCGGTGATGGTCGCGTCGGGGTCGAAGTCGCCCACGATCGCGATCTCGATGGCGCCTTTCGCAAACTGCGGCGTCAGCCAGGCCTTGAGTTCCTCCAGGGAGCGGCCGAGCAAAACGTCCTTGGCCGGCAGGCCGAAACGCGGGTCGCCATTGGCAAGCAGGGGGCCGATTTCCATCCGCAGCGGTCCCTCCGCCGTGTGGGCCAGGCGGAGGTAAAGCTGGTCCGCGGCCTTGTGGACCTGGCGGAGCGATTCCGGACGGTAACCGGGATCCGTGAGGTAGGCGCAGAAGAGCTGGAGTTGCAGCAGCAGGTCCTCGCGGTTGGTCCCGCCGTTCAGCACGAAAGCGTCGTCCTGCGCACCGAAGCCGAGGCCGATCGTCTTGCCCGCGAGCAGGCGCTGGAGTTCGTCGACGCTGTGCTTGCCGAGGCCGCCGGTGGTGAAGGCGACATTTGCGAGCAACTCCAGACCCGGGCGGTCCGGCGGCAGGGTGAGGGTGCCGCCGCCCACGCGCACGGACACGCGGATGCGGCCGGCCTCGAAGTCCGTGGGCTTCAAGTTGAGCCGGACGCCGTTCTTGAACTCGATCAACGTCACGCCGAGGTCCTCGACCTTGCGAGTCGAGTCGACCTTGCCTGGCTTGCCAAAGTCCTTGTAGGCGAATTCCGACTGCGTCTGTTTGGGCGGGGCCGCGACCGCCGTGCGCCGGCTCTTGGCGTAGGCTGCGGTGATGTTCTGGGGCGCGCGCGACAGCTCGAGGTTGCCGCTGACGAAAATCTTGCGGCCGGCCGCCTCGTTCCAGGTCGCGCGCAACGCTTCCACGCAGGCCGACGGCGTCATCGCCGCCAGCGCCGGGGAGTACAGGCGGAGGTCGTCCTTCGGGTGGGTGGTGACGTTGCGATCGAGCAGGTTGTCGGCGATCTCGTCCGCAAGTCCGGTGGAGTGCCGCGTGGGCGCGGTGCGCACGGCCTGCTCGAGGTGGTTGCGCATTTCCGCGATGGCCTCCTCGAGCTCCTCCGGCTGGAAGCCGTGCTCGAGCGCGCGGCGGAGTTCCTGTTCCCCCACGGCCAGAGCGGCCGACCATTGGTCCGGCCGGCAGTTGAGTTCGATCGACGCGTTGCGGAAGAATTCGAATTGCTCCGTCACGCCCACGATGCCGCTCAGGAACGGCGCCCCCTCCTTCTTCGAGAGGATTTCCAGGCGGCGGTTCAACATGCTCAGCGCAAGGGAACGCGGCAGGTACTTCAGGCGGTTCGCGGCGTTGTCGGTCTCGTACGCGTAGGGCACGACGGTTTCCAGCGCGACGTTGGTTGAGCCGGCTTCCTTTTCCGTGTGCAGGTGGCCGACGACCTCGGTGGACGGCTCGACGGTGCCGAGGCGCGGTTCAGGCAGGGCCGGGCCGCGCGCCTGGAGGGGTTCGAATAATTGTTTGATGACCGGCTCGACCGCCTTCGGGTCGAAGTCGCCGACGAGAACCAGCACCATGCGCTCCGGCCGGTACCAGGCGTCGTAGAACTCGACGAAGCGCGCGCGGTCAGCGGACTTGATGACCTCCTCCGTGCCGATCGGCAGGCGGTGGGGGAATCGCGTGTCGGGCACGAGGAACTCGAGTTCGGCCAGGAACGTGCGCAGGCCCACGGAATCGCGGGCGCGCTTTTCGCTGAGGATGATGCCGCGCTCCTTTTCGATCTCGGCCTTGTCCAGGAGGAGGCCGTCCGCCACGTCCGCGAAGAACGTCAGCGATTCGCGCACGGTGTCCGGTTTCGTGTCCGGCAACTCGAGCTGGTAGATGGTGCGGTCGAAGCCGGTCGAGGCGTTGGTGTCGCCGCCGAATTCCATGCCGAGTTTTTGGAAGAACTCGACGACGTCCGCCGCCGGGAAGTGGCGGCTCCCGTTGAACGCCATGTGTTCGAGGAAGTGCGCGAGGCCGCGCTGGCTTTCGTTCTCGTAGATGGAGCCGACGCGAATCGCGAGGCGCGCGCTGATGCGGCCGCGGGGTTCGGGGTTGTGGCGCAGGGCGTAGCGCAGGCCGTTGTCGAGGCGGCCCCAGATCACGCCGGGGTCGGGCGGCAGGTCGCTGCTCTCATGCGGGAAGTTCGCGGCCAGGGCCGTCAGGGTGACGACGAGAGAAGTAACGAACAGAACGGAGAGACGGGCGGTACGCAGCAACATGGCAGGCATAGCCTTCTGGACCGGCGAATGGACTGCAAGTTTCGACGCGGCTTTTGCGAAGGCCGTTAACGCAAGGGCGCAAGGTCGCCAAGACGGTGGTCGCCCCTCGCGTCCCGGCGCCGTTGCGTTGACGTTAATCCCCGGAATTTTGTGTGGCCAATTGCGCGGGGCGGTTTCTAGTGATGGGGAAATGATCAAAGCCAAACGCGTCAAACAACTGCCCGAACACATCAACGCCGCCCTCGCGAAGAAGAAGGGGCCCGTTTCGAAGTTCATCGCGCAGAACTACCGTCACTTCAACGCCGCGGCGCTGCTGGACACCGCGAAGGGCTACGAGGCCCACCTCCAGGCCGGCGGCAAGATGCTCGTGACGCTCGCGGGCGCGATGTCGACCGCGGAGCTCGGCATCACGCTCGCCGAGATGATCCGAAAGGACAAGGTCCACGCGATCGTCTGCACCGGTGCAAACCTCGAGGAGGATATCTTCAATCTCGTGGCGCATGACTATTATGAGCGCGTGCCGCACTACCGGCACCTGACGGCCCAGGACGAGCAGGACCTCGTTGACCGCCACATGAACCGCGTCACCGACACCTGCATCCCCGAAGGCGAAGCGATGCGCCGCATCGAGGCCGCCGTCGCCGAGGAGTGGGTCGCGGCCGACCAGGCCGGCGAGCGCTATTTCCCGCACGAGTTCATGTACAAGATTCTTCGCAGTGGGAAATTGAAGAAGTCCTACCAGATTGACCCGAAGAATTCCTGGATGCTCGCCGCGTCGGAAAAGAACTTGCCGATCATCGTCCCGGGCTGGGAGGACGCTACGCTGGGCAACATGTATGCCGGCCGCGTCATCACGGGTGAGATCAAGAACGTGCACACCGTCCGCACCGGCATCGAGTACATGACCTGGCTCGCGAACTGGTACACGAAGACCGCGAAGACGCTCCGTAACGGCGAGGGTTCGATCGGCTTCTTCCAGATCGGCGGCGGCATCGCCGGCGACTTCCCGATTTGTGTCGTCCCGATGCTCCACCAGGACCTCGGCCGCACCGGCGTCCCGCTGTGGGGTTATTTCGCGCAGATCAGCGACTCGACGACCAGCTACGGCAGCTATTCCGGCGCCGTCCCCAACGAAAAGATCACCTGGGGCAAGCTCGGCGCCAAGACGCCGAAGTTCATCGTCGAGAGCGACGCGACCATCGTCGCCCCCCTGATCTTCGCCTGGGTCCTCGGGCAGTAATGCGCGGATGCGGAGCGCGGAGCGCTGAGGGCTGAGCGCCAGAATCCTTCTGCCATGCCTGTAAACGCCACGCGCTTTCGCTTCCTCCGGATGGACGTGTGGCACGAGGGCCGGGAGCTGTATCGGCAGGTTTCGAAGCTGGTCCGGCGCTTTCCGCGGGACGAGGCCTTCGGACTGACTTCTCAGATGCGCCGATCCGCCCGATCGGTTTGTGCGAACATTGCGGAGCGCGCCGGCCGCAATTCCGATAAAGATTTCGCGCAGTTCAAGTTCATCGAGATTGCTTATGGCTCCGCCATGGAAGTCGCGTCCGACTCGTTTCTCGCCCTCGACGAGGGCTACATCAGTGCCGCCGAACAAGCGGCATTGTTGGATCAGGTCGAGGTCGTTTGCGCCAAAGTGTCGGGACTTTATCGCCGGTTAAGCGGCGGTCCGCCTGCCGGCGTTCCGCGCTCCGCGCTCCGCCCTCCGCGGGCACCCGCCCCATGATCTTCGCCTACCGCCTGCTGTTCCTGCCGCTGCTGGTGTTGGCTTCGCCGTATTATTTGTGGCGGATGCGGCGGCGTGGGGGTTATGCGGAGGGCTTCTGGCATCGGTTTGGCGAGGTGCCGGCGCTGCCGGCGAAGGCGGCCGGGGCGAAGCGCCTGTGGCTGCAGGCGGTGAGCGTCGGCGAAATGCTGGCCATCGCGCCGCTGCTCGAGGCCTTCAAGCGCGAGGGGCACACCGAGGTGTATCTCACCACGACGACCAGCACCGGCTACAAGCTGGCGAAGGAAAAGTACGCCGGCCTGACGATTGGCATCGGGTATTTTCCGCTCGATTGGTGGCTTTTCAGCCGTCGGGCCTGGCGCAAGGTGGCGCCGGACATGGCCATCCTCATGGAGGGCGAGCGCTGGCCGGAACACGTTTCCCAGGCGAAGTCGCGCCGCGTGCCGGTGGTCAGCGTCAACGCCCGCATGTCCGACCGCAGCTTCAAGCGCTCCCTGCGCTTCCGCTGGGCAATGCAGCCGCTCGCAGCGGGCGTGACGCGGGTCCTGTGCGCGGCGAAGCGCGACGAGCAGCGTTTCAAGGCCCTCGGCTTCGCGCCGGAGCGGTTGGAGACGACCGGCAATCTCAAGCTCGACGTCAGCATCCCGCTCATGGCCCCATCCGACCAGGCGGCGCTCCGCCGCGAACTCGGCCTGCCGCCGACCGGGCTGGTCCTGCTCGGGTCCTCGACCTGGCCGGGCGAGGAAACGGCGCTGGTCACCGCGCTGAAGGCGGCGCGCGAGCGCGGGCTGACTGTGTCGCTGCTGCTCGTGCCGCGGCACGCGGAGCGGCGCGACGAATTGCGCGCGTTGCTCGAGAAGTCCGGGCTCACGTTTCACTTCCGTTCGACCGGCGCGGCGCCGGGCCTGGTCGATATCGCCGTCGGCGACACGACGGGCGAGCTGCGCAAGTTCACGCAGCTCGCCGACCTCGTATTCACCGGCAAGAGCCTCGCGCCGCATGACGGCGGCCAGACGCCCGTTGAGGCCGCGGTGCTGGGCAAGCCGGTGTTGCACGGGCCGCGCATGACGAACTTCCGCGACATCATTCGCACGCTCACCGAGGCCGGCGCCGTGCGCAAAGTGGAGACCCACAGCGAGCTCATCGCCGCCGTGGTCGAACTGCTGCAAGACGAACCGCAGCGCAACCGCCTCGCCGCCGCGGCGCGCGCCTGGCACGAGGCCAACCGCGGCGCGACCGAGCGCACGCTCGGTGCGATCCGGGCTGAGCTCAGGGCGCTGGGCTGATCAGAAGTGTCCGCCGGAGCCGGCGACGTCCGCTCAGCGGGACGTTAGCAGGACCGGAGCCTCTGGCGCGGGTGACGTGCGATCCTGGCGACCCGCGAGGATCGTCGCGGCGACGGCGCGGGCGGCGTCCGGGCGAGCAAGTCGCCCGAGATTGGCGCGCCAGCGACGCCACATCCGCGCGTCGTCGGCGAAGAGCTGGTGGAGGGCGGCGACGATCGCAGCGGGGGTTTCGGCCAGCGCTCCCGCGTCGTGTCGTCGGATCAGTTCAAAATTGCCCTCCTCCTGACCAGGCACGACCTGGCTGACGAGCATGGGGCACAGGGCGTTGATCGATTCCTGGGTGGTTGCGCCACCCGCCTTGCTGATGACGACATGGTGGGTCATGAGCAGCTCCGGAATTTGGTCGGTCCAGCCGAGCACCGTGGCGCGGGCGGGCGCCGTGCGGGCCATCCCGGCAAGCTCCGCCCGAAGTTTTTCGTCACGGCCCGCGGTGATGGTGACCTGCCAGGTGGGTTCCTGCAGCAGCGCGCGGGCAATCGCGAGGGCGCGGGTCCGGCCGGTGTTGATCATGAACAGCACCCGGCGCGGGGAGGCCGGTCCAACGGGGTCGGGCGGCGTCAGGAAGCTGGTCCGGTCGGCAAAGGCCAGCGCCACCGGGAATCCGCTCGTATGGACACGAGCATCCGGCACGCCGCGGGCGCGCAAGAAAGCGGCGGAGTCCTCGTCGGTCACGAACCAGCCATCCGACGGCGCGCGGTACCACACCGAATTGATGGTGAGCGCATCGGTGACCACCGTGTAGTGGGGACAGAAATCGTGTCCGCGGCGGCGGAGGTCATTGAGGAGCCACGCGTAAACCGGGTAAGTCGAGACAATCGCCGCGGGGACCCGGTCCGCGATCAGGCGGCCCAACCGCTGGCGATGCCGGGCGAGCGCCCGGAAGACCCACGGGACCTTCGGGGATTGGTCCAGCCACCGATAAACGCGGTTCCACATGCCGGGGGCGTGGTTGATCACCTGCAGGTAGCCGCGTCGTGACAGCAGGTTGAGCCGCGGGGCGCAGAGCGCAAAAATGTCCACGAGTTCGGCGGACACACCCGGCCGCTGGTTGAACGCGGCCTGCAGCGCGCGGGCCGCGCTGTTGTGACCTTCGCCGTAGCCGGCGGTCAGGATCAGGACCCGTTTCATGTGACGGCGGCAAGGGCGGCGAGCGTCCGATTGGCCGGCTTCGCACCGATGAGCGGGAGGGCCAGCGCGGGCTCCGCCGGGTCATCGTCGGACGGCGGGGTGACCCGGGGCGCGAAGTCCCGATAGGCCACAAGCTCGAAGCGACCGTCGTGGTGTTCGAGGATGGCGGTGAGCGATTCCACCCAATCCCCGGAATTCAGGTAGTGGATATCGCCGATCATCTTGTCCGCCGGCGTGTGGATGTGCCCGCAGATCACGCCGACGCAGCCCCGCTCCCGGGCGAGCGCGGCGACTTGCTCCTCGAACTTGCCGACGAAACTCACGGCCTGTTTGACCCGCGCCTTGATCGCCTGGCTGAGCGAAAAGTAGTCCTTGCCGCGCAGCCGCCGGAACCAGTTGTACACACGATTGACGCGCAGCAGGAACGCGTAGCCCATGTCCCCGAGGTGGGCGAGAAACACCATGTTCTTGACGACGCCATCGAAGACATCGCCGTGCAGCACCAGGTAGCGGCCGCGGGCGGTTTCCAAAACGTGGTCCTCCACGAGGCTTAGGTGCTCGAATTGCATCGGGAGGAGGCGGCCGAGGAAATCGTCGTGGTTGCCCCGCAGATACACGACCTCCGTGTCCCGTTTCTGGATCAGGGTGAGCACGCGGCGGACAAATTTGGTGTGGGATTTCGTCCAGGGATCGCCGCGCCGCAGGCGCCAGCCATCGATGATGTCGCCGTTGAGGATGAGGCGATCGCAGCGGACCTGCTTGAGGAAGTGCGTGACTTCCTCGGCTTTGCTGTGAGGGGTACCGAGGTGGATGTCGGACACGATCACGGAGCGGACATGGAGCGAGCTCATTGGAGTGATGACGGTTGGGTGGAAATCGTGGCGAGGCCGGCCGGGCGCCCCGCGGCCGCAGTTGCGTTGGGACGACCGGCGCTGGCCGCCGCCTCCAGCAGGTCGGCGGCAAACGTGTCCACGACCTGTGGCCAGGACAGCCGGCTCGCGGTGATTCGCCCGGCCGCGGCGAGCCGGGCGCGCAGCGCGGGGTCGCGCGCCACGAGCAGGGCGTTCAACAGAAAGGTGTCGTCGTCGCCGAGCGGCGCGAGCAAGCCGTCCACGCCGGAACGCAGGAACTCGTGGGCCGCGGCGTAATCGAAGGCACTCACGGCGAGGCCGCTCGCGAGGGCTTCGGTGACGACATTGCCAAACGTCTCCGTGTGGCTGGCGTGGAGGTACAGGTCGCCGGAAGCGTAGTGGCGGGCGAGGTTGATGCCGGTGTAGAAGCCCGTGAAGATGGCGTCCGGTCGCTGGCGTTGGTACGCCGAGAGCATCGGGCCGTCGCCGACCAGGACCAGTTTCGCGGTCGGCGCGACGGATTTCACCGCATCGTATGCGCGGAAAAGCAGGGGATAGTTTTTTTCGGCCGCCATGCGGCCGACGTGAACGAAGACGAGGTCGTCGGGCCCGGCTCCCCACGACGCCCGCAGGGAGTCGTCGCGGCGTGCCGGGTTGAAGAGATCGGTGTCAACCCCGCGCGATAGAATCCGGAGATTCTGGTAACCGTCCGCCGCAAGCCGCGCATGGATGTCGCGCGTCGGAACGAACGTGCGCAGCGTGCGATTGTGCACGCGGCGGAGCCAGGCCGCGACGGCGGGTTTCATCCAACCGAGCCGATAATCCCGCGTGTACTGGTCGAAATTGGTGTGGAAACTTGAGGTGACGGGAATGCCGAGTTTCCGCGCGGCCGTGATCGCCGTGGCCCCGAGCGGGCCTTCCGTGGCGACGTGGACGAGATCCGGGCGTTGGGTGGACCAGAGTTGCTGCAACCGCCAGCGGGCGGGAAAGCCGATCCGGAGCTGGGGGTATCCCGGCATCGGGAAGCCCGGGAGCCGCACGTGGCGGCAGGCCAATCGCTGGGTCGTCGAGTGGCGGGGCGATTCGTGCCGCTGGCGCGGGCGGACAATGGTGATTTCGTGGCCCCGGGCGGCGAGCCCGTCGACGAGCCGCCCCAGCGTCATCGCGACGCCGTTGATTTCGGGAGAATAGGTTTCGGTGACTAGGACGAGCTTCAAAAAGAGGGCCCGTTCGGCGGCAACCTGCCAACCGTCGAGCGCGCCGCCAGCATGAGTTCCGTGTGTGAAGGACGCGTGTCAGCCGGGTAACAATTGCGTAAACCGCTCCCCACCAAGGAGCGTGAAATAAGCTAAATAGGGATTGCGGGGGCCGCGCGGAAGTTTCTAACGTCTGGCTTTTAGCTTGATGCAAACCCACGGGCCGAAACGCATCTACACTCCGCAGTCGCTCGAATTCTGGTTCGCCCGGATGGAAGTCGAATGGGAGGAGCAGTTTGACGCCGCCCATGTCGATCGCGGTCACAACATGTACCGCGATGGCGAAATCCGTGAGGTGGAGCTCGGCGCCAAGGATGCGATCATCCACCGCAAGGTAGAGAAGAAGGAAGAGTACGCCGTGATCGAGTGGGAAGGGGACCGCATCAAGGTGCGCTCCTCGTCCACCGATGCGATGCTCGCCAACGCGATCGCGGTCGCGGGCCTCCACGAGATCGAGGAACTGCTCGTCGACGAAATGTCCGCGCTGCTGCCCGGCGGCGCGCCCAAGGGTGGGGCGACCAACGGCAACGGCCACCATCCCGCGACCAACGGGAACGGAAACGGCGCGGGCCATGGCACCGCCGCCGCGGGCAAGGCCGATGCCCCCGCGCGCGACCTGCTCCTGAGTTTCACCACCAACAGCGACGGCCTGGTGTTCGTCGCCTATTGGAAGAGCGGCCGCAATCGCATCCCGGCCCTCGGCAACACCTCCAATCCCCCGAGCGCCACCGAGCGCGCGAAGCTGATCGCGCTGGCGACGTACGCGCGCAAGGCGCACTTCCGCTACAACCAGACGACCCACGCCTACGCGCTCGATGCGCTGGCCGACATCCCGGGCTTCCTGCGCGACCTGCTGCCGCACTGGAAAAAGCAGTTCGCCATCGAACTCGACGTGAAGGTCGACAACATCAAGCAGGGCGCGCGCGCCATCGAGATCGAGGCCGTGGCGGACCGCCGCGGCGACGGCGGGCTCAACCTGCGCTGGATTTTCCGCGCCGGCGAAAAGCTCCTCACGGAGGAACAGGCCGCCGCGCTGCTCAAGCACGGCCGCTCCCCGATGCTGCTGCCCGACCTCGGCATTGTCACCCTCACGCCCGAAAAGCTCGAGGGCTACAACCAGTGGAAGCGCAACCTCGAGGATACGTCCGCCGCCGGCGAGGTCCCGCCGTACCTGATTTTTTCCCTCTTCAACGACCACCGCATCAAGGTCACGCTCGGTTCCGAGATCGAGGCCTGGCGCCAGAAGGTCCTCACGCCCCCGGCGACCCCGCCGGCGCTGCCCGAGTACCTGCGCAATTACCAGCGCCGCGGCGTCGAGTGGATGCACCACCTCTGCGAAACCGAGTGCCACGGCCTCCTCGCCGACGAAATGGGCCTGGGCAAGACCGCACAGGTCATCGCGCTGCTCCGCACGCGCCCGCTTGCGAAGCAGCGCCATGTGGTCGTGTGCCCCGCCAGCGTCGTGCCGGTCTGGCGCGAGGAAATCGCCCGTTTCTATCCCGAGGCGAAGGTCGACATCCTGAAGTCGGGCAATGATTTCAAGACCAACAAGGCGCCGTGCATCTGGCTCGCGAGCTACACGCAGCTCCGCAAGCACCGCGCGCTGCTCGACACGACGGAGTTCGGCTACGCCATCCTCGATGAGGGCCAGTTCATCAAGAATCCGGATGCGAAGGTCACGCAGGCGTGCTTCGCGATCCGCACACGGCACCGCCTGGTGATGACCGGCACGCCGCTTGAGAACCGCCAGCTGGATCTCTGGTCGATCTTCCGTTACCTGCTGCCCGGCCTGCTTGGTTCCCGCGCGAGCTTCGAGGCCGCGCTGGTGCAGGACCGCGAGCGGACGATGACCCGGCTGCGCCAGCAGGTCGCGCCGTTCATCCTGCGCCGCACCAAGAACGAGGTGGCGACGGAACTGCCCCCGAAGGTCGAGATGGATCTGCTTTGCCCGCTCACCGAGGTGCAGCGCGCCGAGTACGCCCGCATTTGCACCGAGGGCCTCGCGCGGCTCGGCGAGGACATTGGCCTCGCGCTCCGCGAAAAATCCTTCGGCTTCCTCGCGTTGCTCACCCGCCTGCGCCAGGTTTGCTGCGACCCGGATCTCCTGCCGTGGCTCAACTCGCCGCTCACCGACAGCGGCAAGCTGCAATTGCTCGTGGAGAAGCTGCAGGAAGTCGTGGCCAGCGGCCACAAGGTTGTGATCTTCTCGCAGTTCGTGACGCTGCTCGACCGCGTGCGCAGCGCGCTGGTGCAGCATTATCCCGAGCTGCCGCGTTACGAAATCACCGGCATGACGGTGGACCGCCAGAAGCCCGTGAAGGACTTCCAATCGGCCTCCGGCGCCGCCGCGATGCTCGTCAGCCTGAAGGCCGCCGGCACCGGCATCACGCTGCACGCGGCGGACTACGTTTTCCTGCTCGACCCCTGGTGGAACCCGGCCGTCGAGGACCAGGCGATCGACCGCGTGCACCGCATCGGCCAGACGAACACGGTGTTCGTTTACCGCATGGTCACGGCCGGCACGATCGAGGAGCGCATCCAGGCCCTGAAGGGCGAGAAGAAGCAGCTCTTCAACCAGGTCGTGGGCGACCACGCCGGCGACTTCGAGTGGACGAAGCACTTCAGCTCGCTCAACAGCCTGATCCAGCTCAGCGCGCTCGAGACGGGCGAAACGGACCTGCTCAATGCGGCCGTCGCGCCGATCGGTCCCGCGTTGCCGGTGGAGGCCGTGGCGGCCGCCGCACCTGCGGCGGAGCCGGCCGCGCCGCCCGTCGCCTAGGTGGAGCCCGCGCCCGCGAACAAGCCTTGTCAGGGCGGGGTCCCCGGGCATGGTTACGGCATGGAGTCGCTGCAATTTAGGGAGAGCGCGCCGCGGTGAAGGAAGTGGTCCCCCATTTCTATGAGCGACTCCTGCGGCTGCTGCGCTGGCGGCTGTGGTTTATCGAAAAACTGCGGCCCTCGCCCTGGCAGGAAACGTTGTTTTGGGCGGCTGGCGCGGGCGTGTTGGGTGCCCTGACCGCACTCGGTTTCCGTTGGGGCATTGATTTCGTCCACCTGATCCTGACCGGGACCGCCGAGGGCATGGTCGACTCCTTCCGCGACCTGCAATGGTGGGAGCGCCTTGGCATCCCCGCCGTGGGCGGTTTGCTGGCGGGACTCGTGTTGCTCTTTGGACGTCGACTGCATCGCGGCGAGAGCTCCACGGACTACATGGAGGCCATCCTGATCGGCAGCGGCCAGTTGCCGCTGCGCGCGACCATCGTGAAGAGCACTGCCGCGCTGTTCTCGATCGCCTCCGGCGGATCGATCGGCCGCGAGGGCCCGATGGTGCAGCTTTCCTCGGTCGCGGCCTCGTGGCTGGGGCAGCGCGGACGCCTGTCGGCGCCGCAACTGCGCCTGTTGGTGGCGTGCGGCGCGGCGGCCGGCATCGCGTCGGCTTACAACGCGCCCATTGCCGGGTCGTTTTTCGTCGCGGAAATCATCCTCGGGACGATCGCGATGGAGAGCCTCGGGCCGTTGGCGGTGTCGGCCGTTGCCGCCACGTTGACGATGCGGGCGCTGTCGAACGCGCACACGCTTTACGCGGTCCCGACGTTTACGCTGCACTCGTTGTGGGAGATCGGTCCGTTTATTGTCCTCGGCATCCTGGCGGGATCCATCGCGCCGATTTTCCTGCGCTCGCTCCGCACGGTGGAAGGCTGGTTCAGCGCGACCAAGCTGCCGGTGCCGGCCCGGCTGGCGCTCGGTGGCCTGATTGTCGGCGGCCTCGCGGTGTGGGTGCCGGAGGTTTGCGGCAACGGCTACAGCGTGGTCGTTGCAATCCTCAACGGCCAGTTGATCTGGACGGCGCTCATCCTGGTGTTGGTCTGCAAATGGGCGGCGACGGCCGCCTCGTTTGGCTCCGGTGCGCCGGGCGGTGTGTTCACGCCCACGCTCTTCATGGGGGCCAGTCTCGGTTATTTGTTTGGGTACGCGGTGAACTCGGTCTGGCCGGCTGGCGCGCAGGACCCGCGGGCGTTCGCCCTCGTGGGCATGGGCGCGCTGCTGGCGGCCGCGAGCCATGCGCCCGTGATGGCGATCATCATGCTGTTCGAGATGACGCTGAGCTACGACATCATCATGCCCCTGATGCTGTGCAGCGTCGTGGCCTACTACACGGCGCGCGGCATCGAGGACCAGTCGCTCTACAGCGAGGCGCTGAAAAAGAAGGCCGCGGAGCAGCCGCAGGCGGCGACGCTGCCCGGGGTGGTGGCCGATCTCCTCAAGACACAGGCCGCGCCCGTGCCGCTCAATGCGCGCTTCGAGGAGATCGCGCGCTTGTTCCTGCAGGCCCGCCAGGAGGAAATCTATGTGTCCACCGAGGACGGCGCCTATGCCGGCGCGATCTCGCTGCATGACATCAAGCCTTACCTGAACGACCCGTCGATCGCGGCGCACGTGATCGCCGGTGACCTGCTGCGCGACGACGTGCCGCCGGTCTCGATGATGGCGCCGCTCGCGGAAGCGTTGCGCCTCTTCGCCCAGCACGCGGGGCAGACCTTGCCGGTGGTGGAACCTGTCACCGGCCGGCTCACCGGCATGGTCGTGAAGAACGATTTGTTGCTGGCGTTGCTGGAAGGCCGGAACGCCGAGAAGCGCGGCCAGACGCAGGCGCCTTGGAAGTCGAGTTGAGGCGGGCGCGCGGCGGTTGCTGAAACGTCCAACGCCCAACGTCCAACGTTCAACTTCCAATGCTGAACCTCGGAGGCGGGTTGGCGCTGCGGGGCTGAGCCGGTTGGACGTTGGAAGTTGAGCGTTGGGCGTTGGACGTTGCGCCCGGCGGCCCGGCCATTTGCCGCGTTTGTCACACGGCTGTCACGAGACCGTAACATTCCGCCGTTAATCTTGGGTCACGTTCCGGCGCTCTGGCCGGGACGCTTCCAAACTGACCGCACTAACAGACGTACTCATGTCCACCCTCAAATCCAAATTGCTCGCTTTTGCCGCCTCGCTCCTGTGCGTCGGCACCGCGTTCGCCCAAGACAGCGGCCCGCTTCTCGACCTGTTGGTCCGGAAGGGCATCATCAACGACCAGGAAGCCGAAAATCTTCGCGCCGACCTGACCAAGGACTTCGCGGCGAATACCGCGGCGGGTAAACTCAATCTCAGCTCCTCAATCACGGAGTTGAAGCTGTCGGGCGACATGCGGATCCGGCACCAGTATGAAACGCAGGCCCCCGCCACAGCGACGGGTCCCGTGGTGACCAACGAGCGCAACCGCGAGCGCTTCCGCTTCCGGTTCAATGGCGACGTGACGCTCCAGAAGGGTTGGACGACGGGTTTTGCCCTCGAGACCGGCCAGGCGGGTGACTCGGGCAACCAGACGTTTGCCGGTGGCAACGACGACTACGGCATTTTCCTCGCCCGCGCCTACGTGGGCTGGCAGCCGAACCTGAACTGGGCCTTCGTGCTCGGGAAGCAGAAGAACCCGATCTACACGACGGACCTGCGCTGGGACGCCGATATCAACCCGCAGGGGGCGAGCGAAGTCTACAAGCACTTCATCGGCAGCAAGGACACTTTCGAGGTCCGCGCTTTCCAGAGCATCATGGACGACCGCAACGAGTCGTTCAACGGGGCGCCCTTCAATCGTGACGCCTGGCTCTTCGAGCAGCAGGCGGTGTACACGCACTGGTTCGGCAAGGACAACCTGAACAGCGCGATCGTCGCGGTCGGTTTCTCGAAGTACAACCAGTCCTTCCTCGGCGCTGGCAACGGTGGCGGCCAAAACCTGACGAACGAGAATCCCTTCAACGGCCTGACCCGCGGGCTGGACCTCGTGACCTTCGCGGGCGAGGTCAATTGGGCCAATATCAATGGCGCCGGCACCGCGCTGAAGTTCTACTGGGATTCCGCCTACAATCTTGCCGCCGGCACGCGCGTCTTCCGGGTCTACAACCTGAGCAGCGCCGTGTGGGACAAGGACCCGCTCGCCTGGCTGGTCGGCATCGGCTACAGCTACGGCACGGGCAAGGTGCAGGGCGACTACAGCCTCAAGCTGGACTATCGCCAGGTCGGCCTCGGTTCCTCGGATGTGAACACCAACGACTCCGACTTCGCCTTCGGCAAACTCAGCCAGCAGGGCTTCAAGTTCGCGGCGTCCTACAACGTCACCGATTTCGCGAACCTCAACGTCACGTATTTCCACACCACCGCGATGCAGGACAACCTGACGTTCGCCCTGGCCAACATCGACCACTCGCAGCTGCTGCAGGTGGACCTCGTGGTGAAGTTCTAACCGTCCCCAACCCCCGTTATCTCCCATGAACAAGACCATTCTCTTCGCTCTCGCCCTTGCCACCGCCTCCACGGCCTCGGCCCAGAAACTCGTCATCAAGGGTTCCGACACCCTCGGCGCCAAACTCGTCCCGATGCTCGCCGAGGACTACAAGTCCCGCAACGCCGGCGTGACCTTTGAGATCGCCGCCGAGGGCTCGACCACCGGCATCTCCGCGATCATCGACGGCACCGCGCAGATCGGCATGTCCAGCCGCCGCGCGAAGCCCACGGAAATGTCCGCCGCGACCGCCAAGGGCGTTTCGATGAAGCCGACGATCGTGGCCTTCGACGGCATCGGCGTGATCCTGAACGGCGGCAACCCGCTCACCAACCTGACGAAGCGCCAGGTCGAACAAATCTTCGCGGGTGACATCACCGACTGGTCGCAGGTAGGTGGCAACCCGGGCAAGATCTCGATCTACACGCGCAACACCTCGTCCGGCACGTACGCCGACTTCAAGGAGCTCGCGATGAAGAAGCGCGATTACGCCCCGTCCGCCCAGAAGATGGCCGGCAACGAGCAGATCGCCGCGGAAGTCGCCAAGAATCCCAACGGCATCGGCTACGTCGGCCTGGCCTACCTCCATGACCCCGGCATCAAGGTCGCCACCATCGAAGGTGCCCTGCCGACGGAGGACTCGGTGCTCGCCAAGACGTACCCGTACGCCCGTCCCACCTTTTACTACACGAACGGCGAGCCCACCGGGGAAGCCGCGAAGTTTGTCGATTTCACCCTCAGCAACGAAGGCCAGGCGATCGTCCGCAAGGTCGGTTTCGTCCCGGTTCGGAAGCTCTGAGTGAACTGTTAGTTAGCGTTGTGCCCCGCCCGCAGCCATGCCCGGTCTGCGGGCGGCCTATTTTGTAACATAACCGTAACCTGCACCGGTTGACCGGCGGAGTCCGCCGCCCCGATGCTTTTGCGCAACCTGTCGCATGCCCGCCACCACCGAGAGTCCCCCGTTGACCCGTCTGCCCACCCGGGACGTGCTGATGAAGCCCCAGCGGGGTCGTTTCCTGGGCCTGACGGGGGATCGGTTCATCAAGTCGGTGTTCCAGGCCAATGCCATGATCTCGATCGTGGTGTTGGCGCTGATCACCTTCACGATTTTCAAGGACGCCGTGGGGTTCATGCCGATGAACCATGCGAACCTCACGGTGTATCGGCTCGCGGGGCTCGAATACGTGGACCTTTACCGCGAGCAGGTCACGGCCCACAGCTCGTTGTCCCGGTACCTTGCCGCGATCCGGGCCACGCAACTTGACCGCCTCATGCAACGGGACGGCCTGGCACCGGCGGCCGCCATGACGCGGCTGGCGGAGTTCGATGCCTTCGCCAACCAGTTTGCCGACACCATTTCGGAGCAGGAGACCCTGCTCGGCACGATGACCGAACTCGTCACCGCGGTGAAGGAGCGGCAGAAGGTCGCCGAGGATTTGCGCGTCGCGCGGACCAACCTGCAGAACGCCATGGTCGGCGCCTCCGCGGCGCGGGCGGCGGCGTTGCAGCAGGAAATCGACGCCATGAAGATCGAGGTGATCGATTTTCAAGCCGAGATTAAGCCGCTGCTGGCCATGCAGCCCGAACTCGCGGCCGCGAATGAGAAGCAGGTGCAGGCCATCACCGAACTGATGGGCAAGCTGCCGCGCCTGGCCGATGCCGACCTAAACCAGCGGTTGGCGAAGTTCGCGGGCTTTGTGCAGGGATACATCAAGGAGATGCAGACCATTGCCGCTCGGATGGCTGCTTGGGACCAGCACAAGCCGATCGGGTGGCTGGAGTCCTTTAATGCCTTCGCGTTTGGCCGGGACTGGGTGACCGCGAGTTTTTGGCAGGATTGGTACGGCATCATCCCATTGATGACCGGTTCCCTGTTGATCGCCGTCATTGCGCTGCTTATCGCCCTGCCGCTGGGTGTCGCCGCCGCGATCTATGTGAACCAGGTGGCGCGCTCGTGGGAGCAGAAGCTCATCAAGCCGTACATCGAGTTCATCTCCGCCATTCCCAGTGTGGTGCTGGGCTTCTTCGGCATCGCGATGCTTGGTGAAACCCTGCGGCGCCTTTCGCAGTGGCCCGCGCTGAGCTGGGTGCCGGGGTTCCCGATGGCCGAGCGGTTGAATGCCACCACGGCGGCGTGCCTGCTGGCGCTGATGGCCATCCCGACGATCTTTTCGCTCGCGGAGGATGCGATCAACAATGTGCCGCGGTCCTTCAAGGAGGCGTCGTTCGCGCTCGGGGCGACGCGCCTGCAAACCATCATCCACATCACCGTGCCGGCGGCCTTGTCGGGCATCGTGGCCGCCATCCTGCTCGGGTTCGGACGTGTGGTGGGCGAGACGATGGTCGTGCTGCTGTGCGCGGGAAATCGCATCCAGACGCCCGATCTGAGCGCCGGCTTTGGGGTCGTGTTCCAACCGGTGCATACGATGACCGGCATCATCGCCCAGGAAATGGGCGAGGTGGTCCGCAACAGCATCCACTACCGGGCGCTCTTCATGGTCGGCGTCGTCCTCTTCCTGATTTCCCTCCTGATCAACTGGCTCGCGCAGAAAATCGTGCGCCGCTACCGCCTCGCCCCGACATGAAGCCGCCGGCCAGCACGAACAGCTTTTTCGGGCGCCCCACGCCTGCCAAGCGCGCGGAGGCCGCGGTCTTCTGGCTGTTGCGCGCCTGCACGTATGCGGTCCTTGCCTGTGCCGCGTTCATCTTCCTGGACATCGGCATCAAGGGCGGGGGAGTGGTCTTCAATTCCTCGGCGCCCTTCATCAACGTGCCTTTCCTCACGGAATCGCCGGAAACGCTGAACGTGTTTGTCATGGACGGCCAGAAGCAGTCCCTCGGGGACCGGGCGTTCCGGAAGCTGAAGGCCGAGCATCCGGAGAAGTTGAAGGGGGTGACCGTCGAAACCTACGTCTACTCGGCCGGCGGCATTTTCCCGAACATCGTCGGCACCGTGCTGCTCGTGGTCGGCTCGATCCTGATCGCGCTGGTGCTGGGCGTCATGAGCGCAATCTACCTCAGCGAGTACGCCACCGACGGGCCGTTCATCCGGTTCCTGCGCCTGTCGATCGTCAACCTGGCAGGCGTGCCCTCGATCGTCTTTGGCCTCTTCGGTTTCGGCCTCTTTGTCGTCGGCTTCAAGATCGGCGGCGTGCAATTCTTCGGGTGGAACGTGTCGCTGCTCGCCGGTTGGCTGACCCTCGCGTTCATGGTGCTGCCCATCATCATCACCGCCTCGGAGGAGTCCTTGAAAGCCGTGCCGCGGGGTTACCGCGAGGGTTCGCTGGCGCTCGGGGCGACGAAGTTCCAGACGATCGTGAAGAATGTGCTGCCCTATGCGCTGCCGGGCATCCTGACATCCTCCGTGCTGGCGATTGCCCGCGTGGCCGGCGAAACCGCCCCGATCATGTTCACCGCGGCCTTCGTGATGCGCGATGAGCTGCCGTGGCAGGTGCAGCGCTGGACGGACTTCTTTTTCCAGGGCGTGATGGCGCTGCCGTACCACATCTACGTGGTCGCCTCCAAGATTCCCCAGAACGACTACACGCGCGACGTCCAGTACGGCACGGCGTTCGTTTTCCTTTTCACCGTCGCCGCCATCGCGATGACGGCGGTCATCCTGCGCCAGCGCCTGCGCAAAAAATACAAATGGTAACCACCCTTCCTCCCATGACTGCTCCCGGAGTCCCTGCCACGATGCCCGCGCCGGTGGTGGGGGCATCGCCCACCGCCCCGTCGCCCGCGGCCCGGGCCGTGATCGAGATCGACGATGTCGATTTCAATTACGGCGCCACCCGCGCGCTGCACGACATCACGCTCAATGTCCAGGAGCGCCAGGTCACGGCCTTCATCGGGCCGTCGGGCTGTGGCAAGAGCACCCTGTTGCGGTGCCTGAACCGCATGAACGACCTGATCGACGGCGCCCGCGTGTCCGCCGGCCAGATCCGGATCGACGGCGTGGATATCAACGACCCCCGCGTGGACGTGATCGAGCTCCGCAAGCGGGTCGGCATGGTGTTCCAGAAGTCGAATCCGTTCCCGAAATCGATCTACGAAAACATCACCTATGGCCTCCGCATCCAGGGTGTGAAGCAAAAGGCGCGGCTCGACGAGGTCGTCGAGCGCAGCCTGCGCGGCGCGGCGCTGTGGGATGAGGTCAAGGACCGCCTCCATGACAGCGCGCTCGGGATGTCCGGCGGCCAGCAGCAGCGGCTCTGCATCGCCCGTGCGATCGCCGTCGAACCCGAGATCATCCTGATGGACGAGCCCTGTTCCGCGCTGGACCCCGTCGCCACCGCCAAGGTGGAGGAGCTGATTCACGAGTTGAAGAAACAGTTCACGATCGTGATTGTGACCCACAATATGCAGCAGGCCGCCCGGTGTTCGGATCGCACCGCGTTCTTTTACCTCGGCCGCCTCGTCGAATACGCCGACACCCGTACGATCTTCATGAACCCCGCCAACCCCCAAACCGAGGCGTATGTGTCCGGTCGTTTTGGCTAAGCGATCACAACGCCAAAGGCCAAACGCCAAATCCCGAAATCAATCCTCACAAAAGCCGGGTCGGAGCCGTTTGTTTGGCGTTTGGACCTTTGCCGTTTGTGATTTCCCCTTATGAAACGTTTCTTTGACGCTGAACTGGAAGCCTTCCGGTCCCACCTCCTGCAGATGGGTGACCGTTCCATTGAACAGACGCGCCTGGCCATGAAGGCGCTCATCGAGGCTGACCTCAGCCTCGCCGACAAGGTCATCGCGGCGGACGACGAGATCGACAAGCTGGAGGTGCAGATCGACGACGAGGCGATCCGCTACATGACGTTGCGCGGGCCGGTCGCTTCCGAACTGCGCCTGATCGTCGTCGGCATGAAGGCGAGCCACGACCTGGAGCGGGTGGGGGACGAGGCCACCGGCATCGCCCGGCGCTCCCGGCGGCTCGCGATCGAGCCGCGGCTGGATCTTTACGCGGACTTCCCCCGCATGTCGAACATCGCGCTCGAGATGCTGCGCGATGCGCTCGACTGTTTCGTGCAGGAGGACGAACAGAAGGCACTCAGCGTCATCCGGCGCGACCCCGAGGTGGACAACCTCAACCGTGCGCTCTACCGACGGCTCACCAGTTACATGATCGAGAATCCCGACACCATTGCGCGGGCCCTCGAGCTCATGTTCATTTCGAAGTCGCTCGAGCGCATCGCGGATCACGCGACGAACATTGCCGAGGAAATGGTCTTCCTCTCCAAGGGCCTCGACATCCGGCACAGCGACATTGGCAAACAAACTTTGCTGCCGACGACGGGTGGATCGAATCCGCCGGTGTTGGGTAGGGCGCGGACTCCGAGCCGCGCCTCGGCGGTGACGGAGTCACCGCCCTACCTTATTTGTAGCCAAGCGCCACGCAGAGCCGCTCGGTTAGGTAGCCCAACAGGCCGCAGACGGGCAGGGTGAAAACCCAGGCCCAGACGATGCGCTCAACCACGCCCCACTTGACCGCGCCGAAGCGCTTCACGGCGCCGACGCCCATGATGGACGTCGAGATCGCGTGAGTGGTGGAAAGCGGAATGCCGAGGACGGACGCGAAGTGGATGATGACGGCGGCGGTGGTTTCCGCGGCGAAGCCGTGGACCGGCTGCAGTTTGACCATCTTGTGGCCCATCGTGCGGATGATGCGCCAACCGCCGGCGGCGGTGCCGGCCGCCATGACCAGGGCGCAGGTCACGACGACCCATTGGTCCACCTTGAACTCGGGCGTGCGGAGGAATTGCGCCCACGCGGGTAGGTCGTTGAACGCACCGCTCTTCGTGCCCGTAAACAACGCGAGCGCGATAATGCCCATGGTTTTTTGTGCATCGTTCGAGCCGTGGCTGTGCGCCATGAGGCCCGCGCTGACCAGCTGCAGCTTGCCGAACACACCATTCACGACCCGCGGGGTGAGGCGATGGATGAACAACGTGAGCAGGAACATCAGGAACGCGCCGCCAAAAAAGCCGATCAGCGGCGAGGTGATCATCGGCAGCACGACCTTTGGCCAAAGGCCGGCGGCCGCGCCCTTGGCGTCGGTCGTTGCCCAGTGCATGACGTTCCAGTTGTCACCCGCGGAGGCGAGCGCCGCGCCGCAGAGGCCGCCGATGAGGGCGTGGCTGGAGCTGGAGGGCAGGCCGAACCACCACGTGACGAGGTTCCAGATGATGGCGCCCATCAGCGCGGAGAAGATGGTGACCATCGTCACCACGTTGGTGTCGACGAGGCCCTTGCCGATCGTGCTGGCGACGGCGGTGCCCATCAGGGCGCCGATCAGGTTGAAGAACGCGGCCAGCATGATCGCTTGGCGGGGCGTCAGAACCTTCGTCGACACGACGGTCGCGATGGCGTTGGCGGCGTCGTGGAAACCGTTGATGTACTCGAAGACCAGGGCGGTCAGGAGGACGATCAGGAAAATGGTCATGGCACGGAGGCTCGGGGGTGCGCGGGCGCGTGTCGCGGGTCGCTCACGAGTACTTCAGCATGATCATGAAGACCACCTGGCCGGCGTCGCGGGCGCGGTCGACAGCCGTTTCCACGAGGTCGTAGAGCTCCATGAGGATGAAGACTTCCTTGGCGTCGAAGGGGCCGTTGTAGAGATCCTTGACGAGGGCGAGCATGACCTTGTCGGCCTCGCCTTCCGCGAACTGGAGTTTCGCGTGGTGGTCGGCGATGCGCTCGAGCTGGGTGCCATTGCGCAGTTGCTTCACCATCGCGACGACGGACTCGACGGCCTGCTCCAGCAGCACGACCTGCTTGGTCAGGCTTTCGCGCGGGACGCGGGCGGGGCAAATGGTCAGGCGCTCGACGATTTTCTCGACGGTCTTGGGAATCCGGTAGAGGGCGAGGGAGAGCGCCTCGATGTCCTCGCGTTCGAGCGGGGTAACGAAGGTCTTGCAGAGTTCCTCGGTGATCTGCTGGGTGATGCGCTTGTCCTTCCGCCGCGTCTGGATGATGTCGTGGATGTTCGTCGCCGGCACGGAACCGTCGTTGCGGAGAATCTTCACCAGGAGGTCGGTGCTGACGCGGGCTTCCTCGGCGCTGGCTTCGAGGAGGTCATAGAACTTCTCCTCCTTACCCATGAGCTTCTTTAAGGAAATCATGCCTCCACCCGATACCGGAACACCCGGGAGTGGCGAGGCCATTTTTACAAAACTTCCGTTCCATCAGCGGCATAATTCCAAATCGCGCGGTGCATTTTGGCGCGTTTGGTCGACGTCCCGGCGTGGGCAAAGAAGGATTTGACAGACGCTGGGTGGTCATGAACTTTCTCGGCCCTTTACGGCGGTCATAGCTCAGTTGGTTAGAGCACAAGATTGTGATTCTTGGGGTCGGGGGTTCGAATCCCCTTGACCGCCCCACTTTCCCGACGGTTTCTGCGCCGCGCGCGCTCCCAATGGCGAAACTCCGCTTGCTGACGTTCAATGTCGCCCACGCCCGCGGCACGCTGCCGGTGCACCAGGGGTTGCGTTCGGCGGTCCGGATTCGGCGAAACCTGCTCAAAATCGCGGCCCTGATCCGCAAGGTGAAGGCCGACATCGTGGCCGTGCAGGAGGTCGACGAAAACTCGAGCTGGAACGGGCGGTACAACCACCTGACGTTCCTCAGCGAGCATTCGGACCTGCCGTTCACCGCGATCGGCCTGACGAACCAGCGGGCCGGACGTTACCCGCTGAACTACGGCAACGGCGTCCTGTCTCGCTGGCCCATCCGCCATGCGGAATCGAAGACTTTCGGGCCCTCGCAGCTCGGCGGGAAGGGCTTTCTGCACGTGGAAGCCGAGGTGTCCGCCGGGCGGCACCTTCCCCTGATCAACCTGCACCTGCACCACGCCTCGCGGAAACAGCGGCTGTTGCAGGCGGGGGTGGTCATGAAGTTCATCACCCAGCGCACCGCGGAGCGGGGCGGCCACTGGATTGCGCCGCCGATCATCTGCGGTGACTTCAACAATGCCGCCCACATGCCCGACGCGACGGCGATGCTTCTCGGGTATTGCGAGGAGACCAACAACTACACGCTGCTCCCCAAGACCGGGCGCACCTTCCCCGCGGCCCTGCCGACGTTTTCCCTGGATTTCATGCTCCTGCCGCAGGAATACCAGGTGGCTCACTCCGAAATCGTCCGCTGCTACCTGTCCGACCACCTGCCGGTGCTCGTGGAGTTCGAAACCGACGCGGTGGGGGCCTGAGAGCAGGGCAAGGACGGGATGTTCCGGGGTGGCTGACAAAACCCACTCCCGCCCAATTTTCGCTCGACGCCCGGGCCTCCGTCGGGAGTCTTGACCTTCCATGGATCGTATCGCCCAGGCCTTTGCCCGTACCCGCCGTGAGAAACGGGCCGCGTTTGTGGCTTACCTTTGTGCCGGCGACCCCGATTTCGACACGTCGCTTGCCGCCTGCCGCGCGGTCATCGACGCCGGCGCGGATGTCCTTGAACTCGGCGTGCCGTTTTCGGACCCGCTGGCGGACGGCCTCACCAACCAACTCGCCGCCCAGCGGGCGCTCGAGGGCGGCATGACGGCCGCCCGGGTTTTCGAGTTGGTGAAACGCATCCGCGAGAAGAGCCAGGTACCGATCATCTTCTACACCTACTACAACCTCGTTTTCTCGAACGGCATCGAACAGTACGTCCGCGCCGCCAAGGAGGCGGGGGTGGACGGTTTGCTGACGCTCGATCTGCCGCCCGAGGAGGCCGGCGACCTGCAGGCCGCGTGCGCGAAGCATGAACTCAAGACGGTGTTCATCGTCGCCCCGACGACGCCGGCCTCCCGCCTGGCGGTCATCGGGTCCGCCGCGACCGGGTTCATTTACTACGTTTCCCGCGAGGGCGTCACGGGCGTGCGCGACCAGATTGCCGGCAACATCCCGGAAGCCGTGGCCCGGATCCGTGAACACACCGCGCTGCCGGTGGCCGTCGGTTTTGGCATTTCCACCCGCGACCAAGTGAAGCAGGTCGCCAAGGCGGCGGACGGCGTCGTCGTTGGCAGCGCCCTGGTCAACGTCATTAAGGACAATCTCGACAACCGGGCCGGTTTGCCGGCACGTTTGCGCATTCTCGCCGCCGACCTCGTGGCCGGGGTCGCCTGAACCCATGCCTTACTCCTCCCAACCCAAAGTCCGCCGGATCCTGCTGATTGATGACGACCGCCTGCAGCAGACCCTGATGCAGGGCTTGGTGCGGAACTTCCGCGACGGCAGCACGGAGCTCGAGGGTGCGGAGACGTACAGTGAAGGGCTCAAGAAACTGCTCAGCGGCAAGTACTCGGTGTGCCTGCTCGACTACCGGCTCGATTCACAGGACGGGCTCGCCCTCCTGCGTGAGGCGCGCATCGCGGGCAACGAGACGCCGGTGATCATTTTGACGGCGGACGACAGCGAGGAAGTGGACCTGGCGGCGATGGAAGCCGGCGCGGTCGACTATCTCGTCAAGGGCACGCTCAACCCCCGGTTGCTCGAGCGCGCGATCCGGTACGCCCTCAAGCTGAACGAGACCCTGGCGCAGCTCCGGCAGCTGGCGCAGCGCGACGAACTCACGCGCCTGCTCAATCGCCGCGAATTCCAGCGCATCCTGAATGAGGAGTGGGACCGCAGTGTCCGGTTCAAGCGCCCCTTTACGCTCGTGATGGTGGACATCGATCACTTCAAGAAGATCAATGACACGCATGGGCACCAAGTCGGTGACGAAGTGCTCCGGCACGTGGCGAGCCTGCTCGCCGGCCAGGTGCGCACGGTGGACCGCGTGGCCCGTTACGGTGGCGAAGAATTCGCCCTGATGATGATCGAAACCGACGCGCGCGGGGCCAGCGAGAACATCAAGCGCCTCGGTGTCCTGCTGGCCGAAACGCCGTGCGTCGTGGAGGACAAGAATCTCACGATAGAAGTTACCCTCAGCGCGGGGGTGGCAACGAGTTTGACGGACGCCAACAGCGCCTCCGAGTTGGTGGAAGTCGCCGACAAGGCGCTCTACGCGGCCAAGAAAGGCGGCCGCAATCGCATCGTGCTTTCGGACGGCACCGTCGTGCCGTTCAAGGCGGACTGAGTTCGGTTCGCTTTGTCGACATCGTCGGCGTCGACCGACGTTGGTCGCCGGCTTGATTTGTGGCCGGTGCCATGATCCGCAGGCTCTGCGGCTTGAGGAAAATCTCCAGTCGCGCGCCGGTTTCCCGCGGTTCACCGTCGGTGTGAATCCAGCCTGGCGTGGCGCGTTCGATTACGAACCCTGAGCCGCGCAGCCGCGTGACGCGCCGGACCTTGGCGAAGGAATCCGTGGCGAGCCGGTACATCATCCAAGCCGAGGCAAGGAGCCCGACGCGCGGCACGCTCACCAATTCGAACTGGCCGTCGTCGAGTTTGGCGCCCGGCGCGACCCGCGCGTCGTTGCCGTATTGGTCGGAGTTCATCACCGCGAGGGTGAAGGTCTCAAGCTCGGTGGCGCCGCCCGGCTGGCGCACCAGGCAGCGTTCGGGTTCGTGGACGGCGAAGGCGGGCACGCCGACGCGGATGTATCCGCGGAGCCCGCGCTTGGTCTGCAGGCTGAACCGGCGGGCGATTTCCGCCTCAAAGCCGAGGCCCATCGCGTTGAAAAACGGGAAGCCGTTCACGACCCCGGTATCGATCGCCAGTGGGCGTCCCTCGAGCAGCGTGCGAAAGGCATCCTCATTCGGCCGACGAATCCCGAGGAAGCGGCCCAGGCCGTTGCCCGATCCACACGGAATGAGCCCGAAGGTGGCCGGCGTATTCACCAGCGCGGAGGCGACCTCGTTCATCGTGCCGTCACCGCCGATTGCGACCACCAGCTGGCAGCCTTCGCGTACGGCCTCCGCGGCCAGCTCGGTGGCGTGTCCGGCTCGCTCGGTGCTCACCACCGTCGCATCAAGGCCGCGTTGCTGGATGAACGCCTGGGCGCGGCCCCGGAGGTAGGGATTCTGCCGGTTGCTGCCGGAATGCGGGTTAAAGATGAAGCGCGCCTTCAAAGGAGGTGGCGGCGATTAGGGCGGCTTTCGGGCATCATGGCAAAAGGAGTTTTGCCAGCCCGCCGGGCAGCGCTTCCACTGGGGCATGTCCCGCGTCATTCACGTGCTCACCGGTTGCACCGCCGTCGGCAAGACCGAGCTTGCGCTGCGCTGGGCGGAGGCGCGCGGGGCCGAGATCGTTTCCTGTGACTCGCTGCTGTTCTACCGCGGCGCGGACATCGGCACCGCGAAACCCACGCGAGCCGAGCAGGCGCGCGTGCCACATCACCTCATTGATGTGTGTCCGGTGACGGCCCGGATGGATGTCACGCAATACGTGACGTTGGCGCGCGCGGCCATTGACGGGATCCTGGCGCGCGGGCGGGCAGTGCTGGTGACCGGCGGCAGCGGGTTTTACCTGAAGGCCTTTTTTGCGCCGGTGGCCGATGAAGTCGCGGTACCGGCGGCGCTCCGCGAGGAAATCCGGTCGCGGTTGGAAACCGCCGGGCTGACGGCACTGGTCGATGAGTTGCGGAAGTTGAATCCCGCGGGGCTCGGCGCCTTGGATGTGCAGAACCCGCGCCGCGTGGTCCGCGCGCTCGAGCGCTGCCGGGCGTCGGGTCGAACCCTGGCGGACTTGCAGGCCGCGTTCGATGCCTTGCCCGCGCCGTTCGCTGATTGCCGGGTGGAGCTTTGCGAACTGGTGCGCGACCCGGCGGAACTGGATGAACGGATCGCCGCGCGCGTGGGGGCGATGCTCAAGGCTGGTCTGGTGGACGAGGTGCGCGGCCTGTTGGCGGCGGGACTCCGCGAGAATCCCAGTGCCGCTGGGGCGATTGGTTATCGGGAGACCATCGACTTCCTTGAGGGCAGGTTGCCGGAGTCCGAACTCGCCGCCGCCATCGTGAAGAATACCCGCGGCTTGGTCAGGAAGCAGCGCACGTGGTTCAAAACCCAGCTTCCCGAGCACCGGCAGGTGACCGCGGCCGGCGCCGCGCCGGAAGACCTGTTCGGGCGCTAGCGATTTCGGAAGCGGAAAAAAATAAACGCCGCCCCGGCGGACCGGGACGGCGTTGAAAGAGCGGCGAAAGGTCGGACGCTTAGAACCGCAGGCGGGCGCCGATCTGGATGCGCCAGCGGGAAGCCAGCGGGTTGATCGTCGCGTCGGCCGGGTTGTAGTTGCCGGCGGAATCGAGCGTGACCACGCCCGGGCGCAGGCGGCCCGTGCCGTCCGTGGTATATCCGGCGGTGTTCGAGTTGCCGATCAACCGGCGCGCATAGACGCCGTTGTTGTTGCCGAGTTCCTCGACGTAACCGAAGACATCGCGGCTGATCCAGTAGCCGAAGTTGATGAAGTCGGCGAAGATCTCGAGTTCAGCCGGGTGGTAGATCGGAATCTTCTGGCTGATGCGGATGTCGAGGCGGTTCTGCCAGGGGAGCGTGAACGCGTTGCGCGGGGCATACTTGCCCTTGAACTGCGCGAGTTCGCTGCCGTCGATGTAAGCCATGTAGGCCGTCGCCTGCGCGGCGCTGAGGGAGGAGAAGTCGACCTTGGTGTCGCCCAGGCCGGTCGGGACGTAGACGAGGTCGTTGCCGGAGACGCCGTCGCCGTTCACGTCACTGTTGTACGTGAAGGAGTACGGGTTGCCCGTGCGGCCCTCGTAGTAGAGCGAGGCGAGGGTCTTCCACTTCTTGGCGGCCTCAAACTCGCGGGTCAGCGTGACCTGGACGCGGTTCTTGACCTCGAAATCCGAGCGGCTGACCTCGACCGTGTTCTGGTTGAAGACCGCGTTGCGGACCCAGCCGTCGACGGCGACCGTCTGGCCGCTCGACTGCGCCTCGGTGGAATGGCCGCGGGTGAACGACACGTTGGCGGCCCAGTGGCCCTTCATCGGGCGATCCCACGCGACGGAGAGGTAGTTGCTCTGGCCGGCGTCCGTGTTGCGGATGCGGATGACCTCGTTGAACGCGGTGCTGAACGCGCCCGCGCCGGTGGAGGAACCGTTGAAGCGCTGGCGGCCGTCGAGACCCACCGCCGGGCCGGAGGTACCGGTGACGACGAGGGGCTTGATGTTCAGGTTCTCGGAGAAGAGCGCCTGGTCGTTCTTGGTGTAGACGTATTCGACGGACAGGGTGCTGTCCAGGAAGCCCAGCTTGCGATCAATCGCGAAGTTGCTGCGCCAGACCGCGGGGAGGTGGATGCCATCGACCATCAAGTTGATGGTGCGGCGGGCATTCGGGTCGCCGTCGGTCGCGGCGACGCCAATCGGGTCAGCCGGGTTGAACTGGTTGTTGATGTAGTTCACGAGGCCCGGGGCGACGCCGGTGCCGATCTGGCTGATGCCGAAGCGGCCCACGCCGGGGTTCGAGAACGAGTTCGAGAAGAACACCCACGGCGCGCGGCCGAGGAAGCGGCCGAAGCCGCCACGGAGCTGCGTCTGGCGGGAGTCCTCAAGCGCCCAGTTGAAGCCGATGCGCGGCGAGACCTCGGTCACGCCATCCGGCACGCCGTCGTTGCGCATGCCGAAGGTGGTCTGGAAGGCCGCGTTGAGCGGCGGGCGGATGTCCGACGAAACGAAGTCGCCGCGGACGCCGAACGTGACGTTCAGGCGCGGGTTGACGTTCCACTTCGCCTGACCGTAGGCGCCGGTGATGCCGAACTGGCTGACGTCAGCCACCGGCGTGCCCTGCACATAGTATTCACGACGGAACGCATTCGGCGTGTCCGCGAGGAAGGAGGCGAGGTCCGGGAACTCCATCAGGCCGTAGGAACCGGCGCGGAAGAGGTTGTAGAAGTCGCTGTTCTCGCGGTCGAGGCCGCCGCTGAACGTGAAGTTCTTCCAGAAGTAGTCAGCGTTGGCGTTGTAGCTCTCGGTCTCGACGCGGATGATGTTGCCGTGGCGGAACTGCTCGGTGCCGACGAAGAGCACGCCGTTCGTGATGCTGGTGCCGGTGCTGTTGACGCCGGAGACGCCGAAGATGCGGACTTCCGGGAAGTCGATTGGCGACGTCGTCAGCTGCTCATACGAGGTCTTCGCGTAGCGCAGCTCCGTCTTGAGGTTGGGGGACCAGCTGCTGAACAGCGTGCCGGCCCAGACCTTCTCGGTGCGGATCTGCGTGTAGAAGTTCGAGGAGAGGTTGGTGCCCACGGGGGCGCTGTTCTGGAGCGACGTCGTCGGCGCGAAGGTCGTCAGCGTGCTGAAGCGACCGAACTGGGGCAGGGTGCCCTTGGTCTCGTTGTAGCGGACGGACAGGCGGTGGTCGCGGGTGATGTTCCAGTCGACCTTGGCCAGTTTCTTTTCCTCGGTGGTGGTAAGGGTCGACCCGCCAAAGGTGCCGAAATCGACCTTCTTGTTGCCGATGGCCGTGTTGATGGCCGTGAGGCGTGCGTTGATGGTGGCGAGGTCCGTGCTCGACGGGGTGAAGCCCGGGACGCTGGCGGCCGACTCGCGGGTGAACTTTTCGTAGTTCAGGAAGAAGAACACGTGGTCCTTCCAGATGGGGCCGCCGAGGGTGGCGCCCCAGGTCTTCTGCGTGTCGAGGGGCTTGATGCCCTTGATCGGCACGAGGGAGGTTCCGGTAATGTTTTCGCCGGCGTAGTTGGCGCCCGTGTAGATCGTGTACGCGCTACCGGAGAAGCGGTTCGTGCCGGACTTGGTGACGGCGTTGATGGCGGCGCCCGTGAAGCCGCTCTGGCGGACGTCGTAGGGCGAGATCACCACCGAGAACTGTTCGACGGTGTCGAGGGAGATCGGGTTGAAGAAGGACTGGATGCCCGAGGCGTTGAGGCCGAACTGGTCGTTGATGCGCGCGCCGTCGAGGAGGATGGAGTTGTAGCGGTTGTTCTGGCCGACCGCGGTGATCATCTGGTCGTCGCGGTCCGTGATGGCCTGGCGGAACGTGACCAGGGCGTTCGTGCGCGCCATGTCACCGATCGAGCGTTTGGCCGTCGGCTGCGCCTGGATGCGCGCGTTCGTGAGCACGGAACCCGCGCCGGCGGCGGCGGAGTCGAGCTCGTCCGACGAGCCCGTGACGGTGAACTTCTCCAGCTTCAGCACATCGCTCGGGGCCGATTGGAGGCCGAAGTTCACGTCGATGTCGGTGCCCAGCTGGGTGACGACGTCGGTTTGCTCGGCCGGCTTGAAGCCTTCGGCCGTCGCGGTGATCTGGTACGGTCCGCCGACGACCATGCTGCGGAAAATGTAGCGGCCGGTCGCGCCGGTGGTCGCGGTATACGCGGTGTTGGTCGGCAGGTGCACGGCCTGTACCGTGGCGCCGGCCACGGGTTTGCCACCGGCATCGGTGACGAGGCCGGTGACGCCGGCGGCGACGACGCCCTGGCCGCGGGCGACCGGGAGCAAAGCGAGCATAAGCGCGCTGAAAAGCGCCGCGACAAATGCGACGCTTGAGGAACGATGGACTTGCATGGGGAGGTTTGCTTTTTGAGCCAGTGTTAGGTCAAAACTGTTGCCCGGAAAAACAGCAGGATGCAGGCCACGCGTCCAGCATCCATCGGCAGGAAAATCACCCGGGATTTTACAATTTCTCCGACCGCGGGAGCGTCCGCACGAAAAGCGTCAGGGGCACCGCCACGAGCCCGCCCGTCAGGGACAGGCCGACCACCGTGGTCCAAAGCAAGCCACGGGGCGTATAAGCGTTCCGAAATTGCACAATTTTTGCCTGAATTTCGGTTTCCGGCAGGGACTGCGCGCGCCAGGCGGTGACCTTTAGTTCCAAAGCCTGGTCGATCCAGGTTGGATTAAGGAAATGCGTGTAGCCGGACAGGAAACTGTACACCAGCAGCGAGGCCGCAAAGCACGCCAGCACCGAGGACCAGATGCCGGCGCCCAGGCTCAGGCGGCCATCGTAGATCGCCGCGCGTTTTTTCTGCAGCAGCAGGTAAAGCATCACGAGCGGAATCACGTTCGAGAGCAGCCCGGTATACTCGCCAAGCTGGGGCCGCGTCGTGTGCAGGCCGAGGGCGTATTCCAAAGCGATCCACAGACAGACGGCCACGCCGCCCAAAAGGCCGTACTTGAACTCGGGAATCACCCGGCCAGCAAACGTGGCCGGCGGGATTAGTCCACCCAAAGTCGGCCGTCCACCGGCACAAATTTTGCCGTGAAGTGGCGCAGTTGCTCCGGGGCCGACACCATGCGCACGCCCCGCAGGCGCTGACGCTGGCTATGGACGTGTAGGATGACCTCCGCGAGGTAGTCGACGTGGCTTTGGGTGTAAACGCGCCGCGGGAACGCGAGCCGCACCAGTTCCATCGGCGAGGGTTTTTCGGTCCCGTCCGGCTGCCGGCCAAACATCACGGACCCGATTTCCACCGACCGCACGCCACTTTCCAAATAGAGCGCCAGCGAAAGGGCCCACGCCGGATACTCCGACGCCGGGATGTGCGGCAGCATGGCCTTGGCATCGATGTAGATGGCGTGGCCGCCGGGCGGTTGGACAATGGGTACGCCCGCCGCCGTCAACTTGTCGCCAAGGTAGGCGACCGACCGGATGCGGTAACGCAGGTAATCCTCCTCGAGCACTTCCTTGATGCCGACCGCCAGCGCCTCGAGGTCATAGCCGGCGAGCCCGCCGTAGGTGGGAAACCCTTCAGTCAGGATAAGATTGTTGCGGCAGCGCGCGGCGAGGGCGTCGTTGTTCAGCGCGAGGAAACCGCCGATGTTCACGAGGCCGTCCTTTTTCGCGGACATCGTGCAGCCATCGGCGCAATCGAACGCCTCCCGCGCGATCGCCGCCGGCGTGCGGCCGGCCTGGCCGGCTTCGCGCTGCTTGATGAACCAAGCGTTCTCCGCAAAGCGACACGCGTCGAGGATCAGCGGCACGCCGTGCGCCTTGCACAGGGCGGAGGCGCCGTGGATGTTCGCGAGGCTGACGGGCTGGCCGCCGCCGGAGTTGTTCGTGATGGTGATCATCGCGAACGGCACGCGGCCCTTGTGCTCGGTGAGGCAGCGCTCCAGCGCCACCAGATCAATGTTGCCCTTGAACGGCGCCGCGAGGGCCGGCTGCGTCGCCTCGGGACAGCGCAGGTCCAGCGCGATCGCGCCCACGGCCTCGAGGTTGGCACGGGTCGTGTCGAAATGCGTGTTGCTCGGCACCACGTCGCCCGCGCGGCAGGCGGTGGAAAAGAGGATGCGCTCCGCCGCGCGGCCCTGGTGGGTGGGAATGATGTGGCGATAGCCCGTGACGTCCCGCACGGCGGACTCAAACCGGAAGAACGACCGCGCGCCGGCGTAGGATTCGTCGCCCGACATCATGCCGGACCATTGCGCCGCCGACATCGCGCCAGTGCCCGAATCGGTGAGCAGGTCGATGATCACGTCCTCCGCCTTGAGGAGAAACAGATTGTACGCGCCCGCCTCGAGGGCGGCGACACGCTGTTCGCGCGTCGTGAAGCGGATGGGTTCGACCGACTTGATGCGAAACGGCTCGATGATCGTCTGAAACTGCATGCGACGAGGGGTGGTCAGAGCAAACCGCGGGCGCGCGATTGCCACAAGGGTTTCCGCGTAAGCCGAAAGGATGAAACGGCCGCGCAGGCGTCCAAGCCGGGCGCTTTGCCCGGGGCGCAAAAAAGGGCGGGAAGAGATTCCCGCCCGATGATCGCAGAGGTGCGGCCGCTCAGGGCAGCTTGATCGCGTAGCGCTGCAGCGAGCTGCCCTCAATGCGGTGCAGGGCGGTGATCGCGCTCTGCAGGCTGACCTTGGCTTGCAGCTCGCTCACGCGGGCGGTTTCCAGGTCGTTCTGCGCCTCGAGGACGCGGCGACTGGTCGACTGGCCGGCGTCGAACTTGGCCTTTTCCAACTCGTATTGCTGCTCGCTCAGCTTCGCGGCGAGCACGGCGATGCGGACGCTCTCCACGTTGGTCTCGACCGAACGAACCGCGCTGCGCACCTGCACCTCGATGTTCTGCTCGATCTGCTTCAGGCGGACCTGTTCGCGGTTAAGGGTCGCCAGCGCCTGGCGGTAACGCGCCCGGCCGGACGTCAGGCCCCAGGGATAGTTGAAGGCAAAGTCGACCTGCCACGAATGATTCTGGCGATCCAGTGCGTCGCCGAACGCGTCGCTGCCACTGCCGTTGCGGCCGCTGAGGCCGAGCGCCGCGCCGACGGTGAGGTCGGGACGGGAGTCGTCCTTGGCGACCTTCAGGTCAAGCTTGAGCTGCTCGATGGCCGCCTGGGAGGAAAGGTAATCCGGCTGGTTCTGCTTCGCCATCAGGTAGGAGGACGCGAACACGGGCGTGGCCTCGCTGAACTCCGCGAAGCGCACGGTGCCGATGGCTTCGTCGAGTTGGAACTGGCCGATGACGGCGAGCAAGGCGTCCTGGCGGTTCTTCACTTCCTGCTCGGCGAGGATGACGCTGCGGCGGGCGTTGGCCACGCCGACTTCCGCGGTAAGGACGTCGAGGTTGGTCGCGACGCCAGTGTCGCGGCGGACCTTGGCTTCGTCAAACAGGCGCTGCGCGAGGTTGTAGGAGAAATTGCGGACGTTCAGCTGCTCGCGGGCGAACGCCAGGTTGTAGTAGGCGTTTTCGGTTGCCTGGATGACGTCCAACACGGTCGCCTTGTATTCAAGGTTCGCGCGCTGCAGGCCGATCTCGGCCCGTTCGACGGCGGCGCGGTTCACGGCAGTGCCGAAGCCGCGGAGGAGCGATTGGCGCACGGAAAGCGTCAGGTCGGCATCGTAGGCCGGGTTCAGCGAGGCCGTGGCGGGATCGAGGGAACTGCGATCCAGGCGGCTGCTCGCGCTGACGGTCGTGCCCGAGTAGAGTTCCTGGGTGACGCCAACGCGGAGGTTGGAGGTGCGGGTGCTGCTGCCCGGGGAGCTGGCCTTGCCGGTGGCGCCGGACACCGACAGCTGGGGCTGGTAGGCGCCCTTCACGGTTTCAATGGAGTCCTGCGCGATCTGCGGGTTGTAGCGGCCGGTTTCGAGGTCGAAATTCTTCTGGAGGGCGCGCGCGATGCATTCCTCGAGGGTCAGGGCGGGGCCGGTGGCGGTGGTGGCGGGGGCGCCGGGCACGGAAGTGGGCACGCTGTCCTGGGCGAGGGCGGCCGAGCAGGCGACGAGGGCGGCGAGCGAGGCAGCGTGGAGGCGGCGGGGGATCATGATCATGTGTGGGAAATACGGGCGGCGCTAGAACACCGGAAAAGGGCCCAAAGTTTAAGCTTTTTGTGACGGTACCCTCATTCGGCTGGTTTCAGAAAGAAAATGCCACCGCGGCGGCGGTGGCACGAGGGGAATGGGCGGGCGGCATTATGACAGGATGAGCGGCCCGCTCCGTTGCGCGGGATCGTCAGGGTTGCGCGCCCGCGACGGACTCGGTCTTCTTGAGCTCGCGCTCGACGAGTTCCGCCAGGTAGGCGCTGCTGCCGTTGGCCGAGACGCGGGCCATCATCTGCTCGCGGATCTCGACGTAGCGGGGGTTGCCCGCCGTGAGGTCGGGGAGCTTCTTTTCCTGGGCGTAGACCAGGTAGCCCTTCAGGGCATCGGCCCCCATTTCCGAAACGTCGCCCGCGCCGAGGGACTGCAGCGTCGCGATCGCCTGGTAGGGCATGTCCTGCGGCGGCTGGCGCAGCGTGAAATTGGCGTAGGTCTTGAGCTCGAGCTTCTCGTTGGCGGCGACGGTCGCGAAGTTGGCGGCCGAGGTCTTGGCGGCGGCCTGAAGCTGGGTGCGCAGGGCCTGGCCGCGCGCGATGAAGAGCTTGCGCTTCTCGGTTTCCTTGTAGTCCGCGAGCACGCGGTCACGCACTTCGTTGAAGAGCGGCTTGTACGCCGGGAGGCTCTCGTTCCAGAGCAGGATCACGAAGCTGTCATTCGTTGCGAGCGGATCGGAGAAATGACGGTCCTTGCTCAGGCGGGCGATCTGCTCCGCGTAGGCGCCGAGCCACAGCATGTCCGCCGGGGGATTGTCCGGCGCGAACGGGGCGACGGGCTTGGCGGGATGACGCTGCTCCGCGAGGAACGCGGTCAGTTCGGGCGAGTTCGCCGCCAGCTTGCGGTCGTAGATCGCGTTCGCGAGGTCATTGGCGGCCTTGGAGGCGCCGCGGGCGCCGACGGCTTCCTTGATGGCGGCTTCGACTTGCGCGCGGACCTTCGGGAAATTGTCGACGGGCGTCTTGTCGTCCTTCTTGTCCGCGTCGGCCGGGACCGGGAAGCGCGCGGGGTTCGCGTTGTAGAAGGCGCGCAGCTCGGCCTCGGTGGGCGGGTTGGGCGGGAGGTAGTCCGTGCCCTTGAATTCAACCACGCTGAGACGCGGGCGGGCCGGGACGTCATAGCGGAACGCATTTTCCTCATGGAATTTCTTCAGCGTTTCCTCGGTCGGGTTCAGGGCCGGGTTGAACGTCGCGTAGTCCACCGTCGCGACCTGCACGGTCCACGAGGAGTCGGCGAGGATCAGCTGCTGCTTGATGTCATGGGGCAGCACATAACCCGGGCCGCCGATGAGCTTGCCCACGGCCTCAAGCCGCAGGTCGTCGCGGATGATGCGGTTCACGTCCGCGCCGGTGAAGTCGGTGCGCGTCTTGAGCGAATCGCCAAATTGCGTGTACCGGGACTGGTCGAACTGGCCCTGCTCGTTCTGGAACAGGCGCAGCGTCGGGACGGCCTTGGCGACCTGGTCGGCGCCCGGGACGGGGAGGCTGAGCTGGTCGGCGAGCGCGAGGCCCGCGACGCGCTGGAGGGCGTATTGCTGCAGCTGGTCGCTCTGGAAGGCATCGTAACCGGCCTTCAGGCGCACGCTCCAGGTGGCATCCGAGAAGATCTGGCGGGTTTCGTCGGCGTTGCCCAGGTTGTGTCCGAAGAACGGACGCTCGAGGAGCTTGCCGCCCCCGCGATGGTCGCTGGCGCCGGAAGCGCTGTAAATGAACACCATGGGCACGGCCACGGCGATCAGGATCATCAGGAAGACCAGGCGGAAGTGCTTCTGAAAGTAGCGTTGAATCCAGGAAATCATGGGGGAAAGGGGCAGACCCTTGGAAACCGGCGGGGCGCTGTCAACAGGCGAAGCAGCCGGGCGGAAAACCTGGAAAATGCGCGGTTTTTACGAGCGAAACGACGTCGTTGAACCCCGGGGCCTAGCTGGCCGCCTTGGGTGCAAAGGGCGCGTAGGTATTCGACGGTTGGAGCGCGTCGATCAGTTCATCAAGGGTCTGCTGACCGAGCGCGGCGGGCAGGGCGCTGGCGAGGCGCTGGTGATAAAGCGCCAGGACCGGGTCGACGTTATCGAGCAAACCGGCCGTGGGCGCCTCGCCGTAGTTTTCAAATTCGCGCCGGAACTCATCGAGCGTGATCTGGTTCAGCGGCCGCGCCGGTTGGTAGCGGTGGTCGTTGGGATCGGCGTCCTCCGCGGGCGGCAATTCCGTCACGAGCTTGATCGCACATAGCCGGTTGAGGCTTTCGTTGAGAATCTGCGACGGCACGCGGATCAGGGACGAAAGCTCGGTGACGGAATACGCGGGTCCGGCCGCCTTGAAGCGGCGGGCAATCAGCATGAGGACCACGAGCGACATGCTTTCCCGGGTGACGTGGTTGAGGCTGTGCCACGCGGTCTGGCTGCTGCGGTAGCGGATGTTTTGCACTGCGTAGGTAATCTGCCCGCCGACCAGCACGAAGAACCAGAAGATGTAGAGGCCGATCATCAGGATCGGCATGATGCTGACCGAGCCGTAGAGGCTCTTGGAAAGCGCCACGCGTTTCAGGTACAGGAACGCGACGTAGTTGTTGAGGAACAGCAGCGCGGTGACGATGACCGCGCCGATCAGCGCCGCCGTCCAGCGGACGCGCGTATGGGGCACAAAGCGATAGAACAGCGTCAACAGCAGCACCAGCAGCAGCACCGAACCGGACGGCAGCATCCACACGAACAGGCTCTTCAGCTGCTCGCCGAGGGGAATTTTCTCGAAGAAGATGCTGAAGGCGGCGCCGGCCGAGAGCAGCGTGAGCGACGCGAAAAAGATCACCGCGCCAAGCGTGATGACGCTCCAATAATACACGATGCGCGCCAGCCAGCTGCGGCCGCGATGCACGCCCCACAGGTCGTTGAAGGTATTTTCCACCGTCGTAAACAGGCCGATCACGATGATGAACAGTGTCAGGACGCCGACCAGCCCCGCGGTGCCGGACCGCGAGCTGCTGATGAAATCATTGATCAGCTGCATCATCTTCGGCGTGGCGGCGGGAGCGGCGTTTTCCGGCGTCGCCGGCGGCTGCTCCGCCGGGTCGGCCGCGGGCACGCGGTCGTATTGCACCACCTGCGGGGCGATGAAGCTGATGACGTTGTTCACGGCTTTCGCCGCGATCGCGGGGTCCTTGTTGCCCAGGGCGAAACCCGAGATCAGGACGGCGATGGCCACCAGCGGGCCCAATGCGAGCAGCGAACTGTAGCTCAGCGCCGCCGCGCGGATCGCCACGTGCATCTCGTGCAGTCCTGAGAGCGTGATGGAGACCACGCGCAGGAACGCGTAGAACCGGCTTTTGGGCGAGCGGTCCCGGATGAGCCCGGCCGCCCAGATGTCATGCGTCCAGAGCTGACGGACCCGGGCCAGGAGCGTTTTCAGCGGCATGGGCGGGACCGGGCGCGCACGGGCGCGCTCAGGAGTAGGGCAGCGCGATCAGCATGCCGATGCCACCCAGCCCAACGAGGGCCGCGACGGCGAGCGGAATGTAGCTGAGGAAGATCGTGCAGAAATACAGGCCGGTCGACGCGGCGGCGACGGCGATCATCGGGGTGAGCTGGCCTTGCGTCATGAACAGGAAGCCGAGGAACCCGAGGCCAAACACGGCGCGAAAACGCACGAACGGATAGATGGTGATGACGCCGAGGAACAACAGCAGGCCGATCACGGCGTCCACGAGTCCGAGGTACACGAACGGCTTGTCCGCGAGCTTGGCAAAATCCATCGCCATGAGCAGGTCGATGCTCGGCAGGATCAGCGCGACGGCGCTCAACAGCGAAATGATGGCGGCCGAGCGGGTGCCCCATTGGGCGGCGATCATCATCTGGTCGCCCTTGTCCTTTTTGCCCTTGGTTTCGTCGGTCTTGCCTTCGGCGGCCGCCAGGAAGTCCTGGACGGAGATCGCGGGCGCGCTGTCGGTCTTCTCCTCGTTGAGCGCCTTGAATTCCTTCTGCTTGAAACCCATCTTGCGCTTCTCGGGCCACAGCGCGGCCTTCAATTCCGTGTGGGTCCCGATCTGCAGCCACTGCTCCGTCGTGGCGTCGTAGAAATAGGTTTCCGGCGTGATGTTCTTGGCCGGGTCAGTGCTCTCGGTGAGCGACCGGAGCTGTTCCATCGAAAACGGGCCGCGTGCTTCGGTGTCGTTGAGGCCGCGGACGTAGTATTCCGGGCCGGAAGGTTGGGAGGAGCCACCGGACATAGTGGCGCCATGTTGCGTCCCACCCCCTTGGCGGCAAGAGCGAAGTGGGTAGGGCCGGTCCCCCGGTCACGCACCGAGCCGAGGTTACATGCGCGCCAGGTCCGTGCGCAGCCCGAGCAGGTGCAGGCCGGTCTCGAGTTCAACCAGCGTGCGGTGACAAAGCAGCAGGCGCCGCGCGCGCACGGCGGGGTCATCGACCACCACTTTGTCCGCCGCGTAGAAGGTGCTGAACTCACCGGCGAGCTCGTACAGGTAAAGGCCGAGGAAGTGCGGACGCAGCGTGTTGGTTGCGAGCTGCACCGCGTCGGAGAACTTCGCCAATTTGCGCGCGAGCGCGATTTCCTGGGCGGTTTCCGGCGCCGTGGCGCCCGCGACCGGGGGCTGCGAGGCCTCGAGGCCGGCCTTCCGGAAAATGCTCCGGATCCGCGCGACGGCGTAGAGCAGGTACGCGGCGGTGTTGCCCTCGAGGGAAATCATCTTGTCCCACGAGAACACGTAGTCGCTCGAACGGTTCTGCGAGAGATCGGCGTATTGCACGGAGGCGACGCCCACCACGTCGGCGATGGCGCGCCGCTCGGCCTCGGGAAAGTCGGGGTTCTTCGTGCTCACCAGCTGGAACGCCCGCTCGCGGGCCTCGGTGAGGAGATCCTTGAGGCGGATGTTTTCCCCGCTCCGGGTCTTGAGGGGTTTGTTGTCCTCGCCGAGCACGGTGCCGAAATCGACGTGCTCCAGTTGCGGCAGCTTGCGGCCGGTCTTCTCGAACCACTTCCGGGTGGTGAGGAACAGCTGGTCCATGTGGTCGCTTTGGCGGAAATCGATCACGTAGGCCGCGCCATCGACCTTAAGCTGCTCGGTGCGGTAGAGCGCGGTCGCCAGGTCGCTCGACGCGTAGTTGGCGGCGCCATCCTTCTTGCGAATGATGAACGGCTGGGTCTTGAAGCGCGGGTGCTCCGGGTGGAACACCACCAGCGCGCCCTGGCTTTCCTGCGCGAGGCCGCAGTCGGTCAGTTCGCGATACACCCGCTCGACCTTGTCGTTGTAGAACGACTCGCCGAGGGTGACGTCGAACTTGATGCCGAGCTGGTCGTAGATGACCTGGAACGCCGCGAGGGAGACGTCGTTGATCTTCCGCCAAATCGCGAGGTTCTCCGGGTCGCCCGCC
This sequence comes from Lacunisphaera sp., assembly GCA_044224295.1. Lineage (GTDB taxonomy): Bacteria > Verrucomicrobiota > Verrucomicrobiia > Opitutales > Opitutaceae > Lacunisphaera. The sequence continues at coordinate 214,121 of JBGAKQ010000006.1, read as the reverse complement.
TGGAGCTTCACGAGTTCCTGCTGCGCTTCCGCGAGCACGGCCGGATCGGCGTCCGCAGCGTTGTTGCCCACCTTGTAGAGGCGTTCGAATTCCTCGAGCGGCTCGGCGGCCAGGGCGGCGGCGTTCAACTGGCGCTTGTAGGCCCAGATCAACTTGCCGAACTGCGTGCCCCAGTCGCCAATGTGATTGTCGCGAATGACCTTCGCCCCGCTGAACGCCAGCAACCGGCAGATCGCCTCGCCGATGACCGCGGACCGCAGGTGGCCGACGTGCATCTGTTTCGCGGTGTTGGGCGATGAGTAGTCGACGATCCACGTCTGCCCGGCGCGGGCGCTGGCGGCACCAGCCTGGAGATGCTGTTCGGAGTCGTATTCCTGCAACCACGCGAGGAGCGCCGCCGGCTTGAGGCGGAAATTGATGAAACCCGGGCCGGCCAGCGTGATGTCAAAATCCGCCGCCAACCCACCCAGTTGGTCAACCAGCTGTTGCCCGAGCGCCCGCGGGTTCTGCTTCTCGCGTTTGGCAAACGCGAGGGCCCCGTTGGCTTGGAAATCGCCGTTGGCCGGATCCGCCACCCGCACCTCCGGTTGGAAACCGCGGTCGGCCAACCCGAGCTTGGCGGCCGCGGAGCGCAGGGCCGTATCGAGGTGATTGGCGACGTTGAAGGGCAGGGACATCCGGTGATTGAGGAATTGCGCTTGGCTTTGAGCAAGAAGGATTTTGGCGGGTTGCGCCCGCCCCGTTTCCGCGTATCCTATCGCATGGAAGTCGCTGTGAATAACCCGGCTGTGCCGGACATTTTAGTCTCGACAAAATTGGCAAAACCCATTGCCTCCACGAGCTTTGCGCCGCCCGGCGCCATCCCCCCAGCACACATAGAGACCTCCATGAGAAAACGTCCCATTCCAACGCGTCGGTTCATCAAGCCGTCGTTTACTTCATTGATTGAGAAGAAACGCGACGGTCAGGAATTCACGCAGGAGGAAATCCGCTACATTATCGATTCAACGCTGGACGGGGAAATGCCCCAGCACCAGCAAGCCGCCCTCCTGATGGCGATTTTCTTCGCCAACATGTCGGCCCAGGAAACGGCGATCCTCACGGAAGAGATGATGCTGTCGGGCGAGGTCATCGACCTGTCCCATATTTCCAAGCCGAAGATCGACAAGTACTCGACCGGCGGCGTGGGCGACAAAACCGCCCTCGTCCTCGCCCCGCTGGCCATGGCGAGCGGCGTGGTGGTCCCGATGATGTGCGGTGTCGAACAGGAATTCGTGATCACGACCCTGGAAAAGCTCTCGGCCGTGCCGGGCTTCAAGAGCCTCATGTCGATCCAGCACTTTGTGGACCAGCTCGCGCGCGTCGGTGGCGCGATCGCCGAGCAGAGCCCCGAACTCGCGCCGGCGGACAAGATCTTCTACGACCTGCGCCTCGAAACCGGCACCATCCCAAGCCTCCCGCTCATCACCGGCAGCGTGCTTTCCAAGAAGCTGGCCGAGGGCGCCGAGGGCCTTGTGATTGACGTGAAGTGGGGCAACGGCTCCTTCATCAAGGACCTCGAGCAGGCCAAGCAGCTCGCGCGCTCCATGACCCGCGTCGGTCGCTCCATGAAGCGCCGCTGCGTCGCGCTCGTGACCGACATGAACCAGCCGCTGGGCGACACCGTCGGTACCGCGCTGGAAATCAAGGAAGCGATCGCGCTCCTCAAGGGCGAGGGCCCCGAGGACATGAAGGAACTCGTGCTCAAGCTCGGCATGGAAATCGTCCGCCTCGCGGGCGTCGCCGGCTCGACGCTCTCCGCCAAGCAGACCGTGCAGCGGCACCTGACCGACGGCTCCGCGCTCGAGAAGTTCAAGGACATGATCAAGGCGCAGGGCGGTGACACGTCCTTCATCGATCACCCGGAAAAATTCCCGACCGCGAAGCACATTCGCAAGCTGCCCGCCCCGAAGCGCGGCTACGTGCACACCATCAATGCCGCCATGATCGCCAAGGGCGTCTCGCTCCTCGGCGCCGGCAAGGACCCCGCGCACCACAACAAGATCGACTACGCCGTCGGCGTCTCGGAGATCAAGAAGGTCGGCACGCAGGTCAAGCAGGGCGAGCCGCTGATGATGATCCACTACAACGATGAGGCGAAGCTCGAGCAGGCCCTGAACTTCTTCAAGGACGCCTACCGTCTCGCCCCGAAGCGCCCGATCCCGCCGCCGCTCGTCGTCGAGCGCGTCGCCTGACGCCTGCGCGGTTGCCCGAATTCACGGCCGGTCCTCCCTCCAGGGGACCGGCCTTTTCTTTAGTTGGCGCGGGATTCCTCGTCCTGGTCGGTCAACAGCCACGCGGCCAGCGTCAGCGCGGCAACCACGAGGGCGGCGGAGTTTTCGTGCAACGCGTTCGCCAGGTCGCGCAGCGAGGTGAGGGCGCCGCCCGTTCCCGACGGAATGAGCCACACCCCGACGAGCACCACCGCTCCCACGATCAGCGCGTCGCGACCGGGCAGCCACCACGGGCGCACGCGGGGCGGCGGGAGGGCCTGCAGGACGCGCGCGGTGAACCCATCGTCGGGCAGCGGCGCGGAGTCAGCGGCACGCAGGAGCGCGAGCAACTTTTCGTCATCGGGCGTTTTCAGGTCTGGGGATTCCATGCGGCGAGGAGGGGACGAAGTTTTTCTTTGCTGCGGTTGAGGTGGGTCTTGACGGTGCCCAGCGGCCACCCGAGCAGGTCGGAGATCTCGCTGTGCGAAAGGCCTTGTTCGTAATGCAGGTGGACCGTGGTGCGCTCGTCCGGTGCCAGCGCGCGCAACGCATCGTGCAGGTCGCTTTTGAGGTCGCTGCGCGCGGCCGCGGCGGGCGTCGGCTCGAGCGCGTCCAAATGGGCGGCCTCCAGGGCGACGTCGGTGCGCCGGCGCCGGGCGTTGCGCCATTGGTTGTGCGCGATGCCGAGCAGCCAGGTCGCCAAGGCGCCTTCGCCGCGATAGCGTGCGAGGCTGCGGTGGGCTTGGAGGAAGGTTTCCTGCGCGAGATCGTCCGCCTGCGCGGCGTCGCCGCCGGTGAGGTGGCGCAGGAAACGACGGACGGCGGACTGGTGCCGGCGCACCAGTTCGCCGAAGGCTGCGCGATCATCCGCTAGGCGGATGCGCTCGAGGAGCTCGCGGTCCGACCCGGTCACGGCTTGGGTGGCGGATCGCGGGGATCGGATTCGTCGTTGGGCCCCTGCGCCATGAGCCGCACGGCCCCGAACAGGAGGTAAACGGAGCCAATGGCCATCGGCAGGAACATCCAATCGCGCGCGGAACGATCGAGGGCGAAATACAGCGCGCCGCCCACCGCAAGGAGCACGAGGCCGCGGCGGATGTCCCACCAGGGGCCGAACCAGCTCCACCGCCAGCGGCGGCGTTCCCAGCGGTTGGCGCCGGCCGCGAAGGACGGCCAGCGGTCGGGCACTGGCTGGCCCTTCTCCAACGCGATGCGGGCGGTTTCGTGCCAAAGTTTGTCGCGTTGGTAGCGCGACCACTTGCTGATGGCGATGATCGCGATGACGAAGGCGAAGATGACGATCAGGTCGGGACGGCCACCGTCGCCGCCCCAGTGGGCGAGCGGAAAATAGGCGACCGGCAGGGAAGGGAGGAACAGCGCGGGGAGCGGGAGGTTCATGGTGGTTGGGAGTGAGTGTCGCCAGGCCGGGTGTTTGGATTCAAAGAAATCGCCGATTTCACGCGAGTGCGGATCGGGGCAGAAATGAGTGGCGCTGCCCGGGCCGCCGGGTTTCAGTGGCGGCGATGTCCGACGAGACCGACGAGTCCTTCGAAAACGCGCCCGACGCCGCGCAACCCGAGTCGAATCCGCTCATGCGCGAGAAGGCACGTCCGGCCACGCCCGAGGAGAAGGCCGCCTGGCCCCGGCCGTGGGCGCAGTTGAAGTTCGTGACGTTTCAGCCGGCGATTTTTCCCCGGATGCTCGGGGATGTGTCGCGGGACGCCCGGCCTGGCGACTTCGTCTCCGTTTACGACAAGTTCGGCAACCGTATCGGCGCCGGCCTGTTCAACCCGCGCGCGAAGATGCCGCTGCGTGTCGTCACCCACACGAACCAGCCGGTGGGCGAAGACTATTTCGAAATGGCGATCCGCCGCGCGGTCGCGCTGCGCAAGGACATGTTCAAACTCGATGAGACCACCGACGCGTGGCGCGTCATCAATTCCGACGGCGACGGGATCAGCGGCCTCACGATCGATCGCTACGCCGACACGCTTTATTGCGATGTCTATTCCCTCGGCATTTTCCAGCGCCTGCCGAAATGGCTGCCGCTCCTGCATGAGCTGTGCGGCACGAAGCACGTGCGCGTCCATGTGGACCACGACCTCGGCAGCCTCGAAGGCATCAAGCCGTCGCAGATGAAGGAACTCACGGCCTCCGCGCCCGACAAGGTGCGCATTCGCGAGGGCCGCGTGAAGTACGAGGTCGATTTCACCGAGGGCCACAAGACCGGGTTCTTCTGCGACCAGCGCGACAACCGAAAACGATTTGGCGAACTCGTGAAGGGCGCGCGGGTGCTCGACCTCTGCAGCTACACGGGCGGGTTCTCGATCAACGCCGCGCTCGGCGGCGCGACCGAGGTCACGGCCGTCGATCTCGATGAAAAGGTCATCGCCCAGGGTCGCCGCAACGCGAACCTCAACCAGGTTTCGCCGAACAAGCTGAAATGGGTGCACGCCGATGCCTTTGCCTACGCGCGGCAGATGCAAAAGAACGGCGAGCAGTTCGACGCCGTGCTGTGCGATCCGCCGAAATTCGTCATGACGCGCGAACCCGCGGGCGCCGCCGAGGGCATGCGCAAGTACGCCGACCTGAACACGATTGCCGCAAGCCTCGTGAAGCCCGGCGGCCTGTTTGTCACGTGCTCCTGCTCGGGTCTCGTGACGCTCGAGAACTTTGAGGAATGCGTGATCAAGGGCGTGCACCGGCTCAACCGGCGCATGCAGATCTTTGATCGCACCGGACCGGGCGTGGACCACCCGGTCTATTCGAACTGCCTGGAAAGCCGTTACCTCAAGCTGCTCTGGGCGCGGATGACCTGACGCGCCAAGGTAGTTTGCCTTTGACCCGGGTCAGACCGCGCCGTGGAGTTTCCGCCCCATGCCGGCGACGCCTTCCACCTTCGAATTGCGACTCCTCCTGGAGGAAGTGTGCGCGGACCTGTGCCGCTTCGAACAAACGATCGCGCTGGGTTTGCGTCCGGAGGCGATGAAGGTCGACCGCGAGGCGAGCCTGGGCCCGCCCGGTACGTTTGCGGACATCCGGGTGCAGCTGCAGGGGCAGCCGGCGCGTTTCATCGAGGTCAATTTTGGCTACACGGACGAGGCACTCCTGAAATCCCTGGCGCGGAAGTACTCCACGCCGACGGACGTGACCAAGGCCGCGAGTGGCGTGGTGCTGGTCGTCGATGAAACGGCGCGCAGTGATTTCGCGGGCCTCATGACCAGGGCGCGCGCGGCATTACACCCGGGCTTGGAACTCGAGGTCTGGAACGAGGCCCGCCTGCGGGAGATGATCAAGCGGCATTTCGGCGTCGAGGTCGCGCGGATCGAGCCCGACCGGTTGCTGGATGTGCGGGCGGCAATCGAGCACGCCATGGGTCGCTACGCATTCCGGGCGCCGGCGGGCCAGCCGTACGAGCACGACGCGCTGCGGGCCCAGTTGCTGTGGCACTTGGGCTTCTGGCGGGTGCGCGAGGTTTACGAAAAGGCCGGCCACCCGCGCGGCGTATTGCAGCCCGGGACCTATCCCGAGGTCGCGATCGTCATCGCCGACCTGTGTTCATTCTCCGGTTTTGTGCGTGACACCTCGGACACGCAGGTGGTGCGCGAATCGCTGACGTCCTTCTACGCCAAGGTCCGGTCCCAGATCATCGACCGTGGCGGGATGCTTTATCAGTTCGTGGGCGACGAAGTCGTCGGTATCTTTGGCCTGCCGGACCGGCGGGAGGGCTACTTGAACGCCGCCTACGAAACGGCGCGATCGATCTGCAGCATTGGCAAGTCCGTCGCGAGCCAGTGGCAGCGGCGCATTGATCGGCTGCAGCCCGCCCACGGCGTGCACGTCGGCATGGCGCTCGGCGAACTCGAGCTGCTCTCGTTGCGGCCGTACAGCCGCACGCACATCGGCTTCGTGGGCGACGGCATCAACCTCGCGGCGCGGCTCATGTCGCAGGCGAGCTGCGACGAGATCGTCGTCAGCAACAGCCTCTACGCCAAGCTCGACCCGCGCTGGCAATCGGAGTTTGCCGAAACCGACCCCATCGACGCGAAAAACGTCGGCCGCATCGTGGGCTGGCGCAGCAAGGTTGCGGTCTGAACGGGCGCAACGTCCGCCGGGACGCTACTCCTTCGCGTCGTTGATCTCGATCCAGTTGCCGTCGGGATCCTGGAAATAGATCTGGTTCACGCCATCCGGGCGGCGCGTGATGGCGCCCTTGGTCCCGGCGAGATCCTCGAAGGCGACGTGGTGCGCGGCGAGGCGCTTGGTGAAGGCCTCGACCGAGGCCACCGTGAGGCAGAAATGGTTGCGCTTCTCCTTGGGCAGCGGCGCGGTCGCGCCGGAAATGATGTGGAGCGCCTGTTGCGGTCCAACTTCGAACCACGCATGTTTGCCGTCGTGAAAGGGCTCGGGAATCGGTTTCAGCCCGACCACGTCGCGGTAAAAGTTTGCGCTGGCCTGCAGATCGACGACCTAAAACGCCGCGTGGTTGAACCGCGGTGCGGATTCGGCGGCAAAGCCAAGGGAAACGAGCGCGATGCCAAGGAGCCAGCGGGCGAGGGGTTTCATCGGACGCAGGCTTACGAGTGCCCGGGAATTGCGGCCAGCTTTCTTTCGCGAGCACGGTAGAATTGCGGCGAGTTGATTCTGGAAAATCCGGGGTGGACATCGCCGGGCCCGGGCCAAACCCTCCGGGCTGCATGCACGACCTGAAGCATCTGTTCGAGCAGAACCAGGCCTGGGCCGAGGCCATCAAGCGCCGGGATCCCGAATTTTTCCAGAAGCTCTCGCGCCAGCAGAGTCCGGAATACCTGTGGATCGGCTGCTCGGATTCGCGCGTGCCGGCCAATGAGATCGTCGGCCTGCTGCCGGGCGAAATCTTCGTGCACCGCAACGTCGCCAACGTCGTGGTCCACACCGACCTGAACTGCCTTTCCGTCATCCAATTCGCGGTCGATGTCCTCAAGGTGAAACACATCATCGTCGTCGGCCACTATGGCTGCGGCGGCGTGGGCAAGGTGATCCGCTGCGAGCGCGTCGGCCTCGCGGACAACTGGCTGCGGCACGTCCAGGACGTGCGCGAAAAGCACGAGGGCTGCCTGCGGTTCCTGCCAGACGACACGGCGCGCAGCTCGCGGCTGTGCGAGCTAAATGCGGTCGAGCAGGCGTTTAACGTCTGCTCCACGACGATCGTGCAGGACGCCTGGGCCCGGGGGCAGGAGCTCTCGATTCACGCGTGCATCTACGGGCTGCGTGACGGCGTTCTGCGGGACTTGAAGATGTCTGCTTCAAGCGTGGACGAAGCGAACGCCTCCCATCAGGCGGCCATCACGGCGATCACGGGCAAGGACGCGACGTCGGTCCCGTGGTGAGCGAAGCCGCCCTTTCCGGAAAATAAAAACCCGCGACGGGGGTCGCGGGTTCGATGGGAGCTAGGATTGGCAGCAACCCGGCTCAGGCGCGGCCGAGGTACGAGCCGTCGGCGGTGCTGACCTTGATCAGTTCGCCTTCCTTGATGAAGAGCGGGACCTGCACGACGAGGCCGGTCTCCATCGTGGCCGGCTTCTGGACGTTGGAAGCCGTGTCGCCCTTGATGCCTTCGGAGCTTTCCTTGACCTTGAGGACAACGGAGGAGGGGATGTCGATCGTGACCGGCGCCTCGTTGATGAAGAGGACTTCGGCCTTGCCGTTCGGCACGAGGTAATTCTTGGCCTCGCCAATCATCGCGGCGCTCAGCTCGAAGGTCTCGAACGTCTCGGGATCCATGAACGAGTAGGTCTCGCGGTCCGCGTAGCTGAATTCCAGCGTGCGGCGGTCGGTCGGGAGAACTTCCACCGGGTCCGGCGAGTTAAAGCGCTGTTCAAGCGATTTGCCGTAGCGCAGGTTGCGCATCTTCACCTGGACGAAGGCGCGGAGATTGCCCGGCGTGCGGTGCTGGGTCTCCATGACGAGGTGCGGCTCGCCGTTGAACTTGATCACTTGGCCTTTGCGGAGGTCGTTGGCTGCGGGCATGACGGAATCGGGTGAGGGATTTGGCGGTTGAAAGGGTACAGGAATACCGAGCGCCTTTTGGCGGTGTCAACAGCTGTCTCGGAAGTCGGGCAAAATGGAGGCGGGGTGCCTTCACCCCGCTTGTCGCGAATCCCTCGCGGGGTGAGGGCACCCCTCCTCCAAACTCGGCCGGACCATCTCCAAGCTTGTCATTTCCAAGAGGTTTCCGACACTGCCGCGACATACCCATGAAGCAGCGCACTCTCTTGCGCGAGGTCTCCATCAAGGGCAATGCCCTGCACACCGGAGACGCCGTGCACATGACTTTCAAGCCCGCGCCCGCGAACCACGGCATCGTGTTCAAGCGGGTGGACCTGCACGGTCAGCCGGAAATTAAGCCGCGGGTGGACCTCGTGACCGACCTCGTGCGGGCCACGACGATCCAGCAGGGCCACGCCAAGATCCACACGGTCGAGCACGTGCTCAGCGCGTTGAGCGGCTGCGGCATCGACAATCTCCTGATCGAAATGAACGCCGGCGAGCCGCCGATCATGGACGGCTCCTCGCGCGAGTTCGTAAAGATGATCCAGCAGGGCGAACCGGTGGAGCAGGACGCCGAGCGCGAGTACTTTGCCCTCGCCGACACGGTGTCGGTTTCCCGCGGCAACTCCTCGATCATCGCGCTGCCGTACGACGGCCTGAAGATCACGTGCACGTCCGCGGATGACCGCGGCATCCACACGCAGCATCTCTCGCTGACGATCGATCCGGACGTTTACGTCACGCAGGTTGCCGCCTCCCGCACGTTCACCGTGTACGAGGACATCGAGGAGCTCATCAAGATGGGCAAGATCAAGGGCGGCTCGCTCGACTGCGCCGTCGTGATCAAGGGTGACAAGATCATCTCGAAGGAGCCGCTGCGTTTCGCCGACGAATTCGTCCGCCACAAGATCCTCGATATCATCGGCGACATCGTGCTGCTGGGCGTACCGCTGAAGGCGCACATCGTGGCGACGCGTCCCGGCCACGCGCTCAACGCCGAGCTGACCAAGCAGCTGTTCGAGCGTTACGACGCGTGGAAGAAGGGCGGCAAGAAGACCGCCAAGCCCGCGGCGGCGAAGGCGGAACTCGCGACCGAGACGACCCTCGATATCCGTCGCGTGCTCGACACGCTGCCGCACCGCTATCCCTTTGTGATGCTCGACCGCGTCGTGGAAATGACCGATGACACCCTCACGGCCATCAAGAACATCACGTTCAACGAACCATTTTTCCAAGGCCACTACCCGGGCAACCCCGTCATGCCGGGCGTGCTCCAGGTCGAGGCGATGGCGCAGGCCGCCGGCATCCTGATGATTCGCAAGACCACCATGGAGGGGAAAACCGCCCTGTTCATGAGCTGCGACAAGGTGAAGTGGCGCAAGCCGGTCCGCCCGGGCGACCAATTGAGCGTGAAGGTCAAACTCACCAAGGTCCGCGGTTCCGTCGCGTGCGCCGAGGGCGAGTGCAGCGTCGCCGGCCAGGTCGTCTGTTCGGCCGACCTCATGTTCGCCACGGTCGACAGCAGCCAGTTGGACTGATCCATGGCCCAGCAAATCCACCCCACCGCCATCATCGAGGCCGGCGCAAAGCTCGGCGCGGACGTCGTGATTGGGGCCTACGCATTCGTCGGCGCCCAGGCGGTCATCGGCGACCGCACCGTGCTGCACCACCACGCCAGCGTCGAGGGCAACACCACAGTGGGTGCGCAGTGTGAGATTTTTCCGTTCACCTGCATCGGGACCAAGACCCAGGACCTGAAGTACAAGGGCGGCAACCCCGGCGTGCGCATCGGCGACCGCAATGTGTTCCGTGAGTACGTCAGCGTGCACGGGGCCACCAAGGACGGTGAGTTCACCACGATTGGGAACGACAACACGATTCTCGCGTACTGCCACGTCGCGCACGATTGCCAGCTCGGCAATCACATCATCGCGAGCAATTCCGTCGGCCTCGCCGGCCACGTGATCGTCGAGGACCACGTCGCCCTCGGCGCGAAGTGCGGCGTGCACCAGTTTTGCCGCATCGGCGCCTACGCGATGGTCGGCGCCATGTCGAAGATCGTGCAGGACGTGCCGCCGTACATCATCGCGGACGGCAACCCGGCGATCGCGCGCTCGATCAACAAGGTTGGGTTGGAGCGCAACGGTTTCACGCTCGAGCGTCTCGAGGCGGTCAAGCAGGCCTTCCGCGTTTTCTACCGCGCCGGGCACAACCGCACGCAGGCCTTCGAGAAAATGCACGCGCACCCGCTCGGCGGGAGCGAGGACTTCAAGCGCTTCCTGTCCTTCGTCGAACGCAGCGAACGCGGCGTCGTCGCGGGCCGCTAGTCCGCGGCCAGGGTGGAGGGTCGGTCTCCCGGCCGACCTCAGGGTGCGCGCAACCTAACCGGCGTTACCCCTTCGCCTCGTCCCCCAACTGCCGGAGCATCTCGTAGGTGTAGAGCCCGGTGCGGTGGCCATCGCTGAATTCAAAACGGATCGCGTAGTTGCCGATGCGTTCCCAGCCGGTGACCTCGACGCCCACGTAATTGCGCGGCACCTCGCCGCCGTATTGGTGCCCGAAGATATCCCGTTCGCCGCGGACTTCCGCGCTGGGGGAGGCGGCGCGCAGCGTCGCGAAGGAAATGAAGCTCTCCTGCCCATCCTCCCAACGCAGCGCCACCTCGGAACCGATCAGTTGGATTTCCGTGGGTGCGACCATGGCCCTAAGCAGACGCCGGTTGCCCTCGGAGGCAAGGCTGTCCTTGGCGATGAAACGGGTGCTCCGCCAAGGGGCGGCTAATTGGGTGCATAAGGCCGGCAGGGTGGGGCGATTGGACAGGAATAAACCGGCCCCGCTGCGTTTACTCCCGGCCGGTCTTGGGTACACTGGCCCGATCATGAACGCTCCCGCTTCCGCCACTCTCCCGCACGTCGTGGTCCTCGGCGCCGGCTTTGGCGGGCTCATGTTCGCCAAGGAATTTCCCTCGCACCTCGCCCGCGTGACGGTGGTTGACCGGCAGAACCACCATGTTTTCCAGCCGCTGTTGTATCAGGTCGCAACGGCGGGCCTCGCGGCGCCGGACATCGCCCAGCCGATCCGCTCGATCCTGCGCGCGAAACCGAACCTGACGGTGCTCATGGCCGACGTGCGCTCGATCGACCTGGCGGCAAAGACCGTGGAACTGGACCACGGGCGCCTTGCGTATGACTACCTCTTGATCGCGCTCGGCGGGCAGACGAGCTACTTCGGGCACGACGAATGGGAACAGTTTGCCCCGGGACTAAAGACCCTGGATGACGCCGTGCTCCTGCGGCGGAACATGCTGCTCGCGTATGAGCGCGCCGAGGTGGAGACCGACCCAAAACGTCGCGAAGAACTCATGACCACGGTCGTCGTCGGCGGCGGCCCGACCGGCGTTGAGCTCGCGGGCTCGTTCGCCGAGCTCGCGCGCACGGTGCTTTACCGCGACTTCGATCACATCGACCCGCGGCAGGCCCGCATTCTCCTCGTCGAGGGCGGGCCCCGCGTGTTGGGCACTTTCCCGGAGGATTTGTCGGAAAGCGCGCTGCGCCAGCTGCACAAGCTCGGCGTCGAGGTGCGTTTGAACGCGCGCGTCACCGCGATCCGCGAGGGCGAAGTCACGCTCGACGGGCAACCGCTGCGGGCCGGCAACATCGTCTGGGCGGCCGGCGTGGGCGCGAGCCCGGTGACGCGTTCGCTCGGCGTCGAAACGGACCGCGCAGGCCGCATCAAGGTGCTGCCGGATCTCAGCGTGCCCGGACACCCGACGGTCTTTGCCGTGGGTGACCTCGCCGCTTTGACCGACGCGAAGGGGCAGGTCGTGCCCGGCGTGGCGCAGGGTGCGATGCAGGGCGGCACGTTTGTCGCGAAGCTGGTCGCGCACGACCTGCGGGTGGGCGCGCGGCGGCCCGCGGAGCGCCCGGCCTTCGCGTATTGGGACAAGGGCAACATGGCGACCATCGGCCGCTCCAAGGCGATCGCGCAGATTGGCAGCGTCCACCTGAGCGGTTTCCCGGCGTGGCTGATGTGGCTGGGTTTGCACATCGTGTTCCTCGTCGGCCTGCGCAACCGGCTCTCGGTCTTCCTGAACTGGATCTATTCCTATTTCACCTACCGCCGTGGCGCGCGCATCATCCTCGATGGGGAGATCGCGAAGCCGCGGGCTTCAACCAGGTGAGATCGCCGTTTTGTAGGGCCGCCGCTCGTGGCGGGCCGGGGATTTCATGACCGAATCCCCTTGGGCTGCTTCGCACGGCTCAGGATGACGAGCCAACGGCTACCACACCTCCGGCTCCGCGGGCGGTGGCTTCTTCGTCGGCTTCTTGAGCCGGCCTTCGTAGCTCCGGTCGATTTCCTCGATCTCCGGTTCGGGGATGCGCGTGAACGCGATGCGCATCGGCGCATCCTTGGTCGCGCCATGCGCACCGCCGAGGTAAACGGTGTTTTTGCCCAGAACCTTGTTCAAGTGATCGACGGCCTCGAAAAGTTTCCCGCGGGTCTGCTCGGTTTTCTCCTCGAAGAGGTCGGGCGTGTGCAGCTTCAGATCAATCAGCCCCGTGAGGTGCACGCCGATGCGCAATGGTTTCAGGCGGTCGAACTTCGCCGGGCGGCGTTTCCACAGGTCGTTGAGCGCGTGCGTGAGCCGGAGCGTGTCCTGGGTTTCCGTGAGCTGGATCTCGTCGGACCAGCGCGTTTCGTCGACGTAGTCCACCGAGAGGCTGAGCGCCGACGCATACAGCCGCGAATGCCGCAGGCGCATCGCCGCCTTCTGCAGGAGCCGGTGCAGCGTGGCAAGCGCGTCGGCATGGTTGCGCCGCGCGGGCGGCAGCACGGCGCCATGCCCGATCGTCTGGCCGCTGCGCTGCTCGAAGTAGGGGAGGTCCTCGCCGTGCAGGAGCCGCCAGATCTGCTCGCCGCGCACGCCGCCCCAGACGCCACGAAACTCCGCCATCGTCGCCGCCCAGAGCTGTTCCATCGTGGTGATGCCGTGCTCACCAAGCCGCCGCTGGATGTTCGGACCGATGCCGGAAATGTCACCGGGTTTCAGGTGGAGCAGTTTTGCCGGGAGGTCCGCGTCGTCGAGGATCACGAGGCCGTCCGGCTTCTGCATGTCGGAGGCCACCTTCGCAAGCAGCCACGTCGGCGCGATCCCGATGGAACTGCGGAGCAGCGGTCCCACCTCGCGGGTGATCTTCGCCTTGATCTGCAACGCGAGTTTTTCGGCCTCGGTGCGCGACAGCAGATTGTGGAGCTGGCAGGTCACCTCGTCGATCGACTGGACCTCGGTTTCGGGGACGAGCGACGCGATCACGTCCTTCAAACGCCGGTGATAGTTGATGTAAACCTCCGGCCGCGCCTCGACGATGACGATGTCCGGGCAAATCCGCCGCGCATCCGCGACGCGCGCGTTGCGCGCCAGGCCGCGCGCCTTGGCCTCGAGGCTGATGGCCACGCAGCCCGTGGTCTCGGCCACCACCGGCACGATGCCGACGGGTTTGCCCCGCAATTCCGGGCGCTCCTGCTGCTCGACGGACGCGAAGAAGGAGTTGAAATCGATGGTGAGGTAGCGGAGGGCCACGCGCCGCTAAAATTGCGACGAATTCGGGTGAGGCAAGCGGTTGGCCGCGGTTTTGATTTGGGGACAGCGCTCCGGGGAGTCGATGTGGCTGGTCGCCCTTGGCGCGTCTTTGAGCTCAACCCACGGGCGCGGTCTTCTCGTTGCGCGCGATGATGGGACAGAATTCCCCCCGGAAACACCCCGCCTTCGCGCGTACTCGTCCGGTCGGATTCCACGCTTTGTTTGGGATGGTGACATCGCCCGGTAGTCGGCGGAAAAGGGACTGGGCCCAAGAAATCCCGTAAGTCGGCAATTTGTGAACAAGTTTTGACGATTTTGGGCGGGTTTTTACTTGATTGTTGGGGGTCAAATGGGGAGAAATGGGGCGTCGTGGGGCAGGGTGCCCCCTGATCCCTTTCATGGCGCAATCCCGCACAACCGTTTATTCCGGCCGTTTTGAGCACACGCTCGACGACAAGAATCGTCTGACGATTCCGTCCGTCTGGCGCTGGGTGCACACGGACGAGGAGACGTTTTTGGCGATTCCGCATCCGGACGGTTACATCGCGGTGCTTCCGCCCGCGCGCGTCGACAAGCTGCTTGCGCAGATCGGCGAGATGAAGCTGTCGGATCGCGACGCGCAGGCCGTGAAGGCGAAGATTTTCTCGGAGGCGCTTTCGTTCACCTTCGACAAGCAGGGCCGGTTCGGCGTGACCGCCGACCTGCTCCGTCACGCCGGCATCGCGAAGGACGCGGTCCTCAGCGGCATGGGCGACACTTTCAACATCCTGAGCCCGGCGCGCTGGGCCGAGATGCAACGCAGCACCGCAGGCGAGAACTTCGGCGACATGATGCGCCGCATCGGACTTTAAGCATGAAGACGCTCGTCACGCTCATCCGGCCCCAGCCGTTGCCCAAGCTGTCTCCCGTTTTTTGCGCGAACCGCCGCCCCCTCCTGCGCGAGCCGATCTCGATCGCCCTCCCGTGGAAGAAAATCCATGTCCGCGCCCGGTCTTGAGCTTCCTACCCGCGCCATGAACCCGGGGCACCTTCCCGTGATGTTGCCCGAGGTCCTCGAATACCTCGCGCCGCTTCCCGGGCAGTGCCATCTCGACTGCACCTTCGGCGGCGGCGGCCACACCCGTGCCATCCTCAAGACGGGCGCCTCGGTCGTCGCGCTCGACCGCGACCCGGCGGCGCAGCCCCGGGCGGAAGCCCTCCGGGTGGAGTTTCCCGCCACTTTCCGCCTGGTCGACCTGAACTTCGGCGATCTCGCCAGCCTGCCGGACACCGGCTTTGCGGGCATCCTGTTCGATCTCGGCGTGTCCTCCTTCCAACTCGACGAGGTGGAACGGGGCTTTGCCTTCCGCAACGACGCCCCGGCGGACATGCGCATGGACCCGCGTTCGGGCCAGCCGGCCTCCCGCTGGCTCGAGGTGGCCAGCCACGATTCCCTCGTCCGCGCCATCCGCGATCTCGGCGAGGAAACCAACTGGCGCCGGGTCGTGACGGCCATCGAGGCCGCCCGCGGCACTGGCGCGCTGGCCCGCACGGGATCGCTTGCCCAGCTCATTGCCGACGCCATTCCCGCCCCGGCGAAGCGCGAGAGCCGCATTCATCCCGCCACGCGTTCCTTCCAGGGCATCCGCATCGCGGTGAACGATGAACTCGGGGCCATCGAGCGCGCCCTCCCGGCGGCCTTCACCAAGCTCGCCCCCGGCGGCGTGCTGGCGGTGATCAGCTTCCATTCCCTCGAGGACCGCCCGGTGAAGCACTTTTTCCGCACGATGTGCGGCCAGCCGGTCGATGCGAACGACGCGACCCCGCAGCAGCTGCGCGTGAAGCACGCGGAGCCGCTCACCCGCAAGCCGCTCGTCCCCTCCGACGCCGAGATTTCCGCCAATCCCCGCAGCCGCTCCGCCAAGCTGCGCGTGCTCCGCAAACTCTGACCCGGTCCCGTCCATGAAACCGCCCCCGGCCACCGCCCACGTCAACCGGCTGATCGCCCTCAGCCTGGCGCTGCTCCTTTTCTCCGGCACCCTCGGCCTCGGCGCCGTGTGGGTTCGCCAGGAAATCTCCCAGACCGCCAACCGCAGCCGCGCCCTCGTGGCGAAGCTGGCGGACGTCGAGCGCCGCCTCGACGACGTCAACACCGCGATCGCCGCGGCCGTGAATCCGAAGGCGCTGATCGACCAGAACAACGCCATGCGCCTCGGCCTCGCGATGCCGAAGGAAGGCCAGGTCGTCCGCGTCGAGGGCTCGCCGGAGCTGCGCCTGATGGCTCGCCTCAACCGCGACAATTTCAACCGTGCCTCCGCCGAGGCGTCCCTGAGCCGCGAGCCGGCGTTCCGCATCGTCGTCGCCTCCGCGTCCCTGCCCTGAATCCATGTCGAAGGGTTTCGCCAACAACCGTCTGACGCTCCTCGCCCTCGGCGTGGTGGCCTGCTTCATGGCGGTCGGCGTGCGCCTGGTGTACCTGCACGTGATCGATCGCGACGAGCTCCTGCGCTTCGTCGACAAGGCCCGCCGGCAAATCGTCATCGAGCACGCCCGTCGCGGCACCATCCTCGACACCCGCGGCAACGTCCTCGCCACGAGCCGTTCGGAAATGACCATCGCGGTCGACCCGTGGTCGCTCGACGAGTACCTTAACATTGAGAAGAACCCCGCCAAGCGCGTGCGCCGTGCCGCCGAGCAGCAAGCCAAGCGCGTCCAGCTGGCGAACCTGCTCGGGATGTCGGTTGACGAGGTTGAGAAGGCCTTCACGCCCGCGATGCGCGCCATCAAGCCCGAGCTCGACAAGCGCGACGGCAAGGTCGATGGCCAGACCAAGGATCGCTGGGTCAAGTTGCGCGAGGGCGTCGACGAAAGCACCTACGACCAGATCGCCACCCTGAACGTGCGCGGCGTCACCGCCGAGCGCATCTACCGCCGGGTTTACCCGGGCAACGAACTGGCGGCGCACCTCATTGGCTTCGTCAACAAGGAAGGCTCCGCCGCCGCAGGCGTGGAGAGCAAGTTCGACCTCTTCCTCAAGGGCGAGGATGGCTGGATCGAGTCCGAGAAGGACGGCGCCCGCCGCGAGATGGCACAGTTCCGCAGCCGCGAGGTGCCGGTGAAGGACGGCCATGACGTCGTGCTCACGATCGACTCGGTGGTGCAGCACATGATCGAGGACGAACTCAAGGGCATTGCCGCCAAGTACCAGCCGAAGTTCGCGAGCATCATTGTCAGCGACCCAATGACCGGCCGCATCCTCGGGATGGCGAACTACCCGACTTTCAATCTCAACGAGTACAACAAGGTGCCGCTTGAGGTGCAGAAGAACCGCGCGATCACCGACCAGATCGAACCCGGTTCGGTCTTCAAGATCGTCGCCGCGGGCGCGTCGCTCGACCTCGGCATCGTCACCCCCGCCTCCGGTTTCGACTGCGGCAACCCGATCATTAACTACAAGGGCCGCGACCTGAAGCTGCCGAAGGAAGATCATGAATTCGGCCGCCTGACGGTTTCCGAAATCGTCAGCCACTCCAGCAACCGCGGCGCCGCCCAGCTCGCGATGATGATGGGCGAGCAGACGTTCTACGACTACGCCCGCAGGTTCGGCTTCGGCCAGCGCACCGGCTTCCAGCTCGGCGGCGAGGAGCGCGGCATGCTCGAGTCCCCGAAGAACTGGGACGGCCTGACGATCACCCGCATGCCCATGGGCCACTCGGTCGCGGCAACCCCGCTGCAGATGCACATGGCGATGAGCGCGGTGGCCAACGGCGGCGTGCTGCTGCGCCCGCAGATCATCCAGGAAATCCGCGATGCCAATGGCAACGTCACCCAGACCTACGGTCCGGAGAAGGTCGGCAATCCCCTGAAGCCCAGCACCGCGGCGCTGCTCGCGCAGCTCCTCCACGGGGTGGTCACCGACAAGGAAGGCACCGGCTACGGCTTCGACCTCCCGGGCTTCGAAATCGCCGCGAAGACCGGCACGACCCAGAAGATCATCGACGGCAAGTATTCCACCACGCACCACGTGGGTTCCTTCGTGGGCTTCTTCCCGGCCAGCCGGCCGGAAGTGGTCCTCTCGGTGATCGTGGACGACGCGATCGTGCCGGGCGGCAAGAACTACGGCCGCGCCGTGGCCGCGCCCGCGTTCCAGCGGATCGCCGAACAGCTGGTGCAGTATCTCGAGATCAAGCCGGTCGCCGCCGCGAACCGCAACCTGCTGGCGATGTCGACGGGAGGTGCCCGGTGATTGGTTACCTGACCCCGAACTACCCGTTGGTGGCGGCATTTCGCTCCCTGCCCAAGACGCGCACGCGTCCGGCGGACCCGATTTCCCAGCGTATCTTCAAAATGGCCCCGAAACTCTCCGACTACTTCCAGGACGGTGATTTTCTGCACAGCAAGGGCGACCTCGAGCGCCCGATCTCCGGGCTGGCGATGGACAGTCGCCGCGTCATGCCGGGCAACCTGTTCTTCGCGCTGCCGGGCCGGCGGGCGGACGGAAATTCCTTCATCGACGAGGCCATCCAGCGCGGCGCGGTCGCGATCGTGGGCGAGAAGATCCCGTCCGGCACCGCGGCGCGGGTGACTTACATCCAGGTGGCTGACGCCCGCCAGGCCCTGGCGCGCGTGTCCCAGCGCTACTTCAATTTCCCCGACAAGTCCCTCGACCTGGTCGGCGTCACGGGCACCAACGGCAAGACCACCGTCACGAGCATCGTGAAGCACCTGCTCTCGACCCCGGCGCAGCGCGTCGGGCTGATCGGCACCGTGAGCTACGACCTCGGCGCCCGCGTGGTGCCGGCGTACCGCACGACCCCGGAGTCGCTCGACCTTTACGGCATGCTCGCGCAGATGCGTGACGCCGGCTGCCGCCAGGCGGCGATCGAAGTCAGCTCGCACGGCATCGACCAGCACCGCGTGCTCGGCATGCAGTTCGGCGTCGCGGTGTTCACGAACCTGACGCAGGACCACCTCGATTATCACCAGACGATGGAGACGTACTTCCAGGTGAAGACGCGTCTTTTCAACCAGCCCGGGCCGCGCGCGGCCGCAATCAACCTGGACGACCCGTACGGGCGCAAGCTCGCCGCAATGATCCCCGCGTCGACGAAGCTGGTGACCTTCGGCGAGGCCCCGGATGCGATGATCCGCGCCGAGAACGTCCGGCTGCATTTCAAGAGCACGCAGCTCCGCCTGGTCTGGCCGACCGGCAGCCTCGAGGTCGAGAGCCCCCTCATCGGTCGCTACAACGTGAGCAACCTGCTCGCCGCCTTCGCGGCCTGCTACGCGCTCGGCCGCGACCTGTCGGTGGTCGCCGCCCGCCTCAGGAGTTTTGACGGCGTCGCCGGCCGCATGGAGCGGATCGAGGCAGGCCAGCCGTTCAACGTGCTCGTGGACTACGCCCACACCGATGACGCCCTGCGCAACGCGCTCGGCATGTTGCGGGCGATCACGCCGGGCCGGCTGTTGGTGGTGTTCGGGTGCGGCGGCAACCGCGACCGCGCGAAGCGCGCGCTCATGACGGCGGCCGTGCAGGAGTTCGCGGACTTCGCCTGGGGCACCGCTGACAACCCGCGGTCCGAGCCGCTCAACCAGATTTTCTCCGACATGCGCACCGACCTGAAGGACGGCGCGCGCATCGCCTTCGTCGAGGACCGCCGTCGCGCCATCAGCCTGGCGCTCGACGCGGCCCGCGAGGGCGACTGCCTGCTGATTGCGGGTAAGGGTCACGAAACCTTCCAGGAGCTCGCGGACACCGTCGTGCCGTTCGACGACCGGCAGGTCGTCCGCGAACTCATCGGCATCAAGTCAATCAAGCCCGCCTGAGCTTCCGACCATGCCTGCCTACGCCCCTGAAAAACTCGCCACCTGGACCGGCGGGTCTTGGACTCGTATTCCGGGCGGGCCGCTGACGGGTTTCAACCAGGACACGCGGACCCTCCGGGCCGGCCAGGTGTTCGTCGCGCTCAAGACCGACCGCCGCGACGGCCATGATTTCCTCGAGGACGCGCGCAAGGCCGGGGCCGCCGCGGCCCTGACCGCGCGGGAAGTTCCGGGCATTTCACTCCCGCAGCTGGTCACCGCGGATCCCCTCGCGGCCTTCCAGCGCATTGCGCGGGAACACCGCCGCGAGTTTCACGGCACGGTCGTGGGTGTGACGGGCAGCGTCGGCAAGACCTCGACCAAGGACCTGCTCGCGCTCCTGCTCGGCGGCGCGCCCGACGTCCTCGCGACCGAGGGCAATCTCAACAACTTCATCGGCGTCCCGCTCACGCTCACGAAACTCGAGGCGGCGCACCGCGCCGCGGTCATCGAGGCCGGCATCAGCGTGCGTGGCGAGATGGCCTCGCTCGCCGAAATGATCGAGCCCGACCACAGCGTGGTCACGTTTGTCGGCCCGGCGCATTTGGAACAGCTCGGTTCGCTCGAGGGTGTGGCGGTGGAGAAAGCCAGCCTGCCCGCCGCGAACCGCGCCGGCGGCCTCGCGGTGTTTCCGGTTTCCTGCTGGGCCTACGCCCCGTTCCGCGCGCTTGCGAACCCGCTGGTGCTCGTGCCCGAGACCGACGCAAAGGCGAAGGTGGAGGCGCGCGCCATGAAGTTTGGCGTTTTTCACCGTCCGGACCGGACCGAAGTCTCCTTCGAAGGTCGCCGCCGCTTCGTGATGCGCCGCGTGTCCGCCGGCATGGCGCAGAATGCCGCGCTCGCCCTCGCGCTTGCGTCGGAACTCGGCGTGAAGGACATCGCGCTCCAGGCGCGCCTGGAAAACTGGGCGCCGTCGAAGTGGCGCGGCGAGGTGCGGCTGGTGGGGGAGGCGACCGTCTATTGCGATTTCTACAACGCCAACCCCGCTTCGATGGCCGACTCGATCGACGCCTTCAACGGCTCGGTGAACGCCGAACTGCCGCGCCTTTATGTGCTCGGTTCGATGGAGGAACTCGGGCCGGACGCGGCGGAGTACCACCGCAAACTCGGCCGGACGCTGCACCTGCGGAAGGGCGACGTGCTCTTTGCCATTGGCGGCCAGGCGGCCGCGTTGCGTGAAGGCCTCCTCGAAAACGGCAACGATCCCGCTCACGTGACCGTGATCACCGACCTCGCCGTCGTCCGCGAGCGCATCGCGGGTTTCAAGGGCGCCATCTTCCTCAAGGGCAGCCGCCGTTATCGCCTCGAGACCGTCCTCGATCCCGAAGCCGCCGCGGCCGCCCACTAAGCCATTTCCACGACCATGCCCGCTGACTCCAACCCGGTTCATGAAATCCGCCGCCTCGCCGCCGCCCGCGACGAGGCCTTGCGCCGCTACACGCAGCACCTGACCGCGATCCAGCTCCGGAACAGCCGCTGGAGCGCGGTGCTTTCCCGCGGTCGGCTGCCATCCCGTGCCCGCGCGGTCGACGCGCCGGCCAACTTCAACCTGCCCACCCATGCGCACTAGCTTCAGTCCCACCGCCCAGGCGGCCCGTCTGCTCGCCGCGCGTCCCGCTTCGAACGGCACCCACGCCGCCGCTGGCAACGCGGGTTCATCGTCGCCGGCGCCCGTTTGGAGCGCCACCGAGGAACGTTGGTGCGAATGGCCCCGTCGGTCCCACTCCCTCGCGCCGTTCGGCAGCATCCGTCGCGCCCTTCAGCAGATCCAAGCCCGGCATGCTTAGTTATCTCGCAGACTACGCCCATGTGTGGAGCCCGTTGCGGCTGTTCCACTACATCACCCTGCGCGCCGTTGGCGCGGCGGTGACGGCGTTGTTTGTGGGTTTCCTCGTCGGCCCTTGGCTCATCGGCCGGTTCCGCGCGCTCAAGTTCGGCCACGGCTACATCGACGAGCGCACCGGCGCGCTCGGGGCAACTTACTTTGACAAGAAGCACACGCCCACGATGGGCGGCCTGATCATCTTCATTTCGCTTTTCTTCAGCGCGGCGCTCTGGGCCGAGCCGAACGTGTGGACCGTGGTGGCGCTGTTCGTGTACACGGCCCTGACGATTCCCGGCTGGCGCGACGACTACCTGAAGGTCGTCCACAAGAACAAGGATGGCATCAAGTCCTGGGAGAAGATCGCCTGGCAATCCATCGCCACCGGCGTCGCGCTCGGGGTCCTGCTCTGGCACCCGGCGAGTTCCACGAAGATCCGCGAGCTGTGGGTGCCGTTCGTGAAGACCGCGCTCATCCCGCGCATGGAGTGGTGGCTGCTGCTGCCGCTGATCTACTTCTGGATCGTTGGCTTCAGCAACGCGATCAACCTCACCGACGGCCTCGATGGCCTCGCCACGGGTTGCACGATCACGGTCGCGCTCGTGTTCGCCATCATGGCCTACGCGGCGGGCAACAGCATCATTTCGCAATACCTCCTGATCAGCTACGTGCCCGGCACGGGTGAACTCACGGTGGTCTGCGCGGCGTTGATCGGCGCGTGCATGGCGTTCCTTTGGTTCAACTCCCATCCCGCGGAAGTGTTCATGGGCGACACCGGCTCGCTCGCGCTCGGCGGCTTGATCGGCGTGATGGCCTTCATGATCCACCAGCCGCTCACGCTGGTGATCGTCGGCGGCGTGTTCGTGATCGAGGCGCTGTCCGTGATCCTGCAGGTCGGCTGGTTCAAGTGGACCAAGCGCCGTACCGGCACGGGCGCCCGGCTCTTCCTCATGGCGCCGATCCACCACCATTTCCAAAAGCGCGGCTGGCCGGAGACGAAGGTCGTCCTGCGTTTCTGGATCCTCTCGCTCGGCTTCGCGCTCGCCGGCCTCGCGACCCTCAAGCTCCGCTGACCCTTTTCCCATCCTCCCAACCACGCTGCCCAGCATGTCCCAAAACTCGTCCGAATCCCAACCGCCGATCGCCGTTCCCGCCACCCGCCAGATCCTCGCTCCCAGCACCGTCGTTTTCCTGGCGGTCTGGGCCTGTGTGTTCGCGGCGTTCACGATCCTCGGGCTCAGATCCTGAGCCCGGGGGAAATTCCAAATCACAACAGCCAAATTCCAAACAAACGTGACCAAACACCCAAAGCCGAGGAGCCAAACGGGCGCTCCGTCCGCCTGCTCTTGTTTGGCGTTTGGAGTTTGGCGTTTGGAATTTGCGGCGCCCGCGGCGCTTAGGAACGAAAAATCTCAAACCCCAAATTCCAAACAAACATGACCAAACACCCAAATCCGATGAGCCAAACGGGCGCTCCGTCCGCCTGCCTTTCTTTGGCGTTTGGAGTTTGGCGTTTGGAATTTGCGGCGCCCGCGGCGCCGTTCGCCTGCGCGGGATAACCCACGTACACTTTCAACTACGCCGATGCCCATCGACTACAATTTCGAGCACACGCCCAATTTCCGGGACCTCACCCGGACCAGCCTGGTTTTGTTGAAGTACCCGGTCGTCCGCTCGCTTTCCAAGTTGCGCCGCCTCCGCCGGGGGCAGCCGGTGCCCGAGGGCCCGGTCGTGCGCAGCGCCAAGACTTTCGCAGGAGTTCGCTGACAGGTTCTTTATACCAATCAATCGGAACCTTACCAAATTTCTGTCAGCGAACACCTGCTTTTCTTTTCCTGCCGATGCACCTCCCAGACCACCACACGGCCCTTGCCCGACGTTCCTCCCGAACGTTTCGCGCCGGCCGTGGTCTCCGGGGAATCGCACGCTGTACGTCGATCGGAATTCCCCGCCCGCCCGCTGTGGAAATCCTGTGAATAAGTCCCATTTTTAGATAGCAAATCGCCACCCTCCGCCCTCATATACCCACCATGAAAATCCTCCAGATCTTCGGAGCAGTTGTCGCCGTGCACCTGCTCGCGTTTATCTTCATTTTTGCGAGCCCCGGATGCCAGTCCGGCCCGCGAAACATCCCGACGCCGGACGCTACGATGCCGGCGGGAGGCACCGCCGCGACTCCGGTTTCCTTCAACGTGCCGGCGTCCCAGCCGGTCGACCTCGGCACCGGCCCGGTCGCCTACAATCCTGCCTCGCCGGCCGGCCACGCCGCGCCGACCCGCCCGGGTTCGGCGAACGCGGTTGCGGTCACGCCGCCCAAGCCGACGGCCGAAGTCACCTCGATCAACACCTACACCGTGGGCCGCGGCGACAGCCTCTACACGATCGCGAAGAAGCACAACCTGACCGTCGCCGAACTCGCGAAGGCCAACAGCCTGTCGGCAGGCACCGTGCTCCAGCCCGGCAAGAAGCTCATCATCCCGCTCAAGCCCGGCGCGACCCCGCCACCGGCCGCCGCGGAAAAGCCGCGTGACCTCGGCACGCTCACGCAGGCCACGGCGCCGAAGTCGAGCGGCGAGGAAATCCGCCACGTCGTCACCGCCGGCGAAAGCCTCGGCACGATCGCCCGCAAATACCAGATCACGCTCGGCGAACTCGCGGCCGCGAACAACATCACCGACCCGTCGAAGGTCCGCGCGGGCCAGACGCTCAAGATCCCCGGCTTCAAGGCGGTGGGCTCGAGCCCGAAGAGCAGCGCGCCGAAGAGCTCGACGTCCAGCCCCGCGCCGAAGAGCAGCGCGCCCGCGGAGATTCCCTCGGTTTCCACCTCCACCACGCCCGCCCCGGCCCCCGCCAACACGTCGCCGCGCTTCGAAATCGCGCCGCCGCCGCCGGGCCAGGATCTCGATGCCGGGCTGAAGCCGCAGGGCACGACCGAGGTGCCGACGATCAAGGTTGAAGAAACGACGCCGCCGAAGAAGTAACCTCCACCATGGTGGGTTCGCCGAGCGCTGCCGTTTTTCGCCGACCTCTCTCGATCACCCCTGCGAGCGTCATCGTCGTCTGCGTGGCGGCGCTGGTCTCGTTGGGGCTCGTGGTGTTGTTCAGCGCCAGCTCGCCCCTCAAGGGCGGGCCTTACGCTTTCCTGTACAAGCAGCTGATCTTCCTGGCGGGCGCCATCGGCGCGGGCTGGCTGGTCGCGATTGCTGACCTCGAGCAGCTCCGCAAGTTCGCCTGGATCGTCGCGGGGGTCTCGCTCGTGCTCCTCGTGGTGGTCCTGTTCGGCCGGCCCATCAACGGCAGCCGCCGCTGGCTCAACATCGCGGGCCTCGGCCTCCAGCCGTCGGAACTCGCGAAACTCGCCCTGGTGTTCTCGCTCGCGCACTACCTCGCGCTCAATCAGAGCCGCCTCCACGACTTCTGGCGCGGCTTTGTGATTCCGCTGGCTTGGGTGGGCTTGTTTGCGCTGCTGGCCATCGTCGAGCCGGACTTCGGCGCGGCGATGCTGCTGGGTTCCATTGGCGTCGTCCTGCTTTTCCTGGCGGGTGCGCGCCTGAAGTTTTTGCTGCCGACCATTGGTGCGGCGGTGGCGGGGTTCGCGATCCTCGTCATGGCGAATCCCGTGCGTCTACAGCGCGTGTTGTCGTTTCTCGATCCCGAGGCCAACCGGCAGGGCAGCGGCTACCAGCCGTGGCAGGCGCTGCTGGCGTTTGCGGCGGGCGGGGTGGACGGCGTGGGGCTCGGCAACGGGCGTCAGCAAAACGCGTTTTTGCCGGAAGCCCACACGGACTATATTTTCGCCATCATGGGCGAGGAAATGGGCCTCATCTTCACGCTGCTGACGGTCGCGCTGTTCGTCACGATCTTCGTCGCGGGCCTCATGCACGTGCGCCGCGCGCCGAACCTTTTCCAATTCCTCCTCGTGACCGGCTGCGTGCTGCTGATCACGCTGCAGGCGATCATCAACCTTGGCGTCGTGACGAGCCTCCTGCCTTCGAAGGGCATGTCGCTTCCGTTCATCAGCGCCGGCGGCTCGAACCTCCTGCTGATGGGCATGCTGGTCGGCGTCATCATCAACTCCCAGCGCACCTGGGAACGCCCCAAGCCGCTCGTGCGCAAGCGCGCGCTAACGGAGGTGGTGGGATGAGAAAAAAACTCCAAACGCCAATCGCCAAAGGCCAAAGAAATTCGAATTCGGAAATTCGAAACAGTCATTCGGCTCGTTGTTTGGCGTTTGAGGTTTGGCGTTTGGGATTTTTCCCGGAGGTAACTCCGTGAGCCGCTTCGTCATCGCCTGCGGCGGCACCGGTGGGCACCTGTCGCCGGGGATCGCGCTTGCGGAGGCGCTGATGGCGCGGGGCCATGCGGTCACGCTGTTCATCAGCCACAAGAAGGTGGACACGCGCCTGATGGAAAAATACCCGCACCTCGATGCGGCGCGGGTGCCGAGCGCGCCGTTCGGCTGGCGGCCGGATGTCCACGTGCGCTTTCACCTGAAGCAGACGCAGGGGTTGCTGTTCAGCCTGAAGTTCCTGCGGGAACGGAAACCGGATGCGATCATCGGATTTGGCGGGTTCACGAATGCGGGCGTGGTTTTGGCGGCGCGGATGCTGGGCATCCCGGTGGCGCTCCACGAAGCGAACCGCGTGCCCGGCCTCGCGATCCGCGTGCTGTCGCGCTTTGCCACGAGACTCTACCTGCCGCCGGGCGTCCGGCTGCCGGGCCGCCGTGGCGTGATGATCCGCCACACCGGTTTGCCCGTGCGCAAGGAGATCGCCCGTCTCGGGCGCGACGAGGCCCGCGCCCAGCTGGGCGTCGAGCCCTCGCAGAAGCTGCTCGTGATCCTCGGTGGCAGCCAGGGCTCGGGCAATTTGAACCAATGGGCCGAGCAAAACCTCGTCGCGCTCGCGCACGACGGCATCCAGGTCTACTGCGTCACGGGCATGGGCAAGGGCAGCGACGGCGTGCGGGAGTTGCACGACAAGAGCGGGCGCGTGGTGCGCAGCTGGTTCGAGTCATTTTCCGACCGCGTGGGCGTGTTGATGTCCGCCGCCGACCTTGTGCTGAGCCGCGCCGGCGCCGGCACGCTGGCGGAGCTGGTGCGCTGCGAGACGCCCGCCATCCTGATTCCCTATCCGCACGCGGCGGACAACCATCAGGCCGCCAATGCCGCGTACTTCGAGCAACAGGGCGGCGGGGTGGTGATTGCCGACCACGCGCTCGCCGGGCTGCGGCAGGAGGTGCTCGACATCACCTTCAACGACTGGCTCCTCAGCAAATTCCACACGAACCTGCACCGCATGTCGCAGGAGAACAGCATCGAGACAATCGTGGCCGATTTGGAGGACCTCGCGTCCGGTCCGCCACGGCCGACCGACCTGCGGGCCCCGGCGGCCTCCGTCCCATGAGCGCGCCAGCCAAATCCACCCGGGTCGACGCCCGCGAGTCCGCTTGGAGCGATCTCGTCGCCGCGGTGCGTCCGCGCCTGGCGCCCGGCACAAAGTTCACCGAGCGCGAAGTGCTCGCGCCGAAAACCACGATGCGCGTCGGTGGTCCGGCCCGGGTGTATGCCGAGCCGACGACGTTGGACGAGTTGCGGACGCTGTTGGTGGAGGCGCATCGGCGCGGCTTGCCGGTGTTCATGCTCGGGCGCGGTTCAAACTTGGTGGTGCCGGACGCCGGCGTGGACGGCTTGGTGATCAGCCTGAACCATGAGAACTGGCAGAAGTTTGAAGTGCGGCCCGACGGGCGGGTGTGGGCCGGCGCCGGGCTGCGGTTGAAGAACCTTTGCGGCCTTGCGATCAAGGCGGGCCTGAAGGGTTTCGAGTTTCTCGAGGGCATCCCGGGCAACCTCGGCGGCGCGCTGCGCATGAACGCCGGCGCGATGGGCGGCTGGATGTTTGATGTGGTCGAGGAAGTGCAGCTGATCACCCGCGAGGGCGAGGTGCGCGTGCTGCCGCGCTCGGAATTGCACGCGACTTACCGGCATTGCGTGGAGCTGGACGAGGCGATCGCGCTTGGGGCGCTGCTGCGGCCGGTGGCGAGCGGGGAGTCGCAGGACATCCGGCGGCAAATCGACGTTTACCAGAAGAAGCGCGTGGAATCCCAGCCGCGCGAACCCAGCGCAGGCTGCATTTTCAAGAACCCGCCGGGCAATTCCGCGGGCCGGTTGATCGACGAAAGCGGACTCAAGGGCACGCGGGTGGGGGATGCCGAGGTTTCAACGGTCCACGCGAACTTCATCATCAACCGTGGCCACGCGACGAGCGCGGACATCATTGGTCTCGTCCGCCAGGTCCGCGAGCGCGTCAAGGCTGCGCGCGGCGTCGACCTCGAACCCGAGGTGCTCCTCTACGGGCAGGAGTGGAAGGACGTGCTTTGAATTACGAATTATGAATTACGAATTACGAATTTCTGAGTTTTCCGGAGGGTTTGCGAAATGACGGCCCCAACGATTGCGGTGTTGGCGGGCGGGACGTCGCCGGAGCGCGAGGTTTCGCTGGGCTCGGGCAAGGCGACGGCGCTGGGCATGGCTTACAGCCACCCGACGCAGTTCTTCACCGTCGAGGCGGACGCGTTGCCACCCGGGCTGGATCCGGCGCGGCATGTCGTTTGCTCGACCTTGCACGGCGTGTTCGGCGAGGACGGCGGCATGCAGCGGCTGCTCGAAGCGGCGGGCATCGCGTACGCGGGCTGTGACGCCAAATCGAGCGAGCTGACGTTCGACAAGTGGCGCACCCGCCAGACGGTTTCGGCCATGGGCGTGCAGGTCGCGCCGGGCCGCATGTTTTTGGCCAATGCCAAGCCGACTGCCGCGGCGCTGGTCGCGGAATACGGCGAGCAGATCGTGCTGAAGCCGAACCGCCAGGGCAGCAGCGTGGGCCTGCAGATCGTCACGACCAAGGTTGGCCTCGAAATCGCCCTCAACGGCATCCGCCAGGGCGAATGGGTGGCCGAGGAGCGGATCATCGGCCGCGAGTTCACGGTTGGCCTGCTGCGCGGTCGCGCGATGGGCATCGTGGAGGTCGTGCCAAAGTCCGGCGTCTTCGACTACACGAGCAAGTACACCAAGGGCCTCACCGAGTATTTCGCGCCCGCCCAGGTGTCCGAGGAACTCGCCGCCAAGCTCCGCGCCGCGGCGGAAACCGCCTTCGCGGCCTGCGGGTGCCGCGACTACGCGCGCATCGACTTCATGCTCTCGGCCGACGGCGAATTGTATTTGCTGGAAATCAACACGCTGCCCGGCATGAAGGAGACGAGCCTGCTGCCGATGAGTGCGCGTTGCGTGGGGTTGGATTTTCCCGCGTTGTGCCGGGAAATGGTCGCCCCTGCCGTCGAACGATTCGCCCAGGCCGCCGCCACGCGTTGATGTCCGAAACCACCGACAATTCCGCCCCGCCTCCCGGCCGCTCCTGGCGCGACATTCGCCAGGAAGTGAAGCCGTTGGCGATGTCCCGCCAGGGCCGCCGCCGCCGCCTAGCGGCGGGGACCAAGGTGGTCGCGGGCGTGGTCCTCGTGGGGGCGAGCGCCTGGGGGATTTTTGAATTGGCCCACTCCTGGACCACCAACCGCGCGGCGCTGACGACCGCCGTGCATAGCGAGCAGGTGAAGGACGTCGTGGTGATCAACCAGGGCGGGGTGCTCAACCGCGACTGGGTCAATGCCCGGCTCGCGCTGCCGAAGGGCATCAGCCTCATGGCGCTGCCGCTGCCGGCGCTGCGCGACAAGCTGCTCGCGTCGGGCCAGGTTTCGGTGGCCGTGCTGACCCGCAACTTCCCGGACACGCTCGTCGTCACGCTGCAGGAACGCACGCCGGTGGCGCGCGTGCAGGCGCAGGACACCAATGGCGAGGCGAAGCAACTGCTGGTGGCCAAGGACGGCGTGGTTTACGACGGGGTCAATTACGACAAGTCCCTGCTGGCGAGCCTGCCCTGGCTCGATGGGATCCGGCTGGTGAAGGCCGCGAATGGTTTCGAGCCGATCGAGGGCATGGCGGAGGTCTCCGCGCTGCTTTCCACCGCCCAGCTCAACGCCCCGCACCTCTACCGCGAATGGCTGATCGTTTCCCTGGCGCGCCTCGCCGAGCGCGACGAGCTCGTCGTCAAGGCGCAGGACCTGCCGGAAATCGTGTTCAGCCGGAAGCGCGACTTCTTCAAGCAGATCGCGCAGCTCGACGATGTGATTGCCATGACGCGCCAGCAGGATCCCGCGCCGCAGCTGCTGTCGGTCAACCTGTCCCTCGAGGGCCAGGTCCCCGTGCGCCTGCAGGGCGGGCCGGCCGGGCTGCAGCCGCAAAAACCTTCCCTCCTTCTTCAACCTTCACAACGGAAACCCAAACGTGAGCTCTAGCAGAATCGTCGCCGCGGTCGAAATCGGCACCGGCAAAATCGCCGTCCTCGTGGGAGAAATCTCCCGTGGACGGGCCCTCAACATCATCGGCGTCGGCGTCTCGCCCTCGCGCGGCGTGATGAAGGGCGAGGTCGTGGACTACAAGGCCGCCTGCGAGGCGACCCACCACGCGCTGGAGATGGCCGAGAAGCGCGCGGGCACCCGCATCGAGGAGGTCTGGCTCGCGCAAACCGGCGCGCACCTGGACGCCTTCTACAACGAGGCCTCGGTCAACGTGAAGTCGGCCGACAACACCGTGACCGCGCTCGACATCGCCTCGGTTTGCGAACTCGCCAAGGAAAAGGAACTCCCCGCGGGCCGCTCGCGCATCCATGAGATTCGCCGGCCGTTCCGGCTCGACGGCCGCGCGGTGCCGGACCCGGAACATCTTTCCGGCCGCCGGCTCGAGGTGGGTTACTGGATTGTCCACGGACCCGAGAGCAAGATCAGCGACAACATCCACGTCGTCGGCGGCTACCACCTGGAAGTGCGCGAACTCGTCCTCGCCAGCCTCGCCTCCGGTTCGCTGCTCACGAGCGCCGAGGAGCGTTCGCAGGGCGTGCTCGTGATCGACATCGGCAAGGGCGTGACCGACTACGTGCTTTATCGCGACGGCCATGTGCTCGTGACCGGCACACTGCCCGTGGCGGGCGACCACCTCACCAACGACCTCAGCATCGGGTTGCGCGTCACGAATGCCCAGGCCGAGATGCTGAAGCTGCGGCACGCGCGCGCGACGGTCCTGACGCGCGACAAGGCCGACAAGGTTTGGCTGAATGGCGACGCCTCGTTCGGCGACCGCCAGCTGCCGAAGCTCGCGATCGAAACGATCACCGCGGCCCGCGTGCAGGAACTGCTCGAGGTGGTCCGCGCGAAGCTCGGCCCCGCGTTTGTCGCGGAACACTGCGGCGCCGGCATCATCCTCGCGGGCGGCACCGCCAAACTGCCCGGCCTCGAGGAGGCGGCGACGCGCGTGTTTGGCCTCCCGGCCCGCCGCGGCGAGCCGCCGGGGTGGGTGAAGGAAGAGCTGCAGGACCCGATGTTCAGCACGGTCCTGGGCGTCTTCCAGTTCGGCCTCCGCACCGCGCATGAACACGCCGTGCCCCAGCGCCGGAAGACCGGCCTGCTGAGCAACCTGACCAAAATCTTCGCGGTGAACTGACCGGCCATGACCTCTGCTCGCACCTACCAAAGCTCCGCAGCCGTTCATCCTGAGCCCCGCGAAGGATCCAAGGGGATGAACGACACCCTTAAGCACGACGCGAATCCCACTGGATTCTTCACTGCGTTCAGAATGACGACCTTTTGAGACCATGAGCCTTCCTCCCAACGAACTTCCCCTCGAGGCGCTGACGGACCGTGACGTCGGCATCAAGCTCATCGGCGTGGGCGGCGGCGGCTCCAATGCCGTTGATCGCCTCAAGATGGAGAACCTCGACCGCCTCCAGCTGGCGGTCATCAACACCGACTTCAAGGCCCTGAGCACGTCGCCCGTGCAGGACAAGATCCTGATCGGCACGACGCTCACGCGCGGCCTGAGCGCCGGCGGCGACCCGGAACTCGGGCGCAAGGCGGCGGAAGCCGACGCCGACAAGATTGCCGAAATCGTCAAGGGCACCGACCTCGTGTTCCTCGTCGCCGGGCTCGGCGGTGGCACGGGCTCGGGCGCTTCGCCGGTCGTTGCGGAGATCGCCGCCGAGGCGGGTGCGGTGGTCATCGCGTTTGTGACGCTGCCGTTCACCTTCGAGGGCGGCCGCCGCCGCAAGCAGGCGGAGGATGCGCTCAATGAACTGCGCCGCGTGTGCGACGCGGTCATCCCGCTCTCCAACGACATGCTGCTCCAGGAAAGCACCGACCAGACGAGCGTCCTCGACTCGTTCGCGCGCGCCGACCAATGGATCGGTCGCGGCGTGAAGTCGATCTGGGGCATGCTTTCGCGCACGGGCCTGATCAACGTGGACTTCACCGCGCTGCGCCAGGTGTTCCAACACCGCGGCGGCAAGACCCTGTTCGGCCTTGGCGTCGGCGAGGGCGAGAATCCCGCGCAAGCGGCCTTGGACGACCTGAAGCAGTGCCCGTTGCTCCACACGCCGGAGTACGCGCGCAAGGCCGACCGCCTGCTCGTGAACATCACCGGTGGCGCGGACCTGAGCCTGACGAAGGTCAACGAATTGATGTCCGCCGTGACCGAGGAGTTCGGTCGCGAGGCGCACGTCGTCATGGGCGCCGCGATCGACGAAGCCCTGCAGGGCCGCGTCGAAATCTGCCTCATCGGCACGACCGACCTTGGCAGCCGAAATTTCGTCCGCCGTCCGGCCCCCGCGCCGGCCCGCAAATCCGACCGCGCCGCCGCGCCCACCGCGACGACCGCCGCGCCGGACAGCACGCAAAACGTGAAGACCGCGGTGGTGCCCCCGAGCCCCCGGAAGGCCGTTTCCGCGGCCAGCATCCACAAGATGGGCGACACGCAGGAGGAATTCGGTTTCGGCGGCAGCCAGCCCGCCGAGAACCGCGGCGCCTTCGACAAGTCCGACCGCAACCTCTTCGAAGGCCAGGACCTCGACGTGCCGACCTACCTCCGCAAGGGGATCAAAATCGCGCTTTGAAGTGAGTTGAAAGTTGAAGGTTGAAAGTTGAAAGGCTTGCACCCGTCGGCGTCTAAGGGCCCAGTAGTGCCGGCTTTCAACTAAGCTCATTCAACTTTCAACTAGCTGCTCCCTCATGTTCATCGACGAAACCACCATCAAGGCCCGGGCGGGCGACGGCGGGCGGGGCTGTGTCAGCTTCCGGCGGGAGAAATATGAACCGTGGGGCGGGCCCAACGGCGGCGACGGCGGGAAGGGGGGCGACGTCATCTTGCGCGGTGACGACGACCAGAACAACCTCGTCGACTTCAAATTCAAGCCGCACTGGAACGGCGAACGCGGCGAGCACGGTCAGGGCAGCGATTGCAACGGCCGCGAAGGACGTCCAGCGATCCTCCGGGTGCCGCTGGGCACGATCGCGTATCGCCTCGAGACCGGCGAGAAAGTCGCCGAGGTCCTCGAGGACGGCCAGGAGATCGTCCTGCTCAAGGGCGGCAAGGGCGGCTTCGGCAACACCCGTTTCAAATCCTCGACCAACCGCGCCCCGCGCAAGACCGGCCCCGGCGAGCCGGGCGAGACCGGCGAGTTCCGGCTCGAGTTGAAGAGCATTGCGGACGTCGGGCTGGTGGGTTTTCCCAACGCCGGCAAATCCTCGCTGACGAACCTGATCACGAAGGCCCGGCCGAAGGTCGCGGCGTATCCCTTCACGACCCTGCAGCCGCAGATCGGCGTCATCGAATACCCGGAGGATTATGACCGCCTCGTGCTGGCCGACGTCCCCGGCTTGATCGCCGGCGCGCACGAGAACAAGGGACTCGGTCACCGTTTCCTCCGTCACATCGAGCGCTGCAAGCTGCTCCTGATCATCCTCGACTTGAACGGCACGGACAACCGTAACCCCCGCGACGACTACAAGCAGCTGCTCAAGGAGCTCGAGCTTTACGACGAGGCGCTGTTGGACAAGCCGCGGCTCGTGGCGGCAAACAAGATGGACGAGCCGGCGGCGGTCGAGAACCTCAAGAAATTCAAGAAGCGCTATCCCAAGGTGGAGGTCGTGCCGATTTCCTGCCTTTCGGAGGAGGGGATTCCCAAGCTGAAGAAGGAATTGCTGAAGCGGGTGAAGAAACTCCGGCCGAAAGAAAAGAAATCGCCAAGCCGCTCCCAATAAGTAGATTCTGCCGGCAATGCAGACCGAATACCGCCCCCTGCTCATGCGCGCGAACCGCCTGCTCGGTTCGGCCCTGATTGAGCATAACCTCGTGAAATTCGAGGATTTGGAGGCGGCCAATGAACGTCTGCTGGAAGTCGCCGCGACCGGCCAGGTCCGGCAAAGCTCGGTCCTCGGGATCCTGGTTTACGAAAAGAAGGTCCTGCGCGAGGAGGACGTCCTGCACCACGTGGTCGACGATCACGGCGTCGGGGTGGTCGACCTGCGCGGCTACGATGTGCCCGATGAGGTCAAAAAGGATATGGACCTTGATGCCTGCTGGGCGACGTGGAGCGTGCCGTTCGACCGCGAGGAGGATTTTCATTTCGTCGCCACCGCCTACTACCTGAGCCCGGCGGTGCGCTCGTATTGGGAGAAGAAGCTCGGCGGCCAGATCATCTGGCAGGCGACCACCATGGACATCGTCGCGGACTTCCTCGACCGGCTGCACGCCGAGCGCGGGGAAAGCACGAAAAAGGCGGCCACCACCCGCGCGCCGTTCCCGGCCGCGCCGGCCGGCGGCAGCAACTCGCCGATCCCCGGCGGTTCGCGTCCCCCGATGGGCGGCGGCAGCGTCGCCCCGTTCCCGGTGCCCGGCCCGAAACCCGGTAGTTCGTAACCCATGCCACTCGGACGCACCCAGACGCAGATCATCGACAAGCTCGAGGAGATGGGAAAACTCTCCGCCGAGGCGAAGAGCACGCTGCTGGCCCGGCCCGATGAGCCGACGGGCGACCAGCTCGACCAGATTCTCCAGGCGGACCATCACATCACGATGTTCCAGCTGCTGCTGGCCAAGTGCCGCGCGCTGGGTTTGGCGCCGTTCAACGTCGCCCGCTACAAGGTTCACACCAATACTTTCGAGAAGATCGACCTCGAGTTCTGCCAGAAGAACATGATCCTGCCGGTGGGGCAGGTGGGCGACTTCCTGCTCGTGGCGTTCGCGAACCCGTTCGACACGACGGTCGCGACGAAAATCCAGGACAAGACCGGCCAGCGCGTCGTGCGCCTGCTCGGCCGCGAGGCGGACATCCGCGACAAGCTCAAGAAGGACCAGGTCCACGACGAGGTGCAGTTCTCGGACGTCGTTGACCAACTCGGCACCCAGTTTGCCGACGACGAGGAGACGGAGATCAAGGATGAGGATCTCGAGAACGAGGATTCCGCGCCGATCATCCAGCTCGCGAACCGCATCATTGAGGACGCGTATTTCGCCGGCACGTCCGACATTCACATCGAGCCGTGGGAGAAGGAAGTCGTGGTGCGTTACCGCATCGACGGCCTCACCCAGGAAAAGCTGCGCCTGCCCGCGAAGGTCGCTGGTGCGCTCGTGGCGCGCATCAAGATCATGTGCAACCTGGACATCGCGGAACGCCGCCTGCCCCAGGACGGCCGCATCGTTTTCAAGCAGTACAACAAGAAGAACATCGACGTCGACCTCCGCGTCTCCACCGCGCCGCTGAACTACGGCGAGGGCGTGGTGATGCGTATCCTCGACAAGCAGAAGTCGACGCTGCCGCTGCCCGCGCTCGGTTTCACCGAGGCGAACCTCGCCAAGTACCGTGAGTGCATCCGCCAGCCGTACGGCATGATCCTGCACTGCGGCCCGACCGGCTCCGGCAAGTCGATGACCCTTTACTCCGCGCTCAACGAGGTGAACACGCCCGACGTGGTCATCCGCACCGCGGAGGATCCGATCGAATACACGCTGCCCGGCATCAACCAGATGCAGATGCACCGGCAGATCGGCCTGACCTTTGCCGCCGCGCTGCGCGCCTTCCTGCGCCAGGACCCCGACATCATCCTCGTGGGCGAAATTCGTGACAAGGAAACCGCGAACATCGCGGTCGAGGCCGCGCTGACCGGCCACATGCTCATCTCCACGCTGCACACGAACGACGCGCCCAGCACGATCGCCCGTCTCACGGACATGGGCATTGAGCCGTTCATGATCTCCTCCTCGCTCGTGTGCGTGTGCGCCCAGCGCCTGATGCGCCGCGTGTGCAAGGTTTGCCGCGTCCCCTACGAGCCCGAAGGTCGCGAAAAGGACATGCTGATGCGCGGCATCGGCTGGACCGGCCAGATCTACAAGGCCAACCCCAAGGGTTGCTCGAAGTGCAACAGCACCGGCTACAAGGGGCGCGTCGGCATCCACGAATTGCTCGTCAACAACGAGGAACTCATCGAGGCGATCAACAAGGAGGCCGAGACCGCCGAGTTGAAGCGCATCTGCATGAAGAGCGGCATGAAGACCCTGCACCAGGACAGCCTGATCAAGGTGAAGGAAGGCCTCTCGACCCTCGCCGAGGCGTTGAGCACCGTCCCGCAGGACATGGAGCTCCGCGAGGGCATGAAGGCTACGTGAACTGAATCGTTCTCGTTATCGTAATCCTAATCGTTCTCTTTCTGGGGTCGACGAGAGAACGATTACGATAAAGAGAACGAGAACGAATTGGTGAACCATCTCCCTGAATTCCTGACCATCGTCGTCGCCCACGCCCTTGCCGTGGCGAGCCCTGGCCCGGACTTTGCCCTCGTGTTGCGCCAGAGCCTCGCGCACGGACGCCGCGCGGCGCTCGCGAGCAGCTTCGGGATCGGCTGCGGGCTCTCGATTCACATCGGTTACTGCATCCTGGGACTCGGGTACTTTCTCAAGAGCACGCCCGTGGCCCTCACGACCGTGCAATACCTCGGTGCCGCCTACCTTGCGTGGGTCGGCATCCAAGCCCTCCGCGCCACCGCACGCACGCAGGACGTCGATCTCTCGGCCGCCGGCGCGCCCAACGACCGCGCCGCCTGGACCACCGGCTTCATCGTCAACCTGCTCAACCCCAAGGCGGCGCTCTTCTTCATCTCGCTGTTCGCGCTCGGAGTTGATCCCCACACCCCGAAGTGGGTGCAGGTCGGTTATGGCGTATGGATGACCCTCGCGACGATCGCGTGGTTCAGTTTCGTGTCGCTGGTGTTTACCCGGGAGGACGTCCGCCGCCGTTTCCTCCGTCACGGCCACTGGATCGACCGCGCCCTCGGCGTGGTCTTCATCGCCTTCGCGCTCAGCCTGGTGTTCGCGAAGTTGGGTTGAGCGACAGGAAGCAGCGAAGCAGCCAAGGGGTCCCTAGGTCGGATTAGTACATCAATGGGAAATTCCGGAAAGATTTCCTCCGGAAAGGGGTCATGCCACGAATATTTGGGTCAACCGTGCCCACAACGGGTCGGTGCTTTGAAGCTGCCGTCGATAGCGAGTGAGATTGCTGCTCAACGAAGTCGGGTGACCCAAATTAAGCCTCCGCGCCAACCACGCGTTGGATACGTGAGTGCATTGCTTCATCCACGCGGTAATCGCGAGCTTCCACTGGGCGGATCGCGGCGTCACGGTCGCTTCGTCGATTGATTTCCCGGCGGCCCGCAGGGCCCGCTCGAGGGCTTCGCACCAGCGCATCTCCCGGACCTCCTTGACGCCATGCGCTTCCCAAGCCCGCGTTTCGCTTGAGACCCCGTGATCGCGCAAAAGCGCGGCCTTGAAGTCCGAGCCGCCGATGACCCAGCCCCGGCTCATGTTCGCGTAAGCCGCCGATTTTCCCGCGGGGCCTTCCGACACCTGCCATTCGAGATAGTTCGCGTAGCCCGCCCAGCCCGGCCGTGTATCCGGCAGGCCGCCTGCGCCGAGCAAGGCCGACTCGAAGCGCAGGAATCCCGGACGCTCGCGCGGCTTATGCAACAATACATAGCTGGAGGCCGTGTAGCCGCCGAGCCGGCTGACTGACACGATGCCCGCACGGACGGGATTCAGATGGATGTAGTGGCAGACCAGGGCCAGTGGATCGCCTTCTTCGACCAACAACGCCTTGTAGCGCCCTTGGAACAAATGACCGCGCTCGTCGCGGAAGCGGTTGAACCGCGTGGCGAATGTCGACTGCAACCACTGCATTCCAGCCACGAGGTTGCCCTGCGGCGTTTCCACGGCCAGATGGAAGTGATTTCTCATGACCACGAAAGCGTGCAGGACCCAACCGCACTTTTCGCAGGCCTCGTACAAACAGCTGACAAAGGCGGCCTTGGTGCGCGGCAGGGCAAAGACATCCCGTCGGTAGTTCCCTCGATTGATGACGTGATAGCACGCGCCGGGAAATTCGAGTCGGAGTTTTCGAGCCACAGCCGGATAGCAATCGGCCGGGGCTCCCGCCCGCAATCCGCCTCGTGTAATTTTTCAATAAGTATGGCGCACGATTGGCCGGCGCATCAGGCGCGACCCAAATATTCGTGGCATGACCCCTTTTTCAAGATCCGAGACCCACGGACTGTGCGTGCCAGTCTCCATCACGAACACCGCCTCCGGGTGCCGCTTCGCGAACGCTGTCAGGCACTCGCGACTGTTGGTGATCATGTCCTCAGCGACGATATCCCCGCTGGCAGAGAGGACGCACACCGCGTGGCGGCGATCCCCGAGATCGATTCCGATCGTGACGTTGTTCGAGTTCATAAGGCGTAGATATCAGCACCACGCTTCCGCGCGATGCCCTCTACGCCTTCTCATTCCTACTGGATCGGAATCTTCGACCACGCCAATTGTGCTACGCGGTAGGACGACCAAAAGATTCGGGCCGCAGTCGCGCCTAGAATAGAGACTGAAAGCCAATAAGCGGCGGGACTAACTTCTCTTTCGAGTACGTGGCGATATCCGTAGCGGCCAACAGTTACCTTTCCGCGCTGCAAGCAATCGTAGGTGTGAAGAGCCATTAGAAATCCGAGAACTGGAAGAGCGATCGAGAGAAAGCGAAGCAGTCCGCGGCCGGTATGCGATGTCTTCATCTTTCTTCCGCCGTTCGTTTGAGCTCAGCCACGCGCGGAGCGCGTTGGCTGTGATGA
Organism: Lacunisphaera sp.; assembly: GCA_044224295.1. Classification (GTDB taxonomy): domain Bacteria; phylum Verrucomicrobiota; class Verrucomicrobiia; order Opitutales; family Opitutaceae; genus Lacunisphaera. Next base: position 175,552 of record JBGAKQ010000006.1, on the reverse strand, counting down.
TTGGTTAGGCTCTTTTTCAAGCGTAGCCTGTCTCTCGCGAATGCTCAGGGCGAACTCCCGAAGGAGTGTCAGACCTGCGTCACTGCAGTACTGGCCCTTCTTGTCGGATGGAAAATCGAAAGCGATGTCGTCACAGCGTAGCCGTATAGATTCAAGAAACGGATCATCTTTCTTGATCGAAACGAAGTCATCCCAACCCCAGGGATTCAGCTCACCTGAAATGAAACCTTCAATCGCGGCCGCCGCATCTTCGTGCATCTGCCATGCGCTACGCTTCCTTTCTCGGAAAATGAAATTGAGGAGCCCCATAGTCTTTCTCCCTAGACACTATAGCTGCGTGCAGAGCGCCGCAGAGTTAAAAGAGGTGTGCTTGTCTCCGGGACGCGGGTTACGCGGTGAGGCGCAGAGCCGCAGCGTTGTGGCTGAAGGACGAACAACAACCGAAACAACGAAGAAGGAGACAAGCACATGAACACAGATAAATATGTCGGGCTGGATGTCCATAAGGATACGACCGTGGTGGCGATCGCGGAGGAAGGTCGCGAGGGGGAATGCCGCGTCTACGGAACGATCTCGAGCGACCTGCATGCGTTGGAACGCTTGCTGGCGAAGATCGGTGGCGCTGACGTGCGCCTGCACGTGGTCTACGAAGCCGGGCCGACGGGCTACGTGGTGCAGCGGCGATTGGCGCAACTGGGGATCGACTGCCTGGTGGTGGCGCCGTCACGGACGCCGCAGCCCAAGGGCCCGCGGCAGAAGACGGACCGGCGCGACGCGCTCATGTTGGCGCGGCTGCACCGGGCCGGGGAGCTCACCGGCATCCACGTGCCCGACGTCGTGGACGAATCGATCCGGGACCTGACGCGGGCCCGTGCGGACGCGGTGCACGATCTCACCCGCGCCAAGCAGCGGCTGAAGAGTTTCCTCCTGCGCCAGGGCTACCGTTACTCGGGCAAAGCCAACTGGTCGGAAGCGCACCAGCGCTACCTGCGCGAACTGGTGCTGCCGTTGCCCGCCTTGAAAGCGGTGCTCGAGGAATATCTTCTCACCATCACCCAGCGGCTCGCGCAGGTCGACCGGCTCGACGAACTGATTGCCGCGCAGGTGCCGCAATGGAAGATGTACCCGGCCGTGCAGGCGCTCATGTGCCTGCGCGGCGTGCAACTCAACGCCGCCACGGTGCTGGTGGCCGAGTTGGGTGACGTGCATCGCTTCCGGCATCCGCGGCACTTGATGGCGTTCCTCGGGCTCGTGCCGAAGGAGCACACCACCGGCGACAGCCGCAAGCTGGGCGCCATCACCAAGAGCGGCAACGCCCACGCGCGTTGGATGATGGCCGAGGTGGTGCAACACGCCTTCCTGCCACCGAAGGTGTCGAGTCACCTGGCGCTGCGCCAGCAAGGCCAACCCACCGCCTACCGCGAGTTGTCGTGGAAGATGCAGACGCGCTTGCACCAGCGCGGCCGCCACCTGCTCGGCCGCGGGGTGATGAAGCCCAAGGTGACGATCGCGCTCGCGCGCGAACTCTGTGGCTTCATGTGGGCGCTGCTGCGCCAGGTGCCCATCGCCCAGTGAACTGACTTTCGTTCCTTCCCATCACGCCGGGGAAACCGGCGGCAAATCCCAGGGACCGGGCGCGCCGGCCCATGCACGTTAACGTTCCGGTCACCGGCGAGCACCGCTCGCCGTCACGGCCGAGCCTAGAGAGTGCGGGCAAGACGCAGCAGTGAAATGCGGTATCAAAACCCGCGAAGATCAGCACGCTCACGGTTCCAGCCAACCTGAGACGCCAACCAGTCCCGCCACCGCGGGAACCACGGACGCACGCGTTCTCCCTCAGTTAGTGCCCGGTCCCTGTTGTTTGCCGCCACCCCGCGCGACCCTCACTCCGCCGTCACTTGCGCCGCGGACAATCATTCCTTTTTTCCGCTTGAATCCACGCAGCTAGATCAACGATTAAGGTGAGCCATGCCGCTTTAGCGGCATTGGCTCTGGCGATTGGTTGGGCCCTTTCTTCATGGACGCGCCGGTTCGGCTTCAAGTCCGAATCGCCAGGCATGGCTTCGCTCGCTTTCCCAAAATGCTCGCAGTGCTTCGAGAAACTTCCCGTCCGACCGCAGATCTCCAGCGGCAAGCGACTCGACAATGATCTGATCAACGACCCGCCGGAAGCCGACCACATCAGTCACGATACGACCTGACCAATATGGAACGGCACTCGAAGCTGACTCGCTCAATGCTCGGCCAAAGCCATACACGTCATCGCTGCGCATGTTCGAAAGATAACGATCTAACGCTGCGAGCATCTTCTCTTGGCGCGCTACCGCTGCGGGCGATAGACGGCTGCGCAAATCCTGAAGCAGCCGTTCGCACTGCGGAATGTGACCCTCCGAAAACCTGAGGAACGTGTCTCTTATCGGCTCGGGCGGCGGGGGCGGCGTGCCATATGCGTGCGACGCGATACCGAGAACCAGGACGATGATGGCTGCGCGCATTTGATTTTGCCCAACGACTCAGATCAGCCACGTCGCGTCAGCGACGTTGGCTGTGACGGTTGGTTAGGTGCTTGGGGAGGAACATAGAGCTCGAGGACAGGAATGCAGCGAGCTGTCTTCTGGTCGAAGAAGGAAACCGCAAATCTTGGACCGAGCTCCACGGCGAGCGCAGTGCACAATTTCCGTCCTTCAGTATCGAAAGCGATCTCTTCTGCTTCTGTCCAAGAGACGGACGCCGGGTCACTCAAATCGAGGTGCGAGTCATACTCTTCGGACCAACGCTTGAGGCGTGTCTGAAGCTCCGGGGAAAGTCCCAGCGTTCGTGGGTCGATGTTGCCGATCTCGCTCCCGCCGTGGTGCCAGAGCGGCCAGCAATGATAGTCGGCCATGACTTTGATTCCGGAAGACATGTCTTTCTTCACCTAGACACTATAGCTGCGTGCAGAGCGCCGCAGAGTTAAAAGAGGTGTGCTTGTCTCCGGGACGCGGGTTACGCGGTGAGGCGCAGAGCCGCAGCGTTGTGGCTGAAGGACGAACAACAACCGAAACAACGAAGAAGGAGACAAGCACATGAACACAGATAAATATGTCGGGCTGGATGTCCATAAGGATACGACCGTGGTGGCGATCGCGGAGGAAGGTCGCGAGGGGGAATGCCGCGTCTACGGAACGATCTCGAGCGACCTGCATGCGTTGGAACGCTTGCTGGCGAAGATCGGTGGCGCTGACGTGCGCCTGCACGTGGTCTACGAAGCCGGGCCGACGGGCTACGTGGTGCAGCGGCGATTGGCGCAACTGGGGATCGACTGCCTGGTGGTGGCGCCGTCACGGACGCCGCAGCCCAAGGGCCCGCGGCAGAAGACGGACCGGCGCGACGCGCTCGTGGCGCGCTGCACCGGGCCGGGGAGCTACCGGCATCCACGTGCCCGACGTCGTGGACGAATCGATCCGGGACCTGACGCGGGCCCGTGCGGACGCGGTGCACGATCTCACCCGCGCCAAGCAGCGGCTGAAGAGTTTCCTCCTGCGCCAGGGCTACCGTTACTCGGGCAAAGCCAACTGGTCGGAAGCGCACCAGCGCTGCACCTGCGCGAACTGGTGCTGCCGTTGCCCGCCTTGAAAGCGGTGCTCGAGGAATATCTTCATCACCAGCGGCTCGCGCAGGTCGACCGGCTCGACGAACTGATTGCCGCGCAGGTGCCGCAATGGAAGATGTACCCGGCCGTGCAGGCGCTCATGTGCCTGCGCGGCGTGCAACTCAACGCCGCCACGGTGCTGGTGGCCGAGTTGGGTGACGTGCATCGCTTCCGGCATCCGCGGCACTTGATGGCGTTCCTCGGGCTCGTGCCGAAGGAGCACACCACCGGCGACAGCCGCAAGCTGGGCGCCATCACCAAGAGCGGCAACGCCCACGCGCGTTGGATGATGGCCGAGGTGGTGCAACACGCCTTCCTGCCACCGAAGGTGTCGAGTCACCCGGCGCTGCGCCAGCAAAACAACCCACCGCCTACCGCGAGTTGTCGTGGAAGATGCAGACGCGCTTGCACCAGCGCGGCCGCCACCTGCTCGGCCGCGGGGTGATGAAGCCCAAGGCTGACGATCGCTGCCTGCGCGCGCGAACTCTGTGGCTTCATGTGGGCGCTGCTGCGCCAGGTGCCCATCGCCCAGTGAACTGACTTTCGTTCCTTCCCATCACGCCGGGGAAACCCCGGCGGCAAATCCAGGACCGGCGCGCCGGCCCATGCACGTTAACGTTCCGGTCACCGGCGAGCACCGCTCGCCGTCACGGCCGAGCCTAGAGAGTGCGGGCAAGACGCAGCAGTGAAATGCGGTATCAAAACCCGCGAAGATCAGCACGCTCACGGTTCCAGCCAACCTGAGACGCCAACCAGTCCCGCCACCGCGGGAACCACGGACGCACGCGTTCTCCCTCAGTTAGTGCCCGGTCCCTGTTGTTTGCCGCCACCCCGCGCGACCCTCACTCCGCCGTCACTTGCGCCGCGGACAATCATTCCTTTTTTCCGCTTGAATCCACGCAGCTAGATCAACGTTTACGATGAGCCGCGGCCGGGCGCTAGCCCGGACGTTGGCTCGGGCACATGGTTAGGTTTTTTGGCTGGCTCAAATAGCTGTCGCTGGGCAAGCCACCACCGAATCAGAAAACCCATCGCTACCGTCTGTGTCGACCACCAGAGAGCGGCGGGAATATTCGCCCATGAAGCGGCCAAAATCACGATCATGCCCCAAACGGTGATGAGAATAGCGGCTCCCATCATCAAAATGGTGATGTACCAGCCAAACTTTCTCCTCTTCCAACAACCCAAAGCAGCTGTCAGCGAAGCGACACCGAAGAGTAGCACCCCGGCGCGCCCCACAGGATCATAACGTCTGACCTCCGCTCCTGTACTCGATGAATAGCGATAGCTCCTCACCCCCGTGATGCCACCGACAAAGCCGCTCGCGGCACACAACAGGAAAACGGCGATCAGGATCTTCATCTTCATCAACGTTCAAGATGAGCCATGCCGCTTTAGCGGCATTGGCTCTGGCGGTTGGTTCGGCTCTTTCAAGATTTCACTAACGGACTTCAGGAGTGCAGAAAGAATCGGGTGCTCCATCATGCCGCCGTTAGCTTCTCGATATGCTCCCGCTTTCCGAGCCTTCAAGACAATCGCTGCATCATCTGGATAGAGTGCGAGAGGTCTCTCTTCACCAAGCGCATTCCAGTCGAAGGTCCGAAAAAGTGAAAGCAGGCGAGCTGCTTCTTCGCCGGTCTTCTTTTGAGGCGCTCGTGGTCCATCCAAATCAAATACCTGGATCGAGACACTGTCGCCGCAGCGGCCGAAATCGAAACGCATGGCCGACGGCGGACCGAATGCCTGAACAACCTCGAGCAAATATGATTCGCCAGCCGGGGACGACGACAGGTCGGTATGTCGGGACGGTGCATCTTCTTCCCGAATGTGCTCCGGTATGAGGTTTCGTCGAGGAGGGGCATGGCTACTTCAGGCCAACGTTTCAGCTCAGACACGGAGGGGAGCGCAGCTCCCCGGAGTTGTCTGTGGCGATTGGTTCGGCTCCTTCTTCATCGCATCCATGCTTCTTCGCCAGGAAACGGAAATCTGATCGCGTCTGCCATTTTCCTCCCGTCGATCAACACCGCACCTCTCTCCTTTCGCGTCGCAAGAAAGCTGCGCAGCTCCGACAAACGCTCGGACGGCAAGAATACGCTGAATGAATCACCTCTCTTCCGCGTATCTTTGGCCGATAGTGAAGGCCAATCTTTCGGCCAAGCGATGGATGCGTCAGGGGCATACTCGTAAGGCCAAAGCATGACCTCAATTGTTGCTGGAAACCACGACTTACCTTCGATCGATCTTTCCTGATCAATGCGCGCCAGCATTACTCGTATCTCGGGTGGTAGCGACTCCCACATCTTTCTTTCTCGATCAATGATCGCTTTCCATCGTGGGTCGGAATCGCCTCCCGCCTCCCGGGGCTTCCGCCAACTCCCATAAATCTCAATTTTCTTCTCAGGTGTCCAAATGACTGTGGTGACCTGATCTGTCGCTGATGAGAGCTCATAGAGCGACTTCATCTTCGCAGCATCAAAGCCCAACAATTCCTTAGCCTTAGCTTTTGCATCAGTCGTTCTTCGGGTCTGAAATGGGTTCTCGGTCGTAGGCTTCTCACGAAGATACACAATCGTGCCGTCGTCATAGAGCGCGAACGTCGGGCTGTCCGAACCGATCACACTAAGCCACGGGTTTTGCTCAAGAACTACAAGAAGCGGTCTTGATTCCGCTCCTTGGCAGAGGCAGCAAAGCGCAAATAAAAGGACGAGATGGCGGATCATGATCTTTGCCGAACAGTGTTATTCAGCTTAAGACTAAAGCTTAAGTTTAGAGAGCGGTCTTAGCACCTAAATGTAGGTTAAGTCTTTTGGGCTCAAGGGCCGGATTTTCAACTTACGCTTTTGCCGGGTAACCGTTTTTACGCAAAAAGCTTAACTGGTGACATCGCTACGAATGGCGGGCTTGGGATTGTTTATGCTGGCCGAATCGTAGCCACCAGGCGTTTCTCTGCTTAGCTTCTTTGTGTCGATTCCGAGAGGGGAAACGGCGGCGTGGTTTCCCTTCGCGCGGCCTCGACGGCGAGGACCATGGCGCTGAGCTCGGTCGCGCCGCGGGCGAACTGGCTGTAGATGCTGTGCTCCAGCGGGGAGGCACCGGGCGGGGAGGTGAGGGGCAGGGCGTCCAGGCGGGTGCGCAAGGCGGCGAGCCGCGCGGAGTCGGTTTGGCCGGTTTCGGCGACCTCGGCCAGGACCTCGAGGGTTTCAAATGCTAGCTGCACGAAGCGGCTGGGCTCGGGACGACGGACCGAGGTGCCGGTGGTCAAATGCAGCGCCACAACCGTCAGGGCGCGCGTGAGCCGCTGGTTGCCGTTGGCGACGGCACCATAGGCCTCGATGCCTTCCTGCTGGTTTTTGGGGTCGCCGGACATCCGTTGGAGCGAGGCGAACACCATGCTGTTGGCCTTCTCCGCGGCGCGCTTCATTGCGATGGCGCCGGCGTCGTACCCGCCGCCGGAGGAAATGCGGTCGCCGAGCAACCGCACATAGTCCCGGTTGGCGCGCAGGGCCCGGGCGAGGATGCCGGGGAAAAACCGCCGCTCCCACGCCGGCCAGAACAACTGCGCGGCGAGCAGCGCCAGCAGCCCGCCGGCGGCCGTGGCGCCGATGCGCTCCGCTGTGAAGCCGAGTGTCACGCGTGCCGCGGTCTCGGTGATGAGCACGACGAACAGCGTGATGAAGAAAACGGCGTAGCCGTAGTTTCGCTTCAGGAAGAAGGCGAAGAAGAACATCGTGATTGCCATGGCGCCGACAATCACGCCCTTGGGCAGCGCCAGCCACAGCAGCAGGCTCGCGAGGACGCTGCCCGCGAGCGTGCCAAACACGCGCTGGCCGGCGCGCAGGCGCGTCGAGCCATAGTCGGGCTGCATCACCACGAGGATCGTCAGGGGCAGCCAATAGCCGTGGCTGAGATTCAGCAGCTTGAAGATCGCTACGCCGGCCATCTCGAGCACCGCGAGACGGGCAATGTAGCGCACGAGCGCGGGGTCGGGGCGCCAGGAAAAGTTCAAGGCCGACGCGAGCGGGCGCATCGTCCAGGTATGGAGGTCGAAAAGCTCGACGGAAAACGCGGCGTGCTCGTCGGCGCGGTCAACGGTCGCGCGCAGGGTTGAGCCTACCTGGCCGATGAGGTTGCCGAGCTGCTGCAGGAGAAAAGCGAGCTGGACGGCATCCGGCGCGCGGTTGGTCTGCACGAGCACGCGGTCCTGCAGCGCGGTCAGCAGGTTGCCGAGCCGGCGAAAGCGCACGTCAGCGGCGGCGAGGTGGGCGGGTTGGCGCGATACCACCGTCACCGCCGTGTTGCGGGAGAGATTCGTCAGCGACGTGAGCACGGGCGCGAAGCTGGGCGCCAGCGATGCGAAGTCCGGGCGCGCCATCAGCGTCTCGAGGGCGGTGTTGAACGCGACGAGGCGCGTCGCGAAACGGGCGGCGGTTTGGTTGAGCTCCTCGAGTTCCTTGAGGTGCGGACGTTGACGTCCCGCATGCGCCGCCGCGAGCGTCGCGGTCGTCTGGTCGAGCGCGGTCCGCAGCAGCGCCTCCTGTGCAGCGATCTTCTGGTGGCGCGCCTCTGGCGTGGTCCGGTCGTCGAGTTCGAGCGCGGCAATCAAGTCCGACAACGCCAGCCAGCTGTCCGCCACTGCGCGGCGCAACGGGTGTTGGGCCCGGAACGGCCAGAGCGAAACCTGGACAAACATCCCCCACAGGCCGCCGCCGAGGCCCGCGAGGAAATGGTGGTTGGCGATCGTCTCGCCGCCGGGTTGGGCGAGGCCGAGCATCAGGAGGAACGCGGAATTGATCGCGAGCGACATGCCGTAGTCGGGGCTCAGATGACGCCACACGCCGCCTAGCACGATGATGAGGCCCATTGCCGGAAGCGCGGCGGGCAGGTTGTCGCCCGCCATGCCGCCCAGCCAGCAGCTGCCGGCGACGACCGCGGTCATGAAGAGCAGAAGGCTGACGCGGAGCGGGTAGGAGCCCCGGATGTCGAGCATCGCGATGTTTTGCGCCGCGATGGCGGCGAACGAGGCGTCGATCGGCAATTGCAGCCACCAGGTCGCCAGGAACGCGCCCATGAAACCGACCGTCGCCCGCAGTCCCCGGTTGATGTCCGGCTGGAGGCGCCGGGCCTCCAGGAAGTGCCGGATGCGGGCGAAAAGTTCGGTCATGCACGGCTATAGTCACCGGCCCGGGCTTCCGGGTCACGCGTATTGCGCGCGTGATAATTGCGCCCAATCCGCCCTTACCGCGAAGAACGCAGAGAGCTCAAAGGTGGTTAATCTGGGCCGTTTCTCCTTGGTGCTCCTTGTGTTCTCTCGCGGCTAGAGCAGGTCTCGGTGGGAGGGATTTTGTATCCCGACTGGATCGTGGCCGCGTTCGTGTCGGGGTGTGAAACCCCTCCACCAGTGGAGCCAGATATTCCGCGGATGGCGCGGATACGGACGGATAGTTTTCGGTGGGAGGGATTTTATATCCCGACTGGATGGAGGCCGCGTTCGTGTTGGGGTGTGAAACCCCGCCCACCGGCGAAACCGGGGCAGGTCCTTCGGGGCGGGGTCAGGTGATCCCGTGGGATTGCAGAAGTTCGACGATGACTGGGTGGCTTGACTGATAGGCTTTCCACACCGACGCACACCATGCGTCGATGGCGCGGTCGCGATCGGGTCCGGCGGGTTGGCCGAGGACGTCGGCCGCCGTGAGCGCGCCGCGATCCGTCGGCAGGAGGAGGGCGGGCCAAGGGTGACGGCGGGCCGCGAGTCGTTGGTGCATGCGCTGCACCTGGCGCCCGGTGAGGCCTTTCTCCAAATGCAGGTAGAGTCCCACCAAGGCGAAGACCAGTGCGATGGGCTTGGTATTTTCGTTCGCCTGCTGCGCGGTGATGGCGTCGACCGCATGCTGGTGGATGAACGCGCGATCCCGATGGCCCAGCGTGTACGCCAGCACTTCCTCTTGGGCCGCGTCGAATTTCATGGTCGCGCTCACGTGGACCGGACCGGGCGCTCGTCCAAGTCTTTCAACGGCACCTCGTCTTTCGGGCGCGCGCGTCCCGGGTCCAGTTCCGACAGCCGCGCTTCGATCGCGGCGAGGTCGGCCCGCAGCGCGGCGAGTTGTTTGTCCTGATTCTGGTGGACCGAAGCCAGGAACGTCGCGGATTCCGTGTCGCCCGGTTTCGTCCGCAGCGTGTGGTTCTTGCGGATCGAGCGCAGCAGGGCCTTGAGTTCCTCCTGTTTGCGGTCGGCTTTGATCGTCAGGCCAAGGACCAGGATGTCGCGAACGGCCCAACCGGCGATCTGCGCGCGCAGCGCCGCGCTGATTTTGGGATTCGTACTGTCGCCGCCCGCCATGGCTTGGAACTTCAGTTCCTGCAGGGCGTGGGCGAACTCCACTCGCTCCGCCGGGGTTTGCCGCGCGTCGATCGCCTCGAGGCTGCGATGGTAGTCGGTCCAGTCGCCTGTGCTGATGCGCATGTCCAGCACCGCCACGGGGGCTTTCGTGCAGCCGGCGAGCGCGAGGGCGGCGGTCAACCAGACCAACCTCAACCAGGCGATCCCGCCGGAGGTTCTTGAAGAAAACCGGGCTCGTTGCGTGGGCAGCGCCATCGAGGCGTAATCCAGACGCGACCCCCGCCGGTCGGCAACGGGGAAATATTGTTTGGGCGCATTGCCCGGGCACCAATCAATTTTAACCGCAAAGAATGCAAAGGGCTCAAAGACGATTCATCTAGGCTGTTCTTCTTTGTGCACTCTGTGTTGTGGGTGGGAGGGATTTTATATCCAGACTGAATTGATGTCGCGTTCGTGTCGGGGTGTGAAACCCCTCCCACCAATCAAGCCGGATATTCCGCGGATGGCGCGGATTCGGTCGGATAGTTTTTGGTGGGAGGGATTTTTTATCCCGACTGGATCGATGCCTCGGTGAATTCAGTGCCTCGATCCGCTCTATTTTAACCGCAAAGAACGCAGAGAGCTCAAAGGGGATTCACCCAGCCGCTCTTCCTTTGCGATCTTTGCGTTCTCTGCGGTTAGAACCTGGCGCGGTTGCGGCGCGGTCCAATCTAACTCGTGCCGGTGGCCGGCGCCGTGGCACGGCGCTCAGCGAGCAGGCACAGCAGGCTGCCGGCGTAGGCGGCGATCACGAGGTACGACAACGCGTGGTTGCCGACGGCCATCCCGAGGTATTCCGAGAAGCCGCCGACCATGGCGCCGATGAGGTTGGCGCCGAAGAGGGCGGCCGGATTCACGCTCTCGCGGAAACCGGTCGAAAAAATCAAGCCGGCGAAAAACACGGGCAGCGGCACGACGAGCAGCGACCAGGCCAGGCGTCCACCGAGGCCGAGCCCCAGCACCGCCTCGCGCGGGACCAAGCAAAGAAGTGCCAGCGCAGCGAAGAGGGGCACGTAGAACCAGAACGAGAACCGCGCCACGCGCCCGGCCACGACGTTCGATGCGAGCACCATGAGCAACACACCCAGGACCACGATGAGCGTCACGAGCCAGGTCGCGCCGAAATACAGCGAGCAATCCGTGATGCTTTTCGTTTCGAGCAGGAGGAAGCCCATGCCGAGCAGCGCGAAGTGCAGGTCGTTGCGCCCGAAGGAACGTCCGCGCAGCGCCCCGACCGCGAGCAGCGAAACCAGCAACAGCCCGCCGATGACGATCAGGTAGTCGGTCGGCACGGTTCTTCGGGCGAGGTACAGGAATGGCCAGTCGTCGGTGGCGGGCTCAACCTTGGGCATGCCCGGCATCGCGGCGCGCTGGAGGCCGCTCAACTGCATCGGCGGTGACGGCAGGTCCGCGCCCTTCGGCACAAAGAACACGACGTGGCCCGGTGATTCATACATGAGCGGCACGCGGTTGGTGGCTTCCGCGACCATGCGGTAAAGTTTCAACAGCAGGAAGTGCTGGCCGTAGCCGAACGACAGCACCATCAGGCCGTCATCCTTCAACAGCCCGTACGCCGTGCGGATGCTCTCGACGGTGTACACGTAACCGTCGAGCCGCAGGTTGGTCATCGAGCTGAACAGCGCCTGCGAATCGAGGTAGCCAAACGTCACGAGGTCGTAACCCGGCTTGGCCTTGGAGATGAAGGAGCGTGCGTCGTCCACGTGCAGCGTCACGCGCGGGTCGTTGTAGGGACCGTCGGCATTGAACTGCCGCGATATCGCCGCGACGACCGGGTCGATTTCGACCGCGTCGATGTGCTTGGCGCCGTTGCGCAGGGCGCCCTGGACGTCAGCGCCGCCACCGGCGCCGACCACGAGCACCCGGTCGCGCTTGCCTCCGACGATGTACGGGTGGTCGTACTGCGCGCGCTGGCGCGCGGCGAGGTCGGCGGTCGGGCCCGGCGTGTAGCGGGAGACTTCCTGCGAGCCGTCGATGTGGTAGAAATCCTGGTTCACGCTCACCGAATAAAGCGGCGGGTCGCGCATCGTCGTGAGGTTGGGCGGCGGCGCGTCGACGAGCTGCCGGGTGGTGAGGTCCTGGATGGTGATGTGGTAGTAGGGCGACCAGCGCGTGTAGGGGCTGTTGGCCGAGACCATGCCGCCGAGTACGAGCGCGAAGATCGGCACCACCCAGAGCCAGCGGCGCCACGGGATCAACGCGAGGTAGAGCACCATCACGGCGGCCATGCCGGCCGTGGGCGAAAAGTGGAGGAGCGAGAACAACCCGAACGCCAGGCTGCCGCACAAACTGCCGCCGAGGTCCCACGCGTAGGCCGACAGGCGGGGCAGGGCGCCAAAGAGCACGCCCATTTGCTGGCCGATGGGAACGAAGACGAGCGCGTTGGCGACGAAGAGCCCGAAGAGGATCGCGTAGTTTTGAAATTGCGCGTCGTAGGCGCCGAAGCGCATTTCCGCGCCGGACGTCCCGAGCACCAGCTTGTGGCCCAGCAGCAGGGCGCCGATGTCGATCGCCAGCAGCAGCGGGAACCAGTTGAAGAGCCGCCACGAGCGCGCGCTCGCGATGGCGCCGATGCCCAGCCCGAGGAACGAGCTCAGGAGCATCAGGTTTGCGTAGTAGGCGACGAGCCGGACCACGGAGGGGACCCACCGGATCACCATGAGCTCCAGGAAGAGCGCGGTGAACGACAGGATGAACATCTGCCACTTGAGGGGAATTCGACCGGATTCTGCCGGGGAGCTCGCTGTCATGGTATGCGGCCGGCGATTCAGGCGGGACCGACAACCGCTGGCAAGCTGCGAGGCACGGAAAAAACTGCGAAAGAGCGTTTGTGGTGGGACGGGGGAATGTTGCGCGATCGACGATCGACACACCCCGCCCTTCGGGCACCCCTCTCTAGAGGGGATCTTTGGAACCGGAATCCCCTCTTGAGAGGGGTGGCGCGAAGCGACGGGGTGTGTTCTGGACGCGCCTACGCGAACACCGCACCGCCCAGCAATTCCTCGCCGTCGTACAACGCCAGGATCTGGCCGGAGGCGAGCGCGCGCTGGGGTTGTTCGAATTTGATCAAAGCGCCGGTCGTAGGGGCGCCGCTTGACGGCGCCCGGGCGTCGTCAAGCGACGCCCCTACAGGAATGAACTCGATGAACACCCGCGGGTCGCGGTAGCGCACCTTGCACTCGAGGCGCCGGGGCGTCGTGATTGGGTCGCCGATGAAGCTCAGGCTGTGCACGCGGCATTCGTTCGTCCACAGGCCGGGGGCCTCGGGGCCGTCAAAAGCCACGAGCAGGGCGTGGTCCGACGCCCGCTTGCCGGTGACGACGTAGGCCTTGTCGTCCGTGTTCGAGGGGATGCGGATGCCACGCCGCTGGCCGATGGTGTAGTAGTGGAGCCCGCGATGCTCGCCCAGCACCTTGCTGTCGGTCGCGCGCACGATGGGACCGGGGTGATCCGGCACGTACGTCTTGAGGAAGTCCGCCATCTTCACCTCGCCAATGAAGCAGATGCCCTGGCTGTCCTTCTTCTGCGCGGTCGGCAGGTGCGCATCCGCCGCCAGCGCGCGCAACTCCGGCTTCGTGAGGTCGCCAATCGGGAAGCGCGCCGCCGCGAGCTGCGCCTGCGACAGCAGCGCGAGGAAATAGGACTGGTCCTTGTTCTTGTCGCGGCCCTCGAGGAGGTGAAACCGCTGAGCGCTGAGCGCCGGAGGGGTTTTATACCCCGACTCGTTCGCCGCGCCGCCGTCGGGTCGGGGTGTAAAACCCCTCCCACCGGAACCCTCCACCCGCCGCGCGTAGTGGCCGGTGGCCACGGCAGTGAAGCCTTCCTTCTGCGCGTACCTGGCGAACACGCCGAATTTCATCTCGCGGTTGCACATGACGTCCGGGTTGGGCGTGAGGCCACGCTGGTAGCCATCGAGCAGGTAGTCGACGACCAGGCGCCGGTAGTCCTGCATCAGGTTCACCACGCGAAACTCGATGCCGATCTTGTCGGCGACGGCGCGCGCATCCTCGATGTCCTGCATCCACGGGCAATGGCCGATGACGTTGTCCTCGTTGATCCAGTTCTTCATGTACGCGCCCACGACGTCGCAGCCCTGCTGCTTGAGCAGCAGCGCGGCGACGGAGCTGTCGACCCCGCCCGACATGGCGACCAGAATGCGTTCCCGGGTCATGATGAAGAACCACGGAATACACAGAATACACGGAAGGATGCAACCGGCAGGTGGCGTTTTTCGCTGGGCCCCGTGGATTCGGCGGCGAGGCCGGCACGAATTGCGAAATGACAAATCGCCAATCACAAACGCCAAACAACCGGCAGGAAGCCGGGCAAAGGAAACCAGACCATCCGGAAAACTTAGTGCGTGGGTGTTTCTTTGGCGTTTGGTGATCCTTGGCCTTTGGGATTTGCACGTGCGAAGCGCGTGCTTGCGGTGGCCCGGCAAGTGCTGAGAGGCTGGGCGTCCCACCGTGAACACCCGCGCGCCCTTCAGCCTTGAACAAGCCCAGCGCATAGCGCGCGCGTGGCTGAGTTCGACGTCTTCCGGGATCATCGAGCTCGATGCGGATTGGACGGGGGAGTCGCTGCCGCTGCTGGCGCCGGGCGACCATGCGTTTGCGTTCGCCGATTTGCGTCCGGCGCCGCCGTCCTTGTACGCGGACGAGGCGGCCTACTACGTCGATGAGCAGGGCGACGTCATCTTCGTGCTCGATCCCGCGGCGCACAGCTGGGTCGAGTTTGGCAAGATGCCGGTGTACGTGGCCGGCGATTTCAACGGTTGGGAGCTCGCGATCGGCCACGCGGAGTGGGCGCTCGAGCCCGGCGAACTCAACGGGCGGCGCGTCTGGCGCCTGCGCCGACCGCCGGCGGGGTTGCTGACCGAGCCGCCGCAGCAGTTCAAATTCGTCACGGGCGACCGGCGCTGGCTCGAGTTGCCGCGCGAGGCGACCAACCTCGTGCCGGACGGCAACGGGCACTTCAACCGCGCGCTGCTGCGCCACCGCACGGGCCGGAATCTCTTTGAATTCATCACCACCGCCCCGGTGCTGCTGGACCAGACCTACTCGGTGATCCACGTGCGCGACGGCCGCGAGGCGCCGAAGACGCGCGTGCGGCTCGGGAAGTTTTTCCACGAGCTTCGCAGCGAGCTGCCGCTCGGGGCGATCGTGCGGCGCGGCGAGACGACCTTCCGCCTGTTTGCCCCGCGCGCCAAGCATGTGCGGTTGTTCGTGAGCGAGAAGCTGGACGACGTGGGTGCCGCGTTCGGTTACGAACTGGACCGGCGCGAGGAGGACACCGAATGGCGCGGCGTGTGGGAGGCGCACCTCGATCGGAACCTGCACGGCTGGTATTACTGGTACTCGATCAGCGGGCCGCACGACGTGTTCGGGCATTTTCATCCGAACCAGAAGGTACTCGATCCCTACGCGCAGGCGGCCGTCGGCCGCGAAGGCCCGGGCATCGTGCTCGACCCGGCATGGGTGGGGCGGGGGGATCGCCATTTTGCGACGCCGTCCTGGCAGGACCTGGTCATCGTCGAGGCGCACGTGCGGGATCTCGCGGCCCACGCGCCCGGGCCGCAGAGCGCGGAGGAACGACTCGGGTTCAGCGGCTTGAAGAAGTGGGTGGAGAGCCCGGATTTCTACCTCACGCGGCTCGGCGTGAATTGCGTGGAGCTGCAGCCGGTCCACGAGGCCGACCACAAGTCACGGCAGGAATACCAGTGGGGCTACATGCCCGCGAACTACTTTGCGCCCGCCAGCGTGTACGGGCTCGACCCGGTGCACGGCTCGTCGGTGCGCGAGCTCCAGGAACTCGTGGCCGCTTTCCACCGCCGCGGCATGGCGGTGGTGCTGGATGTTGTCTTCAACCACGTCGGCGACCCGGCGCACCTGCTCTTCGTCGACAAGCTTTACTATTTCGAACTCGACGACGAGGGCGGCCTCGAGAACTGGAGCGGTTGCGGCAACGACCTGCGCTGCCGCTCGGCGATGGCGAAGCGCATGATCATCGACAGCCTCGTGCACTACATCACGGTGTACGGCGTCGATGGCTTCCGCTTCGACCTGGCGGAGTTGATCGGCGTCGACGTGCTCCGCGAGATCGAGGCCGCGGTGAAGCGCGTGAAGCCGGACGTCATCCTGATCGCCGAACCCTGGAGTTTCCGCGGGCACATCGCGGCGGCGCTGCGGCCGACGGGGTTTGCGTCGTGGAACGACGGCTATCGCAACTTCGTGCGCGACTACGTGCACGGCCGCGGCGGGGCGGACAAGCTGGAGTATTTCCTCAAGGGTTCGCCGTGGCACTTTGCCTTCTGGCCGGCGCAGACGGTCAACTACACGGAGTCCCATGACGATCGCACGTGGATCGACATGATCACGGAGAATCCGGACAACAACGGTTTCCACCCGACACAGAACGACCGGCAGCGCACGCACCTGATGGCGGCGATCCTCATGGCCTCGATCGGCATCCCGATGCTGGCGGCCGGCCAGGATTTTCTCCGTTCGAAGCATGGGGTGACCAACACCTACCTGCGCGGTGATCTCAACGCTCTCGACTACCGGCGGATTGCGCGGTACCCGGCGACGCACGCGTATTTCGCCGACTGGGTGGCCTTCCGTCGTTCCCCGCGCGGACGCTTGTTGCGGCAGTTCAGCCGCCCCGCCGAGGGGTTCTTCCAGTGCTTCACCTCCCCGGGCAGCCCGGCTCTCGTGGCGATTTACAACGCCGATGGCAGCCAAGGGCGGGGCCGCCTGATGTTTGCGATCAACCCGCACACGGACGACACCACGGTCCCCATCGGCGAAGTGGGCGAGTTGGCGTGGCAGCTGCTCGCGGACCATGAATGTTTTTACCACGACGGTCGCCATCCGCCCGGCCAGACCGCCAGCGCGGCGCTCTTTATCCCCGCGCTTGGCTGCAGCCTGTGGTGCGTCGATTGCTGACGCCGTTGCCGCGGTCGAAGGGTGGAGCCCGGCCTCCGGACGGGCTGGTGGCAACGGGCGATTTGCAACAAGTCCCGTTTGCGTCGGCTGATCGGCGAACGGCGAAAATTTGCGGTGCCGCGCGGGGGAGTTTTGAAAACCCGTCCGGAGGCCGGGTTCCACCTTGTGGGAGTCGCCGGCGGAAACTGTTTATTACGCAGAAATTGGCCACTGCTGGTCGGATTCGGGCTCAAAGCCCGCATCACTCTTGCCAAAGCCCGAGGGCGGCACTTCATTGGCCGTTCTTAACGTCCACTAACCCACACCTACCATGGCAGTCAAAGTAGCAATCAATGGTTTCGGCCGCATCGGCCGCCTCGTTTTCCGCGCCCTCGTCGAACAGGGCCTCCTCGGCAAGGAGCTCGATGTTGTCGCCGTCGGCGACATCGTCCCGGCCGACAACCTGGCGTACCTGCTCAAGTATGACTCCACCCAGGGCCGCTTCAACGGCACCGTGGGTTCCAAGAAGTCCGCCGCGGACAAGGCCGAGGACGACGTCCTGGTCGTCAACGGCAAGGACATCCTGGTGGTGTCCGCCAAGACCCCGGCCGAGCTCCCGTGGGGCAAGTTGGGCGTCGACCTCGTGATCGAATCGACCGGCCTGTTCACCGAGGCCGAGAAGGCCAAGGGCCACATCGCGGCCGGCGCCAAGAAGGTCATCATCTCCGCCCCGGCCAAGGGCGAGGACATCACCGTCGTGCTCGGCGTGAACGACGACAAGCTCGACCTGAGCAAGCACAGCATCATTTCCAACGCCTCCTGCACCACGAACTGCCTCGCGCCGGTCGTGCACGTGCTCCTCAAGGAAGGCTTCGGCATCGAGGAAGGCCTCATGACGACCATCCACTCCTACACCGCCACGCAGAAGACCGTGGACGGCCCGTCGAAGAAGGACTGGAAGGGCGGCCGCACCGCGGCCCAGAACATCATCCCGGCCTCGACCGGCGCCGCCAAGGCGACCGCGCTCGTCCTGCCGGAGGTCAAGGGCAAGCTCACCGGCATGTCCTTCCGCGTCCCGACCCCGACCGTGTCGGTGGTTGACCTGACCGTGAAGACCACGAAGGCGACGTCCTACAAGGAGATCTGCGAGGCCATGAAGAAGGCCAGCGAGACCTACCTGAAGGGCATCCTCGAATACACGACCGACGAGGTCGTCTCGACGGACTTCATCCACTGCAAGGCCTCGTCGATCTTCGACGCGGGCTCGGGCATCGAACTCAACAGCAAGTTCTTCAAGCTCGTCAGCTGGTACGACAACGAGTGGGGCTATTCCAACCGCGTCGTCGAGCTGACCAAGAAGATCGCCGCCAAGCTCTGAGTTTAAGCAATCGAAACCACAGAATACACGGAACACACAGAAAGGACTTTCTCTTCTGTGTATTCTGAGTGTTCTGTGGTTTTTTATTAACCCATTTTCGCCATGGCCAAATTCAAATCCATCCGCGACCTCGCGCTCGCCGGCAAACGTGTCTTCATCCGCGTCGACTTCAACGTCCCGCAGGACAAGGCGACCGGCGCGATCACCAACAACGCCCGCATCGTGGCCGCGTTGCCAACGATCAAGCACGCCCTCGAGCAGGGCGCCGCGGTCGTCCTCGCCAGCCACCTCGGCCGGCCGGACGGCAAGAAGCTCGCGAAGTTCTCGCTCAAGCCCGTCGCGGTCGAACTCGAGAAACTCCTGGGCCGTCCCGTCAAGTTCCTCGACGACTGCGTGGGCCCGGCCGTGGAGGCCGCCTGCGCGCCCGGGGCGCTCAAGGCGGGTGACGTCGTGCTGCTGGAAAACCTGCGCTTCCACATCGCCGAGGAGGGCAAGGTGAAGGAAAAGCAGGCCGACGGCACCGAGAAGTCCATCAAGGCCGACCCCGCGGCGGTCGCGGCTTTCCGCGCCTCGCTGTCCAAGCTTGCGGACGTCTATGTGAACGACGCCTTCGGCACCGCGCACCGCGCGCACAGCTCGATGGTGGGCGTGCAGCTCAAGGACAAGGCCGCCGGATTCCTCATGGAGGCCGAGCTCAACGCCTTCGCCAAGGTCATCGACGCCCCGGCGCGCCCGCTGCTCGCCATCCTCGGCGGCGCCAAGATCGCCGACAAGATTCCGCTGATCAACAACCTGCTCGAGAAGTCCGATGAGATCATCATCGGCGGCGGCATGTCCTTCACGTTCAAGAAGGTCCTCGAGGGCATGGAAATCGGCAACAGCCTCTTCGACCCCGAGGGCGCCAAGATCGCGGCCGAGCTTTTTGCCAAGGCGAAGGCCAAGGGCGTCAAGATCACGCTGCCGGTGGATTTCGTCACGGCCGATCGCTTCCCGGGTTCGCCCGAGGACATCGCCGCCGTGAAGACCGGCGTCGCCGACGACAAGTCCGGCATTCCCGCCGGCTGGATGGGCCTCGACGCGGGCCCGCAGTCGCGCGCGCTCTTTGCCGACGTGATCGGTCGCGCCAAGACGATCATCTGGAACGGCCCCCCGGGTGTGTTCGAGGTCGCGCAGTTTGCCGAGGGCACCAAGGCCATGGCGACGGCGTTCGCCGCGGCGACGGCGCGCGGTGCGGTCACCGTGGTCGGCGGCGGCGACACCGCCACGGCCGCCAAGAAAAACAAGATTGTGGACAAGGTCACCCATTGCTCCACCGGCGGCGGCGCCAGCCTCGAGCTCCTCGAAGGCAAGGCGTTGCCCGGCGTGGTGTTCCTGGAAACCTGACGGTTTCCGGTGAGGGGTGATTGGTGATGGGTCAGGGGTTGCTTCTGGCCGGCCAATCACCCACACCTATGACCAATAACCTAGCCCCTATCACCTGAACTATGTTTCGCAAGAAAGTCATCGCTGGTAACTGGAAGATGAACAAGACGGCCGCCGAGGCCGCCACGCTCGCCAAGGACATCGTCGACGAAATCGGTCGCGAGACCTCCGTCGACATCGTGATGTGCCCGCCGTTCACGGCCCTGGCGTCGGTCGCGCATGCGCTGGAAGGCCAGGCCATCAAGCTTGGTGCCCAGAACATGCACCCCGAGAAGAGCGGCGCCTACACCGGCGAAGTCTCGGCGGAAATGCTGCGCACGCTTTACGTGACGCACGTCATCCTCGGCCACAGCGAGCGCCGCACCTATTTCGGCGAGACGGATACCTTCATCAACAAGAAGGTCCTCGCCGCGCTGGCCAACCAGCTCAAGCCGATCCTCTGCGTGGGCGAAACGCTCGCCGAGCGCGAGGCCGGTTCCACGCTGGCCGTCGTGCAGAAGCACGTTGAAGGCGGGCTCGCGGGCGTGAAGCCTGAGCAGATCACCACGGTGATCATCGCGTACGAACCCGTCTGGGCGATCGGCACCGGCAAGGTCGCGACCACCGAGCAGGCGCAGGAGGTGCACGCGTACATCCGCGATCTCCTCACCAAGCTTTACGGCGCGCCCCTTGCACAGAAGGTGCGCATCCTGTACGGCGGCTCGATGAAGCCGTCGAACGCACCCGAACTCCTCGCGCAAAAAGACATCGACGGCGGCCTGATCGGCGGCGCGTCGCTCGAGGCCCGGTCGTTCATCGACTTGGTCAAGGCGGCCGACGCGGCGAAGTGACGGGGTGATGTGGCGGGCGTCGCTTGACGACGTCCGCACTTACACACCCCGCCCCGCGGGCACCCCTCTCCAGAGGGGACTTCAAGCTTGGACGAGATCCCCTCTCGAGAGGGGTGGCGCGCAGCGCCGGGGTGTTTTCGTTCGACGGTGGCGCGATCGCCGCCACGCGCCCTTCAGCCATTTCCTCGTTGCCGCCTTGGAAACGCTTGGGATTACATGGACGGCATGCGCCGTTGGTTCGGGCTTTTCTGCTGTCTGATGGGGGCCACCGCGGTCCTCGCGGCTGATTTTGCCTTCACCGCCCCTGGTTGGGCGATTGAGGCCCGGCTGCCGATCGCCCCGGGAACCGACGGAGTCCTGACGCCATCGCCCCGGGGTGACATCAAGGCCCAGCGGTTTTTCACGGAGCAGGGCGGGCAGCGCACCTTCCTCGTGCGCTTCGAGTATCCCATGGCGATGACGCCCGGGGATGAGACCGCTTTGTACGCGCGGAACTTCAGCGACATGTTGAAATCCCGGCCCGGCGAATTGAAGTCCCGCGAGCCGTTCATGCTCGGACCCTACGCGGGCGAGCGCATCACAATTGCGCAGCGTCGCGACCGGACGATCCGCGAGGTGCGCCTGGTGCTGATCGGGTCGACGCTGTACTTGTTCAGCGCGGAATGGCCGGAAGCCAGCCAGGGGGCCGCGCGTGCCCAGGAGTTTTTTCGCAGCATCCAGTTGTTGCCCGATTACCTGAATGTCCCCCAGGTGCAGGAGCGTGATCGATTCCGGGAGCTGACTTCCGGCAAGTTCCGGCTCCGCTACGATGCGGCGCGCTGGTATCGCGACCCGGCGGACGCGGAGCCCGGAGTCTTCAATTTCCTGCGCGCCGACGAAAAAGCCGAGGCGCAGTTCATCGCGGAACCCCAGCCGGTGGAAGGCAGCATCGAGGCGGCGGTGATCAACACGGCGCGCGAGGGCGCGCAAAGCGTCACGGTCCGCAAGCGCGGGCAAAAGCTGCGCGGAACCGTCAACATGACCGAACTCGAGTTCGTGGCACGGGTGGAGAGCGCGACCTACATCAACCACGGCTATTTCTACAGCGGCCCCGAGGGCGCGGTGCAGTTGCGCGCCTGGGCCAAGGACGTGGATTATCCCGGCATGAGCAGCGACATCAGCGAACTGCTCGAGGGGTTGGCGGTGGTGAAGTGAATCCCTTTCGCGCGTGATATCGCCGGGTCCGCCGACCAGTGGCGACCCGACAGGCGACCCGCGCCCACTCAGTTCGTCCGCTTCGCCATGTCCTCGACGAGGGCGACGAGGAACGGTGCGCCGCCGGGCAACTGGGCGAGGGCCGCTTTGGCGGCGTCGCTGGACTCGCGGGCGTAGCGGCGCGAGGCCTCGAGTCCGTGCAGTTTTACGTAAGTGGTCTTGTCGGCCTTGGCATCCTTGCCGGCGGTTTTGCCGAGCGTCGCGGTGTCGGCGGTGACGTCCAGGATGTCGTCGATGATCTGGAACGCCAACCCGAGCTTCTCGCCTGCGTTCCCGAGGATTTCGATTTGGGCCGGGGACGCCTTGGCCACGAGGCCGCCCATCACGAGCGAGACGCCGATCATGGCCGCGGTTTTCTTAAGGTGGATCGAACGCAGCTGGTCGACCGAGACATTAGGGTTCTTTTCCGCCTGCAGGTCCTCGACCTGGCCGCCAATGAGTTGCGCACCGCTCGCCGCCCAGCCCAGGGCGTGGACCAAACGGGAACAGACTTCGGGTTGGTGCCCGTAGCTCGCGGCGAGCTGGAAAAACGCGTGGGTCAGCAGCGCATCGCCAGCGAGGAGGGCGAGGGCCTCGTCGAATTGTTTGTGCAGGGTCGGACGGCCACGACGCAGATCGTCGTTGTCCATGCAAGGGAGGTCATCATGGATCAGCGAGTAGGTGTGGATGTACTCCACGGTCGCGGCTGCGGGTTCGGCGGAAGCCTTCGCGGCACCCAGCACGTCGGCCGCGGCCAGCAGGAGGATGGGCCGGAGCCGTTTCCCGCCCGCCGCCAGGGCGTAATCCGTGGCCTGGACCAATCGCGGGGGTCCCTGCCGGGGCCGGAAGTCCTGGACCGCCTGCTCGGCGCGTTCGCGGTAGGCTTTAAATTCGGCGGTAAAATCCATGGCGGGGCGGGTTGACCTCAACGCGCTAAGCGGCTTGGGGTCAAGCCGCTCCACGAATTTTCTGCCTGGGGCCGGGCCAAGAACAGTCTCGCCAAGCCCGGCGGGCCGAATCATACGTGGGGCCTCTTTTCCGGATGCCCACCTACGAATACGTCTGCACCAAATGCGGCCACGAAATGGAAGCGTTCCAGTCGATGAAGGACGCGCCGCTGAAGCAATGCCCGGCCTGCAGGAAGGCCGGCCTCAAACGGAAGGTGGGCGGCGGCGCGGGGTTGATTTTCAAGGGCTCGGGCTTCTATATCACTGACTACAAGAAGAAGTCCGGGACGCCCGACGCGAAACCCGCTGCCAAGCCTGAATCCAAGCCCGCGGCCCCGGCCGCCAAATAAACCCCGACCATGGCTGACAAAAAAATCGAGAAAGCCCTCTATGGCCCGAGCCTGACCGAAGTCGCCCTGGGCGCCGTGCTCGGCCTCATCGCCGGCGTGCTGGCGGCCGGCGTGTACCTTGTCTTCAAGCCGGTGTCGCCGGTGAAGGAAATGCCGAAGGACGACAAGGTCGTGAAGGGCATGGTGTATTTCATCGCGGGCAACGAGAGCAACGCGAAGAGCCGCGGCCTGCCGGCCAAGCAGAAGCAGATGCTCGGCAACCCGACGTTCACCATCGATCTGGTGGAGGACGAACTCAACGCCTGGGCCAACACGCTGAGCGCGCCGGCACCGGCCGCCCCGAAACCCGGCGCGCCCGCTGGCTCCGCGCCCGCCGGCGATGGCATCTTCAACCCGGGCAAGCCGAACTTCCGCATTGTCGGGGATAAGCTGCAGATTGGCGCGAAGTGCGTCCTCAACTGGTACGGCCTCACCCACGAGGTCATGGTGGTGACCACCGGCACGTTCAAGACGTCCGGCGAAACGGTCGTGTATTCGCCTTCAACGCTCTACCTCGGCTCCTGCCCGGTTCACCTGCTGCCGGCGCTGGCCGGCCCGTTGATGAACCACCTGATCTCGAAGGAAAAGGTGCCGGATGAGATGCGGGCCGCGTGGCTGAAGGTGGACAGCGCCACGATCGAGAATGGCGTCCTGAAGCTCGTCGCGCAGTGACCCGCCTCCGCCCGGCTATGGCGGGCCGGCCCGCGCGGTTTTAGGAGCTCCCAGCGACGGCCTTTTCGCCTCCGTGTCGAAGCAGCTCAAGAACATCGGCATCATCGCCACGGCCACGGTCGTGTCCCGCTTCCTCGGGCTCGCGCGCGACCTGCTGGGTGCGGCGGTGTTCGGCGCGAGCGCGTTGAACACGGCGTTTCTGTCCGCGTTCCGGTTGCCCAACCTGTTCCGTCGCCTGCTGGGCGAGGGCGCCCTGACCGCCGCGTTCCAGCCCATGCTGCAGCGCGAACTGCACACGCACGGCCGGGAGCGGGCCTTTGTTTTGCTCAATCGGATCCTGAGCTGGTTGCTGGTCGTCACGGGCGGGCTGGCCGGGTTGCTGATGCTGGCGTTCAGCCAGTCCCGGTTGCTGCCGGGGCATGACGACCGGTGGTACCTGCTGGCCGACTTGTCGGTGATCCTGATGCCTTACCTGGTGTTCGTCTGCCTCGCCGCGGCGCTCGGGGCGACGCTCAACGTCTTCAACCGTTTCCTGGAGCCCGCGCTCTCGCCGATCTGGCTGAACCTCGCGATGATCGCCTCGCTCGGTGGCGCCGGCCTGCACTGGGCGTCAACGCCGCTCGAGGAGATCCATTGGTTGTGCGCCGGTGTTTTGTTCGGCGGGTTCCTGCAGATGTTGGTCCCGGCCGTGGCGCTGATCAGGTTTGAATCCTGGCGCCCGCGCTTCGACCTCGGCCTCTCGCCGGAAGTGCGCGAGATCGCGCGGCTGATGACCCCCGGCCTGTGGGGCACGGCGATCTACCAGATCAACACCTACGTCTCGAGCATGCTGGCGTACTCGATCGATGACTCCGCGGGCACGCTGATGTTTTATGCAAACCGCCTGATGGAACTGCCGATCGGCGTCTTCGCCATCGCGGTGTCCACCGTCATTTATCCGCTGCTCGCCAAGCACGCGATCGAGAAGAATTTTGCCGGGCTGGGGGAGGACTTCCGCAAGGGCGTGCGGTTGATTCTCGTGATCAATATTCCCGCGGCGGTCGGCCTGGCGGTGCTCGCGGTGCCAATCGTACGTTTCCTTTTCCAGCGGCACAACTTCACCGCCGCCGACACCCAGGCCATGGCGCCGCTGCTCGCGTTGTACGCGGTGGGTCTGCCGTTCTTCTCGGTGGTCAGCCTGACCGTGCGGGCGTTCTATTCGGTGCAAAACACGAAGACTCCGGTCCGCATCGCCACCATCAACTTCTTCATCAACCTCGGGCTGAGCTTCGTGCTCATGCGCTGGCTGGGCGCCGCGGGGCTGGTGATCGCCAGCACCTGCGCGATCATTGCGCAGACCTGGCTGTTGCATGTCGAGCTGCGGCGGATGCTGCCGGACAGCAGTCTCGCCCCGCTCGCCCCGTCACTGGCCAAGATCGCCGTGGCCACGGTGGCCATGGGCTTGCTCGTCTGGGCCGGCAAGTTTGCGGTCGCGGGCCTGCCGCTGTCGGAGCGGATGCGCGATCTCATCGCGATCGCGGGATTGATCCCGGTGGCCTGCGCGGCTTACGGGGCGATCCTGTGGGTGCTCAAGATCGAGGGCCGGGAGGAGTTCTCGGTGCTTTTCGCCAAGCTCCGCGGTCGCATGGGTCGGGCTTAGCGACGCTTGAGTCGCGCCGTGGCCGGGGCCCCGAGAATGTCATGGCGCCTTTGCGGTCGGCCCCGTACTGGTAAGTTGCCCTGGGCAGCGTCCCGTGCGCTGCCCTCATCCACGAACCCTCGCTTGCCCCATGAAACCTCCCGTTACCGTGAATCACAACGTGGCCGCCCACACCTATGAGTCGTCGGCCGATGGCCATCGGGCCGTCTGCGATTACGAACTCACCGACGGCAAGATGGTTTTCACGCACACCTTTGTTCCTCCGGAGCTGCGCGGACGGGGCATAGCCGAGGCCCTGGTGCGCACGGCGCTGGCGGATGCGCGCGCCGCGGGGCGCAAGGTCGTGCCCGCTTGCTCCTACGTCGCGGTGTTCATCCAGCGCAACCCGGAGTTTCAGGATTTGGTGGGCTGAGCCGGCCCGGTGGGCGCCGGATTGAGGACGGTTTGATCCAGCCGCTCGAGGTTTTTGCGGGCGGAGGAAAAGTTCGGGTTGCAGCGCAGCGCCTCCTTGAAGTGGTGGCGGGCCTCCGCGACCCGGCCCGCAAGCATGAGGGCGTAACCGAAATGGTTGTGGGCAGCGGCGTTGTCGGGCTCGAGGCTGAGCGCTTGCTCGAAAAAAGCCAGTGCGGGACGCAGGTGCCCGACCCGGCCCAGCGCCACGCCGGTTTCCACGTAGGTTTCCGCGATATCGGGTGCGAGGCGCAGCGATTCGTCGAGGTGCACCATGGCGTCGCGATGCCGGTTCATGCGACTGAGCAGGGAGCCGTAGCGTCGATGGATGTCCGCCGACTTGGGACTTAGTGCCAGGGCCTTTTCGAACAGCGCGGCGGCCTCCTGGTTGCGGCCGACGCGGCCCAGCGCGTAGGCCAGGTCCGATTGCGCGCGACCCATTTGGGGATCGAGCTGTGCGGCCCTCTCGAGG
This sequence comes from Lacunisphaera sp., assembly GCA_044224295.1. Taxonomy (GTDB): domain Bacteria; phylum Verrucomicrobiota; class Verrucomicrobiia; order Opitutales; family Opitutaceae; genus Lacunisphaera. The sequence continues at coordinate 149,172 of JBGAKQ010000006.1, read as the reverse complement.
TACGGGATCGATTCCTCCGTGCGACCTTCGTTCAGGAGCGCGATGCCCACGCTCGCGTTGGCAAGGCCGTACTCGGGGCGCAGCGACAGCGTCTGCTGCCAGAGGGCCAGCGCGCTGCGGTAATCATGGTTCCGGCGCACGGTGGTCGCGCCGAGCGCGACGATGATCGCAATCCACACCGGCCAGCAGCGCCGGCCCAGCCACGCGTGAGTTGCGAGCAGGACTCCGGTTACCACGGCGGCCAGCGACAGGTAGAGGCGGTGTTCGACGATGATCTGCGTCGTGCCGGGCATGAGGGACGTCAGGGCCAGGATCCCAAAGAACCACGCGCCGAAGAAGCCGAGTTTCGGGTGCCGCCAGAGCCCGTACAACGTCAGCCCGAACAGCGGGGCGACGACGGCGAGGCTCAGCGCGAGTTCGGCAAAGGTCTTGATTTCAAACCAGCCGAACTCGAAGCACAGCGGGTGTGGCCAGAACGACAGCCGGAGGTACTGCGCGACCGCCTTGATCTGCGCGAGGAAGTAAACGATCCACGCGGTGTCCACGCCCGGGCCGACGGTGCCGTTGCGATTACCGCCGGTACTGGCGACCAGCCACCCGAGAATGGCCCACGTCGCCTCGAGTCCAAGATAGAGGTTTTTGCGCTTCTCCCAGGCGCCACGGAACGAGCCGGCGACGAAGGCCCGGTCGTGCAGGAGGACGACGATCGGCGCGGTGACCATCACTTCCTTGGTGGCCATGCCCAGGGCGCAGCTGGCGACGGAAAGGACCTGCCAGCGACCCGGCGTGGGCGAGTCGGTGCTCCGGAGGTAACAGTACAGGGTCAGCAGGTAAAAGAGCCCCATGAGCGACTCGGCGCGCTGGACGATGTAAGTCACCGACTCGGTTTGCAGCGGGTGGAGGGTCCAGAGCAGTGCCGCCATCAACGCCAGCGGCCGGGCATGTTCCCCGAATCGGCCGCGGAGCGACGGAAGCACAAGCGTCCGATGCACGAACCCAAACAGCGCCAGGCCGGCGGCTGCGTGGATCAGGAGGTTGATGAGGTGGTAGCTCCACACTTCGCGTCCGCTGATCGCGTAGTTGATCGCCAGCGAGAAGTTCAGGATGGGGCGTCCGCTGACCGTCATCCCCGGCGGCGGACTGAACACCGTCACGATATCCCGCAGGTCTCGGATGGTCTTGTTTTCCAGGATGGACCCGAAGTCGTCGAGCAGGAGGGGGGAAGCGAACGTGTTGTGGTACGCGGCGAACGTCGCCAGCGTGATCAGCACAGCCGGCCAGAAAGCGTGGGTAAGGCGGGAGGAAGCGGCGTCCTGCACAGCGAGAAGCCAACGCGCGGGTGGGGCACGGTTCAACCCAACAAAAAACCCGCGGCTTGTGACCGCGGGTTCATGGAAAGGAGGGCTGAATCAGGCCTTCTGGACCAGGCCGGCCTTGATGGCCTTGACCGAAACCCACATGCGCTTGGTGCCGCCGTTGGGGAGCTTGACCTTGATCCACTGGAGGTTCGGACGGAACAGGCGCTTCGTCATGCTGGTGACGTGGGTGCCGATGCCGCCGCTCTTCTTGGACTGACCCTTGCGGTTGATGCTTTTGCCCTTGGTCGGGCGTTTACCGGTGATAGCGCAAATTCGTGCCATGGTGTTTCTTGAGTTGAAAGGTCAGCAGTAAAGGACCGCTCTCCGCCTTAGCAAGGGAAATTTGGAAAACCTTCAGGGGGAGCGCTACTTGCGTAAAGCGTACAGGGCCTGAAACTTCTGTCCCATGTTGGCGGGATGGAGCAACTGCATGAGCATCCGCTTCCGCGGACTGAAACTGCTGGCCTCCGCCTTGGTCATCGCGGCCAGCGCCTCGGTGGCATTGCGCATGAAGAAGGCTTCTTGGGAGACGACGCTGGTCTGGCCGAAGCCCGATTGGACGAGGCCGTCCTCCAGCCAATCCCAGCAAATGTGTCCCGTGATGTCCTGTTTGCCCGGCCGCGCCAGCAGGTCGTCGCCCATCCGTTGGCGGTGGTAGGTGCGCAACGTGCCGGCCGGGGTGTGCTCGGCGAGTTCCTCCCAGGTCTTGCCGTAATCAAAGGCGAGAAACAGCCCCGACCATTTCGGGGCAGTGATGCGCTCGAGAACCTTCACGGTCGCGATCGGCACATCAACGTGGTAGTTCTCCTCCGCCTGCTTGGGCAACCGCTCGGCGTAGGCGGCCATCGCGGGCGAGAATTCCGGCAGCTCGACCTCCCGCAGGTGCCGCCCGTGCAGCGCCACCCCGAGTTCGCGCCAGCGACCGGCTCGCCAAACCACGCGGGCAAACGGCTGCGCATCGAAGAGCTCGTTGGAGAAGACCACGCTGCGCTCGGGAAACACGAAGGGCTGCCCGTAGGAAATCGTCTGGTAGGCGGCAAACGGGTGCGCGACGTCCCGCAGGATGCCCGCGCCGGGTTCCGCCGCCACTTCGACAAAGGTGTAGCCGGCCGGAGCCGCCGGCGCGAGGAGCTTCACCGCGGCCGCGACGACCAACTCGCCGAACACGGGGCTGAAGGAAGTGGCCGTGTAGAAGTCCGCATTCTCGTCCCGACCGACGCGCTTGGCGTCACGCGTGTAGTAACCCGCCGTCGGGTGGTACATCGCCAGCTCCATGTAGCGGGAGAAGGGCACGCCCGTGGCCGCCCCGGGTTCGGTGGCGAAGATTTCGTAGAAGTCCGACGAGTTGGCCATGAGGGTGGTTTGCCGCGACGGGCGGACCGCTGGTTTGTCGGGGACAAGGCGAGCCGCATATCACGATTTGCCAACTCAACCATTTCCTCCCAGCTAAAGTCATGCTTAAACGCTTCCTGCTCATCCTGCTCGCCGTCGCGGCCGGGTTCGGCCTCGCGCAGTACGCCGCCCACAGCGGCGCGCCGAGCTGGTGGCCGGACCGCGAGCGGGACCGGAACGTCAAGTACTTCCGGGACGTCCTGCAACTCGTGAAGGAAAACTACGTCGGCGATGCGCCGGCGAGCTACGACGACCTTACCCGCAATGCGCTCGAGGGCATGCTCGGGCAGCTGGACCCGCATTCGCAGTTCCTGCGGGCCGACGCCTATCAGGAAACGGAGGAGGAAATGTCCAACGCCTTTGGTGGCGTCGGCATCCAGGTGGAGATGCGGGAAAACCAGATCGTAATCATCACGCCCATCGCGGGCACGCCGGCCGAGCGCGCGGGACTCCGGCGCGGCGACCGGCTGGTCAAGATCGACGGCAAGGACATCGACAATCCCTCGGTTGAGAAGACGGTTCGGTTGGTGCGGGGCGAGCCGGACACGATGGTGACCGTGACGGTGTACCGTCCCTCGACTAGGCAGACCTTGGATTTTCCCCTAAAGCGCGCGCGGATCCGCCTCGACAGTGTGCGCAACGTGACGATGCGCCCCGGCGGCCTCGGTTACCTGCAGGTCACGCAGTTCAGCGAACGCACCGGCAAGGAATTCCGCACGGCACTCGCGTCGCTGGAAAAGCAGGGCATGCGGGGCCTCGTCATCGACCTGCGCAACAACCCCGGCGGCTTGCTCGACGCGGCGATCGACGTCTGCAGCGAGTTTTTCAACGAGGGCGAGCTGGTGGTGTACACGCAGGGCCGGGCGCCGGACTCGCGCGAGAATTTCCTCGCGGAGCGGAACCACGCCGCCCGCAACTACCCGATCGCCATCCTCGTCAACGGCGGCACCGCCAGCGCGGCGGAAATTGTTTCGGGCGCGATGAAGGACACCAAGCGCGCCGTGATTGTCGGCGAAAAGACGTTCGGCAAGGGTTCGGTGCAAAGCATCATCGAGCTGCAGAACGGCGAGGGGATTCGCCTCACCACGGCCCGTTACTACACCCCCAGCGGCGTGACGATCCACGAGAAGGGCATCCAGCCTCACGTGGAAATCGAGGTTTCCGCGGACGACGAAGGCAAGATCCGCCTCCGGCAGTCGCGTCCGGACCTCACCGCCCCGGTCGAATTCAACGAACGCTTCGGTTTCCAACAAATTGAGGACGTGCAACTCAACGCCGCGGAGGAAGTGCTGACCGGGGTGCTCGCGGCCAAGGAGTTGAAGAAATGATCCGTCGAGGTTGTCATTCTGAGCGAAGCGAAGAACCCAGCAGCGTGATCGCAAGCGCGCGCGGCCTTGGATCCTTCTCCTGCGGTCGCGGGATCAGGATGACGGCTGGTGGGCGGAATTCTCCTTCAGGTTTCAGCGTTCAGCTTTCAGGTTTCCTCCGGTGATTCTCGCCCTCGAAAGTTCCTGTGACGAAACCGCGGTCGCGCTGTTCGACCCGGCGCGGGGCCTGGTCGGCGAGTGGGTGCACAGCCAGATCGCGCTCCACGAGGCCTACGGCGGTGTCGTGCCCGACCTCGCGAGTCGCGAGCACTTGGCGCATTTCTCGCCGCTGTTGCAGCGGGCGCTGTCCGCGGTACCCGCCGGGAGCATTTCCCAAATTGCCGTGACGCAGGGCCCCGGTCTCGCGGCGTGCCTGGCGATGGGCCTGGCCACGGCGAAGAGTCTCGGCCTCGCGTGGCGGGTGCCGGTCGTGGGGGTGAATCACCTGCGAGCGCACGCGTTTTCACCCTTCATTGGGTTGCATGCGACGAATCCCGCGGCTTTCGAGACGGAGTTCGCGAAACTCCTGCCACACCTCGGCCTGCTGGTGTCCGGCGGCAACACCGCCCTGTTCAGCATCGATGAATCGCGGAGGATCCGGCTGCTCGCCTCGACGCTCGACGACGCCGCCGGCGAGGCGCTCGACAAGGGGGCGAAACTCCTCGGCCTCGGTTATCCGGGTGGCCCGCAGGTGGAGAAGCTCGCGGCATCCGGCAACCCGGCGGCCTTCGAGTTTCCGAAAGCCGTCGCGCAGCGGTCGTCGCTGGAATTCAGTTTCTCGGGATTGAAGACCAGCCTGCGTTACCAGCTCGAGAAAATGCCCGCGGCCGAAGTCGAGCGCCGCAAGTCAGACCTATGTGCGAGTTACCAAGCCGCGGTTTTCAATGCGCTTGTGCGGAAGTCCGCGCTCGCACTCGAGCGAGGATACTTGGAGGTCCCGCCTCCTGACGGGCCGCGGTCGGCCGGGAGGCCGACCCTCCACGAGGACAAGGAAGTGCTGGCTTACCGAAGCTTCGGTTTGTCGGGCGGGGTTGCGAACAACCGGACGTTGCAGGCGGAACTGGAAAAGGTCGCGCGCCGGGCGAATGTCCCCTTTTTCCGGGCCGAGCCCCGCCACACCGGCGACAACGCCGGGATGATTGCCTTTGCGGCGTGGGCGGAGCGCGAAGCCGGTGCGGTGAAAGCCGACGGCTTCGCGTTGGAAATCGCGCCGAGCCTGCCGCTCGCCGAGTAGGGCCGGCCATCGACCGGCCTGCGGAGGCGAGTAATCACGCCGCCAGGCTCATCCGGCTCAATGCCAGAGCCAGAGAAACACGAGGCCGGTGCCGATCGCGTAGAGGGCGGAGTCGGCCAGATAGCGAAGGGAGGTGCCCCAGGAGCGGCCCAGCCAGATGGATTCCGGCAGCGTGCCGAAACCGTAGGCGACAAAGCTGATCGCGCCCGCGAATTTTGCCGCGGGCCGGGCCATGGCCGGGTCAATCGCGTAGGCCTTGGCTGTCAGGAACGCCACGGTGGCCGAGACCAGCAGGCAAAGGAGAAACCATTGACCGAGGTATTTGCCCATGTTCGGCAGGCCGTTCGGAAACACGGTGAGATGCAGGATGGGTCCCTCCTGGTATTTCTTCTTCATCGCCTCCGAGCCCATGTCCTTCATGTCCGCGCAGAATGGCACCACGTAGTGGCCCGGGGCGAGACCGCCGCGGAGGAACTCACGGGTGGCGTCCTCATTGGCGAGGGCCCGGTAGTCCTTGGCGTGCCATTTGAGGACCATGTGAACGAGGGAGCTGATGAAAAACACGACCACTGCGCTGAGCAGGATCGGCAGCCAAAGGTGAATCAGGGCATTCATGGGGGTGGGATGGGGTGGCCCAAAGCTCGCACGAATTCCGCCTGGTCGGAAGCGGGAAGTGGGGTGGGGAGGCGGGCACTGGGAACGGTGTTCGCAGTTCCCCTACGCACCCCGCCCGTTGGGCACCCCTCTTCGTAGAGGGGATCTTGCAGACTGCGCTCGGCGCGAAACGGACGCCGCGCCCTACCGCTTGAGTTTCTCCCGGAGGTACGGCGCGGTCGGGCTGGCCTTGGTCTTGAGCAGGCCGGCGAGCGCGCCTTGGTACATGATTTTACCGCCGGTTGGGCCGCCGTTGGGGCCCAGCTCGATGATGTAGTCGGCTTCCGCCAGCAAATCGAGGTGGTGCTCGATCACGACGACCGTGTGGCCTTGGTCGACCAGACTGTGCAGTACGCGGATCAGCTTTTCGCAGTCGCTCAGGTGCAGGCCAATCGTCGGCTCCTCGAGCAAGTAGAGGTTTCTGATGGCAGTCCCGCGCGAGCGTTCCTTGTAGGTGGCGAGACCCTTGGTGAGCTCGGTGACGAGCTTCAGGCGCTGCGCCTCGCCGCCGGACAGGGACGGACTGCTTTGCCCAAGGGTGAGGTAACCAAGCCCGCAATCGACCATGAGCTTGCACACTTGGGAAAGCTGCGAGTGGAAATCGAAAAACACCGTGGCTTCGTCAAAGGAAAGCTTGAGCACATCGCCGATGGTTTTGCCCTTCCAGGTGATGTCCGCCAGTTCCGGGCCGAACCGCGTGCCGCCGCAGCCGTCGCACGGCAGGTAGGAGTCGGGCATGAACGCCATCTCGAGCTTGATGCGTCCCGCGCCCGCGCAGGTTTCGCAACGGCCGCCCGGGACGTTGAACGAGAAGCGGCTCGCGGTGTAGCCGCGCATCTTGGATTCAGGCAGCGAGGCGAAGAACTGGCGGATGAGGTCGAAGACGCCGAGATACGTCGCGGGCGTCGAGCGGGGCGTCTTGCCGATCGGCGATTGGTCCACCTCGATGACGCCCTTGAAGCCGTTGGCTCCCTTCAGTTCTGCGAACGGCAGCGGCAATTTCTGCGCAGTGGGCTGGGTGCCGTCGGTCTCGAAACGGCCGTGTTTAATGAACTCCTTGCCGGAGAGTTTGCCCTTCTTCTGCTTGATGGCGGCGGCCACGGCCGGGCGGAGGACGTCACGGAACAGGGTCGATTTACCCGCGCCGCTGGGACCGCAGACCATCGTGAGCTTGCCGAGCGGCAGCCGCAGATTCTGGCCATGAAGGTTGCGGAAACTGATGTCCGAGAGCTCGAGCCATTCGGTCCTTAATTCCGCTTGTGGGAGCGAGCTTGCTCGCGACTTCAGCGCTGACTTGTCTCGATCAAGCTCACTCCCACTGGAAATGAGACGGTATTCGCCCCGAATTGGATGCGGGATGCCCTTGGCGAGGAATAGTCCCGTCAGCGACGAGGCATTCTGTTTGATCTCGGCGGGCGTTTCGTTGGCGAGGATTGTGCCGCCGTTCACGCCCGCGCCGGGGCCGAGGTCGATGATGCGGTCGGCGTGTTCCATCAGGACGTCATCATGTTCGACCACGAGCACCGTGTTGCCCTTGTCGCGCAGCGACTCGAGCGTCTCGATCAATCGGTCGTTGTCGCGCGCGTGCAATCCGATCGAGGGCTCGTCGAGCACGTAGAGCACGCCCGACAGGTTCGAGCCCAACTGTGCCGCGAGGCGAATGCGCTGCGCTTCGCCGCCGGACAGGGTTTCAGTCGGGCGATCGAGTTGCAAATAATCGAGGCCCACCTGGCCGAGGAAGCGCAGGCGTTCCTCGATCTGCGGGATGATGTCCTGCGTGATCAGCTTGCCGCGCGCGTCGAGTTCGAGGTTGCGCAGGGTTGCGAGCAGTCCGTCGGGCGTGAGCCGGGTCAGCTCGGGCAGGCTGATGCCGCCACCTTTGCTGGCCCGCAACGGGAGCCGGACGGCGCGGGCGATGCGATTCAGACGTTCACCCTGGCAGGTTGGGCAGGGCTTGCCCTGCGAGCTGACGTCGTCCGGGTCGAACTGCCGAAGCGCGTCCGCGACCTCATCGGAACGTTCGTCATCCTCGTCCGGCGTGAGCATCCAATCATAAATGCGGCCGTGGCCACGGCACGTCGGGCACCAGCCTTTCGGCGAATTGAAGGAGAAGTGCTTGGGATCGAGCTCCGGGAAGGATTCGCCGGTCTCGATGTCCGTGCGGGTGGTGGAAAACCAACTCAGGATGTCCCCCGAGGGGGTGAGGAGGAAGCAGGCGCCTTTGCCGAGGCGCAGAGCTTCGCTTAGTTGAGTGTTGAGCGTTGAGTGTTGAGCGTTGGAAGTGGCCGGGCGCTTGGCGCCCGTGGCTTTGAGGTCCGCGACGACCACTTCGATGTCGTGCTCCTTGTAGCGGTCGAGTTTTTGAAAGGTGTCCACGCGCAGCAGCCGGCCGTCGGCGCGCATGAGTTCGTAGCCCTGCTTGCCGATCCACTTCGCAATCGGCTCGTGGTGGCCCTTGCGTCCGCGGATCACCGGGGCGCACAGGTACAGGTGTTTGGCCTTTTTCGCCGGCGGGGTCGCCAGCGTCTTGTCGAGCAACTGGCGCAGCTGGCTCGGCGAGAGCGGCGTCACGGCGCGGCCGGTTTCCGGGTGGTGCTGCACGCCGAGGCGCGCATAGAGCAGGCGCAGGTACTGGGCGACCTCGGTGATGGTCGCGACGGTCGACTTGCGGGAACCGCGGGTGACACGCTGCTCGATCGCCACGGTGGGCGGGATGCCGCTCAGGCGGTCGATGTCGGGGCGGGGGAGTTGCTCAACGAACTGCCGCGCATAGGGCGACATCGATTCCATGAAGCGGCGCTGGCCCTCGGCAAAGATGATGTCGAATGCCAGCGTGGATTTTCCAGAGCCGGAGACGCCGGTGACGACGGAAAGCTCCCGGTGCGGAATCGAGACGGAAATATTCTTCAGGTTGTTCTCGCGCGCGCCGATGACGCTGAGCGCGGAGGGCTGAGCGCTTTGGGTCGATCCCGCCGCCAGATAGGGCGCGGCTTCTTCGGCCGCCAGAAGTTCGACGCTGCGTGCTGCGCGCTCGGCGTCCAGCGCTTCCCGCAAAAACGGCGTCGTGGCCGTTTCCGCCAAAACGATCTGCTCCGGCGGGCCTTCCGCGACGATTCGGCCGCCCTGTGCGCCGGCCTCGGGGCCGACCTCGATGATCCAGTCGGCCGACTTCAGCACGTCGAGGTTGTGTTCAATCACCACGACGCTGTGACCTTGGTCGACGATGCGCTGCATGACGGCGAGCAGGCGTTTGACGTCGTGCCGGTGCAACCCGGTCGTGGGTTCGTCGAGGAGGAGCAACGCGGCGGCGTTGGCGGGTTGAGGGTTGAGCGTTGAGCGTTGGGACTCTGAACCGGCGAAGTCGCTGAGATAGCGGACCAGTTTCAGGCGCTGGGATTCACCGCCCGAAAGGGTGTTGAGCGGTTGACCGAGCGTGAGGTAGCCGAGACCCACTTCGTCCAAAGCGGCGAGCCGCTGGTGGATTTCGGGATATTCGGCGAAAACCTTGAGTGAATCAGCGATCGTCGTGGCGAGGATATCGGCGACCGAGTGGCCGTTCCAAGTGATCGCGAGCACTTCCGGCTTGAAACGTTTGCCCTCGCAGATGGGGCAGGGCACGAACACGTCGGAGAGGAATTGCATTTCCACGCGCTCGCTGCCGAGGCCCTGGCAGTTGTCGCAACGTCCGTCGCCGCTGTTGAACGAAAAACTCGAGGCATTGAAGCCCGCCTCCTGGGCGGCGGGCACCGTGGCGTAGAGATCGCGGATCAGCTCCCAAGCCTCGCAATACAGCGCCGGGTTCGAGCGCGGCGTGCGGCTCAGGGGCGATTGGTCGACCAGCACCACCTCGCTGAACGCCAGGTCGGACTTCACCGCCTCGATCTCGGCGGGATCCTCCGTCATCAGGTTGCGCTGCGTGAGCAGGCCCTGGCAGATGACGTTGTCCAGCAGGGTGGACTTGCCGGAACCCGAAACGCCCGAGAGGCAAACGAGCCGCTGCAAGGGCAGACGGAAACTCAATCCCTTGATGTTGTGCTTCGAGGCATTTGTGAATGTGAGCCACCGCGCTTGGCTCGATTTACGATTTACGATTGGGGATTTTTGATTGGTGCTGCCGACCGGCCGGCGTTCGGCGGGCGTTTCGATTTGCTGGCGTCCGGAGAAATAGGCGCCGGTTATGCTTCGGGGTGAGGCCAGCATACCGGCCACGGAGCCCTGGAAAACGATGTTGCCGCCACGGGCGCCGGGTTCGGGGCCGACTTCGATCACGTGGTCGGCGGCGCGGATCATCGCCTCGTCATGCTCAACCACGACCACGGTGTTGCCGGCGTCGGTAAGTGTGCGGATGATGCCCAGCAGGCGGTCGATGTCGCGCGGATGCAGGCCGACGGACGGCTCGTCGAGCACGAAGAGCGTGTCGACCAGCGAGGTGCCCAGGCAGGAGGTGAGGTTGACGCGCTGCACCTCGCCGCCGGAAAGCGTGCGGGAACTCCGGTCCAGCGTCAGGTAGCCCAGGCCCACTTGTTCCAGGTAACGCAGCCGCGTGACAATGGAGTCATGCGCGATCGAGGCGCTGTGGGCCTCGTGCGTGCCGTGCCGATCGGCGAGGGAAGTGTCCGCCGCGACCGCAGCCAGGAGTTCACTGATCGGCAGCTGGTACAGCTGCGGCAGGGTGTAACCCTGCCATTTCCAACACAGCGCCTCCGGTTGCAGGCGGGTGCCGTGGCACTCCGGGCAGGCGTTGTACGCGCGGTACCGGGAGAGGAAGACCCGCACGTGCATCTTGTAGGTGGTCTTCTCGAGATAGCGGAAAAAGCCCTTCAGGCCGTACCAGTACTTTGGCCAGTGGTTCGTCTCGCCATCGTAACCCGGCGAACCGTCGATCACGAAGGCCTTTTGCTCGGGTGTGAGGGCGGCGAACGGCACGTTGACCGGCAGCCCGACCTTTTTCGCGAACTGCATGAGGTCGCGTTTGGACTCGCCGTAGATCTCGCCTTCCCACGGGCGGATCGCGCCGTCGGCGATCGATAGGGAGTGATCGGGAATCGCGAGTCGGTAGTCGATGTCGATCACGCGGCCAAAGCCCCGGCACTTCGGGCACGCGCCCAGCGGGGAGTTGAAGGAAAACAACCCCGGCGACGCGGGCCGGAACGTGCGGCCGGTTTTCGGGGAATGCAGGCCACGCGAGTAGTGGCCGGCGGGCGCGAGGTCATCGGCCCTGAAGAGGTGGATCTCGCCCTTGCCAAAATGGAGGGCGGATTCGGTCGCCTCCAGGAAGCGTGACTTGTTTTCCGCGGTGACCGCCAAGCGATCCTGGATGACGTGGATGAACGTCCAACGCTCCACGCCCAACTTTGAACGTTCAGCCTTGGATCCATTCAAGGCCGCCAGCAGGTCATCGAGTTTGTGCACCTCCAGCGCCCCGCCGGCGCCCGAGGATTTGGCCTTGGGCGTTGAACGTTGAGCGTTGGGCGTTCGACGTTCCGCGAGCACGCGCGTGTAGCCCTGGCCCTTCACGCTCGGCAGGACCTCGCTCCACTGGAGGTTGTCAGGCTTGGTAATGCGAAAGCACAGCAGCAGCGTCGCGGCGGGGTGGGCGGCGTGCGTCTTGGCCCAGATCGTCTGCGGATTGTCGTCCTCGACTTTTTCCCCGGTGACTGGGTCAAAGCATTCGGCCACGTGGCTGAACCAGACCTTCGCGAAGTCGGTGAGCTCGGTCATCGTGCCAACCGTCGAACGGGACGTCTTGACCGTGTTGGACTGTTCGATGGCGATGGATGGCCGGATGTTCTCGATCGCGTCCACCTTGGGCTTGTCCAACAGGTCGAGGAACTGCCGCGTGTAGGCGCTGAAGGTCTCGACGTAACGCCGCTGGCCCTCGGCATGCAGCGTGTCGAATACGAGGGAGGATTTCCCGGCGCCGCTCAGGCCGGTCACCACGATGAATTTCCCCAGGGGCAGATCGAGGTCGAAGCCCTTGAGGTTGTTCTGGCGGACGCCGCGCAGGCGGATGGACTCGGGAGCGGTGGAATTCGGCACGGGACGCCTACTTGAATGGTGACGATTCGGTGGAACGCAAATCCCGCCCGCCGGGGCGGCGTATCTCCTGACATAGGGCTGTCAGGAGCGTCGATTCGAGGCGCCAGCCTAGCGGAAATTCACGCCGTCGGGGCCACGCTTGGCCTCGAATTTCTTTGGACTCGGCGGTGGGTTCGTGAGGTCGCGAAACAGGTTCAGGTACGCCTGCGTCTGGCGCTCGGGCACAAAGTTGGCCTGGGCATGTTCGCGTCCGGCCTGGGCGAAGCGGCGGCGGTCCGCGGGCTGTCGGATCAGGTGGTCGAGGGCCGAAACGAAGGCCGCCTGGTCATGGTTGGCGATCAGGTAGCCCGACTTGTCGGGCACAAAGCACTCGCCGACGCCGACGATGTCGTAGGCGACCGCCGGCAGGCCGTGCAGCTGACCTTCGATGAGGAAGTTCGAAAGCGATTCGCTTTGCGAGGCCAGCACGGCGACGTCCGACGCGAGGTACAGCTGGGTCGGGTCGGATTGGTAGCCGAGGAATTTCACGCGGGCGCCGAGCCCAAGGTCATGCGCGAGCCGTTCGCATTTTTTCCGGGCCGGGCCGTCGCCGGCCAGCCAGAGCTGCCAGTCGAGGTAGCCCGGCAGCTTCGCGCAGAGCTCGATCAGCTCGCGCTGGTTTTTTTCCGGACGGAACATCGCCACATTGAGCAGGACGACCGTCGAGGGATTCGCGCCGTGGTAGCGCCGCAGGGCATTGTTGCGGGAGGCGGTTTCGTCGGTGAAGCGCAGCAGCGAATTGTGGATGACCGTGACCTTGTGCGCGGGAATGTCGTGGTCGTCGGTCAGGACGCGCTTGGCCACATGGCTGTTGGCCACGATGTGGCGGCAGAGGCGCAGCGAGCGCACGAACAGGGTGGGCAGGTGCTTGCCCGTGCGCATGGTGCAGATCACGGCGGCGCGCGGCACGCGGCGCTGGATGAAGCTGGCGTAGCAGTTGGCCATGCGGCCCATGCACAGCACGAGGTCCGGGGCCGCCTCCTCCGCCGCCTTCAGCAAGCCGGGCGCAAACCAATCGAGGCCGGTGTCGAACGGCTGCAGCGAGCGAAACGCAAAGGGTTGTTGTTCGCCATCGACCTCCAGCACGCCGCGCGGCCGGAAGGTCAGCAGCGTGACCTCGTGGCCGGCGCGCGCAAACGCGTTGGCCATGAGGACCGACTGGCGCTCGGTGCCGCCACTGCGAAGGTAGTCCTGGACGATGAGAATTTTCATTGCTCCGCGGCGAGCCGCGACAAAGGTGGCGCCATCATTCAATGAACCATCCGTTCGTCAACCTGCTGGTGCGGTGGCTCGTGCTGGCCCTCGGCGTGGCCCTGTGCACGAAGATCGTGCCGGGCATCAGCTATGATTCGGGCACGACCCTCTTCCTGGTCGTGGTGGTCCTCAGTTTCCTGAACGTGGTCGTGAAGCCGTTCCTGCTGCTGTTTACGCTGCCCTTCATTGTGCTGACGCTCGGGCTGGGCATCTGGATCGTGAACGCCTGTCTCCTGTATTTTGTGGGCCGCGGGTTGATCAGCGGTTTCCATGTGACGTCCTTCGGTTCGGCGATGCTGGGGTCGCTCATCATCAGCGTGACCAACCTCGTGATGAACCGCCTCTTCACTTCGCCTCCCAAGCCGCCCGCCCCGCGCCCCCCCGGCGGCGGCAAGCGGGATGATGTGATCGACATTTGAGCAACGCGCGGGGCGCGTTGCAGTTGAGGGTTCTTGGTTGAGAGTTGAGAGGAGTTTCCCGTCGGAAACTGCTCACGCCCAGTGAACGAGTCCCTCAACTCTCAACCCTCGACTTTCAACTGGCGCAGCCCCGACTTTCCGTTTGACGGCATAGCCCGGGGACGCGACTTTGCCCGCTCACAAACTCACTCTATGGCAGACGATATTTACGACTTGGTGATCATTGGCGGCGGCCCCGCGGGCTACGTGGGCGCGATCCGCGCCGGACAGCTCGGCAAGAAGGTCGCCGTGATCGAGATGGAGCGGGCGGGCGGCACGTGCCTGAACTGGGGCTGCATCCCGACCAAGGCCCTGCTCAAGAGCGCCGAGCTCTATCGCACCATCCAGAAGGCGGACAGCTACGGGTTGAGCGTCACGGGCGCGTCCTTCGATTTCGCGAAAGTCGTGGAGCGTTCCCGGGGGGTCGCATCGCAGATGGCCAAGGGCGTCGAGTTTCTCTTCAAAAAGAACAAGGTCGATTACCTCGTCGGCAAGGGCTCCGTGACGGTGCCCGGCATGGTCGAGATCACCGAAGGCGAGCATAAGGGAAAATTTCTCCGCACGAAAAACATCCTGCTGTGCACCGGCCAGAAGCCACGTCCGCTGCCGGGCCTGCCCGTCGACGGGACGCGCGTGATGACCTCCCGCGAGGCCCTCGCGGCGAAGGCCGCGCCCAAGACGATGGCGATCATCGGCGCCGGCGCGATCGGCGTGGAGTTTGCCTATTTCTTCAATGCCTTCGGCACGAAGGTCACGTTGATCGAGATGCTGCCGCAGATCCTGCCCGTCGAGGACGAGGAGGTCGCGAAAGTCCTCGAGCGCAGCTTCACCAAGCAGGGCATCGCCGTGCACACCGGCACGAAGAGCGAGAACATCCGGGTCGGCGCGAAGAGCGTGAAGCTCGACCTCGTGAAGGACGGCGCCAAGACGGAGCTGGAAGTCGACACGGTCCTCGTGGCGATCGGCATCACGTCAGCGCTCGACGGCCTGACTTCACCCAAGGTGAAGCTCGAACTCGACCGCGGCTTCGTGAAGGTGGATCAGAATTACCAGACCAGCGTCCCGGGCATTTATGCCGCCGGTGACATCCAGGGTCCGCCCTGGCTTGCGCACGTCGCGTCGTTCCGCGCGATCCAGGCGGTCGAGGGCATGTTTGGCTACGCCAAGCCGAAGCAGGTCGGCCTGTTCCCGGGTTGCACGTACTGCCAGCCGCAAGTGGCCAGCACCGGCCTGACCGAGAAGGCCGCGAAGGAAAAGAAGCTCGACTACAAGGTCGGCAAGTTTCCGTTCACCGCGGTCGGCAAGGCCGTGGCGGGTGGCGACACCGAAGGTTTCGTCAAGGTCATCGCCGATGCGAAGACCGGAGAGATCTACGGCGTCCACATCATCGGCAACGAGGCGACCGAACTCATCGCCGAGTACGGTCTCGCGATGAACCTCGAGGCGACCGTCGACGAGATCCACCACACGATCCACGCGCACCCGACGCTGTCCGAAGCGCTCGGCGAGGCGGCGCTCGCGACGCTTGGCAAGGCGATCCACACCTGATTCGCCTGATCCCTCGGACCCCTTGCGAAGGCCGGCTTATCGCCGGCCTTTTTCATTTTTTCAGAGGCGAATGGCTCCACGGAATCGTGGAATTGGCGGGGCGTGCGTACGATAGAGCAAGAAATGCAGCACGGAGGGCGGGGCAAATTGGTAGAGTTCGCCCGGAAAAACGTTTCCGACCCCATGAAGCATCTCGAGCCAGGCCGCCTGATTCCGGGACTGGCCGCGGCATTGGCGATCGCGATTGGCGGGATCAGCCTGGCCGCGTGGGGAGTCGGACGATGGGATTGGTTGACCCTGGGGGAGAGTTACGTGCCCGTGGCGCCCGTGACGGCAATGGTGTTTCTGCTGCTGGGAGGCTCACTCGCGCTGCGCGTGTGGTTTGCGGACCGTGCCTTCCTGATGGGGTTGGTCAGGGTCGGCCTCGGGTTGTCCACTTTGTTCGCCGGCACGGAACTGGTTCGAACGCGTTGGCCCATGGTTCCGCCGTGGGATCGCTGGGGCTCGGCGGTGGAGTTGGGCTATGGCGCCATCCAAATCCGGATGGCTCCCATGACCGCGGCGGTTTGCATTTTGACTGCGGGGGCGATGATCGGAACGTGTCCGAACTTCTCGCTACCAAAGTGGACCCAGCTCGTCGCCCGGTTCGCGGGCGCCGGCGGAATCCTTTTGAGCGGCTTGGTGATCCTCGCTTATGCCGCCGGTACGCCTCTGGGATATGCGAATGGCCAAGTGCCGATGGCGTGGTTGACCGCCCTTGGTTTCCTGAGCTTGTGCGGGGGGGGTTCTGGCGGCGGCCCCCGGTGAAGGGTTTCTTGGCGACGGCCTGCCGGTTCAATCGGATTCGGACGAAGACAAGCGATCCCTTGCCGTGTACCACCGCCAGCAGGTGCTGGCCACCCTCGCGGTCTTCATCCTGACCGGGCTCGCAGGGTTCTACTACCTCCGTCGAGACCAGGCGGAGATTCGCCGGCGGGTGTTCGACCAGCTCGAGTCCATCGCCAGCCTCAAGGTGCAACAGATCATCCAATGGCGTCGGGAGCGCCTTGGGGATGCGCGCCTGCTGGCGTCCATGCCCGACCTGGCGGGGTCGATTGCCACGCTCGCGATGAATCCGAGTGAAGCGACCGCGCTCCGTGAACGCTTGAGCGAGTACCTGTCGACGATGGAAAGCGCGTATGGTTATCGACAGATCGTGCTCTTCGACCGGGAACTGTACCCAGTCTATGTGAACGCGGGCACCGAGGTGGCGGATACCAGTCTGCCCGCTGACTTGAGGAGTCGCATTTTGCAGGCCGCCGGGCCGTTCATGAACGAACTGCACGCGACCGATGAAGGCAGGGTCCACCTGGACTTCATTTCGCCGGTGCAGGTGAATCACGGCGGACAATTCTCGGGGGCGTTGCAACTCACGGTGGATGCGTCGGTGATGCTCTATCCTTTGCTGCGCACGTGGCCCACGCCGAGCCAGTCGGGCGAAACCCTGATCGTCAGGCGGGACGGGGATGAAGTGCTTTGGTTGAGCGACCTGAGGCGCCGCGCCGACGCGGCGCTGCGGATCCGCGCGCCCATCGATTCTCCGACCTTGGTCGCCGCTCGGGCGCTACGAGGCAACACCAGCGGGTTCATGGAGGGTACCGACTACGATGGAGTTCCGGTGCTGGCAGCCTACCGCCGGCTCGAAGGGACCTCCTGGATGCTGGTGGCCAAGGTTGATCAGGCGGAGGCGTTTGCCCCGTTACGTGAAGGAGTCTATTCGGTCACCATCGGCATCACGTTGGTTACCGGCATTGTCGGGCTGTTTTTGCGCAACCTAAGGCAGCAACGGCTGCGCCCGTTGGCTGACCAGCAACTCCGCCTTGAGCGACAAAGCCGGGCCACAAGTGAGCGGCTGGCGTACCTGATGCAACACGCGGGCGAAGTGATCCTGCTGTTCGACCATCGCATGCGGATCGTCGAGGCGAACCAGCGGGTGCATGAAGTGTACGGCTGGAGTCCGCAGGAAATGCTCGACCTGACTGCGCACGACCTGCGCGCCGAAAGCGCCCGCCAGCATGTCGAAAGCGACTTCGTGGTGGCCCAGCAGGGCGGGGGCGTGGCCATCGAAACGGTGCACGTACGCAAGGACGGGCGCACCTTCCCGGTCGAGGTGTCCGCGCGGTCCGTGATCATCGACGGCCGGCCCCATGTGCTCTCGATCATCCGGGATATCAGCGTCCGCAAACAACTGGACGAAGAGATCGCCCGGCTGAGCCGCCTTTATTTTGTCATCAGCCAGATCAACCAAACGTTGCTCCATGTGAAGACCCCGGCGCAGCTTTTTGCCGCGGTTTGCGAGGTGCTGGTGAAGAGTGGTGGCTTTCGGATTGCCTGGGTGGGGTCTCCGGACCCTGCCACCGGCGGCGTGGCCCGGGTGGCGGTGGCCGGGGACACCCACGGCTACACCAATGGGATCCGCATCTCGATGTCCGGCGAAGTGCCGGAAGGCCGTGGGCCGGTGGGCACGGCCTGGCGCGAGAATCGGGTGGTCGTTTGCAATGATTTCTTCAACGACGCGGCGACGCAGCCCTGGCGCGATCGCGCCACCAATTGCGGGTTCCAGTCGGTCATTGCCCTGCCGATTCGAGCGGAGGGTCGAGCGGTGGGCGTCCTGACGGTTTACGCCGCCGAAAAGGATTTTTTTGCCGAGCGGGAGGTCAACTTGCTGGAGGAAACTGTCGACAACATGTCCTTCGCGCTGGCGGTCTTTGCCCAGGAAGCGCAACGCCAGGCGATCGAGCACGAGCAGCGGAAACTCTCCCTCGTGGTGGAACAGAGCCCGACGTCCGTCATGATCACGGACCTCGAGGGCCGGATTGAGTATGTGAACCCGCACTTCACCCAGGTGACGGGCTACGCCCTGGAGGACGTACGCGGCCAGAATCCGCGGATGTTGAAGTCCGGCCTGACGGATCCGGGCGTCTACACCGATCTTTGGCACACGATCACCCGGGGGGACCAATGGCGCGGGGAGATCATCAATCGCCGGAAAAACGGGGACTATTTCACGGAGCAAGTGTTGATTGCGCCGGTCAAGGATGCAACCGGCCGGGCGACGCATTACGTGGCGTTGAAGGAGGACATCACCGAGCGCAAGCGGGTCGAGGCCGCCCTCCTGGAAAGTGAGGCAAAGTTCCGGCGGCTGTTTGCGATGGTGCCGGTGCCCATGGGACACTCCGATGCGCTCGGCAACATCACCTATGCCAACGACCGCTATCGCCGGACATTCGGTTATAGCGTCGCGGAGGTGCCAACGGTGCGGGCCTGGTGGGATAAAGCGTATCCGGATCCGCATTATCGGGCTGTCATCGCTGACAAGTGGGCGGACGCGGTGCGGGTCGCGGCGGCTGGCGCCGGGGATATCCCGCCGATGGAGTGCAGCGTCACCTGTCGCGATGGGCAGGTCCGCACGGTCGAAATCTCCGGCATGCTCATGGGCGGGGAGATGCTGATCATGTTTGCGGACATCAGTGAGCGGGTGCGGGCGAACAAGCGGATGCGGCAGATGAGCCGGATCATCGAGCAGGCCCCGATCAGCATCGCGATCACGGATCTCCGCGGCCAGATCGAGTACGTGAATCCCGCGTTCCTGGAGCTCAGCGGCTATTCGGAAGCCGAGCTGCTCGGGAAGAATCCCCGGGTTCTGAAATCCGGGCTGACGCCGCGTGAAACGTACAGCGAAATGTGGTCCACGATCACCCGGGGCGCGGTGTGGCGGGGCGAGCTCAGCAACAAAAGGAAGAACGGGGAGATTCACCAGGAGCGCGTCGTCATCGCGCCGGTGACCGATGAGACCGGGCGCATCACCCACTTCGCGGCCCTCAAGGAAGACGTGACCAAAACCAAGCAGACCGAGCAGGAACTGCTGCAGAGCAATGAACGCTTCCGGGCGCTGTTTGAGAGCAACATGGACGGCCTGCTGATCACCGAGCCGGGTGGCAACATCCTCGCCGCGAATCCGGCGGCTTGCGCAATTCTCCGGCGGACCGAAAAGGACATCGTGGGGACGGGCCGGGCCGGCATCGTAGACCCGACGGACCCCCGGTTGCTCACGCTCCTGGAGGAAAGGCGTCGCGTGGGCAAAGCGCGGGGTATCCTGACCATGTGCCGCGGTGACGGGTCGAGTTTCGAGGCGGAAGTCACGTCTGCTCTGTTCGGGTCCGGCGCCCAACAGCGGGCGGGCATCGCGATCCGCGACATCACGACGCGGCTTGAGGCCGAGGAGGCGCTGCGCGAGAGCGAGGCCCGCTATCGCGAGCTGTTCGATTTGGAGTCGGACGCGATCCTGGTCTACACGACGAAGGAAGGTAAGATCGTTCAGGCCAACAGCGCCGCGGCGGCGCTGTACGGGGTTCCGATGGAAAGGCTGGTCGGCATGTTGTTGCGGGACCTTTCTGCTGAGCCGGAGGCGACCGACGCAACGCGCCGGCAACTGCCCGATCACGCCGACGAGATCATCCGGGTGCCGCTACGTTACCATCGGCGGGCGGACGGCGCCGTCTTCCCCGTCGGGGGGAGCATCCGCACGTTCCGTCGGGGCGGGGAACTCCTCGCCGTGGGGGTCATCCGGGATATCTCGGACCAGATGCACGCGCAGGACCAGATGCGTCGCTTCAATGAGCAGCTGGAGGCGAAAGTGGTTACCCGCACCGAGGAAATTGCCGCGGCAAACCGGGAGATGCAGGCGCTGCTGCAGTCAATCTCCGACTTGGTGATGCGCGTGAACCGGGGCGGCGTGATTCTGAACTTCCAGCCCGCCAAGGGGGCCACCCCGCTGGCGCACTTGGACAGGGCCGAACTGACGGGCTCAGGCAACGGTTTGGCCGGCGCCTTGCGCGAATTGGCCAGGACGGTGGGCGACAAGGTGCTCGCCGAGGGCACGGCGGTCGTGACGGAACATGAACTGACCTCGGACGCGGGCCCCGTCGCCGTCGAATTGCGGGCGGCAACGGTCACCCGGGATGACTATGTGGTGTTTGTCCGCGATGTGTCGGCGCGGAAGCGGTTCGAGGCGGAAATGGCGGAGATGCTCGACCGTGAGCACCAGATCTCGGAAATGAAACCCCGGTTCATTTCGGTGACGTCCCACGAATTCCGGACCCCGATGGCCGCGGCCCTGGGCTCGGTGGAACTCCTTTCGAATCACCTGGACGGCCTGACTCGCGCCAAGCGCCATGAACTCCTGACGCGCATCACGCAGTCGCTTTTGCGGATGACCGAGATGCTGGACGAGATTCTCCTCCTGAATCGCATGGACGCCAACCGCGTGGAAGTGAGGTTGGGCACGGTCGACCTGCCGACGTTCGTCCGCAACTTGATCGAGGAAATCAAACTGGGCGACCGGGAGGGGCACGTGATGGAACTTGAGTGCCCGGGCTCCATTGCCGGATTCGTAACCGACACCAGCTTGCTGCACCACATCCTGGGCAACGTCCTCAGCAACGCCGTCCGCTACTCGCCCGCCGGGACCCGCGTCCACGTAACGATTGTACAGGACGCCACGCAGGTGCGCATCGCGGTCGAGGACCAGGGCATTGGCATTCCGGCGGACGACCTGCAGCGGATTTTCCTGCCGTTCGAGCGCGGCTCGAACGTGGGCAATATCAAGGGCACCGGGCTTGGGCTCAATATCGTGAAGCGCATGACCGATATGCTCCATGGCAACCTGGACGTCCGCTCCTCGCCGGCCGGGAGCTGCTTCACGGTCACCTTTCCCCGCACGCTCGGTAGCACCCCACCTTCATGAACTCACCTCAAAGCCAGACCGTCCTGGTCATCGAGGACGACGAGTCCGTCCGCCGGACCCTGCAGGACATGCTTGAGCTGAATGGCTTTGCCGTGCTGACCGCAAACAACGGTCGGGAGGGTCTTGACCTTGCCCGGGGGCAGACACCTTCGCTGATCCTGACCGACATCGAGATGCCCGGCATGACCGGGTTTGAGTTGCTGCAGCGGCTCCGGGCGGAACCGGATTTGCGCGCTTTGCCGGTAATTGTGCTGTCCGCCAAGGCAGACCGGATGGCGATGCGCCATGGCATGGAGCTTGGCGCTGCCGACTTTATCACCAAACCGTTCACCGAGGACGAAGTGATTCACTCGATCGCGGCGCGTCTTAAAAAAAGAGGAGTTGATGGACGAGCTCGATGCCTTTGCCCACACGGTCGCCCACGATTTGAAAAGCCCGCTGGCGACTCTCCTGGGTCGGCTGGGCCTGGCACAGCTTACCTTGGGGGAAGTCGATGAGGCGACGATCCGCCACCACCTCGAGGAGGCGGCGTATTCGGCGCGGCGGCTGAATGAGATCATCGAAGAGTTGCTGATTCTCGCAGGCGTCCGCCGGCAGGCGATCATCCCGCAGCCGCTCGACATGGCGGCCTGCGCGACCGAAGCAATCGACCGGCTGGAGGCATTGCTCAAGCAGTGCTCGGCCGATGTGGTGTCTCCGCCCAGCTGGCCCGAGGCGTTTGGTTATGCCCCGTGGATCATCGAAGTCTGGGTGAATTTCATCAGCAACGCCGCGAAGTACGGTGGCGCCCACCCGCGGATCACGCTCGGCGGCCGCGTCAGTCCGGACAGCGGCACCGCGCGCTTTTGGGTCCAGGACGAGGGCCCGGGCCTGGAGCCCGAGGCGCAGGCGAGGATGTTTGTACCGTTTACGCGCATCTCGGCCGTCCGGGCCAAGGGTCACGGCCTTGGCCTGTCGATTGTCCGCCGCATCGTAGAGAAACTCGGCGGAAAGGTCGGCGTCGACAGCCACCCCTGCGCCGGTGCATGTTTTTGGTTCGAACTCCCCACCGGCGCCACCCCCGCCGCCAACGGCGCTAACGCCACCACGGAACTTACCCCATGAAAATCCTGATCATCGAGGATGAACCGGCAATCCGCGAAACCTTGCGGGACCTGCTCGAGTTCAACGGCCATATCGTCACCGCCGCCGAGGATGGCCTGCGCGGGGTTGAGCTCGCTCGCGAATGCCCTGACCTGATCCTGTGCGACGTCGGCCTGCCCGAACTCGACGGCTACGAGGTCATCACCGAGGTGCGCAAGCAACCCCAGGGCCGCGACATCCCGTTTATTTTCCTCACCGCTCGCGCCGAGCGCCAGGACCAGCGGCGCGGTATGGCGCTCGGGGCCGATGACTACATCACCAAGCCGTTCACCGAGCGCGACATTGTCGACGCGATTGCCGCGCGCATCCACCGGCAGCAGCCACTGCGTGAGCGGATCGAACAACTGCTGGAGGAGCGCCGCACCTTGATCGGAGCCAACTGGTCGCATGAATTGATGACCCCGCTCAACGGGGTCCTTGGCGGCTTGGAGCTCATTGAGGAGGAGGCGGAGAAGATTTAACCTGACGAACTGCGGCAGCTGCTGCAGATCATCCGCATGGGTGCGGAGCGCCAGCAGGCCCTTTCGAACAAGCTGTTGCTGTACTACGAACTGGAGCGGGCGGTGGCGGCGACGGAGCGGCCGAATTCGCCGGTCATACCGGCGGTCGCGATCATTCAGGAAGCCGCGCGGCATACGGCGCGGCACGAGAAGCGCGGGTCCGACCTGATGCTGGATTGCGCGTCCGTCCGACTTGCCGTCAATGCAAACCACCTTGGACGTGCGGTGAGTGAGCTGGTCGAGAATGCCCTGAGATTCTCGGCGCCCGGCCAACCGGTCGTCGTGGCGGGCCAGGCGCGGGACGATTGGTACTGGCTGGAGGTATTGGACCAAGGTCCAGGCATGACCGCGGATGAGTGCGCCCACGTGGGTCCGTTCCACCAGTTCCGGCGGGAGAAGCGCGAGCAGCAGGGTCTCGGCCTCGGCCTGGCCATCGTCCGCTCAGTGGCAACGATTGCCGGCGGGCGCCTGCAACTGATCCCGCGAACCGACCGCTCCGGGCTGCGCGCCATCCTCAGCCTGCCCATTCCTCCGAATCCCTAGGCCTGTCGCAAACGGACCCCGCGCCGCTCGAAAAGATCGACTACCCCGTATCTCGAAGGAAGTCGAAGCCGGCTTGCCAGCCGTAGCCTTGGCGAAGTCATAGCTGGCTTGCCAGCCGTAGCCTTGGCGAAGGCTGGTGCGAGCGCCGGGAGTCGAACCCGGATCAATGGCTTCGGAGGCCACTACACTATCCATTGTGCTACGCTCGCAATTAACCAGACGGCTAGCTTTCGCGGGCCGGGCGGGAGGGCAAGCCGGTTTTATTTGCGATGCGCGGCGGACCGCGCGCCGCGTCAGTGTTTCACCTCGACGACCTTGGTCATCGGCTGGCCGATTTCCTTGAGGAGGTCCTGGAACCACGGCTGTTTCACGTCGAACGCCTTGCCGCCCTTGATGCGGGGGAATTCGATCGCGCGGAGTTCGTTGCCGCGTTCCTCGTCATGGCCGATCAGGCCGGTCACGCCGGTCCGGGCGCACTCCACGGCCTTGAGCACGCAGGTGTCGATCAGCTTGAAATCCTCGTCGTTCGCGGGCGCGGAGCGCGCGAAGTAACCGCTCTTCTGCACGAGGGTCTTCTCGGCCCCGATGAGCTTGGCGAATTGTTCGGCAAACCACTTGCCCGGATTGATCGTGTCGAGGCGGACGTGCCCAAAGGCATCGCGATCGATCGCCACGCCGCGCGCGGTCATCTCCGCGATGATGCTATCCAAGCCCGCGCCCTCGCTGACGAACAGGTTCACATTGCCCTGCTGGTCCATCAGGGAACGGAGGCGCTTGGCCTCGGCCTCGATGTCGAGGGCCATTTCCGGAAGGTAAATCGCGTGCACCTCATAGCGTTTCTTCGCGAGGCCGATGCCCGGCACCCAGGCCTTGCCGGCCAGGCTCTTCTGGTACTCCCGGGCGGTCGCGGCCGTGAGCCAGCCGCAGTTGCGGCCCATGACCTCGTGCACAATCAGCATGCGGCCGCTGGCGCCGAGTTCGGTGACCACGTTGGAGAAGAAGCGCGCGCCTTGCTCGGCGGCCGTCACGGCCCCGAGGCTCTGGCGGATCGGGATGATGTCGTTGTCGATCGTCTTGGGCAGGCCGATGACGTTTAGCTTGTAATTGTTCTTCTGCAGGTGCGCGGCGAGGTCGGCAGCCGTCGTGTTGGTGTCGTCACCCCCCACGGTGTGGAGGATGTCCACGCCGTCCTTCGTGAGTTGGTCCGCGGCGACGTTGAGCGGGTGCTGGCCTTCCTTTACGAGGCCGCGCTTCACGGCGTCCTTCACGTTGGTGAGCTTGACGCGGCTGTTGCCGATCACGCTGCCGCCATACTGCTTCAGCACGCCCGCCTGCGCGCGGATCTCCGGGGTCACCTTGATGCTGTCACCGAGCAGCAGGCCCTTGTAGCCAGAGCGGTAGCAGATGATCTCCCAGTCCGGGCACTGCTGCGTGTAATGGACGATGAGCTGGCCGACGGCGGCGCTGAGGCAGGGGGCGTGGCCGCCCGCAGTGAGGATCGCGACTTTCTTCTTGGTGGAGCTCATGGATGGAAATGGACTCCCAATCTGCCACGGGCAGGGCAGGGGACGCAATCGCGTTTAGTGTCACGCGGCGCCGGGCCGCGGCGATTCAAGCCGCCGGTTGGCGGGATTTCCGCCACTCGCGGAAGAACTCGACGACGATCGGCAGCACGGAGATCACGATGATGGCGAGGATGACCACCTTGAAGTTCTGCTGCACGAACGGCTGGTTGCCAAAAAAGAACCCCGCATACGTGAAGAAGTAGATCCAGATGAACCCGCCGACGAGGTTGTAGGCCATGAAGCGGCCGTAGGACATCGCGCCGACGCCGGCGATGAACGGGACAAACGTGCGGACGATCGGCACAAAGCGCGCCAGGATCACCGCGCGGCCACCGTATTTCTCGAAGAACGCATGCGCGCGGTCGAGGTGCTTGCGCCGAAGCCAGATTGAATCCTCGCGCTTGAACACCGCCGGGCCGACTTTACGGCCGACCCAGTAGTTGACCGTGTCGCCCAGGAACGCCGCGATGAAGAGCAGCAATGCCATCAGGTGGACGTTCAGGCCGGTCTCCGGTTTGGCCGAGAAGGCGCCGGCCGCAAAAAGCAGGGAGTCGCCCGGGAGTAGGGGCATGACCACGAGGCCGGTCTCGGCAAAGATGATCAGGAACAGCACCCCGTAGGTCCACAGGCCGTAGCTCGCGATGATCTCCGCGAGGTGGCGGTCGATGTGGAGGATAAAGTCGACGAGCTTTTTGATGAGATCGATCATGACGCGGGAATGAAAAAGGGCAGGTCGCGCACGAGCCTGCCCTCAGGGAATATCGGAATGCCGATTAAACGTCGGCCTTGGTCTTGCGGAGACCCTGCACGCGGTCGCCATCCTTCCACTGGCCGCGCTTCTTCAGGAGCGCCACGCGCTCGAAGCGCTTGAGGACATTGCGTTTGACGACGAGACCGCCGCCGGAGGCCTTGAGACTGGGATGCTGGGACATAAAAGGGAGGTTGGTTAACGTGGTTGCTGGCTTGGGAAGGGGGCGGGTGTAGAGTTCGCGATTGCCCATGACAAGTATTTTTCACCCACCTGCTCGGCGCTGACCTCAATCCACTGCGGCACGGCGTACGGGTGGTGGTTGTGGACCCATCCGCTCAGGGCGGACGCGTTGGCGGGCAGGTACTTAAACCAGACGCGGTATTCCTGGCCCGACTCCAGTTTGCCTTCCCAGAAATAGTACGAGGTGATCGGCCCGTCGACTTGGGCGCACGCGGCCAGGCGGGTTTCCACCGCGCCGCGCGCCAGCCGGTCGGCGTCTTCCCGCGTTGCCGTCGTTGTCCAAGCCACAAACATGCGGACAGGTTCGACCAACCGTCGCGGGATGTCAAAGCCGCGGGCCAATTCGATCTCCGCTGCCGCCGGGTCCGCGGAAGTGGCTGGCCTCCAAGCCAATCTTCAGTCGGCGGCGTCGCTGGCGGGCCGGGAACAGACACAAATAACCCTTGACGCTCCCGAGGCGCAACGTAGGTGTCTCCCTTCCCATTTTCCGAACCATGAGAGACGAATACATCCGCGACGCCCAGAAAGTCATCCAGGACCCGAACGTCCTGATCAACGTGGTTTCCCGCCGCGTGAAGCAGCTGCGCCGCGGCAGCCGTCCGCTGGTCGAGTCGCTGGAAAAACTGAGCCCCGAGGACATCGCGCTGCGCGAGGTCATCGAAGGCAAGATCAGCTACGAGCTCCACACCGCCTGAGTTCGCGCGGGCGTTGCGCTCAACGCCGCTCCCTTGATTCCCGAAGCGAGGCAAATGCCTCGCTTCTTTTGTTTGCCGATTTCCGCCTCCGGGCGCATCACTCTCTGAACCATGGCCGCCAAGCCCAAAGATACGTCGCGCTACACCGAGCTTCGGAATTCGAAGGCTCTGCGGGACTATTTCATCCACGACAAGTTCGAGGCGGGCATCAAGCTGGTCGGTACCGAGGTCAAATCCATCCGCGAGGGCAAGGCGCAGATCACGGACGCGTTTGCCCGGCTCGAAAAGGGCGGCGTGTGGCTCTACGGCGCCTACATCCAGGAATACTCCCACGGCGGTGCCACGCAGCACGCGCCGCGACGCGAGCGCCAGCTGCTGCTGCACGCCAGCGAGATTCGCAAGCTCACCCAGGCGGTCGAGACCGGCGGCAAGTCGCTCGTCGCGCTGCGCCTCTATTTCAAGGAAGCCCTCGTGAAGGTCGAGATCGCGACCGCGACGGGCAAAAAGCAGTTCGACAAGCGGGCCGACGTCAAAAAACGTGAGCAGAACCTCGAGGCCCGCTCGGCCCTCAAGCACCGTTCATGAGCAAGAAACTCCCGCAACGCGTCACCATCCGCGTGCCCGGCAGCACCTCCAACTGCGGCGCCGGCTTCGACACCCTCGGCCTCGCCCTGTCGATCTACAACAACGTCACGCTCACGCGCGGCGACTGGCGCGGCGCCCGGCCGGCGACGGCGAGCGACACGCATGGCCTCGACATGGCCGACGAGGCCGCGGCGCTGTTCTTCGTGCGCGCGGGCATCGATGAGTTTGGCTACGAGCTCAACATCACCGGGGACGTCCCGATGTCCCGCGGGCTCGGCTCGAGCGTCACGCTGCGCGCGGGCGTGGTCGCGGCGCTGAACGAACTTTCCGGCGCGAAGCTTTCGAAGCAGGTGTTGTGCAGCCTCGTCACGCAGCTCGAAGGTCACCCGGACAACGCCACACCGGCGGTCATCGGCGGTTTTTGCGTGGCGCGCTGCGACCCGCACACCGGGGAACTGCTCGGCGTGTTGCGCAAGCCCATTGGACGGGACCTGTGTTTCGTGGTGGTTTCGCCCGACCAGGAACTCGAGACCAAAAAGGCGCGCGGCATCCTGCCGAAGGAGCTGCCTTACTTCGACGCGATCAAGAGCGTGAACAGCGCGGCCTACGTCGTCGCGGCCATCCTATCGGGCGAATACGACCGCCTGCGCGACGCCGTGCGCGACTTCCTGCACGAACCGTATCGTTTGCCCCTGATTCCCGGTGCGAAGAATGCGATCGAGGCGGGCGTCGCCGCGGGCGCGCTCACGGGTTGGCTCAGCGGCAGCGGTTCCAGCGTGCTGTGCGTGGCCCGGCCCGCGAAAGCCGCGAAAGTGGGTCGCGCCATGGCCGCGGCTTTCGCTGCGCACAAGCTCGATGGCAACATCCACCTGCTTTACGCCGACAACAACGGCCTGCGGGTCTTGAAGAAAAGCTGACGCGGGCAATCCGTCGCCGCCCCGCGGGCAGCGCGGCGCTCAGGGCGTAAACGGCGCGCCGGAACGAATCACCTTCGGGGGATTCGCATCGGGCCAGTACTTGACCAACTCGGCGGCGAGGGCCGTCCACTTGAACGGCTTCCGCACAATCGCCTTGAGGGACGGCACGGCTGCCAGTTCGCGCTCCGTGAAACTCATGTTGTACGCCGTGATCATCACCACCGGCACCTGCGGATTGATCTTCTGCACCTCCGCAATGAACTGCAGCCCGTTCATGTCCGGCATCTGGTAATCGGTAATCACGATGCCCACGTTGAGCGAGGGTAGGGCGCGGATGGCGTCCGCCGGCTTGGTGAAGCCATGCACCGGGCGGTCGAGGTGTTCGCCCAAGAGCTGTTGTAGCAAGTCAATATACGAGAACTCGTCGTCCACCAGGACGACGATCTTTTCCCCCGATTTGGGCGCGGAATTGGACATGGCGGTAGGCGCCGCGGCCCGTGCGGCGAGTGTCCTTCTAGGGGAAAACTGCTTGCCGTCCAGCGCATTAAACCTTCCAACCAGTCGCAAATGCTTCACGTGGTGCTGTTTCAACCGCAGATCCCGCAAAACACCGGCAATATTGGCCGGATGTGCGCGGTGACCCGCAGCCGGCTGCATTTGATTCACCCGCTGGGTTTCGAAGTGACCGACAAGAACCTCAAGCGGGCCGGCATGGACTATTGGTATTCCCTGGATGTGCACCACCACGCTGATTGGACGGCGTTCAAGGCCAGTGCGGTGGCTCCCCGACGGCTGTGGCTCTTCACGACCCATGCCACCCGAACCTTTTGGGAGGTGAAGTACGCCGACGGCGACGGCCTGGTGTTCGGCAACGAGGAAGCCGGGGCGCCTGATTGGCTCCATGCGGAGCTGGGCGATCCCCACCGGATCAAGATCCCGCACGCAAACGGCGTGCTCCGGTCGTTGAATCTGTCGACCGCCGCCGGCATTGCCACCTATGAGGCCTTGCGCCAGGTCGGGCTGCCGACCGGTCCCTGAGCACCGCGAAGGCGGGTTGCCGGCTTGGTTCGGGTTATGGCATTGTGCGGCGTAACGTGGTCGCTAACCCGTCGTCAATCACGCCGCTGATGCACACTCGAAAAGCGCTGTTCCTGATCGGTCTCGCGGTCTTGGTGCTGGGTGTGATCGCCAGTGCGCGGGATGCGTCCATCGCCGCGAGCGCCACCGCCGGTTCCGATTACAGGCGGGTGAGGGATGCCAGGGGCAACCCGGCGCCGGAGTCCTATGTGTTTGCGGAAGGAAGATATTTCGGTGGCACGACCCGCGACGGCAGCCTCGAACGAATGACCTTCGCGCGGGTGACGCAAATGCTGGCGCCGAGCCTTGCGAAACAGAACTACCTGCCCGCCTCGAAGCTCGAAAGCGCGGACCTCGTGATCATGGTGCATTGGGGCGCGACGGAAATCTACGAGGACCCGATGCGCGACCTGCACCAGGACGACCTGAACAACGCGGTGTCGAACTACAACGCGTCGATCGCGGAGTCCGGCACGGCAGATCCGTCCGCCCTCAACATGGCGCTCGGCGACCGCGAAACGGCCCAGAATTTTACGCTCGCGGCTATCAACCGCAATGCGGCCCTGCTTGGCTATGCGCGGCACCTGGAAAAGGAGCGCAAACTGGCGATCCCGTCCGAAGAGGAACGCACCATGGTGGGCGAACTCGCGGAGGAACGTTACTTCGTGATCCTGTTCGCGTACGACAACCGTACCCGGCTCAAGGACAAGAAGCCGCGGCTGCTGTGGGTTACTCGGCTCAGCGTGCGTTCCCCGGGCACGAATTTCACCGAGGCGCTGCCGGCCCTGGCGAAAGTAGGCGCGAGCGTTTTCGGGCAACAGCATGACGACCTGATGCGCGTGGACGCGAATCTGCGGCAGGGCACCGTGAAGTTGGGCGAACTCGAGGTCATCGGCACGGCCAACGAGCTGCCGCCGGAAAAGGCCAGGCAAAGGTGACCCTGGCGGGTCGTGGCGTCAGCCGCCGGAACCCGAGCCGCTGCCGCCGCCCTTGGCGGGTTGATCGATCCGGGCGATCACCGTTGCCTTCGCGAGGTAGTCGGGATCGATCTTCAATCCCATGCCCGGGGTGGTCGGCACGCGAATGCGACCGTTCACGATCTGGAAATCCGGACGGTACCACGTCGGCGCGACCTGCGGCTTGCGCCACGGGTATTCCATGAAGGGCAGCGCGTTTGGCGTGCAGGAGGCGAATTGCAGGATGTTGACCGAGGTCGCTCCCGTCTGGGTGTTGTGCGGCACGATGGTGGCGCCGTGTTTTTCCGCGATGCGGGCCACCCGCTTGGCGCGGATCAGGCCGCCGTTGTAGTTGATGTCCGGCTGGACGATTTTCATCACGCCGTTGCGCAGCGCCCAGTCGAATTGCCACAGGCTGGAATTCTGCTCGCCGTAAGCGATGGGAATCCGCAGCGCCGCGGCCACCGCCTGGGTTTCGGAGAGCTCCTCCCAGGGGCAGGGCTCCTCGAAGAAATCGTAGTGCAGCT
This sequence comes from Lacunisphaera sp., assembly GCA_044224295.1. Classification (GTDB taxonomy): domain Bacteria; phylum Verrucomicrobiota; class Verrucomicrobiia; order Opitutales; family Opitutaceae; genus Lacunisphaera. The sequence goes on along the minus strand of JBGAKQ010000006.1, from coordinate 118,545 downwards.
CCTCCAGCAGCCGGCCGATGCGGATACCGTTGGGAACGTCGTACGAGCCGTTCGCGTCGGCGCGCAGGATGATCCGGTCACCGAGCTTCTCCCGCGCGAGTCGCAGCAGGGTCTCGGTGCGACCCGCGTAGGCGTCGAGGTTGCGGCTCATGCGGCCGCCAATCTTGAATTTCACCGCCTGCGCGCCGGTGGCCGCGACGCCCCGCACGTAGACGTCGACTTCCTCCTCGGCGCTGAGGATGCGGTCCGAACCCGAGAGGTACACGGGAATTTCCTCGCGCAGGCGGCCACCGAGCAGTGCGCCGACGGGGACGTTCGCCACCTTGCCGAGGAGGTCGAGGATGCTTTGCTCGACGTAAGCGACCGGACACCAGAACGGAATGCCGGCGAGCTTGTAGTTTTCCCGGTAAACCAGATCGATCAACGTCTCGATCTCGCGCGCGTCGCGGCCAATGAAATGCGGCGCGACGAGATGGGAGAAAATGGGCAGGAAATCCTCCACCTGCTTGGTGCCGGTCAGGCCCACCGCGCCGTCGGTCGAGGTCGTGCGCACGAAGAAATTCGTGCCGTTCTTGAGCATCTCGATGGACGCCACCTTCACCGGCGTCTTGAATCGCCCCGGTAGGTTGAACATGGGCTGCTCAGCGTCGCGGATGTAGGCCGCGCTATCCGAGGAAGCGGCCAGGGAGCGGGGCAGCGCCGCGGCCATGGCGGCCGTTCCCGTGAGTTTGAGCCAGTCTCGGCGCGTGAAATGCATGGGGTAGGGCGAAGACGATCCCGATTCCGCCCGGTTTCGAACGGTCACCGCGCGATGCGGGGAATCGCGCTGATCAAGGTCTTGGTGTAGGGATGTTGCGGTCGCTCCAGCACATCGACGGCCGAGCCAAGCTCAACGATCTTGCCCTGGTACATCACCGCAATGCGGTCGGAGATGTGCTTCACGACCGAAAGGTCGTGCGCGATGAAGATCAGGGTCAGGTCCATCGTGCGCACCAAGCCGGCCAGCAGGTTCAGGATTTGCGCCTGGATGGACACATCGAGGGCGGACACGGGTTCGTCGGCGATGATCACCTTGGGCTGCAGCGCAAGCGCGCGGGCGATGGCGATGCGCTGGCGCTGGCCGCCGGAAAACTCGTGCGGGTACTTTTGCATGAACCGCGCAGGCAGGCCGACCTGGTCCATCAACTGGGCCACGCGCGTGGGGACCTCGGCGCGCGGGGCGACGTTGTGCACCAGCAAGGGCTCCGCGAGCGTCGCGTAAATCGTGAGCCGCGGATTCAGCGAGGCAAACGGATCCTGAAACACCATCTGCAGGTCGCGGCGCGCTGCCTGGAGTTCGGCCGCCGACGCCTTCGTCAGGTCGCGGCTGCCCACCAGGACGGTGCCCGCTGTCACCGGCGCCAGGTGCATGATGGCGCGCGACAGCGTGGACTTGCCGCTGCCGGATTCGCCCACCAGCCCGAGCACCTCGCCGCGGCGCACCGCGAAACTCACGCCGTCGACCGCCTTCACCATCCCGGTCTGGCGCTTGAACAGCAGGCCGGATTCGAGCGGGAAATGGGTCTTCACGTCCTGGACCTCGATCGCCGTTTCAGCTGACGGTGAACGGGGCGCGGTCGCGGCCGGCGGGGGATTCTCCGGGGGGAGTTCGAAACGCTTGAGGAGTTCGGCTTCCGTGACGGGTTTCGAAAGGTCCGGTGGCAGGCCCGGAATCGTGAACAGTTCTCGTCCCTTTTCCTGCAGCGCCGGGATGCACCGCTGCAGTGCCTTGGTGTAAGGGTGCTGCGGTGATTGGAAAATCTGACGCGTCGGCGCCGACTCCACGACGCGGCCGGCGTACATCACCTGCACGCGATCGCACAGTCCCGAAACGACCGCCAGGTCATGTGTGATGAAGATCACCGCCATGCCGAGTTCCTTTTGCAGGCGCTTCAGCAATTCGATGATTTGGGCCTGGACGGTCACGTCGAGCGCGGTGGTGGGTTCGTCCGCGATGAGCAGGTCCGGCTTCGTGATGAGGGCCATCGCGATCATCACGCGCTGGCGCATGCCGCCGGAGAACTCGTGCGGGTAACTGTGGAGCCGCGCGGCGGCATTGGGGATGCCCACCGCCTCGAGCATCGCGAGCCCGCGGGCCAGCGCCTCGGTCTTCGAGATCTTCTCGTGGATGAGCAGCGGTTCGATCAGTTGCTCCGAGACGCGCAGGTAGGGATTCAGCGACGTCATCGGGTCCTGGAAAATCATCGCGATGCGCTTGCCGCGGATCGCGCGCAGTTCCGCCGGGGAGCAATGCAGCAGGTCCGTGCCGTCGAAGAGGGCACGCCCGCTCTCGATGCGGCCGGGAGGCTGGGGGATCAGGCCCATCAGGGACGCGCAGGTCACCGACTTGCCCGAGCCGGATTCGCCCACGATGCCGAGGGTCTCGCCGCGCTCGAGCGAGAAGCTTACCCCATCAACCGCCCGGTAGATTCCGCGGCGCGTGTGGAAGTAGGTCCGGAGGTCCGTGACTTCAAGCAAGGGCATGGCGCGGGGGGAGGCTGCGAACCGGCTCGCCGAGCGGCAACGTCAAATTGGTTGAGACTGCCCGGCCGGCACTACTTGAGCAATTCCGCGAAGAGGTCCTCGTACTGCGCCAACATCCGGTCGAGCGAGAACCGGCCGGGCGCATCGGCCTGGCCCCGCGCCACCATCGCTTCCACCGCGGGTCCACCGGCGAGGGCCTCCTGCAGCGCACGGGCCAGCGCGGCGTCATCACCGCGGGGGAATCGCCAGCCATTCACGCCGGGTTCAATGATGTCATTCACGCCCGGCGCATCACTGCCGATCGCGGCGCAACCGGCGGCCATGTAGTCCACCAGCACGAGCGGCAACCCCTCGTAGTGCGTCGACAGGACCGCGACGCGGCAGCGGTGGTAGAGTTCGGCCGCGTTCGAGACCCGGCCGAGGAAATCCACGCGATCCTGCAAACCGAGGGACGCGGTGAGGCGTTCGCACGCGCGGCGGTGCGAAGCCTTGCCGTCGCCACCCAGCAGCAGCCGTCCGTTCCAGCCGTCGTCGACGAGCCGCTTGGCGGCGCGGATCAAGGTGGGCTGGTCCTTCTGGCGCGCGAAGCGGGCCACCATGACGATGTCCTGCCCGCGAGCGGCAAACGGCGGCGCGCCGACCGAATAGCGCGAGGCATCGACGCCGTTGTGGATGATCTTCACGCGTGACCCGGCCAGCCCGAGCTGCCGCACATGGTCGGCGACACCATGGGAAACGCACACCGTTGCGCTCGTCCGCGCGTTCAGTCTCCGCGCGGCCCAGCGGCGCCAGAATGGATACCGTTCGCAGTTCATCTCCACGTGCACGACCACGGGCACCTCTGCCGCGAAGGCGGCCTGTCGGCCCCAAATGTGTTCGCTGTTGCCGTGCGCCGTGAAAACCTGCGGACGGAATTCGGCGATGATACCTGCGAGTTGCCGGAGCGTGCGGCCCTTCCAGCCGCCATCCACCCAAGCCGTGCGCAGACCCGTTGCGTCGATTTGCGCCTGCATCGTTGCGGGGAGCGGCACCTTCTTCCGGCGCAGGACGAGCAGCGGTTCGTAGCGGCCGGTGCGCAGGTGGCCGCAGGCGAGTTCGAGCGCAACCTTGGTCGCGCCGGAGCCGCCGCCCGTGACGAAATGAATGACACGTGGAACGGAGCTCATGCTTTCGCGAGCGCGTTCAGGTAAGGTTCAACGGCTGCCTGTACCTCCGCGACCGAAACGCGCAACAGCGGCCGGGGTCCGCTGACGTCGGCGGGCCGCACGATCGTGTGCGCCGTATCCCAGGGATGCCAGCGCCACGGTTCCAGCGGACCGAAGAGCGCGACGATGGGGACATGGAACGAAGCCGCCAGATGCAGCAGGCCCGTGTCGATGCCGATCGCCAGGTCCATGCGTTTGAACAGGGAGTTTGATTCCTTGATTGAGAGTTGGCGGCTCCAATCGACGAGGTCGCGCGCGAGCGGCGCCGGCAGCGCGGCGCGGATCTGATCGTAGTAGCCGGCCAGGCCCGGCGAGTCACAGAAATGAACCTCGCAGCCGCGTTCGTTGACGAGCCAAGCGATCAACTCGGCGAAGCGTTCTGGCGACCAGTCCTTCAATTCGAAGACCGACTTGGCGCAGACGAAAACCCGCGGGCGCATGCCGGGCGGCAGGCCGGCGGCCACCTTCGCGTCGGCCGCGGGGTCGGTCCAGTTTTCATTGTGGGTGTCGGTGACCGGGATGCCGTCGGCGCGCAGGATATTCAGGAAACACTCAACCTCATGTTTGTCCGCGTAAGGCGTGCTCCGTTGCAAAAGCCACGCGCGCCCATCCGTGGCAAAACCAACGCGGTGGGGGATGCCAGCGAGCAATGGGAGAATGGCACTCGAGAAGGACCGGCGTAGGATGTAGCAACGGTCGTAGCGTCGGGCGCGCAGGAACCGGGCGGCGCCGAACAGGCTGGTCGGAAATTTGGCCGCGCGTTTCTTCTCCCCCTTCAGCCGCGGGGCGTAGTATAGCAGGTCGTTCTTGTAAGGGCACAGCGCGAGGGTGTCGCCCGACACCGGTTCGCTGAGCACGTCGATCGTCGCATTCGGAAACGCCCGGCGCAAATTGCGCAGCGTCGGGATGGCCAGGACCGTGTCCCCGATAAATCGGTAGCGGATCACCAGGATGCGCAGCGGACGCGGGTCGGGCCAGGCCATGGTCAGTAAACCTCGGGGTAACCCTCGCCGCGCGCCTTGAAGCGCTTGTGGACCCAGAAGTATTGCTCGGGCGCGTGCCGCACGTGCTCCTCGATGAGGCGATTGATGCGGACGGCGTCGGCCGCCGCGTCCGCGGTCGGAAAATTGTCGAGCGCGGGCAGGATGGTGAGCGTGTAGGAGTGATCCGCTTCGCGTTTCGCAAAAAATGGCACCACCGCGCACCCGGTCATTTCCGCAATCTTGCTGGTGGCGGTGTTGGTAATCGCCGGCACGCCGAAGAAGGGGAGGATTTCCGACGACTTGGTGCGTTTGCCCTGGTCGGGCGCATACCAGATCGCGTGGTTGCCGCGCAGGGCGCGGACGAGGTTGCGCAGGTCGTCGAAATGCACGGCGACCGACATGTGCCGTTCGCGCTGCCCGCGCATCAGGTGCGCGACCACGGGGTTGTTCGGGTCGCGGTAGAGTCCGCCCATCGCATGCGATTCCGCCATCAGGCGCCCGCAGATTTCCAAGGTCGTGAAATGCGCGGTGAGCAGCAAAGCCCCGTTGCCGCGGGCGAGGGCGGCCTGCAGGTGCTCGAGGCCGATGATCCGGCGGGCCGGCAAATCCTCGGGACGGGCCCACCAGCCGGCGCACACTTCAAAAATGCCCAGGGCCAACGCGTCGTAATGGGCGCGGGCCAGCGCGGTGATTTCCTTGAGGGACTTTTCGGGAAAGCAGAGCGTGAGGTTCGTGAAAACGACGCGGCGGCGGATGCCGACGACGTGGAACACAAATGCCCCCAGCACCCGCGCGAGCAGGCGCTTTTCCGGCCAGGGCAGCTTGTCGACCAGCCAAAGTCCGCCCACGGCCAGCCACATCGGCCAGTATTGCGGCAACCACCGACGGGTTTGCTCGCTCGCGCGGCTCATGAGCCCGCGGACTTGGGCGCGTTGCGATAAAGCTGCGGATTGAGCGCCGGGTCGTTGTACATCTTGAACTGGAAATAGACGGAAAACGTCCGGCGCCGGGCTGCGACCTCCGTGAACAGGTCCGCAAGGCAACCCGTCAGGTCCGCGCGCTGCTGGCGGATGCGCGCGAGCTTCTCGGCGCACTTCGCCTTGTGCGCGGCGCTCGCCTCCGGTCGCACGGTTTCCTCGTGCATGTGAAACTCCTTCAGGGCGAGGATGGAGAGCCGGTCGATCATCATGCCGGGCGTCTCGGAATTGCGCGGGCAACCCGACTCCGGCGGCTGCAGGACGGCGACGATCGCCTTGTCCATTTCCTCCGCGAAGTTGTTTCGTTCCTGATTGAAGCGGTCGATGTTGCGCTTCGCCTTGTACACGGCCTCGAAACCGAGGTCATCGCGGCGGGCGACGTCCTCCTCATGCCACAGCGAAAAATTGCGCAGGTGGTTTTCCTCGAGCAGCCGGTAAAACGATGCGGCGGTGTCGCCGGCGGCGGGGGCGGAAACGGCGGGCGTGACTTGGTGCCAGCGCGCGGTGAGGGCGGTCTGGCGGGCGGCGATTTCCGAGGCGTCGAATTTCATGCGGTGTGGCGGCAAATTGAGTTGGACAAAAGGGGCGCGGACACAAGCCTGCGCATGCCGAGCGATGCAAAGCCTTCTCGTCATCAAACCGTCGTCCCTCGGCGACATTGTGCATGCTTTGCAGGTGGTGCAGACGCTGGCGAAGGAGCGTCCGAATTGCCGCATCAGCTGGGTCGTGCGCGAGCGTTTCGCCGGCATTGTGCAGGCCGCGCCGTTTGTGCACGAGGTGATCATTTTCCGGCGCCGCGACGGCTGGCGGGCGTTCCTGCGCCTGCTGCGCCAACTGCGCGGCCGGCGGTTCGACGTGGTGTGGGACCTGCAGGGCCTGTTGCGCTCGGGCTTGATGACGGCCGCGGCCCGCGCCCCGGAGAAATGGGGCCGGCCGGACGCTCGCGAAGGGGCGGGATTTTTCTACAACCGCCGGGTCGCTTCGCCCGCGGGGCCCGGGCCACATCATGCCTTGGAGATCTTGCAGCCATTCCTGGCGTCCGCCGGGGTGACGCCGCGCCTCGATTTTCCGTTGGTCCTCAAAACTGGCGAAACGCACCCCTGGAGCGGGTTTTTCAGCGGCGACCCGCGCAAGACGTTTGTGATCTTTACCGACAGCCGGGGCGCGGAAAAGGAATGGCCCCGCTTCAACGAACTCACGGCCCTGCTGTTCCGGGAGATTCCGGACTGCCGGATCGCGTGGTGCGCGGGCCAGCCGACGAAACCGGAGGTCCCGGTTCCGGCGGATCGTTTCCTGAACCTGACCGGCTGCCCGTTGGACCAGATGATCGCACTGGTGCGCGCACCGGCGACCTTCATCGGCAACGACAGCGGTCCCATGCACCTGTCGGCGGCCAGCGGCAACCCCGTGGTGGCCATCTTCGGCCCGACCTCGCCGCGCCGGTTCGGACCCTTTCCGTTGTCGCATCCGAAACACCGCGCAGTGGAGGCCCCGGGCGGGCGGCTTGACCAATTGGAACCCGCGCGGGTCCTGGCGGCGGTCGAGGAACTGCGGGCCCGGCCGGCCTGACGGGCGCGGTAAATCCGTGCGAAATTTCCAAGCCCGTTGGTTCGCATTTGCGTTTCCGCGGGCCTGCGCAAACTTCGGAACGCCGCGCCGACCACGCGGTCCCAGTTCGCGCCATGCCGGAAATGCTCATCATCAAGCCGTCCGCTCTCCGGGACATCGTCCACGGATTGCAGGTCGCCGCGTCGATCAAGGCGCAGCGGCCGGAGTGGCGCATTTCCTGGATTGTGCGCGACATCTTTTCGCCGCTCGTCCGGTCCTGCGCCGCGGTCGACCAGGTTTACGTGTTCCGGCGCAACGAGGGGGCGCGGGGCTTCCTCGAAGTGATGCGCGAGGTGCGGAAAAAGAACTTTGACCTCGTGCTCGATTTGCAGGGCCTGCTCCGCACCGGCCTTATGACCAAATGGTCGCGCGGCAAACGGAAGGTAGGCCGTTGCGATGCCCGTGAAGGAGCTGGGCTGTTCTACGACGAAAAAGTTGCGTTGCCGGCCGCAGGCAGCGCCAGCCACGTGCTCGAAATCCTGCTCCAGTTCTGCCTGGTGGTCGGCGCCGAACCGCGCCTGGCGGGCCCGTTGCGCTTTCGCGAACTCGAGCGGCTAAACCTGAGTTTTATGGAGCCGCGCAAGGGGCAGCGGCCGATTTTGATTTTCCCGGACAGCGGCCAGACCAACAAGAAATGGCCGGGCTACATGCAGCTGACCGCGTTGCTGATCCGCGAGGGCGGCCGCAAGGTCGTCTGGGCCGGAAATAATTACCTGCCGTGCCGGGAATCGTTTCCCGACGGCTCGTTCCTGAATCTCACCGGTAACACCAGCCTGACCTCGCTGCCCGCGTTGCTTGGTCGTTCCGGTTGGGTGATCTCGAACGACAGCGGTCCGATGCACCTCGCGGCGGCCATGGGCCTGCGGACGATCGGCCTCTTCGGCCCGACGGACCCGCGGCAATACGGCCCGTACCCGATCAAGAGCCCGACCAATTACGCGATCCAGGCCCCGGTGGGTGACCTGAACCTGTTGTCCGCCAAGGAAGTTTTCTACCTCTTCAACCGCATCGAGGCGTCGTTGCAGAAGGCCCAGGCCCGGGCGTCTTTGGCCCACGCCTGAAGGGCGGGGGAGGCGCCCGGACGCCTCCAAATTTAGCCTGTTCATCGGGGACGTTCCGCGTTGAATGTCCCCTCCCATGCTCGATCCCAAGCTCCTTCGTGAATCGCCCGAAACCGTGCGCACCGCCATTGCGCGGAAGCATCTCGACGTCGACCTCGACGCCGTGCTGGCGCTGGACTCGGAGTGGCGCAAGCAACTCGCCGAGGTCGAAGCCCTCCGCGCGAAACAAAAAGCCGCCAACAATGAGATGGCGGCCCTCAAGAAAGGCTCGCCGGAGTTTCTCGCCAAGGTCCAGGAAATGAAGGGCGTGGCCGCCCAGGCGAAGACCGCGGAGGAGGCGATCAAGCCGCTCGAGGAGAAACTCCAGGCCGCGATGCTGTCGCTCCCGAACATCCCGCATGCGACGGTCCCCGAAGGGAAGACGCCCGAACAAAACGTGGTTCATGCGACGCACGGGTCGATCGAAGCGGTCTCCAAGGTGGCGGTCCCACATTGGGAAATTGCCGGGTTCGCGAACCTGATCGATTTTCCCCGCGGCGCGAAGGTGACCGGCGCGGGGTTCCCGTTCTTCATCGGCGAGGGTGCAAAGCTCTCCCGGGCGCTGCTGCAGTTCTTTTTGGATGAGGACGTGAAGGCCGGTTACACGGAGGTCAGCCCCCCGATCTTCGTGAACGCCGCGAGCGCCACGGCGACCGGCCAGCTGCCGGACAAGGAAGGGCAGATGTACGAAACCGCGGACAAGCTTTACGCCGTGCCGACGGCGGAGGTGCCGCTCACGAATTTCTTCCGCGACGAGATCATCGATGAGGCGGCGTTGCCGGTCTATCGGTGCGCGTACACCCCTTGCTTCCGCCGTGAGGCGGGCAGCTACGGCAAGGACGTGCGCGGTCTCAACCGCGTGCACCAGTTCGACAAGGTCGAGCTCCTTAAGTGGGTGCATCCGTCCACCAGCTACGATGAGCTGGAAAAACTCCGTACCGACGCCGAGCGCCTGCTGCAGAAGCTCGAATTGCCCTACCGGGTTCTCCTCATGTGCGGCGGCGACCTTGGTTTCGCCCAATCCAAGAAGTACGATCTCGAGGTCTGGGCCGCCGGCCAGAAGCGCTGGCTGGAAGTGTCGAGCTGCTCGAATTTCGAGGCGTTCCAGGCCCGGCGGGCGCAGATCCGTTTTCGCAACAAGGAAACCGGCAAGCCCGAGCTCGTGCACACGCTCAACGGTTCCGGTCTCGCCGTACCGCGGGTCCTGGCCGCGCTCTTGGAAAACAACCTCCAGCCCGACGGCCGCGTCAAGCTGCCGGCGGCCCTCGTGCCGTACTTCGGCAAGGAGTTTGTGACCTTCAAGTGAGTCCCGGCGGGGTGTGCCTGCGAACAGGCCACCCTTCGCCGTGTCGCGCCGGCCCGCTGCCCATGAAACCTCGCCGCAAACAGGTCCGCGACTGGCGCGCGGTGGCGACGGCCCTCGCCGCGCAGATTGACCATCGGCGTTTGCACCCGGCGGCCATGCAGCGGGCCCTGGTGGAACACGAGCGTGCCAAGCGTCGGGGCGAAAAACCGCCGCGCTGGGCCGTGGCCTTTTCAGGCGGCGCCGACTCGCTGGCCTTGTTGCTGATCCTCTGGGCCGAGGGCCCGGGACGATGGGGTCGCGACTTCGTGGCGATGCATTTCAACCACCGCCTGAGGGGAAAGGCGGCGGATGCCGACGAAAAATTCTGCCGCGAGGTGTGCGCGGCGCTCGGGGTGACGTTCGTGGCGGGTCGTTGGGCGGGGAGTCGTCAGAAGGCAAGCGAGGCCGAGGCCCGCGAAGCTCGTTTCGGTTTCCTTGGGCGCGAAATGCGGCGCCGGCGCATCCGGCTGCTGTGGTTGGCGCATCAATGTGACGACATCGCCGAATCCATGCTCATGCGACTCGCGCGGGGCAGTGCCGCCGCCGGACTCGCCGCGCCCCGGCCGGTGCAGGAGATGGGGCAGGGCATGCTGCGGCTGCGCCCCTTGTTGTCCCTGCAAAAAGGGACGATCACGGCGGCGTTGAAGTCAGCCGGGGCCGTCTGGTGCGAGGATGCAACCAATGCCGGCGACGATTTTTTCCGCAACCGGGTCCGCCGGCGGGTGCTGCCGGCCTGGGCCAAGGCCGCCGGACGTGATGCCATGGCGGGCGCCGCGCTCTCCCGGGAACTCTTGGAGGAGGACGATGCCGCCTTGCAGTCTTGGGTGGATGAGTTGCGTCCGGTCGATCGCTACGGGCGACTGGCGGTGGTCCGGCTCGCCGGCAAACCCCGGGCGGTGTTGCGCCGGGCTCTGCATCGGTGGCTGCTGGCCGTCCAACCGGAAACCGATTTATCCCGCCAAGGCTTCAACCAATTGCTCGGGCTGGTGGCGGCTGGCCGGAACACCCGCTTCAGCCTCGGACGACGGGGATTTGCCGTCCTGCGCGAAGGGTATCTGGCGTTCCGGAAGCGCTGAGCACGCCGGGACCGTCGTCAGCGGGGGGACGGGTGGGTAAATTGGTGGAATTTACCGCGATATTTCCGCCTGTCCTTCGTTTGACTTATCTTGGGGGAACCTACACCTTCCCCGACCAGTCTCTCCACTACCTCCCCTCATGCCCGAACACGACGACAACAAGAAGCGCAGCCCGTTAAAGAGTCTCCCGCCGGACGGGTTCCCCATCAAGACCGGGCTTATCTGGTTCGCCATCATCGGGGCCATCGTCGCGCTTTTCCTGCTCAACCCCAGCCGGGCTCCCCAGCCGGCCATCCTCAAGGTCCAGCAGGTCATTGAATTCGCGGAGGAGGGCAAGGTCGCTCGCGGTTCGATCCGTCAGGATAACACCGGTGGCCGGGACTGGGCCAGCATCACGGGGGAAATGGTTGAACCTATCCTGAAGAACGAGGCGGGTGCGGCCACCAAGGCCTTCGCCGCCGAGGGCCGCGTGACTGAGAGCAATTACGAGGCTTTGCAGAAATCAAAGGTGTTCGACGACAAGCCCGCGACCACAGCGATGACGCAGCTGCTCCTCAACGTGCTGCCGTTCGTCATCGTGATCGGCCTCCTCTATTTCCTCTTCGTCCGCCAGCTGCGCCAGGCGGGCAAGGGTGCGCTGAGCTTCGGCAAGAGCCGGGCCAAGATGCTGACCCGCGACAAGGACCGCGCGACGTTTTCCGACGTCGCCGGTTGTGACGAGGCCAAGGAGGAGGTCAGTGAGGTGGTCGAGTTCCTGCGCGACCCGAAGAAATTCCAAAAGATCGGCGGGCGCATTCCGAAGGGCATCCTGATGGTGGGTCCCCCGGGTACCGGCAAGACCCTCCTCGCGAAGGCCATCGCCGGCGAAGCCGACGTGCCGTTCTTCTCGATCAGCGGTTCCGACTTCGTGGAGATGTTTGTCGGCGTCGGCGCCAGCCGCGTGCGCGACATGTTTGAACAGGGCCGCAAGAACGCGCCCTGCCTGATCTTCATCGACGAAATCGACGCGGTCGGCCGGCAGCGCGGCGCGGGCCTCGGCGGCGGCAACGACGAACGCGAACAGACGCTGAACTCGCTGCTCGTGGAAATGGACGGCTTCGACACGCAGGAAGGCGTCATCATCATCGCCGCCACCAACCGGCCCGATGTGCTCGACAGCGCGCTTCTGCGGCCCGGCCGTTTCGACCGCCAGGTCTACATCGACCTTCCCGACATCATCGGTCGCGAGCAGATCCTCCGCGTGCACGCGCGCAAGATTACCCTCTCCGAAAACGTCGACCTGGCGATCATCGCGCGCGGCACGCCCGGCCTGTCCGGCGCGGAGCTCGCCAACCTGCTCAACGAGGCCGCGCTGCTGGCGGCCCGCCGCAACAAGAAGAAGGTCGAGATGGTCGACATCGACGACGCGCGCGACAAGGTCCTCTGGGGCCGCGAGCGCCGTCGGGTCATGGACGACAACGAGAAGAAGTCGCTCGCCTGGCACGAGGCCGGCCACGCGATCGTGCAGGCGGTCCTCGACGACGGCACGATGCCCGTCCACAAGGCGACCATCATTCCCCGCGGCCAGAGCCTGGGCAGCGTGACCTACCTGCCGACGAAGGACATCCTTTCGAGCACCAAGAAGAAGCTGCTGGACCGCGTTTGCGTGGCCATGGCGGGTCGCATTGGCGAGAAGCTTGTCACGAACGACATCAGCAATGGCGCCGCCAGTGACATCAAGATGGCGACCAACACGGCGCGCGCGATGGTGTGCGACTACGGCATGAGCGACCTCGGCCCGATCGCCTTGGGTGAGAACCAGGACACGGTGTTCCTGGGCCGCGACATCACGCGCTCCCAGCATCTCAGCGAGGACACCGCCCGGCAGATCGACCAGGCGATTTCGGAGATCATCAACGGCCAGTACGCCCGCGCCGAGCAAATCATCAATGAGCACCGTTCGGCGCTCGACAAGGTGGCCCAGGCACTGCTGGAGCACGAGACCATCGAGGGCCGCCATGTGTTGGAAATCCTGAAGGAAGGCGAAATCAAGTCGCCGATCGTGGTGGTGAAGCAACCGCCCCGCCAGGGTTCCGATCAGGGCAACGGCCGGCCGGTCGCCAAGCCGGCTTCCGAAGCCCCGGGTGGCGCGCCGGCGCCCAGCCCCGCCTGATTTCAAAATCGTCCTTGGATTTGTGAATCGAGGCCGGCAACATGCCGGCCTCTTTTTACATATGAACATCTGCTGCATCGGTGCGGGCTATGTCGGTGGTCCCACCATGGCCATGATCGCCCTGAAGTGCCCGGACATCACGGTGACGGTCGTCGACATGAACGCGGCCCGGATTGCGGCGTGGAACAGTGATCGCCTGCCGATTTTTGAGCCCGGCTTGGACGACGTGGTCCGGCAGGCCCGCAACCGGAATCTCTTCTTTTCCACGGACGTGGCCGGACACATCAAAAAGGCCGACATCATTTTCGTGGCCGTGAACACGCCGACCAAGACCTACGGTGTCGGCGCGGGCCGGGCGGCGGATCTCCGGTACATCGAATCAGTCGCCCGCACCATCGCGGAGCACGCGGAAAGCGACAAGATCATCGTGGAAAAGTCGACGATTCCTGTGAAGACGGCCGAGTCGATCAAGACCATCGTGGCTTCGAACTCGAAGGGCCTGAAGTTCGCCGTGCTTTCGAATCCCGAGTTCCTCGCCGAAGGCACCGCCGTCAAGGACCTGCTCAATCCCGACCGCGTGCTCATCGGGGGCGAACGGACCCCGGAGGGCACGAAGGCGGTGGAAACCCTGGCGGGCGTCTATGCCCGCTGGGTGCCGCGCGACCGCATCATCACGACCAACCTGTGGTCTTCGGAGCTCTCGAAGCTCGTCGCCAACGCTTTCCTCGCGCAGCGCATTTCCTCGATCAATTCAATCTCCGCGCTGTGCGAGGCGACCGGCGCGGATGTGGACGAAGTGGCCAACGCCATCGGCAAGGACAGCCGCATCGGCCCGAAATTCCTCAAGAGCTCCGTCGGGTTTGGCGGTTCGTGTTTCCAAAAGGACATCCTCAACCTGACTTACCTGTGCGAAAGCTTCGGTTTGGACGAAGTTGCGCAGTACTGGACGAGCGTGGTGGGCATCAACGACTGGCAGAAAAAACGTTTCGCCAGCAATATCGTGAAGAATCTTTTCAACACGGTGGCGGACAAGAAAATCGCGGTGCTGGGATTTGCCTTCAAGAAGGACACGAACGACACCCGCGAATCGGCCGCGATCAACGTGGTTCGCGACCTCCTGCAGGAACATGCCAAGGTTTGCGTTTATGATCCCAAGGTTCCCGCCGACGAGATCAAGGCCGACACGTTGGGCAAAGGCGTGGAGAACCCGCGCCTGTCGGTTGCCAAGGATGCCTACGAGGCCTGCGCTGGCGCCCACGCCATCGCAATCGTGACCGAATGGGACGAATTCAAGACCCTCGATTATGCCCGCATCTATGCGGGCATGCCGAAGCCGGCGTTCGTGTTCGATGGCCGCAACATCGTTGACTTGGACGCGTTGCGGAAGATCGGCTTCCGGGCGTCGGGCATCGGCAAACCGGAACCGGTTGGGGGCCGCCGCCGGGACGACCAGGGCTGAGGCCCGTCGCTCCTTCGGCGCCTAGATGAACTCCAGCGCCTTGTAGTCCTTGCCCAGGATCGCGCTGGATTTGCAGCCCAGCCAGCGGTCGAGCACCGTCGAGTAGACCGCGCGGAAGTCCGTGCTGTATTGGAGATCCTGATTGCGGGCGAGATCGAGGTTGGGCGCGGTGCCGTGCAGGCCCGGCTTGAGGCGTGAACCCATGACAAACAAGGGCGCGGCCGTGCCGTGGTCCGTGCCGCGGCTTTCGTTCTCGCTGGGCCGCCGGCCGAATTCAGAGAACGTCATCGTGAGCACCTGGGTATCGAGTTTCTTCGACTCAAGGTCGGCTTGGAACGCCGCGAGCCCTTCGGATAGCGTCTTCAACAGGCCCGCGTGGGTGCCGAGCTGGTTGTTGTGCGTGTCGAAACCGCCGAGCGAGACGTAGTACACCCGGGTGGCCGTTCCGGCGGCGATCAGGGCCGCCACGTTGCGCAGCGACCCCGCAAACGGCGTGCCGGGGTAGTCCGACTTCGTCTGGTAGTTCGCGAGGATCTTCTGGAATTTCTTCTCGGTCACGAGTGCGTCCATCATCGTGTGGCGCAGGTAGCCGGCATTGTCGTGATCATCGTGGCCCGACGGCGCCTGGACCATCTGCTCGAGCAGGGCGAGGTTCTCGGACTGCTGGCGGCGGCTGCGGCCGGCGGGCAGGCTGAACGTCGGGTGTTGTTGCTCGCTCAGGAACGACTGCGGAACTTCGTTGCTGATGTTTACGCCGCACGGGTCGCCGCCCTTTGGCGTGCCGCTGCAGGCGTTGTCGAAGAAGCGCCCGAGCCAGCCGGTCGGCAGGAACTCGTTGCTCTCGCTGCCCGTTTCCCAGATTTCGGTGGAGCGGAAATGGCTGCGGTTCGGATTGGGGTAGCCGACGTTCTGGATGATGCCGAGTTTGCCGTCCTTGAGCAGTCCATGGAGCGCCGCGCAGCCGCCGTTGAGCGCCAGGCTATCGTTGATTTTGAGGAGGTCTTTCTCGGCCAGCCCAAGGGTGGGGCGAAGGCGGCGGTAGTTGGGATCGGCAAAGGGCACCACTGTGTTGAGGCCGTCGTTGCCGCCAGCCAGTTGGACGAGGACCAGGATGGTGCGGTCCTTTTCCGGCGCGGGCGCCTGGGCGTAGGCGGACTCGACGAGGAAGCCGGGGGCGAAGCGGCTGAAGGCCAGGAGGCCGACACCCTTGGCGCCGAATTTCAGAAACTCGCGGCGGGTCGAGGGCAGGAAGTAGGCGGGGTTTTTCATGCTCAGCAAAGTTGGTAGTTCGGGGACTCGAGCAGCGTTGCCAGCGCGGCGCGCGTGGCGCCGGCGGCCTGGCTGTGCTGGACGCTGCGCTCCAGGAAGGCGGTGACCTGCTTCTCCATGTCGGTGCCCGCGAGATCCGGCACATAGCGGCGAATGAATTGCTTCGCGCGGTCGGCTGCGGGGAGCTTGGCCCACTCGGCGAGGCGGGCTTGGTCGAGCGTGAAGTTGCTGACTCCGTCGGCATAGGCCGCGGCCAGCTCGATGCGCTCGTCGCCGTTCAGGGCGTTCTCGTTGAGCGGGGACAGCAGCGCCTGGATCAGCTGGCGACGGGCGGCGAGCGTCGCGGAATTGATCCAGCTCCGGCCACCCACCCAGCCGCGCACGTTGGGCGGATCAAACGGCATCTGGCCCATCGCGCGCAGGTTGCCGATCAATTGGCGCGGCAGCGGCGCGACGCTGAGCTCCAGATCCTGCAGGAGACCGACGTAGAACTGGATCGGCATCTTGATGTAGCCGTCGCGATACGCGGGATCGAAAAACACGCGGCTGCTGAAGAAGCGCACGGCGAGCTTCCGGAGATCGTAACCCTCGCCAGCCCACCACGTGCCGAGCGCGTTGGTGAGTTCGGCGGGCAGGGGGTTCTCGCTGAGGTAGAACCGGACCATCTCCTTCGGGAGGAAACTGCCGGCGGCCGGCTGGCGGAAAACCAAGTCGATGACGTCATCGCCCGAGAACCGGCCGCTGTGCCCGAACACGGTCTTGCTGCCGTTGTCATGCTGCCGCTGCACGAAGGTGAATTCGCCCTGGCGCTGCCGATAACCGGTAAAGGCGCGGGCCGCCTGCTTGATGTCGTTTTCCGTGTAGTTGCCCTCGCCGAGCGTGAAGAGCTCGAAGAGTTCGCGCGCGAAATTCTCGTTGGGCGCCTCCTGCCGGCTTTGCTGGAGATCGAGGTAAATGACCATCGCCGGCGAACGGGAAACCGCCTTGGCCAATCGCACCGCGCTGCCGAGGCCGGCCTGACGCAGGATATTCTGATGCTGGTAAATCAGCGCGGCGTTCTTGACCTTTTCGACGCCGACGACCCAGACGTCCGACAGGAAGAGGAGCCATTTTTCCGCCGGGGAATTTTCGGGCCGGCTGGCAAGTTGCAGCCACTTGATCGTGAAGTCGAACATCGCCTCGCGCGAGCGCTCGCGGGCTTCCTGCTGCAGCATGCGCTTTTCCTCGGGCGTACCGGCCGCCAGGCGGCGGGGGAAGTCCTCGTAGTCCCGCTCGAGATTGGCAATCTGGCGCGGCTTCGGGAGCGCGGGCATCGCGGCAAAATAGCGCTCGAGCGAGCGGACGGGGCCGTCCTGCAGGACGCGTGCGAGTTCGGCCGGGGTGGCGCTGAAACCAACGCGCTGCAAGAGATGACGCGCAGCGGCTTCGTTCCAATCAGTGGCGGGCAGGGGTTGCCAGGCTTCGACAGCCGTGAGGGGGAGAGGTGACGGGCCCATAAACGTTGGCTAGGTGACGAGGGAAGCGTGAAGCGGTTTCAGCGCGAACCTATATTCCGAGCGGCGTGCGGTAAAGACGGGGCACGCGCTTGGTTACGGCGCAAAGCGTTTCCCAAGGGATCGAGTCGGCCCAGCGGCTGAACTCGCCGATGCCAATTTCATTGGCGCCCTGCCGCCCCACGAGCACCACCGCGTCGCCGGTTTGCGGCGGCGTGGACAGACTGGAGACGTCCACGATCGTCTGGTCCATCGTGATGCGACCCAATACCAGGCAGCGGCGGCCTTGGAGCAGCACGCTTGCACGATTGCTGCAGGCCCGCGGCAGACCGTCGCCATAGCCCGCGGTGATGACGGCCACGGTGGTGGGTTTCGTGAGGACGTGGGTTCGTCCGTAACTGATGCCGGTGCCGGCGGGCAAGCGCTTCACGAGTCCGATGCGGGCGTGAAAACTGAAAACGGGCTCCGTCTGCACGCGCGCGAGGAGCGAATGGGGGTGGGGTAGAATCCCGAACTGCAGCAGCCCGATGCGCACCGCATTGAAGAGACTTTTTTCCGGCGCGCTTTCCAAGCCGGCGCTGTTGTCCGCATGGATCAAGAGTCGTGAGGGATCGAGGCCGGGGAACTCCGCCAGCGCGGTGAGAAATCGTTGGCGCTGCTCTGCAGTGAAATCCGGGTCTTCGTCGGCACTGGAAAAATGGGTGAAGATACCGGCCAGGCGCACTCCCGGCGTGCGCTGGATCAGTTCGTACACGGGGCGGGCCTCCTCATGCCACACGCCGAGGCGGCCCATGCCCGTGTCGATCTTGAGATGCACGGCGATCGGACGGCCCGCGGCGGCACCCACCGCGCCGAAGCGCGTCACTTCGTCGGCGCTCGACACGGTCGCGGCCAGTCCGTTTTCGGCGAGATACCGATCTTCGCCAGGCAGCACCGAACTCAACAGCAGGATCGGGCAGTCCGCGCTCAGTTCGCGGAGCGCGAGCGCCTCCGCCAGGCTGGCGACCGCGAAGAGATCCGCGCCGGCGTGCATGAGATGCGCGGCGACCTGCGGCAGGCCGTGGCCATAAGCATCGGCCTTCACGACCGCGACATGCTTCATGCCCGCGGGCAAAGAACGGCGGATGAGCTTCAGGTTGCGCTCGAGCGCCGCGAGGTCGATCTCAACCCAACAGCGACGCGGCAATTGGGCGGCCACCGTCATTTCGTGGCGTTGGCCGCGCTATGCACCTGCGCGTTCCACTTCTTGTAGTCGGGCGCTTCATGCTGGAAGGCATCAGGCGCCGCGGACGGCCGAAACAAATCGAGTCCGGCGATCGCTGGCAAAATCTGTGCCAGATCGTAGCTGCACGTCTTGAGGGTCGCAGGCAGCGGCGTCCACGTGCGGAAATTTTCCGGCATGAGCAACCCGCCGGACGGCAGGGCCGCGCTCGCGACGCGTTGCAGCGGACCGGGTGCCCCTTCGGCGGGGACGGCTTGCACGTGCCAGGTGTCGCGCCGTGCGTCCGCGATCACCGTGACCGCGCCTCCCAAGACGCGGCGCTCGTGGCATCCGGCCACCGCGAGGCTTTGGTAAGCGTAGGCGGGCCGCGCTCGCAGGGTCTGCCACGTGCGCACGGCCATCGCGACCGTGCGAATGCCGAGCATGGAACCTGGTCCCTCGCAAAAAACGAATGCGTCCACGCCACCCACTGGGTCCGGTCCGTCCGCCATCACACTCGCGACCGCGGCAAAAAGCCCGGATCCGGCGTCCGTCTCGGCTTGGTGCCAGCGAGGAGCCTCGGTCGCCGACAGCAGCCCCACCTGGACCCGCGTGGACGCCGCATCCAGCACGAGCACGCGGGGATGGGTGGCCAAAAGCTGTGTGAGTGAGGACATTACGCGATCGGGAGGTTGGGCGCCTTTCGGCATTCTCGCACGACTAATCTGTCATTGACCAGTGGGGCCTGTGACCTACGTTGGCCGGTTCATCGACTGAAATCGCCCCTTTTTTTAATACCGTGAACGTTCAAATCACCGACATCAACGAGACCCGCAAGACGCTAACCGTGACCCTCGACAAGGGCGAAGTGGACGGCGAATACAATGCCATCCTGGGCGAATTCACCAAGCAGGTCAGCCTGCCTGGCTTCCGCCCCGGCAAGGCTCCCGCTGCGATGGTCGCCAAGCGCTTCGGCAAGGAGCTCAAGGACGAGTTCAAGCAGAAAGTCATCGGCAAAGCCTACCGTGACGGCCTCGACCAGTCGAAGCTGCCGGTCCTGTCCCTGGTCGATGTCGAGGAAGGCTCGATCGAGCCCGGCCTCTCCGCCGCCATCAAGCTCACCGTCGACGTGCGCCCGGATTTCAAGCTGCCGGATTACGCGAACCTCACGACTGAAGTTGCCCCGACCGAGCCGACCGACGCCGAGATCGACGCGGTGATCGAGGGCCTGCGCGCCGAGCGCGCCGATTTCAAGGTCGCCGAGCGTGCCGCCGCGAAGGGTGACTACGTCCGCTTCGGTTATGCGGGTACTCTCGACGGCAAACCTCTCGCGGAAGTGGTCGGCGACAAGGGCATCTACGCCGCCGCGCCGCAGACGTGGGAAGAGGTCGAGGGCGCGAATGAGGGCCTGCTGCCCGGCGTTTCGAAGCAGCTCGCGGGCCTCAAGGCCGGCGACAAGAAGGACGTCGCCGTGACGTTCCCCGCGGAATTCGCCGCGGTCCCGGCGCTGGCGGGCAAGACCGTCAGTTACGCGATCGAGGTCCAGGAAGTGCGCGAGCGCGTGCTGCCGCCGATGGACGAAGCATTCTTCAAGGCCAACCAGGCCGATGACCTCGCCGGCCTCAAGTCGCAGGTCTCGACCAACCTGAAGATGCGCAAGGAATACGAGAATCGTTCCGCGCAGCGCCGGCAGGTGACCGATGCGCTCGTCGCGCAGGCGAATTTCCCCGTGCCGGAGAGCCTCGTCGCCTCCGAGCGCGATGGCGTCCTCCGCCAGTTCATCGAGGAGAACATGCGCCGCGGCATCCCGCAGGAGCAGTTCGAGCAGAACAAGAAGGAACTCTTCGACAGCGCCACGCAGGCCGCGATCTCGCGGATCAAGGTGCAGCTCATCCTCGCCAAGATCGCCGAGGCCGAGAAGCTCCAGGTGGCCGAGAAGGATTTCAACAATTGGATCATGCGCGAGGCGATGCGCTCGGGCCAGAAGCCGGAAAAGCTGGCGAAGGACTTGGGCAAGGACCGCGACCAGCTCCGCGCGGTCCAGCAGCAGCTGCTTTTCGACAAGGCCCTTGATTTCCTCGTCTCCAAGGCTACCGTGAAGACGGCCACCGCCAAAGCATGAGCTACTACGTCCCAATCGTCCTCGAAAACACCGGCCGCGGCGAGCGGTCGATGGATATCTACAGCCGTCTGCTCAAGGACCGCATCATCTTCATCGGCACCCCGATCGACGATGTCGTGGCGAACCTTGTGATCGCGCAGATGCTGTTTCTGCAGATGGAGGACCCGAAGAAGGACATTCACCTTTACATCAACTCCCCGGGCGGCGTCGTCACGGGCGGCATGGCCATCTACGACACCATGAACTTCCTGCAGTGTGACATCGTCACGTACTGCATCGGCATGGCGGCGAGCATGAGCACGGTCCTCCTCGCGGCGGGCACCAAGGGCAAGCGCTTCGCGCTGCCGAACAGCCGCGTGATGATCCACCAGCCCTCGGGCGGCGCCGGCGGCCAGGCGGCCGACATCGCGATCCAGGCGAAGGAAATCCTCCGCTGGCGCAAAACCCTCAACGAGACCATCGCCCGCCACACCGGCAAGACCCCGGAACAGGTGGAGAAGGATTCCGACCGCGACTATTACCTGAGCGCGGACGAGGCCAAGACCTACGGGTTGGTCGACCACGTGGTCGTTTCGACCCGGGACGCCCAGAAAATCGCTCAGACCGCGGCGGCCTGAGCATATCTTGCGTTCCTCTCCTCACGGGGGGAATCGCCTCGACTAAACCGGCGAAACGCTGTCTATACCCTCATGGCCAAATCCTCTCGCATGACCCTGTGCTCGTTCTGCGGCAAGTCGCAGGCCGAGGTGCGCAAGATCATTGCGGGGCCGGGCGTTTACATCTGCGACTCGTGCGTAAACGTCTGCAAGACGATCATCGACCGCGAGGTGAAGGCCCCGGTTGCGGAGGGCGCCAAGCCGGCTTTCCGGTTGGTTAAACCCGCTGAGATCAAGAAGGTACTCGATGACCACGTCATCGGCCAGGACCACGCCAAGAAGGTTCTCTCGGTCGCCGTTTACAATCACTACAAGCGCCTCAACTTCGACGCCGGCCAGGGCAATCCCCGCGATGTCGCGTCGATGCCGGCGGAGTTCAACGACGTCGAGGTCGAGAAAAGCAACATCCTGCTCGTGGGCCCGACGGGCTCCGGCAAGACCCTGCTCGCCCGCTCGCTGGCGCGCATCCTGGACGTGCCGTTTGCGATTTCCGATGCGACCACGCTGACCGAGGCTGGGTACGTCGGTGAGGACGTTGAGAACGTCGTGCTGCGTTTGCTGCAGGCGGCGAACTACGACGTCAAGAAGGCCGAGTGCGGCATCATCTACATCGACGAGATCGACAAGATTCGCCGGACGACGGAGAACGTTTCCATCACCCGCGACGTGTCGGGTGAGGGCGTGCAGCAGGCGCTCCTGAAGATTCTCGAGGGCACGACGTGCAATGTCCCGCCCCAGGGCGGCCGCAAGCACCCGAACCAGGAGTACATCCAGGTCAACACGGCCAACATTCTCTTCATCTGCGGCGGCGCGTTCGTCGGCCTCAACGAGGTCATCAAGAAACGCCTCGGCCAGCGCTCACTCGGTTTTCACGTCAACAAGCAGGATCACGACCTCACGCCCGACGAGATGATGCGCGGCGTCGCCCCGGAGGACCTGATTCGCTTCGGCATGATCCCCGAGTTCATCGGCCGCCTGCCGGTCGTCTCGGTGCTCGATGAACTGAAGGTGGAGGATCTCGAGAAGGTTCTGCTTCGCACCAAGAACGCGATGGTGAAACAGTACTCGAAGCTGTTCGCGATGGACGGCGTTCAGCTCAAGTTCACGCGCGACGCGATCGTCGCCATCGCCAAGAAGGCGATCGAACTGAAGACCGGTGCCCGCGCGCTCCGCGCCATTTTGGAAAAGATCATGCTTGAGGTCATGTACGATCTCCCGCAGCGCGATGACGTGGTTGAAGTCGTCATCGACCAGGCCGTCGTCGAAGGCCGCCGCAAGCCGCAGCTGCGCAAGCCCGGTCGCGGCACCGCCACGACGAGCAAGGACGCCGCTTAAGGCGAAATTGGGGCGATTCCGGCCGGTCTCTCGACCGGCCTTTTTTGTCGGTGGAACCGGCGCTCCGCGCGGGTCGATTGACTCGCGACGACTGCGAGGCGGCCGAAAGCTTCGCCGCTCGCGGACGTCCCGAAAGCGCGCCCGGAGGTCGCGCTCCACCTTCAACTACCAGTTGAAGCTCTCGTTTTTGCCGACGGCTTTCGCGAAGGCCACGAAGAGTTTCACGCAGTTCTCGACGTCCTCGAGGTCCACGACCTCGCTCGGCGTATGCATGTAGCGCAGCGGGATTGAGACCAGGCCACAGGCGACGCCACCGCGGGCCATCTGGATGGCGCGCGCATCGGTGCCGGTGGGGCGGGGGTCCGCCTCGAGCTGGTAGGGAATCTTCGCCTTCTTGGCGCAAGCGACGAGCCGTTCGTAAACCTTCGGGTTGATGTTCGGTCCGCGGCAGATGATCGGGCCGCCGCCGAGTTTCGTCTCGCCGAACTTGCGCGGGTCGCAATCCGGGTGGTCGGTCGCGTGGCCGACGTCCACAATCAGCGCGACGTGCGGGTCCACCGAAAAAGCCGAGGTCTGCGCGCCGCGGGTGCCAATCTCCTCCTGGGTCGTCGCGACGGAAACCACCTTTGCGCTGAGTTTGCCGGAATCCTTGGCCAAACGAATCAGGGTTTCGCCCACCACATAGGCGCCGACCTTGTTGTCGAAGGCCCGGGCGGTGCCGATGCTGCCGTTGATCAGGGTGAACTCGTGGTCGTAGGTCGCGACGTCGCCGATCGAAACGCGCGTCAGCGCCTCGGCTTTCGTCTTCGCGCCGATATCGATCCAGATCTCGTGAATTTCCGGCACCTTCTTGCGCTCGGCCTCCTCCATGAGGTGGATGGCGCGCTTGCCGGTAACGCCGCGCACCGGTCCGTTGGCGGTCTGGATGATCACGCGCCGGCCGGAAATGATGCTGCGGTCGTGGCCACCGATCGTGTCGAAATAGAGAAAGCCGTCCTTGTTGACGTACGTGATGATGAGCCCGAGCTCGTCCATGTGGCCGGCGAGCATGAGCGTGGGGCCGCCCTTGGGATTCAGCGTCGCCAGGCGGTTGCCCAGCGCGTCGTTCGCGTAGGCGTCGGCCTGCGGCTTCACAAAGCGGTCATAGACCGCCTGGGCTTGGGCTTCCGCGCCGGACGGCGACTTGGCCTTGAGCAACTCGGTGAGAAAAGCGGGGGCGGAGTAGTCGGACATCCCTTACCATCAATTCAAAGCCGGCGGGCTCGCAATGGGGAAATCGACCCAGCTGCACCGGCGGACGTCCCTCAAAAATTCCACTTGAAGCGGGCCATGTCATGCGCGCATCTTGTTGGGGATGAGCTCCGCCGCCTACCTGCCGTTCCTGGTGCAAATTTGCCTCGCTGCCGTGATCACGGTCGGGGTGATTTTCCTCAGCCAGGTGCTGGGCCAGCGGGCGTTGCACACCAAGATCAAGGACGCGGCCTACGAGTGCGGCATCTTTTCCGACGGCAGCACACACACGCGTTTCTCGGTGAAGTTCTACGTGACCGCGATGCTGTTCATCCTGTTCGACATCGAGGTCGTGTTCCTCATCCCGTGGACGTTCGTCTACCGCGATTTCCTGGCCAACAACATCGCGATCCTCTCGCCGATGCTGTTCTTCCTCTTCGTGCTCGTGCTCGGCCTGTTCTACGAAGTGAAGAAGGGCGCGCTGGAGTGGGAAAAGTGAGATCCCGTTGAGAGATGAGCGGTGAGTGTTGAGAGTCACCAAACACCCGCTCCTCCCGCCGAAGTCATGGCTCTCAACGCTCAACTCTAAGCGCTCAACCTAAGCCATGCGTCTCGACAAATACATTTCCCGCGGCCGCGTGGTCGACCTGGGCAGCGCTGACATGGAGGGCGCGCTGGTCGAGTTGCTGAATCTCACGGTCGAGCGGTTTCCGGACCTGAACAAGGACGCGCTGCTCAAGGGCCTGTTGCGTCGCGAGAACACGATGACGACCTACCTCGGTCTCGGCGTGGCCATGCCGCACGTGCGCGTGAAGATGGGCCGCCGCTATGTGCTGGCGGTGGGCCGCAGCCATTACGGTATCCGCTACGACGGCGCGATGGAGAACGAGCCGGTACGGCTCGTGTTCATGCTGATCGCGGACGAAAAGACGCGCGATTACCTGCAGGTCCTCGCGGCACTTGCGACGGTCCTCAAGGAACAGGATTTTGTCGACAGCCTCGTGCAGGCGCCGGACCTCGACGCCTTGTACGACCGCCTGTTCACCGGATTTGGCGGCATGGCGGCGAAACCCGTCGCGGCGCCGCAGACCCGCGTCAACCGCGTCATCCTCCGCGAGTCGGAGAAGATCGCCACCGGCAGCGGTTGCACGGGGCTGATGGTTTTCGGCGACACGTTCGATGGCGTATTCAAGGCGCCGAAGTGGGCCTCGAAGTTGAAAACGATCCTCGTGAGCCGCGGCGCTGCGGAAGGGGAGGACCGACCCGGGCGATTCGATGACACTATCCAGGTGCGGTCGTTCTCCTCGCAGCGCATGGCGCAGCTGCGCAGCGCCGTGCTCGTTGGCATCACGCGCGGGCTGATCAAATTTGATGACCGGATCTGCTGCGTGGGCGGCCTCGCGGGCAGCAACCAGTTCGACACGATTGTCATTGTGGACGTTGAGAAGGAGTTCTCGACGCTGCTGACCGGCCATGCGGACCTGCTTCCGCCGGACGTGAAACCCGAGGTGCTTGAACGAGTGATCGCGGTGGCGACTGAACTCGCGGTCGAAGGTCGCGAAGGACGTCCGGTGGGGTGTTTGTTTGTCGTCGGTGACAACGAGAAGCTCGCCACGCTCACCAAGCCGCTCGTGCTGAATCCGTTTTTCGGCTACAAGGAAGAGGACCGAAACATCCTGAATCCCTTCATGGATGAAACCATCAAGGAGTTCTCCTCGATCGACGGCGCGTTTGTCATCCGGGGGGACGGGGTGGTGGAGGCTGCCGGTGCGCTGATCCAGGCCACCGACTACAATCATGCCCTGCCCAGCGGACTCGGTTCGCGGCATGCGGCGGCGGCGGCGATTTCGGTCGCGGCGGATTGTATCGCGTTGGTCGTTTCCTCGAGTTCCGGGCAGGTCACCCTGTTCCGTCGCGGGGTCATGATGCCGTTGACAGAAAAGAAGGTAAGTGCCTGACCTGGGCTGGGTTGATGGTGGATTTCGGAGGCCCGATCGACGAGTGGCGGCGGCGAATCCGGTGGCGCGCCGTACATTTTAAAGAATTGAGTTGCAGGGGCCAGAGCCGCGGCCTTTCTTCGCCCCTCCAATCCATTTAAAGCCATGCAAGAAACCGTCACCCTGGAATGCACCGAGGCCCGCAAAGAGGGCAAACCCGCTTCGCGCTACCTCACCAAGCGCAACAAGAAGACCGTGACCGAGCGCATCGAGAAGAAGAAGTACAACCCCTTCCTCAAGCGCCACACGCTCCACAAGGAGATCAAGTAACCCCGCGTTACTTTTCAGAATTTAAGGCCGATCCCTTGGGATCGGCCTTTTTCGTGGTCGGGGTGGGGCTAGGTGCCTTCATAGTCGGGATATAAAATCCCTCCCACCAAAAAGCAAAAAGCCCGCTCGACGGCGGGCTTTGGGGAATCACTTCTTGGGTGCGGCCGGCGGCGGGGTGGTGCCACCACCTGCGGCCATCTGGGCGCGGCGGGCGGCCCGCCAACTGTCACGATGCTTCCGGATCCAGTCGAGCAGGGCGCGCTCGAAGCCGATGTCATATCCGAGGCGTTCCGACTCGATCCACTTGTGCTTCAGGATCTCTTCCCGCTCCGCCAAGAACTCCTGGTAAAGGCTCGACTGCTTGACGAAGTCGCGATTGCCGGAGGTTTCAGTGGGGGAAGGCGTGGTCATAACTGGCATCAGCCTCAACGACAGAGGGAAAAGCTTCCGATTATCGTCGTCGGAAGTACGTGGCGGCCCGGCTGCTGTGTCATGCGAGAAACACCCTAGATGTTTGGCGGAGGTTGTGTCAACCCGTGTACTCGTCGGCTTGTGTCCTACATGCGCCGGGCGCGGCCCATTGCGCTCAAACCTTGAGCTTGCCGAGGAGATTCTCCGCGATGCTGCGGAAGACCTGCGCCGGTTTGCTGTCGGGAGCATTCACCGTCACGGGGTGCCCCGTGTCGCCGCCCGCGCGAATCTCCGGGTAAAGCGGCACTTGCCCAAGCAGCGTCGTCGCCAGCAGCTCCGCCGTGATCGCCCCGCCGCCTTCGCCGAACAGGGACTGGCGGTTGCCGTTGGCGTCCTCGAACCAGCTCATGTTCTCCGCGACGCCCAGCAGGGGCACGTTCACCTTTTGAAACATCAGGCCACCCTTGCGGGCAATGTTGGTGGCCGCGGTCTGGGGCGTCGTGACGAGGATCGCGCCGTCGAGGGGCAGCGTTTGCACCAGCGACAGCTGCGCATCACCCGTGCCCGGCGGCAGGTCGATCAGCAACACATCGAGTTCGCCCCATTTCACGTTTTGGACGAACTGCTGGATGGTCTTCATGATCATCGGCCCGCGCCACACGACCGGGGTGTTGTCATCGACGAGGAAGCCCATGGACATGACCTTCACGCCGAAGCGCTCCAGCGGAACCAGGGACTCGCCATCGATCGAGGGTCGGCCCTGCAGGCCCATCATCAGGGGAACGGAGGGCCCGTAGATGTCGCAATCCATCAGCCCGACCCGGCCCGGTCGGCCGCGCTTTTCCAGGAGCTGCGCCAGCGCGCACGCGAGGTTGACCGCAAAGGTGGACTTGCCGACGCCGCCCTTGCCCGAGGCGATGGCCACCGAGTGCTTGAGGCCCACCGGGGCGGAGCCGGTCACGCTCGTCGAGCCGGGGGCGGGCGGGGCCTTCGCCGCGGAAACCGCGAGCTCGACGATCACATCCTTCACGCCCGGCTGCGCGCGGAGGCACTTGTCGATCTCCGTCTTGAGCATCGTCGGGACCTTCGGGTCCGAGGTCGTGATCGCCACCGAAACCTTCGCGGTCCCGTCCGCAAACGCCGTCGAGCGCACGAGCCCGAACGAAACGATGTCCCGGCTGAAACCGGGATACTTCACTTGCTTGAGGGCTTCCTTGAGTTGGTCGGCGGTCACAATGGCGGCGTGAAAATGGCTTGGAAAACGATTGGCTTTGACCTTGTGAGTAGGTTGCCGGGAGTAAAACAAAAACCGGTCCCGAACTTTCCTCATTAATTCCGCACCAACCCTCATGCAGAACGCTTTTCGTTTTCTCCTCGCCCTTGCTTTTGCCGCGCCGGCCTTCGCCCAACGGGACATCGGTGACGTCGTGGTCGACGCCAACTCCCAGGTCATGGGCATTTCGGTGACCTCTTCCTCCCCGGACCTGCAGGCCCTTGCCAATCGCGCCTTCGACGCGCACGGCCGCTACCGGCGCGTCGCCAGTGGCGCCGCGTTCAACGTCACCTTCACGCCGGCCGGCGCGACGCAGGTCACGGTCACCATCACGAAGGGCAGCGCAGGCACGCCGGTGCATACGCAGACCGTGTCTGGCACCAGCCTGCGCAATGCACTGCTGCGCGCGGCTGATGTGGCCGTCACCAAGACCAGCGGCCTCCCGGGTTTCTTCGCGGGCAAGCTCGCGTTCCTTGGCGAGGTCACCGGCAAGACCGAGATCTACACGTCCGACCTGTTTTTCGGCGAGGCGCAGCGGTGGACCTCCGACGGCAAACAAATCATGAGCCCGCGCTGGTCGCCCCGCGGCGATCGCATCGTGTTCACCAGTTACCGCACGAGTTTCCCGGACATCTACGTGCTCGAGCTCGGCAGCCGCCGCATCTCGCTGCTCGCGAGTTTCAAGGGCACAAACAGCGGCGGTCGCTTCAGTCCGGATGGCTCACGCGTCGCCATGATTCTCTCCGGAGAAGGCAATCCCGAGGTTTACGTCGGCAATGCGCAGGGCCGCCAGATCCGCCGCCTCACGACAAACCAGGCCGTCGAGGCCTCGCCGGCGTGGTCGCCCGATGGGTCCCGCCTCGTGTTCACGTCGGACATCATCGCAACGGGACGTCCGCAACTGCATGTGATGTCCGCCGGCGGCGGTTCGATGACGCGCCTCGTCACGGGCTTCAATTACTGCGCCGAACCGGATTGGAGCACCGCGAATCCCAACAAGATCGCCTTCACGGCCGCGCAAGGCCGCGGCTTCCAGGTGGCCGTTTTTGATATGAGTTCTGGCAAGGGCAACGTCGTCACGAAGGCGCCGACCGATGCGGTGGAGCCGGTTTGGATGGCGGACGGCCGTCACCTCATCTGCACGTACCGCGGAGCGAACACGCGCAGCCTGTGGCTGGTGGACTCCGAATCGGGCAAGGCCACGCGCCTCAGCCCGACGTCGCTCGGCAACGCGTCCGGTGCGGCGTATCTGGCGCCCTGATCGTTTGCGACCCCGCCACCCTCGCGGGGGATTATGAAACTCCTCTTCATCGGCGACATCGTCGGCAAGCCCGGGCGCGAGATCGTCGCCGCGCTGGTGCCGAAGCTTCGCGCGGAACGCTCGATTGATTTTGTCGTCGCCAACGGCGAGAACGCCGCCGCCGGCGCCGGCATCACGGCATCGATTTGCAAATCGCTCCTCGAGTCGGGTGTCGACGCGGTCACGCTCGGTGACCACGTGTGGGACCAGAAAGGGTGGGAGGTTGAGATCCAGGGTTTCGACCGGGTGTGTCGGCCCGCGAATTTGCCCGCCAACAATCCCGGGCGCACCCACGTGATCCTCGAAAAAGAGGGATTCCGGTTACTGGTGTTCACGGTGCTGGGCCGCAGTTTCATGGGGCTCAAGGCGGACTGCCCGTTCCTCGGTTCTGACGCCCTGCTCGCGAAACTCGCGGGCCAATTCGACGGCGCCCTCGTCGAGATCCACGCGGAAGCGACGTCCGAGAAGCAGGCGCTGGGCTGGCACCTCGACGGGCGGGTGACGGCCGTGCTTGGGACGCACACGCATGTGGCGACGGCGGATGCGTCGCTTCTGCGCAAACAGACGGCCTTCATGTGCGACGTCGGCATGACCGGACCACACGAATCCGTGCTCGGCCGGGAAATCACCCCGGTGGTCGGGCGCTTCCTCGATGGCATGCCGCGGCGGTTTGAAGTCGCAACGGGCGACAACCGGCTTTCGGCCGCGCTGGTGGAATTTGGCCGCGACGGCCGCGCCATCGCCATCGAGCAACTTTATCTCCGGAATTAATGGCCGGAGGAACCCTGGGGGATCCCCACGAGTCGGCCCTGAGCGCATTTCTTTTCGTGTCCTTTCCGTTTTTTCGTGGCTAAATTTCGATCGTGAATCTCTCCCATCCCGCCGCTGATCTCTTCGTTCCTGACGGCCGACCGCTGTCCGTCGCGCTCCGCCGCACGACGCACCTTTGCCTCGCGGCACACCAGGACGACATCGAGATCCTCGCTTACCATGGCATCACGGCCGGCTACGCGCGACGCACGTTCACCGGCGTCGTCATCACCGACGGCGGCGGCAGTCCGCGCAGCGGGAAATTTGCGCGTTACACGGACGAGGAAATGAAGGCGGTGCGCCGCCAGGAGCAGCGTCGGGCGGCCCGCCTGGGGCGTTACGCCGCGCAGCTGCAGCTGGCCCATCCCAGCGCGGTCGTGAAGGATCCCCGCCGCCCGGAAGTGGTCGCGGATCTTGTGGCCATTCTGCGCGCTACGACGCCGGACGTCGTTTATCTGCACAATCCCGCGGACAAGCACGATACGCACATCGCCTGCTTTCTGCGCTGCCTGGAGGCCTTGCGTGCCTTGCCGGCCCGGCTGCGGCCGAAAGCCGTGTATGGCTGTGAGGTCTGGCGGAATCTCGACTGGCTGCTCGACGCCGACAAGGTCGTGCTCGACGACTCGGCGCGTCCGAAGCTGGCCGCAAAACTGATCGGCGCTTTTGTTTCCCAAATTGCCGGCGGCAAGCGCTATGATCTGGCGATTGCCGGCCGCCGCCTCGCGAATGCAACGTTTCACACCTCGCATGCGACCGACAAGGCGAATGCCCTGACTTGGGCAATGGACCTCACACCCCTCGTCCGCGACCCGAAGCTGTCGATCGAGAAATACACTCTGGATTACATTGATCGGCTCCGCTCGGACGTCGCCGGACGCCTCAGGAAATTCCAGTGAGGATCTCCCGCGGATGGCGCGGAGGATCGCGGATTAATTCAAACCCGGAGGGTCCTTTGCGGCGTTCAGGATGACGGTATTTGGGTATTTATCCGCGTTGATCCCGCGCCATCCGCGGGAAAAATCTGAATGATCACCCGGATTTTTAAGCTGATTTCCGAACACATTCTGCCCAACTCACTGCATGGTCAAAAGCACTGGCTCGTACACCGGCGAACTCAACTGTCAGCTGACGCATGGCCCCTCGGGGCAGAAGATTGAAACCGACGCGCCGAAGGACAATCATGGTCGTGGGCTCGCTTTTTCGCCTACCGACCTGACCACGGCGTCCTTCGCCGCATGCATGGTCACGACGATGGCCATCGCGGCCCGCACGAAACTGGGATTCGATATTCCGGGCGTGAAGTGGGAGGTGACCAAGGAAATGTCGACCGATGCACCGCGTCGCATTGTGCGCATCGCGACCCAGATCTGGCTGCCGTTTCCGAAATCCAAGGATCCGGCCGGCGTCCTGGAAAAAGCCGCGTTGAATTGCCCCGTGCACCACAGCCTGCACCCGGCGGTGGAACGACCGGTGACCTTCCACTGGGCGGATTGATTGCGTCTGTAGGCCCATCGACCAGCGACGGCCCGACGAATTTGGCTAGCGCGCGGTGCCCGCGGTCAGCTGGTACGTGCCGTTGAAGATCAGCTCGATGCCATCCGCCATGATGCGGACCTTGATCTTGCCGGAAAGCGGGTCGGCCGGCTGCGCGCGGCCGGTCACGGTGCGTGGTTTGTTTTTGTGATTCGAAGCCTCGCCGGTGAATTCGACGGTCTGGCCCAGCGCGAGGCGGGTGAGGTCGGTCGCAGGGAGCTTGATCGTGATCTTGCCGGTTTCGCCCCAAAAGAACCACGGCCGCACCTTCGCCTCGTAGGTGGAGCTGAAGGCGTCGCCGTCTTGGAGGAAGTCCGCCGTGATGAGCGTCACGCTGCCCACATAAATGGACGTCTTCATCGCCGGCACGACGACCCGTGCCCCGCTCGTCGGCGTCTCCGCGCCCGACCCGGCCAGGGCCAGGCTGAGGAGGAGCAAAGCCAGCGATTTCCAGCGCGCGAATGACATGGCGCCACCATGCGGGCGGGCGTCGCGCGGGCAAACGGTAATTTCTCCGGCCGGAATCGTGGTGGGAGGGATTATCGATGCCGACTTCCTGGGCGGCGGCGGGAATAGTCGGGATATGAAATCCCTCCCACCACGCGGGGTTGCCGTCGGAATTTCTGACCGAGAATCTCGTTGCCAAGAACGGCGGTGCGCCGTTGCTTGGCCCTCTATGGCAACGAAGGCGCAAGCCACTTGGGGTGGACGTTTCTCGGCGGGTCCCGCCGAGTTGATGCTGCGGTTCAGCGAGTCGGTTTCGTTTGATCACCGGCTTGCCCCGTTCGACATCCAGGGCAGCAAGGCCCACTCGGCGATGCTCGCGAAGGTCGGGCTCATCACGAAGGCGGAACGCGATGCCATTCACCGCGGCCTCGATGCCATCGGTCGCGAGATCGCCGCCGGCAAGTTCAAGTGGCAGACCAAGCTCGAGGACGTGCACATGAACATCGAGCAGGCCCTGACGCAGCGCGTCCCGGCCGCCGCCAAGTTGCACACGGCGCGCAGCCGCAACGACCAGGTGGCGACGGATATGCGCCTGTACTTCAAGGCGGCGTGCGCCGAAATCATCGGGCACATTCGCGAGGCCCAGCGCGCCATCCTGAAGGTCGCGTTGCGCAACCGCGACGTGCTCATCCCGGGCTACACACACCTGCAGCGGGCGCAGCCGGTTTACGTGGCGCATCATTTGCTCGCCTACCTCGAGATGCTGTCGCGCGATGCGGAGCGTTTTGCGACCGTTGCCGACCACGCCAATTGGTGTCCGCTCGGCTCCGGCGCCATCGCCGGCACGACGCTGCCGATCGACCGCGAGTACACCGCGAAGCTGCTCGGCTTCGTGGACGCCGCCGGCCGGCCGCGGCCCACGCGCAACAGCATGGGCGCGGTGAGCGACCGTGACGTCTACATCGAGTTCGCCTCGGCCTGCGCGCTGGCCGGCGTGCATTTCTCGCGCATCGCGGAGGACATGATCCTGTGGATGAGCCAGGAGTTCAAGTTCGCCGACCTGCCCGACGCGTTTTGCACCGGCTCGAGCCTGATGCCGCAGAAGAAGAATCCGGATTCGATGGAGTTGCTGCGTGGCAAATCGGCGCGCCTGCAGGGCAACCTAAATACCTTGCTCGTGCTCGTGAAGGGTTTGCCGCTGACGTACAATCGCGACCTCCAGGAGGACAAGCCGCCCGTCTTCGACAGCCACGACCAGACCGTGCTGTGTCTCCAGGTGCTGGCCGGCACGATCGCCGGCATGAAACTCAACAAGGAGCGCTGCGCCGCCGCCGTCGCGGATCCGGGCCTGCTCGCGACGGACCTCGCCGATTATTTGGTCCGCCGCGGCGTGCCGTTTCGCGAGGCGCACCACGCGGTGGGCGCCGTCGTGCGTCTCGCCGAACAAAAGGCGGTCGCACTCGACCGCCTGTCGTTGGCCGACGTCCGGTCCGTGCACCCCAAGTTTGCGAAGGATTGGATCGATTCGTTCCACCTCCAGAAGGCGATGGCCCGGCGAAAAGGCACCGGCATGCCCGGACCCGCGCAGTTGGCCCGGCAGCTGAAGCGCTGGGGAAAGCTGCTCGCCTGATCTCCGGCGGCCGCGGGGCCGCCACCTGCTGACATGTCGCTTCTGATTCCCTGGCGCGACCCCAAGCTGTACCCGTACCGGCAGGGTCTGTTCTTCGCGTTTTTCAACGCGCTGAACTGGCAGATCGCCACCGCGACCCCGACGGTGTTGTTCATGGCGTACCTCGGCGCCAATTCGTTTGAAACGGGCTTGGTCTACGGCTGGCCGCTCCTGCTCACGCCCGTGCAGGTCTTCGCCACGGTGTTGCTGCCCAGGCTGGGCTTCAAGCGACTGACCCTGGCAGGGTGGGGCGCGCGCAGTTGGTTCCTGGTGGTGCCGCTCGTGCTCACCATTCTCCTGCGCGATCGCGGTCCCACCACCTGGATGGTGCACCTGGTCGTGGTCGCGATGTTTTTCTACTCGCTCAGTCGCTCGGTCGGGGCGGCGGCCATCACCACCTGGTTGCAGGGCCTGGTGCCGGAGAATGTACGCGGACGCTATTGGTCCACCGACCAGATCATGGGCGGAACGGCGTCCGTGGGCACCCTCGTGCTGTGTGCGGTCTGCTTTGCGACGCTCCCGCAGGCCTGGGCGTTCACGCTCCTGTACGCCTTTAGCATCACCGGCGCGTGGCTCGCTTTCCGGTGCTTGCAGGCGCTGCCGGATATTGAACGTCCCACGGTGATGAGTCTCGCCACCATCCGGCAGGACACGCCCCGCCATTTGTTCGGTGCCAGCCCTTTTCGCACCTACCTCTGGCTGGCGGTGTGCTTCCTGATCGTGTCGACGCCGCTGGTTCCGTTTGGCGCCTATTACCTGAAGACCGTCGCGGGCATCTCGCCGGCGAACATCATGGGCTACACCATCGTCCAGTACGCCGGCGTGATCGCCGGCAATGCCTTCATGCGGTCGCGCATCGACCGCACCGGGACCAAGCCGTATTTCCGAATGATCTTCTCGTTGTTTGCGCTCGTTGCGGCCGGGTGGCTGGTCTGCCTGCGCTGGACCGGGCTGATTCCCTGGGTGATGCCCTTGCTATACGCCATGCTGGGCGCCGGGACGGGAATGTTCACGGCGGCCAACGTGAGTTACCTGAGCAAGCTGCTGCCACCGGCGGAGCGGGCGCTGCCGGTTTCGCTGCACGGTGCGGTCTGCTATTTCCTCGGTGGCCTCGCGCCGGTGGCGTGGGGCCTGGTGCTCAAGGAGGGCGAACAGGCGACGATCAACCTGCCAGCCTTCCAGGCCTTCTTTGTCTTCACGCTGATCGGCGCGTCGATCCTCATTTGGCAGG
The DNA here is from genome assembly GCA_044224295.1 of Lacunisphaera sp. GTDB lineage: Bacteria > Verrucomicrobiota > Verrucomicrobiia > Opitutales > Opitutaceae > Lacunisphaera. Next base: position 83,870 of record JBGAKQ010000006.1, on the reverse strand, counting down.
TCAATCGCCTCGAGGAAAAGGCCGGCGTGGCCGAGCCCTTGTTGGAAATCGGTTGGTTGTTCCGGCCATTCCGGGTGGTCACGTCCCTCATCAACCTCGCGGGGCCCGCCCGCGCGAAGGATGACGACCGCGGACCGGACGGACCGCGCCCGTGAGGTGAAAATTTCGTGCTTCCGGTCGCGGACCGTTCCGCGGATGGTTGCGGGGATTCCATGCCGTCCATTCGCATCCTCTCCGACCGGGTTGCCAACCAGATCGCCGCGGGCGAGGTCATCGAGCGTCCGGCCGCGGTGGTGAAGGAACTCGTGGAAAACAGCCTCGATGCCGGGGCGACCCGGATCGAGGTGGAGTTCCGGCACGGCGGCCGCAGCTACATTCGCGTCGAGGACAACGGGCATGGCATGACCAAGGATGATGCGCTGCTCTCGCTCGAGCGCCATGCCACCAGCAAGCTCGTGGAAACCGCCGACCTCGACCGGCTCGGGACCTTCGGCTTCCGCGGTGAGGCCGTGCCGTCGATCGCGAGCGTTTCCCATTTCCAATTGCAAACCCGGCCGGCCAATGGTCCCGGCACGGAAATCGTCGTCAACGGCGGCAAGCTGGTGCACGTCCGCGAATGCGGCCTCGCGCCGGGCACGCGCACGGTGGTCACGCATCTGTTCAATTCGGTGCCGGCGCGGCGCAAATTCCTCAAGAGCGACACCACGGAGTCCGCCCACATCATCCAGACCGTCCGGCTCTACGCGCTGGCGTGCCCGCAGACCGCGTTCACGCTGATCGAGGACGGACGCGTGTTGTTCCAATCGCCGGTCTGCACGACGCTCGCGGAACGCGTTGCCGAGATTTTCGGACGCCAGCTGGCGGCGGACCTGCTCCCGGTGGAAATTGCCGAACCGGGCATCAAGTTCAGCGGGTTGATTGGCAAGCCGGGCGTGAGCCGCGCCACGCGTCACGAAATGCTGATGTTCGTCAACCGCCGGCCGGTCGACAGTCGCACGCTCAATTATGCGCTGATCGAGTCGTACGCGACCTCGCTTGCGAAGGGGCGCTACCCTGTGGCCGTTTTGTTCCTCGATCTCGATCCGGCGGCCGTCGACGTGAACGTGCACCCGGCCAAGCGCGAGGTGCGCTTCCGCAGCGAGGGTGGCGTGCGTGGGTTTGTGATTCGCGCGGTCCTGCAGGCCTTGCGCGAGTTTGGGGCGCCGGCGGCTCGCCCAGCGGAAGCGGACGAGGTCATGCCCGGTGACCCGGTGACCAAGCCAGCCGGTGTCCCGCTTGCGGTGCCGGCGCCGGCGACGATGCAGTCTGCCCCGAGCGTGATGTCGCAACCGTTTCGTCCGTTCACGACGGTGCCGCCCCGGCCGGTGGTCGGGGCGCCGGCGCCAATCGGCCCGGTACCACCAAGCGTGGCATTGCCGGCGCGTTCGGCGTCACCGACGTCTTCTTTGCTGGGTTGGCGTTACCTCGGGACCGCCCACGGCGACTACGCCTTGTTCGAAGCGCCGGGTGGATTGGTCGTGCTGGACCGCCGCGCGGCGCATGAGCGCATTTGGTTCGAGCGGTTGCGGGCGGAGTTTGCGCGCGGCGACGTGGCGAGCCAGCGGCTGATGTTTGCGTTGCCGGTGGAATTGGACGCGATTGCAAGCGCGTTGCTCACCGACCGTTTGCAGTTCCTTCACTCGCACGGACTGGAAGTGGGGGAGTTTGGCCGGAACTTTTTCCGCATTGAATCGGTGCCCGTCTGGCTCGACCCCGCCGATGCCGAGATTTTCCTGCGTGACGTGATCGGGTTGATGCGCGAGGGACTGCTGGACGACAAGAAGGCCGACCTCGCCAACGAGGAACTCGCGCGGCTGGCCGCGCAGAAGGCCGTGCGGTTGCCCCCGGCACTCAACGAATCGGAAGCGCTCGCGCTGGTGGCGCAGTTGTTCGCGTGCAACCAGCCGCACACGAGCCCGGCGGGCCGGCCGACCCATTTCGAACTCAGCAAGGGCGAGCTCGGGCGGCGATTCCAACGCTAGCCAGTTCACGCTTTTACCAACCGGAATGTGACAGAATGGCGTTCGGCGAATCCCGCCTTGCCTGTGCCGTTGGCACGGCTTGTGATTGCCCTCCCGATATGCCCGCCAAAGCCACCGCCAAACCGGCCAAGACCACGGGTCGGCCCCACACCGACAGCACCGAGGAAATTTTCCGCTCCCTGATCCAGCGGCACCTCGTTTCCACCTTGGCCCGCGACCCGGGCACCGCCACGCCGCGCGACTGGTGGGTCGCCACCGCCCTGGCCATGCGCGACACTATTCACGAGCGGATGATTGCCACGCAGGCGGTCCACAACGCCAACAACGTCCGCCGGCTCTACTACTTCTCGCTCGAGTACCTCATGGGGCGACTGTTCGGCAACAACCTGCTCGCGACGGGGCTCTACGACACCGCCAAGGCGGCGCTGACCTCGCTCGGTCAGGACTTCGAGAAGATCCGTGAAAGCGAAGTGGACATGGGGTTGGGCAACGGCGGCCTGGGTCGCCTCGCCGCGTGCTTCCTCGATTCCCTTGCGACGCTGGACTACCCGGCGCTTGGCTACGGCATCTATTACGAGTTCGGACTCTTCCGGCAGGCGTTTGACCGCGGTCACCAGGTCGAGCATCCGGACAACTGGATCCTTTTCGGCGATCCCTGGGAAGTGGTGCGCCCGGAATACACGCAGGAGGTCCGCTTCTACGGGCGCGTTGAAAATGTGTTCGATGACAGCGGCAATTACCGTCCGCGCTGGGTCGATACGAAGACCATCCTCGGCGTGCCGCATGACATCCCGACCGCCGGCTACGGCACGGGCACGGTCAACCTGCTCCGTTTGTGGGCCTCGAAGTCCTCGGAGGACTTCGATTTGGCCGCCTTCAACCGCGGCGGTTACGTCGAGGCCGTGCACGAGAAGGCCGTGGGCGAGACGGTTTCGAAGGTGCTTTATCCGAACGACAAGACCGAGACCGGCAAGGAACTGCGCCTGATGCAGCAGTATTTCTTCGTCGCGTGCTCGCTGCGGGACATCATTCGCCGCCATTTCCGCAACCCGGCGAACTCGTGGAAGAACTTCGCGGAGAAAGTTGCCGTGCAGCTCAACGACACGCACCCGGCGATCGCGGTGGTGGAACTGACCCGCATCCTCGTTGACGAGCAGCAGATGTCGCTGCCGGCTGCGTGGGACATCGTGGTGCCGACCTTTGGCTACACGAACCACACGCTGCTGCCGGAGGCGCTTGAGAAGTGGAGCGTCGGCCTGTTCGAGCGCGTCCTGCCGCGCCACCTCCAGCTCATTTACGACATCAACACGCAGCTGCTCGCCTCGGTCGACGCCAAGTGGCCCGGCGACAATGAAAAAAAGCGCATTTGCTCCCTGATCGAGGAGAACGGCGGCAAGTATGTGCGCATGGCCAACCTCGCGGTTGCCGGCTCGCACGCAGTCAATGGCGTCGCCGCGCTCCACACGGAACTGCTCAAGAAAAACCTCTTCCCCGATTTTGACGCGCTTTACCCGGGCAAATTCCAGAACAAGACCAACGGCATCACGCCGCGTCGCTGGCTCCTGAAGAGCAACCCGCGCCTCGCGGCCCTCATCACGAAGCGCCTCGGCTCGATCGATTGGGCGCGTGACCTCGACAAGCTGCGCGGCCTGGAAAAGTTCGCGAACGAGGCCGCGTTCCAGAAGGAGTTCATGGCGATCAAGCGCGCCAACAAGGTGGAGCTCGCCGCGCTCATCAAGACCGAGTGCGGGATCGAGGTGTCGCCGGACGCGCTGTTCGACGTCCAGATCAAGCGCCTGCACGAGTACAAGCGCCAGCACCTGAACCTGCTGCACATTCTCGCGCTCTACCGCCGCCTGTTGCAGAACCCGCAGCTCGACATGGTGCCGCGCGTCTTCGTTTTCGGCGCCAAGGCGGCGCCGGGCTACGACCTCGCGAAAAACATCATCCGGGCGATCAACGTGATTGGCGCCCGCATCAACTCCGACGCCCGCATCGGCGGGAAGCTGAAGGTGGCGTTCCTGCCGAACTACCGCGTGTCGCTCGCCGAGAAGATCATTCCGGCGGCCGATCTCTCGGAGCAGATCTCCACGGCAGGCAAGGAGGCGTCCGGCACGGGCAACATGAAGCTCTCGCTCAACGGCGCGCTCACGATCGGCACGCTCGACGGCGCCAACGTGGAGATCAAGGAGGAGGTCGGCGACGAGAACATCTTCATCTTCGGCCTCAACGTCGACGAGGTCGCGGCCCTCTGGGCGCGCGGCTATTCGCCGTGGGAATTCTACAACCACGACGAGGAACTCCGCGCGGTCGTCGACTGGCTCGGCAGCGATTTCTTTACTCCCGGCGAGCACGGTGCCTTTGGCGCGGTCCACCACAGCCTGCTGCAGGGCGGCGACCCGTATCTCGTCCTGGCCGATTTCCGTCGGTACAGCGACTGCCAGTTGCGCGTGGATGCCGCCTACCGCGATCGCGCGCACTGGGCGAAGATGGCGATCCTCAACACGGCCCGCATGGGCAAGTTCTCGAGCGACCGCACGATCCGCGAATACGCGAAGGAAATCTGGAACCTCAAACCCGCGAGAGTGAACTGAGGCGCCCGCACCGGAGTCCCGTGAAACCCGTCACCCTGGTTCCCGCCGCCCGGCCGTTTGCCCTTGGGCTGGCGGCCGTGGCGATGCTGGCGGCGGTGGGAGCGCGCACGGTCGCCGCCCAGCCGACGGATGAAGGCATTCCGCTGCGCATCGATGTGCGCTCCAAAGTCGACGACAAGTGGATCGGATTTCGCAAGCTCCGCACCGAGGCCCACGGCAAGCGCTACTACCTGGCGTTGGTGAAGGAGGTCACCAGCGTCGAACCGCTCGCGCGCCCGGTCGACGCGGCGGCGATGGGCCGCCAACTGCGGGCCGAGATGGCCAGCCAGGGTTTCAGGGAGATCACGGTGGGGGAGAAGCCCGAAATCGTGCTCACGGTGACCTTTGGCCGCGGTTACCTGCGCAATCCCTACACTGAGGATGCCATGATCGATGAGCTCACGCCGGGCACGCCGACGTCGACCGTGGTCTTGCCGAGCCAGATGATGCGGCAGCGTTCCTTCGATGGCGAGGGCCGCCTGCAGAAAGCCCAGGAGGAGAAACTCTATATCTCGGTCAGCGCGTGGCAGTACCCGGAAACGAAGGGTGAAAAACCGAACCTGCTCTGGCGGACCGTGATCGTCACGGACAACCCGGACACCCGCGACCTGAACCTGGCGATGCCCTCCATGCTGGCGGCCGGCGTGAGGTATTTCGACCGGACCATCAAGGACGGCGAAGTCACCATCAACACCACGATGCCCACCGGCACGGTGAAACTGGGGCCGCTCGAAGTCATCGAGCCCGCGCCCCCGGGCAAGTGAGCTGGGTTGGGCGGCCCGCCGGGTGACTTTTGCATGGCGCAATTGAAGCCGGACGGTAGGAATTCGCCCGCGTGATCTTTCGGGACGCGCCGCTGTCGATTTCTTCCAGACCATGACCATCACGCTCACCAAACGCCGGCTGCTCCTCGGCCTCGGGGCTTTTGCCCTCGGGGCGGCCGGGGTGTTGTGGCTGGCGCGGGTCACGTTGACCAACCTTGCGGTGAACGGGTTGCTGAACCTGGCCGGCGCCACCGAGGTGAGCTTCACGATTAGCTCCGCGACCCCGTGGCGGGTGGAGGTGGACGACTTGCAGTTTCGCGTGCGCGGTCAGCCGTTCGCCGCCAAACGGGTGAGCATGACGCGCCCTCATTGGTGGACGCCCTCGCTCGGAAGCGTGCGGGTGGAATCGGCCCAGGTCCCGGTGGATTTGACCCAGCCAATGGCCAAGCCCGCGACCGCCGCCCCGCCACCGGCCGAGACCGGCAAACCGGGCAGGCTGCCGCTGCAGGAATTCTCGCTCGACGGCAAAGTGCTGCTCTCCGTGGGCGACTCGCCGGTGCAGACGATCGCCGTCAACTTCGCGGCCCACGTGGACGCCGGTGATCGTGTGGTTGCGCAGGTGCGGGCTGACGCGGACGGGCTCAGGACGCAGAGTGAAGTGCGCTACGACCTCGCGACGGAGGCGGTTGATTTCAAGGTCACGTCCCTCTCGGTTGACGTGAAGAGTTGGCAGGGTTTCGCCCAACGTTTCCTCGAAATGCCGGCGACGGATTGGCAGGCGGCCGGCCAGCTCTCGGGGGACGCGGCAGGACGCTGGGCCGATGGCAAACTCGGGGCGTCCGCCCGGCTGCACTTGCGCGACGCCCGGGTGGAAAACGCCGCGAAAGCCGTCACCGCGACGGGAATCAGTGGCGACCTGGAAATCACCGACGTCGTGGCCTTTGCCACCAAGCCGGCGACGCTCCAAGCGGACCTTGTGCAGGCCGGGCAACTGCAGATGCGCGAGCTCAATTTCCGTTTCCACTTCGAAAGTCGCGATCAAGTGGCGGTGACGCAGGCGACCCTCGCCACGCTCGGCGGGACGGTCTCGGCCGAACCTTTTCGCTATCGGTTCTCGCGGGAGGAAATCGACGCGGTGGTCCTGGTCGAAGGCATCCAGGTGGAGGACATCATGGCCCTCACGCCCGACTTGCCAGCGAAGGCAACGGGCCGGGTGAACGGCCGGTTTCCCATTCATCTGGGTGCCGGCGGGCTCCGGCTGGGCACCGGCTGGCTGCAACTCAAGCCGGGCGCGTATGCGGAGCTCCAATTCAATGCCGAAGGCTTGCTGACGGGCGGCGCCGCCCCCAACAGCCCGAGTTACGCCGTGCTGAAGAAGGTCGAGTCGGGGTTGCTGAAGCTGAAGGTCAGCGAACTTCGCCTCGATATCCGTCCGCCCAATGTCCCGGAAGGCCGCAGCGCCCAGCTGCACTTGGCGGGTGAGCCGGTGGATCCGCAGGTGAAGGCGCCGGTCGTCCTGGACCTCAACGTGAACGGTCCCCTGGAGAAGCTCATCAACTTCGGGCTCGATTCGCGCCTCAGTTTCGGGTCCAAACCATGAAACTTCCCGCCGAATCTGCGGACTAACCGATACCCTTTATGAAACGCCTGCTCGTCTCCGCCGTGCTCCTGGGCAGCCTCGCGCTCGGTGGCTGTGTGAACGTCAAGACCGCCCCCATCGAAGTGAAACCGATCCACATCACCGTGGACGTGAACGTGAAGGTGGCCAAGGCGCTCGATGATTTCTTCGGCGACCTCGACAAGAAGTCCGCCACGATCAACTCCGAGGAGAAAAAATGACCATGAAAACCCGACTCTTCACCCTGTTTGCCGCGCTTTGCGTCCTGACCGTCACGGTCTTCGCGGAAAGCGCCGGTGACATTCGCCGTCGCATGGAACAGCGGCTCCCCCAGATTGACACGCTCAAGTCGCAGGAAATCGTCGGTGAAAACAACCGCGGCTACCTCGAGGAGCGCAAGCCCGGCGGCGCCGACACGGTGTCCGCCGAGAATCGCGACCGCGAAGCCGTGTATGCCCTGATCGCCAGGGAAACCGGGGCGACCGCCGATGCCGTCGGCCGCGCGCGGGCGAAGCAGATCGCCGCCAACAGCCGGGCCGGCGTCTGGGTGCAGGACGAGTCCGGGGCCTGGAAGAAAAAGTGACGCCGGGCCGGTCGATGGCCGGCCCTTAGGGCTTCACCTTCTCCAGCTCGACGCGCTGGAAGGTGACGGCCTTTTCGGGGTGCGCGAGATTCACGATGCGGAACTCGCAAAAGCTGTGCTGGCCGTAGACCTGGGCGTCGCTCGTGTGGCGGAGCTCGTAGGCCGCGCCGGGTTCGGCTTTCAGGGTCAGGTCCGCCTTCGCCAGGAAGCTGCCGCGCACGAACTCCACGCTGAGGCGGTGCGGGCCCGGCTTCAGCGTGATCGGTTTGTTCCAACCCTCGCGTCCCGCCGCGACAGCCTGGCCGTCGACGGCGCGCACAAATGCGGTGAAATTGTCCAGCAGGGCGCTCGTTTCCTCGGTGCCGCGAATCGTGGCGGCCCGGACTTCCTCGGGCGGCTCCGGCGGCATGGCCGGAGGAGGGTTGGTGGCGGGGATTGCGCTGGTCGCCTGAGGGGATGGTACGACCGGGGAGCGGGTGGGGCCCGTGGTGCAGCCGACGAGCCCGCCAACCAGCAGGGCGGCCGCAACGAGGACAGGATGCCGGAGCGTCATTAACCCGACTAAATCGATCCGGCGGTCATGATTTCAATCCCGGAGTTGAGGCGCGGGTGCGAGGGGCCGGGCGAGGATGAAGGGTTGAATTCGCCCGCGATTTCCGCAGGCTCCGCGCAACACACTCCCCTATGGATCGACTTCAAGGTCTGGTTGGCGTCGCGCTCATCCTCGGAATTGCGCTGCTCTTTTCCAATAACCGCGGCCGGATCAACTGGCGGCTCGTCGCCACCGGCATCGTCCTGCAGATCGTCATCGCCCTGCTGATCTTCAAGGTCGGCCCCGTGGCGAAATTCTTTTCGATGCTCGGCCACGGCATGGGCAAGCTCGAGGAATTCGCGCGGCAGGGCGCCGCGTTTGTTTATGGCGGCATCGCGGTCGACCAGGGCGGCAAGGTCGGCAACTACCTCTTCGGAGGGTTCGTCTTCGCGTTCAACGTCACCGCGACGATCATCCTCGTGTGCGCGCTCGTCGCGATCCTCTACCATTTCGGCATCATGCAGCGCGTGGTCGCCATCATCGCGCGGGCCATGAACACCATCATGCGCGTCAGCGGCGCGGAGTCCCTCAGCAACGTCGCCAGCGCCTTCGTCGGCCAGGTGGAGGCGCAGGTCATGATCCGGCCCTACCTCGGCAGCATGACCAACAGCGAACTGCTCGCGTCGATGAGCGGCAGCCTTGCCTGCATCGCGGGCGGGATCCTCGTGGTGTACGCCAACATGGGCGCGGCGGCCGGGATGGACCTGGCGCCAAAGCTGATCACCGCCTCGCTGATGGCCGCGCCGGGCGCGCTGGTGATCGCGAAGATCGTATTTCCCGAGACGCAGGAGAGCCAGACGATGGGCTCCGTGAAGCTCGAGGTGAAGAGCGACTACAGCAACGTGATCGACGCGGTTTCGCACGGCGCGGCCGACGGCTTCAAGATCGCCATGAACGTCATCGCGATGCTGATCGGCTTCATCGCCGTGATCGCCTGCATCGACTGGGTGCTGGTTTCGATCGGGCACCTGTTCAACCCGAACTTCAATCTCTCCCTGAACTGGATCTTCGGAAAGCTGTTCTACCCGATGGCGTGGGCCATGGGAGTCCCTTCCGCGGACGTCAGCAACGTCGCCACGCTGCTGGGCCAGAAACTCACGATCAATGAGTTCGTCGCGTTCCAGAACCTGACGACGAAAAGCGTTCCCATCGTGACCGACAAAGGCCTGCTGATCCTGAGCATCGCGATCTGCGGCTTCGCCAATTTCAGCAGCGTGGGCATGCAGATCGGTGGCATCGGCGCCCTCGTGCCGGAACGCCGCACCGATCTCGCGAAACTCGGGCTGAAGGCGCTGCTGTGCGGCACGCTCGCATCGTACCTCTCGGCAACGATCGCCGGGATTATCATCTGATCCTCCCGGCCGGGAGGTAGAGGCTTTCCCCCGGCGTCTGTGACGGCCGGGTGAAGACTCGGTAAAACGCGCCCGTCGGCGGGCGCGGCATCAAAATTGCGTTGGCGGCGAAACTATCGACGGGCTTTACCGTCAGTGCATCCGGGCCAACCTAAACATGAACAAGATCGACCTTATTCTGATTTGCGGCGGCGTGGTGGCTGCCTTGGCGGTTTGTGCAATGTGTGCGGTGGGTATGGTGGTGTGGCTGGCCGGCGGGAAGATTGTCCCGCCCAAGTGAGCGCGCGTTTGCGGGCTTGGCCTCGCGGGCCCGGTGGCTAGGGTCCGCCCATGGATCTCACGCAGCGGCTCGCCCGCCACCTTGGCAAAACCCCGGATGTCGCGCGCGCCGCCTTTGTGGCGAAGAACGCCACGGTGTTGGGCAACGTCACCCTCGGCGCCGACAGCAGCGTCTGGTACGGCTGCGTGCTGCGGGGTGACATCAACTCGATCGAGATCGGCGAGGGGACCAACATCCAGGACCTCACGATGGTCCACCTGGCCGACGACTACGGCGTGAAAATCGGACGCTACTGCACGATCGGCCACAGCGCGATCATCCACGCGTGCGAGATCGGCGACGAGTGCCTCATCGGCATGGGCGCGACCATTTTGGACGGCGCGCGGATCGGCGATCACTGCATTGTTGGCGCCAATTCGCTCGTCACGCAGCGCTTCGTCGCGCCGCCGGGATCGATGATCCTCGGTTCACCCGCGAAGGTCGTCCGGCCGCTGAACGAAAAGGAATTGCTCGGCCTGCGGGCCTGGGCGGAGAAGTACGTCACGGTGGCCAAAACCCACGCAGGCCTGCCGGGCTAGGCGAAATTTGCTGCGTGGTCTTGGCCAAGGCATGCGCAGCCGCGTGCCGGGGGCAGGCGTATGCTGGAGGAAACTCCGGAATACCCATGAAAATCAATGTTGGCTCCTACGACGTCGCCGTCCGTTTTGTCGGAGGCTGTGTGATCCTCTGGCTCGGGGCGCATTTCGAAAACCGCTGGGGATTTGCCGGCTTGGTGCCCTTGGCCACGGCCGTCGCGGGCTATTGCCCGCTCTACACGTTGCTGCACATCGACACGACCTTCACCGACGAAGTTCACCACTGACGCTCGAGGCGGGAGAAGGTGTACCGAAAATTGGCGTCCCGGCTCTCGCGGCGCCAAGTCTCGCGCCAAGCCAGGTGTCGCCAATCCGGGAACCAGGTGTCCCCGGGCACCTCGGCGTGCACCAGCGTGAGCAGGATTCGATCGGCCATCGGCAGTGTTTCCTCGTAAATCCGCTGGCCGCCGCAAATCAGGATGTCCCCGGGTAGCTTGCGGGCGATCGCCAGCGCGGCGGGCACATCGGCGGCGGTGTGGATGGTGGCGGGCGGTTGCTTCTGCCGCGCGACCGCCTGCAGGCGGTCCGGCTGCGACGTGATTACCACGGGTTTCCGGCCATCGGCCTGCACCTTGGGCCAGGTTTCGTAACAAATCCGGCCCAGCACGACGGTGTGGCCGGCGGTTTCGTCGTGGAACCACTGCTTGTCCTCGGGAATGTCGAACGGCAGGCGGCCGGCGCGGCCGATGATGCGGTTTTCCGCGCAGGCGACGATGAGGGTGAGCGGCTTGGGCATTGCGTCGGAAACCGGATTCTCAAGGCTGGGCTGCATGCGTAGCAAACTTCGTTTTCTGGCGGCGGCCCTCGGCTTTGGGGCCGCCTTTTTGCTGTCCACGGCCGCGGACTTCGCCCCGCGTTACCAGGCGATCATCGACAGCCAGGGCAAGGTGTCGGAAGTCGACCGCCTGAACGAACTCTTCAAGACCGATTGGGCGTACACGATCGACACGTTCCCGGAATTCGGCACCTACCTCGGCCTGCCGGGCTACGACACGCGGTGGACCGACCTCTCGCCGGCGGCGATTGCGGAACGCAAGCGGCTGGGGGACCGGCCGCTGAAGGTGCTGGCCACGATCGACCGGGCAAAATTGTCGGCCGCGGATCGCGTCAACTACGACCTCTTCAAGCGCCAGCAGGAGGAGGCGCTCGAGGGCCGGCGTTTTCCCACCGAACTCTACCAGATCACGCAACTCGGCGGCGTGCAGCAGGACGCGGCGCAGATGTTCAGCATGATGACCAACCAGAACACAGAGCAGCTGGAGGCCCAGCTCGCCCGCCTCAAGGCGCTGCCGCAGGTGGTTGACCAGGTGATCGCCCTCCTGACGGAAGGCCTGAAGACCGGCATGACCCCGCCGCAAATCACTCTCCGGGACGTCCCACAGCAGGTTGCGAATCAGATTCCCGACGATCCCTTCAAGAGCCCGCTCCTGCGCGGTTTTAATGACCTGCCCCCGACCGTGCCCGGCGAGGATGGCACCCGGCTCCGCGCCGCGGCCGCCAAGGTTTATGCCGAGGCAGTACGCCCAGCCTTCCAACGGCTGGGAAAATTCATTGAGACGCAGTACCTGCCCGGCGCGCGCCAGACGATCGCCGCGTCGGCCCTGCCGGACGGCGAGGCTTACTACGCATGGCGGATCAAGACCCAGACCTCGACGGACCTCACGGCGAAGCAGGTCCATGAGATTGGCCTCGCCGAAGTGCAACGCATCCGCGCGGAGATGGAAAAGGTGCGCGAGCAAACCGGCTTCAAGGGCACGCTGGCGGAGTTCTTCAAGTACCTGCAGAGCGACCCGAAGTTTTTCTTTACGGACAAGGAGGATCTGCTGCGGGCTTACCGGGACATCGCGAAGCGCGCCGATCCGCAGCTGATGAAATTGTTCAAGACGCTGCCGCGCGCGACGTATGGCGTGATTCCGGTGCCGGCTTACGCGGAGAAATCGCAGACGACCGCGTACTATTATCCGGGCGCCGCCGAATCGGGCCGGCCCGGTTATTTCTACGCCAACACCTACGCCCTGAACACCCGCCCGAAGTGGGAGATGCAGCCGTTGACATTGCATGAGGCGGTGCCGGGCCATCACCTCCAGATTTCGATCGCCCAGGAACTCGGCGACGTTCCGGACTTCCGGAAGTACGGCGGCTATACTGCGTTCGTCGAAGGCTGGGGCCTTTATTCGGAAAGCCTCGGTGAGGAGATGGGTTTCTACACCGACCCCTACGACAAGTTTGGCCAGCTGACGTACGAGATGTGGCGCGCGATCCGCCTGGTCGTCGACACCGGCATGCACGCCTTCGGTTGGTCGCGGCAGCAGGCGATCGATTTCTTCAAGGCCAACGCCGGGAAGAACGAGCACGACATCGTCGTCGAAATCGACCGCTACATCGTCGATCCCGGCCAGGCCCTCGCATACAAGCTGGGCGAACTCAAAATCAAGGAACTCCGCGCCTACGCCACCAGGGAACTCGGCAAAAAATTCGACGTCCGGCTTTTCCACGACGAGGTCCTGAAGTATGGCGCGGTTCCGCTAAGTGTTTTGGAATCAAATATTAACGCTTGGGTGGCGGCGCAGAAGCAGGCCGCACCCTAGCCAGTTCGTACGCGTTCCCGGCCTTGCCGGCCTGACTCCTCCTTTCGGCCGAGTGCTACAGGATTGCATGCGCCCGACCGTTCACGTGTCATAAGCGCCCTATGATTATCGGCGTCCCCCGCGAAATTAAGATCGGTGAAACCCGTGTCTCCATGACCCCGAGCCTGTGCCGGCGCGTGACTGCGCTGGGCGGCAAGGTCCTGATCGAGAAAGGTGCCGGCAACACGGCCGGCTTTACGGACGATGAGTACAAGGCGGCGGGCGCGACGCTCGTGCCGACCGCGGCCAAGGTTTGGAAAAGCGCGGACGTGATCCTCAAGGTCAAGGAACCCCTCGAGGCCGAGTACGAGCTGATGCAGCAGGGCCAGACGATCTTCACCTACCTGCACCTCGCGGCGGGTCCCGCGCTGGCGAAGGAGCTTTGCCGCAAGGGCATTCTCGGCATCGCGTACGAGACCGTCGAGGGTTCGGACGGGCAGTTTCCGCTCCTCAAACCGATGTCCCAGATCGCGGGCCGGCTCTCGATCCAGATCGGCGCTTATTTCCTGCAGTCGCAACTCGGCGGCTCCGGCGTGCTGCTCGGCGGCATCCCGGGCACGATGCCGGGTCACGTGGTGGTTGTCGGCGCCGGCAACTCCGGCGCGCACGCCGTGCAGATGGCGGCCGGCATGGGCGCCCGCGTCACGGTGCTCGACCTCGACACCCGCAAGCTCGAGGCGCTCGACACCGAGTACCGCGGCCGCGTGGTGACGCTCATGTCGAACCCCGCGAACATTGAGCACGCCGTGGCCGATGCCGACCTGCTGATCGGCGCGGTGCTCATCCCCGCCGCGAAGGCGCCGATTGTCGTCACGGACAAGATGGTTTCCCAGATGCGCCCGGGCAGCGTGATTTGCGACATCGCCATCGACCAGGGCGGCTGCATCGAGACGATCAAGGCCACGTCGCATACCAAGCCGACCTACAAGGAGCACGACGTCATTCACTACGCCGTGCCGAACATGCCGGCGCTGGTGGGCCGCACGTCGACCATGGGTCTCACGCAGGCCACGGAACCGTTCGTCGCCATGATGGTGCAGAAGGGCGTCGAACGCGCGCTCAGCGAGCACAAGGGCTTGGCCAAGGGTGTGAACACCCGCAACGGCCGGATCACCTACGACGCGGTCGCCAAGGCCGTCGGGTTCGATTCCTGATTGCCCGGTTTTTTCCGCCCGGCGCGCCCCTCGGCCGCCGGGCTTTTTTCTGGCCCGGCGGGGGAACACTGGCAGCCTCGCGCGCGGATGAAGACCTGGTCTTTGTGCCTCTTGCTCGCCGGCGCGGTCGCCCTCCGCGCCGCGTCTCCGCCTGAGTTTGCGGGTCTCAATGATCCGTGGCTGCACTTCCGGTCGCCGAACTTCGAGCTGTATTCGCAGAATCGGGAAAACGAGTCACGGCAACTCCTGCACCACCTCGAGCTCTTTCGCGCGATGTTCCTGGGCAACTTCCGGCTGAAGGAGCGGCAGCGCCAGGAAGTGACGATCTATTTCTTCAAATCCGACCGCGACTTCCGGGCCTATGTGAGCGATTCCTACCTGCGGAAACGCGACTATGCGGGCTTTTACCTCACGAACCCGGACCGCGCAGTCATCTACCTGCGTCCGGGCGCCGGATTTGAGGAGACGCGCCAGCTGATCTTCCACGAATACGGGCATCACCTGTTCCGGGTGACGGAGCAAAATCCGCCGCCTTGGTTTGACGAAGGCATGGCCGAGTTGTTTTCCACGGTGCAGGTCAACGCTGGCAAAATGGAGTTTGGCCACCCGGTCACCGGGCGGTTGTGGCAGCTGGCCAACGGCAAGTTGATGCCGCTCGAGCAGCTTTTTGCCGTCGACCGTCAGTCCCCGGTGCTGTTGCGCGGCGAACACATTGGCATGTTCTATTCGGAGTCCTGGGCGCTGATGCATTACCTATATTTCGGCGACTCCCAGATCCCGGCGGAAAAACGCCACGCTTTCGTTTCGATGGCCATGCGCGATGCGTTCAAGGATGCGGCGGACCGGCGCGCCGCGTTCCGCGAGGTTTTCGGCATGGATTATCCCGAGATGGAGGCCCGCCTTGAAAAGTATGTTTCCGGGGGCGGGCGCTATTTCTGGGGCAAACACGACCAGCCCCAAGTGCCGGCGGCGGCGACCTACACGAAGCGTGTTGTGCCGCCGTCCGAGTTGCGCGTGCGACTGGCGGAACTGGCCCTGCGGGCCAACCAGAACCCCGGCGCCAAGCTCGCTCTGCTCCACGCGGTGGACCAGGCGAAGGATGATCCGCGCCCGCTCGAGGTGTTGGGCGCCGAGGCGCTCCGCGACGGGAACCCGCTCGTGGCGCAGGAGCGCTGGACGCTCGCCGTGGAACGCGGCACGCGGAACCCCGCGATTTTTCGCGAGCTCGCGCTGATGGAGAGCCGCAACTGGTTTTCGTCCTTCGATCCCTATTTCCGCATGCCGGCGGACGCGGCGGAACGCCTGCGCGGCTACCTCAAGCGGGCGATCGAGTACAGTCCTCACCAAACCGACGCCTACGAAATGCTCGCCTGGGTGGAGGCGTTCGCCCCGACGCCCTCGATCGCGAATGTGATGCTGGTCCAGAAGCGCTATGAGGACTTGACCCGCAAGGATCGGACCACCCTCGCGCTCGCGTTGGTGCGGGTGCGGCTCAATCTCAAGGAGGAGGCGCTCGGCATGCTGGCGGATCTTGAGAAACTCGAACCCGAGCCGTGGGTCGCTTCATGCATCGAAATCACCCGCGCGTATCTCGAGGGCCGGCCGGTGAACCGGGAAAAGCTGAAGGAGGTCGATGCCCGGGTGACCGCCCCGGGGCAGCCAAAACCGCCCGCTGGCGGGAACTGAAGCACCGCCGCGCGTTTTGGTCAGGGACAATAAAAAAGCCCGCGCGGGGAGCGCGGGCTCGATGCGGCAAAGGGCCGTTACTGCGCGACGATCTTCACGCTTTCCAGCGCGACGCGGTCGATCGGGGTGCTCTTTTCGCCGCCACCGCCGGCCTTGGTCGGGACGTTGGCCAGCTGCTCGAGAACCTCGTCGCCCTTGATGACCTGGCCGAAGGCCGTGTACTGGCGGTCGAGGAACTTGGCGTCGCCGTGGCAGATGAAGAACTGCGAGCCCGCGGAATCCGGGTGGGCCGAACGGGCCATCGAGATCACGCCGCGCACGTGCGACTTGGCATTGAACTCGGCCTTGATCTTGTAGCCGGGGCCGCCGGTGCCCGGCATGCCCGTCTCGCCGGCCTTCGTGTTCGGGCAGCCGCCCTGGATCATGAAACCCTTGATGATCCGGTGGAAGGCGGTGCCGTCATAGAAGCCCTCGCGGGCGAGTTTCTTGAAATTCTCGACCGTCTTCGGCGCGACGTCGGGCCAGAAGGCGATGGTCATCTCGCCGTAGCTGGTCTTCAGCACGGCGACTTCGTTGGAGGCGGGGGCGTTGCTCATAAAGGCTCACAAAAAGCAGCCGCCCGGGGCATTCCGCAAGAACCAAATGGACAACGCCAGTCCCGCGCTCCTGACTGGCCTGGTGCGTTTTTCCAAGGTCACCCTCCAGGGCTTCCGCAACCTGCCGCTCGTCGACGTGACGCTCGCGGGGCGGCGGACTTTCCTGCTGGGCGCGAACGCGCAGGGGAAAACGAACTTCCTCGAGGCGCTGGGCTACGTGACCGCCCTCCGGTCGTTTCGCGGGGCGGAGACGCGGGCCTTGGTGGGCCTGAACCAGCCGCAGGCGGGCCTGGGTTTTTCCGTCGAACATGAGACGTTCGGCGAGAGCCGACTGACGATCACGCTTACGAATCAGGATCGGGTGGTGGAGTGGGAACATGGCAAGGTCACGCGCCTGGCCGACTTCATTGGCAAGTTTCCGACGGTCGTGTTTTCGTCCCAGGACAATCAATTCCTGCGCGGCTCGCCGTCGCTGCGGCGGCGGTGGCTGGACCTGACGCTCGCGGCGATGGACGCGGGCTACCTGACGTCCCTCCAGCGGTACACGCGGGCGGTGGCGGAGCGAAACATGCTTTTGAAGCAAGGCGGGCGCGACGCCGGGGCACTCAACGCATTCGAGCACGAGCTCGCCAACCACGCCGGGACCTTGTTCGCCAAGCGGACGACCGGCATCGCCGAGCTGGGCGAGTTGTTTCGCACTGCCCATGCCCGGCTCGTCCCGGAGGGCGAACAGGCGGGTTTGGTGTACGGCCCGGACACGGCCGTGACGTCGGCCGCTGATTTTGCCGCGCTGCTTGCGCGCGGCCGGCCGCGCGACACTTTGTTGAAATCCACCGAACGCGGTCCGCACCGCGATGACTTGGAGCTGCTGTTGAACGGCCGTCCGGCGAAACAGTTCGCGTCCGAAGGCCAGCAGCGCTGCCTCGTGATCGCCCTGCGCCTGGCGCAGGCGGCTTATTTTCGTGCGAAGGGTGGGGTGACGCCGGTGCTGCTGTGTGACGACGTCCTCGGCGAACTGGATCCCTCCCGGCGCGAGCGCTTCTGGGCCTCCCTCGAGGGCGAGCCCCAGGTTGCCGCCACGGGCACGTCGCTTCCGACGGATGCAGCGGGCTGGCAGGTCCTGGCGGTGGAGCAGGGCGCCATCACCGAAGGAAATTCCAAAGGCCAATGATCAAATGCCAGATGGCGCTCAACGACGGGGATCGGTCGATCGGTCTGAATGTTTGGCGTTTGGAGACTGGCGTTTGTGATTTACCGCAATGATTGAGCTTCATCCATGGCAGTGGGTGCTCCTGGCGGTTGGTGCTGCGTTGGCGGGATTTTCCAAGACGGGCATTCCCGGCGTGGGGATTTTGTTTGTCGCGGTGTTTGCCAACCTGATGCCCGCGCGTCAGGCGACCGGCGCCGTGCTGCCGCTGCTGATCTTCGCGGACGTCTTTGCGTTTTTCGTTTACCGAAAAAATCTCGAGTGGCGCCGGGTGGGCGCTTTGCTGCCGTGGGCGCTCGGGGGCATCGTGGCCGGTTGGTATGTGCTCGGGCGGGTCGACGATCATCAGACGGCCCACATGGTCGGCGGCGTGATCGCGGTAATGCTGCTGGTGCACCGCTGGCGAACGCGCCGCGCCGCGCAGGCGGATTCCGCCGCCATGCCTGCCTGGTTTGGACCCTGCGCCGGTTTGCTTGCGGGATTTTCCACCATGGTGGCGAATGCCGCCGGCCCGGTGATGACGCTCTACCTGCTCGCCATGCGCCTGCCAAAACTCGAATTCCTTGGGACCGGAGCCGCGTTTTTTCTGGTGATCAACTGGATCAAGGTGCCTTTCAGCGCCCAGCTTGGTTTGTTGACGATGCCCAGCCTAACCCTGAATCTGTTCTTGCTACCCGCGGTTGCAGCGGGCGCTTGGGCCGGACCGTGGGTGGTTCGCCGCACCAATCAGGCTCTCTTTGAAAAAGCCGCGCTCGTTCTGGCCGCTGCGGCCGCCACTAAACTCCTCTTTTTCGCATGAATTACCGTGTAAGTGACCGATATCTAAGCTTATCCATAAAATCCGAACATACCTATTGAAAACTGGGTAATATACCCTATATCTAGCTTCGATGACGTCTCGTTTCTCCGCCCTACGCCTGTCCTTCCTCACCTTGGTGTGGAGCGCATCGGCGTTGTCGGCGCTGGCCGGAAGCGCGACCTCGGTGGCGGGGCTCTACTACACCGGCGTCGACAATTCGGGTGCGACCCTCGCAAACGGCGCGCAGGACAGCCACTGGACCGTTTCCTACGCCCGCGTCGGCGGGTCCACTTACACCGGCACGAGCACTTACACGGGCGCGGCCTACGTCGTAAGCAGCAACTACATTGATGGCGCCTGGGTCCAAAACACGTCTTCCTATCGATGGATCACCGCGCCCGGCGCCAGCACCGCGACTTCGGGCGGCACCACGAATGTCGGTGGCGATTTTCTCCCCGGCAACGGCACGAGCGGCACGAACAGCGCCTACTACGTCTATCGACTGGCTTTCACGATCGGCGGCACCGGCACGGGCACCGTCACCAACAACATCCAGATCTCGATGACAATCGCCGCGGATGACGCGTACACCGTGTACGTGAATCCCGCTTCCTCGCCGACGGTAAACAACAGCGGCGTGATCAGTGCAGGCGGCACGACTGCTTCGGCCAGCGGGACCTCGGCATGGAACAACACCACGTCATTCACGCTCGGCAACAGTTCGTCCGGCAGCGGCAACGTTAATAATTCCACCTTCGTGATTGGCACGAACTACATCTACGTGGTGGTCGCCAACACCAACAGCGCAACCGGCAGCAGCGGTTCATCCGCGCTCAACCCGAGCGGCTTGCTGGTGTACCAGGTCGGCGCGGGCGTCACGATCGACGGCAAACCCATCCCGGAAGTCGGCACGACGCTGCCGCTGTTGGGCGCCGTGGGATTGTTCATGTGGCGCCGTTGGCGACGGCGATGGTCGCCCTCCTGACTGGGCGTCCTTGTAGGGACGTTAACCGGCGTCAGCGCGGTTTGACGCTGTCGTAGTCCGGCACCGCCGCGCGAACCAGGCTCACCTCCGCAGTCGTGAGCGTTTCCGGCGGCAATCCGGTTAGAAATTGGCGAGCCTCCACGCTGCGCCCGGCACGGTTCAGGGCGAGACCGTACACCATCGCCAGCCCGGGTGATTGCGCGGCGACCCCAGCCTTCGCCGAGAGCAGGTTCAGCGCTTCGTCGCCTCGGCCCGATTGCAGCATCACGAACGCGGCGGTTGCCACATAATTGAGATTGTTGGGTTCGGCGCGAAGGTTGTCGCGCGACAGCTGGTCCGCCTGACGTGGGTCGCGGTCGACGAGGGCCGCAAAGAAGGCGTAGTTGTTGGCGATATCCCGGTCGCCGGGCTTCAGACTATGCAGGCGACGGAAGGTCCGGAACTGCCCCTCGGCGTCGCGCGCGAGTTGGTAATGGCGCGCGAGGGAACCCAGCGCGTCAATCGCGTGCGGCCCCGTGAGGTCGCTCACCTGCCACCAGAGTGTGACCGCCTCCTGGCGCAGGTCCCAACTGTAGAGGCTGGCCGCGGCGAAGAGGCCGTGCGCGCCGTTGACTTCGGCGCGGCCCCGCAGCGTTCGCAAGAGTTCGTCAGCCTTCGTGACGTCACCAAGCCGGCGCGCCGCGCTCAAGCCATAGCACCAACGCAGGAACTCGGTATCCGCGCCCCAGTCACCCGCGGTGGTCCACGCCTGGAGTTCGTCCCAGGCGCCGGCCTGTCGCAGGGCCTCGGCCGCCGCCACGACGAGCGGCGGACGGTGCATCCCGGCCTCAGGCAAGGTGCGCATCCACGGCACGGCATCGGCGCCGCGTCCGATTTGGTTAAGCCAGCTGAGCAGTTGGACGGCTGCCTGCGGCCTCGCCGCGTGATCCCGTTGCAGCGCGGCCAGGACCTCGCGGTACCGGTCAGGTGCGGCGTTCGCCAGCGCGAGCAGACAGCGGGGCATGTCGCCCACGGTGCAGCCGGTGTGCGTGCGCAGCGCTTCCGCCCAGCGGAGCATCCCGGCTTGGTCCACGCGCAGGGAGGCATCGTCGAGCAGGATGCGCAGCACGATCGGGCCCCAGTTGGCGTCGGTCGCGCGGCGGCTGAGGAGTTCGACGCCGTGGGCGTGGTCGCGCTTTTCGGACGAGGCCAGCAAGACCACGGCGAGCGGCACCTCATTCACGGCCTTGGGCCCCTCGATCCGGATGGCCTGTTCGAAAAATCCGCGGGCGGCGGTCAACCGGCCCCGACGGCGCGCAATTTCCCCACGCAGCCGCAAGGCGTCGGCCGACTCCATCACCACTGTGGTGGGCAATCCATCCAACACGCGATCGGCCTGGTCGGTCTGGCCGGCCAGCAGGAGATCGGCCGCGAGGTCCACCTGCACGAACGGTGCATCCGGCGCCAACTCGGCAGCCCGTCGCGAATAGTCACGCGCCTGCTCGTATTCGCCGCCGCGACGCGCGAGTTCGGCGGCGATGCGCCACGGGGCGGGATTCTCGGGGTCGATCCGCGCCGCTTGCTGGGCCGCCTCGGCGGCATAGCGGAGATGGCCGGCATCAAGCCACTTTTGCGCCAGCCGCACCGCGTTGTGTCGGACGTACCACGGGAAAAGCCAAAGCCACGTTGCGAAGCCGAGCACCACCATCAGTCCGGCCAGGTAGAGCCCGATGCGCGCCGGCCGGCTGTGCTCGAACCAATCGAGCAGCCACCACCACCAGTCCCGCAGCGAGGCGGAACGCAGGGTCGGCCGGGGCGGCCGCGGGCGGCCGGCAAACGGTCCCCGCGTCCCCTGGCTGGACGGTTGCTGGCGGATCGGCTCCATTCGGAACAGTTTGCGCAAAATCGTCCCCGCAGAACAAGCTGGAAGCGGGCCGCAATATTGCGCTTCTGCTTTGCCGGCGTTCCGTGTATCCGGGGGCATCATGGGACGCACATCGGTCCGGCAAATGTGGAAGGACAAGCTCGAGGGCAAACTCGCGCCCAAGACCTGGCCGGACGCGCCGGTGCTGACGCGGCCGCCGTACAGCGGCCGGGTTCTGGGCATCGACCCAAGCCTGCGAGGCACCGGCCTGGCGCTGATCGAGTTCGTGCCCGGGCGCACTCCACTGTTGCTGCGCTGCCAGACGGTCCGCGTGGGCGCGAGGGCGACGATGGCGACCTGCCTCGGGGAGATTCACCGCGCGGTCGCGGATTTCGTAACGGATTTCGATCCCGCCCACGTCGCGCTCGAGCAGACGATCTACGTCCAGAATTTCCAGACCGCGCAAATCCTCGGCGCCGCGCGGGGTGCCGCGATTGCGGCCGCGGCGCTCCGCCGCAAGGAAATCTTCGAGTACGCCCCGCTGCGCGTGAAGCAGGCGGTGGTGGGGCAGGGGCGCGCCAGCAAGGACCAGATGGCGCGGACCGTCATGTCGCTCCTCGGCCACGGCCGCGTGCTGGCCTTTGACGAAGCGGACGCCGCGGGCGTCGCGCTGTGTCACGCGTTCACCTGGCGCGGGTGAGCGGGGCGGCCGGCAGGCGGCCCCGCTGGTAGTGCTTGTACGCAGTGTAGCCGACGCCGCAGAGCCCGCTCAATGCCGCCGGGAGCAGCAGGGTGTCGTAACCGAACCGGCCGAAGCCGATCGACCCGGCCACACCGCCGGCGAAGAAGCCCAACAGCAGCACGCCGTAGAGGCGAAAACGGAACCAATCGACGGTCGCACCGCGAAGGAAATGGCCGCAGGCAATTCCGAGGTCCGTGACCATGCCGGTCATATGGGTCGTGCGCATGGTCGATCCGCTGTAGCTCGAGACCATTGCGTTCTGGAGGCCACAAGCGAGTGCGGCCAGGTAATCGCCTGCGTTGGCGCCGCGTTGCAACAGGAGGACCGCACCAAACAGCGCCGCGGACTCGAGGGAAAGCGCCACACCATAACGACGGCCGAGTCGCAGGCGGCCCTGGCTGATGATCATGCCGCTCAGGAGACACCCTGCGAAAAACGATCCGAGGATGGCCAGCGCGTGCAGCGCCACGGGGTAGTTGGCCCGGCCGAGCTCAAGCCCGAGGACCGAGACCGTGCCCGTCATGTGACTCAGCGCCTGATGGTGGGCGCCCAGGAAACCGACGGCATTGATTACGCCGGCCGTGAGTGAGAGGAGGAGCCCCCCTAGGTAAATCCAAGTGGGCGTCGCATGGTCGCGGAGCATGGTCAGGAAGTGGTGTGCTCCGTCACCAGCAGTTCCCGGGCCCGGACAAGCGCATCGTCAAAATGTGCGCAGATATTCTTGCGGCCAATGCGCGCGACGAACCCCGCCTTCACTATCATGTCCAGCGGCTGCCGGTGCGGCCCGCTCAGGATCACCGTGCCCCCGGCCGCCTGCATGCGCTCGACGATGCTCTCGAGCGCGTTGAGCGCCGTGGCGTCCATCGCGGGCACCAGTTGCATCCGGAGAACCAGCACACGCGGCAGGCCGCCGGCCCGTTGGAGCGCGTCCTCCATCTTTTCGGCGGCCCCAAAGAAGAACGGCCCGAAGATGCGATAGACCACCACGCCCTCGGGGATGTCCTTGCCGTGTGCCATCTGCTCGGGGATCTCCAGTTCGTCGCTGGCGGTGACGCGCGCGATCTCCGTGGTCTCGGCCATCCGCTTGATGAACAACACCGCCGCCAGCATCATGCCCACCTCGACCGCCACCACGAGGTCAAAGATTACCGTGAGGCTGCAGGTGGCCAGCAGCACGACGGCATCGCTACGGGGCATCCGGCGCAGCCGCGCCAGTTCGTGCCATTCGCCCATGCGGTAGGCCACCACGACGAGTACGGCGGCGATCGCGGCCATCGGCACGAACCGTGCATAGGACGAGAAGAACAGTACAATCAGCAGCAGCGTGGCCGCGTGCACCATGCCCGCGACCGGCGTGCGCCCGCCGGCCTTGACATTGGCGGACGTCCGCGCGATCGCGCCCGTGACCGGCATGCCGCAGAACAGCGGGCAGACGAGGTTGGCCACGCCCTGCGCGATAAGTTCCGTGTTGGAGTCATGCCGGTCATTGGCCAGGCCATCGGCGACGACTGCCGAGAGCAGCGATTCGATCGCGCCCAGCATGGCGATGGTGAAGGCGGGGCCGAGCAGGTCCCGGATGCGCTCCAGCGAAATCTCCGGCCAGACGAGCGGGGGCAGGCCATGGGGGATAGCCTCCGGACCGAAGCGCGTGCCCACGGTGGCGATGCCGAGCGTGTGGTCCCAGCCACGCCACGCCACCAGTGCCGCGGCCGCCACCATCGCGATGATCGGCCCGGGAATGCGCTCCAAACGCATTCGCGCCCGGATCTTTGGCCAGACCAGGATGAAGCCCGCGCACGCCACGCCGAGGGTGAGGACCGCCGGGTTGAGATGGAGGAGATGCGTGAGCAGCCACGGCACCTTGTCGATGAACTCGCGGGGCGGGAGCGTGCTCCCGGTGATGCCGGCAAAGTCCGCCGCCTGACCGGCGATGATCGTGATCGCGATGCCGGTCGTGAACCCGCTCGTCACCGGGTACGGGATGAACTTGATCAGCGTGCCGAGGCCGGAGAAGCCCAGCACGACGAGGATCACCCCGGCCATGAGCGTGGCCAGGAGAAGCCCGTCGTAACCGTGTTTCTCGATCACCAACAGGATGACCGTGACAAACGCGGCGGTGGGTCCGGCAATTTGGACGCGGCTGCCGCCGAGCAGCGACACGATGAAACCGCCGATGATCGCCGTGAAGAGGCCGATCGCCGGTGGGGGAAATGGGGTCGTTGCGCCGGTCGGTACGCTCGCCACGCCGAGGGCCAGCGCCAACGGCAGCGCAATCAGGCCAACGGTGACGCCCGCCAGTCCGTCCGTCACGGCCTGCCGGCGATCGTATGATTGCCGCAGAAGCGCGAGGCTGCGGGGAACGAACTTCAACGGCGGCCAGTATCCCGGGGAACTCGCGGGCGGCTGGGTTGGAGTGTCCATGGTGTCGGTCGTCAGCCTGCAGCATTACGACCAGCCGCGCAATCCAAGGTTCGCGCCGGCAAGTGTAAACTTGAGTTCAGTGGGCAAAAGTACGTCCATGGCGGCGCACACATCCGACTGATGGCCACGTCCACTGAGCACCCGTTTGCGGCCGCCGACCTTGCCCCGTTGTTGAACCAGGCAGTCCTGCGACTGGCGCCGGATCTCAAGATGGCTACGCTCGCCGATGACCGGCTCGCGTTGAAATGCGTGCCGAGCCGGCGGTACCTGGTGCTGACGCCGAATCAGTGGGTCATGCTGGAAGCCTTTGGTCCCGGCCGGACGGTGACACAGGTGCTCTGTGCGGCGATCGCCGCACAACGTTGCCCGGCCCTTCGCGAATTCTACGAGTTGGTCGTCAAAGCCGTGCGCGCCGGCATCCTGGTTGCCGACGGCGTGCCCGTTCCGCCGATCGTGCCCGTTTCGAAGTGGCGTTTGCGGATTCCGGGGAGTTTCGTGCGCTGGCTGACATTCCTGGCCGCCGCCGGCGCGATCGGTACACTCATCTGGCGTGGCGTCCAGCGGCTGCCGGAGGAGGAGTGGCTGCTCATCGGGTGGGCGGTCGCGTGCGCGTGCGTCAGCCTCGGGTGGGTCATCGCCGCGAGCGTGGTGCGGGCGGCGGGCGCTGAAGTTTATGGCGTGCGGTTCAAATGGAAGACGCTGGCACCGCGCCTGGTCGCCGACCTGGATGACGCGCTGATGGTCGGCCGGGCGGTGCGCATCAACGCCGCGCTGGCGCGAATGCTGCCGCTGCTCCTGGCGACTGCGTTGGCGGCTTGGCGGTTGCCGCCGCTCATCGTGCCCCTGCTGGTTGGCATCCTGTTTCTACTGTCACCGCTTTGGCGTTCCCCGCTCCAGGAAGTGCTGGCGGCATTTTACCGCGACCCGCAGCTCGCGACATCCTACGACCTCGTCCTCGCGCGGGAACGGCTCTTTGCCTTGTTGAGCCGCGCCAAGCGCAGCGTGGCGGACGGCCGGTTCCTGCTCGCCTGTTCGATCGCGACCGTGGTCTGGCTGCTGGTGGTGTTTTTCGGCGCCTGCATGCTCCTGCAGACCAATGCCGTCGAACTCTGGCACCGCTTCCGCGCCGCCAATGGGGCGCACTACACGTCGCTGGCGCTGCTGGGCGCCGCCGGCCTGATCGTCGTCGCCACGCTCGGCTTCTTTGCCTCGGTGATTTTTCGCCACCTGCGCAGCTGGGCCCGGGAACGCGCCGAGCGCCGCCTGCGGCCTGCGGCCGTGCTGGTGTCCGTCAACACCATCGCGGAATGGCTGGGAAAAACCGTTTTGTTTCGCGACCTGACCGGCGAGGACCTTAATGCCGTGGCTGCGGTGGTGAAACCCGAGGAGCACAAGCGCGGCAGCTTTGTGGTCAAGGAGGGCGAGCCCGGCGACAAGCTCTACGTCGTTTTGTCCGGCCGCTTGGAAGTGCGCCACGATTTCGCCCCGGGCCGGTCCGAGCCGGTGGCGGAAATGGGCGAGGGGGCGGTCTTCGGTGAGATCGCCCTGGTGCGCGGCGGCGTGCGCACCCGATCGGTGCGGGCCTTGGAAAAGAGCATCCTGCTCGGGCTCGCCAAGGCGGACTTCGAGCGGCTCGTCCTGACGCGCATGAACCGCGCGGCCGTGGAGGACGCCGTGCAGAAAGTCAGTTTCCTCGAGCGCCTCGAACTCGCCCGCCACTGGAGTCACGCCACGCTCACGTCCTTCGCCCGTCGCGCCAAACTCCAGGAATACCCCGACGGCGGCACCGTCATCCAACAGGGCAACAACAACCACTGGTTTTTCATTGTTTATCGTGGCGAGATGACGGTGACGAAGGACAACACCGAGCTGCGCCGACTCCAGCCGGGCGACACCTTTGGCGAGATGAGCCTGCTGGGCGACGGCATCGCCACGGCCACCGTGACCGCGGCCAGCAAGGAAGCCAGCTGCCTCGTGATCAGCGGCAACGACTTCCTCGAATTCGTGACCAAGGACTTTGCCGTCGGCCTTGGCTGGGACGACGCGCGTTCGCGTCGAAAGAAGCGCTAAGCGCCGCCGCTACATCCGATCGCCAAGCGCGCGGGCCAGCTGTGGGTTGTTCACCCGGGCGGTGGATTCGTCCCACACGAGGATTTCCTCGTAATACAGCCGCGCCTCCGCCGGGAGCCGCCAGCGGGGTGCGAGGCCGAGGCCGGAGGTGGAGTAGAACATCTCGGCGACGTACTTCTTCCCGCCCACCTCAAAAACCTTCACGCCCTCGTCGACCGCGCCGCGCGTGAACTTCAGCTTCGTCACGAGGGTTCGGTCCTTGGCGATCACCGCAAACGTGTACGTGACGGCGTCCAGCGCCGTGCCGGTGGGGTGGTGGCGTTCGCGCTCGAGGAAGCGCAGCGAAAAGTCCCCAAAACGCAGCTCGCCCTGGGCATAGGCGGAACGTTGGCCGAACGTGGTCTCGGTCACGGCCTTCCCCGGCGCGACGCCCAGCGCGAGGATGGCTCCGAGCAAGAGCAGTTTTCTCATGGCGCCGCGAGTTTTGCGGCTGGCGGCCCGGCAGTCGAACCCGAAGCGGGCCCCGGACAAAATTACTTGCCGAGAACCTTGCGGATCATCCGGCCAATCTCGCCCACGCGGTAGGGCTTGGTCAGGTAACCGTAGAAGCCCATGTCCAGGAACTGCCGGCGCATTTCCTCGTTGTCGTAGCCGCTCGCGATGATCGCACACACCTCGGGGTGCAATTCGCGGAGCACCTTGAAGGTCTGCTCGCCGCCCATGCCGCCGATAATCGTCAGGTCCATGATGACGATGTCGTAGGGCCGGCCGATGTTCAGGTAACGCTTGTAGAGCTGCACCGCCTCCTCGCCGTCGCGCGCCAGGTCGCACTTGTACTCGAGGCTTTCGATCATGCTCTTCGTGAGCAGCCGGATCTGCTCGTCGTCATCCATGAACAGGATGCGGCCGGTCTGCGTGGCGTAGTTCAGCGTCGGCCGCCGGCGCGCCTCGACCACCTCGGGTTGGTCGGCGAGCGGGAGAAACACCGTGAACGCCGTGCCGCGGCCCAACTCGGAATCAACGCCGATCTGGCCGCCGTGGCGCTTCACGATCGACAGCACGGTGGCGAGGCCGAGGCCCGTGCCCGTGCGCTTGGTTGTGAAGAAAGGTTCGAAGATCTTGCTGAGGTGCTCCGCCTTGATGCCGCTGCCGTTGTCCTGCACCGCGATCTGCACGTAGTGCCCGGGGGGCAGGGGCGCGACCTGGCCCTCGGTGAGGACCACGTTCGCCGTCGAAATCCAAATCTGGCCCTGCCCGGTGGGCATGGCCTGGATCGCGTTGATGATGAGGTTTTGGAAAACCTGCAGCATCTGCGCGCGATCGACGCACACGTTGCCGACGTCCGGCGAGAAATTGAGTTCGATGCGCACCGTCGAGCCCGCCGCCGCCAGGCGCTGGGCCTCGGTGATGATCTCCGAGGGCTTCACGATCTGCCGCACCCCCGTGCCGCCGCGGGAGAATGTCAGCAGCTGGCGGCTCAAGCGCTTCGCGGCCTCGCAGGCATCCTCGCTGTTCCGCAGGCCCGAGTTGTCGTGCAGGTCCTTCGCGAGCGAGATGCCCCCGAGGATCGTCGTCAGGAGATTGTTGAAATCATGCGCGATGCCCCCGGCGAGTTCGCCGAGCGAAACGAACCGGTTGGCACGCACCAGCTCCTCGGGCGACAGGCTCATCTCCCCCGGCAGGCGGAACACCACCACTGCGCCGACCGGGAGATTCGTGGCGTCCAAAACCGCCCGCGTGCTGAACACGATGGGTCGGGGCTCGCCGGTCCCGGTGTCGAGGGAGAACTCCGCATTGAGCGCGGTGCTGTCGCCGCTGGCGATGGCCTTGGCGATTGGGCTCTCGCCGGGCTCGCGGCTCTCGCGGTGGACCAGGCGGAAGAGCTCCGACGCCGGCAGCCCGATGCTCTCCTCGTTCGTGCGGCCGAGCAGCTGTTCCGCCTTGGCGTTCAGGTGAATGACCTGCCCGGCGGCGTCGGCGAGCACCACGGCCTCGGCCAGCTCGGCCATAAGCACGGCGAGGTGCGCGGCGGGCAGGCCCGGACCGGCGTCGAGCGCCTCGTCGCCGGTCAGCGGCAACGCGAAACCGACCACGCGCTGCAATTCCTTGCGGCGCGAGATGTGGCGGACGATGCCCGCGTACACACGCACCTCACGGTTCTCGCGGTGGCGCAGGCGCAGGGTGTCAAAGTAGGACAGCTGGTTCGGGTGCTGCGCGAGGAAGTAGGCGGGCAGGCCGCCGGCGGTTTCCTCCATCGGCAGGGCGCGGAGCACCGACTCGATCGTGTCGGGCAGCTCGGCGTCGCTGAATCCCAGCAGGGACTTGAAGCCCGGCGACATCCAGTAAACGCCGGCGGCAAAATCGAGATCGAACAACCCGGCCCGGCCGCGGTCGCCGAGCTGCTGCATGCGGTCCTCGGCGCGGAGCGTGGCTTCCTCGAATTCCTTGCGGTCGGCGATGTCGAGATGCACGCCCATCACGCGCTGCAGCGCGCCGTTGGGACCAAAGACCTGCACGCCGACGCTCTGGACCCAGACGTAGTGGCCTTCGGCGTGGCGCATGCGGAACTCGAGCGAGAACTGGCGGGTCCCGGTCGCGCCGATGCGCGCCTGGCGGTCGGGTGCGGCCGACGAGTCGTCGGGGTGAATCAGGCTGAGCCACGCCTCGTACGTGTTCGAAAGGGCGACGTCGGTGTAGCCGAGCATGCGCTTCCAAGTCGGCGAGTAATAGACCTCGTCCTTTTGGAAATTGAGATCGAAGAAACCCAGCGGACTGCGGTCGTGCAGTTGCGTCAGGAAGCTGTCCTGCGGGATCGCCGTCGGGAACGGCGGCGCGCTGACACTCGCGGGCGGGAGCGTGACGTACGCAAAATAGCGGACCGGCGCGTCGCCGGCCTTTTCCAAACGCACCGTGACGTCGAACGGCGCGGCCTCCTTCGGTTGGAGTCGCAGCGAGATCGGGTGCGCCTGCGCGGCCGCGAGGAGCACTTCCCATTGGGATTGGACCCAACTTGATTCGCGGGAGGTGACGTCGAACGAAAACAGGTTCGGCAACAGGTCACCGGCCAGTTCGGCATGATTGGCCTGCCAAAGCGTGCAGGCGGCGGCACTTGCGACCAAAATCCGGCCATCCGTATCCAGCACCAACACCACACTGGACGCGTGGGGCAGTAGCTTGCCGGTTTGGTGCGATGCGGATTGGGTGCTCAAGGCAGGGATCAGCTTGCGGTTTGCCGGAGCGTGCCGCGAGTCCAGACCGCGGCCCGCTCTGCACTATCGCAGCAGTTTATACCGCTTTTACGGGATGCGAATGGGCTGACCCCATGCGCGTCTGGGGTCATGCCTTCGCCGCCGGGGATTGCCAGGCACGGATTCGCTTTTCGAGGAAGTCGATCCAGACCGGCTGGTCGTTGAGGCAGGGGATGTGTGTGAACTCGCTGCCGCCCGACTTCTTGAAATCCTCGGCGCCCTCGACCCGGATTTCCTCGAGGGTCTCCAGGCAATCCGTGACGAACGCCGGCGTGATCACCAGCAGGCGCTTGATCCCGCGGGCGGGCATTTCCTCGAGCGTCTTGTCCGTGTACGGGGACAACCAGGGCTCGCCGACGAGGCGGGATTGGAAGGTGAGCGACCACTTGGCGGGGTCGAGGCCGGCCTTCTGCGCGAACAGCTGCGTCGTGCGCGTGACCTGGGCCTTGTAGCAGGTGGCGTGGGCCGGGGAGCAGGTGTTGCAGCAATCCGGCACGACCTGGCAATGCGCGCGCGAGCTGTCAGCCTTGGTCAGGTGGCGGACCGGGATACCGTGGTAGCTGAAAAGAAGATGATCATGCGGCTGCGCCAGGTAGGGACGCGCGCTCGTTACCAGCGCCTCAATGTAGTCCGCGTCGCCATAGTACGGCTGCACGCATTCGATCTTCATCGCGGGCGCGATGCGCGCGGCCTCGCGCTGCACTTTGACCACCACCGTTTCCCAACTCGACATCGCGTAGTGCGGGTACTGCGGGAACAGCAGCAGGCGATCGACGCCCTGGTTGAGCAGGTCGGTGAGCACCGCCGGGATCGACGGGTTGCCGTAGTTCATCGCGAGGGCCACGGGCAGCGACAGGCGCGCCTGCAGTTTGGCCTGCACCTGCTTGCTGGTGATAATCAGCGGCGAGCCCTCGGGCGTCCAAATGCTCTCATAGGCGTGCGCGGACTTCGGGGCGCGAAAACGGCAGATGATCTGCTTGACCAACAGGGAACGCAGGAAGGCATTGCCGGGCTTGTCGATCACGCGTTCGTCGCCGAGAAACTCCTCGAGATAGCGGCGGACGTCCGGCACGGACGTGGAATCGGGTGAACCGAGGTTGAGCAACAGGACGGCGGATTTGGCCATGGAGGGCTTTCAGAGTGGGTTGAAGGCGGAAAGTTGAAAGTTGAAAGTTACGGCCAAGGCCGGAAACCGGACGCAGGAGCGTCCCGGCAGCCACCTTCAACCTTCCACTTTCAACTTTCAACCGCGCCGCGCCCTGCGAGGCGCTACGCCGCCAGCGAGCGGATCGACGCGATCAAGCGGTGCACGTTTTCCGGTGCGATCCGGTCGGTCACGATCGTGCGTGGCGCCGTCCGGGCGAGGTCGAGGCGGGCGCCGTCCTCGGTGCCGGGGCGGACGAAGTCCTCGATGAAATCCATGCCGCCGCGGGACTTGATCCAGCGATAGTAGATGTCGGCATCCTCGCTCTCGATCACGATGTCGAGCGCCAGGAACGTGTGGCAGTACAGGGTCAGGTCCCGGAATGAGGCGAACCAAGTCGGCGGACAGACGAGCTGGTCGCGGATGACGAGGGTCATGGCAGCGTGGGTGCAGATTTCGTGCCGGGCACGGCGTGGTTTGTTCTGGATTCGCGCGGGCGTGGCGCGTTCACTGCTCCGGACATATCGACGCATTTTCCCATGACTTCAAACCGTTCTCCCGTGTTGCTGGTGATTCGTGACGGCTGGGGCGCCAATCCCCATCCCGAGCAGAACAAGTTCAATGCCGTCCACCTGGCCCGGAAGCCCGCGGATGACATGCTGCATGCGAAATACCCGGTGACGCAGGTCGCGGCGAGCGGACTGGATGTCGGCCTGCCGGACGGGCAGATGGGCAACAGCGAGGTCGGGCACGAAAACATCGGCGCGGGCCGCATCGTGGATCAGGAGCTGGTGCGATTGAACAAACTCTTTTCCGAGAAACAACTCGCGAAAAACCCGGTGTGGCTGGCGATAGTCGAACGCCTCAAGGCCAACCCGCGGGCGAAGCTGCACCTGATGGGCATCGTGTCGGACGGCGGCGTGCACGGCATGCTCGAGCATTTGTACGGCATCCTCCGGCAGGCCAAGGACAGCGCTCTCGGCGCGGACCGCGTGTTCATCCACGGCTTCACCGACGGCCGCGACACGCCGCCGCAAAGCGGGCTCGGCTACATCCAGCAGGTCGAGGCCAAGCTGCGGGAGATCGGCGTGGGCCGCATCGCCTCCGTGTGCGGCCGCTTCTGGGCCATGGACCGCGACAACCGCTGGGAGCGGGTGCAGAAGGCCTACGATTTACTGACCGGCCGCAAGGCGGTCGCGACGGCCTCCAGTGCGGAGGCGGCGGTTTCGAACTATTACGCCAAGCCGCTCAGCGAGACGCAAAAGGGCGACGAGTTCATTCCGGCGACTGCGATCGTGGGCGCCGACGGCCAACCGCTGGCGGCGATCAGCAATGGCGACGCCGTGCTCTTCTACAATTACCGCGGTGATCGCCCGCGCGAGATCACGAAGGCCTTCGTGATCGACGGCTTCAAGGACTTCGACCGCGGCGCCAAGCTCGACCTCTATTACGCGACGATGACCGAGTACGAGGCGGGCCTGCCTGTGCATGTGATTTCCGGAAAACCGGCGCCGTTGAAGAACATCCTCGGCGAGGTCGTGAGCCGCGCGGGCATCGGCCAGTTCCGCTGTGCCGAGACGGAAAAGAACCCGCACGTGACGTTTTTCTTCAACAATTACCGGAACACGCCGTTCCCGGGCGAGGACCGCGCGTGCCCGGCGAGCCCGAAGGTGCCGACGTACGACCTGCAACCCGAGATGTCGGCGGCCGAGGTGACGAAGGCCGCCAAAGAGGCGATTCTCTCCGGCAAGTACGGCCTGATCGTCGTGAACTACGCGAATCCCGACATGGTTGGGCACACCGGCTCGCTGCCTGCCGCCATCAAGGCGTGCGAAGCGACGGATGCCGGCGTGGGCGAGTTGCTCGCGGCGCTGGCGACGAAGCAGGGCAAGGCGGTGATTCTCGCCGACCATGGCAACGCGGAGCAGATGTGGGACCCGGAACTGAACGGACCGCACACCGCGCACACGCTGAACCTCGTCGAGGTTTTCGTCGTCGGCGAAGGCTACGCCGCCGGCAAGACCAAGCCCCGTTCCGGTGGCCGCCTGGCCGACATCGCGCCGACCGTGCTCCACCTCATGGGCCTGCCCAAGCCGGCCGAAATGACCGGCGAAAGCCTGATCGTCGGCTGACGCGGCCGCGGCTTCGTAGGAGCCTGTTTACAGGCGACCTCATGCGGCCGCATCCTTGGTCTGCTAAAGGAGTGTAGCAGCGGTCGCAAGACTGCTGGCGCCAGCCGTCTAACGACGACTGCTACTTGAGACCATCGCTACCGCGACCGGCTTACTTCCCGTCGCTTGTCAGCTTGTGCCACTTGATGTTCTTCGTGTCCATCGAGCCCACGCCGAGCTGCTGGGCGAAATCCAGCATGCGGGCGTCGTCCTCGGTGACGGGATCAAAGCCATTCCGTTTGCGGACGGCGTTGATGCGCTCGAGCATCAGTGAGTCGATCAGCACCGGGTCCGTGCTCATGAGCAGGCGCGGTTCAGAGGCTGTGTAGAGTGAGTTGAAATACGGGCCGCCGATGAATTGGTAGAGTTGCAGGCTGGCAAACGTCAGCGCCCAGCTCTCGCGCAGCTCGGGGATCGCCGCCATTTCCGCGACGGCTGCCGGGGCGGTGGCGGGACTCTTGAAGAAGCGAAAGGTGTTCGACGCGTTCCAGAGCGTCGCGTTGACGAGGGCGCCGTTCACGCCGAGCACGGGGTGATCGGTATAAACCGGCAGGTTGATCCAAAAATCGGCGTCGAGGAACAGCGGCGTCGCCAGGAAGCTCTTGCGGTCTTCCTCCGTGGTGGTGTTGGCCTTGCCGCCGGCGGCGTTCTTGACCGCCTGGTCGTTCGAGATCGGGTCGAAGCGCGAGGGGAGCGGGCTGTCGTAGAACCACGCCGGGTCATAAAACTTGCCGGATTCGAGCACGTACACCGGATGGCCGGGGAAGGGGAGGACGCCGGTGCCGAACGACGGCAGGTAGCCCGTGAGGCGCAGGCGAAGGGGATTCAGGCCAACGAGGAAAATATTCTGCTTTTCGAAGCCGCGCTTCTCCAGCGAGGCGATCAGCGCGCGCACCAAGCCGAAGGGCGTGGCCAGGCCTGGACCGGAGTCCGCGTAGATCTTGAGGCCCACCTTTTTCCGGGTGCCCGGCACCAGCTGCCTGCCGCTGGTCTTCTCGTAGTCCTGCAGGACCTGCTCGACGGCGTAGCGATAATCCGCGTCGCTGAAATCGGTGAGCCGGTGTTCCCAGACCGGCGAGGCCGGCGGGGGCGGGGTGGCGGCGCGAACCGCGCCGGTGCCGGCGAGAACAGCGAGGGCGAGGACGGTGGTCTGCAGGAAGGAACGCATGGATTTTGTCAGCGACGGTCGGGGACGACCGGGCGCGAACGGTGACAGACCCGGGTTTGGGTTAAAAGTTTAATTCGGTCGCGAGAATTTTCGAAAATCTCGCGAGCCCGGCGGATGCGTTCCCGCCGGCCGAATTGCCGGGACAGCCCCGGTCGCACCCGCCCGCGTTGCGTCAGCCCAGCGCCGCGCGCAGCGCCTTGGCCTCGGCCGCCAGTTCCCGCGCGGCGGCCAGCACGTCGCTGCCCGCGTTGGTCGGCGTGGAGGTGGCCGCCTGGAGGCGCTGTTCCGCGGCCGCGAGTTTGGCGGCGTGATGCGTTTCCTCGGGATCGCCGAGGCCGCTCTCGCGGAAACGCCGCAGGCGCGCCTGGATCAGATCGCGGATCTCGTGGGCGTTGTCGACGCCGTGGAAGTGGCCCGTGTGCAGGTCGTCCTGCGCGTGCTTGTGCGGGTGGTCGCTGCCGCCTGCGGACTGCACCTTCACGTCGGCGAGGCCGAGCAACCGCTGGAGGGGGCCTTGGGAAACCTCAACCTGCTGGAGGTTGGCGAAACTCATGGTGCTTTCCTGGATGCTCCACACACCGGTGCGGATGCGGAGGCTGCGGTCGGTGACGACGTACCACCGCATTTCGAAATCCAGCCGCCGCACCGCATACGTCAGCGGCAGCTGCACGAGGTAGCCGAGGAGACCAACCACCTTCAGCACCCAGATTACCGGAAACGCCCACGGCGGCAGCCGCAGCGCAATCTCCACGAAGCCGGCGATGAAGCCGTCCCACCCGCGGGCCCGGTTGCGGTTCCGCGCCTTCGGGGCGGATTTCGCGGGCGACGCGTCGCCCTGCTTGACCTGCGCGCTCGCCGGGGCCGTGGGCGTCGCCTGGCCCTGGGCCGCCTGCTCGGCTTTGTGCGCGGACACCACTTCCGCGACCGCGGCGCGCCGGCCCTTCTCGATGCGGGCGGCTTCCTCGACGCCGACAAAGACCAGCGCCCAAAAGACAATGCCCGCGAACGCCGCGATCTGCGCGAGGCCCCAGGCCGCCATGCGGAGCCGGTAGAAATTGTGACCGGCGCGGAAAACGCGCAGCGACGCGGGGTCGCCGAACGGCGGATGCGGCTCGGGCGGCACCTTCAGCCAGTAGAGAACGAGGGAGCTGTAGCGGTTGTACATACGCGGCGCCGGACGTTAACGACGTTGGGCCAGCGCCTCGCGCACGGCGCGCAATTCGGCGGCGGCCTCGCGCAGCGCGGCGGCGACTTCGCCGGCGTCGCCCATCGGGGCGGACGGCGTTACCGTGGCCGCGGTGCTCGCGGCTGCGGGATGATGCGCGTGGTCCTTCACGCCGCGCATTCGCGAGTAGAGGAAATCACGGAGCAGCTCGAACTCCTTGATGCCTTCGATCGTCATCTCGGCGGACGAGCTGCCCGAGGCGGTCTGGACGAGGATGCGCGCGAGGCCGAGCCAGCGCTCCACGAAATTGGAGCGCAAGTGGATGTCCTGGATGCGCGCATAGTTCACGATGACCTCGCGCCGAAACAGGATGCCCCAGCTCATCGAGATGCCGTCGTCGGTGAACTTGTACCGCATGGTGCTGTAGCGAAACCACGCGGGCAGGACGATGATGGGAAACAGGGGCGGGATCACCAGGCACGAGAGCAGGTAATAGGTCCACAGTGCCTTGTCGGGTTTCTCGATCGACTGGATTTGTCGATCGGTGGCTGGGTCGGTCATGCGCGGGAGAAAAGACGGTGCCGGCCTTCGCTGCAAGCGTCCGGCGGTTGCACGGCGCACCCCTTTTTCCAACCGGACGTTAAAAAGGCGCATCCCGCGGGATGCGCCTGAAGGCAAAGGGTCGACGGATTTACTTCGCGGTCACCGTCACCGCCACCGAACTTTCGCCGGCGCTGCTGGTGAAGAAGAGCGAGCCACTGGCGGGCTTGCCGCCCTGGACCGGGATCGTGACGCTCGTCGCGTTGGCGGGCACCATGACCTCGGGCATGATGACGCTCTCGGGAATGTCGGTGCGCACGTCGATCAACATGCCGCCGGCGGGCGCGGCGCTCGGGATCGTGAAGGTGAGCGCCTGCTGTTCGCCCTGGCGCAGGGTGAGTGCGGCGGGGCTGACCTGGAAGCTGATCGCGTCGACGCGGAACGTGCCGACGTCGAGATTGCCCATGGGCGAGTTCATGATGCTCAGCTTGTAGGTCTGGGACGGCGGCACCGCCGGGACGAAGAAGCTCAGCGCGCTGGGCGATTCATAAACGGTGCGGGTCGGGGTGGAATTGAAGTAAACGATGTCCGCCGTGGTGAAACCCGCGCCCAGGACGCTCACGCGCGAACCAACCGGCGCGCGGGTGGCTTCGGAGCGGATGACGTAGCGGCCGGCGATCTTCATGGATTGCAGGTCGGACGTCAGCTCGTTCGGCACGCCGCCCGTGCTGTTCTTGGCGGTGTACTCGCAAATGAAGTAGTACGAAGCCGAGCTGCGGCCGGCCGGCAGCTGGTACTCGAATTCCCAGAGGTCGGCGCCCGCGGGGCTCTTGGTCATCTTGTAAACCGAACCGTCGATCACGATGCGCGGCGCAATGCTCGTCTCATCGATCTGCGTGCTGTTCGGATGGAACGCGGCCGTGATCGTGTAGATCTGGGACGGGTTGGCCGGAACGGTGTCGGGTGTGAGATTGGTAATCGTCAGGTTGCAGCCCGTAAGGACCAGCAGGGTCACCGCGGCGGCGAGCGCGGACAAAATTCTGCTCGCGTGAGTGAAGGGAGTCTTGTGCATTTGAAGGATAAATTGATCGGGGCCGCGGCCGCGTAGGCCGTTGGCTGGTCGTAAATTGACTCATTGCATAATGGTCCAGTTCCCCCCAGCGCAAGAAAAACCCCAGCCGGCGCCCGACGCTCCGCTGGGCGTCTATGTGCACGTCCCTTTCTGCGCCACGACCTGTGATTTCTGCGCGTTCTATCAGACCGTGCCGAAGGGTGACGCGGTCCGGCAGTATGTCGATGCCGTGGAGGCGGAAGCGGCGCTGGTCAACTGGGACGGCCGGCGCGCCAGCACGGCGTTTTGGGGCGGGGGCACCCCGGGCCTGCTGAAACCCGCCGAGATCGAGCGGCTGGGACGCATCATGGTGCTTTACGCCGGGCAGCCGTCGGAGTGGTCCGTCGAGTTGGCGCCCGCCACCGTGACGCCCGACCGGATCGCCGTCCTGAAGCAACTAGGCGTCACCCGCATCTCGATGGGCGTGCAGAGCTTTGATGCCGGCCTGCTCGATGCGCTGGGTCGGCAGCACACGCCCAACCAGATTTATCGCGCCTACGAGCTTATCCGTGGCGCGGGGTTTGCCAGCGTGAACCTTGACCTGATGTTCGCGCTGCCCGGCCAGAGTGAGGAGCAGTGGCGCGCTGACCTCGGCGAGGCGCTGCGGCTGGCGCCGGACCATTTGTCGACTTACTGCCTGACGTTCGAGGAGGACACGGCGCTGTGGATCAAGCTCTCGCAGGGCAAGGTGAAGCTCGACGCCGACAAGGAGGCGGCGTTCTACGCACGGACGTGGGAGCTTCTCGAGACTTCCGGTTACGCCCAGTACGAGGTGTCCAACTTCGCGCGCCGGGGCCACCAATGCCGGCACAACCTCAACACCTGGAACATGCACGAATGGGTCGGACTCGGGCCCTCCGGCGCTTCCCAGCATGCCGGGTGGCGCGCGGCCAATCCCGCGGATCTCACGCAGTGGCATGCGGACGTCGCGGCGGGGCGTCGCGCGACCAGTGACCGCGTGGCGCTGACGAACGACCTGTTGGCAGCGGATTCGGTCATTTTTGGCCTGCGCATGAACGAGGGGGTTTCGCTGCCGCGGCTCCGCCGGCGCTTTCCCAGTCGCGGCTGGGCCGGCCTGGAAGACCTGTTGCCGAAGCTCCTGTTTGGCGGACTGCTCGTGGCGACGGTCGAGGGACGCATCAGCCTCACCCCCCGGGGACGGCTGGTGGCCGACGCGATCGGTGCGGAAATCCTTGAGGCTTTCGAATCCGCTGCAAAGGTGGTCGTCAAATGACCCGCCTTCGACTGATTGCTGCCCTGTGTGTTGTCCTCGCGGCCGCCGGTTGCCAGACATCGGAGCCGTCGCCGCTCGACCAGCCGCTGATCGCCCGGTTCTACCTTGAGGCGCGACCGGGCACGCCCGGCGTGACGGTGCAGCTGCCTGTCAGCAAGACGCTGCTGAACATCAACCCGAAGCCCGTGCTCGTTGAAACGGATCTCGCCAACGTCGAGTTCGCCAAGGTCTCCCTCGGCTGGTGCCTCTATTTCCAATTCAACGCCGCGGCGGCACGTGATCTCTACCGGCTGACGTCGGCCAACCAGGGCGGTCGGTTGGTTTTGACCCTGAACGACACACCGGTGGGCGCTCGCCCCATCGATCAGGTCATCGCCGATGGCAACTTGCTGACTTTTGTCGAACTGCCGAACGAGCAGTTGCCGCCCATTGCCGAGCGGCTGAAACGGACGTCCGCCAACCTCGCCAAGAAGGGCCGCTGAGGCCGCGCCCCATGGCTCGAGTGGCAAGCTGTCCAGTGAGGCCCGGCACGTGGATCTGCGCGCTCGCCTGGCTGGCGGCGACGGCCGCGGGTGCCGGGCCGCGCATCGAGTTCAGCTGGCCCACGCCGAACCGCGCGTGGGAGCAGGGGAAGGACTACACGGCATGGGTTCAACCCACGGTCTCCGGCGAACCGGAGTCCGGATTGTTCGGCTGCGTCCGCAGCGGCGGCGGGCAATTCCACGAGGGACTCGACATCCGGGCCACATCGCGGGACCGACGGGGCGAGGCCACGGATCCCATCACGGCCGCCATGGATGGCGTGGTGCGCCACGTGAACACGTCGCCGGGCAACAGCAATTACGGCCGCTATATAGTGATCGAGCACCCGGACCAAACCCCCGGCGTGTACACCCTCTATGCCCACCTGGCGCGCGTGGAGCCTGGCATCCGGCCAGGGGTGAGCGTGAGGCGCGGGCAGGAAATTGCCACCATGGGACGCAGTTCGAGCGGCAGTGGCATTCCGAAAGACCGGGCGCACCTGCATTTTGAAATCGGGCTGATTGCGACCACGCAGACCTTCAACGCGTGGTACGCATGGAAAAAATTCGGCAGCCCCAACGAGCACGGGCCCTACAACGGCATGAACCTGCTCGGCCTCGACCCGCAGGACTTCCTGCGCGAGTGGCGACGTGGGCGCGTCGACAACGTCCAGGAGTACCTGGACCGCATGCGCGCCGTCGTGAAGGTCCGCGTGGCCACGAGCCGCACGCCGGACTTTATCACGAGGTACCCATCGCTGCTGCGCAAACCGATGCCGCTTGGCCTGATCGCCGGGTGGGAGGTGGAGTGCAACGCCACGGGCTTGCCTTTTGCGTGGACGCCGCTGACGGCAAAGGAAATGACCGGCCAGCGGCCGGGGACCGCCGAAATCGTTTCCGCGGACCCGGCCCTGTTGCGCGGCAGTCGCTGCAAATCCCTGGCCCGGTCCGGACGGGGCGGTTATGGGGTGGGCTCCGACCTCGCAATGGTCCTGCAGCTGGTCTTCGGCCTGCGCTAGCCGGGGCGGCGGGTCACCCGCCCAATTTGCTTTTGACAGGGTCCGGCGCCCGGGCCGACATTCCCCTCAGTGACTGTCGACGCCGCCCGCGATAAATTCCAATCCTACCTGTCGGAGCAGGGCCTGCGTGTCACTGAGCAGCGCCTGGCGATTTTCAACGCGGCGTTTGCACAGAAGGAACACTTCACGGCGGAACAGCTGCTCGACCACGCGCGCCGGATCGACGACTCGGTGTCGCGCGCGACGGTTTACCGCACGCTGCCCCTGATGACGGAAAGCCACATCCTGCGGGAGGTGGACATCGGCACGGGGGAGAAGTACTACCTGCCGGCCTCGAACGGGAACACCCAGGTTGCCCAAGTCGTGTGTGTCGACTGTGACCGCATCTTCGAAATCAGTGCACCGTTCATGGAATGGTACGGCAGCACCGTCTCGCTCAAGCTGGGCCTCAAACCCGTGTCCCAGCGCCTGCAGGTGAGCGCCCAGTGCATCGCGTTCCGCCAAACGGGCCGCTGCCCTAACCGGGCGAAGGGCTGACGCCGGCGTTCGGAATTTCCCACGACATGTCTTCCAAGGCCAAACCTGATCCCCAGTTCGAAATCGAGTTCTTCGAGGCGATCCACCGGCGCTGCCCGGATTACGTGGACGTGGTGGGCCTGCTGGGCGGTTTGTACACCAAGGTTGGCCGCATTGCCGACGGCCTGAAGATGGATCGCAAGCTGGTGCGGCTCGAGCCCGACAACGCCACGGCCCACTACAACCTCGCTTGCTCGCTCGCGCTTTCAAAGAAACGGCCGGATGCCCTGAAGTCGCTCCGCAAGGCGGTGTCGCTGGGGTATGACGACCTGGATTGGATGCAACAGGACCCGGATCTCGAGATTCTGAAAAACGATCCCGAATTCCGAAAGCTCCTGCGGCAACTGAAGCCCCAGAGCTGAGTGCCCGCAAAGGGAGGCTGCCAGATGCCCGGGAATGAAAAAGCGGCGTTTATCCCGAGGCCCATCAAAACCCGGCATTCGCAGGTCGCCTCGGCGCTAGCCGTGCTCGAACGCCTGCGGTCCGGACGCGGAAACTTTCGATGAAAACCATCCTGAGAAATGTCGCCGCCGTGCTCATCGGCCTGGTGATTGGGGGCGTCGTTAACATGTCCCTCGTTACCGCCGGTCCGCACGTTTTCCCGCTGCCCGCGGGCATCGATGTTCGCGATCCCAACAGCCTCGCGGCGAACGCCGGGCTCCTCGAGCCGCGCCATTTCGTGTTTCCCTTCCTCGCGCACGCATTGGGGACGCTGGTCGGGGCACTCGTGGCCCACGTCGTGGGCGGCAGTCGCCGGGAAGTGCTCGGCTACATCATCGGCGGACTGAACCTCGCGGGCGGGATTGCCGCCTGCTTCATGATCCCTGCACCGGCCTGGTTCATCGCACTCGATCTGTTGGTGGCCTACCTGCCCATGGCGTGGCTGGCGGCCAAGGTGGGCCGGAAGCTGCGGGCCTGACATTGATTCTGCCCGGCCCGGGCCGCGGGTTTGAAAACACGTTGCGTCAGCGCGTGTGCCGGACTCACTTGGCGGGATGATTGTGGGCGTCCAGCCATTGGCCGGGTTCGACAAGCTCCTGCACTACACCGTGCCGGAGTCGCTGCGCGCCGGCCTCCAGGTCGGGTCGCTGGTCCGCGTTCCGATCATGAACCGGCTGCACCTTGCACTGGTGCTCGAGCTGGACGTGATCCCGGACGTCCCGTTGGCCCGGCTCAAGGCGGTCAGCGGCATTCTCCATGAATTTCCCGCCCTGACGCCCGACCTGCTGGAACTCGCGCGCTGGATGCACACCTACTACGCCGCCCGCATGGAGGCGGTGCTGGAGACCATGATTCCGGCGGCAGTGCGGGATGGCTCGCGCATCAAGACGGAGAAGTATTTGGAAATC
This sequence comes from Lacunisphaera sp., assembly GCA_044224295.1. GTDB lineage: Bacteria > Verrucomicrobiota > Verrucomicrobiia > Opitutales > Opitutaceae > Lacunisphaera. The sequence continues at coordinate 42,016 of JBGAKQ010000006.1, read as the reverse complement.
AGCCGGACGCTTTCGCCCGACGAGCACGCCGCGCTCGCGAAGAAGGCGCCGAAGCAGGCGAAGCTCTACGATTTTCTCAAACAGCAGTTCCGTCCGGTCAAAAAATCCCTCGTGCTGAATCGCCTCCACACGACGGCCGCGGTCGCCCAGGGGCTCGTGAAACTCGGGGTCGTGCGCGAGGAAGCGCGGGCCGTCGAACGCGTGGCTTACGCCGACGATTGGAGCGGCGGGGAAGTCGTCACGTCACTGCCACCGCAGCTGAACGAGGAGCAGGCGGCGGTCGTGAACTCCGTGGGCGACAGCCTGACGAAGGGAAAGTTTGCCGTGCACCTGCTGCAAGGCGTGACCGGTTCGGGCAAGACCGAGGTCTACCTCCGCGCGGTCGAACAGGTGCTGGCGGCTGGCGGCAGCGCAATCTACTTGGTGCCCGAGGTGGCGCTTACGCCGCAAACCGTCGCGCGATTGCGCGGGCGCTTTGAAGCGGCCGGCCACCGGACGGTCGTCTGGCACAGTCATCTCGGCGAGGGGGAGCGGCTCGACGGCTGGACGGCGCTGGCTTCCGGTCGGGCGCGAGTGGTCGTCGGGGCGCGGTCGGCGGTTTTCGCGCCGGTCAAGGATCTGCGGTTGATCGTCGTCGATGAGGAACACGAGCCGGCCTACAAGCAGGACGAAACGCCCCGCTACCACGGCCGCGACGTGGCGGTGTACCGCGCGAAATTGGCCGGCGCCGTTTGCCTCCTCGGGTCCGCCACGCCGTCGCTGGAGTCGTTCGCGAACGTGCGGGCCGGCAAGTACCGGCTCAACACGCTCAAGAAGCGCGTCGACGACAAGAAAATGCCCGACATCCAGATCGTCGACATGCGCATCGAGGTCATGCGCACGCGCGGGCTGGTGACGTTGTCGCGCTTGCTCGTTGACCACATGCACCAGCGGTTCGCGCGCAAGGAGCAGACGATCCTCTTCATCAACCGCCGCGGCTATTCCTCGAGCATGCAGTGCCGCAAGTGCGGGCACGTGGAGTCATGTCCGCACTGCAGCGTGTCGATGACCTACCATCGCGCGGACGAGACGCTGAAGTGCCACCTGTGCGGCCACCAGCGCGGAGCGCCGGCGGCGTGCCCGTCTTGCGGCGCGCCGGACATTCGCTGGCGCGGCCTCGGCACGCAGCGCGTCGAGGAGGCCGTGCGGCGGGTGCTGCCGCGCGCCCGGCTGGAGCGCATGGACACGGACACGATGTCGAAGAAGCACCGTTTCCGGCAAATCCTCGGGGACTTCCGCGCCGGCAAGATCGATATCCTGATCGGCACACAGATGATCGGGAAGGGTCTGGACTTTCCCAACGTCACGCTCGTCGGCCTGATCGACGCCGACCTCTCGATGCACGTGCCGGACTTCCGCGCGAACGAGCGCACGTTCCAGCTGCTCGTGCAGGTGGCCGGCCGCGCCGGGCGCGGCGACCGGGCGGGGGAGGTCGTGGTGCAGACCTTCACCCCAAAGGCTGACGCGATCCAGTTTGCGAAGAAAGCCGACTTCGACGGCTTCGCCGAAACCGAACTCGGCGTGCGCAAGCAATTCGCCTATCCGCCGTACCGGCACCTCATCCACCACATCTTCCGCGGACCGAATCCCGAAAAGATTCGTTTCTTTGCCGAACATTGGGTCAAGCAGGTCGAGCAGGCGCTCGGGTCCGCCGTGGAGATTCGCGGCCCCGTGCCGTCGCCGATCGAAAAGGTGAAGGACGAATACCGGTTCCAGGTCTGGTATTTCTGTGCGGGCGCTTCGAAGGTCGTGCCGGAGCTTGTCCGCCTGCAGGCAACGATTGAATGGCCGGACGATGTCGTCCAAGTGCTCGACGTGGACCCGATGAGTTTGTTGTAGGCGGGTAGGACGGCGAGAAGTAGCAGCCGTCGTGAAACGGCTGGTGAATGACCAGCGGTGTTACGACCGCTGCTAAATCTGGAGGCAAGGTCGATCGGTCAGAGCTCCCAGCTGATGCCGGCGCTCGGCAGGATGGGCAGCATCTTGCGCGGGTTCTTGCGCACCGTGAGCACGCCGCCCGAAACCGAGGTGGTGTAGTCGTACGCGATCGGATTGCCCTGGTCGTAGGCGTTGAACACGTCGATGAACACCTTGAGCACGCCGTGCTTGGTCGGAATGGAGCGGGAAGCGCGCAGGTCGAGCCGGTGGTAGGCAGGCAGCCGCGAGCCGAGGGTCGGGCCGAAGCTGCGCACCGTGGCGCGCGAGCCGCTGTTGAGCGTGACCAGCGCGTAGTTCACGTCGGTGATCGGCCAGCCGGTGTGATACTGCCAGGCGGCGCTGAAGCGCCAGGCGTTGGACGGCGCGTAGCTGACGTCGGCGTAAACCGTGTGGCGCTGGTCCCGTTGGGCGGGAATGTCGACGCCACCAACCGTCTCGTCGGCGCGGGCCCACGCATAGCTCACTGTCCAGTCGAAGCGGCCCTGGCCGCGGCTTCTCAGCAGCAACTCGACGCCGCGCGCCTCAGCTTGGGAAGGCTTGAGCTGTACCCGGTCCGACTGGGCTTCCGGAAACACGTTGTAAGTGTTGTAGCGGTTCAGCCAGTGCGGGCGGGGGTGGTCGGTGCTGCGTTGGTACGCCTCGAGACGGACGTTGATGCCCGCCGCGAGGCGATGCTCGACGCTGAGCACGCGGTGCTCCGCGATTTCCGAACGGTAGAAGTTCGCGTCGCCAAAGGGCACGGCGAGTTCATGCACGCCCTGGGATTGCGCATACTCACCCCAGCCGGCCCGCACGCTGGTGTGGGCCGCTGCCCGCCACGCGACGTTCAGCCGGGGGCTGAGATCCTCGTCGCCGGGTGCGTCGTGTCGGTCAAAGCGCAGCCCGGGTTCGATTGCGAGCGTCGGGCCCACGGCAAAAAGCGGCGCGACGAACAATCCCGTGTTCTGGCCGTCGGGTTGCAGCGCCAGGTCGACATTCAATGGCCGGGCAACCAGCACGCCGCCGACAACGGTCGGTTCCTCCCGCAACAGGTGGTAGGAGTACTTCGCTTTCTCGGACGCGTATTGCCAGCCGGCGCGGACCAACATCCGCGGGCCGGCGTTGATGCTCCAGTCCTGCCGCAGGTTCACCGCCTGCAGCGAGCGGCGGTCGCGGAGGTTGAGCTTGTAAACGTTGTTGTAGAATCCGGTGCCGTTCCGGTGCCACGTCAGCCAGGAACTGGAGAGCACCGTTTCGGCCGAGACGTTTTCGCCGAACTTCGCCTGCCACCGCCCCCACAAGGTGTCGGTGTCGTATCCGCTGCGCAGTTCGGGATCGCCGGCCTCGGTCACGCGCAGCGTGTCCGCCGCGTGCAGGTAATGGAACGAGACGGTCTGGTCGCGGGTGACGTCGTACTCGAGCTTCGCGTAGGCGTCCCAGTAGCGCGGAAAAATCTCGTCGTCGCGACCCTCCACCTTGAGGGCGACGTCCGGGTAACCCCGGCGGACACTTGCGAGCCAGCGGCCCGCGCCGCCCGCAAAACGACCCGCGGTGCCACCGCGGAGACTCGTGAGGCTGAGGCCAACGGCCACCGAGGGCTGGTCACGCGCCGGGCGCAGTGTCTCCATGGTCAGCACGCCGGCGGCCGCGTTGCCGTAGTCGGCGTTGAAGCCACCAGTCATCAGGTCGAGCTGGCTGATCGCGTGGAGGTCGATGACGGCGAGCGCCCCGTCGACGTCCTTCAGGTGAAACGGCTCGAGCAGGTCGGCGCCGTCCAGGCGGACCAGCAACTGGCGGTTGGGCGCGCCGCGCACCCAGAAGCGGGCGGTGAAGTCGTCGGCGGCGACGCCGGGCAGGCGCGTGATCGAGCGGTAAAGATCCTCGCCAATCTGCGGCAGCGTTTCGAGATCCTGCTGCGTCAGCGTCGCGGCACCCGGACGGGTGGTGCTGAAATCGAAGCGGCTTGGGGTGACGACGAAACGGTCCAGCGTGAGGGGCTTCGGTTCGGTCGCGGGCGTTTGGGCCGACAGGCAGGTGGCAACAACGAGCAGCCCGCAGGCTGTCCGGAGGGGTGTGTGCATGCCCGATTGCATGGGGTAGCCTTCCATCGCTGGCGAACCAAATTCCCACGGGTAGGACAGTCTCTCCGTGACCGCCGTGGCGCGGACGGAGTCCACGCCCTACCCGAGGGGGCTGGGGTGGAGGGAGAGGCGGCGACTCAGTGATAATCGTGCGACGCCTGGGCGGGCAATTCGGCGAGCAGGAGGCGCTCGATGGTTTCGGCCTGCACGTGGATGACGCCGCCCTGGATCTGCAGCTTGCCGGTGATCTTGAGGTTCGGCTCCTCGTTGATCACGAGGCGGTGACGTTCGAAGAGGTTCGCATAAACGATGGCGTTGGCGACGCCGGTCTCGTCCTCGAGTGAAATGAACACGACGCCCTTGGCGGTGCCGGGTCGCTGGCGACAGATCACGCTGCCGCCGATGACCACCCGGTCGCCGTCGCGGCCCAGCGGCAGGTCGGCGGCGCGCCACACTTCGGGAAGGCGTTCCCTCACGATGCGCATTGGATGCACGCCGGTGGTCAGGCCGAGAGTGCCAAAATCCTCCTGCAGGCGCTCGCCGAGCGTCATCGCCGGCAACGGCGACGTTTCCGCGGTCACGAGGTCCGCGTCCCGGAACAGGCTTTCCTCCGCCGACCACGCGGCCTCCACCTGCCACAGGGCCGCGCGCCGGTGCCCGGCGAAGCAGTTGAGCGCGCCACTCGCGGCGAGCAGGCGCCGCTCGCCGGCGGTGAAATCGGTGCGCCGCAGGAAATCATGGAGCGAATCGAAGGCCCGCTCCTGGCGTGCGGCCAGCATCGCGGTCGTGCGCGCCTCCGACAGGCCCTTGAGGTAACTCAGGCCGATGCGCATGGTGTGGTCGTCCGCCACCGTGCACTTCCACTCCGAGCGGGCCACGCACACCGGCAGCGTTTTCAACCCGTGCCGGCGCCCGTCCTGCACCAGGGTGGCCGGCGAGTAGAAGCCCATCGGCTGGTTGTTGAGCAGGCCGGTGTAGAACGCCGCGACGCGATGCACCTTCAGCCAGGTGCTGACGTAGGCCAGCAGGCCGAAGGAAAATGCATGGCTTTCGGGAAACCCGTACAGCGCGAAGGATTGCGTGGCATCGACGACCTTCGCGGCCACGCCTTCGGACCAGCCGCGCGCGAGCATCGCCTGCCGGAGCTTGGTGGTGACGCGCAGGATGCGACCATCGTCGCGCCGGAAGCCCAGCGCCCGGCGCAGTTCCTCGGCCTGCGTGCCGGTGAAGCCGGCGAGTTCCATGGCGACGGACAGCATCTGCTCCTGGAAGAGCACGACGCCGTACGTGCGGCTCAGGATCGGCAGCAGGCGCTCATGCACCTCGGGGTCGAGGCACACGACCGGTTGCTTGCCGGCGCGCCGTTGGAGGAGGGGGCTGGTGAGTTGGCCGACGATCGGCCCGGGGCGCACGATGGCGACCTCGATGACGACATCATAAAACCGGCGCGGCTGGATCCGCGGCAGGGTCGCCATCTGCGCGCGCGATTCGATTTGGAAAACCCCGATCGTGTCGGCGCGGCACATCATGTCGTAGGTGGCAGTGTCGTCCGTCGGCACCTCGTAGAGCTGCCAGGGCTGGCCGCGGGCGGCGCAGATTTCCTGACAGTCCTGCAGCACCGCCATCATGCCGAGGCCGAGGAAATCGATCTTCACCAACCCCAGGTCCTCGCAATCGTCCTTGTCCCATTGCACGACGGTGCGCCCGGGCATGCTGGCGTTTTCGATCGGCACGACGGTGTCGAGCCGGCCGGGGCACAGGATCATGCCGCCGGAGTGCTGGCCGAGGTGGCGGGGCATGGATTGTTTTTGCAGGGCGCCGCAAACGGTCAGCATCGCACGCAGCCGCGGGTGCTCCGTGGGGAGGCCGGACGCCTTGAGCTGCTCGTTCAACCCCAGCGTGTGGGGAAAGTCGCCGTTGGCATACAGGGAGGAGAACCGGTCGAGCACGTCGTCGGCCAGCCCGAGCACCTTGCCGACCTCGCGCGCGGCGCTGCGGCCGCGGTAGGTGATGACGTTGGCCACCATCGCCGCACCGCGCTCGCCGTAGCGCCGGTAGATCTCCTGGATGGCGGCCTCGCGCCGGTCGCCGCTGGGCAGGTCCAGGTCGATGTCCGGCCACGAGGGATGTCCGTCCGCCCCGACGCGTCCTTCGCTGAGGAAACGCTCGAAGAGCAGGCGCTCCTTGATCGGGTCGACCGCGGTGATGCCGAGCACATAACACACGATGCTGTTGGCCGCCGAGCCGCGGCCCTGGACGAGCGTGCCGCGTTGTTTGCACCAGCGGCAAATGTCCCAGACGATGAGAAAATACCCGGCGAACCCCAATTTGCCGATCAGCGCGAGCTCCTTGTCGATCTGCGCGGCCACCGCGGAGGACAGCGCGCCGTAGCGCTCGCGCGCGCCGTCGAGCACGCGCTCGCGCAGGAAAGCCTCCATCGACTTGCCGTCGGTGTCGGCATAATCCGGGAACTTGTAGCCGAGGTTGCGGAGCGTGAAGTCGAGTTCACCGGCGAGGCGGACGGTGTTGGCGACGGCCTCCGGGTGATCGGCGAACAACGCCGCCATGTGTTTGGCGGGGTGGAGATGGCGCTGGGCGTTGGCCGCGAGCAGGCGTCCGGCGGCGTCGAGGGTCGTGTGGTGGCGCAGGCAGGTGAAGACGTCCGCCACGACGCGCTGCGCCGGATCGGCATACAACGCACCGCCGGTCGCGAGCAGCGGGAGCTTCGCGCGCGCGGCGAGGTCGGCGAGCATGCGCACCACCGTGTCCTCGCCGCGCACGCGGTGGCGTTGGATTTCCACGTAGAGCCGGCCTGCGCCGAAGACGCGTTGCAAGGGGGCCAGGGCGGCGGCCACGGCCGGCGCGCCGCCGTGCCGCCACGCGCGGCGCAAGGGCCCCTCCTCGTCCCCAGTCAGCGCGATGAGCCCGTCCGCATGGCGCTCGATTTCCTCCCAGGTGGCGAAGCACCGGCGTTTGCGCTCCGCGGGATCCTCGCCCGGCGTCAGGCCCAACGGCGCCAACCCGGCGGGCCGGGGCGTGAGTTTGGCGGTGCTGATGAGCCGGCAGAGGTTTTGGTAACCCGTGCGGTTCTGCACGAGCAGCGGCAGGACGCTGCCGTCGGCGAGCGTGATCTCGGCGCCGACGAGCGGCTTGATCTTTTGCTCGTTGGCCGCTGCGTAGAATCGCGGTGCGCTGTAAACCCCATCGCGGTCCAGCAGCGCCACGGCCGGCAGCTCCAGCGCCGCGGCGACCTCCGCGATCTGCTCGGGCAGGACGGCCCCGCGCAAAAAACTGAATGCGCTGGCGGCGTGGAGTTCGATGTAGGACACGGGTGGTTGAGAGTTGAGGGTTGAGGGATGAGTGTGCGGGGGCGGTTGGGTTATTTGATCCTTGTTCCTTGTCCCTTGCCGGCGCCAGGCGGGCGTCGGCTCAGTCGTATTCCCCTTCGATGAACCACCCGTCGGCGGCGCGGCGCAGGCGGTAGAGGCCGCCGCCGGCGAGTTCGACGTCCCATTCCTCCTGATGCCAGAGCCGGCCGGCTTCCCACCAGTCGCCGGAACCGATCCACGGACCGCTGGCGGCGGTGACCGCACCCTCCTCGCCGCCGGCCCACACGTACGCGGGTCGCAGGTCGGCGAGCGCCACGCGCGCGGGGGTGGGCGGACGGTGTCGCCGCAACGGCAGGCCGCGGGGCGGGTGCGCGAAGCCCAGTGGAGACGGCGGGAGTGTCGCCGGCGGGGAAGCGAGCGTGAACGCATCCGGCCGGTGCGTGTCGAGCGGGACCGGCCGGCCGGCCCGGCCCGGGCCCACCAGCGCGGTGACGCGCGCCAGCGTGTCCGCAAAACCGTGGGGATCGCGAAGCCCGCCGTCGAAGAGACCCTGTTGGCGGACCATGATGCGGCCCGCGTCAAGTCGCAGGCGCACGCCGCGGACCGCCGCGGTGGTGCGCACGGTTTCCAAATGCGTTTGCAGGGCCCGGAACAGGATCGCGGGATCCGTGACCGGCTCCGGCAGGCGGATCGATTGCGTGTGCTGGGTATCGTCGGCGAGTTCCAGCACCAGCCCGATGACGAGCGCCGCCTGGTGCGCGTTGCCAAGCTCGAGTGCGAGGCGATCGACGAAGCGCCGCAGGATGAACAGCAACGGCTCGAGTGTTTCCATCTCGTGCTCGCATGCGAAGTGCGCGGCGAACTCCCGCGCGGGTGCGGCGATTTCCAGCGGACGCCGCGTCTCGCCCGCGGCGCGTTCCCACAACGCGAGGCCGGCCTGGCCGAGGCGTTGGGCGACGTCCGCCTTGGCCAGCGCCGTGAGCTGCCCGAGCGTGCGCACGCCCCACGCCGCGAGCACCGGCACCAGTTCCTCCGGCGGTTCCGCCGCCGCCACCGGCAGGGCGGCCAGGAAATCCCGGTCGCCGGTGAGGACCTCGCCGGACGCGGCATGCCGCGCCGCATACAGCGCCAGCAGCGGCGTCTCGCCCAAGCCCGCGGTCGCGGTGAAGCCCAGGCCTGCCAGTTGCGCGAGCGCCTGCTGCAGCGCCGGTCGGCGGCGGGCGGGCGCCAGCCGCTCGAGGCCGAGCGTGCACACGCCGGGCGCGGTGGCCTCGACGTAGGCCGTGACGGCGAACGCCGCCGCCAGCAGCGCGGTGGCGGCCTCCTGTTCCAGTTCCGGCTGGCGCGGGCGCAGCACGATTCCCGGGCAACGCGCCTGGGCGCGCGGTGCGGAGTAGCCCGGCTGCACCCCGGCGCCGGCGGCCAGTTCATTGCACTCCGCGATCGCCTGGCCGCGGCGGGCCGGGGCCAGCAACGCCACCGGCTGGTGCGCGAGTGCGGGCTCCACCCGCAGGATGGCCTGCAGGGCAAACACGGGAATGCGAAGGACGGCAAACATGGCTGGGTGGGGACGCCGTTGACGGCGAACCGCCGGGTTTAGCCTGCGGCCGCGAGGTCGCCGGTGCGGTGTCGCAACAGCGAAGGCGCGAGCTGCGTGTTCAGCGTCGGGCGTTCCGCCGCGAGCGCGGTCAGCGCGTGGGAGGTGATGAGTTCCAGCCGCACGTGCGCGCTGGGCACCAGCGGGCAGGGCGTGAGCACGGCGGCGGCGAGGGTGGTGGGCTCCAGCGCGCGTTGCAGGCGGTACCACGCGGTCGACGGGATCCGCCGGAGTTGCGCCAGCGGCGAACGCCGCAGGTCGAGCAACAGCAGGGCAAAGTTCGCGTCGCGCGCGAGGAGATCGGTGGCGGCCATCGCCTCGCCCGCGTCGCGCACGCGCACCCACACGAGGTGTTCCAGGATCGTGGCCGGCCATGAGGCGGGATCGAAGGCGTCGTTCGCATCGACCAGCGCGACGCGACAGGCGGCGGCGCGGGTAACATCCAACAGCTGCCCGATGAAGAGCTGCCCGCCGCAACTCGGCGCGGAGCAGACGAGTTCCGTCAGGGCCGGGCGGGGCAGGCCGCCCAGCACGCCATCGATTCCCGGGACGCCGGTGGCCAGGGGCGCGGCGCGGCTGTGGGCGGCGGTGGGAAAGCGCTCACGCAGCAGCTGCCGGAGCGCCCCGACGGCGTTGACGCCGTCGCAACGTCGAACGTTCGACAATGAACGCCCGACATCCAAAGGATGAAGCCCGTTGTCCAAGGAATGAAGGTGATTCGGCCTTCGGGTGGTCGACCTGAATGTTGAGAGTTGAAAGTTGGATGTTGGAAGTTGCGATCGTGGGCAGAAGCGCCTGAGGCGTCATGGCTTCGCGCGGCGGATGACCCCCACGAGCACTCCCTGGGATTCCAGGCGTTCCGGAACGATGTCCCGGTATTTCTTGTTCTCGGCGCGCAGCACGGGGCGGCCGCCCACGTGGACCAGGCGCTTGAGCGTCGTGGTGGTGTCATCCACCAGCGCCGCAATGATGTCACCCCGCCGCGGTTCGCGGCGCTCGAGGATGACGAGGTCGCCGTCGAGAATATGCGCATCGACCATCGAGTCACCCTGCACGCGCAGCGCCCAGCACTGGTGGCGCTTGGGCCGGCGCAGGCCGAAGATCGCCGGGTTGAGCGGGAGGGTTTCCTCCACGGCTTGTTCCTGCATCGCCGGCAGGCCGGCGGGAATGGAGCCGTAAACGGGCACCTCGAACAGCTGGCCCTGGACCTGTTGCGCCTTCAGGCCCCACTTGCGGTCGTCGAGCTTGGTGACCTGCTGCTTCGCGGCGAGGGCGCGCAGGTGGCTCATGACGCTGTTCTGGCTCGAGAACCCGAAGTGCCGCTGGATGATGCGCGTCGACGGCGGCAGGTGGTTCGCCTGCTGGTACTGCCGGATGAATTCGAGGATCTCCTCCTGCCGTTCGGTCATACTGTTCAAATGAACAGTCCTGCGGAAAAAAGCAAGCGACCGAAATCGAAATTCCAACCGGAAGGGCCAAACCCCAATCCACCGTGCCCTTGCCAGGCGCCGGAAAGGGACGTCACGCATTGCGTGACATCGTGCCGGCTTCGCCCGGGCGCGCCGGTCAACGTCGGCGCGGACGAAAAGCCGGGCGGCAGCGCAGCAGCCACCACAGCGCGAGCGTGTCGACGAACGGGCGCCAGGCGAACGTGCCGAAACCGTAGTTGGACGTGCCGGTGCGGCGCTCGCGGTGCGTGACCGGCAGTTCCGTCACGCGATAGCCCGCCGCGACGGCCATCGCGGGCAGGAACGAGTACAGCGAACGGATGGGAAAAAACGCCGCGCGCACTTCCGCGCGAAACACTTTCAGCGCGCAGCCGCTGTCCTGCACGTGGTCGCCGAGCATGCGGCCGCGGACTTCGTTCGCGAGGCGCGACATCATGCGGCGCAGGGCGCTGTCGCGCCGCGTGGCGCGGATGCCCACGACCATGTCGCTGTTTTCGGCGGCGGCGAGCAGCGCCGGGATGTCCGCCGGCACGTTCTGGCCGTCGCCATCGAGCGTGATGATCCAGCGGCCGCGCACTTCCTGAAAGCCACGCAGGAGCGCCGCGGCCTGTCCCTGGTTGGGCGTTTGCCGGATCACGCGCGCCGCGGGCCACGCCTGCGTGGCCGCCGCCAGCGCGGCCGGGGTGCCGTCGGCACTGCCGTCATCGATGAAGATCGCCTCATACGGCCGCCCGAGCGCATCCATGGTCGCGCGGACCTCGGCGAGCAGGCCGGGAATCGCCCCTTCCTCGTTGTAGAAGGGAATGACGACGGAGAGTTCGGGCGGGACGGGATTCATTGGGCGGGCAGGGCAGCAACAAACTCTTTCCAACCGGCTTCCGGATCTTTCGCAACTGCGCTTGCAAGTTGGGCGGCCGGTTTCGCCAGCGCCGCCCCCGCGATGCGGCGCGAGGTGAGTGCGCCCTGCGCGTCAACCCGGATCAAGCGGGCGGCCGGCGCCTGGCTCAAGGCGGGCAGCGCCGGTTGCTGCGCCCAAAGCCCGGGCGAGAAATAGACGGAAGGTGCCGTGAGGCTCAGCTCCGGGGCGCGCGGCTGGAACGGCGGTTGCAGCGCCCAGGGCGCGCTCCACGACCACAGCCACACGCCTTCGTGGATTGAGGGGACGTCGAGCAGGAGGATCTCGCCGGGCGCCAGCTGCGGAACGGTTTGCCGAACCTCCGCCGCGATGTGCTCCGACAGTTTGGCCGCGTGGCGCCAGGGCGCGATCGCGTGGTCGGTGCGTCCGAGGCAATACCACGCGGCCACGCACACGCACACGCAGGTGAGGGCCCGGCGCGCGAGGAAACTCGCGATGATCAGCCCGGCGCCGATGGCGAGGCCGGCCGTGGCCAGATAAAGGTGGCGCGGGGAAAAATAGCCGGCGGCGGCGAGCGGCAGGGTGCCGATGAGGTACCAACCCGCCATGTACACCGTGACCGCGCGCCAGCGCGGCGTCGCGGGGCCGCGCCAGTGCCACAGGGCGAGAATCGCCGCGCCAACCAGGAAGGCGCCGACGATGAGCGCCGGGCCGAGGCCCACCAGTTGCGGACGATGGTCGCGGCCGAAGTCATACAACGGCGGCAGGAACCAGCGCAGGTAATCGAACTGGCGTTCGGCGTAGGCGGCACTGAAGAGGTTCACGGCCATGACGCCCCCGCTGCCGGGACCGAAGGCGAGACGCCGGCAGGCCACAAAGGCCGCGGCCACGACGAGGAATCCGCCGAGCAAACGCGCGAACGCCCAGCCGGCGCCGGAGGTGGATTTGTTTCGATAGAACAGCCACCACAGGCCGACGGCGAGCGGCAGCGTGAGACAAAACTCCTTGGAAAAACAGCCGACGAAATAAGCGAGCCAGGCCGCGATCAGCCAACGTCGCGTGCCACCGCGGAGATAGCTGCCTGCCGCGAGGAATCCCGCAAGGTATGCGAACGTGCCGAGCAGGTCGACGCGACCCGTGATCCACGCCACCGGCTCGGCGTGGGCGGGTTGCCACGCGAACAAGACCGCCGCCGCGGCACCGGCGCAGAGGGGCTGATCATGCAGACGCCACACGATGAGCATCACGAGGACGGCACAGGCCGCATCCAGCACGAAGTTCGTCAGGTGAAAACCCAGCGGATTGACGCCCCAAAGGTGCGCATCGATGAGGAAGGTCAGCGCGGCGAAAGGTCGCAACTCGGGCAGGGTTGTGCCCCAGATGCCGCCGGACCAGTCCTGCACAAACAACCGGGGCCACTCGGCAAACGACAGCGCGTGAAAGCGCGCGAGGTACGCGAAGTCGTCACAAAGAAAGTAGCGGTCGAGCGTCGACCACGAGACCCGCAGGCTTGCGGCGACCACGATGCCCAGCGCCAACAGCAGGCGCGGCCAGAGACGGGCGGCGGCTGGAGGGGAGGGGGGTGTCATCGGGTTAGAACCATTACGTTGGGCCACCGCGGGCTTCACCACAAAGCCAATCCCGCCAGCGCAAACGGCGATTGCAGCAGGCAGAGGATGGCGAACCAAACCGCCTGTCGCTCGAGATCGGCGCCGGGATTGAGCCACAGCAGCCCGAGGACGCATGGCGGGATCAGGTAGCGCGGTTCGACCAGGCCGTTGGTCAAAAGCAGCATGGTTCCGAACGGCAGGATCAACCACAACTCGCGGCGCCAGGCCTGCTGGTGGAACAGATATCCCAGGCCGGCGAGCAGCGTGACGATCGTCAGGCCCGACAAAACCCGCAGGATCGGAAACTGGTCCATCCAGACCAGGGGTACGTTTCGCAGCATCACCGGCACCGCCGGTGGATTCCAGAATATCGCCCGGTTCCACACATGGGGATTGGTGTAGGTAAGGGCGAGAATCCCGGCGCAAGCCAGTGCCAGCAGGGTAAGTCCCCACGTGAGCCCAGGCCGGCTTTGTCGCGCCTCGCACCACGTGCGGGCCATGGCCGCCCCGTTCGTAACCCAGTAGGGCAACCCGAACACCAGGAGTGCAGCGCCCGCAAAATGAAGCGTGGCAAGGTTCGGTTCCGGCCGATTCCCGTGGGCCAGGCCGACCGTCAACCGCCCGGCATGGAGAACGACGCCGACCGCCACCGCCAGCAGCAGCAGCAGCCAACGGCCGTCCTCGACCCATGCCCCCAAGGCCGCGCGGGTCGGCGGCGGCGGTCCGTTGCGCGGGCGAAATTTGTTCAAGGCATCCAGAACGAGCAGATAAATGGCCCAAATCAGACACGTCTGCCGAATCAGGCAGGCCAGCGTGAGAAGTCCCGCCGCCAGCGCCGGTCGCCGGCCATGGTGCGCCCACACCGCCGCCACGAGCAAGGTGATGGCTGGCACATCAGTGTACACCATGGCCGTGAAGGGTTGGAGGATGGGCAGCGTCGCGAAAAGAAACGTCGCCCCGCCCGGAGGTGTGCCATGGATCTGTCGCCAGGCCGCGGCGAAGATCGCGAGGCCCGCCAGCGCAAAACCCAGCGTCACCAAGCGGGCCGAGCGCAAGGTGGGCTCGCCGGGGGTCAGCCAGATGACGAGGAAATGATAACCGGGCAGGTTCGGCAGCGCATCCGGCGCGCCGGGACGTCTTTCGAAGAAGTGTTTGATGACGTCGGCCTGCCCGCCCTCGTCCATGATGCCGGACCGATTTTGTCCAATGTACGCCGCCCCCCAGAGGAGAGTCACCACGAACGCCGCCACGAGCAGGATCGACTGGAACCGGTCGGCTTTTTCCGCAGGGCGCGCCAAGGACATTGCTGCCCCTTGATGGTCGTCGCTTGGAAAGGTCGCGAGCAGAAAGCGCTGCCCCGGTGGCGCTGCGTTGGAAACGAACGAAGGCCGTGGCGTGCCCGGTGCCCGGGGTTTTCCCGGGACCTCCGGCCGGCGTGGCCTCCGGGAGGGCCGGCGGTCGCTTGCCGCGGGTGCTCAGGCGCGGCCCCGGCCCGTGATCGCCGAAAAATTTGTGTTCAACTGGCCGCGGGACTCGTCTTACGTCGACCCATGCGGATCTACTTCATGGGCGTTTGTGGCACGGCGATGGGCAACGCGGCGCTGCTGGCGCGCGCGGCCGGCCATGAGGTGATCGGCGCCGACAGCGGAGTCTATCCGCCCATGAGCACCGTGCTCGCGGAGGCGGGTATTACGCTGCACGAGGGTTACGATCCGGTGCGCCTGGAGAGCCTCGCGCCGGAACTCGTCGTGGTCGGCAACGCCATGTCGCGCGGCAATCCTGAGGTGGAGTGGCTGCTCGATACCCGCGCCATCCCCTTTGTTTCGCTGCCGGCGTTCCTCTACGACGCCGTGCTGGGGGTGCGGAAGAACATCGTGGTCGCCGGCACGCACGGGAAGACGACCACCACGGCACTCACGGCCTTCCTGCTGCGCGCCAACGGCCGCGACCCGGGGTTCCTGATCGGCGGCGTGCCGCTTGACCCGCCGGTGGGCAACCACCTTGGGACGCGGGACGACCCGTTCGTGATCGAGGGCGACGAATACGACAGCGCGTTCTTCGACAAGCGCAGCAAGTTCATCCACTATGCGCCGCACATCGCCGTGCTGAACAACCTCGAGTTTGACCATGCGGACATCTTCCGGGATGTGGCGGACGTCCAGCGGACGTTCCTGCACCTCACCCGCATCGTGCCGCGCAACGGCTGGATCGTGCTGAATGGCGACGACGGCAACCTCAAGGCACTCGGGCCGCTGGCGTGGACACGGGTGGTGCGTGTCGGCCTGGACGACCACAACGACCTGCGCATCGCCGGCTTCAAGGAAACCGCCGACGGCGCGAGTTTCCGGTTGGTCTGGCAGGGACGCCCTTGGACCGAAGTAAAGTGGTCTTTGCCCGGCATCTTCAATGCGCGCAACGCGGCCATGGCGTCGCTCGCCGCGGGCCTGGCGCTGTTTCCGGATGATCCCACCAAGCTGGACGTCAGCGCACTCGCCAAATTCCGGGGCGTCAAACGGCGCCAGGAACTGCTGGTCAACACCCCCAAGCTGAAGGTCATCGAGGACTTTGGACATCACCCGACCGCGCTGGCCGAGACGCTCCAATCCTTCCGCGCCCGTTTTCCCGGCCACATCATCCATGCCGCCTTCGAGCCGCGCAGCAATACGTCGCGCACGAAGATCATGCAGGCGGCGTTTACGCGGGCGCTTGCGTTTGCGGACGACGTTTACTTCGGGGCCATTTCCCGCCCGGAGAAAATCAAGCCGGAGGATCGATTCGACACGGAGGCGGTCATTCAGCACCTTGCGACCCAGGGCGTCGATGCCTACACCGCGCCGACGCACGCGGGTCTGCTGGAGATCATTGCGGAGAACACCGCTAGCGAGACCGAGCGTCCCCAAGTCGTCGTCTTTTTCACCAACGGTTCCTTCGACGGCATCATCAGCAAATTCGTGAAGATGTCGGCGGGGTAGGGCGAGTTTCCCTCGCGACGAACCTCTGGCAGCACCCCCTGCCCGTTGGGCACCCCCACTCAAACGGGGATCGTCGATTCGCAGGATTCGGTCCCCTCTCGAGAGGGGTAGGTCGCGGTTAGCGAGCGGGCACCCCGCGCAACTCATCCAACCGCTTTTGCCCGCGGGCGAGTTGCTGCTTCACTTCCTGCAGGTTCAGGCGCGCCTCGGCGGCGCGGGCCATCTGGGCGTCGCGCACCTCCTCGGACGCGCCTTCGCCGGCGTTCATCATGGCGATGAGCTCGTCGGAGTAATTCTTCGCGCGCGCGACGAGCATCTGGTGGGACAGCTCGTTGCCTTCGATGAGGATCGCGCGGACGGTGCGGCCGTCGATGCGGGCGCAGAGTTTGTTGGCCTGTTCCAGCGGCGAGTTGGTTTTCGCAGGCGGCAGCGTGATCTGGATGTTGGAAATGCAGGCGCGCAACTCGCGCCCGACCTTGGGCGGCATCAGGGGAATGTTGTCATCGAGCCATTCCTGCATGGCGGCGGGGTGCGCGGCCCCGATTTTCCACTCGAGCGGATCCGCGGGGCGTCCGCAGCCGGCGAGCAGGCCGAGGCAGGCGAGCCAGAGGAGGGCCAGGGTTCGTTGCACGGAACCTTGGGATGGCGTCATTGCGCCTGCTTGGCGACCTTGAAAGCGGCGGGCTTTTCGCCCTTCGGCAGCGCGAGCAGGTCGTAATCCTGGTAGCCGGTGATCTTCACCTTGGCAAAGGCGCCCACCGGAAGCGAGGCGGGCACATACACGCGGCCGTCAATGTCCGGGGCGTCGGCCTCGCCGCGGGCGACGCCGGGTTCCTCGACGAGGACCTTGAGCGTGCGGCCGACGTACGACTTGGAAACCTCGCCCGCGATGCGCTGTTGCAGGCCCATGAGCTGGTGCCAGCGCTGCTCCTTTACCTTGGCGGGAATCTGGTCCGGCATCTTGGCGCCGCGCGTGCCTTCCTCCTGCGAGTAACGGAACACGCCGAGGCGCTCGAACTTGGTTTCCTCAATGAACTGGCAGAGCTCGGCCACGTCCGCCTCCGTCTCGCCCGGGAAGCCGACGATAAAGGTCGTGCGCACGGCGATGCCGGGAATGCCGGCGCGGATGCGCTTGATCAGGTCGCGAATGTAGTTGCCGCTCGTCTCGCGCTGCATCTTGCCGAGCATGTGGTCGCTGATGTGCTGCAGCGGGATGTCGATGTAGCGCGCGACCTTCGGGCACTCGGCGATCGTCTTGATGAGCTCGTCGCTCCAATGCGCCGGGTGCGTGTAGAGCAGGCGGATCCAGAAATCGCCCTCGATGGCGTTCAGCTCGCGGAGCAGGGTGGTGAGCGCGGTGCCGCGGGAGGAGTCGACCGGGGTGCGCGGGTTCGGGCGCTGCTCCCAGGTGTCCATGCCGAAGAAGGTCGTGTCCTGCGAAATGAGGTTCAGTTCCTTGACGCCTTCCTTCACCAGCTGGCGCGCCTCGGCCACGACGCTCGCGACGGTGCGGCTGCGGTGGCGGCCGCGGATCTGCGGGATGATGCAGAACGTGCAGGGGTGATTGCAGCCCTCGGCGATCTTGATGTAGGCAAAATGTTTGGGCGTCAGCCGGAAGCGGGGCGTGTCGAAATCGGGGATGTAGACCGACTTGCCCTCGATGAACACGGCGGGCGCCTCGGCCTTGTCGCGTTCCTTGGCGTGGATGTCCTGGATGATGGGCGCGACCTTGGTGATCTGGTCGAGGCCGATGAAGGCGTCGACCTCGTCATGCAACTCGGTCTTAAGGTCCTTCGAAAAACGCTGGGACATGCAGCCCGCCACGATCAGCTTCTGCTCCTTGCGGCGCTTCTTCATCCCCTTGTTCTGGTGGACCTCGAGGATGTGCCCGATCGATTCCTCCTTGGAGGAGTCGATGAACGAGCAGGTGTTCACGATCACGACGTCGGCCTTCTCCGCCTCCGGGATCACGGCCATGCCGGCCTGGTGCAAATGGCCGACCATGATCTCGCTATCGACGAGATTCTTGGCGCAACCGAGGGAGATGAGGCTGACTTTGATCATGGCTGAAGTTGAAAGTTGAAGGTTGAATGATGAAAGGGATGTCGCCGGGGACCTGCCGCGACTTTCAACCTTCAACGTTCAACTTTCAACCGGGCATGTCCCCAAAAAACAAAGCGCGCCGCGAAGGGCGCGCGCTGGAGGGGACGAAACCGGGGCCGGGGCTTACTTCTTGTTCTTCGCGAGCTTGGCCTTGAGGGCGGCGTTGCGGCGCTTGTGGTAAGCGAGGCGGCGTTTCTTTTTGATGTGCTTGTTGGTTTGTTGACCCATGGTGGAATGAATTGAGGGGAAACTTGTGCCTGAACCCGCGGGCATTAGTCAAGCGGTGGATTGGCCGGCCCGGTTCCCGCCGGGCATGCTTGTAATATAATGGATTACAAGCGGGCCCGGTCGGTTTTCAGTAGCGCGGCATGCCGGGTTCGATCTGCTCGGCCCACGCGGTGATGCCGCCCGCGATGTTGGATACCTGGGGGAAACCTTGCGCCCGCAGGTATTCAGTCACCCGGAGACTGCGTACGCCGTGGTGGCACAGGACGAGGATCGGCTGGTCTCGCGGCAGGGCTTTCAGGTTCTCGGGGATCTGGCGCATCGGGATGTGGCGGCTGCCGGCGACGGCGCAGATGGCGATCTCGAACGGCTCGCGCACGTCCAGCAGCAGGGCGCCCGTGCGGAATTGTTGGGCCGCGGTGGCGACGTCGATCTCAAGCGGTGCTTCCATGGAACGTGCACCATGAAAACCCCTCGACCAAAAGGCAAACGGCGTTTGCCCGGGGACGAAAATCCCCGTGGTCAGCCAGCACCAGGCCGGCACGCGGCGTCTCGGGTCCACGATCCGACCTACTATGCCGTTGACCTGTCGGGGGCCAAAGTTGTCGTTTACCCCATGACCGAGCGTTTCGTCGTTATCATGGCTGGGGGCCGCGGTGAGCGGTTCTGGCCCCAAAGCCGGGGTGTCACCCCGAAACACCTGCTGCCGATCGTCGGGGACAAGCCGATGCTGGCGCAAACGGTGGACCGCGTCCTCGGCGTCGTGCCGGCGGCCAACATCTTCGTCATCACCACGCAGGCCCAGCTGGATGGCTGCCGGCGCGCCTGCACCGGCCTGCCGGCCGCCAACATCGTGGCCGAGCCGATGGGCCGCGACACGGCCGCCGCGACCGGCCTCGCCATGCTGCTGGTGAAACAGCGCAACCCGTCCGCGGCGTTTGCGATGTTGCCGGCTGACCATGTCATCCACGACACGGCCGAGTATGCGAAACTCCTGAACGTGGCGTTTGAGTCGGCCGAGTCCGCGGATGTCCTCGTCACGCTCGGGATCAAGCCCGCCGCGCCCGAAACCGGCTTCGGCTACATCCAGCAGGCCGGCCCGTGGCGGCAGGTGGGCGGACGCGACGTGCTTGCGGTGAAACGTTTCGTGGAAAAACCGGACCTCGAGACCGCGCGCACCTACCTGGCCTCGCGTGAGTATTTCTGGAACGCCGGCATGTTTGTGTGGCGCGTGCCGGTCGTGGAGGCGGCTTTCCGCGCGCATGCCGCCGAGCTGTACGCCGGCCTCACCCAGCTCGAAGCGGCGGCGAAATCCGCGGGCGGCATGGCGCAGGCGCTGCCGCAGGTTTACCCAACGCTGAAGAAAATCTCCGTCGACTACGCGCTGATGGAGAAATCGACGAATGTCGTGGTCGTGCCGGCGACGTTCGACTGGGATGACGTGGGTGCCTGGCCGGCCATCGCGAAACACTTCAAGGCGGACCACGCCGGCAACGTGCTGCGCGGGCTCGCGATGGTCGAGGGCGGCGCCAACAACATCGTGGTGTCGACCGACGGCCATCTCACGGGAGTCGTCGGGGCCAGCGACCTCGTCGTCGTGCACACCCCGGAAGCGACGCTCGTCTGCCCCAAGGACAAGGCCCAGGAGATCAAGGCCCTGTTGAAGCGCCTGGGCGAGGACCCGGACAAGAAGAAGTTCCTCTGAGCGCGCCCGGCTCGCCTGCAAGCATGCGCTGCCTCGGCATCGATTACGGCACGAAGCGGGTTGGCCTCGCCCATGGTGACGAGATCGGCGTGGCCACGCCGCTGCCGGCGCTGGTTGACGCGGACGAGGCCGTGCGCTGGCGCAAGCTCGGCGAGCTGATTCGCCAGCGGCGTTTCACCGACCTCGTGCTGGGCTATCCGTACAACATGGATGGCTCGGTCGGCTTCAAGGCGAAGGAAGTCGACGCGTTCGCCGCGCGCCTGAAGGCGGAATTCGGCCTGCCGGTGCACCTCGTCGATGAAACGCTCACGAGCGACGCCGCCGAATCCTCGATCGCGAAAAAGGACCGCCGCAACATCCGCGACTCGGGTCTTATCGATTCGCGTGCGGCATGCATTATCCTTCAAGATTTCCTCGATCAGAAATTTCCACCCAACCCAGCGGGCTAGCTGATGAAACCACGGAATACACGGAATACACAGAAAAGGAGCCTACTATGCCCGAGTTCGTTCATGGTGAAGAAACTCATGCCTTATTAGGGGCATGTTTTGAGGTATACAAAGAGAAGGGATGCGGATTTCTGGAATCCGTATTCCAAGAGTGTCTGGAACTGGAGCTAACTGATCGCGCCATTCCATTTCGTATCCAACCCCAACTCGTGCTGGAGTATAAGGGACGGCGTTTGAGACAAACGTACCAGCCGGACTTTGTTTGTTATGGGAAGATAATACTGGAGATAAAGGCAGTCACCAAGTTGGCCGATGAACATCGAGCACAAGTCCATAACTATCTTAAAGCGACCGGTCTTCGGGTGGGATTGCTCGTGAATTTTGGACATCATCCGTTGATCCAGCACGAACGGATTATCCGGTGATTTTTTCTGTGTATTCCGTGTGTTCTGTGGTTAATCGAATCAGTGGTTTCAAAATCAACATCCAAAGAACCTGCCTCCACTCGGTGGAAATGTATCTGCGCTTATGATGGTGGGCCGTTTAATGGCTGGCAGAGCCAGGAAGGCGGCAACACGGTGCAGGACCTGATTGAAAAGCAGCTGAAGAAAATTTTCGGCCAGCAGATTCGGATCGAGGGAAGCGGGCGGACGGATTCCGGGGTGCACGCGCACGGCCAGGTCTTCCATTTCGATGCCGCGTGGCGCCACGGGGCGGAGAAACTGCGGCTGGCGCTGCAAACCGGCCTGCCGCGCAGCATCCAATTGAAGACCCTGCGGGCGGTCTCGCCGAAGTTTCACGCCCGCTTCGACGCCAAGGGGAAGATCTATCGCTATCACCTCCATCTCGGCGCGGCGGATCCGTTCGAGGTGAACTACTGCTGGTCACTCAACCGCGAACTCGACTGGCCGGCCGTGCAGGCCGCGGCCAAGGTGTTGCGGGGAAAACATGATTTCTGGGCGTTTTCCGG
This sequence comes from Lacunisphaera sp., assembly GCA_044224295.1. Taxonomy (GTDB): domain Bacteria; phylum Verrucomicrobiota; class Verrucomicrobiia; order Opitutales; family Opitutaceae; genus Lacunisphaera. Next base: position 20,715 of record JBGAKQ010000006.1, on the reverse strand, counting down.
CGAGAATGACCGGACCTACGAGACCACCGTACGAAACCTCCGACGGCTCGAGGTCAGGCGCAGAGGCCCGCGCGTGACGATCACCTACGAGGCCGACGGGTTCATCTACAAGATGGCCCGCAGCCTCACGGGCGCGCTGGTGAACGTCGGCCTCGGCAAACTCCGCCCGGCGGATCTCGCGGTCCTGTTGAAGAATCGCCAGCGGATCCCGACCGTCGTCACCGCTCCGCCCCAAGGACTCTTCCTGGTGCGCGTCCGGTATTGAGCGCGACGTCCCGCGGCAAGTTTACGGCTTCGAGTTGGCGAACGAACGCGTCCCGCCCGGGAAGTCGATGGGTGTCGCCGTTTCCTCCACCTCGAGCAGGGAACCCACGGCTTCCATTTCGTGGCGAACCTCGGCCACCCAGGATTCCAGGTGCGACTGCGTCAGACGCAAGGTGCTGAGGATGGCGCTTTCGACCGGTGGGGGCAGCGGGCCGCCGGAGCAGACCGCCGTTCGCAGCCACTTCGCGCAGTGCAGAAGACAGGACTCGCGTTGGTGGCCGAGGGTGGTGCGCGGTGAGTATTGCCAGCGCACGGGCTCCGTCATGGCCGGCGGGAACTCCCACAGGCGGAGGAGCGCAGCGCCCGCGTCGCCTTGGTGAAAGCCGAGCAGCTGGCGCTCGGCGTCCATGGCCTCGCGCGGCAGCGGGCCCGCGAGCAGCGTCGTGGTGCCCGGGCGCTGTTGGAACAACCACTCGTCGATTGCGACCTGGCCGACGCTGTGCAGGAGGCCGGTGGTGTAGGCAATGTTGTGGTCGACGCCCGTCTGGCTGGCGATGATTTCGGCCGCGAGCGCGCACGCCACGGCGTTGCGCCAGAGTTCGTCGGCTTCGATCTGGTAGCTCGCCAGCGGGCGGACGAGCACCTGCGACGCCACGGCGTAGGAAACGAGCTCGAGGATCTGGCCGTAGCCAATGCGGTTCACCGCCTGGTCGATCGTGTAGCAGGGCGTGCCGTTGCCGTAGTAGGCGCTGTTGCCTATTTGCAGCACGCGGGCCGCGATGCCCGGATCGAGGCGAATAAAGCTGATCACCGCTTCGAGCGAGGAGTTCGGGTCGCTCAACAGGCGCTTCAGCGGGGGCAACACCCGCGGCGCGGACGGGAAATGTTTCAGCTGCCGGACCACCTCATCGGCGGTGGGTTTGGCGGGGTCGAAAAATGGCGGGACGGTGGCCATGGCGCGGCTCGGCAAACAGAAGTGGGGCGGGAGGGATCGCGCAGAAGGAATCGGCGCCTCAGCGGCGCTGGTAGATTTTTTGGAGCATCGACGGCGAGGCCGGTGCTGCGGCCGCGGCCGGGCGGGCGGTCAGGCTGTAGCGGAGCAGGAGCTGCTCGTTTTCCCGATCCAGCTGGAGGATCTGCAGGACGCGATTGCGGGTTTTCTCCAGCGCGGCGCCGGCGCCCGTGGCGGGGCCGGCGGAACGCAGGGCGGCCAGGGTCTCGTCGAGGCGGCCGATCAGCGCGCGCTTGCGGCCGAGGAGCTCGGCGTCCGGCGCGCGGCGGTGCTGCTGCAGAAAGCTGTTTTCGGCGAGCGCGAGTTCGTGCAGTTCATCGCAGAGCTGCTGGTGTTGAAGGAGTGCCTCCGTTGAGGTCATGGGCAGTTTGGGCTGGTTGGGCAGGAGCCGGCGGTGGACGGCCAGTGGTGGTTTCGAAGAAAAGGGAAAGCTGGTGGTCGGTGCGGTCGCGCCAATCCAGCTGCGACAGGCGCCACGCCACCATGCGGGCGAGTTCGGCGAGTTCCGCGGACGGCGCGGGTGCGCCGGCGGCCGGCACGAGCGCGTCGCGAATGCTCTCATACGTCGCACGGGCGTCCGCGGACTGGCGGAGGCGCTCCTGGCACAGGGCGATTTGGTACATGACCGGCAGGCGCCAGGCCGGCTCGGGGGCGAGGGTGGCCAAACCGCGATAGATCGCGAGCGCGTTGGCGGTGTCGCCGGCCTGGAAGAATTCGTTGGCGAGTTGGTTGCCCGTCCGGCGCTGCCAGTAAGCCCAGCGCTTGGCGTCCGCCCCGGAGTGCGCCTGCTCGCCTTGGAGCAGATCGAGGGTGATCGCGAGGGCTTCCTGCGGCCGGTTGAGCTGGCGCAGCGTCGCGGCGAGGAGGTACCGGGCTTCGGGAACGTTTTCGTCCTCCGGCCATTGCTCGAGGTAGCTCCGCAGCGTGACGGCGGCCGTTTCGTGGTCGCCGGTCAGACGCTGGGCGCAGGCGGCCTTGAAGTGCGCGCGCGCCCGGTCGGCTGGGGCGAGGTCCAACAGGCGCAGTCGAAGGAAGAACTTGGCCGCCTCGGCAAAGTCGCCGGATTCGTAGAGCGTCTCGGCGATCTCGAACTGCGCCGTGCGGGCGAGGAGCTGGTATTGGGAGAAGCCGTCGCTGTTGAGCTTCAGCGTGGAGTTGATGACGCTGTAGAATCGCGCGATCGCGAGCTTGTGGGCGCCCATGGCGCGCAGCGTGCGGCCGAGCTCGAGCATGACTTCGGGCACGCGCGAATCCTCGGGGTAGTCCTTCAGGAAGCGCTCGTAGATCGCCGACGCCTTGATGAAGATGCCCTGCTTGCGGTGCATGCGCGCCAGCGCGAGTAGCGCCCGCAGCCGGTCGGCCTGTTCGAAGCCATGGCCATCGAGGACCTGGCGAAAGGCGATCTCGGCGGCGGCGTAGTCACCGCGGGCGGTCAGGTTGGTGCCCAGTGTCAGCAAGCCCTTGACCTCGCTGTTCTCCGCGGCCGGCTCCGCCGTCTTGTGCGCCGCGGGTTCCGCTGCCGGGTGAGCGGCCGGTTCCCCGGCGTGCTTGGCCGCTGGTTCGGCGGCGGCGTGCGCGGGCGCCTCGACCGCCGGCTGTGCGTGGGGAGTCGCGGTGGTCTCCCCGTGCTCCCCCGCACGCCCGGCGCCCACGCAAAGCCCGAGAAGGCAGAGCGAGAAGCGAAGCGGTCGGAGCGAGGTCATTGTTGTCGGTAAGTGGCGGTGCTGGGTGTCGCGTGATGCGGCGGGTTGGGCGGCAGGACGACTGGGCGTTCAGCGGGTGACGGGAAGTGGAAGTAGGGCAGGAAATCCTCGGCCTGCACGCGCGGTCGCGTGTCGTCCGGAATGATCGGCGGCGGCGTGGGCGCGGCGGCCGGGGCGGCCGGCAGAATCACGTCCTGTGCCGCCGGCTTGGCGGCAACTTCCGCCGACGCGTTTGTCGTCGCCGCCGGCGCGGAGTCCGGCATGGGGAAAGGCGGACCGCTGGCGGCCGGCCGGGCGGACGATTCCTTTTCGACGGGCGGCGGCTGGATTCGCAGCGTCAGCGGACCGGTTGCACGGAGATAGGGGGAAGACGTTTCGGTCGGATCGGTCCGCGTGACCGCGGCGCGCGCGAGAATGGGACGGATCGCCCAACTCAACAGCAGCATGCAGGCAAGGCCACGCAGCGGAACCCAAAGCCGGGCGATTCCCGGCGGAATGGAACCGGGTCGAACACCGTGCGTGGATTCGGCAGGGCCGGCGGCGAAAACACCGGACGGTCCCACTCGAGATCACGCAAACGGCCGCGTTCCGTCGCGGGGGTGGCGGGACGAACGAACGACGGTTGGATCAGACGCGCGGGCATGGCGGGGGTCAGGAACATTATCGGCACAGGCCGGCGCGCGCTTGAGCGAATCGGACCCTGATTTGTGCTTTTTTTTAGGAGGAAAAACCAGGCTTGCGCGGAGCTTCCCGTCCGCCCGGGCTCGCGCGGGCCGGGCATGTTCAAGCAACTCTGGCGCGATAAACTCGATGTCCTCTTCCCGCGATGCTGCGTGCATTGCGGCGGGGTGGTGGAGGACGGAGCGTACCGGCACCTGTGCCCGCTCTGCGCGCGCCTGCTGATCGTCGTCAGCCCGCCGAATTGCCCGACCTGCGGGCACCCTTTTTTCGGCGAAACGGAGGTCAACCGGATCTGCCCCCATTGCGAAACGCTCGAGCCGCGCTTCCGCGAGGGCCGGACCGCTGTCCTGCTCAAAGGCGCCGGGCGCTCCTTGATTCATGCCCTCAAGTATCACCGGGCGCTCCACGTGCTCACGGACATCGCAACCGTCATGTCGCGCGTGCCTGGCTACCGGGATTACGTACGCGGCGCCATTCTGGTGCCGGTGCCGTTGCACCCCAAGAAGCTCGGGGCGCGGGGCTATAACCAGAGTCAGTTGCTCGCCGAGTGTGCGTCTTTGGTGGGTGGCCCGGAAACAATTATTCAGGAGCTACTTGTGAGAAAATTGTACACGGACTCCCAGACGCACTACGACCGCGCCGCGCGTCAGAAGAACCTGAAAAATGCCTTTGCTTTGGCTCCGGGTGCCACCATTAATCGCGCCTCACGTTACGTGCTGGTCGATGACGTTTTTACAACCGGGTCCACTCTCAACGCCTGCGCCGCGGTCCTCCGCCGCCATGGCGCGGTGAACCTGGACGTGGTCACCTTCGGGCACGGCTAAATCATGACACATTTCGCGAAACCCAAGCTGCCGTCCGCCAAGGCCGCCACCACCAAGCACACCAAGAAGAAGGTCAATACCGAGGGCCTTTGGACGAAATGCCCGGTCTCGGGCGAGATCGTCTTCAACAAGGACCTCGAAGCCAACCTCATGGTCGTGCCGAAAAGCGGCTACCATTTCCCGATCGGTTGCCGCGAGCGCATCAAGGGCATGGTCGACGCGGATTCGTTTGAGGAATTTGATGCCAGCGTGAAGTCGGCCGACCCGCTGAAGTTCGTCGACTCCGCCGCCTACCCGGATCGCATCAAGCGTTACGAAAAGGAAAGTGGCCTGCCCGAAGCGGTCATTTGCGGCCTCGCCAAGATTGGCGATGTCCCGGTTTCCCTCGCCGTCATGGATTTTCGTTTCTGCGGCGGCGCCATGGGTGCCGCAGTGGGCGAGAAAATCACCCGCGCCATCGAGCGCGCGCTGAAGAAAAAGATTCCGTGCATCATCGTGAGCTCGTCCGGTGGCGCGCGCATGCAGGAGGGCATCTTCTCCCTGATGCAGATGGCGAAAACCAGCGCCGCCCTCGGCCGCCTGGCCGAGGCCAAGGTCCCGTTCATCTCGATTCTCACTTATCCCACGACCGGCGGTGTCACCGCGAGCTTCGCGACCCTGGGTGATGTGATCCTCGCGGAACCTGGCGCGTTGATCGGCTTCGCCGGCGCGCGCGTCATCAAGGAAACCACGAAGCAAACCTTGCCGGCCGGTTTCCAGACCGCCGAGTTCCTCCTCAAGCACGGGCTCGTCGACCAGATCGTCAGCCGCCTCGAGATGAAGGACCGCCTGACCAGCCTGCTCCAGGCCTTGTACACGCGGAAGTACCGCGCCCACAAAGTCGCCACCGCGACGCCGTTTGCGTCGGCGGCCTCCTGACGCCTTAAGAAAGGCAACTTTCAACGTCCAACTTTGAACGCCCAACTTCCAAGGTTGGGACATGCAAGCTGGACCATCCAAATTTGACCTCGAGGATCGCCTGCTCGACTACACCGCCGCAGTTATCAGGTTTGTTGAAACCATGAATCGTACGCAGGCGGGTCGTCACGTTGCAGGGCAACTGTTGCGGTCAGGCACGGCTTCGTTGCCCAACCACGGCGAAGCGCAGGCCGCCGAGTCTACCGCCGACTTCGTCCACAAAATGAGTCTCTGCCTGAAGGAGCTCCGCGAGTCGCGGCGGTGGTTGCGCTTGGTCCAACGGGTGCCCTTGGTGCGATTTCCAAGCAGTGTGGATCCGCTCCTGACGGAGACGGACGAGTTGGTCCGCATTTTCTTCGCGAGCATCCGGACCGCCCGGATACGCCCGTCATCTCGAGGAGGAAGCAATGGACGTTGAAAGTTCAAAGTTGGACGTTGGACGTTCCCCCTCCGTGTCTTTCACGAACTACCCGCAGGTCACCGACTATCTCTACGCCCTCAAGGCCGGCGGCGTGAAGTTCGGGATCGACCGCATGCGCCGTCTCGCCGCCGCCCTCGGTCACCCGGAGCGCCAGTACCCGGTCATCCATGTGGCCGGCACGAATGGCAAAGGCTCCGTGTCGGCGATGCTCGACGCGATCTTCCACGCGGCGGGCTGGCGCACGGGACTCTACACGTCGCCGCACCTCGTCAAACTCGGCGAGCGCGTGCAGGTGGATCGCCGGTTGCTCACCGAGGCCGAGATCGTGGCTTACGTGAATGAGCTGCGACCCGTGGCGGAGCGGGCCGCCGTCGAGGCGGCGGACGAGCACGCGACGTTCTTCGAGTTCATGACGGCGATGGCGTTCCTGCAGTTCGCGCGTCGGGAGGTCGACGTCGCCATCGTCGAGGTCGGCCTTGGAGGGCGCTTGGATGCGACCAACGTCGTCGAGCCCGACGTGACCGTCATCACCTCGATCGGCCTCGACCACATCGCCGAACTCGGCGGCACCATCGCGCTGATTGCGCGCGAAAAGGCGGGCATCATCAAGCCGGGTCGGCCCGTGGTCATCGGACGGCTGCCGGCGGAAGCCGAGACGGTCATCCGCGAAGTCGCGGCGCGCAACCAAGCGCCGGTTCACGCCGTCCGCGAAGCTTTCGGCGAGGATCTCGCGGGCTACCCCCAGACCAATCTGCAAGGTGACTACCAGCGCTGGAACGCCGCGACTGCCACGCTTGCGGCCCGCGTGTTCCGGAGTGGCCAATCCGCTACGCGCGGCGAGGCCACACGTCCCGATGCGCCCATCGCCAAGCTTGCCGATTCCACGATCGCCGCGGGCCTACTCCAAGTGAATTGGCCCGGCCGCTGGCAGCGGACGACGCTGGGCGGGCGCACCCTCATTCTCGATGCCTCACATAACCCGGAGGGCGCCACGGTGCTCGAGCAAAACCTCCGGCGACTAATCGCGGAAACCGGACGTCGCCCGATTGTGATCGCCGGGGCGCTTGGCGAGTTTCGCGCCCGGGCCCTGCTCGACGTCCTGTGTCGGCACGCGCGCGAAATCCACCTCGTGCCGCCGCACCAGGCGCGCGCCAGCAGCTTCGAGGAGATGGTCGCGCTCGTTCCGGCGGATCACCGTTCGCTGCTGCGGCACGGCTCGCTCGATACAATTTTCCCTAACGCGCGCACCTGCGCCCTTGGCGAGCCGACGGACGTTATCGTCGTCACTGGCTCGATCTACCTGCTCGGCGAGGTCCTCGAACGGATCGAACCCGACCGCGGCTCCGGCGAAGGCAAGCTCCAGGACTTCTGACGCCCGCGTCCGAATACGGATCGTAGCGAGTTACTTTCCGCCGTTTCTCGCGGCCCCACCGGCCACCTCAGGTTTCAGGTTTCCGGTTTCAGTTTTTCCGCCCGCGTTTCCGGTCCACAGGCACGGAGGCCTGTGGCTACGTCTTCTTCCGAAGCCCTCGGATTCCGAATTCCGAATTTTCGCCCGCTTTTCCGGTCCTGTTTCCGCCCCTTCTCAGGTTTCAGGTTTCCGGTTTCAGGTTTCAGGCAAGGTCTTCCCTGTTTCCTATTGTTTCGGTCCGTATTCTCCCCAAACGTTGCGCGCACCCATGTCACCCCGGCCGTCATTCGCGAAAGCCTTTCGTGGCAAGCGCGTGCTCGTGACGGGTGGGTTGGGTTTCATCGGTTCCAACCTGACGCGCGCGCTCGTCGAGCTCGGCGCCAAGGTAACCGTACTCGACAGCCTGATCCCGCTTTACGGAGGCAACCGCCGCAACCTCCGCGGCCTCGAGCGCCAGGTGAAGATCGTTCGGGTGGACGTCCGCAAACATGCGGCGCTGCCGCGTTACCTCCGCGGGCAGGATTTTCTTTTCAACCTCGCGGGTCAGACGAGCCACATGGACTCGATGACCGATCCCGAGACCGACCTGGAGATCAACTGCCGCGCGCAACTCGCGCTGCTGGAGGCCTGCCGCAAACACAACCCGACGGTGCGCGTGGTTTTTGCCAGCACGCGCCAGATCTACGGCCGGCCCGACTACCTGCCCGTGGACGAGCGGCATCCGCTGCGCCCGGTCGACGTGAATGGTATCAACAAGCTGGCCGGCGAGGAGTACCATCTGCTCTACAGCGAAGTGCACGGCATTCGCAGCACCGTGCTGCGGCTGACCAACACGATCGGGCCGCGCATGCGCGTGAAGGATGCGCGCCAGACGTTTGTCGGCGTGTGGATTCGCCAGCTCCTGGAGGGCCGTCCGGTCGAGGTGTGGGGCGGGCGCCAGCTGCGCGACTTCACCTACGTCGATGACGCGGTGGAGGCATTTTTGCTCGCCGCCACCCACCCGAAGGCGATCGGCGGGGTTTTCAATCTGGGCGGGGTGGGGCGGATCAGCCTGCGCGACCTTGCCGCCAGCCTGGTCGAGGTGGCGGGTCAGGGCCGCTACGTCGTGCGTGCATTTCCCGCCGATCGGAAGAAGATCGATATTGGCGACTACTATTCCGACTGCCGCCTGATCGCGAAGCAGCTCGGCTGGAAGCCCCGCACCACCATCAGCCAGGCGTTGCAGCACACGGTTGACTACTACCGCTCCGAATTGCCGCACTACCTCTGAGAAGACCGGCGCCTCGCGTATGCAACTCGCCCCACAGTTCGAAACCGGTTTTCTTTTTAAGGCTTACTGATTGCCGTGACCAAGATTCTCCCTGCTGATCCGAAGGCTTCGTACCTCGCCGCCCAGGCCGAGATCGACGCCGCCATCAAGCGCGTGATGCTGAGCGGCCACTACATCCTCGGCCCGGAGCTTGAGGCGTTTGAAAAGGAATTCAGCACGGCGTTCGGTACCGTTGGCACCGTCGGCGTCGCGAATGGCACCGAAGCGATCGAACTGGCGCTGCTTGCGGCGGGCATCGGGCCCGGCGACAAGGTCGTCACGGTGGCGAACACAGTCACCGCCACGGTCTCCGGCATCAGCGCCACGGGCGCGAAGCCGGTGTTTGTCGACATCGAGCCCGACACGATGCTTTTGGACGTCGGGGCACTCGAGACGATGCTCACCAAGCTGCGCGATCCGCGCATCAAGGCCGTCGTGCCGGTGCACCTCTACGGTCAGGCCGCGGACCTGCCGCGGCTGATGGAACTGGCCGCGCGGCAGCACTTGCTGGTGGTGGAGGACTGTGCGCAGGCGCACGGGGCCGAGATCGGGGGACGTCAGGCCGGCGCATGGGGCGATCTCGCGACGTTTAGCTTTTATCCCACGAAGAACATCGGGGCATTCGGCGACGCCGGTGCGGTCACCGGCACCAACGCGGCGTTCCTCGAGAAGGTGCGGCTGCTTCGCCAGTACGGCTGGCGCAAGCGCTACGTGAGCGAGGTGCCCGGACGCAACAGTCGCCTCGACGAACTCCAGGCCGCGATCCTGCGGGTGCGCTTGGCGCGGCTTTCAGTCGAAAACGCGCGCCGTGCCGCGATCGCCAGCCAGTATCTCGCCGGGCTCGCCGGTCTCCCGTTGCAGCTGCCCGTGACCAGTCCGGGCCGCACGCATACCTGGCACCAATTCGTCGTGCGCACCGCGCAACGCGACGCCCTCCAGGCGCACCTGGCGAAACAGGATGTCCTGTGTGGAGTGCTCTACCCGGTCCCGATCCACCGGCAGCCCGCCTACCACGATGCCGCCCTTTCGCTCCCCGTCACCGAGCAAGCCTGCGCGCAGGTCCTCTCACTCCCGTTGCACCCGGGCCTGACCGACGCCGACGTCGCTCGGGTCGTCAAGGCGACGCGGGCTTTTTTCGGTTAACCGCGGTTTCTGATCTGCCGCCTTGAAATAGGCGGCCGCCACCCTCGCCGCGGGGCCGGGCCGCTTGTAATCCATTATATTACAAGTGCCGAACTATCCCGGAAACGACATCCTCTATGGCCGCCCGGCCTTGCTCGCGGAACTCATCTCGATGTTGATCGACGACGCAATGGCTGCCGCCGCCGCTCTGCGCCAGCGACGAGCCATCCGCGCCGCTCGGAACCGCCGATTGACCCGACTCGCATTGCGACCGGGCCCGGAGACGCCGCTGTGGAACGAGTTGGTCTGGCAAATCCAACCCTACCTCCGCCGCCGAGGCAGCAAGGCGCAGCTGGCGCGCCTCCTCGGCGTGCCCCGCCAGCGCCTCCAGGCTTGCTTCAAGGCGAAGTATGCCTGCCTCGACGCTGAGCGGACGCTGCAACTCGTCGGGTGGCTCGCCTTCTTCCAGCGCGGCGGGCAGTTGGTGCCACTGGTGGTCCCGGGCCAACCGACTCCCGCCGCCCAAAGGCGCCATTCGTACCCGAGCGGCTTGTAATATAATGGATTACAAGCGTGCTCGGTCCGCGTGGTCGTGAAACGGGGCCTGCTGCTTGTCGGGACTCGCGCAAGGGTCGTTATCTCTTGCAACTGAGGGAGGGGGCGGGGTGTCTTTGCGGCGTGGAAGCCGTCTACTGGACCCTTGCGATTCTCATGATCCTCATCGGCATGGTGGGATCGGTGGTGCCGTTGTTGCCGGGCACGACGTTCATCCTGCTGGGGGCGTTGCTGCAGAAGTGGCTCCTGCCCGAGACGGTGGGGTGGACCGCGGTCGCGTGGATGGCGGGATTTTGGTTTTTGTCGGTGCTCGCGGACTTTGGCTGCACGCTGCTCGGCACGAAACTTTTCGGCGGCAGCAAGTGGGGCATGGCGGGTGCGACGGGCGGCGCCCTCGCGGGGATGTTCTTCTCGCTGCCGGTGCTGATTCTCGGGACGATGCTCGGCGCGACTCTGGCGGAGAAATGGAAGGGCCAGCGCTCCACGGATGATGCGCTGCGCTCCGGCGCCGGCGCGGCAGTCGGGTTTCTGCTGTCGACCGTGGCCAAGTTCGGCTGTGCGTGCGTGATGGTCGCGTTCTACGCGATCGCGGTCTGGAACACGCTCAAGGCCGCCGCATAGGACGGTCTCTGACCGGTCCTAGGACGAACGCCGGATGGATGCCTTCCAATTGCCTCGGCAGACCGCTCGCTGAGATCCTTCGAAGCCGCTCGCGGACCGGCCTTACTTCAGCGCGATCAGATCGGCGGTCGACGGGACGTCCTTGATGATCTGCGAGGGCAGGGGTCCGACGCCGAGATAACGCAGATTGGGCAGCACGCTCGGGCGCTTTCCGGGGTACGCGACATCGATCAGGCTGCGGACCATCGCGGCGGTGTAGCGCTGCGCGTTTTTCGGGAGGTCCCCGAAGCGACGCACGCCCGTGAGATCCTCGGTCCAGCCCGCATGCTTCGTATATACGGGCTTCAACGCGCGGCGGACCGCTTCATTACGCGGCACGTGGGTGTAGCGGCGACCCTGGTCATCCTCGTACGCCGTGCAGATCAGCAGTTCGGGCGCGCCCGTAAGCGCGTCGATTTTGTTGATCATCAAGTCCTGGAATCCGCCGTAGCGCAGCGCGTCGCCCTTTTCGACGGCGTCATACCAGCCCACCATCCGCTGGCGGCCGGTGGTCGTGCCAAACTCGATCGTCTTGAGTTGCTGGCAGATTGGCAGCGCGTCATCCATCTGCGTCAGGAACGTGTGCGTGCCGACCTTCGTGTCGTAGGCCTTCGCGACCGCGAACGTGTGGATCGCCTGCACCGGAATGCCGGCGCTTTCGAAAAACTCCGGCGTGAACGTGTGCGAGGCGGTGACGTTCGGCGAGTAGCCATGGCGCTTGTCGAGCCAGTAGGCCTGGCCGAACTCGCCGACGATGCTGTGGCCGGCGGCCAGCTCGCGCAGCACGAGTTCGCGGACCTCGCCGACGTTCTGGCGCAGCTTCTGGCCGGCGTCCCAATAAACCTGCGTCAGCTTCGCGACGTCGAGGGTGAACGGGGCCGCGCCCTTGAAACGCGTGAAGTCGAACTCCTCCTTCTTGAACAAGCCGGCTTCGACCGCCTCGGCATTCGCCTTGGTCTCCGCCGTCGTGAGCTTCTCGAAAAAGGCATCCCACGCGGCCGGGCTTACCTGGCACACATGCTGGATCGTGCGCAGCGCGCGGTCGGCGCGGGCGGCGAGCTTGCGCGCAAAGAAGTTCGGGCCACCCAGGAAATCCGCGAAGGTGATCTGCCACTGGCCGGTCTCGTCCTGGTAGGCGGGCGTGATGCCCCGGCCGGTGGAGCCACGGGCTTCCTCCTTGAGCACGTTGACGCGGTAATCCTCCCAAGCGAGGTCCAGCAGGCGGTGGGACAAATCGGTCACCATCGTGCGCTCGTCGACGACGAGACGCGAAAAAATCGCGTAGCCCTTCGGCTCCAGCGGCCGCGCTTCCCACAGGATCTTGCGCGGGTCGGCGACGACGCCCGCGCCGATCGCGAGGTGGGGCACCGATTTCTCCACCACGCCGGCGGGCAGGAGGTTGAGCTTGATGCCGCCGGCGGTATGGCCGGAGTTCGAACCGCCATTCACCTTGAAGACCGCGGTCACCTCGGCCGGCGTGCCCGCCAGCTCGGCGATCACCTCGGGGATGAGGCGGCCTTTGCCCTCGTCACCGAAGGAAATGCCGACGTCGGCAATGAGCTGGCTGGAAAAGGGCTGGAGCGACATGGGAGATTGACCTGAAGCCAGGGCGGAAAACAGCGGTTCCCGTCCGGTCCAGACCGGGGACGGAGAACAGAGGAGGGCTGACGGACCGGCAACGTCAAACTGGCCGGGCCTGTGTCATGCCGCGGGCCAAGTCGACTCGGGCGCGGCCGCGGGCTACCGGCGCTCCTTGATTTGCGCCGCGACGCGCTCGGCCAGCTCGGTGCGGTTGATTTTTCCCTGGGCGTTGGCCGGCCAGGGGCCGATCAGCGGGACGAAGCGCTTCGGCCGTTTGTAGTCGGCGAGGCGATTCGTGGCGCGGATGACCTCATGGAAATTGGGATGGGCGTTGCCCGGATAGACGGCCACGACTTGCTGGCCCCAACGGTTGTCCGGCAGGCCGAGGACCACGACGTCCGGAAACTGGCCGGTCCCGCGCAACACGGCTTCCAACTCAATTGGGTCAACCTTTTCGCCGCCGGTGATGATCACGGCATCCGCGCGCCCGAGCACGTGGAGGTGCGCGCGCTCATCGATGCGCCCGCGGTCCTGCGTGATGAAAGGCTCGTCCGGACGGTTCGCGGGGTAGTATCCGCGGAACAATGTAGGTCCTTGGATCGTGATGCGCTCGCCGTCGCCGATGCGCACGGTCGCGTGGGGCATCGCGGGGCCGTTGCTGCGCAGGCCCGCCAGGAACTCGGCCGGCCGCAGGGCGGACACCATGGCCGCGGTTTCGGTCATGCCATAGCCGAGCGAAATCGGCAGCCGTTGCGCCGCCGCGGCCGCCAGCAGCGAGGGCCAGGCGGGCGCGCCGCCGAGGAAAATGATCTGGAACGACTGCAGCCACGCGACCGCCGCCTCGTTGCCCTGCAATCGCTCGAGTTGGGTTGGCACCAGCGAAATCACCCAGCCGCCGGGTTTGGCCGGCAGCGTCGGGCGCTGGCCGTTTTCGAGGGCCTTCCACTCGAGCGGCTGGAACTCGCCGCCAGTGAGCGCGCAGCGCAGCCAAGCCATCAGTCCACTCACGTGGTGCAGGGGCAGCACGCCCACCGCATTCACTTGGCTGAGTCCAAAGTGCTTGGTGAACCCACGCACGGCGGCCGAGAGCGTCGTCTCGTCATGCCGCGCGAATTTCAGCACGCCCGACGTGCCGCCGGTCGGGATCATCAGCCACCCGTCCTTGGAGTCAGCGGATCCGGTTTTGGGCACAGGGTTGGCGACGAGCGTGTTGAGCTGGGTGAGCTCGTTCTCCTTCCAATTGGGGTCGGCCAGGAAAACGTCACCGCCCTGGGCTGCCGCCCGGGCGAAGGCCGCCATGAACTTGGCCGGTTCGGCCTCGGCAATCACCGTGGGACGTGCACTCGCTTCCGCGACGAGCCCGCGGGGCGTGCCCAACCGTGCAGCGAATTCAATCCGGTCCATGGTGTTTCAGGGGACGTCCGCCGCATCCCACGCGGCGGCAGCGTTCGTGGCGGCGAGCCATCCGGCATCGAGCACCGGTCCCAGAACCGGACCGTCCCAGCGCCGATCGCCGAACACGGCGCCGATGCCGAAGCCGAGCGCGCGTTTGGTGAGGGGCTGCGTCAGGGCAGCGCGGAGAATCGCTTCGCGACCAACGGCGGTTTCGATCGCGCTTGAGAGCACGACGTCGGGCTTGGTCTTCGCAATCCAGGCCGCGAGTTCGGACAACGGCCCGGCCAGCGAGGGTTTGATCACAAAGATGCCCCGCCAACCCATGGACTGCCAGCGTTGCGCTGCCGCCAGCTGGGTGACCGACTCGTCGAGCGCGAGGGTCACGGGATAATCTTCGGCGAGGCCGCGCAGGGTGGACTCGTCCTCGGGTTTCACCGGTTGCTCGACGAACTCCACCGGACGCTCCGCGCAACGGGCCAGCCATTTGCCGGCGACCCGACGATCCCAGGCGCCATTCGCGTCGAGCCGGAGCTTCGCATAATTTGGGAGCGTCGCGAGCAGGTCATCGAACAGCGCGAGTTCGTCGTCGACCGCACCCACGCCGACTTTCCATTTGAACGAGAGGTACCCGGCTTCGAGTTTGGTCGCGACCACGGCCAGCGCGTCGCGTCCGGCGGGCAACAGAGCCGTCACGGGCAGCCGGGCGCTCCCGACGTCAGCGGCGAGGCCGTCCGCCCCGGCGCGAGCCGCGGCGAACGCAAAACGCACGCAGCCCAATGGAGCGGGGATCTCTTCCAGGGCTCCGGCGGTCACCCGTTCGCCGAGTCCGCGGCAGACCTTCTCCGCGTCGGCCACCGCTTCCGTGCCGAACCACGGAATCGGGGCGATTTCCCCAAATCCAACCCGGCCGCTTTCGGCTTCCAGCCGGACGAGGAAGCCTTCGCGCTCGGCCCAGACACCATGGGCCGTCCGCAGCGCTGGCTGCAGCGGCCGGCGGTAGGGCTTGAAGGCGAAGCGGTAATTCATGTAGCGGCGTCCTCCATCAGCTAGAGCGGAATGGGGAAACTTGAAACCTGAAACGGACGCTTTCGCAAATTCCGCGCGGCCGGAGGCAGCCGCCCTCCGCGACCTGGCCGTGCGCTGCCTTGGCCCGGTGGCGGGCAGGCGGCCTAACCAAGGGATGTCACGTAATACGTGACATTGACCAAGTCCGGTGCCGGCGGGATTCGGGGTGGGGCGGTTATTACCCGCTCGCGGCGGGCGCGCGGTTCTTTTTGTTTGAGGTGCGGCAAATCAGGAGTATCTCGTTCACGGCAACAATGACCAAGCCCGTTGCCTCTTCGACCAGCGATTCGGACTTCTACCTGCCCGCGGATCGCTTCTTCGCCGCCAACGCCCCGAGCGCCCTGACGTATGACGACGTCTCGCTCGCCACGCTCCACTCGGAGATCCTGCCGAAGGATACGGACCTTGCGACGTCCCTGGCTGATGGGCTGCGCCTGCAAATCCCGATCATTTCGTCGGACATGGACACGGTCACCGAATCCCGCATGGCGATCGCCATGGCGCTGAACGGCGGCCTCGGCCTCATCCACTACAACCTGCCGGGCAAGGACCAGATCAAGGAAGTGGCCCGCGTGAAGCGCCACATCCACGGCCTCATCCAGGACCCGATCACGGTTTCGCCCGACGCGATGGTCAGCGAGGTGCTCGCGATGATCGACCAGAAGCGCTTCGACTTCCGCACGTTCCCCGTGGTCGATGCGAACGGCAAGCTAGCCGGGCTGCTCTCGGGCAACCTCGTCAAGGACCGCTACAAGTCGAAGAAGGTCGCGGAGGTCATGACGCCCCGCAAGCAGCTCATCACCGTTTCGGAAAAGCAGATGGCGAGCGATCCCATCAAGGCGGCCGACAAGTTCTTCACGGAAAACGTCGGCATCCACAAGGTGCTCGTCGTCGACGACCGCGACCAGCTGTGCGGGTTGGTGACGATTTCCGACGTGGAACGCATCACCAGCGAGGCCAAGTCCCGCCGCAAACCCGCGCGCGACTCCCAATTTCGCCTCGTCGTCGGCGCCGCCATCGCGCCGGTGCGCAAGCCCAACGGCGAACTCGATCGCGACAAGATCTTCGATCACGTCGGCGAACTCGTGCGCGAGGCAGTCGACGTCGTGGCCGTCTCGACGGCCCACGGCCACACCGCCGGCGTGGGTGACATGGTCAAACTCATTCGCGGCCAGTTCAAGGACCTGCCGATTATCGCGGGCAACGTGACGAGCGGCGCGGGCGTGGAGTTCCTCGCCAATGCGGGCGCCAGCGCGATCAAGATCGGGCAGGGGCCCGGCTCGATTTGCACGACGCGCATCGTCGCCGGTGTCGGCATTCCGCAGCTCACCGCCCTCTACGTTTCCGCCCAGGGCGCGGCCAAGAAGGGCGTCCGGCTCATTGCCGACGGTGGCATCACCAAGTCCGGTGACATCGTGAAGGCCCTGACGCTGTCGGACGCGGTCATCCTCGGCGGCCTGCTCGCCGGTTGCCGCGAGGCCCCGGGCGAGATCATGGAGATTTCGGGCAAGCTCTATAAACAATACCGCGGCATGGGTTCACACGCCGCCATGAAGGCCGGCTCCGCCGCGCGGTACGGCCACGACAAAAACGACACCGCCCGCAAGGTTGCGGCCGAAGGCATCGAGGCGTTGAAGGAAGTTTCCGGCTCCGTGGACGACGTCCTCGGCAACCTCATCGGCGGCGTCCAGAGCGGCATGGGCTACCTCGGCGCCAAGAACCTTGAGGAACTCCGCAAGCGCGCCCGTTACGTCCGCGTCACCCCGGCGGGCCAGAAGGAAGCCGCCCCGCACGACGTGATCGAAGTCGCCACCCGCCACGGCGGGTGAAGGTTTTTAACGCAAAGACGCGAGGTCGCCAGGGCGTGGGATTAGAGGCGGTTCACCACCCGGTGAATGCCGGTTGCTTTGCACTCGATCGAGATCCAACACACCCCGTCGTTTACCCGCGTACGGCGGCGCCGAAGGCGACCAGGGCTACGCGCCACCCCTCTCAAGAGGGGACCCCGAATCAGGCGGCCCTCGAAGATCCCCTCTTGAGAGGGGTGCCCGCAGGGCGGGGTGTGTCATCGGCGCGGACAATCAGCTGACTGTTCCTTGCGCCTTGGCGCCTTTGCGTTACAGAGATTTGCAGCGTGAACAAATCCGACATTGCCGCCGTGCTGGCTGAGATTGGCACGCTGCTCGAACTCAAGGGGGAGAATCCCTTCAAGACCCGCGCCTACCAGACGGGCGCGCGCACGGTTGAGGGATTGAGCGAGGAGGAACTCAAGACGCGCGTGGCCAACGGCACGCTTGGCGAGGTCAAGGGGCTGGGGGAGGCGCTGGTGCAGAAAATCACCGAGCTGCACACGACCGGAAAGCTGGAGTTTTTCGAGAAATTGAAGGCGTCCGTGCCCGCGGGCCTGCGGGAGATCATCATGATCCCCGGCATGGGTCCGAAGAAGGTCCGCGCCCTGCAGGAGAAGCTGGGCATCGACACGATCGACAAGCTGCGTGCCGCCTGTGAGGCGAACCAAGTCGCGGGCTTGGAAGGCTTCGGCGAAAAGACCCAGCAGAAGATCCTCGATGGCATTCGCAATCGCGAGGCTTACGCGAAACGTCTCCTTTGGATCGAGGCGTGGCTGACGGCGTCGCCGATCCTCGACGCGCTGCGCGAGGTCCCGGGCGTGCAGCAGGCGGAATCGTGCGGAAGTTTGCGGCGCCGCATGGAGACCGTGGGCGACATCGACTTCCTTGTGGCGACCACCACCCCGGGGCCAATCGTCGACTGGTTTGTGGGCCTGCCCGGCATCAAGGAGGTCACCGCCCGGGGCGAATCGAAGGCCAGTGTGCGCTTCGAATCAGGCCTGCAGGCCGACCTCCGGCTCGTGCCGCCCGAGCAATACGTCTTTACCCTTCACCACCTGACGGGCTCGAAGGACCACAACGTCCAGATGCGGCAGCGCGCGCTCGAGCGCGGCTTGAGCATGTCGGAGTGGGGGCTGTTTCCGGCCGAACAGAAACATGGCCCCTCCGGGGCCAGGAAACAGGAGGCCACGCTAGCGAAACCTGAAACCGGAAACCTGAAACCTGAGACGGGCCAACCAAAACTGGAAACCGGGCTCCTGAAACCTGAGACGGGCCAACCAAAACTGGAAACCGGGCTCCTGAAACCTGAAACCGGGCCAGCGAAACCTGAAACCGGAAACCTGAAACCTGAGGGAAAGACCAGTGTGGCGATCAGGACGGAGGAGGAGTTGTTCCGCGCCTTGGGCCTGCACTATATCCCGCCCGAGTTGCGCGAGGGGCAGGGGGAGATTGAGGCGGCCGAGATCACGGCCGTCGGGAAAGCGGAAGGCTCGGACAATAATTCTCAGGTTTCAGGTTTCCGGTTTCAGGTTTCAAGTTCGCCCGGCCACGGGCTGCCCACCTTGGTGGCCGAGACCGACATTCGCGGCGTCTTTCATAATCACACGACGGCATCCGACGGTCACAACACGCTCGAGGAGATGGTCGCCGCCGCGCAGGCGCTGGGCCTTGAGTACCTCGGCATCGCGGATCATTCCAAGTCGAGTTTCCAGGCGCGGGGTCTCACGGAGGAGCGGCTCACCGCCCAGCTCAAGCAGATCGCGGCTTTAAATGCGTCGGGCAAGTTCAAGTGCCACGTCTTCGCCGGCACGGAGTGCGACATCCTGCCCGACGGGAAACTCGATTTTGACGCCGGTTTGCTGGGGCAGCTCGATTATGCGGTCGTCTCGATCCACTCGTCGTTCCGCCAGGAGCCCGACGTGATGACCAAGCGCATCATTCGCGCCATCGAGCAGCCCCATGTGACGATGCTCGCGCACCTGACCGGCCGCCTGCTGCTCGAGCGCGAGGGTTACGGGTTGGATGTCGACAAGGTCATCGATGCCGCGGCCGCCAATGGCGTCGTGATCGAGCTGAATTCGAATCCCTGGCGCCTCGACATGGATTGGCGGCACTGGCGCAAGGCGGCGGAGAAAGGTGTGCTGACGAGCATCAACCCCGATGCCCACCGCACGGAGCAACTGGCGTTCTACAAGGTCGGGGTCGGCATCGCCCGCAAGGGCTGGCTGCGGAAGGAGCAGGTCGTGAACACGAAGCCGCTTGCCGCGATGAAGTCGTGGCTCGCCGCTCGGAAGCGGTGACGTGGGACGCTTAACGCTGAACTTCGAACGTCTAAGTTCGAGCAGACTACACACCCCGGCCTGCGGCCACCCCTCTTCATGGAGGGGATCGGGGGCGGTGATGGGTTCCGGTTGAACAACTTCAGCTTCCAGGCTTCCGGTTGTCGGTCTCTGCCTTCGCCCGCATTGAGGCCGCGCTCGCTGCCGGGGCGCGAACAGTGATCGCTCAACGCCGAAGTCCGATCCGGTCGGGCGCGTTGTCCCTCCCACCCGGATGTGCCCAACCATACATTGACATGGATAAACCGTTACGTAACGGTTTATCCATGCCTTACGAGTCGCTGACCAAAGTCCGCATCACCGGGGCGCTTCGGCGCCTGGGTGAGCTGGCGCAGGCCGAGCAGCTGACGATCGAGCTGGCCCTGTATGGTGGCGCGGTGTTCACGCTCGTTTATGGCTCGCGGGAGGCGACCAAGGATGTGGATGCGCTGGTGCGGCCCGCGAAGGACGCGCGTCGGCTGGCGGCCGTGGTGGCGCGGGAGCAGGGTCTCCCGGATGACTGGCTGAACGATCAAGTGAAGCAATTCCTGTCCCCCAAGGGAGAGCGGCGCCGCTGGGAGGTGCCAGGGCTTGGGCCGGGCCTGAAGATCTCGGTCCCGACCGCCGCCTACCTCCTGGCACTCAAGTTGCGCGCGTGTCGGCCGCCGCTCCCCGGGTATGCCGGGGACGAGGCGGACATTCTTTTCCTGCTGGCGAAGATGAAGCCGAAGTCGGTGGCGGCGGTGGAAAAGCTTTTCCGGAAGTTTTTCCCGGGCGACGAGCTGGACGAGCGGGCGGTGGCCTTGGTCGCACACGCCATCAAGGAGCGCCAGCCGTGACGACCCGCCCAACAACCCTGGCCCACATTGCCGAGCGGGCCGATAACCTGGAGGAATTCGGGCGGCATTTCCGCGACTGGCTCCATGAGCTGCGCCGTTGGTCCTCGCGCGCCCAGGTGCTGCTCGCCGTGCAGGCGGAGCCTCCGCGGCTTGGCCGTAAGTTCCCGCAGGGGGACGTCGCGGATGCGTGGCTGGCCGCCTATGCCGAGACCATTGCCAGCCGCCTGCGCGCCGAGACGCCCGCCTGGGCGCGCGGCCGGACGCGGGTCTCGAGCGAGCCCTGGTTCGGGGAGGAGACGGGCAATCCGGCGCGGCGGCTGGTCGCGTTGCGGGATTCGCCGGCCCCTTTCAAGAATCGCAACCTGTTCACCCCGGTGGTCGAACTCCCGCTCGCCTTGCGAGCCGGGCGTCCGGCCAAATCAGCCGAGGAAAGGCGGCGCACCAACGCCGAGCGTCAGGCGCGATTCCGCCAGCGCCGCGAACAGGAACTCGCGCTCCTGAGAAAGCTGACGGTGAAGCGATAGGGGCGGGACTGTGGGCTGGGGGCGGCGAGGAGGGATGAGGGATGAAATCTGCGGGCTGACGAGGGTAGGGCGTGGACTCCGTCCGCGCCGACGCCCCGACCATTGACCTGCCCAACCGTTTCCGCGAGGTCCAAGCCCGGCCTTTCGACCCGCGAAGGTCTGACGACGCCAACTCATCCCTCAGCAATCAGCCCTCATCCCTGTTTCCACGTCACCTGACGTTG
>JBGAKQ010000005.1:0-256829 GCA_044224295.1 Lacunisphaera sp. | reverse complement strand
GGTCCACAAACATGAAGGGCGCCCCTTGCGGGACGCCCTGCATGACCTAACAGAGTCGCAGGAGAGGCAGAAAAAGTCTCATTACTCGTCCATTACAGATCAGATCCCGGTAGGGCCAATCGCCTCTACCGAGGCAAACTGCACTGGAGCGACCGATTTCTGAAAATCAGCGTCAGAAATGTGATTAAATGATTACATGGCCCGGCGCGCTTCACTCCCCAGAGATTGTGCAGTCCACTTCAACCCGTACGATATTTCACTCGAACTCCATCTCGAATTCGTTCCACGCGTCCCACGTTCACTCAAATTGACGGGGCCTGGCGGGCCTTACGCTCAAAGTCACGCTACCGCCGGCGGGGGCGTCGCGATTGAGCCCACGACAAAGCCGTTGTTATAAATGGCGACGGACAAGCCGCGCTCGCGCGACGGCACCCACTCGGCAATCGCCTTGATCGCCGCCGGCGTGTTGAACGACTCGCCGAGTCCCAGGAGGAAGCGCATCACCGCGAGCCCGATCCAGCCGGTCGCCAGCACATGCAGGCCGCTCGCCAGAGACCAGAATCCCATGGCAAGGGCCAGGCCCAGCTTCACGCCGAGCCGGTCCAGCACCGTCCCGGCAAAAAGGTAACCCAGCGTGTAGGCGGCCAGGAACGAGGAGACGATGTAGGAATACTCGACCGCACTGATGCCCAAGGTCTCGCGTAGGGTCGGCGCCAGCACGGACAGGGTTTGCCGGTCGAGGTTGTTGATGATCGCGGTGACGAACAACAGGCCGACAATCAGCCAGCGATATTGACGCCATCGCTTGGTCCAGGGAGAGGGTTTGGTCATGGCAGGGGCAGAAGGGGGGATTAACCGTTGAGGGGGCCCCGCCCGTCCGCCACCGTGAAATTCACGCCCGCCAGCCGGCCCAACACCTGTTTCGAATAGACGGGAACTGCCTCCGGCTCACCGGCCACGAATGATCCGAATTCATTCGCATTGGCGGCGGCCTGCTCGAGCGTGGTCCCCCGCAGCCAGCTCGCCAGGAAAGTCGCCAAAAATGCATCGCCGGCCCCGACCGCGCTGACCACTTCCACGGGACGCACCGGGCTGGTAAAGGCGTCACCACCCTCGTGATGCACGGGACAGCCCTCCGCTCCACGAGTGCACAGCAACACCCGGACGCCATATCGATCGTGGAGCGCCGAGTAGAAATCCTCCGCCGGCGGGACCCGACCCAGGATTTTTTCGGCAATCGCCACCATTTCCGCTTCGTTCATCTTCACGAGGGTGGTTCCGGGCAGCGTCTGGAGCACGGTGGCCAGGGGCGTTTCGGAGCCGCGGAGATTCACATCATAGAAGACCGGCACGCCGGGCAGTATCGCCCGAATGGCGGCCAGCGCCCGCTGGTTGCCCTTGCTCCGTTGCGCGAGCGTGCCGCAAACCAAGGCGGAGAAGTTTTCTATCACCAGTTCGTCGGCTATGGGCGGGGTGGGCGCTTCAATGGCATCCCAAGCCGCATCCGCCCCGATGGCATAGCTGGGCTGACCGGCCGCATCGAGGGTGACGTTCACCCGGCCTGTCGCGCGGGTCGGATCCACTTGCAGCCAAGTGTCGCTCACCCCGAGATCCAGCAGCCGGTGGCGCGCCAAGCTGCCGCGCCGGTCGCTACCGATCCGGGAATAAAAGTGCGACTGGATGCCGAACTGCGCCAGATGGGCGGCGACGTTAAATGGCGCCCCCCGATCGTTTCCCGGTCACCGAAGATATCCCAAAGAATTTCCCCAAACGACAGGACCTTGGGACAGGGGTGGGCAGGACGGCTCATCGGAAGCTTCCAGCAAACTTACAGGCGGGCCCGCCATACAACGCGCCCTTTACTGAAGACGTTAAGTGGAGACCGAACGCCCGCGCCCGGAAACCCGTCGCCCCTTCCCGCTCATTACTGCAGCTCGATCTGAACCTTGATGCTGGTCGGCGGCATGTTGGCCGCGAACTCGAAGGCTTGCACGGAATCCTTGAAGGCAAATTTGTCCGTGATCAGCGGCTTCACGTCGATCTTGCCCGCGCCCATCAACGCAATCGCCCGGGGGTAGACGTGGGCGTAGCGGAAGACGCTCTCCACTCGCGCCTCCTTCGCCTGCGCGGCGCAGATGTCAAAAGGAATGGGCGCGGCAGGGATGCCGATGAAAACAATGCAGCCGCCGGGGCAAAGCGGCTCGAAGATACCGCGCATGGCCTGTTCGCTGCCGCTCGCTTCGAAAACAATGTCGGCGCCCCACCCGCCCGTCGCCGCCATGACCATTTCGGTGAGCTTCTGGGTCTTCACGTTGACCGGCGTGATGCCGGGATAGCGCCCCGCCTTTTCTAGTTTCGGGGCGACGACATCGGTGATGAACACCCGGCTGCACCCGCCGGCCAGGGCGGATAGCGCCGTAACCACCCCGATGGGGCCGGCCCCAATGACGACGGCGACATCGCCCGGGCGAATACGCGCCTTGTTCGCGGCGTGCATGCCCACGGCAAGCGGCTCGACCATCGCGCCCTCTGCGAAGGAGACGTTATCTGGCAGCTTGAAGACAAACGCCGCAGGGTGAACCAAACTGGGCCGCAGGCAGCCGTGCACGGGAGGGGTCGCCCAGAACTGCACCGCCGGATCCAGGTTATACAGGCCGAGGCGGGTGGCCCGGCTGTTCGGATCAGGCACACCCGGCTCGATGCAGATCCGGTCACCCACCCGGAGGTGTTTCACTCCGGAGCCGACTTCGGTGATCGTGCCGGATCCCTCGTGACCGAGGATCATGGGTGAGCGCACCACATAAGGGCCGATTGCCCCCCACAGGTAATAATGGAGGTCGCTGCCGCAGATGCCAACCGTGTGCATCGCAATGCGGACATCATGAGTGCCAAGTTGATCGTGGATCGGGAAGTCTCGCAACGCCAGCTTGAGTTTTTGTTCTAGAACGAGTGCTTGCATAGAAGATAAGATGGAGGGCTAAGCCGCCCGGGAGTGCGGAGCGCCCCAGAGCGGTGATCAGGTCCGTCTGGGCATGCCCATGGCCCAGGCAGACAGGGGCATGATGCCTATGCCCCGGAGTGCATTTTGTCAGCGGAGCGCAATGGTGCAGGTGAGGTTGATCTGGCGGCCCATGGCCACATTGTTGTCCGGTCCGACGTAAAGCAGGTCGGTGATGTTGGTGCCGTTCAAGCGAATGGTGTTGCGAAACCGGCCGCGGGTCCACTCATAGGCTAGGTAGGCGCTGTAGACCTGCTTGGCGGCGGCCCCTTCATACAGGCGTGTGGCGCTGGCATACCCCCGGACATAGCCGCCGGCGTAGATCAACGATCCGCCGACGCTGAGTCCCTTCAACCGGCCGTCGAAGCGATAGCGAGCGGCCAGAACCCCCGTGGTGCGCGGAACTAGCGTCTTGCGCGTCCCCACGAGGCTGGCGTTGCTCGACTTCAGCACGACCGCGTCCACGTAACTCCCATTGGCGAGCACGGAAAGATGCTTGGAGATCTTCAGCGTAGCATCGACCTCGACGCCCCGGGCCCGCTCCTGACCGGAGCCGATGAACTCGGGCTCACCGTTGCCCAGCACGAAGTCCGGGTTGGTCTGCCCGATGTTCTTCTTGATGATCTCGTAGAAGGAAACCGAACCGCCGAAACGCCCGTCGGATGTCAGCGCCTTCACGCCCATTTCCCAGCCCTCCCCCTCTTCGTTCGGGATGGTGGTGCCCGTGTTGCGGTCAAGGGTGACGTTGGTGTTGAACGAGGTGCTTTGGTTCGCAAAGGCCACGAGCCTGTCGCCGGCGAGCTTGTAGTTGGCGCCAACACTGTGCGTCCAACTCGCCGCGTCTCCGGTGATCAACCGATCGACCGTCGCGTTGGTGTCGGTCCCAAACTCGGAGAACTCGTAACGCAGGTTTCCCATGAGGATGAGCTTGCGGTCGGCCAGCGTGACGCGGTCGCTGACGGAACCGGCGATCGACTCGATATTCTCGCGGATCTTGTCCGTGCGCCGCGTCAGGAGGGAGTAGTCCACCGGCGTCGTCCAGTCCGGGTTGAAGGGGTCGTGATAGCGCAGCGAGTCCGGCAGGAGGTTCTCAAGGGCCGTCGGCATGCGGTAGTGGTCGTCGATCGTCTGGTTTTTCGCGTAGTCCGCGGTGAAAAGCAGTTGATGCTCCATCTTCCCGGTGGTGAAAAGGCCCAGGAGGTCCGTCTGCACAGCGGCAGGCGTATCAATATCCTGCACGCGCTTTCTGGGAAAGATGTTGTTCATGCGGTTGGTCTCGGCGGAAACGTTGGAGGTCGTGCCGAAATTCAGGGCGAACTCCTTCCATTGCCCGAAATAGGCCACACGCTGCTTCCAGCTGTCGTTGTAGGAATGCTGCAGCAGCACGTTCAGCCCTTCATAGTCGCGGTAGTAGCGTTCCCGCGGACCAAAGCGGCTGTATCGCATCTCCACCAGCCGCCAGTCCAGGCCGACGACGGTTCCGCCCGTCCAGGCCAGCGGGTTCGAGCCGTTCTGCCGGGTGCCCACGACTAGCGAAGGCTGGGAGGCCGCCCGTGCGCCGACGAGGTGCACATATTCATAGCTGGCCGTGAGGCTGGTGTTCTCGCTCGGCTTCCACAGCAGCGTCGCAAGGTAGTCCGCTTGGCGCGCATAGGCATACTGGACTCCGCCCAGTCGGTAATAGTGGTCGGCGGTCACCAGGTAATACAGCTTCCGGCCGACGACGGGCCCCGAGGCGGTGAAGTTGGTGCGGTAATAATCGTAGGAACCGCCGCTCACGGTCATCTTATAGGTGGGGCGCAACGTGGGGCGCTTGGAGACATAGTTGATCAGGCCGCCGGGGTTGGCGTCGCCATAGAGCGTGGAGATCGGGCCCTTGATGACCTCCACTTGGGCCGTATTTCCGATCTGGGGTGGCGGGGCATTGCGGAAGCCATCGCGCACCACGGTGGCATTGAAGCCGCGCAGCGAGGTGCCGCCCGACGAGGTGCCGATGGCCGCGTCCGCCTGGTCGGCGCGGCCACTGTAGCCGGGAAAATACGACATCTGCTCGCTGAGGCTGATGAGCTGGAAATCCTCGAGAAATTCATTGGTTACCACCTGCACCTGGTAGGGCAGTTCCATGATCGGTGCGGAGCGCCGAGTGCCGCTCATGGCCTGCGAGGCGAACCACTCATCGCGGGTGTTTTTTCCCGAGACCTCGAAGGCCGGCAAGGTCACGACTTCGTCGGCCGCCGCGGCGTCGAGCGTCGGGGTCTGGGCCGGCAAGTGGGCGGCGGCTAGGTGAATCAGGAGGGCGGCCATGGGAAGCCTAGCCGCGAGGGATCTGCCATCGATCGGGACTGTTTGTTTTGTATTCATGGGTTTGGTTTGGGATAACTTAAAATCACGGATGCGCCGGACGAAAAACATCCAGGGCCGGCAACTCCGCCGTGGGGAATGGCGCGCCGAGGAAGGCGGCGAGCGTCGGCGCGATCCGCCGCATGTCGATCTCGCCGAGGTCGCCCGGCCTGATGCCGGGGCCGACGAGCAGGAACACTGAGCCCATCTCGGGATGCGTGGGGGCGTAACCGTGCGTGCCGCCCTTGCTCGCCGGGAGGACAAGCGCCCCGCCGAGCAGCCCGCTGAACGCATAGCCGGGCTTCAAATCGACCCAGAATTCGGCAGCCTCGGTGCCGCCTAGGCGGGCGATCTCTTCGCGGTCGAGGATGCTCGCGATACCGTTGGCAGGATCAGCTGCCAGTTGATCAAGCACCGTTCGCGTCCGGCGCCGGGCCTCGGCATCAGCCGGGTTCTTGAGCATGATGGCGGCCGAGCCGCCGGATTTCCAAGGCAGGGCAATCCAATCCTTCACGCCGGACGCCTCCAGCGTCCGTTGTTTCGACTGTAAAGTGATCAAGCCGGCGTCCACCAGAGCGGCCTCCAGCGCCAGCGACTTGTCAATGGCGGAGAATCCGTGATCCGAGACCACACATACCGCCGTGTGTGGATATTCGCTCCGCATCGCAGCCACGAGCTCGCCTATCATCCGGTCGATCTCCTCCAGCGCGGCATACGCCGACGGCGTGAATGGGCCGTGCTGGTGCTCGCTGTGGTCCAGCGCGACAAAGTGCCCAAGCATCAGCCGGGGACGTTTCTGACGGATAATCTCGACGAGATAGCGCGTGCGGGCCCAGTCGCGGACCGTGCCGGTGTTAATGTCGGTCACGAAAGGCCCAGCCTTTTTGGCCAAGCCTTCCATGAAGTCGCGCCCGGCCCAGGCGCGGATCATCTTGGCGTCCTCATCGTTGCCCATAACGGCAAAATCGGGAATGTTGTATTTGATAGTCTGCGCCCCGACCGTGACCGGCCAACTCACGCTGCCGACTTCGTAGCCCGCCGCCGCCGCCGCATCCCAAAGCGCCGGAACCCGCAGTTCCTCCGCATACCAATAGAAGCCCCGCTTCCTGCCGGACGGCTCGAACGGGATGTTGGCCGCAATCCCATGCCGCGCCGGGGAGACGCCGGTGACTATGGTCGTATGACTGGGATAGGTGGCCGTCGGAAGCACGCAGCGAACCAGACCGGCGCGGGCGCTTTCGCGCCACAATTGGCGCAGGTGGGGAATCTGGAGGCCGTGCTGGTCTGTTTCGGTCAGGTAGTCGTGGCGCAGCCCGTCGACCGAGATGAGCAACAGGCTGGCGTTGGGCGGGGATGCAATCACCCGGCCGGCCAGAGCCGTCGCCAGCAAACCCGCCGCCAACAGAAGAGATCCGGACTGCCTGAGTGCTTTCAAGGGAGGATGAGGTTGGGCGGCACATTGATCATGCCCTGGTCAAAGAACTGTCTGTGATTGTTCGCACGATCCTCACGGTGCAGCTCATGAATCAGTCCGGTTCCCGCGGACCACAAGTTGCTGGCGATCGGGCCCGAGGCCACCATGCACACCTCGCTGGAATTATTGCCGCCGAATAGTGACCGTTCGTGAACCAGGGTCACCTTGGCACCCGGCCGGCGGCCGCCAAAGCCGCACAGAGACCCGACAGGCCGACGCCGAGTTCGAAGCAATTGTTTTGCAAGGAATGGCTCGAATTGCATGAAGCTGTTTTCGCCAGCGCGGCGGAAAAGGGACAAATCTCTGCACGTCAAAAAGTGCCGGGGCGGGCCGGTTGAATCACGATGCCAGCCGGGATCGACAACTGGCACGGAAACCCCGGCCGGCTAGTGTGTTGTCGGGATCGCCGGCAGCCAGCGACCGAGTTCCTCCACATATTTGAGGTTGCTTGAGGCCGGCTGGCCGGCCGCCGCATCGGTTGGAATGTGCCGACGCAATCGCTCCCGGATTCCACCAAACGCGGGGAGCTTCGCCAGATTATGTCGCTCGAGCGGGTCGGAGATTCGGTTGTAAAGCTCGTCCTGCCCTTCTCCGTAATAGATATAGCGCCATTCCCGTGTAGTGACCGCGTGGTCGGTTTCTGTGTAGGAGGTCACCGCAAAACGGTCCTCATCCCGCCGGTTGGGATCCTCGATGAACGAACGGATGGAGGCTCCGTCCCATGCAGGCAATTCCCGCCAACCGCAGTAATCGGCCAGCGTGGGGGCCAGGTCCAGCAGGCTCACCGCGGCGTCGGAAATGCGGCCCGGCATGACCTGGCCGGGCGCCGCCACCAGCAGCAGCGACCGGGTGGATTGCTGCCACAGCGTGAACTTGTGCCAATGCTGCTTCTCCCCGAGGTGAAAGCCGTGGTCGGAAACCAGGACCACCAGCGTGTTGGCGGCATAAGGGCTCGCATCGAGGGAGTCCAACAGCCGGCCAATCAATGCATCCGTGTAGCTGATGCAGGCCAGGTAGGCACGAATCGCCTCCTTGCGCTTGTTGGCCGCGTCGATCAGCTGCGTGTCCTTAACTCGGAACCGCGCGATCTCCAGTCCTCGCGACGGAAGATCATCGAGTTCGTCCGCGCGTTCCGGCGGAATCGAAATCGCCTCCAATGGATACAAGTCGAAGAATTCCTTTGGGGCATACCATGGTAGGTGCGGCCGATACAGCCCGACGGCCAGCAGGAAGGGCCGGTCGTGCTTTTGTCCGAGATAATCCATGGCCCAGCGGGCGATGCCGGTGTCAGGCATGTCCTCCATCCCTCCCGGCGGAATGCCCCAATCAAAGGCGGTCGAGGACAGCCCCTGCTGGATCCCATTAAGCTTGGGCACGAGGCCCTGCTGGGCGCGGTCATCGAACGGCAGCATGGCGTCCCAGATTTGGTGCGGCTGAAAACCCTGTTCATGGTGCAGGATTTTCCCGGCACTAGCCGTCGTGTAACCGTTGTCTCTGGCCACGATCGGGTAGGTTTGAGTGAAGGGAATCGAGGCGTTCCAAGGCTGCCGGTTGTTGTAGATGCCGGAGCGGTGGGGCGCGATTCCCGTCAGCATCGCGGTCCTGGACGGATTGCAGATCGGCGCGGCGCATTGCGCGTTGCTGAACAGGGTTCCGCGCGCCATCAGGCGCTCGATGTTCGGCGTGTGTGCAACCAGCCCCGATCGGTTCAGCGGGGCGACATAGTCGTTGAGGTCGTCGACGTAGATGACGAGCACGTTGGGCCGCGGATCAGTCCCCGCCGGAGTTGTCTGGGCGGAGAGGCCGGTGGTCTCGAATGTCGCCAGCGCACAACATACTCCCAGGGCACGAAGGTAGATTGAGACGTTGTTTTTCATGAGGCAGCAGGATTGAATTCGATAATCATTTTGGTCGCACTAATCGGGATGAGTCGGCCGGCTCGCCGACGCCCCGGCTGCACGCTCCGCTCCACCCCGCACCTCGTCCATTGTGACGACATTTGTCGGAATGTAATCGAGGCCCAGCTCGAGCATCTTCTTGACAGTGGCCCGGTCGTCACCGGCCCGGAGGCAGACCTTGACGCCGGCGGCGTGAGCCCGGGCAATCAGGCCCTCGACCTTCGCCCGAGTCTCGGGAGCATCGAGGTCGGTGTAGTTGAAGGCCATGCCAGCGTTACCCAAAGCGGAAAGGTCGGCGATATGCGCCTCCGAGCTGAAAATATGGTGGACGAATATCTCTTTGGAAATGGCCCGCGCCTGTGCGAGCACTGCGAAATCCGTTGACGAGATAATGATATCCTTGTCCGCGAAATATTGCCTGGCCTCCGCAATCATGGCCGCCACATCGCCCGCCTTGTGCTCGATGAATGGCAGCGCGCCATGATCCTTGCAGATTTGCAGGTATTCGCGGAACAGGGGGATGCGCAGCTCCTTGTCCGAGTGTGTATCCAGGCCCTTCCCCACGTTGATTTTGAAGCGGTAAAGTTCCGCAAGGGTCATATCCTTGATCGCTCCGGAACCGTTAAACGAATGGTCAATGCCCGCGTCGTGACAGCAGACCAGCACACCGTCTTTCGTGGTGCGTATGTCAGTCTCGATCGCCCAATATTTACGCTCCCCCGCAGCCCGGAAAGCAGGCAGGGAATTGCCGGGCGCAACGGGCTGATAACCGCGATGCGCAATCAGCTTAAGGTCGCCCAACTCGCGCGCTGAGAACGCGACCTGTGTTTCGGAAAAGGCGGCACGACGATTCGCTCCGGCCTCTTTCCCCATCGCAGGTTCGTTGCGGGTGGGCGCCGCCGCCAGGACGGCGGCGCCACACAAACAAAGAACCAAAAGCCGCGAGGCTTGCATTGGAATGCCGCTCTTTTATCCGGCGCTAGAACGCGTAGGTGACGTTCAGGCGGTAGTTGCGGGGTTGCGAGGTATCCAGCGCCGTCTCGTTGGGGCTGGGATAGACATGGTCCGTATCAAGCACGTTGCTGATGCGCGCGCGGATCGTCCAATTCTTGTTCAGCTGGTAACCCAGCAACAGGGTGTGCTCATTGCCGCCGGGAACGATCCAGTAGGACCGACTGCTAAGCGCGCTCTTGCCCCATTGGTTGTATTGCCACATGGCCGAGAATCCCTTGAGCGGCCCTGACTGGAACTCGTAGCGCGCCGCCCCCGTGAAGGTATTGAAGGCGATCTGCTGCGCGAAGGTTCCATTCTCCAGCTTCGGGTCGTTCTTGGCGTAGGCGATGATGAGTTCCAGTCCGGGATAGGGCGCGTAGTTGATGTCCGCCTCCCAGCCCTTGGTCGTGCGTGTGCCCACCGGAGCCTGATAGAAGGTCGAGGGCACACCCGTGATCGACCCCGTCTCGTCGTTGTGGGTCACGAGCACGTTGGTCTCCGTGGTCTTGTAAACGGCGGCCGTCGCCACCAGCCGGCTGCCCATGAGGTCCACCTTCAAGCCAAACTCCTCGTTCTCCGCGACGCGGTTGGGATACTTCTGGCCAAAGGTGGCAAGACGGCGATCGATCGTCGTCACCGGGATGAACGTTGCGTTGCTGTTGACGAAGAGCGCCAGCTCACCCTTTTCGCCTTTATAAACCTTAGCCAGCGCCGCCAGCGAACGCGTGTCCGACTTGTCATCGTTCTGGTTCACGGCCACGACCGCGCCATTCTGGTAGGTCAGGATCCGGCTTTCGAGTTCGTCATGGCGGAGGCCGGCGACGAGGAAAATCCGATCTTTCCAAAAGGAGAGCCGCTCGATCGCCCCGTAACTGGAGTCCGTCGTCTTGTTCAGCGTCTCGCGGCCGATGTTGCGCGTGTCCGAGAGCAGGATCATCTGCTCGACCGTGGGCACGTAGACCGGATGCGGGTAAAACACTACAATGACCCGGCCGTCGATCGTGGGAAAGCCGAGGGAGCTGAGCGTGGCGGTGTTGCGGATGTCGTAGGTGGAAGCGTTGCTGCGGGCCTCCCGGTAGCCGTAAGTGCCGTAAACGAGCGTCTGGCTGTTCAGCGGACCGGCCTTGAAGCTGAAGTTCATATCGGCGGAGCCGAGTTGTCCGGAAGTCTCATAGGGATTGTGATCGTAGCGCACCGCGGCGCGGCCCACTACGGCAAGGTTGTTCTCCACTCGGCTGTGCAACACCGAGCGCAGGTCCTGACCGATGATCTTGCCATCCTTGCCCACAAGGATGTCGAAGGCGTCCACGCCGCGGATGCGACTGGCCCCCTCGCCCTGCTGGTTGAAGTCGCGGCCAAGCAGGCGCACGTCCGCGCGGACGGGGCCGAAGTCGAAGGACTTGCTCACACCGGCCTCGTAGAGATCGTTGTCCGTCCAGCGCAGGTTGGTGAGCATGTGGTTGAGCGTCACCCCGTAGAGCGGCTTGCCGTGCTCCGAGGGGTTGGTGGGGTAATTGGTGTCCGAATCGGTGGGCAGCATCGGCGTGCCCAAGGTCGAACGGCGCATGTGGTCGCGGATGATGCCGGCCCACAGCCAGGCATACCAACCGTTCTTGGAGCGGAAGGACACGCTGGGATTGAGCACCAGCATGCCATCGCCCAACTGGGGGCGATCGTCCACCAGGCCATCGGTAGCGGCCCGCGCGGCTGCCAGGCGGTAGCCGAAGCGGTGCCCTTCATCGAAGAACCCGGAGGTGTCCAGCTCCGCTCGATAGGCGCCCCATGAGCCCACCGTGGCGGTGATTCTGGTTTGGGGCTGGTAGAGCGGGCGCTTGGAGACGATGTTCAGGATGCCGCCGGGATTATGCGCGCCGTAGAGCACGCCCGAGGGGCCTTTGACGATCTCGATTCTCTCGGCCAGCGCGTAGTCGAAGCCGCCGCTGGATTCCCCATTCGTGGAGAGCATGTAGTCGGTGACCCCGTCGCGCTGCGCGCCGGTCATCGTGTAGCCGCGCATCGATATGGCGCTGGTTCCCATCGGTTGGGCGCTCTGTTGGATGCCGCTGACCAGGCTGAGCGTGTCCCGCAACTCCTGCGGCACCGTGTCGGCGATCAGCTTCTCGTTGATGACGACGAGCGAACCGGGCGTCTCCGTGATCGGCACCGCGATGCGCGAGGCACTCATGGACGAGGTGGTCACGTATCCGCGATTCGCCGTGGCCGAGACTTCGAACTTCGACAACTCGATCACTTCTTCCTTGGCGGGCTCGGCCGTTTGGCCGAGCAAGGGTGCCGTCAGCACGGCCGAAGCACCCAAGAGGAACACAGGCAGTTTATGTAGTTTCATTCGGTTTTGGGGTTTGGGGTGAATATTTCAGTAGTGGAGAGAGGTTAGCTGGTGGACGGGCGCTCCGGGCGGACCATTCTCCATAGTATCACCGCAGCAATTGGATGGAGGCAGGCCATGACGGCGAAAATTCGGTTGGCGCCGACCGTCGCGAGCATCTCACCGACGAAGGAATTGAAAATGATTGCTCCGCAGGAGCCGCAG
Organism: Lacunisphaera sp.; assembly: GCA_044224295.1. Taxonomy (GTDB): domain Bacteria; phylum Verrucomicrobiota; class Verrucomicrobiia; order Opitutales; family Opitutaceae; genus Lacunisphaera. The sequence goes on along the minus strand of JBGAKQ010000005.1, from coordinate 244,575 downwards.
CCACCGGCAATGCCAAGCACACTCGCCACGTTGCGCGCAGGAAAAGTCTCGGCGATCACTACTACAAGGCTGAGCAACCAGCTAAAGCAGCACGCCGCAACGAGACTGAAGATGAGTAGCGTCCACGCCGGATTCCCCAAATACGGTGTCAACGCGCACAGCGGAGCCATCACCGCCATGCGCGTAAGCATGAGCTTGCGTGCGCGAAGAGGCTCGACGCCGTTGCGCACCATGCGGTCGGACCAAGCTGCGCTGCCGACCGCTCCGATATCTGCCGCAAGGAAGGGAATCCACCCGACCATGCCAACCTGCGCGAGAGTCAGCCCCAGGCTCTCTTGCAAATAGCCGGGCAGCCAGAACAAGCAAAAATACCAAACCGGATCGCTGATAAAGCGGATTAACAACACGGCCCACAGGCTCCGTGTTCGCCAAAGCTGCGGCCAAGTGAACCGCACCGCGTCGTCCGCGTCCGCCGACGTCTTCGCTTCCTCCATGATCTCGCGCGGCGGCTCGCGATAGATCACATACCAAAGCCCAGCGACGACCAGACCGGCCACTCCGGGCCAGATGAACGCGTGACGCCAATGGTAGGTCAGGGCGATCCACGCGACGAGCGGCGGGGCGATGAGCGCGCCGATCGTGCCGCCGGCGAGGCAGATGCTGTTAGCCGTCGCCCGCAGTTTGCCCGGGAACCAAATCGCCATCACGCGACTCTGCGCGGGAAACGCTGTGGGTTCGCTGAACCCCAGCCATCCGCGCATCGCGGCCAACCCGCCAAACGTTTTTGTGAATCCCGCTCCGATGCACGCCAGCGACCAACTGATGATACCGCCCAGCATCACCGTGCGCGCCCCATAGCGATCCACCAGCCAGCCGCTGACAGGATACATGATCGCGTAAAGGAAAGTGAACACGTTGACGAGCAGGGCATACCCCTTGTCATCAAAACCAAATTCCTGCTTCAGCGACGGCTTGAGCAGCGAAAGGATCTGCCGGTCAACGTAGCTGAGCACCACGGCGACAAAGATGATCACCAGGATGATCCAGCGGCGTGCGTGAGGGGTAATGGGGAACATGGTCGCGGCGGAGAGACGGCGCACTCGCGCGCATCTATTCGTTGTATACCCGGATTTCGTAGAGGCGCGCCTCGTGCACCCCATTGGTTTTTTCGACCACGACCTTGAGCGCCCGCGCCGTGGTGGCTCCGAAGCGCACGCGTCGTTTGCGACGGAAATTTTCGCTCTCGGCGTGGAGTTCGACCCAGCCCTTCGCGGTCAGGGCCAGGAGCCGCCAATCGCTGACAGACTCCGGAGCGCGGAAGAAACCTTGCGCGAATTCCGTGCGGCGTCCGAGGTTCGTATCAAACGTCAGCTCGACACAATTAAACGTTTTCTCGCCCCCAATATCCACTTCGGCGCTTTGCGGCAGGGGTTGCGCGGGGTCGGAAACCCAAAGGTTCGGCAGCGACTCGGGGCTGCTGACGCCGTTGGTGATGTTCTCGCCGCCGTAGGGATGCTGTTCGGGCTGGAGCCGCATCGCCAGCGATGTCGTGATCTGCCGCCAGTGACGATAGGCCGGAATCTCGACTTCGCCGATTTGGTAACCGGGGCGGTGTGCGTTCTTCGCCTCCGGCCCACCGGGAGAAACATGCAGGTATTGGACCGTCGTGCCGGCGGCCCACTCCGCGCTGGCAAACCAAGCGATGTCCTCGCCCCCGGCGATGCTGATGCGGTAAGGATGGCCCGGCGTGATCGCAACGTTTAGGACGGCCTTGCTCCAGCCCGTGCCGGGGGCGACCGACATTGAGGCGCTCGTGATGATATCAACGTCGTCGCGATCCCAGATGCGATTCAAACGTTGGACTTTGACCGTCAGCGTCTGCGTATCGGGCCGTTCATTGCGCAGATAAAATTCAACCGTTTCCAACTGCGAAGTGGTGAGCGGGACGACCATCGAAATCGCTTCCGAGGTCATAACGCCCTCGCGGCGAATGGTGCCCAGATTGTAACTCCTCTTTTCGTCGGGCGTGCCGAGGTCGAGCTTGGCTTGGCTGGAGACCTTGACCGGTCGTGCGAGCGCGAGGTCTTCCCTGTCCTGGTTACGCAGGCCAGGAATGCGGATGTCCTCGCGCAGCAAGGATTGGCGCAGTTTCGCGATGTGCGGGCCGTCGGGATTCGCGGTCTCGCGCGGAGTCAGGTTGTTCTGCAGCGCGTAGGCGGCCGCGGAACCGACCGACTGGGCGAGGTGCGCGAGGGTCTGCATGACGCGCACCGGGCCCAGCGCGGCGTGCGTGGTGCTGAGACAGCGGCCGGCCATCCAGAGGTTCTCCACATTGCGGCTGTAGAAGCAGCGTAGCGGCAGCGTGAAGATGGGGATGCGGATCCAGTGCTTGTAGTTGCGGTCGGCGTTCTCGCGCTCGCCCGGGTCGATCTTGTTCAGGATACCACCCTTGATGTGCAGGTCGATGTGCCAGCCCGCGAAGCCGATGCCGTCGGCCCAACGCTGATCAACGTGACAGTGCTGTTCGGTCAGCAGCACGTCGCCCATCAGACGGCGGCTTTCCCGTTTGCCGGGGACCATGCCGATCCAGTCGAGGACATAGTTCGTGGCCCGGGTGTTGAATTCAGAATAGTTCTTGAGGTAGTTCCAGACCCCCAGAACGTGCCGGTGTAACTCCTCGCGGACCTCCGCATTATCGCGGATTTGATGAAATGGATTCCCGACTTCCAGCCACCAATAACCGCCGTAGACCGGTTTGCCCACATGGTAGAGCGTGCGCTTAAAGCCGATGTCATCTAGGCTTCGGTAAACCTTCACCCCCGCCGGGGGCGTGTATTTCACCGGCCGTCCGACATCGCGCGCCAGCATGTTGATCGTGGCACCCATCGTGGTGTCATCCGCCTCCAAGGGCGCCAGCGGTTCCCCGAACTCCGCCCGCGCTTCGCGGCCATAGCGAAAATCCGCGCCGGCGAGAAAGCCGACCGTGCCGTCACCGGTCGTATCCATGTATTGTCTGCCGGTAATGCGGAACTCGGTTTCGCTGCCCAATTGGACGGCGTGCAACGCCTTGATCCGGCGAGCGCCGCCCTCGATGCGTCCCAGGCCGTTGGAAGTCGACTTCGGCGACTTATGCTCGCCGATGGCCTCGCTTTCCACCCCGCGCACCACGGTATTCAGAAACAAAGTGATGTTCTTCTCCGCGCGCACGCGGTCTAACAGCGCAAGATCGTGCACGACGTTGATCATACCTTGGTCGAAGAACTGCTCGTGATTGTTCGCACGATCCTCGAGAAGCAACTCGTGGATCAGTCCGGTTTCCGCGGACCACGAATTGCTGGCGGTCGAGCCCGAGGCCACCACGCGCACTTCGCTGGAATTATTGCCGCCGAGCAGCGATCGTTCGTGGACTAGAGCCACCTTGATGCCACGCCGTGCGGCCGCGAGGGCCGCACAAAGGCCGGACAAGCCGCCGCCCACTACCACGAGATCGAAGGAATGATTGATTGGTGAATGCGTTGCCAGACTCATGAATGGATAGAGGAAAATGATGCCATCGGGGCGTTCTCGGAGGGAGGATCCGCAGTGGTGACCCTTTGGGAGGAAGACGGACTCATTTTCTATGGCAAAAATCGCCGCGTTGGACTGGTTGAAATCGGCAGCCGGGCAGCCCCGCCATCTCACGCCGCCGCCGGCTGAATACCTCCACAAATTACCTCTGCAACTTGATCGTCGGCCCCTCGCGCCAGCACCCCTCCAGTAAGAGGACCCGAGGGTGTTCCGGAATGCCCCGCGAATTCCGCAACAACTGCACGGCAATCAAATCGATCGCCGCCGCCCCGACCTCATTGGGCATTTGGTCGCAACCCGCACAGTCCGCGAAGTTCTCCGACCAGTCGAGCGCGGCAAATCCGCAATCATCCGGCACCTTACAGCCAGCTTCCCGCATCCATTTCAGCTCGCGCGGCCGATCTGAAATCACCGCATCCGGCTTGTGCTTTTTCAACCAGCGCAGAAACACCTTCGCATCGCCGTTCGGTGTCACCGCCGGCACGCGCTGCGCGGCGGGCAACTGGGACTGCTCGTAAAGCAACGCGGCCGTGAATAATCCGTAGACTCGGTGTTGCGTCACCTTGTCCAGCGAAACGCCAATGCGGCGATAGCCCCGCTCCAACAGTTTCTCAAACACCGTCCGCAGCGAGTGGAAGTGATGATTGGACGCGCGGTGCACATGCGGCGAGAGCAGCGAATAACCAACCGTTGCGCAGGCATAACGCGACCAGTCCAAACCCGCGACCTTGTGGTCGGGCTGCGGTGACGGGGCGATCAGCACGCCTTCAATTCTTCGCGTGTGCAGGATCTGGTCGATCCGCCGCGCCGTGAGGGTCGATGGGCTGAGCACGAAACGCTCCGTTTGAAAGCCCTGTTCCATCGCCCGCTGGGTTGCGCCCTCGAAAATTCGCCGCGCGCTCACATGCTCCAATAGGTTTCGGTCCGGAATGACGTCGAGTATCGCAATCGTGCCGCGAAGCGGGATCGTGGCCCTCGAACGAACATAGGCCTGAAACGCCGCGACATAGGGATTCGACGTGTAACCCAATGCCTCGGCTGCTTTCTGGACCTTTGAGATCGTTTCCTGTCGTAGCCGTGGATCCCCCCGCAAAGCCAGCGAAGCTGTGGATCGCGACACTCCCGCCTTCAAGGCGACCGCGCGAAGATTGACGATTTGCGGTCCATTCTCGCTCATTTAGTCAAACAGCCCGCAGTTGTTGATCCTGCTCGATGTAGGCCGAAGAGGATTTATGCATCTGCCCCCTCATACAGACAAAAATGAGAATTGTCGATGCCTGCTCCGAATCCACCTGGGCACCCAACGGCTTCGACATTTGCATTGTGCTTTCTTCGTCTATTGCCCGCATGCGGCAAGTAGCGCAGGCGCCAGCTTCGGCGTTGCTCCATCTTGGGAGCAAACAAACGCTGAAACTTCACTCGCGAGTCGGCTGATCCGGGGGATAGGCCAACCATTGAGAAGACCGACGATAAGCACGGAGGAGAAGGCATCTCCAGCACCCACTGTGTCGCGCACCTCCACTCGTAACCCAGGATGCTCGCATTCCTCGCCGCCGGCAACAATCAAGCTGCCATGCTCTCCGCGTGTCAGTGCGATAACATCAAGGGTGAACATACGCGCCAATCCAGATATCTGGACGGATTGTGGCCCGCCTAATCCAAACCAATCCGCAAAAAGACCGAGCTCCGACTCGTTCAGCTTGAGGACGTTCGCCCTCTCCAGCGAAGATTTTACGATCTCTTTGCTGAAAAACGGAGTCCGAAGATTTGCATCAAAGAAACGTATCGCCGATTTCGGCGCCAGGGATAGCAAGTGCTCTATCGCGATCCGGCTCACAGCGGATCGTTGCGCAAGTGTTCCGAAATAGATCGCGTCGGCTCGTGCGGCCGCATCGCGCGTCACCTTTTTAAGGCTGATCGCGTCCCAGGCGGAATTTGGAGCGATGGCAAAATGAACCTGATTTTGTTGATCTAACTGCACCATAGCCGCACCAGTTTTTAGGGAGCAGCTTACCCTGATAAAATCCTGGGGAAGGCCAAGCCTCGCCAAAGCCGATAGTATCTCCTCACCCTCGCTGTCGGCGCCTACGCATGAGACCAAGCCTGATGCCACGCCCAGTGCCTGGGCATGAACTGCCACATTTGCCGGAGCCCCGCCAAGCACCTTCCCCGACGGCAGATGATCCCAAAGCAGCTCGCCTATCGAAGCCTACAAAGTCTTGATGGCCGATGGCCAGATTGATCATTCCGGTCCCACGCTACAATGGACGCTGTGAGTCGACAATATCGGGGAATATTCCACCTAGCAGGTGAATCGTTGTGGTAAGGTATTCTTTCGCGATTCGCAGGCCCTAAGAGTCCAGGCTTCTCCCGCTAATTGGGCGATATATCTGCCCGATTCGCCCGCCCGAGCGACGGAACTCCGGACAATTCATACCCACAACTGTTGTTTGGTTCTGTAACAGTAACACCGAAACCTTGCCACCCTCGTTTTCCCACCGCTCCAGTGCTCGCGCCTTCATCTCAGGAGAGCCGTCGAACGCAGTTGCGAGCCTCTGGATCGAGAGGGGCATGGGCTGAGATCGATGGTGAGGAGACAAGATTGAATTCATACTGAGATATTAGTGTTAGCCGAGGCCCCCTGCCACGATTTTCACTGAAACGCGTCTATGCGCAATACGCATGGCCACCTGCGGCTGGCGCAGTAGCGCGACGTCGTCCCCTGCAGTAGACCTGCGTATATTGCCGGCCTCCACAAGCTCTGCGCTCAGGAACCGCGGGCCTCTTTCGCGGCACGCTGGTTTTTCGTCAACAAATCCACGAGTTCGCGGACCGGCTCGGATATCTTCCCGCGCTGCCAGGCGACCTGGAGATCCCATTTAACCGGTGGACTCCGCAGCGGTCGAAAAGCCACGCCCGGAACCTTGAATTTCAAAACCAATCCCGAGAACAATGTCACAGCATTATCGGCCACCAGCAGCGAAAGCGTGTGTGTAAATCCTTGTGCGTTTTCGATGATTTTCGGTCGAAACTTTGCACGGCGGCAAAGCTGGGTGAGCCAGTTGTTGTAGCCAGGGATATCGTCGGATTTCCTGCCTACAAATAGGTCACGACGCAAATCGGATAACGCGATGTCCTTGCCCTGCGCCAGGGCATGCGTTTCCGGCAACGCAACCGCTAAGGGCAAGGTCGCGATACGTCGCACATAAAACTCGCGCGGCACGGCCGCATTGATGCTTCCCAGCACGATCATGTCCAGTTCCCCCCGCCGCAGTCCCTTGATTTGATCGCCAGGCGAAAGTTCGATGAGCCGAACCTTCGTCTCAGGACGGGAGCGACGAAACGCGGCAAGCGCAGGATTGAGATATTCGCTGGCCGCCGCCATGAGGTAGCCGATGCGCAAGGACGTGCTCTGACCCCGGGCAATTCGTTGCGCCTCGGAGACGACGATATCCGCCCTGGCCACCACGGGCCGCATGCCTTCGAGCAGCGCATGTCCGGCCGCGGTCAACGCCACCCCACTATGGCCGCGTTCCAGCAGTTGGCCACCAATCTCAGCCTCGATGGTCTGCACCTGTCGCGTGAGTGTTGACTGCGAAACGTGCAACTGTTCCGCGGCCTTGCTAAGGCTGCCAAATTCGGAGATCGCGAAAAAAGACCGCAGCAAGTCGAAGTTCACGCCGCTTTTTTAACTGCTGAGCAAAACAACGCAAGCCGGACCCATGCTGAAGGCGCATGCCTTTGGAAACCCGCAGCCAAGCGCGTCCGCCATACGGCATGCTGCTCGCGATGAAAACCGTGTTCTCCGCAAACTGGTCAAAATGGTTTGTGCGCTCGCCAAGGAGCTTTTGCATTGGCATCTTCGTGACATCCGCACGACAGGTCCAGGCCCACTCTCAAAACGGGGGTCCCTTCATCAATGATTAAGATATACAGCAAGAAAACAGCCCGATCCGTCACGGTCGCTGACTTATCGCGGGAGAACTGGGAGGATGTCCTTTGGATCGACCTTCTGGATCCGACTCCAGACGAGATCAAAGCGATTGAAACGACGGAGCAGTTTTCGCTCCCGACACGAAACGAAGCCCAGGAGATCGAGGTCTCAAGTCGACTTTACATCGAAAGCCGGGCGCTGTTCATGACAGCGACGATCATGGTGAGGGCGGCCAACCCAAATTCGACGACTACTCCCGTGACGTTTGCGTATCGCCAGAACCGGCTCGTTACGCTGCGTTTCGACGATCCCATGCCATTTAAGGGCTTTGCTGCTCGATTCGAGCGGAATCCCGAGTTGTTTCAAACACCCCAGAAATTCTTTCTCGGCTTGTTCGACGAGATCGTAGATCGCATCGCCGACATTCTTGAGTTTACCGCGACCGATCTCAACGACCTCTCCACCACAATTTTCATGGGTGACAACCGTGAACCCGGCACCATCAATTACACTGAATTGTTGAAGCGTATCGGCCAAGATGGTGTGCGAATCGCAAACGCGAGAGAGAGCCTCGTTAGTCTGCGTCGTATGCACGGGTTCTTTACTGAGGCGTGCGTAAACCTGAATCAGGAGCAAGTGGACGATTACTGGCGGATCACGGGCAAAGATGTGATCGCTCTGGCGGATCATGCCGACTTCGTGTCGAGCAAAGTGACCTTTATTCTGGATGCCACCTTGGGCCGGATTAACAGCGACCAGAATGCAATGAACAGCCAGCAGAACAAAATTATCAAGCTGTTCTCCGTGTTGGCTGTGGTGCTGCTGCCCCCGACATTGGTCGCAAGCATCTACGGAATGAACTTCGAGCACATGCCAGAGTTGAAATGGACCTGGGGATACCCTTTGTCGCTCGCTCTCATGATTCTCGCGGGCGTGGTCCCGTATCTAGTATTTAAGTATAAGCGGTGGCTTTAGGAGCGTGGCGCGGGCGGCACAGCGCCAATCAGCAAATTCCCGTATGATTCTCTCGGCGCTGGAGGCGGCAAAGGAAATGACCGAGGCTCCCAGCATATCGAGTCGGCACTGCACGCCTAACCAAGCAGGCGAAAGAAAATAGCCGTCGGCACGCCGGGCAAAGCGACGGCACCGGAACCGTGGCAGACCTCGCCGAGTGCAGGCCCGGCAAGGTGAAACAGGCCATGCGTGATGCGCATGGGCAAACGTCTGACGGTGCAGTAGGCAGTCTCTCTTCGCTCCGCTACTATGGCATCATGAAACCGCATCATCATCAAAACACCGACAACCCTGAAAACGTCACTCCGCAGCGGCGTTATCCGTCGCTGTCCGATGACGGCCAGCCTTGGTTCCCGCGTAGTCGCCGGTCCGCGGCTTCCGCCTTGTTCCCGGACAATCGCAGCAGGATTTCCTGGGTGCGCGCGCTCGCGCTACTCGCGATCATCGCCATCATTGTCGCTCTCGCGACCACCTCATAAGCACAAGGCTTCTCCCCGCCGCCGCACAGCGAGGACGCACCACATCCGTCAGGTGCTGCACTACATGACACTTGACACAACCTCAATCCGGCACACAGGTATCCCACCAGTGAGACTCTACACGCATCAGAATTCAAATTTCTGCACCCGCCAGCACAAGGCGGCGGGCTTGGCGTTGTATATCTGCCCGGAGCGGCCCGGCTCGGCGAGCTAAAGGTCGGCGCGCCATGCGCGCAGACAGACTTTAGACGCGGACCGGGATAACACGACACGATCAGCCTTCCAGGCTGCGGCGCGCCCTGCAATGGCGCGCGAACGCTTCCTCCTGTCGCGCCATTGCGCGGCATTTCATCCGAACCTGTCTCCGCCTGCACACAAACCGGTGCAGCCGTAGGGACACAACTTGGGCAATCCCATGACCATCCTTCACGTTACCGATTTCCATTTCAACAAGCGCTGGTTCAACTGGCTGCTTCATCGCGCCCCCGCTCACGACCTCGTCGTCATGTCCGGGGACATGCTCGACTTGACGGCCGCGACGCCTCACCGGCGCCAAATCGAGTGGGTCTCCGACTGGCTCAACGATTTCCCGCGCCTGATCTCCGTGTGCAGTGGCAATCACGACCTCGAATGGGACGACGCTGCGGAGCGATGGACGCCTGCCTACTGGTTGCGTCGCATCGACAACCCCAAGGTGTGGACCGACGGACAGCGCATTGCGCTGGACGGGTTGTCCCTCCTCAACATCGGGGTGACCACCCAGCCCAAGGGGGGCGCCGCCGACGTTTGGGTGGTGCACGCTCCGCCCAGCGGAACGGCGGTCGCGACGCGCACCAGTGGCGCCGATGCGGGCGATCCTGATCTCGTTCCGACGGCCTCCCGCTACTCGCCGCGTCTGGTGCTCTCGGGCCACGTGCATAATCCGATGAACTGGCGCGAACACCACAACGGCACGCTCTTCCTCAACCCCGGGTTCGATTCGGACGCTCTTTTTCCGAATCACATTCTCGTGGAAACGAACCAGTTGGGCACCCGGTTGATCACCGCGGCGCACGCCGCAGAACCAGCGTTTGCGGCCGGCGGTGCGCCGACTAACGCCACCCTCGCTCCGGCAATCGCCTGAGCCACTCCCCTCCTCCGCAGTATTTCCGCGCGCTCCTTGAGCGACGCGGGCGGCTGCACACCCAAAACAACCCACAAAGAAACATCATGAATCATACTCCCATCTATCTCTCGCGCTACGACTATGCCAAGCTGCGCATCCTTCTCTCGACCGCCCTATATTCTAGCGCCAACAATGCGGCTCTCCAGAAACTGCGCGAAGAACTCGACCGCGCCGCGGTCATCGATCCGGCCGCAATTCCAGCCGACGTTGTGACCATGGATTCGGCGGTCGAATTCGAGGACCTCGAAACGGGCGAAATCGAGAACTACACGATCACGTTTCCGGAACGCGCCGACGTTGATGCCGGACGCATGTCCATTCTTGCGCCAATTGGCACCGCCCTCATCGGCTGCCGAGTGGGAAACGTTGTAAAATGGTCCACGCCAGGCGGCATTCGCCGGCTCAAGATTCGCCGCGTCACTGCTGCCGCCACCGCAGCCGCCGCCTCGCCCGCGGTCCATGTCGCCAACGCGACTTAGTGAATGCAAGCGGCCTTGTGATGCGAACCCGGCCGGCTCTCCGCGGACTAACACCCGCCAAGGGTCGCGGCGTTCGCTTCGCAGGCCGGCCAGGCCCGGCCTAAAGCAGCTAATAATCCGCCCGTGAGCCCCTCACGGCCATAACTTCCATACCCATGACATTTCTCGATCAGTTCACCTTGCCATCATTGCAGAGCCTAGGACCCATCGCCTTGGCCACGGCCACGATCCTCGCGACCATCCTGCTTGCACGCCCAAGGCGCTCACGCTCCATCAATCCCGCGCCCGCACGCCGCCGGCTCGATTTACCGAAGGGTGTGATCCGGTGGCTCGCCATCGGTGGTCTCAGTCTCGCGACCTTGGTGGCCGTCGGCATCGATCTTCAAGGCCTTTGGTCGACGATCATGGCCGCCCTCAGCCTCATTGCCATCGGGTTCGTCGCGATGTGGAGCATCCTGAGCCACATGCTGGCTTCCGTGCTCATCGTCATCTTCCGTCCCTTCGAAGTGGGTGATCGCGTCGAGATTCTCGGCGATGACGAGATCATTGGCGAGGTAACCGACCTGAACCCGGTCTATACCACTCTCCGCGCGGCGGACGGCGGGACGCTCCAGGTTCCGAACAACGTCTTCTTCCAGAAGGCGCTGAAGCGCCACGCGCCCTCTGCGCCGGCCGGCATCGTGGCCGCTTCCGCGTAGGCTGCCCCGGGCAGAACCGCGTCGATCAACCATCAACTGAAAATACATCATGAACTTCACTTTCGCTGATTCCCATTCCACCAACTCCGCCGGTTGCCATGCCACGCTGACCCGTCTCATCGGCAACCTGCGCGGTTTCGTCTACCGCAGGCGCCATGATACCGGCTGGACCATGGATTTTGTCAGTGCTGGAGTCCGTGACATTACCGGCTTCGAGCCCCACCGGTTCATCGCTAACGCCAGCATCTCCTTCGGCGACCTTATCGCGCCCTCCGACCGGCTGCGCGTCGAGGAAAGAGTGCGTCTCGCGGTGCTCCATCGAAACCGCATATCGCTGGACTACCGGATTCGAACCGCGCACGGCGCGTTGGTGTTGGTTGAAGACCGGCTCACGCCCATTTTCAACTTCGCCGGCCAAGTGCTGGCGATCGAAGGGGTCATTGACTTGGTCCGCTTCGACCAATCCGCGACCGACTATCCGCGGCCGGCCCCAGGCGAAGCTCCCCTCGCCGCCCGGTTCCCCCTCCACTCCTCAAACTAATCCATCATGAAAAAAAGAAAACTTGGTCGCACCTTTCTTCTCGTTTCCGAACTTGGTCTTAACACCGCCAAATTCGGTTCGACAAATGACGAGACCGCTGCGTTCGCCCTTCTCGACACCTATTACACATCCGGCGGCAGCTTTCTGCAAAGTTCCAGCGATGGCCGCTCCGAGGAAATCGTCGGCCGCTGGCGCGAGGCCCGCGGTGTCGCTCGCGACAGCCTGGTGCTCGCCTCGCAGATCAGTTTCTCCCGGCCCCCGCACGGCGGGAGCATAGCGTTCGTCAACTCGATCCGGGAAACGACCGAGCGGTCTCTCCGCCGGCTACGCACCAGGCACCTCGACCTGCTGGTGTGCACGTGGGATGATAACCTCATGCCGATCGACGATCTACTTGACGCGACCGACATGCTGATCCGCGCCGGTAGCGTGCGCTACGCCGTGGCCGGAGGCTTTCCGTCGTGGCGGGTGGCGGACTCGATTCATCGCTCGCAGGGGCGCAACCGGGCTCGCTTCGAAGCCTTACAGACGGGATATTCCCTCCTGAACGCCGGTCGATTCGAGCCGGAGGCCATCGCCCTGTGCCGGGAACACCGGCTCGGTTTCCTTGCCGAATCGCCGCTCGCAGGTGGGTTCCTGGCCCGGCGGCCGGTGTCGCTGCGCGAGTTGCTCAACCTCGACAGGAACTGGCTGGAGGCACGCTTCGGCGGCAATGCTCACGATTCCATCCTCAAGGCATTGGCCGAGATCGCCGACGGGCGGTCCTCGACGCCGGCCCAGATCGCCCTCGCCTGGGTGCTCCAAAACCCGCACGTGACCGCCGCAGTCATCACGCCGCCTGCCGTGCGCGAACTGACAGAACTGATTCGCGCCATCGATATTGTCCTCTCGACTGAAGAACTGGCCGCTCTCGCCAAGGCTGCCACCGCCCAGACTCCCCTTGCGGAGCTTTCCCCCGTTTGATCACCGAGCGCCGGAGAGTCCGCGCGTAAATAGAAAGCCGCACCATGAATCACTACACCCTCGTTCAAGACTTCGTCGTCCTCCTGCTAGCCGCCGGGCTGGCCGGCATGCTGTGCAAACGCGTCGGGCTTTCCGCCATCGTGGGCTATCTGCTGGCCGGCATTGTCATCGGCCCCTATTCGCCGCCGTTCTCCCTCATCACGGACACCGAGCACATCGCCCAGCTCTCGCACGTGGGTCTCGTGTTCCTGATGTTCGCGATTGGGCTTGAGTTGAGCCTGTCGAAACTGCGGCGGATGGGCCTGCCCATCATCATGGCAACCGTCATCGGCGCCTTGTTCATGTTCGCCTTTACGCTGCTGTTGGGCCGCGGGCTGGGCTGGACTCCGCTCCAAAGTCTTTTCGTGGCCGCAATGCTCATGGTTTCAAGCTCGGCGGTCATCGCCAAGATCATGAGCGAACTGAAGCTCAACCACGACCGCGCGGCCCAGATGGCGCTAGCGATCACCATAGTCGAGGACGTGGTTGCGGTGATCATGCTTACGGTGCTCGCGACGCAGGGCGCCCATGGCTCAAAGGGTATCGGCGAGGTGCTGACGGGCCTCACAACTTTCATCGTGCTTTTTGTCGGCCTCGGCCTGCTGCTCCTGCCCCGGCTCCTGCGCTGGCTTGAGAAGCGCGGCGACGCGGAGCTGCGGACGCTAGTCGTCTCTGGAGTCCTGTTCCTGCTGTCATTGGCGGCGATCAAGGCGGGCTATTCTATCGCGCTCGGGGCGTTCCTGTTCGGCGCGCTGATGGCGGAGATGCCCCAGAAGCACGTCATCGAGGAATCCTTCGGCAGTCTTCGGAATCTCTTCGGCAGCATTTTCTTCGTATCCATCGGCATGATGATCGACCTGAGCCTGCTCGGAGACATCTGGGTGCCGGTCATCGCGCTCAGCCTCTTCTCGCTCATCGTGCGCCCGATCGCGTGCGGCTTTGCCCTCATGCTCGTCGGCGTGCCCCCGCGGCAGGCCCGCCGGGGCGGCCTCCTGCTCACTCCCCTCGGGGAATTCACCTTCATCATCGCGCAAGCCGGCATCGCGGCGGCGATTCTTCCTCCGTCGTTCTATCCGCTGGCGGTAGGGCTGTCCGTCCTGACGGTCCTAGCCACGCCGATCATGAACCGCTTTGCGGACCCGATCTTGCGCGGGCTGGAGGCCATCGAACCGGCACCCCTCACCCGGTTCATGGCCGCCTACCAGAGCTGGTTGCACCAATTGCAGGGTCGCGACCGGTCTCCGCTCGCATGGAAACTTATCCGCGGCCGTCTGGTGCAGGTTGCCGTCGAGATTCTTTTCGTGGGAGGGGGGCTCATCTTTTCGCATCAGCTGCTTGTCTACGTTGAGAATAGCATCATCGCGACGTGGCTTAGCACCGACGTGTTGCGCGTCGTCTACTGGTCCGGCCTGGGCCTACTGGTGCTGATACCGCTGTTCGCAGTGTGGCGCAACCTTGGTGCCCTCGCTGCCATTGCCGCCGAGGCCTGGCACGTGCAATCGCTCCCTCCGCGGTTCGTCGAAACCACGCTTAAGATGGCCGCAGCCATCGCCTTGGGCTCGTTCGTCTATTCCCTGTTCCCCGTGGAGCTGAGCGGTATTGGCTGGGCCGTCCTCGGTCTCGCGACCGTCACGGTCATCGCCATCTTCTCCCGCAAGCTGATTTATTGGCACAGCACTTGGCAGCATTCCGTCAACGAGGTGTTGGCCCGCCACGGCTATCCGGCCGGCCCGGAGGGCGGCGCTGACCGGGAAGTGCTGGCGCACAGCTTGGAGACCTGGGACTTGCAGCTCCTCGAATGCACCGTGCCCGCAGGAGCCACCTATGCGGGGCAAACCCTCGCCAGACTGCAGATTCCGAAGCGTTTCGGCTGCTTTGTAGTCGAGGTCGAGCGCAACAACTTCGCCATCCCGCAGCCGGCACCCGAACTGGCCTGTTTCCCGGGCGACAAATTGCTGCTTCTCGGGCGACCGTCCGAACTCGATGCGGCGTGCGCGTTCCTGGAAAGCCAGCCGGCGGCCCATGAGCACCGGACGGACTTTAGCCGGGTGGTGCTCGAATCCTTCTTCGTGCCTCCGGAAGGTCCGACCGGTCAACCCTTGGGTGACCTCCAGATCGCCCGCCGGACCGGCGTCCGCGTCCTCGGCATCACCCGCGACGGCATCAGGATCCTGGTGCCACAGGCCACCGAAGTGCTGCAGCCTGGTGACCGGCTCCTCGGTTTGGGGACGTTGGATCAACTGCAGGATTTCCGCGTCCTGCTCGCGGCGAACCCGCAAAGCTCATGAAGCTCCTGTTTTCAGCCCAACTTGGTTTCCGTTCCTCTGGGACGGTCGTCCCCACGTGCCGGCTCCCCGCCATCTACCTTGGGACGGGCCGGCGCCAGGGCCCCTGAGCCCGCGCTGGCCGAAAACGGAAGCCAACCTTGCAGTCCTGGGACCGCCTCCAAAGCGGCAGGCTGCAGCATGGCCGCGTCCAAGCGGTCACTCCATCCTCAACCGGGCCCCTGGCCCACCGCATCATGAACTCAGAACAAAAATCCACCCTTAGTAACAACAACCTGCGCCGCATGCAGGGCTGGGCTCGCACCATGTATCCCAACGACGCGCACGACCGCTGTGCGGTGGTCGTCGAATACCTCGCGCAGCTAAGCGCAGACGGCGCCTCGGTCTTGATCAAAAAGGACTGGCCGGAAGTCTTCGCCGCGGCGGAGCGCGACTGGCCGGAAGCGTTTGCCGGCTGGAAACAAGAACCAGCCGAACAGGTGTAACCTCAACTTGTCCTGCCTCCGGATGGAGGCAGGACATTGATGGCCGCATCTGCATGGCCCATCAGCGTAGAGCATTTAAGCCGACAGCAGCGGGGCCATTAACACCCCCGCGATGGGTCTCCAACACCGCATTCTTGAGATTTATGATCGAATACCACTTCCGCGGCCCGTCTGTTAACGGGACCACCAGTCTGTCGGCCTCTAGGTCGGCCAGCAGCGTCGGGCTACCAATGATCTGGATGGCCCCCTGCTTGTTTACGCAAATGGGCGGCTCCGTCACCCTTTCAACGGCTCTACTTGGTCGGACTACTCTGTGGCGTGTTCTTGGCTTTTCCATGCCCGCCATTTTACCGCAGACCGCCCCTTCTTTTCGGAAAATCTTTCGTCTGGAGACCACAGCCCACAGCCGTCTCGACTGCCCCCAAAGGGGCTTTTCCATTACTAATCCATTACTGATTTGGGTGCCTTTCAGAGCCCTTGGGAGCCTCTGGAAGGTCGTTTTAGGCCTATATAAACATGAAGGGCGCCCCTCGCGGGACGCCCTGCATGACCTAACACCAAGCAAACCGTAAGAACTACAAACAATGTTCGTCTATGAAAACGACGCACTGATGTCGTTAGGATAGACGTGGTCCGTTCGAAAACGTTGAATCTTTTTCGAAGGATTTTTTGTGAATAAGTTCTTTCTGAAATGGCTCGTGCTTAGCACTGGCCTGCAGTTGCTTACACAACGGTGAGGTTCCGATTTCAGGGCGCGGCAACGCGCCCGGCTTTGTCATAACTGCTCGAAATCATGAACCCGTCCTCACCCTCCCGCCCCCATCTTTTCGGTCTGCTCGCCGGCCTCGCGCTGGCCGCCGGACTCGTTTTCACCGCGTTGGTTTTCGCCAACGCCTGGACCCGCATCGCGGAGTCCCAAATCATCAGCGTCACCGGCTCCGCGCGCAAGAATGTGCGCTCGGACCTCGTCGTGTGGCGCGCGAGTTTCTCCGTCGAGGCGCCGACCTTGATTGAGGCGCAGAAAAAACTGCGCGACGACAACACGAAGGTCGCGGAGTTTTTTGCGAACCACGGCATCGAGGGATTCGCCGCATCTCCGGCGCAAATCACCGAGCTCACCGCGCGGCAGCGACACGAAGACGATGACACGGTCACCAAGGTGCGCGTGGGTTACCGGCTCACGCAGAGCGTCGAGGTTCAATCGGCGGACGTCGACCGCCTGCCACGCCTCGCCGGCGATTCGAGCGAACTGCTGGAGCAGGGCGTCGCGTTTGTGTCCGGCGGATTCGATTTCATCTACACAAAGGCCGGCGACGCGAAGGTGGAGATGATGGCGGAGGCGACGAAGGACGCCCGCAGCCGCGCCGAGCAAATTGCCACGCAAGGGGGACGTCGCATCAAGGAACTGCGCAATGCCCGCATGGGCGTCGTGCAGATCAATCCGCTGCACTCCTCCTCCACGAGTTGGGAGGGCAACAACGACACGACGGCGGTGGAAAAGACGATCGTCGCGACGGTCGCCGCCACGTTTGCGATGAATTGATTCCCACCGGTCGGGGCGGTTGCCCTCAACCGCCCTCGAACGTTACAGCGAGCGACCTCGCGAGTTCAGTCGCACGGAAGTCGCGAGCTCTCTCCCACAGGGCCGTCATCGAACCTAGGCCGTTGAGGGCAACGGCCCCGGCCCGCAATCGGGCTCAGAGATGGATTTCCGTCGGCACGACCAAGCCCGGTGATTTCTCCGGGACTGGTTGCGCCTTGAGCGGGTAACGGAACTGGCGGCCTTCGAAGTTGCGGAAGACGACCTCGTCGTCGGTGATCTGCTCGAGGTAATCGGGATTGATCGGCACCTTGCCGCCGCCGCCGGGGGCGTCGATGACGTACTGCGGCACGGCGTAGCCGGTTGTGTGGCCGCGCAGGGCACGGATGATCTCGATGCCCTTGCGGACGTCGGCCTTGAAGTGCGCGCCGCCCGTGATGAGATCCATCTGGTAAATGTAGTAAGGCCGCACGCGCATGCGAAGCAGGCGGTGCACCAGCGCCTTCATGACATCGACGTCGTCGTTCACGCCCTTGAGCAGCACGCTCTGGTTGCCCAGCGGCACCCCGGCAAAAGCGAGGCGCTCGCAGGCATCCTTCAATTCCTGCGTGGCTTCCTTCGGATGATTCAGGTGCACGCTCATCCAGATCGGGCCGTGCTTCCTGAAAATCTCGCAGAGCTCCGGCGTGATGCGCTGCGGCAGGAACACAGGGATGCGCGAGCCGATGCGGATGAACTCCACGTGCTTGATCGCGCGGAGGCGGCCAAGGAGATGCTCGAGCTTTTTGTCGGAGAGCAGCAGCGGATCGCCGCCCGACAGAAGCACGTCACGAATTTCCGGGTGTGCCTCAATGTAGCGCAGGCCCTGCTCGTACTCGGGATGGAAATTATAGTCCTGCGCGTTCGAAACCAAGCGGCTGCGCGTGCAGTAGCGGCAGTACGACGCGCAGCGGTCCGTCACCAGGAACAACACGCGGTCCGGGTAACGGTGCACGAGGCCCGGGACCGGGGAGTGTTCGTCCTCGCCCAGGGAATCGAGCATTTCTCCCGTCGAGATCACCGCCTCGTCGGCGCGCGGGATTACCTGCTTGCGAATCGGGCAGTTCGGGTCGTCCCGGTCGATCAGGTTGAAAAAGTAAGGCGTGATCGCGAGCGCGAGCTTGTCCTTGGCGAAGAGACAGCCGGCACGTTCGGACGGCGTGAGCGTCATGTAGCGCTCCAGCTGCTCCAGCGTCGTGATCCGGTTTTTGAGCTGCCAGGTCCAGTCCTTCCAGTCCGACTCCGGCACATGCGACCACAAGCCCTGCCCGGCGAACCATTGGGTGCGGTCTTCGGTGTAGGACATGGGCGGACTGCAGAGATAGCTGGTTCAGGGGGCCTGTCAAACGAGGGGATGCAGAGAGTTGGGGCGAGGCCCCGGGGGAGTCACGACTCCTCCGGGGCGAATCGCGCCACCCCGAGTCAGGCGGGCACCGGGCCCGCCACACGGATTGGCACGATCGCGCAGGGCAGGCCGC
This sequence comes from Lacunisphaera sp., assembly GCA_044224295.1. Lineage (GTDB taxonomy): Bacteria > Verrucomicrobiota > Verrucomicrobiia > Opitutales > Opitutaceae > Lacunisphaera. Next base: position 225,869 of record JBGAKQ010000005.1, on the reverse strand, counting down.
TGAGGAAAAGCCGGCGCTGGAGGGCAAACGCGGTCGAGTTGTGAAGCAGGCGCGTAAAAACGGTTTCGCGCTCGAAGACCAGTTGGCCGCCAAAAAACAGCGCCTCCGGATACTGGGCCGTGAGTTCAGGCAGCAACCGCTCCAGCTCCGCCACGATTTCGTGGCCGATGGCCGTGAGGGCCGTGGCCTCGCCGCCGCGGCGCTGGACAAACTCGACGTACCGCGCGCACTCCGCCACCGCGTGGTCGCGGAGGCGCTCGATCTCGTCCGCACCCTTGAAATTGCCGGCGTCCACGATGCCGATGTGGACAAAGACAAAATTGCGGAAGCCGCCACCGAACAAGCGGATCGCCCCGAGCAGCGTGTGCAGGCCGAGGCCGTTGAAGCCGTTGACGAAAACCACCGCGGTCCGCCGCGCGCCCGCGGGCGGCGCCAGCTCGCGCGCGGTGGCGGCGGGCGGAATCTGCGCCGCTTCCGGGATGACATCGAGCCGGGCGATCCGGCGTTTCACGCCATCATAGTGGCGCCGCACGGCAAACGCCGCGCCGACGAGGGCGGCCGTGAGCACGACGGTGACCCAGCCGCCGTCGTGGAACTTCAGCGCCACCAGCGTCACGAGGATGAAACTCGTGAGGCCGAGGCCGACCGCGTTGACCGCCAGGCGCCGGCGCCACCGCGGTTCCTCCCGCCGCACCTGCCACCAGTGGCGCACCATGCCCAACTGCGACAGGCTGAAGGTCACAAAGACGTTGATGCTGTACAAAACCACGAGCAGCTCGACCGCGCCGCGCGTCAGCAGCAAAACCACCAACGCGGCGCCACCCATGAGCAACACGCCGTTCAGCGTCACAAAGCGATCGCTCAGCGCCGCGAACCGTGTCGGCATCCACCGGTCCAGCGCCATGCTGGCGAGCACGCGCGGGCCGTCGAGGAAGCCGGCCTGCGCGGCGATGAACAGGAGCGCGGCCGCACTGGTCAGCGCGACCTTGACGAACGCGCCGCCCAACGCCGGCGTCCAGCCGGCCGTGAGCTGCTCGAGCAGCACGGCGTTGAGCGTCTTGCCCGCCTGCGGCGTGACCCGCATCAGCAAGTACGCGACCAACAGCCCGGCCACCATGCCCGCCAGGGACACCGCCATCAGCCCCATCGTGCGGCGACCGGTCCGGACGCGGGGCTCGCGCAGGATCGGCAGCCCGTTGCTGACCGCCTCGATGCCCGTGTAAGTGCCCGCGCCCATGCTGTAGGCGCGCAGCAGGAGGGCCAACAGCCCGGCCACGCCGACTTCGGCCGACACCGAACGCGCGGCCTGCGCGGTGTCGGGCAACAGCGACCCGAGGGCGTCCGCGCGCGTGACGAAGACATAGCCGACCGCGAAAACGTGCGTCACGAGGAAGAGCAGGAAGACCGGCACCCAGATCACCACCGACTCACGCACGCCGCGCAGGTTCAGCACGGTCAGGAAGACGATGCCCAGCGCGCCCAACGTCACCTTCCACGCGAGAAGTTCCGGCGGCAGAAAACTGAAAACCGCGTCCATGGCGCTCGCGACCGAGATGGCAATCGTCAACACGTAGTCGATAAGCAGCGCCGAACCCGAGACCACTCCCGCCGCCGGCGAAAGCAGGCGGCTCGCCACCACATAGCCACCACCGCCGGACGGAAACAACGAGATGATCTGCGAGTAGCTCGCGCAGATCAGCGCGATGGTGAGCGCGGACATCGCCGCGACGAACAGCGCCAGCGGCGGGTGCGCGAGGAGGATCTTGTAAGTCTCCTCGGGGCCGTAGCAGGAGGAGGAAAGCCCGTCGGCGCCAAGCCCGACCCAGGCCAGGAGGGCCACGAGGGAAAGTTTATGGAACAGACCTTGGTCGGTGAGTTCGCGGGCCCGGCCGATGAAGACATGCTTCACCGACCGGAGGAGAGGATGGCCGGACATATGGGTTGCCTTGAAACGCCCTCCGCCGGACAGCACGGCGCAGGGCTATGTTGATGTGGGCAACCAAGGTGGCGCAAAAACGCGCTCCAGCGGATCGCCTTCCCGATGCCTGCGAGGTTAGCTGACGGGCTTGGCCTGGAAAGTGGCCTTGGCCCCGGTTGCCCGGTGCCGTGCGCCCCGGCCGGCGCGCTGGCGCGCTCCGGCGATTTGGGTCCCCCGCGTCGGTCCGACGGGAACGTCGGCGACTTCGGCTGCTGAACTGTCAAGGCGCGCGAGCAAACGAATTGCCGGACGGACGTCAACGAACGCGACACCCCAGACCACGCAACCTGCCCGCTGCCGGGGAATTTGCGTCATTTAATTCACAACGCACGAAACCACTAGACAGGCGGGCGCGAAGTGCTTTTCGTGCCTCTTTAATGTCCGCTCCCAAACCCGCGATTCTGGCCCTTGAAGATGGCAGCGTATTCCGCGGCGCCGCCTTTGGCGCCGAGGCCACCATCGCCGGCGAGTGTGTCTTCAACACCTCGATGACCGGCTACCAGGAAATCCTCACCGACCCGTCCTACTTCGGGCAGATCGTGACGATGACCGCCGTGCAAATCGGCAACTACGGCATCAATGCCGAGGACGAGGAACACACCGCACCGAAGGCCAGCGGCTTCGTCGTGCGCGAGGTTTCCCCGATCGTCAGCAACTGGCGCAGCCAGATGTCGCTCGACGCCTATCTCCGGAAGTACGGCATCCCCGGCATCAGCGAGGTCGACACCCGCGCGCTCACCAAGAAGCTGCGCGTCGACGGCGCGATGAAGTGCTGCCTCTCGACGCTCCCGATTTCCGAGGCGGAAGCCATCAAGCGCGCGAAGGGCTGGCAGGACATGGCCGGCAGCGACTACGTCAAGGACACGACCTGCAAGTCCCCGTACATTTGGGGCGCGGACGATGCCTCGCGGCACAACCCGCAATATCTCCCGGTGGGCACCACGCAGGGCCTGACGATCACGCCGAAGAAGAAGTTCAAGGTCGCCGCCTTCGACTACGGCGCGAAGTACACGATTTTCCGCAAGCTCGTCCGCCACGGTTTCGAAGTGAACGTGTTTCCCGCCACCGCCACTCATGAGGAAGTGCGCGCGCACGGCGTCGACGCGGTGTTTCTCTCGAATGGCCCCGGCGACCCGGCGGCCCTGCCCTACATCCACAAGACCGTCAGCGGGCTGCTGCCCGACTACCCGATCTTCGGCATCTGCCTCGGCCACCAAATGCTCACGCACGCGCTGGGCGGGTCGACCTACAAGCTGAAGTTCGGCCACCGCGGCGGCAACCAGCCGGTGAAGAATCTCGAAACGGGCAAGGTTTCGATCACCGCCCAGAATCACGGCTTTGCGACCGACCCGAAGTCACTCGAAAAGACCGGCGCCGTCGTCACGGAAATCAACCTGAACGACAACACCGTCGAGGGCCTCCGCCACAAGACGCTGCCGATTTTCTCGGTGCAGTATCACCCCGAGGCCGCCCCCGGCCCGAACGACGCCGATCCGCTCTTCGAAGACTTCTACAAGCTGGTCGAGAAGCGGAAGGCCGGGAAGATCTGAGGCTGCGCGCAGCCATAGGGAAGGATCAAGCCCTGGGCACCCTCGAGTGAGTGGCGCGACTTGATGCCTGATACCAATTACTTCCCTTCCAGCGCCTGCTCGAATTTCTTCGCGTCCTCCGGCGTGTCGACGCCAATGGTCGGATCCTCGGTCACGTCGATGGCGATCGGGTAGCCGGCTTCGAGGACGCGAAGCTGTTCGAGTTTCTCGATCTGCTCCAAACGGCCCGGCGGCATCGCCACGAACTTTTCCAGGAAATCGGCCTGGTAGGCATACAAGCCGAGGTGCTTGTAGCACGTGTTCTGCGCGAGCCAGGCGTCATCGATCGTTAGGCCGAGGTCGCGGGAGTAAGGCATGCGCGAACGGGAGAAATACATCGCGCGGCCGGTGGTCGTCATCACGACCTTCACCTGGTTCACGTTGTAAAAATCCACGATCCGCTTGAACGGCGTGCACAGGGTCGCCATCGGGGCGTCGCCTTGGATCAGCCGGGCCAGGGCCTTGAGCTGGCCACCGGTCACCAAGGGTTCGTCCGCCTGCACATTCAGGACGTGGGTTGCCCGGACCGTGCGGTTCGCCTGGGCGATCCGGTCGGTGCCACTGGGGTGGCTGGCATCGGTCATGATGGCCTTGAAACCCGCCTTTTCGATGCACTCGCCCAGCAGTTCGTGATCGACCGCAAACCACAGGGGAAACTCCGGTGCCTGCGCCCGGATCCGCTCCGCCACCCATAGCACAAGCGGCTTGCCTTTAATTGGATGCAACAGTTTCCGCGGGAAGCGCGTCGACTCCAAACGACAGGGAACGATGATGGCAAAGGACGGCATGGAGGGGTCTTTGTGATTGCAAGCCGGGGCGCGGTCGGCTTTTGCGTTACCCTTTAATCCGACCCAGCTGTCGCATCGCAATGGAAAAGAACACCACCTCGGCCGCCACCCACACGAAGGAGCTCCTCGTGCAGAACAAGATGGGTATCCATGCCCGTCCGGCGGCCATGATCGTGCGCGTGACGAACAAGTTTAAGTCCGAGGTGCTGGTCGAGAAGGACGAGGAACAGGTCAACGGGAAGAGCATCATGGGTCTCATGATGCTGGCCGCGGCCAAGGGCTCGAAAGTGAAGTTCATCGCGACGGGCGAAGACGCCCCGCAGATGCTGACCGAGCTCGAGGCGCTGTTCGCGAAGAAGTTCGACGAGGCCTGAGCCTCTCAGTGCGTCTCGCGGAGCGCGTGGTCGGCCGGCAGATCCTTGCCGGACCAAACCTGTTCCCACGTGGTGTCGGTCGCGGGCGCGGTCCAAAAGACGTCGGTCGGCGGTAAACCCAGCGGCAGGAACGCCGCACTGCACAAATAGAGGCTGCCGGTTGAAATGTACCGCTCGCCCAGGCCGGGTTGGTGTCCGCTGACGCCAATCCGCAACCAACCAGCCTCATCGAACGTGCCCGGGACCTCCAACGTGCGGCGAATCACCGCCGTCAACGCCCGTCGCGCCTGCGCCGGGGGTAGTTCGGCCGGCAACAGGTGCTGCCACGCCGCGTAAGCGAGGCCCTGAAAGGCCCCGCAGCGGTAGGCGATCGACCGACCGATCACGGGATACGTGCCGTCGGGCGCGACCAGACGTTCCTGAATGAAGGCCCAGCGCGCGAGGCGGGCGCGGGCCTTGTCATGGAATCCACTCCATTCGGGCGCTTCGGGCCCGACACGCGCCAACGCCTCGATCAACATCGGCTGGATGACGAAGGAATTGTAGTAGTCCCAATGAAACTCCGGGCCGTCGCCATACATGCCGTCGCCCACATACCACTGACGATGCTTGTGCAAACCCTCGAACAGGCGGGCGTCATCGCGCGTTTCGCCGGCCTGGTGCAGGAAAACCTCCACGGTCGTCGCAAACAGTTTCCAGTTGTTTTCGCCGGGCTTGATCGGGCGCGAGGACTTGAGGGCGGCAATGACGTTCGCCCGCACGGTCGCCGGGAGCTGACCCCACAGTTGGGTTGGGGCGCGGAGGAACGCCTGCGCAAGAAACGCCGCGTCCACGAGCGGCTGGGAACCCTTGGAAAAATTCAGTCGGTCGGGCGACGCCGGATCCGTGGCGGCATCGATGGCCGCGCGCGCCATTCCAGCCAAACGCGCCCGCTCGCGGCCTTCGGTCGTATCGTCCGGTCCGAGTTCGAGCCACGGCGCCAAGCCGCACAATAGACGTCCGAGCGCTTCCAAATGAGTGAAGTCGGGCCGATCGCGAACGCCCGGCGCGGCCTCCACCGGCATGGTGGCCTTGAGGCGACGCTCGGCCAGTGCGCCCAGCACCGGGTTAGCAAGGCGGGTCGCGAGCGCGGTCCAGGTTGAACGGATGTCCATCACCGGCGGCATGGGATTGGCGGGCGCAGTTTCCGCCAAAGCCCGCAAAGGCTCGCCTCCCACGAGGCCCAAGGCGGCGATTTTCACGAAGTCACGACGGGTCGACATGAGGTATGGGGCAATGAAATCTGCCGGCACTCAGCCGAGGCCGTAAAAGCGCCGGGCATTCGCGGTCGTGGCTGCCGCGAAGCGTTCGTAATCCACGCCGAAAAGCCCCGCGCAGAATTCCGCCGTGTGTTTCAGGTACGCGGGCTCGTTTGGTTTTCCGCGGTGCGGCATCGGCGTCAAGTACGGCGCATCGGTTTCGATCATGAGGCGGTCGAGTCCCTGCGCCGCGGCGGCCGCGCGCACATTGTCGGCCGTCTTGTACGTGATGATGCCCGTGAACGAACCAAATCCGCCGCGCTTCGTGAGCTCGGCCATTTCCGCCGGGCCCTCGGTGAAGCAATGGAACACGACCTTGCCCCAGTTGACGCCGGACGCGTCCACCATCGCCACACATTCCGCGAACGCGCCTCGCGAGTGCACGACGACCGGGCATCCCAGCTTCTTCGCCAGCTGGAGCTGCTCGGCAAACGCGGCTTTCTGCCAGGCAAAGATCTTTTCCGCTTCGGCAACATCCTTGGGCAGATGAAAGCGATCGAGGCCGCATTCGCCCAATGCCACTGGGTAGGACGCGGACTCTGTCTTGCCCGTTGAAGCCGTGGCGAAGTCGGGCCGCGCCGCGGCGGGAAGCGGAGCGCCCGCCCCACCCCAGAAACTTTCCAGCTGGGCGACTCGCGGCGCCCAATCTTCGCCGACGCTGCAAGGATGCAGCCCGGCGGTGTAGTGAATGAAGCCCGGATGCTGCTTCGCGAGGTCGTGGTAGAGCGACCAATCATCGATATCGGTGCCGATCGTAACCATCGCCGACAACCCCGCCGCCCTGGCCCGGTCGAGGATCGCCGGCAGTTCGCCGCGGCGCGCAAAAGAATCGAGGTGAGTATGGGTATCGATCAACGACACGCCCCTACTCAGGACGCAAAATTCCGGTTCGCAATGAAGTAAAGTAAGGGGGGCCTCGCCTCCGCAAATGTCGGTTGGGCGCGCGGAGCGGATTGAGTCTTCGCAACTCCCCAAAAGCGCGTCCGCCAACGGAAACGTTTCATTCGCAGATCACCCCCTCGCCGCCGCTCCAAGCCAACCCGTCCGGAGGCCGGGTTCCACCGTTGCTGCTTTGCTGCTTCGTGTGAACCCCTGCTGGAACCTGCCAAGGTGGAGCGCGGCGTCCCCGACGCGCTTTCAGGGCGCCCGCCAACGGAAACGTTCCATTCGCAGATCGCCCCGCCGCCGCCGCTCCAAACCAACCCGTCCGGAGGCCGGGTTCCACCTTTGCTGCTTCGCTGCTTCATGTGAACCCCTGCTGGAACCGGCCCAAGGTGGAGCGCGGCGTCCCCGACGCGCTTTCAGCACGCCCGCCAACGGAAGAGTTCCATTCGCAGATCGACCCCCTCGCCGCCGCTCCAAGCCGACCCGTCCGGAGGCCGGGTTCCACCTCGCGGGGCCGAAATAGGAAAGCCAGCGCTTTCGCACTGGCTTCCTTGCACACACACCGGCTTTTGCCTGGTGAAAATCAGTCGGTCTGGACCGTGATGTCGCCGCCGCTCGAGCGGAGCTTCAGCCGCGGGCCGCCGCCGTTGACGGTGCCGGCGAGGCGGCTTTTGCCGACGCCGCCCTTGGCGATCTTGATCGTGACGCCTTCCGCGCGGACGTCGCCGCCGGAGGTGCTGGCGTCGAGCTCGAAGCCGGCGTCCTTGACGACCTTCACGCGGACATCGCCACCCGACGTGCTCAAAACGGCGTCCTGCTTCATCGGCTCGGTGAGCGTCGCCCGGACGTTGCCGCCCGAGGTGGTGGCGCTGATCAGCTGCGCGACGGACTTGATGGTCACGTCGCCGCCCGACGTGGAAACTTCCGTCGGCCCGCCGGCGCGATCGACGTCAATGTCGCCGCCGCTGGTGCCAAGCTTCGCCCGCGCGGTGCCTTCCTTGAGCACGATGTCGCCCCCCGAAGTGTGGGCGTCGATTTCGCCATCGACCCGGTCAAACGTGAGGTCGCCGCCGCTGGTGCGGGCGCGGACGTTGCCCTGAACGCTGGCGGCGCGGATGTCACCGCCGGAGGTGTTGAGGTTCAGGTTGAAATTGCGCGGCACTGTGACTTCAAACGACACGTTGACCGGCGGCCAGCTGCCGAACCAGGAGCCACTCGAGCGCTTCTCGTACTTCGCCTCGGCAGTCACGTCGTTGCCGGACTGGTCCATGGTGAGCGTGAGCTTGGTCAGGATCTCGTCGGCTTCCTGCTCGCTCGAGGCGCGAATCACCTGCTTGGCGATGACGTGCACCGCGGCAACGTCCCCAGTCTTGATGGTGATGTCGCCGCCCTGCGTGGAGCCCTTGAAGGTTCCGCCCGGTTGGACGGTGAAGGTCTTTTCAACGACCCGGGTGATCTTGGCTTGGAGCGAGGCCGGGACCGCCAGCAGGGCGCCCAGCGTCAGGAGGGGAATCAGGTGCTTCATAAAGGGTGTGCCGCTTACAACACGTCCGCGGCGGTAAAGTTACACGCGATTTGCGGGAATCAGGCCGCCGGCAGCTCCAACCGCACCCGCATCCGCGAAAGCCGGGCCATCAGTTCGCGGTCACTTCGCACCGGCCACCAGTCATAGAGGAAGATCTCCAGCGGTCGCCACATGGCGACCCAGCCCACGATATGCAGCCCGAGTTGGACAAACTCGCGCCAGGATTCGCCCTGGCCTGCCCCAACCACCTCCCCAACGCCAAAACAGGCTGCCAAAAACAACAGTCCGACCACCAGGCTGACGCGTCCGCGACTCAGCAGCAGCCGCAGTTCGCGTTCCTTTACCTTGGCGCGGTCGGCGAAGTAGTGACGGACGGCCTCCGCGGTCCCGGCCGCCCGCGCCGGATCGGGCGGGGTGGCCAGGTGGATGACGAGTTCCAACTCGTCCTTGTGCGGCAATTCGCGGGCCCAGCCGACGATGAACTCCTCCGCGGCCGCATCGAGGTCGCGATCGCTGAACGGCGACGGATCCATCGAATTGAACAGCTGCGCGAGTTCGCGCAGGCGCACCTCCACGCGGTCGTGGGCCGGGGCGCTCATGGGCGGCCCAGGGCTTCGGCCCAGACGTCCGGCTTGAAGCCGACCAATCCGATACCCGGGCCGATGAGGAACGGACGCTTCACAAACATGCCGTTGGTGGCGAGCAGGGCGAGCGCGTCGTCGTCGGACATCGCCGGCAGGCGGGCCGCAAGGCCTTGCTTACGGTATTCGATGCCCGATGTGTTCAGCAGTTTTTTCCGCTCGCCACCCTGAGCCTTCAGCACGGCGCGCAACTCCGCGACGGACGGGGCCGACTCACGGATATCCTTCTCCGCGTAAGTCACCCCGTGCGCCGCCAGCCAGCGCCGCGCTTCCTCGCAGGTGCTGCACTTCGGATGGAGGTACGCGGTCAGCCGATTCATTTCTTGGCCTTGAAGATCTCGGAGAAGAACGAACGCATGTGGGCCCAGGAGCGCCGGTCCGCCGCGGCGTTGTAGGCGATCGGGATGCCGGCGGCCTTGCCGATCTTGGTGGCCGCGGGGTTGCTGAACGCGTGCACCGCGCCGGAGTAGCTGATGAACTGATAGTCGAATTTGCCGTCATCCATGCTCTTTTGGAACGCCGCGATCTCCTCCGGCTTGATGAAGCCGTCCACCGCGCCGTGGCAGATGAGGAACTTCGCGTGGTTTTTCGCCGCGGCCTCGGCGGAGGCCGGCACGAGGGAGCCGTGGAAACTCACCATGCCCGCGAGCGGCGCGCCGCTGTACGCCAGCACCTGGGCGGTCGCCCCGCCGAAGCAGTAGCCGATCGCGGCCACGCGGGCCTTGTCGACGAGCCCGGTCGCCAGCAGCTGGTCAAGCCCCGCCTGCGCGCGCTCGGCCATCAAGGGCTTCCCGTAGAATTGGCCCGCGAGCTCGCCCGCCTTCTTCGGGTCGGTCGTCGTCACGCCGGCGCCGTACATGTCGGCCGCGAACGCGACATACCCCAGCTTCGCCAGCTGCTCGGCGCGGCTTTTCGGGTATTCGGTGAGGCCCCACCACTCCGGCAACACGAGGACGCCCGGCGCCGGCGCGGCATTCGTGGCCTTCTCGTCGTCGTAGGCGAGCCAGCCTTCGAGCTTCACGCCGGCGTGCTCATACGGCACCGGCTTCGTCACAATCTTGGCGTTCAACAACCCGGCCGCGCAAAGCGTCAGACCGGCCAACAAAAGGCGGGGAGAGTTCATGCGAGCCACGCTACGCAGGAACGGCCAATATCCAATTCGGAATATGCAGGCCGGAAGAGTCCCCGCGGATGAAACGGACGTCACGGATGAGGGAAACCTTACCGCCAAACCGATCCTTTCAGTGAATCGGGACGATCAGAGGTCGGGGTGCTTGGGAAATGCGCAAACGAAACGGCGACCGGACGCACCTCGACCACCTGCTCATAACCGGCATCCAGAAACCATCCGCGTCGATCCGCGCCATCCGCTGGACCCCGCTTACCGCGGCGCGCCTTGCAGCCAGCGTTCGAGGCTCTCGCGCAGTTCCGACTGGCGGATGGGTTTCGTGATGAAGTCGTCCATGCCCGAAGCCTCCGCGGCCTTGCGATCCTCGACGCGCACATTGGCCGTGATCGCGATGATCGGCAGCCAGCGCCCGCCGGTGCGCCGGCGGATGCGTCGCACGGCCTCGAAGCCGTCGATGCCGGGCATCTGGATGTCCATGAGCACCGCATCCCAACCCTCGCGCACCGCGAGTTCGATGCCCTCCGCGCCGTTGTCGACGATCACCGTCTCCAAACCAAACTTCCGGAGGAAAATCTCCACCACCCGCTGGCTGCCCCAGTCGTCCTCCACCACCAGGATCCGACCCTGCAAGCGACGTTCCTTCGAGGGCCGCGCCGTGGCCAGCAAGCTCTCGGGGATCGCGACCAGCAGCGGCAGCTCGAAATGAAACTCCGAGCCGGCGCCGGGCACACTCGCGACCCCGATCTCGCCGCCCATGCGTCGGACTAGGCTCTGCGAAATCGCCAGGCCCAACCCCGAGCCGCCATAGCGGCGGGTTGTCGAGCTGTCGCCCTGGCTGAACTTCTTGAAAAGCTTTTCCTGCGTGGCGGCATCCATCCCGATGCCCGTGTCCTTCACGCGAAACCGGAGGACCGCGTCGGTTGCATCCGCGCGCACCGTTTCGATGTGCAGGTCGACCCGCCCCTGCTCGGTGAACTTTACCGCATTGCCCATGAGGTTCACCAGGACTTGGCGCAGCCGCGTCGGGTCGCCATTCACCAACGGCGGCAGTTTCGCGTCGGGATGATAGTGCACGGTCAGGTTCCTGCCGACGGCCTGGTTCTGAAACAGCGCCGCCACTTCCTCGCCGATTTCCCCCGGGGAGAAATCGATCTCCTCAAGCTCGAGCTTGCCGCTTTCGACCTTGGAAAGATCGAGGATGTCGTCGAGCAACCGCAGCAGCGTATCGGCGGACCGGCTGGCGACGCCGATTTGTTGGCGCTGGTCGGGCGTCAGGGAAGTGTCGCTGAGGAGCTGCAGCATGCCAATGATCCCATTCATCGGCGTGCGGATTTCGTGGCTCATCGTGGCGAGGAATTCGCTCTTGGCCTGGTTGGCTGTTTCCGCACGGCGTTTGGCGTCGCTCAGCGTGGAAACCAATTCCTCGTTCTCAAAGATCAGCGAGAACTGCCGGCGCAGGTCCTGATGGTGCAGGCGGGCGGTGTTGAGCAGGAACAGGACGTAAGTGAAGGTAATCGCCACCAGGGTCCACGATCCGGCCTCGCGGTAGCCGAGGAACGTCAACGTCGCCGGCGTGAGCGTCGTCAGGATGTACGCCGCGTAACACAACCGCACCGAGGCCAGCGACCGGGCCGCGCCGGCGTTGAGCCCGGCGAGGATGAAGACCACCAGGCAGCGGGGCAGGAGGTCGTTGGTGTGCAGGAACAGCCAGCCGCCCACGCCCCACGTCGTCCCGGCGGCGAGGACTCCACCGTAGAATCGCCAGCGCCATGGCGCCACCTGGTCGTCGCGCAAGACGCGCCGGGCAAATGTCCGGTGCAGCAGGGCCCGGGCAATGGTCACCGCGGAGATCACCGCCAGCCAGACGAGCGTCGTGCGGGCCGGGAAATAGGTCCACACGCCGGCCGCGAGCACCAGCGCCAGCACGAAATTCGAAACGAGCCCGAACCCGGCGGACCGATACAACAGGCGCGTGAGTTCCGCCTCCACGCGCAGTTCGATGTCACCCCGGGGCGGCTGGTCCGGTCGACGGTTCGCAGGCGCGGGACTCATGACGCGAGGAAGCCACAGGGGGAAGCGGCCTCGCAAGGGCAATCTTCCCGGTTGGCCCGGCGGGACGGCTCGCGGGCCGCACTCGTCGCCGGGGAATTCAAGCGGCTGGGAGGGGAAGGTCGACTAGGTCGACAAACCGCCGGCGATGTACTGGCGGAGCGACTCCGCCTCGGCACGGTGCACGTTCGCGACCCAGCGCGAGACGTCGCCAATTGAGATGACCCCGATCAGCTTTCCGTTCTGCAGCACCGGCAGATGGCGGCAGCGCTTCTCGGCGAAGATGTCCATCACCTCCTGCACGGTCGCTTCGGGTTCAACCGTGAGGACGTTTGGCGTCATGACCTTCGACAGCGGGGTGGTCTTCGGATCGAGATTGCCAGCGATGACGCGGGTGAGGGCGTCGCGTTCCGTGAAGATGCCGGTGAGGCGGGCGCCGTCCATCACGAGCATGGCACCGATGCGGTGCTGATTCATTTTCTGAACGGCCTCGGAGACCGTGACGTTGGCCGGCATCGTATGCAAAGCGCGGCCCTTCCCTTCCAAGAGCGAAGCAATGGAGGTATTCATGGGGTAGTAAGTTGCCGGCAGCTTACGTGCGGATTCCGCCCCGACAACGCAAAAGCTCCCGGCGGGCGCTATTTTCGGAACAGCTGGTCGAGCGACCCAAGGCTCTTGAGCGGCGTCGACTTCCTGGGCGCCGTGGTGGGCTTCACCAGCGGCGGCGGCTCGCTCCGCCCGGGTGCGCTCTTGACCGCGTCGGTGCCCGGCCCGCCGAGTTCGTCCAGCAGGCGTTGCAATTTCACGGCCGAAACGGGTTCCGATGTCCCGAGTTCCTGCGCGAACAGGCTGACGCGGAACTCCTCGAGCAGCCACCGCAGCGGGGCGGCCGGCGGACCCAGCCGTTTCACGGCGGCCACCAACGGCGCGAGTTCCTTGGCGCGCGCCGCGTCCTTGGCGGGATCACGCTTTGCGCGTTCGGCCCGCGCCTGCAGGGCCTTGAGGTAGCGCGGGAGATGGGCGATCCGCTCAAAGGGCGTGACCCGCAGGAAGTCGGGCGGGATCAGCGCCGCGAGGTCGTCCGCCATTCCGGGATAAGTGACTTTCGTCGTTTGCAGTGCCAGGCGCAGCGTCAGGATCTCCTTAATCCAGTCGGAGAGTTTCGGCACGATCCCGCGCAAATCCTGTTTGGCTGCGCTGACCGCCCGCTCGAAAGCGGCCTTGTTCAGGACGTAGGCCGCGGACTCCGTTCCGCGCCGCTCGGCTGGCGCCGCCGCAGTTCCGCGCCCCAATCGTTCGGCGTTCGTGACCCACCGGCGAATCGATTCCAACGCGTCCTTTTGCATCGCGTCGGGCGTGGTCAGGGTCACCGCCAGCGGTCCATGCACGCGAAGCGCCTTGAGATCCTTTTCCAACCAGCCGATGTCGTGCCGCAGCTGCGCTTCCAGGAGCTTTCGCAAGCCGGCCTCCGTGACGACCTTCGCTTCCTCGGGGGTCGCAAACAACCGCACGGCTACGCCGGCGGGCAGCGCTTTCAACGCCGGGTACGCATGCACCGGCACGCCATGGTGCTCGCTGACCAGGATCTTTTCCGGCAGATCGCCAAACTTCCATTCCGTGGCGGGCTCGCCTTCCCACTTGGCGCGGGCCGCGCGCCACGCGGAATTGTCGACCGTCGCAGCCTGCTGGCTCACGGCTCGCGCGCGACTGTGCACCAGCGTGTCGATCTCCGCGAGATCGCGGCTCGCCCCGATCGGCTGGCCGCGGCCGTCCAGCACCTCGATGCGCACGCGGAGGTGATCGGGGAAAATTTCTGGCCGCCAAAGCGCTGGGTCAATCTTTGCGCCCAGCCGCGGCGCCAGCAACTCCGCCAGGGCCTCGGCGAGCGTGGGCCGGACCGGACGGGAGCTGATCAACGGCAACTCCGCCACGAGCTTCTGCGCAGTCTCCGCGAGCGGGATGAGGGTGCGACGGAGTTCCTTGGGCAGCGCCTTCAACATCAGCTCCACTTTTTCCGGCAAATGTCCCGGGATCGCCCAATCGAGGGCCGCCGGGGTCAGCGCTTCGGCCTCGGCGAGACTCACGCGCACCGTGACGCCATCGGCTTCCTTGCCGGGTTGATAGGCGTAGGCGAGCGGCAGCGCGCGGTTGTCCAACGGCAAGGCCTCCGGGAAGTCCTCCGCCTGCAGTTCGGCCTCTGCCTCGGGCTTCAGCGTGTCCACTGACATGAACAGGAACTTCGGATTGGTCATCTGCTGGTGCCGGACGAGGTCCACCAGATCGGGAACGGAGCTGATGCCCAGGTTGGACGCCGACTCCGTTCCGCGCCGATCGGCGGGCAGCGGAGTGCCCGCCCCACCCTCAGGCATGAGCCGCACCGCGTAGAAGCGATAAATCGCCTCATCGAGATTCATGTAGCCCGAACTCCGCATGCGCGTGAGCAACGTCTCGGCCTCGTCGCGCAACCGGCGGTTGTGTTTCAGGAAATCGAAGGGCCACGTGATCGTGTCGCCGACCAATCCCTCGCGAATAAAAATCTCCGTCGCGTGCGCAGGGTTGATTTTCCCATAGCTGACCGCGCGCGTCTCGAGCTCAAGGTTGTACAGGCGCCGGCGTTCCTTCACCAGCACGCGGCCGGACTCCACGCTCCAAAACGGTTCGCTGTGCGCCACGCGCAACAGGTGCGCGCCAAGATCGAGGGCCCACTGCGGATCGATGCGCGCACAGGTGCGGGCATACAGGCGGGCCGTTTCCATGATTTCCGCGGCCATCAGCCAGCGGGCGACTTTCTTGCCGGAACGCGCACCCTCCGCCGTCTTTGCAACCGCGGGCGTCTTTTTCGTTTCTCCGCGTTCAAACAAGGTGGATCCCGGGAACACGTTCACCCTCCGCTCATGGGCGGCATGATAATCGCCTTCGTCGGTGCGCGTGGCGATGTTGCCGAGCAAACCGGAAAGGATGGAACGATGGATCGCGGCGTAAGCAGGCGTGCCGAGCGTGACCTTCAATTCCTTGCCGGGTTTCAGGCCATCGAAAATCGAGGTCCGCGTGAAGCCATCGCGTTCACGCAGGGAATCCTCCAGCTGCGCGTGCACGTCCCGCCACTCGCGCATGCGCATGAAAGAAAGGAAATGCGCCGTGCAGAACTTGCGCAGCTTCCCGAGGGTCATTGCCTCGAACTCGTCGTGGTAGTCCTCCCAGATCGCGAGCAGCGTCAGGAAATCGGAATCCGGGTGCGTGAACTTCCGATGGGCGGTGTCCGCCTTCTGCTGCTGGTCAAGCGGCCGCTCGCGGGGATCCTGGATGCTGAGCGCGGAGGCGATGATCAGCACCTCGCGTAGCGCCTTCTCCGTGCGGGCCTGCAACACCATACGGCCGACGGTCGGATCGACGGGGAGGTGCGCGAGCTCGCGGCCGAGATCGGTCAGCACGCCGGCCTCGTCGATCGCGCCGAGTTCATGCAACAGCGCGTAGCCTGCACGAATGCCTTTCGCTGGCGGAGCATTGAGGAACGGGAACTCCTCGATGTCGCCCAAGCCGAAGGCCTTCATGCGCAGGATGACGTCCGCCAGGTTGCTGCGCTGGATCTCCGGCTGCGTGAAACGCGGCCGGTCGTTGAAGTCCTGCTCGGAGTAGAGGCGGATGCAGACGCCGTCGCTGACGCGGCCGCAGCGGCCCTTGCGCTGGTCGGCGCTACTCTGGGCGATCGGCTCGACCGGCAGGCGGCGGGTCCGGCTCTGCGGCGCGTACCGGCTGACGCGCGCCAGGCCGGTATCGATCACGAAACGAATGCCGGGAATCGTCAGCGAGGTCTCGGCGATGTTGGTCGACACGATCACCTTGCGACCCTGCGTCGGCGCAAACACGCGTTGTTGCTCGGCGTTCGTCAACCGCCCGAACAGCGGCACGACGTCGATACGGCCGAGTTTCCGACCCTCCAGCTGGTCGCGCACCTCCCTAATGTCCCGCTCGGTGGGCAGAAAGACGAGGACGTCGCCCTGCGAACTTTCCAAGAGCACCCGCTCCACCGCCTCCACCGCGGCATCGATGTAGGTGTAGTCGTCGCGTTTCTGGTAGGGCGCGGACTCCGTCTTGCCCGTCGAAGCCTTGGCGAAGTCGGGCCGCGCCGCGGCGGGCAGCGGAGTGCCCGCCCTACCCTCATCCTTCATTTCTTCGAGCGGCGCATAAATCACCTCCACCGGATAAACGCGGCCCGACACCTCGATGATCGGCGCGCCGTCGAAGGCTTTCGAAAACGCCTCGGTGTCGATCGTGGCGGAGGTGATGACGATCTTCAGTTCGGGCCGGCGCAAACGCAGGCGCCGGAGGTGACCGAGGATAAAATCGATGTTCAGGGAGCGCTCGTGGGCCTCGTCCACGATGATCGTGTCGTACACGCGCAGCTCGGGATCAGCCTGCAGCTCGGCGAGCAGCATGCCGTCGGTCATGAACTTGATGACCGTGTCGTCGGACGTCTGGTCCGCGAACCGGATCTTGCAACCGACCTCGCGGCCGAACGGCACGTTCAGTTCCTCGGCGACGCGGCGCGCAACCGAGGTGGCGGCCACGCGGCGCGGCTGCGTGCAGGCGATGCGCCCACGCTCACCGCGCCCCGCCACGAGGCACATCTTGGGAATTTGCGTCGTCTTGCCGGACCCGGTCTCGCCCGCCAGCACCAGCACCTGGTGGTCCCGGATGGCCGCAATAATCTCATCCGCCCGCGCGCTGATGGGCAGCTCGGGCGGATACTCGATCCGGAATGGCCAGGGTTTTTGCGGCATGCGCGAAGTGGCCAGCTGTTAGAAACCACGAATGGACGCGAATCCACACGAATAAATGGCCTCCGGAAAGCCCCGGCCCCCCGCGTCTGCCCGGCGACGCCTCGCTGGCGTCCGAAACGGACTCGCCGGGCGCCGGTTCGTCCCTACGCTGCGCGCATGATCCGCGAATCCACGCCCACGGAAAAAATCCTCCAGCGGGTCCTCACGGTGTCCGCCGTCGATGGCTGGAGCGTGACGGTCCTCGCGGTGCTCGGCTCGCTCGGTTCCTTCCTCTTGGGCGACCTCGTTGGCGTCGGGGTGGGCGCGTTCGTCCTCGCGGCCGGCCTCACCGAGTTGCACGGCCGCCGCCGGGTCCTACGGGGCGATGCCGGCGGCATGAGGGTGATGGTGCGCGCGCAACTACTGTTGCTGTCGGTGATCCTGGTCTATTGCGTGAGTCGGCTCGGCAGTTTCGATGCGGAAACGGCGATGGGCAACCTGACGCCGGAACTCGAGGCCGTGCTGGCGGAGTCGGGCGTGGCGCGCGCCGATGTTCTGCCCTTGGTGCGGATCATGTTCTACACCACGTACAGCGTGGTCATCGTCGTCAGCATCGTTTTCCAGGGCGGCCTCGCATGGTACTACCGGAAACGGACAGGGACGGTCGCGGAAGTCCTGGCCGCCACCCCACCCCCGGTGGCGTGAAGCCGATCCTGGATTTGAGGCAATCGCTTGCCAGACCCGGCTCGCCGCGTAGCGTACATCCATGTCCAAGGAGCGCTACATCGCGGCCAAACAGAAGTGGGCCGAGAAGCAGCTGGCCGGCGGTTTCAAACCGCGCGAGGTCCCTTCAGCCGACCGTCTGCCGCCCGGACAAAAACTCACGAGCGGTTTCCCCGTGCTCGACCTCGGCGTGCAGCCGCAGATTTCGCACGAGGAATGGCGGCTCTCCGTGGACGGCCTGGTTGAAAAGCCGCAGAATCTGGACTGGGCGCAATTGAATGCGCTCCCGCAGGTGACCGACGTCAGCGACTTTCACTGCGTCACGACGTGGAGCAAGTACGACTGCGAGTGGGGCGGCGTGGCCTTCACCACCCTCTTCGAGCTCGCGCAGCCGAAGCCGGACGCGAAGTTCGTGTATTTCACGAGCTACGACGGTTATTCTACCAATGTTCCGCTGGCGCATTGCCTCGATGACGATGTGCTGATCGCGACGAAGTTCGCCGGCGAGCCCGTGAGCCGGGAACATGGCGGCCCCGCGCGTGTGATCATCCCGAAACTCTACGCGTGGAAGGGCGCGAAGTTCGTCAAGAGCATCACCTTCCTCGCCGAGGACCGCCTCGGCTTCTGGGAAGTTCGCGGCTACCACGCCGTCGGCGACCCCTGGAAGGAGGAGAGGTACGCGTGAGGGAACCCGAGTTGAAGGTTGAAAGAGGAAAGTTGAATGGCCCGAACTTGTCTCTTCGCCGTAGATCTGCCGACCGGATCGTTCTTTCAACTTTCAACCCTTAGCTTTCAACTTACCCCATGTTCCCCCAAGACATCATCATCAAGAAACGCGACGGTGGCGCGCTGACGAAGGACGAGATCGAGTTCTTCGCGCGCGGCGTCAGCGACGGCAAGGGATTTGCCGATTACCAAGCCACGGCGCTGCTCATGGCCATTTTCTGGCGCGGCATGACGGCGCAGGAGACGGCCTGGCTGACGGACGCGATGATGCGCTCGGGCGATGTCATCGACCTCAAGGACATCCCGGGCGCAAAAGTCGACAAGCACTCGACCGGCGGCGTGGGCGACAAGGTCTCGCTGATCCTCGCCCCGCTGGCGGTCGCCTGCGGCCTGAAGGTCCCGATGATGTCCGGGCGCGGCCTCGGCCACACCGGCGGCACGCTCGACAAACTCGAATCGATTCCCGGCTTCAAGGTCCAGCTCAGCGTCCCCGAGTTTCGCGCCATCCTGCAAAAGGTCGGCTGCGCGATGATCGGCCAGACGCCGCAGGTCGTGCCGGCGGATCGCAAGCTGTACTCCCTGCGTGACGTCACCGGCACCGTCGAATGCATCCCGCTGATCTGCGCCAGCATCATGAGCAAGAAGCTGGCGGAGGGCATCGACTCGCTCGTGCTCGACGTGAAGTTCGGCAAGGGCGCGTTCATGAAAAAGAAGGACGACGCACTCACCCTCGCCCGCGCGATGGTCGCGGTCGGCCGCGCCGGCGGCAAACCGGTGCGGGCGCTGCTCACGGCGATGAACCAGCCGCTCGGCCGCACCGCGGGCCACACGACGGAAGTGATCGAATCGATCGAGTGCCTCAAGGGCCGCGGGCCCGCGGACCTGATGGAAGTCACCTACGCCCTGACCGGCCAGATGCTCATCCTCGGCGGCAAAGCGAAAAACGAAGCGGACGCGCGCCAGCAAATGGAGGCCGCCATCGCGAATGGTGCGGCGCTGAAGGTCTTCCGCGAAATGTGCGTCGCCCAAGGCGGCGAACCGAAGGTGGTTGACGACTACAAGCTGCTGCCAACCGCCAGGAAACTGCTCGAAGTGAAAGCCCCGGCGGATGCCCACGGATTCGTCAGCGAAGTCGACGCCCTGAAGTGCGGGCACGCAATCATGGCACTCGGTGGCGGACGCGCGGCGGTGACCGACAAGGTCGACCATGCCGTCGGCATCGCGGACCTCATCAAGATCGGCGAACCGGTCAAAGCCGGCACTCGCTTATGCACGCTCCACATCAACGACGACGCCAAGGGCGCGCGGGCGGAGGCGTTGATTCGCGAAGCCATCAAGTTCAGTGCCGCGGCACCCACGCAGGAGCCGTTGATCCAAGACCTGATTCAATAATCCCCCCGCTCAATGAAATCCCCGGTGACTCGCGAACAAGTCGAAGCGTTGCGCGATTTCGATACCGCGCTGCTCGCGAACACGCTGGGCTACGTCGACCCCGTGCCGGCGCACGAGATCTACATGGGCAGTGCGATCCAATCGGTCACGCCCGCGTTGGGTCCGACCTGCGGCGTGGCGATCACCTGCCAGCTGGACTCCAGCACCCCGGGCAACACGGGCAACATCGACCCTTTCTGGGCCCAGCTTGCCACCATGCAGGCGTTGGGTGTGCCGGTGGTGTGGGTGGTCCAGACCATCGGTTCACGTCCGGGCTTTGAATGCGTCATCGGCGACGGCATGGCGAAACTCCTGACCGCCGCCGGCTGCCACGGACTGGTCACAAACGGCGGGGTGCGCGACGTGCCCGGCCTGCTCAACACGCAGTTCGCCGCCTATTGCCAGGGCGTATGCGTGCACCACGGTCCGCTACGCTTCCACGCGCCGGGCGAGCCGGTGACGGTGGGCGGGCTGACGATTGCGACGGGCGACGTCATCCACGCGAACGCGGAAGGCGTCATTCGGATTCCCGCCCGCGCCGTGCCGCCGCTCATTGAAAAGGCCCCGGCGATGCGCGCCTTCGAACACGAGGTGCACGTCATCTGGCGCCGGACCGACGTCCCCCTCGCCGAAAAACGCGCCCACGCCGGCAACGTGCTCAAGAAATACGGTTTCACGACCTGCGTGTAGCCAGCGGCGGCAGCCGGGGCACGTCGCCGATACCCCGCCCCCAAGGAGGTCCCCTCTTGAGAAGGGTGGCGCGCAGCCCCGGGGTGTGTCGGAGCCGGTTCCGGCCGCCGCGCAACGCCGCCTCCGGATCGCCTGTAAACAGGCTCCTACAATTTGCCCGCCGCGGCGCCGGTGGCGCGCTCCAGGTTCTCGCGAGCCCCCGCGAAGTCCGGACGCAACTGCAGCGCGGTTTCGAAGTGCTTCACCGCCTCGGCCGTTTTGCCCGCCTGCGCGAGCGCGGCGCCGAGGTTGTTCTGCAACTCGGCGTCGGTCGGACGCAGCCTCACGGCAAACTCCAATTGCATCACCGCGTCGGCAAAGCGGCGCGTCATTTGCAACGTCGCCGCATAGTTGCTGCGCGCCTCGACGTCGTCCGGCTTGAGGCGCAGGTAATAATCGTAATGCGTCAGCGCGTCGGCCATGCGTCCGGTCTGCGCCAGCGTGTTGGCGAGGTTGAAGCGCGGCTCCGGGAAATCCGGCTTCGCGCGAATGGCGGCCTCAAAATGCCCGATCGCCTCCGCCGCGCGGCCCTGTTGCAGGCGGGCGTTGCCCAGGTTGTTGAGCGCGTACGGCTCGCGCGGCTGCAAAACCAGTGCCCGCTCGAAGCACCGCGCGGCCTCTTCCCAGTTGCCGGCCTTCATCCACGCGTTGCCGAGGTTGTTGACCGCCTCGACGGAATCAGGCGCCAGCCGCACGGCTTCCTGCAAAAGGACGCGGGCCTCCTCCAAGCGACCTGCCGCTTGGTGGATTGCCCCAAGGGCCGCAAGGGCGCGAATGTTTTCGGGGCGCTTCACGACCGTGTCCTCCCAGATCGCGAGCTCCGAGCGGTAGTCGTGATTGCGACGGATGGTCGTCGCCCCCAGCGCCACCACCACGAATAACCACACCACCAGGCTGCGGCGCCCGAGCCAGCGGTGGAGTCCGATCACAGTCACCGCGATCACCGCGGCGAGCGCGAGGTAGAAACGATGTTCGCTCATCGTCTGCGTCAACACCGGCACCACGCTCGAACTCGGCGCGAGCACGGCGAAAAAGAAAATCCCCAACCAACCCGCGGGCCGACCGCGAACCGCGGACCAAATGCTCGCGAGCGCGAGCGGGATGAGGACAAGCGCCTGCCACCAAATCGCGCCGAAGCCGGTGACCAATCCCTTGCCGTAGTCGAACACGAGCGGATGCGGCCAGAACGCCAGCCGCAGGTGGTGCGCGATCGCGCCGACCTGCGTGAGCGCATAGGCCAACGGTGAGACGCCCGTGCCGAAGCCCGCGGTACCGCCGCGCTCCGCCGTGCCGATCACGAGCCACGCCAGCCACAACCAGGTCGCCAGCAGCGCCAGGTGGAAATAACTGCGCTGCCGCCAGGTCTCGCGCCAGGAACCCGCAACAAAAACCCGGTCATACAAGGCCACCATCAGCGGGGCGGACACCATGACCTCCTTGCTGCCCATGCCGAGCAGACAGGCGATCCAGGACAGGACCTGCCACTTGCGCGGTGCTTCGGACTCAACGGAGCGAACGAAACACCACAACGTGAGGAGATACATCAGGCTTACGAGCGACTCGGCCCGCTGGACGATATAGGTCACGGCCTGCGTTTGCAGTGGGTGCAGCGTCCAGAGCAGCGCGACCGCCAGCGCGAGGAGAAAGGTGTCCGGTGGTAGGAGCCTGTTTACAGGCGATTTCGCTCCGCCCGAGGACGGCGCCCGTCCTGAATCGCCTGTGAACAGGCTCCTACACAGGGGGCGTTCCAGCGTTCGACGCACGATCCCGAACAACGTACAACCGGCGAGCACGTGGATGAGCAGGTTCACCAGATGATAACCCCACACAGCCGTGCCGCCGGCTGCGTAGTTCAGTGCGAGCGTGAAGTTGAGGAACGGACGTCCGCTAACCGTATGTCCGCCGCCCGTTGGCGGCGACCAAGCCGTCGTCAAACTCCGGATCGTGGGGTTGTCCTTGATCGACGAGTCGTCGTCGAAAATGAACGGTACGGAAAAAGAGTTCGCGTAAGCGAGCAGCGCCGCCACCGCGATCAATGCCGCGGCCCAAATCGCGCCGCGCGGTGCGACCGAAGCCGGGGCGATCGCGTCGGGTCGGGAGTTGGCCATGCGCGACGAAATCCGATCAGGGCCGGTCCGAGGCGCCCGCTTCGAGCGCCTCGCGGAGTTGCGCCTTCATTTCCTGGTATCGCGCGAATTGCTCCGGCGTCAGGATCGCCCGCAGGTCGGCTTCGTGCAGGTCGTTCGCCTGCCGCAACGCACGGGCCTTGGCGCGGACGCCATCGTCGGCGGCCGCAAGCTCGTGTAGCCGCTTCGCGTGCGCCAGGTTGGCGGCCGCGAGACGCGGTGCTTGTTCGGCGTTAACACTAAGCTTCTCGCCCAGGCGTGCATCCAGGAAAGCCGCCAGCCGCTCCGTCGGCACTTCGGCCAGGCGCGCGAACGCGTTCTCCGCCTTCTCCCGGCGTTCCATGCGCGCCGGCGCCGTGATGACGCGCATGCAACCTACCCCGCCCAGAAGCAGCGCCAGTCCCAGGAAGACAATCTGGAGTCCTCGAAGGTAATGATTTGCCATGGCAGCCACGCTGTCTGCCGTCCGATTGCCGGCAAGCCCGGACCGGACAGCAAAAAGCCGCTTACCCTTTCGGATAAGCGGCTTCTGCAAATGGTGCCCAAGGGGGGACTCGAACCCCCATGCGGTTAGGCACAGGCTTCTGAGACACTGCGTAAGACCGTCTTGTATCATCGTCTTGCATCGCTCAATGAACGTCCGTGTAGAGTGAAACAGCGGATTGGCTGAACTGTGATTGCATGCCTCGGGGATGGCAAGTGTAACCCCGGTTTTAACCTCCTTTTGGGCTCTTGATGGTGAAACGCCCCACAGCGCGAAGCACGTTTCAGGGCACAACCCCGCAACAACGGCCACACGCCAACGGGCTAATTACTTGGCGTCAGGCGTCCAATCGTCCGCCTTCCGATTGCGGAAGTATGGGTGAAATTCACCCCCCTCGTCATCATCTCCGTAGACGGCCTCGGGACCGTGGATTTGGACCATCAACTCGATGCAGTGCGCGTTAATCGCTTCAGCTTCGTTCGCATATCTCGGTTCGTGTTTGGCTGGTTGTTGTTTGGCTCGCATAAGGCGAGCTAGGTTCTGTTTTTGATTGGGAGTCAGATTCATTGTTTCCTTCGTGTGGTCGGAAGCGACACCATGCCGCTCCACTGATGGACACAATTATGACGTGAAGTGCCGACTGTGGCGAATTGTAAGAAGTCCAGCCGACTTCTTATATCGTCCCGTTGAAAAAAGTAGCGGCGATTACATCTCACCATTTTCTACGCTGTATAAAGTCGAGAGCGTATCGTTTCAGCTTCGTCTCCGCTATATATTCAATGAAGACACTTTCGGTGGCCCAAAGGTTTTTCAGTTAGTTCCGAGAAGCCCGAGCTGCCACCGCTCGGGTTTTTCATTTTGGTCCGAGCGCTCGCGTTCACAATGGACTCCCTTAACAACTGCTCAGGTTAAACGAATTGGTGAAAAGAACCGGCCGCCCTGCTTCCCTTCGTTGCGGCTGACACGAAAAACGGTGCGACTCCGTTTCACTGGCCGGTCAACAGCGGCAGTTTTGGCGACTATCCAATTGCTTTTAGGACGGATGAGGCTCGCAGAGAAAAAAGTGATGGGCTTGACGCACACAATTTAGACCAACCCATCGCAACAGTTGTCTCGCAAGAGACGAAGAGCACCCTGCTCACAGGTTTTTATTTTGGTATGACTTTTCCTATAAGGGTGCTGAGGCCGTAGCTGGCCTCTGTGACAAGCCGCCCTCCCATTCCGAATAGAATGACGAACGATGCACACTTTATCCCTTACAGGGTGAAGTGTGCATCCACCACAGCCCTTCCGATACAGAATAACTTCACAAGGACGGAGAAGAAAATCGGAGGAAGAAGATACTTATTCAGAAAGGAGAACCAGCTATGAAAACTACCTCGAAGAAAACAGACACGCTGCTTCACAGACTCATCACCGAACTACGCAAGCGAGGCACTCGCTGCGGCACAGGAGCAGATATAAAATATATCAGAGCGCAGCGATGACTCGCGATGAACTCATCGACCTACTCAGCGACGTGACCACCTTGCTTGGCACCGCTCTAGCCCGTGAAGTGGAGCTTAAAGAAAGTATCGCAGGCGCTGGCGTAGATTCTCAGCAATTAAAAATCGATGCGACCAAAGCCAAGCTGGCAGGCGAAAGATTGAAACTCACGAAGCTCAGGGATGCAGCGAAGAGAAAGCGTGAGCTAGAACAATATCGGAGGGAAAACGAAACGTCGGCCGCCAGTCCGGCCGTCGATGAAGGAAATAATTCGGGCATGGTGACGCTGCGCAACGCGGCAGGACGTGTGGTTGCTTAATTTAAGTTGAGACGGTATATCCGGTAAGGCATCTCATCGGAGATGAAGGTCCACATGCGACATTTAGCACACGTCACGATTTTTGTAGTATGTCTAGCGACGGCGGTCCACGCAAAGGAAACCGAATTCGGTAAATTCAAGGAAGTCTGTCACATCCCATTTACTGTTACGACGCAGGCAGGTTCGATGTTGGGCACCTTGGGCGTCTGTCGTTTGGAATCTAGTATCGGTTCAGACAATTCGCTATGCGTCGTCGCGGCGTATGAAAGGGAATACGGACCCACAATTATTAAAATACTAGAGGGAGCCCATTCGCCAATCATGGAGCAGAATGGCGACAAAATTCTAGTGCTCTATACAAGCGGCGTTAACACGACATGTGTTAGCGTGTTTTCCATTTCCAGCGGTGTAGCGAAGTTCGTTTCGACCGAGGCAATCGCATGGAACGAAAGCGGCACCTATCGAACCAGTGGCTCTTTCAAGAGCTACTCGGAGTTACTCGAAAAAAGAAATCGGCAACTTAACGATTCGAAGCAGCGATAACGTCGATACCCAAATGTGCGAACGCAGCTTAAAACTCAGAGGAATGGCGAAGTTTAATTATTTTTGGCCTCTAATCTTGGTGGCGTCGTTTCCGTTTATTGGGTTGGCCGTGCAATTCTTCAGTCCCGGAAAAAACGACCTGACGTTGCCGATTCTAATACCAATACCGATAGCGGCTCTGTTGTATTGGCACCTGAATCGCTCTTTGCGGTATAGGATGGTTCGCACTAACCATAGCGCCGAAGAAAACTTTCATTCCGTAGTCTCATTGGCCCACAGACAAAACTGGAAGATAAAGACAAAGCGGGCTTCTAGTTTTATACAGGCTAAAGTCGGTGGATTTCCGAAGACTATGAGTTGGGGCGAACAGGTATCGGTCCAGTTCAATGGCTTCGATGTTTATGTGAATAGCATCTGCGACCCCGACGAACCTCCTTCCCTCACCTCTTTCGGACAGAATGCGGAGAATATCCAATCGGTTGTTCGGGCTGTTAGTGAATCCACTCCCATTCAAGAAATCAGTGACGAAGAGTTTGAGCGGATGGAAGTAGCCCGCAAACAGAGCATCGCCGAAGACGAAAAGGCTACAGTGTGGTGGGCACGTATCGCCATCATTGTTGGTGCGATATTGGTAGTAATGTTGATTTGCTTGCCATCACAGCCCGGAGCGTCACCAGCGAGCAGGATTTACCTGTGGGGGAGTGCTCTTACAGCACTCTCGTGGGGTTGGTCTCGAAATCGCTCAAAGAGGACTTAGAAGCGTAACTGAGAACCAATGTTTCGAGCGCGGTCGCAGCCGCGTCTTCCGCCCATAATAAGTCGAGTTCCGAGCGGTCCACACCCCATCCATTCAGCACACACGGACCACCAAGCTTAGGCTTTTTATATATACGCTCTCCGAGTAGTGATTGCAGGTGGGGTTATGCGACGGTGAGCACCTTTATATTTTGCGGGCACGTCTCTCTATCGCGGGCATGCGTGCAAGGAAGGAGGCTAAAATATCTCTTGCCCTCCCCTAGTTGAACGAGGCTGCGGTAATGGCTGAAGAGCAGGTGCGTTCCGGTGGAATGGCCAAGCTGGGCGGCTGTGAGCGGGCCGTTTTGGTGCAGGTCGTAATGGTAGCTGGCAAAGCTGTGGCGAAGCTCGTTTCGGCCCTCCTTCTTGAAGCCCGCAAACTTCCACAACTCACGCAGGCGAATCTTCATGTTACTCGGACAAACTGGACCCTTCAGGGCTGTATGGTTCGCCAACCAAGCCAAAGCGTTTTCGGACAGGGTGACATTACGGATGCTGCCACTCTTAGCGATGGTCCCGTCCACCGTCACCATCTTGCGCTCCCACTTAACGGCGGACCAATCAAGGCGCTCAAGCTCAGCGCGGCGAATGCCAGCAAAGAGGCCCAGCACCGCAAAGCCGAGGAGACCCAGTCGAGACTCCGAAACCCAAGCTGCGTTCAGCAGCCGCTCCGCGTCGTCCACCGTCAGGATTGGAGGAGCCTTGTGCGGCACTACATAAAGCGGAATTTTGGCGATGGGGTTGCAAGCGAGGTAGCCTTCGGAGAGGCCGTAAGCGAACATGGCGTGCAGGACACGGCGGTAGTTGTTGAATGAAATCGCGGACAACTGGCCGAGCGAAGCAAGCCACGCTTGCACTTCGCCGGGGGTAAGTTCGCTGGCCATGCGGGTCCCAAATTCCCGTTCGAACCGGTTGAGCCGCCATGTAAGATTCACGACAGTCAGCGGGCGACGGGGTATGGCTTGCGTCTTGCGCTTGCCGGGAGCCGCCATGAAACGGCCGTAGAGTTGGGACACCGTCAACCGCTCCCGCATCACGGACTGTTGTTTTACGACAATACGAGCCGCCTCGGCCAAGCTGACATTGCATGACGAGAGCAACGCCAATGCCTTCAAGGCATCGCTCCTTTGGTCCGTCGTCAGAGCGAAGGCCGCGTAGCCGTGGCGCACTATCTCATCGTGACGCTGCTTGGCGTAACGGCACGCCTGCTCCTTGGTCGGAAACTGGCGCTGCTCACGCTTTGCCCCAGTCAAAGAAGCGGCGATATCAACGCGGTAGGCGCGTGAGCCTGTCGGGTTGGTCTTGTGCGCGATGAGAATGCCTGACTTGGGCGGATACTCATCGGCGATTCGTTGGGTGGGCATGGGAGCGACTTGGGTTGTCGCTGTTCGCCCTACACGGGAATAACGCTCCTGAACGTGAAACGATGGTTGAACACTTCGGGCGCTGTATCAGGTCTCGCCAGCCCATTATCCCGCAAAAAGCCGCTTACTCTTTCGAATAAGCGGCTTCTGCAAATGGTGCCCAAGGGGGGACTCGAACCCCCATGCGGTTAGGCACAGGCTTCTGAGACCTGCGTGTCTACCAATTCCACCACCTGGGCAAAAAACGGAAGGGCAATGGATACTTTCCATGCCCCGACGCGCAAGGCTTTTGTTTACCCCGGATATTGAGCCGGGGGAAAGCGGAACGGGCGTTCATCCGAGGCGTTTTACAGAAGGAAACGAAGCCAACGAAGAAGTGAGTCGAAGCTTCGTTTCCTTCGTTACCTTCTGTAAATAATCAGCCTGCTTTGGCGTACTTCCGCTCGTGCTCGATCAGGCGCTGCTTGCGCCAGATGCCGCCGGCGTAACCGCAGAGGTTACCGTCCGCGCGGATGACGCGGTGACACGGGATCACGAGCGCGAGCATGTTTGAGCCGTTGGCCCGCGCGATGGCGCGGCGGCCGTTGGCCACCCCAACCCGCGTCGCCATCTCCGTGTAGCTGCGCGTGCGGCCGGCAGGAATCCGCTGCAGTTCCGCCCAGACGCGACGCTGAAAATCCGAACCAACGGGCGCGAGCGGCAGGTCAAACTCCAGGGACTCGCCGGAAAAATACCGCGTGAGCTGCCGCTGGGTTTCCGTGAGCACCGCGTTGGTGCCGGGCAGGATCGCGCACTTCAGGCGCTGCCGCAAAACCACGAGCTCGCGCTCGAGGCCGCGGCGGTCGGTAAACTCCAACAGCCGCAACCCCTGGTCATCCGCCAGCGCCAGCATCGTGCCGAGCGGCGTTTCCATGCGCTGTGCCAGCAGGCAGGCTCCCTCCTTGGCCCCGCGCGGCGGGGCGCCGAAAACCCGGGCGAAGGCCTCGCGAAAACCGCTCGTCGACTCGTAACCGCGGGCGAGTTGGACATCGACCACCGGTTTGCCGGATTGGACGTCCCGCAACGCCAGCCCCATGCGCCGCGCCCGCTGGTAGGCGTGGAACGTCATGCCGTGGTAGGCGCGGAATTGGCGGCGAGCGGTCGAGGGCTCAATGCCCATGGCGACGAGGTCCTTGTCCGTGACCCGTCCGTCCGCCGCCGCCTCGGCGGCGCGACGCAGACGTTCGACCAGCGCCGGGATCGGTTTGGTGGTGTCCATCGGCCGACAAAGCCGGCACGGACGATAACCGCCGTGCAGGGCCTCGGTGATTGACGGGAAAAACTCGACGTTCTCCGCCTTGGGCCGCTTGGCGCGGCAAGTCGGCCGGCAGAAGATACCGGTGGTTTTCACCCCGGTGAAGAACACGCCTTCATAGGCGGCGTCGCGCCGCGACAGGGCCCGGTACATCGTGCGGGCCGTGGGCAGGGACTGGACGGAGGCGGCCACGGGAGCTTCAGGTTGAATCATGCCGGCAGGGGTAGCCAGCCTCGCCGCAAAGACAGCGGCCGTTTTTCGGGCAGGTTATTTTTCGCCCAGGTAATCGCGGATGTCGGGGACTTCTTTTTCCCGGCGTCCGCTGCGCTGGCGGACAAAGTAGGGCTCGGGTGGAATAATGCCGTCGTCCTCGCCCGGCTCGACCGCCTCGCCTTCCTCGGCCTCGTCGTCACCGGTTTCGATCACGACGTCGGACAGGTCCACGTAGTCGTCCTCAAAATATTGCGAGACGCGCCGGGCCACCGGATCGAGCCACACGAGGGGCGTCGGCAAGTCACCCTTGGTTTTCACCTGCACGAAATGGCAGGGGAAATATTCGTCGGTGTAGTGCTTGATGAAGTCGCTGAGCCACTTGTTGGCGACGCCCTCGCGCCGACCGAGGAACACGACGTCGGAAAAGTGAATGCATGCATCAAACCACTGGCGCAGCACGGGCTGTTTTTCCGCCAGCTGGCAGTCGACGACCGTGAAGATGCGCGCGAGTTCGAGGCCCTCCCCCGCCAGCCAGGGCTTGAGCGCCTCGACCTGGTCGACCGGGCTGACGCGGCTGTCGCCGATTACGAAAACCGTGGCGCCGGCCGGCACCTCCAGCGTCGGGAACCCGGGCTCGGCCCATTTCCAGCGGCGGACCTCGACGTTCTTCAATTTGCCCAGGCGCTCGTCGGCCGGGCTCGCGGCTTCCGTCTCGGCGAGCAACACCACGGCTGGCTCATCCGGCGAAAGCCCATTCTCGAT
Source organism: Lacunisphaera sp. (assembly GCA_044224295.1). Taxonomy (GTDB): domain Bacteria; phylum Verrucomicrobiota; class Verrucomicrobiia; order Opitutales; family Opitutaceae; genus Lacunisphaera. The sequence continues at coordinate 195,859 of JBGAKQ010000005.1, read as the reverse complement.
CAGGTCGCGCACAATCGCGCGCCGGCCCGAACCCGGAGTGCCCAAGAGGAAATAAACAGAAGAAGACATTTTCACACGAAGATCGCCAAGCTAGCCAAGAAAGCAATCAGCCCGAGAAAACTCAGCGGACTTTGCGGTCTTGGGGTAAACTCAGAATTTAAAACTGTCGTTCTGCGCCGCCTGGCGCATCCAGTGGTCCACCAGCACGAGGGCCGTCATCGCCTCGACGATCACCACCGCCCGCGGAACGACGCAGGGGTCGTGGCGGCCGCGCGCCAGGAGCTCCGTTTCGGTCCCGTGCACGTCGACGGTCTTCTGGTTCTGCAGGATCGTGGCGGTGGGCTTGAAGGCCGTGCGAAAGACAATCTCCTCGCCGTTGCTGATCCCGCCCTGGATGCCGCCGGAGTTGTTGGTCGACGTCGCGATGCGACCGCCGTGCTTCACGTAGGCGTCGTTGTGCTGCGAACCCTTCAACAGGGTGCCGGCAAATCCACTGCCGATCTCAAAACCCTTCGTGGCCGGCAGCGACAGCATCGCCTTGGCGAGGTCGGCTTCCAGGCGGTCGAAGACCGGCTCGCCCAGGCCGGGGGGAACGTTGCGGACGCGGCACTCGATGACGCCGCCCACGGAATCGCCGACGCTGCGCACCTGCTTGATGCGCTCGATCATCCGGGCCGCGGTATCGGCGTCCGGACAACGCACGGCGTTGGCCTCGACTTCCGCCAGGCTTGGGAAACGCGTGATGGCCGGGGCAACCAAATCATGGATTTGCGTCACATAGGCGCGGACTTCGATGCCCTTCGCCAGGTGCAGAAGCTTGCGCGCCACCGCGCCGGCCGCGACGCGACCGATCGTTTCGCGCGCCGAGGAGCGACCGCCGCCGCGATGGTCGCGATGACCATATTTCGCCTGGTAAGTGAAATCCGCGTGCGACGGCCGGAACTTCTCCTTCATCTCGTCGTAGGCGCTCGAACGCTGGTCGGAGCTCTGCACCACCAGGGAAATCGGCACGCCGGTGGTCCGGCCCTCGAAGACGCCCGACAGGATCTCGACCTTGTCCGCTTCCTTGCGCGGGGTCGTGATGTCGCTTTGCCCCGGGCGGCGGCGATCGAGGTCGGCTTGGATTTCCTCCGCGGTGATCGGCAGTCGCGCCGGGCAACCGTCAATCACCACGCCCACGGCCGGCCCGTGGCTCTCGCCCCAGGTGGTGATGCGGAAATTTTGGCCGAAGGAATTGGACACGGCCGGGCATGTTTGCGTCCGCCCCGCTTGCAAGCAAGCCCTTGCTAAGGCATAGGTGGCCCGTGTTCATGCCCCGCATAGCCGTTCCTTCCTCCCTCAAAATGTAGGAGCCTGCTTGCAGGCGATTCGGGAGTCGCGCCACACACGCACATCCTGTCGCCTGCAAGCAGGCTCCTACCTCCGACCCAAGCAGATCCACTCATGAAATTTTTCATCCTCAGCGGCAGCCATCGCGCCGAAGCGCAAACGCTCAAGGTCGCGGAATACATCGAGGGTGTGCTGCGCCGGGAGCATCCCGCCGCCGAGACGCATCTCTACAGCCTCAGCGGGAATCCGCTGCCGTTGTGGGATGAAACCACCGGCGGCGCACCGGATGCGGTGTGGGATCCGATTTCCGCGGAACTGAAGTCTGCCGACGCCCTCGTGGTGTGCACCCCGGAATGGAGCGGCATGGCCACGCCCGGCGTGAAGAATTTCCTGCTCAATTGCACCGCCAGCGAGATCGGCCACAAACCCGGCCTGATCGTCACGGTGTCGGCGATGCGCGGCGGCAGTTATCCGATCGCGGAGTTGCGGATGAGCGGCACGAAGAACAACCGCCTCTGCTGGATTCCCGAGCACGTGATCATTCACCACGCTGAACAGAATCTGAATGCTGCCGATGGCACGCCCGACCTGGGCAAGGAGGACGCGCTGCAGCGCAAGCGCCTTCGCTACGCGCTCAAGGTGCTCGAAGCCTACGGCCACGCCCTGAAGGGCGTCCGCTCCAGCGGCGCACTCGACCACAAGAACTTCCCGAGCGGGATGTAGCGGGAAGTCAGCGGGGCCCGAACTGAATGCCGCCCGTGGCGTCGGTCTCGCCCGCCACGAAGTACCCGCGCTCGACGCCGCGATCATCGGCGACCACCCACACGGTGCCGGGTTGGGTTCGCACCCAATGGCGGCTCGTCACCGGAATGACCTGCACCAGCTCACGTCGTCCCGCGGCGTCGACGGAAAAGAGCTTTACCGGCCCGCCCGCCTGGTTCCGGAAGATGAGGTTCACGGTGCCCGCCACGGGGTGCGATGCCGGCACCGGCCCGCGCCCGACCGGCACGAAGGCAACAAAGTCATCCGGCTGGATGGCGCTGATCCCGGGTTGGGATTCGTAGGCCGGCTTGATGTCCTTTGGCACGAGCGCTCGCATCGCCGCCAACCTTGGGGCGAACTCCGGCCGTTGGGCCAAATTGGTCCACTCGTGCGGGTCGGTGGCGACGTCGTAGAGTTCCTCGTCTCCATTGCTGTAATGCAGGTAGCGCCACCGTTCGGTGCTGAGCGCGTAGTCTCCCGGATTGGCGAGATGGGTCAGCGGCGCCTCTTCCCATGCGGCGGCGGGATCCTTGAGCAAGGGCACCAAACTGCGGCCGAAAATCGCGGGTTTGTCCGGCAACTGGCATAGATCAAGGAGGGTGCGGTAGAGGTCACCCAGGCTGACCGGACGGCTGCTCACGGAACCCGCGGGCGTGCCGACCGGAAGACCCGGCACGCCAGGTGGAACGTGGATGATCAACGGGACGCGCGCGCTGAGCCGCCAGCCCGTGTATTTTTGCCAATGCTCCTTCTCGCCCAGGTGCCAGCCATGATCGCTCCACAGGACCACGATCGTGTTTTCGCGATCGGGACTCGCATCGAGCGCGTCGAGCACCCGGCCCAACATGGCATCCGCATAATGGATGGCGGCGAGGTACGCTTGGATCGCCTGCTTCCACTGGTGGTTTTTCTGGATGTGCTCGAAGTAGCGGTTGCGCGCGAGTTTTTGGCCGGCGGGCGGGACGTCCTCAAGATCATCAGGCTTGTACCCCGGGCCCGGCACGATGGTGTCCAGCGGGAAGGGTTCGAAGTACTTTTTTGGGATGAACCACGGCTCGTGGGGTTTGTAGATACCGCAGGCGAGGAAGAACGGGCGGTCGTGGGGTTGCCGCAATTGTGCGCCGACCCACTTCGCGACGGCGTGATCGCCGCCGTAGGCCTCGTCGTCGAGGTCCAGCCGGCCCCAATCGGCGTCGGCGTACATCCATTTTTCAAATGGCAGGCTGACGGGGCGCGTCGGCGGGTTATGGGTCTCCGGAAACGGATTCTCCAGCGCCTTGGCGGGAAAGTACTCGTCCCAGGAATCGGCATCGACGAAGTAATGCAGCATTTTGCCGGAGCCCGCCGACCAGTAGCCGTGGCGCGAGAAGTACTTTGGAATGATCTCTGCTTCCGGCAGCGCCTCCCGCATGCGTTGGGAATTATTGTAGATCCCCGATGCGCGCGGCGGGATGCCCGTGAAGATCGCGGATCGCGACGGATTGCAGGCCGGCGCCGGGCAATACGCGTTGGTGAACAGCGTGCCCCGGGCCGCGAGCCGATCGAGATTCGGGGTACGGGTTTGCGGGTGTCCACCGAGACACCCCACCCAGTTGTTCAGGTCATCCATCGCGATGAACAAGACATTTGGCCGACGCGCCATCGTGGCCGGCTCGTCGGCCGCCATGCCCGTGAGGCCCAGCAGCAATGCCAAGGCTAACCGAAGGGAAAGGGGGTGCACGGGAATCAGCGAGGGAAGCCCCGCGGCGGCGCGGGGCGGCTCTTCGAACACCCCCCGATCAAGGACCCGGCCCGCCGGGCGGTCAACTGGTCCTTGGGCGGACGTCCGCGGTTGAAGGTCGGCAAGGCAGCTGCAACTCACGTCCGGACTTCGGAATGGGAAAACTGGTGCCCCCGCCCGGAATTGAACCGGGATCAGACGTTTAGGAAACGCCTGCTCTATCCATTTGAGCTACGGGGACTAAAGACATTTCCAGACATGCCTGCCGACGGGCTTTGGCAAACTAAAAATGCCCGTTGACAGGGGAGGACCGCCGGCCAACCTTCGACCTCCTTTTTCCAATCATGAGCACGACCGAAACCAAGACCCAGACCCTCAAGCCCGAGGAAATTCCTTTCACGAGCCCCCAGTTGATGAGCCGCTTTATCACGGACACCGGCAAGATCCTGCCGCGCAAGTACACCGGCTTCTCCGCCAAGCAGCAGCGCAAGGTCACCGCGAAGATCAAGCGCGCGCGCAACATGCTCACGATGCAATAAGCCGTCCCCGGCTTTGCCTTTCAGCCGGAGCTCAGGCTCCGGCTTTTTTGTGTCCGGATACGTAGACCAGGGAATCGCCAAAATGTCCGGTCGACGTTGCTCCTGAATCGCCTGTAAACAGGCTCCCACAAATTGACCATGCGCGCCCGCGTGTACTCACCCTCTGCCGCCACCCTTCGCCGCCTGGCGAACGCGCTGCGCCAGGGTGAGCTCGTGGCCATTCCCACGGAGACAGTCTACGGATTGGCGGCGAACGCGCTGGATGCGCGGGCTTGCCGAAACATCTTCAAGGCCAAGCGCCGTCCCGCCAACGATCCCCTGATCGTCCACGTGCTGGACCTGTCACACGCGGAGGAACTCGCCGAGTTCAATCCCGTGGCGCGCCGCCTGGCACGTCAGTTCTGGCCGGGGCCGCTCACCTTGGTGCTGCCGAAAAAGAGCTGCGTGCCCGGCATCGTGACGTCCGGTGGAGCAACCGTGGCCATCCGCGCCCCGGCCCATCCCCTCGCCCGCCGGCTGTTGCGGGCCGCGCAAATCCCCTTGGCCGCGCCGAGCGCGAATCTGTTCGGCTACATCAGCCCGACGACGGCGGCCCACGTGCAGGAAGGCTTGGGCGCGCGGATTCCCCACATTCTGGACGGCGGCGCGAGCCAGGTCGGGCTCGAGTCGACGGTGCTCGACGTCACAAATCCGACCCGGCCCCGCGTGCTGCGTCCCGGCGCCATCACCGCGGCGCAGCTGGAAAAATTCCTGCACAAAAAGATCCATGTCGCCCGGGCCCGCAGCAACCGCGCGCGCCAGCTCGCGCCGGGCATGCTCGATCGGCACTACAGTCCGCGCACGCCCCTCGTCATTGGCGCGCCACCGTCGGTCCCTGAAAAAGGCATCGCCCGGATTTTCCTGCGGCAGCCCCGCGGCAAGTCCGCGGCCAACGTCTTTTGGTTGAGCCGCCGCGGGGCGATCGCCGAAATCGCGCGCAACCTGTACGGGGTGCTGCGCGCGGCCGATGCGGGAAAATTCCGTCGAATCGAAATCGAGGCATTGCCGGCGGAAGCCGGTGGCCTGGCGGCGGCGATCAACGATCGGTTGAAGCGGGCGGCGGCGAAACGGTAGGTCGCGGTAGCGCCCGGATGGGGTGATGCCACGCTCGAGGTCGGGGCGTAAAGCCCCTCCCACCTAAATACCGAACCCAGTTGCGGCAACGGACCCGACCGCGTCACGCCGATCGGACGAGAACCGAGATCCAAAATGGCTGCAGGGGCCGCACGGCTGGTCGGTTTACCAATCCCGAGAGAAAGAGAAAGATTAAGAGAACGAGAACGATCGGACCGCAGCGCGGGTGAGCTCGCTACCCAAAATCCAAGGCCAGTTTACTTGTCCGGCGTGTTCGGGTCCTGCTTCGCCATGGTCACGTAGTAGTCCTTGTAGGACTTGTCGTAGTACTGGGCGTAGTAGTAACCGGAGACCGCGAGGTTGAGGCCGTTGAGGACGGCGCCGAAGCAGGGCACGTTCACCTCGAGCAGCTTGCGGGCGCTGAACTGGGCGGCCTTGCGGCGGACGCGGTTGAAGAAAATCGTGAACAGCGAGCCATCCATCAGCGGGAGGATGATGAGCGCATCGCTCACGGCGGCCAGGGGCGGCGTGTCGACGAACACGCGGTCATAGCGCTTCCGAAGGTCGGAGAGCATCAGCTCGAAATTCTTGCTGTTGAGAATCTGCGTCGGGTTCTTCGCGCGGCCGCCGGCGGGAATCACGTCGAGGTTCGGGTGCACGTTGCGATTGACCACCTGGTCGATGGTCTGGGTGCCCGCGCAGACGTCGATGACGCCCTTGAGGTTCTCGATCCGGAATGACTTGTGGATATTCGGCTTCCGGAGGTCGCAATCGATGATCACGACCTTCTCGCCGTGGGCCGCAAACGTCAGCGCCAGGTTCGTGGTCGTGAAGGACTTGCCCTCGCCGGGGATCGTGCTCGTGACGAGGATCGCCTGGGCGCGCTTGCTTTCATCCTTCAGGCGCAGGCTCGAGTGCAGCGTGAGGAAGGATTCGACGACCTGCTTGTCCTGGTTGTTCGCGACGATCTGCGCCTTGTCGGGCTGCTCCATGCGCTTGATCTCGGGGACGATGCCGACGAGCGGCAGGCCGACGACGGACTCGATGTCGAACGAGCTCTTCACGCGGTCGTCGATGTAGGCGACGAAAAACGCAAACGCGGTGCCCAAGGCGAGGCCGCCCAGGAAACCGAGCGCCAGGTTGAGCGGGATGTTGGGCGAAACCGGCTTCAGCGCGGGGGCGGCGCGGTCGACCACGCGGGCGCTCTGGGTTTCGATGGAGCTGGTCATCGAGGTCTCGCGCATGCGGCCGAGCAGGTTGTTCAGGAGGTGCTCGTTGATGGCGAGGTCGCGCTCGAGGTTCGAATACTCGACGGCGTAACGGTCGGTTTCGAGCGACTCCTTTTCCTGCTGGGCGAGGTTGGCACGCGCCTCGTCGTCGTTGCGCTTCGCCGTCTGGAAATCCGCTTCAAAGGTCGCCGCCGTGGACTCGATGGCGCGGTTCAATTCACGCTCGGTCTGGGCGAGCGAATTGACGGCCTCGATCATCTTCGGATGCTTGTCGCGGTAATGCTCGCGGAGCTGCGAGATGACGATCTTCTGGGCCGCGACCTGCTGCACGAGTTGCGTGATCAGGGACTGGCTGGAAACGAACGGCAGGTCGAGGAGCTGGGCCGGGTTGGCCTTGCGTTCCTGCACCTGGCGCCAGCGGATTTCCGCCTCGTTCAGGCGGGACGTCGTCTGCGTAACGTAGGCATTCAGCGCCTTCAGTTTCTCGGTGACGATGTCCTTCGACTTGTCGAGGGAGATCATCTTGTTCTTCTCGCGGTAGGCCTGGAGGGTGTGCGCGATTTCCTCGACCTTCTTCTTCTGCTGCTCGGCGCGCTCCTTGAGGTCCTCGAAGGCCTTCATCGAATCTTCGATGCGCTGGCGCGAATTGTAGGCGATGTACTCGTCGATGAAGTAATTCGCGATCTTGGCCGCGATGACCTTGTCCGCGTGGGTGTACTGCACCTGCAGCACGAGGCTCAGGCGCACGGGCACGATCTTGCGGTTCTTGTAGATGAGTTCGGCCGGCGTGGTGGCGGAGCCGGTGCTCTCGGTCTTCGCGTACGGCGCCAGGAACGTCTTCAAATCCTCGCCGTTGCCCGCCAGGCGATCGGCCACGCGCTGCACGATGGCAAAACTCTCGAGCACCTTGACCTGGGTGTTCAGATCCTCGGCGGAGCGGATGTCGTTGTTCACGACTTCCTGCACCTGCATGACGACCGGGCCGTTGCGGAGCAGCTGGACGCTGGCGACCGACTGGTACTGCGGCGTGCGGGTAAACGTGTAGATCGCCGCCGCAGAGAAAACCAAGGTGAAGACCAGTACGATGTACCAGATGCGCTCGCGCAGGATCAGCAGGTAGTCCTGCATGCTCCGCTGCATCTGGTTGTCGGTGTGGCCGGCCGAGCCATAGCCGCTGTAGCTAGTGCCGTAGTAGGTGTACGGATAGGCCTCGCCGCCCCCCTGCGCTTTTTCTGCTTTCGGCACTGAATCCATGGTTCGCAAATCAGAAGAGTTTTTCCGGCACGAGGATCACATCGCCCTTACGAAGCAGCCACTGCTCGCCCGAGGCGCCCTTCATGAGATCCGCCACGTTGATGATGAAGTTTTCCGTCTTCCCCTCGGCGCTCGTGCGCGTGAGCTGGACGCGCTTGAGGTCCGCGATGCGCGACTGGCCGCCGGCGCGCGCGATGGCCTCGACGAGGCCCATCTTTTGTTCGGGCGGGAACACCACGGAACCGGGATTGTTGACCGCACCGACGACCTGCACCGTTCGTTGGGAGTACTCGAGGACGGTGAGATTCACCTGGGGGTTCACGAGGTAGTCCTTATCGTACAAGCTGCGGATAATTTCCTCAGCCTGGCGAACGGTCTTGTCCCGCAGGTCGATCGTGCCGATCAGCGGCAGGGTGATCGTGTATTCCTGCGTGATCCGCACCTCGCGCAGCAGGTCCGGTTCCTGGAAGATCAGCACCCGGATGAGATCCGAAGGCTGCAGGATGTAATCGGTCGCTTCCGGTGTGGCCGCCGGCTTGGCCTCGTCAGCGGCCCGCAGGGCGCTGGCGGGGGCCAGCGCGAGGACCAGCAGCAAGCTAAGGATTCGGGAACGCATGGATACCGGTAATAAAAAACGGAAGAAGATCAGTGATCCTCTTCCGTTCGCAAGCCGTGAAATGCAGATTCGTTACCTTAGTAGCGGATATTCGCGCCGAACGTGAACACGTTGTTCTTGAAGCTCGCGGCCGCCGAAGACGAGTCGTTGTCGCGGTAGACGTACGAGGCACCGAAGTTGACCATCTGGTTGAGGTTATAGCTCACCGCGACCAGGCCCTCGACGAAGTCATCGGAGCGAGTCGAGTAATCAATCTTGCGGAGGCTCAGGCCACCCGTGAGGGACCACTGTTCGGAGATCTTGCTCGTCGCATTGAGGCCGATCACGAAGTTCTCAGTGGAGTCACCCGTGCCGGAGCTGCCGAAGTCGTTGCTGATGTTGAAACGATAGGAGGTCTTCTCAGAGAACGCGTAGGTCAGGCTGCCGTCGGCGCCGAAACCACTGTCGTCGCTGCCCACATCGAAGGAGCGCTGGGTGTAGCCCACACGGATCTGGCCGATGAGCTTCGGGGTGAATTCGCCGCGCGCACCGACGTTGAAGAAGTTGTCGCTCGAATCACGGCCCGCGCCGCTGAGCTCGGAGCTGCGGTAGCGATAACCGACGCTCCAATCGAGCTTAGGGGTGGCCTTGAAGTAAACGTCGACCGGGATGGTCAGGATGTCGCTGTCGACATAAGTCGCCGGACCGTAGTCGGTCTTGTCGAAGGCCAGGCCGGCGGCGACGCTGGTCTTCTCGGAAACCGAGAACTCGCCCGTCAGGCCGAGGTTGGTCAGCTTGCGGCGCACGATGGTGCCGGTGGCGCGGATGTCGTTGTCATTCTGCGCGACCTGCGCGTAAGAGGCGTTGAAGTCGGCCTTGGTGACGCCGTTGTCGAAACGGGTCTTCACGCCGAGGTTGGACAGCTCGGTGTTCTGGTTGTCGTTGTCGCTGTAACGACGAATTTCTTCGCGGTAATACGCGTTACCCTTTGTGGCCGAACCCTTGCCGAAGACGAGGTCCACGCCAGGGGTGAAGCTCAGGATCGTGTCATCGACTTCCTTGGAGGCGTCGAGGTAAATGTTGTCGTCAAACTGAACCTGACCGGAGGCGGTGAGGAACAGTTCGGCATTGTCGCCCACGGCCATGAATGGCGCCGCATTGGCAGTAAGACCCGTGACGGTCGCGAGGATGGCTAGACGGACGAATTTATTTTTCATACCAAATGTGCTAGTGGTTGGTCTGCGGACAAAACTGCAAATCACTTTCTCAATCAAGCCTATACTATGCCATTTTGTTTAATTGGTTGGATGGCGGGACGAATCCACGTCGATTGCGAATGGGGGGCAGTGACATCGATTCACCACATCTGGCCCAAATTCCCTGAAGTGATTGGTTAGCAGAGAAATAGGATTTTATGTCCTATTTTCCAACGACTTCCGCAAGTGTTTTGAGTGTGCGATCGTTTTGGACTGCGGTACCCACCGTGATCCTCAGCCACTCGGGCAGACCGTATGGTCTAACGGGCCGCGTAATGATGCCGCGAGCCTGCAGCGCGGCGAAAATCGCGGCGCCATCACCGACTTTCACGAGCAGGAAGTTTCCGCCGCCAGGCACAAACTCGAGGCCCAGACGGCGAAATCCCTCGGCCAGCGCCGCGCGACCCGCGGCGTTTTCGCGCCGACATTTTTCGACGAACTCGTGGTCATCGAGCGCTGCCACGGCGGCCGCCGCCGCGATGCCGTTCACGTTGAACGGCTGACGGGCCCTTTGCAGGATCGCGATCAATTCCGGCGCCGCGTAGCCGTAGCCCACGCGCAACGCGGCGAGTCCGTAGATTTTGGAGAACGTGCGAAGTCCGATCACCTTGCGGCCTTCCGCGATGAGCGCCCGTACGTCGAACGACTCATCGAGGTACTCGGCGTAAGCCTCGTCCAGGACGAGCAGCACATGCGGCGGCAGGGCGCGCGCGAACTCGACGATCTCCTGCGGCGAGTTGACCGCGCCGACCGGGTTGCTCGGGCTGGCCAGGAACACGAGTCGCGTGCGCGGCGTGATCGCGGCCGCAAGCGTTTTGAGATCCTGGCGCATTCCGACGAGGGGCACTTCCACCGGCTTCGCGCCGAACATGAGCGTGACGAGCTTGTAGACGATGAACGACGACTGGTGCATGACGCACTCCACTCCCGGCGCGAGGAATGCGTGGCCGAGCAGCTCGAGCAGTTCGTTCGAACCGTCGCCGATGATGAACTGGTCCATGCCGAGTCCCCATTTCGCGGCGAGCTTTTGTCGCAACGCGAAATACCCACCATCGGGATAAAGATGCATCTCCCGCACGGCGCGCTCCGCCGCGGCGATCGCCTTGGGCGAGGGACCGTGGGGATTTTCGTTGGAGGCGAGTTTGATGATGCCCGCCGGGTCCAGTCCCAGCTCGCGTGCCACCTGCTCGATCGGCTTGCCAGGCTCGTAGATCGGCTGCGTGAGGATTCCCGGGTTGGCGAGTTGCGCGAACGTCATGCTGCGAGCCCACCGTGCCGCGCAGGCCGGTTCAAATCAAAACCAGCGTCAACCGCGGCTGGGCACGCGCACCCACTGCATCCCCGCCGCCCTCGCCGCCTGAATGCCCGGCTCCGCGTCCTCAAACACCAGACAACGCTCCGGCGGCACCCCCATTTTCTTCGCGGCCAGCAAAAACAGGTCCGGCGCCGGCTTCCCATGCGCCACGTCCTCCGGGGTCACCACCACCGGGAACAACGCCTGGAGATGCATCAGTTCCAACGTGTGCCGAACGATGTCGCGCGGCCCGCCGGAAGCCACGCTCACCGGGATGCCGCGGGCGATCCCCTGCCGCGCGAAGGCAACCACGGCCTCGATCAGCTTCATCTCGGACTGCAACTCGAGGAAGAGCGCCTCCTTCTTGTGAAAGACTTCCTCGACGTCGATCTGCAGGCCGTAGTGCTCCGCGAAAACGCCCGCGACCCGGCGCGTCGGCACGCCGCCCAGCGAGTAGAACAAGTCCTCGTTGAGCTCCTCCTTCAGGCCGGCGTTCTGCATGGCCCGGTTCCAGGCCCGGTAATGAAGCGGCATCGTGTCCACGAGCGTGCCGTCGAGATCGAAGATGTACCCGGCAAAATCGCCGGCGGGAATGTCGAGCTTCATGCGTGCGGGCGAGCGAAGCGCCCGCCACCGGTCGCGCAACGCCAATCTCCGCGAAGCGTGTCACGCCGCGCCGGCGACGTTGACGCGCGTGGGATTTCGGCCCTTTCTAATGATTATGAATAAACTTCGCGGCAAACGTGCCCTCGTGACCGCCGGCGCCCAGGGCATCGGCCTGGCCATCTCACGCCAGCTGCTGGCCGCCGGGGCGGATGTGTTCGTGCACTACCGCAGCAGCGCCGACTCCGCGCGCGCCCTGGAAGCGGAAGCGAAGGCGCTCGGGCGCCGCTATGCCCACACCAGCGCCGATCTCACCGAAACCGCGGGCTGTGAGGAGCTCGTCGCCACGGCCGTTCAATTCCTGGGCGGCATCGACGTGCTGATCAACAACGCCGGCTCGCTGGTCGCCCGGAAAAGTTTCGCGGAAGCCGACGACGAGTTTTGGGCCGAGGTGATGTCGCTCAACGTCGGCAGCATGCGCCGCGTCTCGCGCGCCGCCCTGCCCCACCTTGCCGCCGCAGCCAAGTCCGGCGGCGGCGCGAGCATCGTGAACCTCTCGTCGCTCGCGGGTCGCAAGGGCGGGCACGCGGGCTCTCTGGTTTATTCCACCGCGAAGGGTGCGATCCTCACCTTTACCCGTGCGCTCGCGAGCGAACTCGGGCCTCAAGGGGTTCGCGTCAACGCCCTCGCCCCCGGGTTGATCCTCGGCACGAGTTTCCACAACACCCACACGACGAAACAATCCGCCGACGCCACCATCGCCGGCATCCCGCTTGGCCGCGGCGGCACGGCGGAGGACGTCGCGCGCGCCGCGGTTTACCTGGCCAGCGAGTACGACGGCTTCATCACCGGCGCCACGCTCGACATCAACGGCGGCGTCTACGGCTGCTGAGGCAGGCGGCGGCGCCAGTTCAGGGCGACCGTCACCAGCGCAATCAGCGCCGGCACCTCGACCAGGGGTCCCACGACGGCGGCAAATGCCGCGCCTGACGCCAACCCGAACACGCCGACGGCCACTGCGATCGCCAGTTCGAAATTGTTGCCGGCGGCCGTGAATGCCAGCGTCGCGGCCCGCGGGTAATCGGCCCCGGCACGCGCGGCCATCCAGAAGGTGACGCTGAACATGAGCGCAAAATAGACCAGCAGCGGCACGGCAATCCGCACCACGTCGAGCGGGATGCGCAGGACCGTGTCCCCCTTGAGGCTGAACATCACGAAAATCGTGAAGAGCAGCGCCGCGAGGGTCAGCGGCGAGATCGCGGGGATGAACTTCCCGTCGTACCATGCGACCCCGGACTCGCCCCGGCGCAACCAGCGACGGCCCAGCCAGCCGGCCAGAAAGGGGATTCCCAGGTAGATGAACACACTGCGCGCCACGCTGCCCATCGTCACGCTCGACAGATCCAACGCGCCGAGATCGATGCCGACCCAACCGGGCAGGACTTTCAAAAACAACCACGCGAGGGGCGCGAACGTGAAGACCTGGAACAGGGCGTTGAACGCCACCAGGCCGGCACAGTACTCGCGGCTGCCGCCGGCGAGGTCATTCCACACAATCACCATGGCGATGCAGCGCGCGAGGCCGATGAGCACGAGGCCGGCAAAGTAGTCCGGGTGGTCGCGCAGGAAAATCGCCGCCAGGATGAACATCAGGACCGGGCCGATCAGCCAATTCTGCACGAGGGAAAGCCGCAGCACCTTCCGGTCACGAAACACGTCGCCCAACTCCTCGTACCGAACTTTCGCGAGCGGCGGATACATCATCACGATCAGGCCAACGGCGATGGGCACCGACGTCGTACCGACGTTCCACGCGGTCAGCAACCGCGGGAGGCCCGGCACAAAATGTCCGGCCAATAGCCCCGCGGCCATGGCGAGGAAGATCCAAAACGTCAGGTAGCGATCCAGAAAGGAAAGCCGGCTGGCGAGCGTGGTGCTCATGACGCCGGCATCCGCGCCTTCAATGCATCCCGCCGGCCCGCCACATAGGCGTCGAGGGTGCGCCGAATCTCACGCAGCACGCGACGGAAGACCGCGAGTTGCTCCTCCTCCGTGCCCGTGGCATGAGCCGGGTCCTCAAACGGCCAGTGGTGGCGGTTCACCTGTCCGGGAAAGACCGGGCACGCCTGATCGGCGTGGCCGCAAACCGTGATCACGGTTTCAATCGGCGTCTGCAGGAACTCGTTCATCGACTTCGAGCGGTGGCCGGAGATGTCGATGCCGATTTCCGCCATCACGCGGATTGCCAGCGGATGGACATAACCCGCGGGCTTCGAGCCCGCGCTGTGCACTTCGAAAAGATCGCCGGCCGTCGCGCGCAGGAGGCCTTCGGCCAGATGGCTACGACAAGAATTGCCGGTGCAGAGGACGAGAATCCGGGGCTTGGTGGTATCGCTCATGGAATTAAATTCAGCACGCGCATCCCGCCGGGCCGTTGGCCGCCAACTTGGGGGCCAGCTTCCGGCGGCGCGCGAGGTCGCGCTGAAACACGGCTTGTTCCCGCGCGCAGTCCTGCAGGCATGCCAGGTTTGCCTTCAGCTCGCGCGAGGCTTTCCGCGGCAACGCGTAGATCATCCAATTGCCGTCGCGCTCGACCTCGACCAGCCCGCGCGCCCGCAGGTAGGCCAGGTGCTTGGAGATCTTCACCTGCGGTTCCCCCAGCACCGCCTGGAAGTGACACACGCAGAGTGGGCCTTCGCCAAGGACGTTCAACAGCCGCAGGCGCGTGCGGTCGCAAAGGCACTCGTAGATGCGAATCAAATCCATGTCAGCAGCAGGTCGCCCCGCAACCACACCCGCTGCCGACGGCCTCGGCCGAGGCGACGTCACATTGGGCCCGTGCAAGGCAGTCCGTGTGCCGCAGGCCCAGCTGCAACCGCAGCTCGCCGTCGGCGGACTCGACCGCCACCAGCGGATACTGCGAGACCACCGCGTCCTCATATTCAAATTCGACCGCGGTTTCCGCAGGCGGCAGCACCGGTGCGCAGGTGTCCAGGATGTGGGCCAGCCGAGACGCCTTCAGGCGGTGCCCGGCGTCGCGCCCAATCCACGTTTGCAACTGCGCCGTCACCCGGCGCCGGCGGGTGCCCCCGCAATCGATGAAATCCTTGGTCACGGTCCCGGCTTCGGTCACATGGAACTCGGCCGGGACGCGTCGACCGTCCGGCAAGACCAGGACCACCTGGTCTTCCTGGTGCCGCCGGAGGGCGGCGCGGAACTCGGCCAGCGTTAGCGAATCTTTCATGCCGGCCACCAAAGCCAATCTATATTCCTATGCAAGTATATAGTTTCGCCGCGAGGTCCCGCTTGCTCCAGCGGGTTTTCGGAATCAGCGCCGCGCGCCGCGCATCAGGCGGCTCTTCGGCTTCTCGGGCGCGGCCTGCGGCATGCCGCCGCCGTCGAAGATGCCCGAGTAGGTGTAATTGAAACCCTCCACCTTCTTCCACTCGATGCTCATGCCAATGAAACGCTCGATGCTGCGGGCATCGCGCCAGGTTTCCTCGGTCACGAGCGTGAAGGCGTCACCCGTCTTTTGCGCGCGGCCGGTGCGGCCGATGCGGTGGACGTAGTCCTCGGGATTTTCCGGGACGTCGAAATTGATCACGTGGGAAACGTCGGCGATATCGAGGCCGCGGGCGGCAATGTCGGTGGCCACGAGGACCTCGTGCTTGCCGGACTTGAAACCCTTGAGCGCATCGACGCGCTCCTGCTGGCTGCGGTCGGAGTGCATGACGGCGCAGGTGTGGCCCGCGTGCTTCAGGCGGCTGGCCACGTAGTCGGCGCCACTCTTGGTGCGGGAGAAGATGATGACGCTATGGTACTGCGTCTGCTCGAGCAGATGCACCAGCAGGTCGAACTTCTGCGCCTGCACGACCGGGTAGAAGGCGTGCGTGATGGTCTCGGCAGTCGAGCGCTCGCGGGCGACGGAGATCTTGAAGGGATCGCGCAGGGCCCAGGCGGCGAGTTGCTCGATCTCGGGCGGCAGCGTGGCGGTGAAGAAGAGCGTCTGGCGGTTCCGGGAGATCTTGGCCACGATGCGCTTCACATCGGGGAGGAAGCCCATGTCGAGCATGCGGTCGACCTCGTCGAGCACGAGCACCTCGACCTTATCGAGACGAATCTCGTTCTGCTCCATGAAGTCGAGCAGGCGGCCCGGCGTCGCCACAATGATGTCCGGCCGGCGTGCGAGTTCCTCCCGCTGCTTGCCGTAGCCGACGCCGCCGTAGATGACGGTCGTGCGCAGGTCGGTGAACTTGGAGTAGTTTTGAAACGACTCCTCCACTTGGAGGGCCAGTTCGCGCGTCGGTTCGAGCACCAGGCAGCGCAAACCAGCACCATGAGTGCCGAGGCGCTGCAGGATGGGCAGCGAGAAAGCGGCCGTCTTGCCCGTGCCCGTTTGGGCCGAACCAATCACGTCCTTGCCGCTGAGAACCACCGGGATGGCCTGGGCCTGGATCGGCGTCGGGTTCTCGTAACCCTTCTGCTGGACCGCATAGGCGATGCGGTCACCGAGACCGAGTGCGGAGAAAGGGGTGTCGACCTTCGGGACTTCTGGCAGCGGCTTGGGGGCCGCGGCGGCGCGGGGCGCGGGGGCCGTGGCAGCTTTCGCCGCGGGGGCATGCGGGGTGGCATGCTTGGGCGCATGGCCTTCGCGCGGCGGGTGGCCGGGGCGTTTTTCGTGGCGGTGCGAGCCGGATTTGGCGGCCGGACGGGAAGTTTTGTGACCGGTCTTGGCGTCAGCGCGCTTGTCGGTCGCCGTGAACGTCTGCCGGATCTTGGAAATGAGCTTACGCAGCATGGAATGTTGGCCCCTTGGTATCAGGGTGCCCCGGGCGCTTTGCAACCCGCATCTCTAACCGGGCCGGCCCGCGCCGGCTCGATCCTCAGAGGCGGGCCTTGATCTTGTTCAAGACCGAAAGCGAAACCTGCTCGTCGCCGAACACGCCGACGCGAATCTTGATGTTGGTCAACTTCTTGGCCGAATTCGTCAAGCTGACCTCGACGCGTTTGTCCATCGCGGTCCGGTAGATCAGGACCGCCTTGAGCGCGTCCTTGTTTTCGCTGACCCGTGCAAACTCGAGGTCGGCCAGCGCTCCACGGGTCGCCTCGACCGCGCGATCATAATCCGCGTCGAGGTTGGTCTCGAGTTCGCCCCGAACATAGGCGACGGCGCCAGCACCGGCGCCAGCGGCCGCCAGAATGCAGCCGGACAAGGAGATCACGGAGACACCCAGACACACCGCGACCATCAAACGATGCCACCGGGCAACCAACATATGGTAAGGTTTCATGGTCGGCCAGACACCTTCCCGGCGGCCTTGCTCCCTTTCAGGGCCCAGCTCGGGCGGTTTTTTACTTCTGATTGTATTACCGCCGAAGCGATGTAGGGCTCGCCGTGCCCGCGGGGCCGCCTATGGTCCGCGCATGCCTTGCCAAATTCGCACTGCCACTGCTGCCGACGTCCCCCTCATCCTCAGCCTGATCCGCGGGCTCGCCGAGTACGAGAAGCTCGCCCATGAGGTTGTCGCGACGGAAGAAACCCTGCGGCAGACCCTGTTCAGTTCCAACCCGGCCGCGCATGTCGTTATTGCCGAGGTCGGCGGGCAGCCCGCGGGATTTGCCCTGTATTTCTTCAACTACTCCACGTTCCTCGCGAAACCGGGCCTCTATCTGGAAGACCTGTTCGTGAAACCCGAATTCCGCGGCGCCGGGACCGGCAAGGCCATGCTGCTTCACCTCGCCAAGATCGCGAACGCAAAAGGCTGCGGGCGCATGGAGTGGTCGGTGCTCGATTGGAACGAACCCGCCATCAAGTTTTACGAGTCGCTCGGCGCGCGGCGCATGAAGGAATGGCAGATTTGTCGGCTTACGGGACCGGCGCTGACGCAGTACGCGTGATCGATCGCGATTCCGACCCGGACTCGCCAGGACCGACCATTCGCCGGAAAAGCACCTTGCTGGTGCATACGCCGGATGACCTCACGCGTAGGATCGGCACTTCCCTTTACCCATGACCCAAATCAAAAGAATTGTTTGCTGCTCCGCCTTGGTCCTGACGATGGCCCTGTCCGGTCGGGCGGACGAAGAGATCAACGTCCGCTACTCGCACTCCGCCGGCAATCCCATCGCGCGCGCCAGCACTCCCTTGGGTGACCTGTCCGTCGATGCGGCCTTCCTCGATTGGCGAAGCTCGGCCCCGCTAAATGATGCGACCAAACTCAACTATGGGGCCTCCTGGAGTGTGTACAATTTCTCGCGTCCGTCCGCGATGGCCGCGCCCGACCGCCTGCAGGAGATTTCGCTTTCGCTTGGCGGATCCCATCGCCTGAACCGACAGTGGCTGTTGATCGCGTCGGTGCAACCCGGCCTCTACGGCGATCTCAAAGGCAGCGCGGGCGACGCCTTCAATGCGCCGGTGCTCGCGCTTGCGACGTATTTGCAGAGCCGCGAACTCGCCTGGTCGTTTGGCCTGCGCGCCGACGCATTCGCGGACAAGCCGGTGCTCCCGTTCGTGGGCGTCAACTGGCGCTTCGCACCCGACTGGGAATTCACGATCGGCTTTCCGCGCGCCGGTCTTGGCTACACGGCCGGCCCAAACCTCAAGCTTGGCCTCGGCGCCACGGTGCAGGGCGGCAGCTTCTAAATTGCGGACGACCCGAGTCCCGCCGCGCCCGGTCCACGCTTGAACGACACTTATCTGGACTACCGCGAGATTCGCGTCGGTCTCAGCGCCGACTATCGCTTCAGCGAGGCGCTTTCGCTCACCGCCGAGGCGGGCGCGATCACCGACCAAAAGCTGGATTACTACGACCGCGGGTACACGCTCAACGGCGACGCCGCGTTTTACTTCACGCTCGGGGTCACTGGACGATTCTAGAGAAAAACCACCAGCGCATTCTTGAGGCGGCCCCGCAACGGGCCGCCTTTTTCGTCCCAGGCGTCCCGCTTTTGGGAAAATTGTATTGGTCACAGTACCCACATTTAGGCACTGTACTGGTTTCAATTAACCCGCGCTGCTGCTGCTGCCCCTCCCCGATTTCCGGTATTTTGGACGCTTAATTCTCCACGCCCATGATCCAGACGCTGCCCACGCCCTCCGCGAAGCCGGCCGAAACGTCGCTCTCGCAGCCGCTCTACGCCGAGCTGGCCGGTTCCCTGCAAACCCTCATCGAGCAAGGCACCCTGCGCCCAGGGCACCGCGTGCCGTCCGTGCGCCGGATGTCGCTGCAACGGGGCGTGAGCATCGCCACGGTGCTGCAGGCGTACACCGTTCTCGAAAACCGCGGCTACCTTGAGGCACGGCCACAGTCGGGTTATTATGTTCGCCCACGCCCGCCTTTCCTCAGCCCGGAACCGCGCATGGCCAAGCCGATGGCGAAGCCGTCTTACGTGGGCGTGAAGGATCTCACCACCGCGATCATGGAGCGGTCGGTGAACCATGACTTCATTCCCTTCGGCGCCGCCTGCCCGCACCACAGCCTGTTTCCCAACAAGAAGCTCGCCCGCTTGCTGGGCTCGGTCGCGCGGCGCGATCCCACGCTGATCAGCCGCGAAGGCATGAACTGGGGCTACGAACCGCTCACGCGCGAAATCTCTCGGCGCTACCTGCAGGGCGGCGTGCCGTTGGCGCACGATGAACTGGTCGTGACGATCGGTTGCTCCGAGGCGCTCAACCTTTGCCTGCGCGCCGTCACCAAGCCCGGCGACACGGTGGCGATCGAGACGCCCGCATACTTCGGCTTCCTCGAGATGATCGAGAGCCTCAACCTGCGCGCGTTGGAAATCCCCACCTCGTCCCGCGAAGGCATCTGCTTGGACGAGCTGCGCGACGCGATCGAGCAGAACGACGTCAAAGCCGTGCTCGTCATGCCGAACTTCCACAACCCGCTCGGCAGCCTCATGCCCGACGAAAAGAAGCAGCGGCTGTACGATTTGCTGTGCGAATACGACCTGCCGGCGATCGAGGACGATGTCTATGCCGACACGCACTGCGGCGATTTCCGTCCGAAGCCGCTCAAGGCTTGGGACAAGGATGGCCGCGTCATGCTGTGCTCCTCGTTCGGCAAGACCCTCGCGCCAAGTTTCCGCATCGGCTGGACCGCGCCCGGACGCTACCTGGAGCGCGTCCGCCGACTCAAGTTCACGAACACGATGGGCACGCCCGTGGTGCTGCAGAAGACGATCGCGGAATTCCTGCGGGATGGCGGCTACGACCATCACCTCCGCACGCTGCGCCGCGCGTACCACCAGCAGCTCCACCAGTTCGCGCAGTCGATGCAGCGCTATTTTCCCGAGGGCACCCGCTACAGCCGTCCGCAGGGCGGAAACGTCATCTGGGTCGAGTTCCCCGCGAAGGTCGACACGTTGAAGTTGCACCACGAGGCACTGAAGCACCGCATCAACACCGCGCCCGGCGCGCTGTTTTCCGTCAAGGACCGGTACCACAATTGCCTGCGCATGAGCTGCGGCTTGCCGTGGTCGGATGAGATTGAGGCCGCGCTCAAGACCCTGGGCGACCTGATCAAGAAACAACTGTAAGCGCGCGAATTCCCCGCCCGCTTTCCGGCTTTGGCCGCCCGGCCAATACCGATCTTCTTTTTTTCGACTACTCTCTCCCTTTGTGACCGCTGCCGAAAGACATCCCACCAAAGCCGCGCTGATCGCCGGGTTCGCCGCCATTTATCTCATTTGGGGCTCCACGTACCTGGCCATCAGCATCGCGGTGCAGTCGATCCCGCCCTTCCTCATGGCGGGCATTCGCTTCCTGGTGGCGGGCATCATCATTGCGACCTTCATCGGCCTGACCCGCGGCTTTCGGGCGACGGCGAAACAGTGGAAGGACAACGCCATCGTTGGCGCCTTCCTCTGCCTCGGTGGCAACGGCCTCGTCTCGTGGGGCGAACAAAAAGTCCCGTCGGGGATTGCGACCCTGATCATCTCGGTCGGACCGGTGTTTGTCGTTCTAGCCGACTGGGCGGTGCAGGCGTATTTCAAGGACGGCAAGCGCGGCACCAAGCCGCGCGCGATGACCTTCGTGGGGCTCGCGCTGGGCATCGTCGGTTTGATGGTGCTCGTGGGACCGGATGTCCTCGCGACGGGCGCCACCCAGCTCGACGCTTGGAGCGTGGTGGCACTGCTCGGCGCGACGACCTCGTGGAGCGTGGGCATGGTGTACATGCGCTATCTTACCCAGCCCGCGGAACCGTTCACGGCCTCCAGCATCCAGATGCTCTGCGGCAGCGGCTGGCTCATCGTGACCTCGTTCCTGCTGGGCGAATTTTCCAACGTGCATGTCGACACCATCACCAAGCACTCGCTCGTGGCCTGGACCTACCTCGTGATCTTCGGCTCCTTGATCGGTTTCAGCACGTTCACCTGGTTGATGAAGCACAGCACGCCGGCACGGGTATCCACCTACGCCTACGTGAACCCGGTCGTGGCCGTATTCCTCGGCTGGCTGATCGCCCATGAAACCGTTTCGCCCCGCATCTTCCTCGCCGCCGGCATCATCATCGCCGGCGTGGCCATTATCACCGTCACCAAGAACAAGAAGCCCGCGACGGAAAGCGCGATTACGGCCGCCGAGCCGGCGCGTGAGCGGGCCTGACGAATGGACGGTAACTGGTTGGCCGTCGCCATTCTGGTGGTCGGGAGTGGAATTTTGAGGAAACCCGGCTAGGTTTCGGCGGTCTCCATTGGCCCCGACCCACCTCCCCATGAACCGCCGCCTCCTCTCCACCTTCATGCTCGCCGCCAGCCTCGGATTCCTGGCCGGCTGCCAAACGGTCGACGATCGCATCAAGGAAAAGCCCGAAGTCTTTGCAAAACTCGACGCCGCCACGCAGGACAAGATCAAGCAGGGCATCATCGACCTCGGCTACACCGAGGACATGGTGTACCTCGCCCTCGGCAAGCCCGACCAGCGCCGCGAGTCCGTGTCCGCCGCCGGCAAGACCACGACGTGGATCTACAACACCTACTACGAGCGCTATGACGGCACCCGCTTCGCCGGCTACCACCGCAGCCTCTACTTCGATCCGTATCTCCGCACCTACCGCGTCTATTATCGCCCCGTGTTTGCCGACACCTACGCCCAGGAAACGGAAGAACGCATCCGCGTGATCTTCACCAACGGCAAGGTGACCACGCTGGAGCAGGCGAAGGGCTGAAACTGCTACGGAATCGGGCAAAGAGGCTAGGTCGACGGTACGCCTAGTAGTAGATTTCCAGTTTGATTTGGGTCGGGATATCGAGATGAGTTCCGCATGCTCAAGCGTCCGAGTCGCGATTCAGCGTCCTCCAAACCAACAGTCGATCCCCGAAACAAACTTAACGAACTGACCGCGGCGATTTGGATACCCGAGACGATCTCGGTTTGGACGCAAAGAGGCTTGGGGAACGACCATACCGATGCCCGGATTGAGCGCCAGCACCCTGCTCCATTTTCGTTCACGGACGTTAGTAGGCTGGTCAGCTTCTTCACAAAAAAAGGCGCCACAGTCCTGGACCCGTTTGTCGGAGTTGGGTCCACGCTCAAGGCGTGCGCACTTACTGGGCGAAATGGAATTGGGATTGAGCTCAACCCAAAATACGCGGCACTTGCTCGACAAAGACTCAAACAAGAAGTACCCGCAGATCTGCAAGGAACAACGGATCAGACGATTCTAACGGGCGACGCCGCCAAACTGCTCAAGAAGCGAAAGGACCGCTCTGTAGACTTTATCGTCACCAGTCCTCCTTACTGGAACATCCTACACAAGGAAGACCACAAAGCGAAAAATGAGAGAAAAAACCAAAACTTGGACACACGATATAGCGACGATCCCAAGGACTTGGGAAACATACCTAACTATGAAGAATTTCTTTTGAGATTAGCCGAAATCTTTGCCGATTGTGGACGCGTGCTTAAGTTTGAAAAGTACATGGCAGTTGTCGTGAGCGATTTTCGCCATAAATCGCAATTCATCATGTTTCATGCAGATTTGGCGAAATCTTTGGAGCCATACGGATTTTCTCTCCGCGGAATCAAAGTGTTATTCCAGCGCCACAAAAAGATTTTCCCATATGGTTACCCCTATGCTTATGTGCCAAATATTCACCACCAGTATATTTTGATCTTTCAAAACGCTAAGTCGCGCGAGGTGGTCAAACAGACATGAAGTGGATAGATCAAATACTCCTTGGTGACTGCATCGACGGAATGAAGGATCTGCCTTCCGATTCGGTCGATTTGATCATCGCCGATCCTCCGTATAACCTAGACAAGGATTTCGGGCTTTGGCGGGAGACGGAACAAAAATCAAAATGGCTTCCGTGGTGCAAAGAGTGGCTCGGCCAGTGTAAACGGATCCTGAAACCAGGCGGCAGCATATTTGTTTACGGCATTCATCATCACCTTTGTTGGATCCAATGCCATTTGTATGAAATTGGTCTCGAATACCGCAGGCAGATTATTTGGCATTACGAGAACGGCTTCGCGGGCTACACGAAAACTCTTGCAGCTCACTATGAGCCATTGCTGTGGTTTTCTAAGGGCAAACAATTCACTTACAGGCCCATTAGGGAGCCGTACAAGAGTGTCGATCGACTGAAGCATCGCATCACAAAGAATGGGAAAGCTTGGATACCGCACCCAGAGGGTCGGTTGGCTGGCGATGTCTGGTATTTCCCGACTCTCGCCGGACGCAGATTTCGCGACGAAAAAGTCGATCACCCGACCCAAAAGCCGCTATCCATATCCATCAGAATCGTCTCTCATTTCTCTAATCCTGGTGATGTGGTGGTCGTGCCATTTGCTGGAAGCGGTTCCGAATGCGTCGCAGCGAAACGATCCAATCGGCACTTTATCGGATTTGAGTTGAACCCACAATATGTCCGTTTGGCAGAAGATCGACTGGCAGCTGCCCAACCCCCATTGGCTATGTTCCCAACCCGGGACGACCAGCTGGATCTCAAACTTGCGGAGCCGCAGGCCAGAAAAAAATCACCGCGCCCAGTCAAATCCAAACTGGGCCGAGTATTGTCGGCCTAAGTCGGTTCCGCCCGGTGAGGCCGCTCTGGGCATCCACACCACCCCAATGCCCTTCTCCGCCAGAAACACGCCACATTGGGGCGGCAACGGCCTATCGGTAAGCACCAATGAAAAAATCGCACATTTAGGGTGCATTGGCTTTACGTCGAAATACTCGTAGAAACCGAGCTGGCCATAGGCTATCCTCGTTTGGATAGGAGCGTCATCACGCAAGGTTTTCGCCTCTACAAGAAGGGCCTTTTGTCCCCTCCTTCTTACAACGAGTAAATCATAGCTAGCTTCGTATTTCTGTGAGTCTTGGTCCAGCCGGACACTAAACCGATCAAGGCAGTCTTCATGTTCATTGAATCGGCCCGCCAGCAGATCTGGATTAATAACAACGGACCGCGCGTGTTTCCCTAATTTCCTCCGTCGGCCAGAATTCGAGCGCTGCCGCGGCTCAAACGGTCGTCGCACCATGGATCCAATCTTGCCGTGCGCAACATCTCGCTCCGGAACTGCAGCGATAGCTCCTTGTAACATGGAGGAGATAAACAATCTGCCCCCTTCTTCGATAACGTCCCCCAACTGCTTCGCCAATGAAGGCAAAACCTTTGCCGCATTATCTGCTTTGGCTGTGCCGGCAATTGCACGAATCGCCTGCTGAACGTTTGTCTGGTTAGCAATGCCTTTGATCCTAGCAAACTCCGCTTCGCTGTCGTCTCTTGCCTCGAGACAAAGGCTTGCCGCATATTTGTGTAGTCCGGGCTGACTCGCTATCAGCCTGAGCAAAATTTGATACGGATGCGAACGCCCGCCGGCATCAACCGCTTCAAATCCGAGTAGAGCTTGGCGCCATACCGAATCAGCCCGCATACGCTGTCCTGCCCTGGAGTTCACCAGCACCGCGATTGCCGGAGGCGTTAACTCTAAAGCTCCATCTGGGTTGAGAACCAAAAAACCCATTAGCTTAAAGAAATGCCGCATGTCGCGGGCGCATGTATGAGATCCTCGCGAAGCTGCCGGTTTGGTTCGTTCCAGAATAAGCATATCTTGGACAGATCGGGCGCCTGCATTCTTAAACTGATGCACGCCCGCGAGAGCCAACGCCTCTCCAACTACGGAATCGCTAGTCAAGTCACGTCCCTGATTCGCTAGCTGCCGAAACACTTCCAACGCTGCCTCAAATCTTGGGATCAGCGCAAATTGATGAGGAATATTTTTCATCTCACGATTCTTTGGCCGGGAATCGTTACGATTTCACTATTCGCCGCAATACAGGAGTCAGCTTACTGGCCAGGGCGGGATTGGAGTAACCCGTCCAAGCCACGGCCGACGTCGTATCAAGCGGCACCCGCAGCGGCAGGCCATCGGGCGCGGTCACGAGGCACCCGAGCGATTGCGCGATCAGCGCCGTGCAGATGTCGTAAGGGTGACACGTGAGCGCCGTCGCCAGCTTCAGCTCCTCGAAGGCCAGCGGACGCAAATCGGCGATGAAGCGATCGTGGCCCATCAGCAATTCATAGAGCTGTCCGCCGGTACTAAGGTACTGGTCGTCGAAAATCTCCGCGTCACCGCCCAGCGCGCGAAAGAGCGTGGCCTCGCGTTCCGCCAGCCAAACTTTGCCCGGCGGGAAGAATTTCGCGAACGACGCGAAGCCGTGTTCCAAATCCGTCGCCCGCGAGGGCCGCGGCGTGAATTTCCGGCGGCGGCCCGTCGTCAGGTCGATGCGCTCGGCGACAACCGCGCGGCCTTGCACGACACTCAATTGGTCGGCGAACCCGGCCTTGCTCGTGGGTAGCTCGGTCATCGCCGCGACGATGATGTCGCCCAAGTGGGTCTTCGCGCCGCGCTGGGGCGCGAGCGCAGCGAGGCTCCAGGCGGACCGCTTGTCGTACATGATCCCCCGCGTCCCATCGATCGGGTCGAGGATGCACTTGAAAATTGTCGCCGACACGGAAGTACCGCGCGGAAAAGTCACGGCCGCGCCTTCCAAACCCTCCATCACCAACTCGACCGGCCACTCCGCCGGCCAGTTCTTTCCAAACCAGGTGAGGACCGCGTGCTCGCTGACCTTGTCGATGCCGTAAATCGTGTCGGCCATCGTCACGGCCGCGACGCGCGTCATCCGCCGGGCACCCCGCCGCTGCGCCAGTCGCACGGACCCCTGGATGGCATCCTGAAGTTGACAAAGCAAACGGCGGGCTTGGTCGAGGTTTGGACGCATCATCAAATCCAAATGGATGAATGAGCTGACGGCGACCAGCGGTCGCTTGCAACCGCGTTTATGACACAGCAGGTTTCCGCCATGCAAAAGTCCCCCACCCCCACGCGCAAACCCTCCCGTCCCGACGCCCCGCCCGCCCGCCTGCTTTCCCCCCGCCGCAAAACGACCCAAGCCACGACGCTGCATGAGTTGGCTGTCGAGCAGTTGGAGCACTTCCACATCGATCCAAAGTCGCCCACCGGCCAGCCGCTGCTTGCGCTGGCGGAGAAACTCTACGGGGCGCATGGCGACGTGATGGATCTCTGGGAGTCGACCACCCGCGAACTCGGCCGGCTGCCACGCCAGGACCGCATCGCCCTGTTCAACGCGAAGAAATTCCTCTCGTTCCAGTTGGCGAAGCTGCTCGACACGCTGCAAAATCCGTCGCGCAAGACGCACCAGTCGCTCCGTTACTCGAACGCGACGATGCTCGCCAAGGGCCCCTACCCGACGTTCGACAACGTTACGGCGATCTTCTCGGCCACGCCGGTCATCACCCGCACGGCCACCTACCTCTACGCCTGCTCGGAGTGGATCGACGACGCGTTCCAAGGACGCGAGTTCCTTCACGAGATCTACTCGCGGTTGATGAACCCGACGTCGATCTCCCTGGCGAACCACATCGTCGACATCGAGGCCGGGCCCATGGCCGGGGAATACATGGCGTGGAATTTCAATTCCGGCATGGGCGCGATCGACGCCGCGCTCTCGCACCTCGTCGGCTACCAGGACGTCGTGCTCTCCTCGCGCAACATTTACGGCGGCGCCTACCAGCTCCTACATGATTGGTTTGGCAAACGCTCGAACCTCGATGTGGGCGTCGTGTTCTTCGACGGTTTCACGGCGGGCGACTTCACCAAAGCCCTTGCCGCCGTGAAGAAACAATACGCCGATCGCCTCAAGGCTGGGCGGCGCATCTATGTTTATCTCGAGAGCCCGTGCAATCCGCACGGCGTGTTCCTCGATGTGCCCGGCATCTGCGCCGCGGCCCACGCGGCCGGGCTTACGGTCATTTGCGATTCCACCGTCGGCACGCCCTTCCTGGTGCGCCCCTTGCAACAGAAGGATCCCGCCGAGCGACCGGATTACGTCATTCACTCGTACACCAAGGACCTCACCGGTCACGGCACGACGACTGCGGGCGTGGTCATCGGCCGCAATGAGGACATGTTCCTGCCCAAGGGCGACATCTCGCCTTCCGGCAAGAGCTGGCACGACACGCTTTTTTGGAACGTGTACTACATCAAGGGCGCGTTCCTCGATTCCGACAAGGCCTTCGAAGTCCTCACCGGCATGAAGACCCTCGAGCAGCGCATGCTGAAGAAATGCATCAACACGATGATCTTCGCGCGCTGGCTCGCCTCGAACCCGCTCGTGACCGTCAGCGGCCCGGCCAATCCTGCGGACGCGAACCATGCGCTCGCCAAGCGGCTGTCCTACCTCGGGCTGCCGGCGCCGCTGTTCACCATCCATCTCGAGTCAGCCAAGCTGTCGCGCGTGACGATGGAGCGCTTCTTCGATTCGCTCGCCCCAATGTTTGGTCACATGGTCTCGCTCGGACAAAGCAACACCCTCGTGCTGTGTCCGGCGCTGACGTCCCATTCCGAACTCAGTGCCGAAGCCTTGAAGGAAGCCGGCATCACGCCGACCACCATCCGAATCGCGGTGGGCGACGAGTCGCCCCGGGAACTAATTGGCGACTTCCTCGAAGCCGCGCGCTCCGGCATCGACGGCCAGATCCCCGGCTTCAGTAAGAAATTCATGGAAGGAGCGGAAATCGACCGCATGGTCGACGAGATCTATGCGGACGTCCACGCCCGCCACGCCGCTGCGCAACCGCGCTTCGCGGATTGCGTGAAGTAGCCCGTTCGATGAAGCTGGCCTCGTGATCTGGGCTCCCCGGCCAGTCCTCGGCTTCCTCCTGGTTTTCGTCGCGGCGGTTTCCGTCCGCGGCGAAACGCCCGCAGGCACGCTCGCGCCCGGCCGGGTGGCGTCGCCGGCGCTCAAGCACGACCTCCACTATCAAGTCTACCTGCCCCCGGGCTACGTAGCGGACGGCAGCGTGCGGTATCCCGTCGTCTATTTGCTGCACGGGCGCGGCGACCAGCTGAACGCCTGGGCGACCATCAAGCCCGACCTCGACCGACTGATCCAGGAAGGCCGCATCCCCGCCCTTATCGCGATTATGCCGGACGCTCCCGCGAGCCGGCGTGCGAGTTTCTACATCGATTCCCAATTTGCTGGCTCGGCCGACGGCAAAATGCCCGCGGGTGAAGCGGTGGAAACCGCCTTCACGAAGGATCTGGTCGAGCATGTTGATGCGAACTTTCCCACCCGGCGGGATCGCGAAGGGCGCATCGTCGGCGGCTACTCGATGGGCGGCTACGGCGCCTTGCGTTACTCCCTGGCGCACCCTGGGCTGTTCGGCGCGGCCGTCGTGTTGAGTCCGGCGGTTTATGTGCCCCTGCCCCCGCCCGATTCGAGCACGCGGGAATTTGGTGCGTACGGCAAAGGCTCCCAAGTGTTCGATGAAGGCATCTACACGGCGCTCAACTATCCGGCGACGATTCCGACGTTTGTCGCGAAGGGATTGCCGCTCGTGATGTTTATTGGCGTCGGCGATGATGAGAAAGCACTGCCCGACCCCGCGCAGGCGGCGCACGACCTCGATTACGAGGCGCACACCCTCTACAACCGCATGCGGCGCGTGCCGCTGGTCGACGCGCAACTCCGCGTGATCAACGGCAGCCACAATTGGGACACCTGGCGCCCGACGTTCGTCGAGGGCATCCAGTACGTCTTCGAACGCCTCGCGGCGCCAGCACCCAAGCGCTGATCAGGCGGGTTTCACCGCGCCCGGCTCCTTCGGCGTAAAGATCGTCAGGCCGCGCAACGATTCCTCGGGCGGCGGCGGGAAGAAGTAGCTCGCAACGAAACCGACCACGATCGACACGAGGATCGCGAAGCCGATGTAGAGGAACGGATGGAGCAGGTGGAACCACCACACGAGGAAGGTCGAGACATACGCGACGCCCATGCCCACGAGCACGCCCTGCCAGTTGGAACGTCGCGTGAACATGCCGAGCGTGTAGGCCCCGCCAAACGCGCCGCCGAAGAGGCCCGCGAACTCGATCGCGATGTCGAGGAACGAATTGATGCTGAATCGCGACAGCAACAGTGCAAAGCAGATGCCGATCACGCCCGCGATCACGGTCACCCACTCGGCGAGGCGGATGCTGGTGGTTTGCTTGGGATTCTTTGCAAGGCTCTCGTAGAAATCCACCGACACCAGGGTCGCCACGCTGTTGAGGATGCTGGACAAGGTGCCCATCGCGGCGGCAAACAACCCCGCCAGCACGAGACCCGTCACGCCCGCCGGCAACTCCGCCGCAATGAACAGCGGCAACGTTGCATCCGTCCGCAGCAGCGGGTTCATGCGCTCGGGAAAGCTGTGGTAGAACACGTACAGGCCGGTGCCGATGAGGTACAACACGAGGCTGCCCGGCAGGATGATGGCGGCGAAAATCCACACGGAACGTCCGGCCTCCTTCTCCGACTTCGTCGCGAAGACGCGCTGCATCAGCACCTGGTCCTTCGGGAACGTCAGGATCGTCTCCATGATCTGGACGAAGATGAAACCCCAGACCGTTGCCTTGGTGAGATCGAAACTCCAATCGAGCAGCTTCAATTTGTCGTCCGCCACGGCCACGCTGACGAACTCCCGCGTGCCGCCCTTGAGGGCCCAGATGATGTAGCCGATCGCGAAGAAGAGGCCGCCGAACTTGACGATGACCTGGGCGACGTCCGTCCAAATGACCGCCTTCATGCCGCCCAGCGCCGTGTACGCGATCGTGACCGTGCCCATAATGAGGACGCTCAGCTCCACGGCGACGCCGGTCACGGTGGAGATCGCCAGTGCCGGCAGGAAGAGGATGATGCTCATGCGCCCGCCCAGATGCATGAGAATGCACATACCGCTGCCCGCGAGCCGCACGGAGCGATGGAAGCGCTGGTCGAGGTAGTCGAAAACGGAAGTTAGCGAAAGCCGGCGCAGCAGCGGCACGACCCAGATGGCGACGAAGATCAGGGCAATGATGTTCGTGATGTTACCCATCAGGTACGTCCAATTCGTCGCGTAGGCCTTTGCGGTCGTGGCGATGTAACCGATCGAACTGGAGTTCGACGCGTACAGGCTCACGCCCGCGGCCCAGAACGGGATGCTGCGGCTGCCGACGAAGAATTCGGCCGTGGTTTTCTTGCTCTCCTGACGGTAACAGTAGGCGCCAATACCGGCGATCATTGCGAAGTAGAGCACGATCATCACCCAGTCCAACGGCCGGAGCAGGACCTTCGTCGCCACGAGTTCGACGACATTGAGCACCAGGTCGCGGCCCTCCGACTGCACAAAAAGGAATCCGTTGCGCCAGGCCGATCCCTGCTGTTCGCCCGCGAGGGTGATGCTGCCAT
The DNA here is from genome assembly GCA_044224295.1 of Lacunisphaera sp. Lineage (GTDB taxonomy): Bacteria > Verrucomicrobiota > Verrucomicrobiia > Opitutales > Opitutaceae > Lacunisphaera. The sequence continues at coordinate 165,422 of JBGAKQ010000005.1, read as the reverse complement.
GGTTGGCCCACTCACGCGTCAGGGTGTAGAACGTCGCGGCGCTGCGTGCACCGTGGTCATCCAGGACAAAAAGGATGTGTCCCTGGCCAACCGCGCGGGCGGCGCCTGCCACGAGTTTCCCCGGCAGGTGGGAGACCTCTCCCCAGGTTTTTCCCGGTGGCAAACGATAGAGCCGCTCGCCACTGCCGTCGGCCGGCGCAACCACCGCGTACACGGCGTCCTCGTGGGCCACGAGGTGTTCGACCACGCCCGCCGCGTCACAACCGGGCAGCGCCCGCCAGGTCGGGACTGCATCCTTGAGGGCCAGCGCATACAGCTGAGGCTTGGCGCCAGCCTCGAGGCCATGAACGTAAACATTGGATCCATTCACCGAGGCGTGAACGTCGCGCAGCGCGATCGGCAGCGCCGGCAGCGCGCGGGCTGATAGCTGTCCTTCGACCAGCGAGAATTGCAAAACGCCCTGGGCCGCGTCGCCGGACTCCGCCGCCATCAGGGCAAACGCCGAACGGCCGTCCCCAAAGGCCGTCACAATTGTTCCCGGCGGCTGCCAGTTCGCCGCGCGCCAGGCGTCGCCCTCGCGCGACCAAACCTGGCCCTTGGCCAGGACGAACGATTGCCCCTCGACCACGAGCATCCGCCCACCCGCCAGTTCGGCGGCCCGTCCTTGCGCCGATACCTGTGCGGGCACGAGCACCTCGGCGTGGGCGATCGCAGCGAGCAGGAAGCCGACGGCGATGGCGCCGACGGTTTGGAGAAGGCGGAGGGGGCGGGGGCTAATGATCACAGGATGGACGATTCCGGGCGGCCGTCACGGGAAAGTTGACCGGCGGCGGTTTCCAAGCCGACGTCGGCTTGGTTTCGAGCGGGCAAAAAAGCGCCCGATGTCATCCGAAGGCAGGCCCCGGAAACATCGGGCGGCATGAAACAAATGCGCGCGGGCTTAGAACTTGATCGCGTGCGAGAGCGAGATCACGCGGCCACGGCCCGCGAAGTAGTTGTTGAACTGGTCAATCTGCGCCCAGGGCAGGATGTAGTACTTGTTGAACAGGTTCTCGATACCGATCGAGAAGTCGCCCCACTTGGTCGAGTAGCTCGCGGAAAGGTGCGCAAGCGTCAGACCGGTGGTGTGCTCCTCACCCGCGGCACCCACGTTGATGTCGCGCGAGAACAGGTGCTCGACGTCCAGCGTCGCGCTCATCTTCGGCATGAACTTCCAGGTGGTCGAGAGGTTCAGCTTGTCCGGGCTGAGGTTGGACATGCCCATCTGTCGGGTCAGCGGGCCCGTTTCCGTCGTGCGCGTCCAGCCCTTCATGTGCGAGTAGAGCGCGGTGAACTTCAGCGTGCTGCTGGCCTTGAATTCGCCGGTGAACTCATAACCGGTCAGCTTGACCGGGCGGCGCTGCAGGATGAAGTCGCGCGTAACCGGGTCGACCGAGAGGCTCGAGCCGAGGTCCGAATAGGAACGGTAGTAGGAGGTGCTGAAGCTGAAGCGTTTGCTCTGCCAGCTGATGCCGCCTTCCTTGTTGTCGAAGATGACGGCCTGGAGATCGACGATGCCGTCAACCGATTGGCCCGGGGTGTTCACGTTGCGCAGCGGGATGCCGACGTTTGGCAGCGTGAAGCCCTTGCTGTAGGAACCGAAGACCGACCAGTTTTGCGGCAGGCGGATGATGACGCCGGCGTTCGGGAGCGTGTCGCTGTACTTCAGGGTGCCGCCCTTCACGAAGGTGTTGTTTGCGAAGAACACCGTGGTGTAGTCGTCGACCTGCAGTTCGCCGCCCTCATGGCGCACGCCGCCGCTGAAGGTCACCGGGCCACGCGTGTACGACAGCTGCGTGAACGGCGCCTTGCTGGTGTAGTTCATCGGGGGAACCCACAGGCGGTTGGTCAGCGCGAGGCGCTGCTGCGCGGTTTCCTCCATATAGTCGAAGCCCGGGGTCAGTTCGAAACCGGTGATGCCGAAGACATCCTTGCCGGCCCAGGAGCTGCGGAGGCCCCTCTTCTGGGAATTGATTTCCGACTGGTCGATACCCACGCCGAGCGGGGCAAGCACCGGGTCGGCCTTGTCGGAGGCGACGATTTCCGGCACGAAACGCATCGCCTGGCTGGCCTTGTAGGCCTGCACGTTCAGCGAACCGCCGAAGAGCGCGTCGTGCTTGTAGGCGAGCGCGTACTGGGCGAAGTCATTGAAGACCGACCGCGCACCCGGCGGCACGCCGCGCACCGCCGTATCGGTGATCCCGAGGGCGCGGTTGCCCAGCTGCGGGATGTAGTGCGACAGGCCCTCAATGCGGTACTGGCTCATGGTGAACATGAGGCGTTGCGCGTTGTTCTCGCCGAAGTTGTGACCGAGCTTGATGAACAGGTTGCGGGCCTGCGAATCGGTGTCCGAACCGCTCGCGCCCATGCCCTGGCGGCGGCCGTTGGCATCATAGGACATGCCGCGCTTGGCAAACGCCGCGCCGAACAGGATGTCGTTGGCCCCGTTCTTGTTCATGTAGTTCAGGCCCACGCGATAGCCGCTGCTGTCGTCATGGCCCTGGGTGTACACCTTCGAGCGGAGGGTGGCCTCGCTGCCGTCCTTGGTCGGCGTCTTCGAAATGTAATTGATGATACCGCCGGCGGCGCCGATGCCTTCCGAAGCGGAGGGTCCGTTGATCACTTCGATGCGCTCGATGATGTCGAGGTCCGTGAAGTTCGCGTTGCGGCTGCCTTCGCGCAGGGGCGTGGTCTGGGAAATGCCGTCGAACAGGCGCAGGGCCACGCGACCACGCAGGGTCTCACCCGTGTTCTGCATCTGCTGCGTATTCGGCGCATAACCCGGGATGGTGCGCGCGAGCACCGCGGTGGCGTCGCTCGTCAGGAACCGCGTGTTGTCGATTTCCTGGGAAGTGATCAGCTTGATCGCGCCCGGGATCTGGTCGATCGCCTTGGGCGAACGGAAGCCGGTGGTCACCGTCAGTTTCTCCAGCTGGACGACGTCTTTGTCGTCATCCTTGGCCGAGGTGACGGTCTGGGCGCGGCCGGTGGCGGCAAGCGAGGCAAGCAGCAGCGCGGCAGCCAGCGCGGCGGCGGAGGGATATCGGGCGGGGTATGGTTTCATGTCAGGTTAAGCAAACGTTTGCACTTACGGTGGGGTGAGATCGGACCAAAAAGGGAGTTTTCACGGCGTCACGGCGACGGCCGGAAGGGGGATGGAGCGCTGCGGGGAAATCCGCAGGGCGGCAGGCGGGGGTAACATGGGTGCTGTCGGGGTCGGCGGGGTGGCCGGCAAATGGGGAAAGCAAACGTTTGCACGCCGACCATTTTGGTTTTAACCCTCGTGTCAACTTTTTTGTCAGCCTAGCGTCCGGCCACCCCATTCATGCGCCCCCTGCATTTCCCCTCCACCGCCCGCGTTCGTCTGGGCGGCCCCCTCGGCGAAGCCCTGACGGCCAGCCAATCCGCCCACCTGGCCGTCTTTGTGCGGGACGAGTCCAGTCCGCCGATCGCCCTCTTCTGTCCCGACCACCGGCAGCACAACGAGGAGGGTGATTGGTACGGCGAACACGCCGGCAAGTGGCTGTGCGCCGCGGCCCTGGCGGTGCGGCGGACGCAGGACGCGACCCTCAGCCAGTCACTGCGCCGGGTTGCCGACTATCTCGTCAGCGTGCAGGAACCCGACGGTTACCTCGGCACTTACGCACCCGCGCGTCGGTTCATGTGCCGGCAGGGCCCGGCGCCGCGGACGTGGGACGGAGCGCCCCGCCAGCGCACGTGGGACATCTGGGTCCACAGCTACCTGATCCTGGGACTGCTCGAGGCAGGCCGCACCCTCCATGAGCCCGCGTACACCGTCGCCGCGCGGAAGATCGGCGAGCTTTGTTGGCGCGCCCTCGAGAGCGGCATCGACATCATCACCCTCGGCAACCATTTCGGCCTGTCCGCGACCGTGCTGCTCGATCCAGCCGTTGAGCTGTTCCTGGAAACGCGGGAGCCCCGGTTCCTCGACCTGGCGAAGCGGATCCTCCAGCAGGCGAACGAAGCGCCCGCCCTCGAATTGCTGCCGCAGGCGCTCGCGGGCACCGACGCCGCCTACATCGCCACCGGGAAAGCCTACCAACTTTCCTGGAATCTCGTTGGCCTCGCCAAACTCCACAAGGCCACCGGGGAGTTCGCTTACCTCGAGGCGGTCCACCGCCTGTGGACCAGCATCCGCCAGCACCATCTCACGCTCGGCGGAGGACCGTGGGGCGGCGTCGCCCACCGCTCGCGCGAGGTGTTCAACCCGCCGCATGTCTTCAGCCCGTACGGCTACGTGGAGACCTGCTCAACCTTCTCGTGGATCCAACTCAACCGCGAACTGCTCGGCCTCACGGGCGACCCGCGCTTCGCGGACGAAATTGAAAAATCCGCCTACAACGATCTCCTCGGCGCCCAGGCCCCGGCCGGCGACAACTGGTGCTACTACTCGTTTCCGAATGGCAAGCGGGTCCACACGACCTACTGGCGCTGCTGCAAGTCGAGCGGCCCGTGGGCCCTCGAGGAGCTGCCACCGATCGCGTACGGCGTCACGGACGACGGGCATCTCGCCGTCAATCTCTACGGCCCGGGTGAAGCGACCATTCCCACGCCCGTCGCCGGTGCGATCCGCGTCACGCAGGTCACGCGCTACCCGTTCGACGGGGAAATCCAGCTGACGCTTCATCCCGAACGCATCACGCGCCACGCCATCCGGCTGCGCATCCCGAGTTGGGCCGACGGCGCGAGCATCCTGGTCAATGGAAACGCCGCGGACGTGGTGGCCGCGCCCAACACCTATGCCGCGATCGAACGCGAGTGGCGCGCGGGTGACGTGATCACGCTGCGGCTGCCCATGACGCCTCGCCTGCATCGCCAGGTGAACCGCAACATCCAGGAGTCGCGGGCACCGGATGGTTCGCCGGTCGCGCAGGAAGTGTTGCACTTCGACTATGTCGGCATCACGCGCGGCCCCCTCGTGTACGCGACGGGCTTGATCGATGGTTTCAAGATCGAGGAATCAATCCGCCTGCCGGCCGATCCGGCCCGCGCGCTCGAAGTGATCGCCGCACCGTTGGGCAGCCAAGCTCCGGCCGTCCGGCTCAATCTCGACGGCCGGCCACCGCTGATCTTTTCGCCCTACTACGAAGCCGGCGGACGCAACGACGGCACCTGGCGGCTGACCTGGTTGCAGGTGGCGCCCCGCTAGGAAGCCGCAGGCGACCGTCGCCTCAGTCGCCGATTCGTGCGATGACCACGTAGATCGCGCCCCAGAGCGGACGCCCCGCGGCATCCAGCAAACACCCCTCGATGCGGTGCGGCTCGCCCTTTTTCAAATGCACTTCGAAGCGTGCATGCGTCGCGTCCGCCGCGGTTGGCCGGGTGGATTCGTGATCATCGAGGCGGAGACTCGCTGCGGCCACCGGTCGCGCCGCCGCGGCGCGAAACGACTCGTTGAGTCGCCGGCCGGATTCCGGCGGAAACAGATAAAGCCTGACCTCGTAAGTGCCCGTCGCCGCCGCTTCGATGTGCCAATAACCAAACTTCGGCTCGGCGCCGGCCTTCATCTCGCTCCATTCGTCGCAGAACGAACCATTCCATTCGCCGGCCGACAACCGGACCGTTTTCTCGGCGTCGGACCCAACGAGATTGTAGTTCGGCTGGTTCATCACCGGTTTCACCGAAGCCGACCATTTTTCGTAGTCCGCCCGAAGCATCGCCACGAGGTCAGGCCGCTCCGCGGCGAGATCGTGTGCCTGCGCGGGATCCGCCTGGATGTTGTAGAGCTCCGTCCCGTTCACCAGGCGCCATTGATTCCGGAGCACCGCACTGTCCCACTCCTTGAAGCGAGCCGCGCGATTGCCGTACTGAACGACAAAACTGCGGCCGTCCAACGCACCTACTTCGCCCTGCAGCAGCGGCGCCAGACTGCGGCCGTCGAAGACCGTGCCGGTCGGCGCGGACACGCGACAAAGATCCAGCAAAGTCGGCACGAGGTCCGTCCCGTGGGTCGGCTGCCCAAATGACCGCGGGGCCGTGAGGTTTTCCCCGCCGGGCCAATGAAGGAAGAACGGCACCCGGTGTCCGCCGTCATAGAGGGATCCCTTCCGCCCGCGCATCCCCGCGTTGTAATATCCCGTTCGCTCCACCGATCCATTGTCGGTCATATAGATCACGATCGTGTCACGCTCGAGACCATGGGTCGCGAGAAACTCGCGCAGCCGGCCCACGTTTTCGTCGAGATTTGCCGCCATCCCATAAAACGCCGGCAGCACCCCGGGCAGGTCCTCATAGGGCTTCGCGTACTGCGAGGGAACGTAGTGGGGTTCATGCGCGGCCGTCGGCGCCAGGTACACGAAGAAAGGCTGCTTTTGCGCGGCGATCCAGGCCATCGCTTCGCTGAAGAAGACGTCGGTGTTGTAGCCGGGAAACTGGACGAGTTCCTCGTCGCGCCAGTAGTGATCATCAAACGCGTCGTTCAGCCAGAAGTCGGAAAGCGAGCTGACGCCATAACCCTTGTTGCGAATCGAACGGTCGAAGCCACGGTCGCGCGGACGGAAGGGATAGTTGTCGCCCAGGTGCCATTTGCCGAACTGCGCCGTCGCGTACCCCGCGGCCCGCAGCATCTAGGGCAGCATCGGCACGTCCCGCCGGACAATCGACCGGCCGTCAGCCACGGCGGTCGCCCCGTTGCGAAAGGCATCGAGCCCAGTCAGGAGTTCGCCCCGCGTCGGCGTGCACATCGGCGCCACGTGGTGATCGTTGAAGCGAACACTTTGTGCGCGCAGCCGGTCGAGATTCGGCGTGAGCAGACGCGGATTGCCGTGCGCACCGAGGTCGCCGTAACCCAGATCATCCGCGAGGATAAAGATGACGTTCGGTCGCCGGGCCGGCGCGTCCGCCCGGGCCGGACCAGCGATGAGCGCGGCGCCGACTGCCAGCCAGAAGACGGCGCGCGGAATCATCGGGCCTCAGCCCCGGCCAGCGGCGTGCCGGCGGAGAAATCGCTGCAGTTCCGCGCGAGTGGGCATGGCAAAGGCCGCGCCGGGTTTCGTGATGGAAAGCGCCGCGACGGCGGTGCCGAGGCGCGCGGCGTCGAGCACGCGGCCGTCATAGCGGACCAGCCCTGCCGCAAAACCGCCGCAGAAGGCGTCCCCCGCCCCGGTGGTGTCGACCACCTTCAATCCCCGGTAGGCCGGGATCAAATCGTGGGCGGACTTTTCGGAGATGAAACAGCCGCGGCGGCCGAGCGTGACGATGACCGTGGGCACGCCGAGCTGGCGGCACAACGCATGCAGATAGGGTCGGGAAAGTTTCTGCAGCGCCCGCTCGTCGAAGCGCCGGTGCGCCGCGCCGCGCAACCCGCGCACCAACGCGACGAACTCGCTTTCGTTCGGAATCAGGATGTCCGTGCTGCGCAGCAACGCCCGGGAGAAGTCCGCGCGCATCGGCGCCGGGTTGAGAATCGTAATGGCGCCCGCCCGCCGCGCGGTGCGCAGCACCTGGGCCGTCGTGCGCTGGTTGGATTCCAGCTGCACCATGACCACGCGTGCACGGCGAAGCAGGGAGGCCGGGACATCCGCCGGGGCGAGGTGCGCATTGGCGCCGGGCTCGATCACGATTTCGTTCTGCCCCTCCCGGTTGATGAGGATCACCGCGGTCCCCGTGGATTGGTTCGCCTTCAGCGCGAGTTGGCAGCCGATCTTCTCGCGGCGATAAAATGCCGCCACCTCCGCGGCGAAGCCATCGCGGCCCATCGCGCCCACAAACGTGGTCGGCACGCCCGTGCGGCCGCAGGCAATCGCCTGGTTCGAACCCTTGCCCCCCTGCCCGCTGGCCAGCCGGGCCATCACGGTCTCACCGGCCCGCGGGAAATCCGCACAGGCAAACGTGAGATCCTGCATGATGCTGCCGACGACGATGACCTGGGGTGAAAGGGACATGGAAAGCAAGAGGACGGGGGCCGTCGCCGGCCGACGTTTTGGGGTGCGACCCGGGCGCGCCAAGGGGGGAGCGGCGCCCAAGTGAATGCAAACGTTTGCGCAACCGCGGCGGCAAATGCAACCTTTTTTGCCGGTGGCGGAAACCTCAGCAGGATTTTCGCACGATGAGCTCCGGCATGAGCTTCAGCGAGGTCGCCGGGCGCTTGCCGTCCTCAATGCGCTTCAGCAGCAGCTCCGCCGCGTATTTCCCGACCTCGTAGGCGGGCTGCCGCACCACGGTCAGGGGCGGATTGAACACGCTGGAAAGCGGCAGCTCGTCGAAGCCGACGATGGCGATCTGCTTCGGAATGCGAAGCCCGCGGGCGGAAATCGCCTCGAGCGCGCCGGCCGTCATGAGGCCATTGCACGCAAACAGCGCGGACGGCGGATCGCTGAGCGACAACAATTCGTGTGCCAGGGTCTGGCCGCTCTCCTGTTTGAAGTCACCGAACCGGATCAACTCCGCCTTCACGGGCAGGCCGGCCTGGGCATGCGCGTCCTTGTAGCCACGGAGGCGCTCTCGACCGGTGGACGAGTCCGCCGGCCCGCCGATCAGGCCGATGCGCTTGTGCCCCTGGGCGATCAGGTGCTCCACCGCCTTGAAGGCGCCGGTGTGGTTGTCGACCTCGACCTTGTCGAGGTTCCCGCTCGACAGGCTGCGGTCGACGCAGACCACCGGGATGCCGTTGCGCACCACCTGCAGGACCGCAGGGTCGTCCTCATGGATCGGGGGCAGGATGATGCCGTCCACCGACTCAGCCTGCATGACGTCCAGATAGAAACGCTCCTTGGCCTCGTCCTCGTCATAGTTGCACAACAGCACCGCGTAGTTGCTCTTGTAAGCGACGTCCTCCACCCCGCGGGCGAGGTCGGCGAAGAAAATGTTCTGGATGTTCGGGATGATCAGCCCGAGCAGGTGGCTGCTGCTGTCGACCGTGCGGAGGCGCCGGGCGACGCGATTGGGTTTGTAGCCCAGCTCCCGCATCGCCTTCAGCACGCGCTCCTGCGTCGCCGCCCCGATCTTGCCCGTCTGGTTGATCGTGCGCGAAACCGTCGAGATGTTCACCTTCGCCCGGCGGGCCACGTCGATCAAACTGGCGGGTTTCTTCATGGGAGGCAGGCGGACGCTCCGCTGCGGCCGGGGAACTTGCGGTCAACGCCGGCCGCAAGCAAGGCATGAATTGGGTCGACAGGCCGCAATGTTTAGGCAAACGTTTGCATAACCAACCCCGGCCGCCGTCGGCCCTACCCCCAGTTCCCATGAAGACCCCGAGCCTGGCCGGCGTCCTGCTGGCTCCCCTGCTGACGAGTGCGTTGTTTGCGGCGCCCGCGCCGACCGGAGCTTCCCCGGCGGATCCTCACCGCGCCGAACTCCCCGCGCGCTGGTGGGAGAAAGCGTCCGCGATGCGCTACTTCGTGGTGGGCCGGCAGCAGTCGACCCGGGAATTCCTGCCGATCACCGACCTCGCGGCCATGACGGCGAAGCTGGCGCAGGTCCGCGCCCAGGGGTTTTCGTCGATTCACATCGTGTCGCCCCCGGACGGCGGGAAGAGTTTCGGCGGGCTCGACACGAAGAACCACTATGCGCTCCGTGCGGACGCGGGGACCGTGGACGACTTCCGCCGCCTGGTGCGCGTGGCCCACGAGAATCAGTTGGCCGTGAGCATTTCCTACAACCTTGGCTACGCCAGCAGCAGCGCGCCCGCGTGGCTCAAGGCCTGCGACGATGTGCGGGCCGGACGCGACACGCCTGAGGCGCGGTGGTTCGTCTGGAGTGACCGCGGCGATGCACCGTCGCCACCGACGAACGCGTTCTTCAATCCCCCCGGCCGCGGCTTCTGGGAATACAGCGCCCGCGCCGGCAAATACTTTTGGACCCGCTGGGGCGGCGTTGACGACAACGACGCGGACGTGCGTTTCCCCCAGTACGATTGGGGCCGCCCGGAATTTCAGCAGGAGGCGGAAAGGATCGTCCGCTTCTGGATGAACACCGGGATCGACGGCATCATGATGGACGCCGTCAACTGGAACAGTAACAGCAACTGGGAGCAAAACCGTCGCCGCATCACGGACGTCATGGCCAGCTACGGCAATGTCTGGATTCAAGGCGAGGGCGCCGGCGGCTTCGGCGACGACCAGGTGCCCTGGATCACCGAAGGCAAATGGAACAGCGTGGAGGACTACGGTCTGGGCACGTGGTGGGTCGCCGGCAGCCATGTTATCCTGAAAGCGTTCCAAACCGGCGATCCGCGCTCGATCGAGCCGGCCCTGCGTGCGTCCCACGACCGCGTGGTCAGCGCCGGCGGCAGCCTGTTCGCGTCCGCGCTGCGTTTCGAGGACCCGGTGGTTCCGACGCGTCGTGAAGCGCCCCACCTGGCCTTTGCGGCCCAAATTGGGCTGGGGATCCTGATCGGCTACGACCTGCGCGACATGCCCGCCGAGCCTGACGGGGAACTGCAATGGCTGCTTCACCTGAAACGCGATCATCCCGCTTTGCAGCAGACCGGTTCGCGGCGCCCGGTCCCCACGAACGCCGACGACAAGTACTACGCGTTCGTCCGCACCGCACCGGACGGCGGCGAGCGAATCCTTGTGGTGCTCAACTTCCAGCGCGGTTTCCAGAAGATCGAGGTCAACCTGAGCGGTTTCGACACCGGCGGGTTGGTCGAACTCAAGACCGGCGAGGTCCTGCCGCCCACTTCCCTCCTGCGGACCAGCCTCTACAGCTATGGCTATCGGTTCTACCTCCTAAAACCGGCCCCGTAGCGAGCGGTCCATTTTCTCGCCTTCCCGCCCCCGCCCGTCATTTTACCTGACCACCCAACCGCATGAGCAAAGCCTCCCGCGCGCCCAGTACCCGCATCGCCGAATTCCAGCTCTCCCACGCCCGCAACGGTCCCCACCTGCCCCTGCCGGTGAACATGCCGGGCTGGCCGTTCCAAACAATTGGCCAGTGGAAGCAGGACGTTAACGCGGCCGCCGCCGCTTGGCGCCGGGATTTCCGCGAATGGCGTCACGAGCACCTGATCCGCATGGGCTACGACGGCTCGAACTACGAGCGTCCGGAATTGAAGTGGACCCAGCGCAATTTCGTCCATGCGCAAATGATGGTCGAGGACCGGTACTTCTACGACCCCGTGAAGCACCGGTACACGGTCGACCGCTACCTGGATGACCTCGAACGCCGCTATGGCGGCATCGACAGCGTCCTGATCTGGTACGTGTACCCGAACATCGGAATCGACGACCGCAACCAATTCGACCTCGCGGCGGACCTGCCCGGCGGCCTGAAGGGACTAAAACAAGCGGTGGCCGACTTTCATCGCCGCGGCGTGAAGGTTTTCATTCCCACCAAGCCATGGGATAGCGGCACTCGTCCCCAAGGCATGGCCGACTGGGAGGCGATGGCGCGTCTCGCGAAGGCCATCGGGGCGGATGGCATCAACGGCGACACCTACAGCGGCGTGCCGCGCGCATTCTTCGACGCTGCGGAAAAACAAAAACACCCGCTCGTGTTGGAACCCGAAGCGGTGCCGCTCTCGGATGAGGCGCTGGCTTGGAATCTCCAAAGCTGGGGCAAGTTGCTCCCAAGCGAGATTGTGCTGCCGGTGGCGAAACTGAAGTGGCTCGAGCCGCGCCACATGACTAACACCGAGAACCGGTGGGGGCGCGACCGCACGAACGACTTCCACTACATTTTCTTCAACGGCACCGGTTACAACTCCTGGGAAAACGTCTGGGGCGTCTGGAACCAGTTCACGCCGCGTGACGCCGCGGCGCTGCGACGCATCGCCCACCTTTATCGCAACTTCCCGGAGCCATTCGTCAGCGCCGACTGGGAACCGTACGCCCACGCCTGCCAGCACAACGTCTTCGCCTCGATGTTCCCGACGCGCACCGTCACGCTGTGGACCGTCGTGAATCGCAACGAATACGACCTCACGGGCGAGCAGCTGAAGGTCACGCACGTGGACGGACGCAAGTACTACGATGCGTGGAACGGCACGGAGCTCACCCCGCGCATCGCGGCTGGTGAAGCGACGCTCACCTTCCCCCTCGAAGCACGCGGCTTCGGCGCCGTGCTTGCGGTGGAACGCGGCGCCAAGGTCAAGCAACTGCCCGCTTTCCTGCGCGCCCGCCGTGCGCTCACGCGCGTGCCCTTGCAAAGCCTCTCGGCGCAATGGAAGTGCCTGCCGCAGCAGATGGTGCCCATCAAGGCCACGCGTCCCGCCGCCCGCGCGCCGGAAGGCATGATCACGATTCCCGCCGGCGAATTTGAATTCAAGGTCACCGGCGTCGAGATCGAGGGCTTCACCTGGCCCGGACAGGACGTGCAGTTCCCGTGGGAAAGTTGCTCGCGTCGCTCGCACCTGCGCCGCATGAAGCTGCGGGCGTTTCACATCGACCGTTTCCCGGTCACGAACGCGCAGTTTCAAGCCTTCATGAAGGCGACGCGCTATCGTCCGGCTGACGACCACAACTTCCTCCGCGACTGGCAGCGCGGCGCACCGCCGCGTGGCTGGGCCAACAAGCCGGTGACTTGGATCTCGCTCGAGGACGCCCGCGCCTACGCCAAGTGGGCGGGCAAGCGGCTCCCGCACACCTGGGAATGGCAGTATGCCGCGCAAGGCCGCGATGGCCGGCTGTTTCCTTGGGGCAACACTTGGGAAGCTGCCAATGTCCCGACGCCCAACCGCGGCCGCACGCTGGTGCCGCCGGCCAATGTCGATGCCCACCCCGGCGGCGCGAGCCCGTTCGGCGTGATGGATCTCGTCGGCAACGTCTGGCAATGGACCGACGAGTTCGTGGACGAGCACACCCGGACCGCGGTGCTGCGCGGCGGCAGCGCGTACCAGCCGCAAACCTCGCACTGGTATTTCCCGCAAGCGTACCAACTCGACCAGCACGGCAAGTACCTGCTCATGGCGCCCGGCAAGGACCGCAGCGGCATGGTTGGTTTCCGTTGCGTGGTTGATGCCTCCTGATTCCCCATGCGCAGCAAGCTCTTCGTCCCCGGTTCGCGCCCCGAACTTTTTCCCAAGGCCCTGGCCAGCCAGGCGGACAGCCTCTCGTTCGATTTGGAAGACTCCGTGCTCGAGGCCGCAAAGCCGGACGCACGGCGCCTGGTCGGCGAAGTGCTGAGGTCGCCCGAGTGCGCCGCCTCGAAGAAAATCCTGATCGTCCGCGTCAACGGTCTGGCTACCCCCCATTTCACGCCGGACCTCGCGGCGATCGCCACGCCGCGTCTCGACCTGATCAACCTGCCGAAAGTGGAGTCCGCCGATGACGTTCGGGCCGCCGCGCAGGCGCTTGCGAAGATCGAGCGCGAACGCCAGTTGTCCCGCCCGATTGGCATCCTGGCGAATATCGAATCGCCCCGTGGCCTGCGCCTCGCGGCGGAAATCGCCACCGCCGATCCGCGCGTCGTCGGGCTGCAGGCGGGCTTCGCTGATTTGCTGGAACCGCTAGGCATCGATCGCGCCGACACCGCGGCGGTGCATCACCTCCTCCTGTCCATCCGGCTCGCGGCCGGCGAGGCCGGCATCTGGGCCTGCGACGCGGCCTACGGAAACATCAAGGACGCCGACGGTTTCCGGCGAGAAGCGACCGTGTCGCGCCAACTGGGCTACATCGGGAAGTCCTGCATTCATCCAAGCCAAATCGCCATCGCCAACGAACTCTACCGTCCGAGCGACGCGGAGATCGCCTTCGCGCAACGCATTGTGGAGACCGCCGCCAAGTCCCCGGCGGGCGCCTTCGCGCTCGACGGCCGCATGATCGACGCCCCCTACATCCGGCGCGCGCAGGCGGTGCTCGCGATCGCCCGGCAGTTGAGCTGAAGCCAATCGCGATGCCCCTCAAGAAACGCGACTACCAGGCCGGCGCGCGCGGACCGTTGAACGGGATCCGCATCCTCGATCTTTCCCGCCTCTTCGCCGGCAACGTGCTGACGCAAATCCTCGGCGACTTCGGTGCCGAGGTCATCAAAGTGGAGCCGCCTGAGGGCGACACGCTGCGCGCGTGGCAAACCAACGGCGTGTCGACGCACTGGAAGATTTACTCGCGCAACAAGCGCAGCTTGGCGCTTGACCTGCGCAAGCCGGAGGCGATCGAGATTCTCAGGAAGCTCGTACCCTCCGCCACACTCCTCATCGAAAGCTTTCGCCCCGGCGTCCTGGAAAAAATGGGCCTCGCGCCGGACGATTTGCTGAAGCTCAACCCGAAGCTGGTCATCGTGCGGATCTCCGGCTGGGGCCAGGCGGGGCCCTACAGCCAGCGCCCCGGCTTTGGCACGATCATCGAAGGCATGTCGGGCTTCGCCTCGTTCAACGGGTTCGCCGACCGCGAGCCGGTCCTGCCGCCCATGTATCTCGCCGACGGTGTCGCCGGGCTTTACGGCGCGTCGGCCGTGATGATCGCGCTGCGTGAAGTGGAGCACAACGGCGGCCGCGGCCAGGTTATCGACCTTCCGCTACTCGACCCGCTCTTTTCGATCTTGAGTCCCCAGGCGGCCAACTACCGGTTGACCGGCAAGGTCAAGCCGCGCACCGGCAGCCGGTCCACGAATTCTGCGCCCCGCAACGTGTATCGCTGCGCCGACGGCAAGTTCGTCGCGGTGTCCGGTTCCACGCAGGGCATGGCGGAACGGCTGCTGCGCGCCATCGGCCGGCCCGAGTTGATCGAAGATCCCCGTTTCCGCACCAATGCCGCGCGTGTGAAAAATGCCGAGGAACTGGACGCGATCATCGGTGCTTTTATTGGCCAACACACCCAGGCCGACAACGTGGCATTCTTCGAAAAGGCCGAGGTGACGGTTGGCCCGATTTACGACGTCTCGCAAATCATCGAGGACCCGCACTTCGTCCAACGCGAGATCGTGGCCGACTACCCTGATCAGGAAATGACGTCGGTCCCTATGCACCACGTCGTGCCACGTCTGCTCGGCACCCCCGGATCCATCCGCACGCCGGCACCGGCCCTTGGTGAACACAATCGCCCCTTGCTCGCGGAGATCGGGATTATCGGCGCGGCTTACGACCAGATGGTCGCGGCCGGCATCGTGATCGAAACCGCGCCCAAGCCATGACCGCCCCGTCCGCCGCGCCTGCGTCAGCCGCCGCGTCGGACGGCTTGATCGTCGGTCGCGAGGGCCAGTCGCCGGAAGCGCGTTTGCGCACGGCCATGCTGCTGGTGGGCGCGGGGTACCTGTTCCTGACGTTGTGCGATTATCGCGAGGGCATCGCCAATCTCGCCCTGCGGTACCTGCTCAAGGACCACCTTCACCTGACCGCCACTGACCTCGCAGCCTTCTTTGCGATCACGAAGCTCGCCTGGTACTGCAAGCCGTTCGCAGGGTTGCTGGCGGACCGTGTCCCGCTGTTTGGCACCCGCCGCCAGGGTTACCTGGTGGTTTTCTCCGCCGTGGCGGCACTGCTGTGGCTCGTGCTGCCGTGGATGCACAGTTCCTATGCGCTGATGTTGTGGCTGGTGGTGGCCATCAATTTTGCGCTCATGATCGTGCACACCACGCTCGGCGGCATGCTGGTCGAGGTGGGGCAGTCGCTCGGCGCCACGGGCCGGATCAGCGCGGTGCGCAGCGGCACGGAGAGTTTCGGCTGGCTCGTGGCGGGCCTGACCGGCGGCTGGATTGCCGCGCACCTCCACCAATTCGGATTTCTCATCAACGGCGGGCTGATGCTCGTGCTCGCGGTGCTCTTTGCGACCGCGCTCCGCGAGCGACGGGCGCAGCCGGGCGACGTCCACCCGCCCGCGTGGACGGGCGCCCAATTCCGCCAGTTGTTGCGCCATCGCACGCTGTGGACCGCCGCGGGCTTCTGGGTGCTGGTGAAGTTCTCGCCGGGCTTCGGCACTCCGCTGTTCTACTACCAGACGGAAACGCTCAAGTTCAGCCCGCAGTTCATCGGCTACCTGGGATTTGTGTCCGCCGCCGCGGGTTTGCTCGGCAGCGTCTTCTACATGCGCGTCTGCCAGCGCGTGCCGCTCAACCGCCTGCTCTGGCTCGGCGTGACGCTGCACGCTGCCTCCGCCCTCGCCTATTTCGCCTATGGCTCCCCCAGTCGCGCCCTGCTGATCGAAGGCATGTATGGGTTGTGTACCGCGCTGGCCTTCATGCCGATCTTCGATCTCCTCGCCCGCGCGACGCCCAAGGAATTCGCCGCGCTCGGCTACGCGCTGATCTTCAGTTTGGGCAGCCTGTCGGTTTCAAGTTCCGATCTGATCGGCTCGTGGATCTTCGATCACTTCCAACGCAGCTTCACCGGGATGATCCTGATCAACTCCGCGAGTTCCGCGGTGGTGCTGCTGGTCATTCCCTTCCTGCCTTCCGCCCTGGTCGCGCACCGCGACGGCGAAAAGACCTAGCTCGCGAAAACGCGATCTGCGGACGCCGCCAGATTCACCGCCGTGTTCTTGAGCGCGTCCGCCAAGGGCATCCCCGCGGGTGTGATGGCGTGCAATGACAGACCGGGGCGCGGGGCGGCGGCCACCTGCCCGGCGAAGACATGCACGCGTTTGCCCAGGGCGAGGGCGCGGGCCGCGACGGCGCCCGGGCCCTTGCCCTCGAGCGAACTTTCGTCGAACCGGCCCTCCCCGGTGATCACAAGGTCCGCGGCGGCAAGCTTTGCCTCGAGATCGAGCCACGCCGACACGAACGCAAAGCCCGGCAGGAGCCGGGCCTCGGCCGCAACCATCAGGCCGAAAGTAATTCCCCCCGCCGCGCCCGTGCCCGGAATGGATTTGATCTCCGGTGAACCTCCAAGGTGCCGGCACAACAAATCGGCCAGCCGTTCGCTCTCGGCCTCAAGGCGGGCGTGGTCATCGGCGCGCAAACCCTTTTGCGGGCCATAAACGGCGGCCGCGCCCCGGGGACCCAGCAGGGGATTGGTGACGTCGCACGCGATCGCAATGGGCGGCAGGCGCGGAGACACCCGCCCGGCAATCCGGGCGATTTGCGGCCAATGCGCCGGAATCGGGTCGGGCACGAAATCGCCGCTGGCTGTGTGAAATGTCAGACCCAGCGCCGCAAGCGCCCCAAGGCCAAGGTCGTTGGTCGCGCTGCCGCCAACGCCGAGCACGATCGCCGCGGCCCCGGCGTCCGCCGCCGCGCGCAGCAACTCTCCCGTTCCGCGCGACGTGGTCTGCCACGGATCCCGGGCATCCGCGGGCAGCAGCGCCAGTCCGCTGATCGCCGCCATTTCAACGATGGCAATCAACTCGTCGTCCCGGGTGATCGCGGGCATCGCCAACTGCTTTTGGGCCGCGCTCGGCACATCCGCCCATCGCACCAAGCCAAAGCTCGCCGCTCGCTCGACCCCCAGCGGGTCCGCGGCGTTCACGACAACTTCCCGGCCTCGCGCGGCGCGCGTGAGGATCGTTGCAAAACCCTCGCCGCCGTCCGCCAGCGGGGCCTGGTCGAGCGTCCAGTCGGGGTGCCGACGGCGCAATGTCGCCGCGACCGCTTCGCCCGCCGCCGCGGCGTTCACGGCGTCCTTGAATTTATCGAAGGCGATCAGGACACGGGTCATGGCACCATCCACGGAAACACATAGGCCTGCAGCAGCACAAAAATTCCGACCAGCGTCGCCAACGCCAGGCTGTGCCAGAAGACACTCCGGAGGATTTCGCCTTCGCCACCCTGCTGGCCGGTGGCGACGCCCGCGACGACGATGCTCTGGGCGTCGATCATCTTGCCCATGACCCCGCCACTGCTGTTTGCGGCTGCCGCCAGCACCGGCGAAATGCCCAATTGCTGGGCCGTGATCTGATGGAGATTGCCGAAGAGCACGTTCGACGCCGTATCGCTGCCGGTCAGGGCCACGCCCAACCACCCCAGCAAAGGCGAGAAGAACGGGAAGAACCAGCCGGTGCTGGCAAACGCCAGGCCCAGGGTTGAATCGAGTCCGGCAAACCGCGAGGCAAACGCCAGCGCGATCATCGTCGAGATCGTGAGCAGTGACCAGCGCACCCGCCAGATCGTGTCGAGGTACGTCCGCCCGAGTTCGCGAAGCCGGAGCCCGAGCGTGGTCCCGGCAACGAGTCCGGCCAACAGCGGCGCGGTGCCGGTGGCCGCGAGCAGGCTGATCACATACACTGCCGGCTCCGGCTTGAGTTCGGGCGCGAGTGGCGGCGCCTTGAGCACGGCGTTGTGCAAATACGGAATCGCAAACTTCACCTCGCCGACGCGATTCAGCCACGCCTTCGTGACCGGCAGGGCCCAGATGAACACCAACACTGTGAGGATCAGCCACGGCGACCAGGCGCGCAGCAGCGTGCCGCCCGTGAGGATCGTGCGGTTCGGCGCCGCGCCGTCGCGGCCATCGCGGAAGCGCCACACAGTCCGCGGTTGCCAGAACTTCAGCAGCCCCAGCACGGAGCCGATCGAGGCCAGGGCGCTGGCCGTGTCGACCAGCCAGGGCCCGTGGAGATTGCTCACCGCAAATTGCACCAGCGCGAAAGTTGCCCCGGCGGCCAGGCAGGCCGGCCAGACTTCCCACATCGCCCGCCAGCCCGTCATCGCGGCGATCAACCAGAACGGCACCAGCAAGCTGAAGAAAGGCAGTTGCCGCCCGGTCATCGCGCTGAGTTCGAGCAGCGGCAAACCCGTCACCTGCGCGAGCGAGATGATGGGAATGCCCAACGAGCCGAACGCCACGGGCGCCGTGTTTCCGATCAGAGCGAGCATGGCCGCGAGCAAGGGTCGAAAACCAATGCCGATCAGCATCGCCGCCGAGATCGCCACCGGCGCGCCGAAGCCCGCCGCGCCCTCGATGAACGCGCCGAAACTGAACGCAATCAGCAGCGCCTGGATGCGCCGGTCAGCGGAGAGATTGGCGACGGACTGCTTGACGATCTCGAACTGCCCGGTGCGGACGGTTACCTGGTAGAGAAAGACCACGTTCAAGACGATCCACCCCACCGGCAGCAGGCCATAGATCGCACCATATCCCGCGGCGGCCAGCGCCAGCTCCGCCGGCATCTGCCAAGCGCCGATGGCGACCGAAAGCACCGCGCCGAGGCCAATCAGCGCGGCCCAGTGTGCGCGCACGTGGAAGACCGCAAGCAACACCAGGAGGACGACGACCGGCAACGCCGCGACCAGCGCGGACAGGGCGAGGCTCCCGCCGACGGGGCTGTAGTTCTGGACCCAAGCCAGCATGAGGGGTGAGGCCATGGCGGTAGCGAACCCGCGAAGCACTACGCGCGCGCGTTCCCAGCGGCAAGCCGGTTCACCGCCGCGCTTTCCGGGCGGCTATTTCCGCGCAAACGGCGCCGCGGTTTCCCGCTTCAGTTCGCGCGTCATCAGCGCATGCAGCGCGTCCGCCGGCTTCTTGTGCTGGTAGAGAATAGCGTAGACCTCGCTGAGGATCGGCGCGGTGATGCCGCGTTCCTTGCAAAGGCCGTACAGGGCTTCGGTTGAGCGGTGGCCCTCGACGACTGTCTTGCGACCAGCAAGCAGCTCGGGGACCGATTTGCCCGCGCCGATCATTTCACCGAACTCGCGATTGCGACTCCAGGCGCCGTGGCTCGTCGCCACCAGGTCGCCAAAGCCACTCAGGCCGTAGAAGGTCTCGGGTTTGGAGCCCAGCGCCGTGCCGACGCGGACCATCTCGTTCACGGCCCGTGTCAGCAGCGCCGCCTTCGCATTGTCGCCCAAGTGCTGACCGTCGCACAAACCGGCGGCGATCGCGTAGATATTCTTCAGGCTGCCGCCATACTCCGCGCCGGCCAGGTCCTCGCTGGTGTAGATGCGCAGCGTCGAACCACTCATCGCCACCTGGACCTTCGCCACAAATTCATCCGGGCGCTGCGCGGCCATGACCATGGCCGCGGGCAGGCCGCGCGCGACTTCACCGGCGTTGGTTGGCCCGGTCAACGTGCCGCAATTCAAGCCGGGCAGGATCTGGCCCATGACCTCGCTGGGGCGCAAGTGGGAGCCGATCTCCAAGCCTTTGACCAAACTCAGGAAGAGCTGGAGGCGGGACGTGTCGTGCAACACGCCGACCATCTGCTCGCACCAGGCGCGCAGGGATTGGGATGGGCAGGCGATCAGGGCGACGTCCGCCTCGAGCAAGGCCGCGCGCAGATCCGCCGTGACCAACAGGCCGTCGGGAAACCGGCACCCGGGCAGGTAATCGCGGTTCTCGCGGTCAGCCGCCAGTTGCGCGGCGTGCTCCGGCCGGCGCGGGACGAGCGTGGTGTGCTGGCCGCGGCGGGCCAGGTGCACGGCCATCGCGGTGCCCCAGGCGCCCGCACCAATGACTGCGAAATTAAGGGGGCGCGGGTCGGGCATGGGGCGGCCGTCAGGTTTTGAGGAAGCCGGGGATCTTTTCACCGGCGAGCATAGCATCGAAATTTTCCCGGGCGTTGACCAGCTCGAACCGGCTGCCGGACACCAGCACCTCGGCCGCCATGCCGCGGGTGTTGTAACGGCTGGCCATGGTGTAGCCGTAGGCGCCGGCGCTCATGAAGGCTACCACCTCGCCCTCGCCCACCAGCTGCACGGTGCGGTCCTTGCCGAAGCAGTCACCGGACTCGCAAATCGGGCCCACCAGGTCGGCCTTGAGGGCCGGGCGCGTGGTGTCGCGGACGAGCGGCACGAGCTCGTGGTAGGCGTCGTACATCGCGGGACGCACGAGATCGTTCATCGCCGCATCGACGACGAGGAAGTTCTTTCCGGAACCGCGCTTGAGGTACTCGACGCGGGTCAGAAGCACGCCGGCGTTGCCCACGAGGAAGCGACCGGGTTCGAGCAGGATCTTGAGGCCCAGCGGCGCGAGCAACGGCTTCAACGCGGCGCCATAAACCTCGGGCGTCAGCGGACGCTCGCCCTCCGGCTTCGCGCTCCACCAGGCCGCGTCGCCGCTGGCGAGCGCGTCCTGATACACGATGCCGATGCCGCCACCGACGCTGAAGTAGGTGATGCCATAGGTCTTCTTGAGCTGCTCCACGAAGGGCACGACCTTCTTCACCGCCTCGATGAACGGCTCGGCGGTCGTTAGCTGCGAGCCGATGTGCATCTGCACGCCCTTGATCTCGAGGTGTGGGAATTTCGCCGCGGCCTCGTAGGCGGCCGCCGCCACCTTCAGCGGGATGCCAAACTTGTTCTCGCTCTTGCCCGTGGTGATCTTGGCGTGGGTCTTCGCGTCGACGTCGGGATTCACGCGGATCGCGATCGGGGCCTTGCGGCCCAGCTGCCCGGCAACGTGGTTGATGCGCGCCAGCTCCGGCTCGCTTTCGACGTGGAAGCCGTACACGCCGGTTTCGAGCGCGAGGCGGATCTCCGCCTCGGTCTTGCCGACGCCCGCAAAGACACTGCGGCCCGGGTTGCCGCCCGCCGCCACGACGCGCTTGAGTTCGCCCCCGCTCACGAGGTCGAAGGCCGCGCCGAGGTTCGAAAACAGGCGGAGGACCGCCAGGTTCGAATTGGCCTTCATCGCGTAACAAATTTGTAGATCCAGGCCCGACAGGCTCGCGGCCAGGCGGCGGTAGTTGTCCTCGATGGTCTTGGCACTGTAGACATACGTCGGCGTGCCATGGAGTTGGGCCACCGCGGAAAGATCGACGGATTCGCAGTGCAGTTTCTGGCCGGTGTAATGGAAGTGGTGCATCGAGGTAAAGTGGGCGTGAAAGGTGTCCAGATAGCCAGTTTCCCCTTGAGGGGAAGCGCTATTTTCCGGTGGATGACGGTCCGATGTCCTACGCCTTCCGTCGCCTGCTGAACCACCTGCCGATCTCCCTCGGCATGCGCAGCGACAAGCGTCTGCGGACGGCCCAGGTGAAGCATGCGCAGTTTGCGTGCTATCTCGAGGAAACGGGTTTCCGCACCCACAACGTCGACCGCTACGAACGCAGCCTGCGTCGGCGCCGCGTCTTGAAGTTCATGCTGCTGTGGGCCAGCGCCTTCGCCGTGGCCTGGATCGTGTTGGAAAGCGCCCGCGCCGTCATCCTGTACTGAACCGGCGGCGGCAAACGGGTTGACCGGGAACCCCGGGACGTGGCTTAGTGCGGGTCCGTGCAACCCGACGCCGACCTCTATCCGTGGATCTCCGTCGCCGCCATCGCCTGGGGGCTGCTCGACTGCTTTTTCGGTTACCGCGTCTTCAAGGTCACGCTGGCGCTTCTGGGCGGCCTGCTGGGCGCGGCGCTGGGTCACGCCTTGGGGGCGGCGATGGGCTTGGGGCCCCTTGGCCTCACGATTGCGCTGCTCGCGGGCGGCGTGCTGGGCGCGGTGTTGGCGTTCCTGCTGTACATTGGGGCCGTCTTCATCGCGGGCTTCGGCTTCGGCGCGACGCTGGGCATTCTCCTGCTCGCAAACTTCCATCACATGGTCGCACTGCTGTCCGGCTGCGTGCTGGGCATCGTCGGCGGATTTCTGGCGGTCAAGATCCAGCGGGTGTTGATCATCCTCTCCACCGCGCTGCTCGGCGCATTCCGCGCCGTCCTCGCCCTGGCGTATTTCACGAGCCAGATCGACTGGCTGTACTATTTTCGGCAACCGGCGCAGATGCCCGCCCTGGTCGACAGCAATGCCTGGATGCTGCCCGCCATCCTGGCCCTGGCCACCATCGGGGTGTTCGCCCAGCTGGAACTGGGCGGCTCGGGCGGCGGGAGCGGCGGCAAAAAGAAAACCAAGCCCAAGGACGAGTAAACTTGCCGGCGATGGCTGGTGACGCAATATCCCGCCCGATGAAGTTGTTCCCCACCCCGCTTTGCGTCCTCTTTGTTTTCGCGGCCTTTCTCGCCGGTTGCGGCGGACCGAACACCACCACCGTTGGCCTGAAGGTTGAGCTCAGCCGCGTCGCCCATGGCGGCAACGGCCGCACCGAAGTTTCCTGGCGGCTGGTGAACCCGAATATTGTCCCGTATCTTCTGGCGCGCGCGACGCACAAAATCTATCTCGACGGCGTCCTCGTGGGCACGGTCGATGATCGCGAGGCGCTGGCCGTCCCGGCGCAAAGCAACCAGGACCGGACTTCGCCGCTCACCAGCGCGGGGGCGGGCGCGGAAGCCGCCTTGGCAAACGCCGCGCGGAACGGTTCCGCCGCGTATCGCGTGGAATCGGTGGTCGTGGTGCGCCTCTTTGGCGAGACCACCGAAAAGACCGATTTGCGCGCGACCGGCACGGTGCCAGTCGCGGGCAAGTAGTCAGGCGAGGTTCAGGCCGCGAGCCGGGTGTCGACCGGTCGCGCGTAACGCGGCTTGGCCGGCAGCGGCAGCCGGAACGGCGTGACCTTCGTCAGGACGCGCGGGGCGCGGCTGTATTGGTCCAGGGTCCAGGCCACGAGGCCCGTCGTGAAGACGATGGCGGTGAAGTCGGCGGCGTCGAAGTGACGACCGCTCGCGAGCGACGCGAAACCCAGGAGGGTCGCGGTGATGACGGAGATGAGAGCGGTTTTCATGGAGGGCGAACTGTTGCCACGAAAACACGGTCGGCCAGCCGAAGTTGCGAAAACTAGCCGAACGGCCCGCTCTGGAGCGGCCGGACCCTTAAAATCCCTGCGAAATCCGCGCGCGGATGGCCCTTTCCGTCAACCCGCGCCGCCACCCGCCGCATTCGACACCGGCTTGAAGGACGCCTTGAAAAGCGCCGCCGTGTAGTCGCGGTTCATGCGCGCGATGAAATCGTGGCTGATCAGCTTCGGGCAAACCGCGCTGCACTCGTACTGGTTCGTGCAGTTGCCGAAGCCGGCCTCGTCCATCGTCTGCACCATCGCGAGCACGCGCTTGTCGCGCTCCGGCTGGCCCTGCGGCATGAGCCCGAGGTGGGAAACCTTGGCGGCGACGAAGAGCATCGCCGACGCATTCTTGCACGCCGCGACGCACGCGCCACAGCCGATGCAGGTCGCCGCATCCATCGCGAGGTCCGCGTCCTCCTTCGGGACGGGAATCGAGTTGGCGTCGGGCGCCGCACCGGTGCGCACCGAGATGAAGCCGCCCGCCTGCTGGATCTTGTCGAACGCCGAGCGATCAACCACGAGGTCCTTGACGAGCGGGAACGCCTGCGCGCGGAAGGGCTCCACCACGATCGTGTCGCCTTCCTGGAAGCTGCGCATGTAGAGCTGGCAGGTCGCGATGCCCTTGCCCGGGCCGTGCGGCTTGCCGTTGATCGTGCAGGAGCAGGTCCCGCAGATGCCCTCGCGACAGTCGTGCGCAAACGCGATCGGCTCGTCGCCCTTCACGGTGATCTCGTCGTTCACGACGTCGAGCAACTCGAGGAACGACATGTCCGGGTTCACGTTGCTGGCCGGATAATCGACGAACTTGCCCGCGGCGTTGGGGCCGGCCTGGCGCCAGACGCGCAGCGTGACAGAGAAGAGTTTCTTGGAAGGTTTTTCGGCGACCATGGCTGTTAAATTTACGTTTTTAGAGTTCCGATTTACGAAATTCCGCGCGCCCGCGACGTCTTGATGGCGGAAACAAAGATGGCCAGCAGTTCGTCACCTTCGCGCAGGAGATTTTCCAGACGACGGAGCGGGACGACGCCGGCTTCAACGAGGAGCTCCATCCAGAAAAGCGACTCGTCGCATTCTTCTTCGACAATCTTCAACTTGTTCACGAAGTCCGCCGGGGATTTAGCCCGACAAACCGCGCGGTAATTCGCGCCGACTGACGTACCTGCGCGCAGAAGCTGGCCACCGAGAATTCGGCCGGTCTGATTGGCAGGAAGCGATTCAACAAC
This sequence comes from Lacunisphaera sp., assembly GCA_044224295.1. Taxonomy (GTDB): domain Bacteria; phylum Verrucomicrobiota; class Verrucomicrobiia; order Opitutales; family Opitutaceae; genus Lacunisphaera. The sequence goes on along the minus strand of JBGAKQ010000005.1, from coordinate 140,741 downwards.
GGTGATCACACGCAGGGAGTAGCCTTTGGTTCGTTTGAGCAGCTCATGTTTGTTCATGTCTCATGGCGGCCCGCGAAAATCGTAATTCGTAATTCGTAAATCCGCGCAGTTATTTGTAACTGCGCACGCTCATCTTGGTGAATTCGTAGTTGAGGGGCTCGGTGTTGCGCAGCGGGGTCTTGCCCTCGCCCTGGTATTCCCACGCCGCGACGTGCGCGAACTTCTCGTCGTCGCGCTTGCACTCGCCGTCCGGCCATTGGTGTTCCTCGCGGAAGTGGCCGCCGCAGCTCTCCTCGCGGGTCAGCGCGTCGCGGCACATCAATTCGCCGAGCTCGATGAAGTCGGCCACGCGGCCGGCCTGTTCGAGCGACTGATTGAGCGTGTCGCCGGAACCGGGCACGCGGACGTTGGCCCAGAATTCCTCGCGGAGCGCGGGGATCTTCTGCAGCGCCGTCTCGAGGCCTTCCTTCGTGCGCGCCATGCCGCAGTACTCCCACATGAGCTTGCCGAGGCGCTTGTGGAAATGGCTGACCGGCTCCTTGCCCTTGTTCTCGAGCAGTCGCTTGTTCATCGCGGTGACGTTTTCCTCCGCCTGCTTGAACTCGGCGCGATCGGCCGACGGGCGCGAACCCGGCTTCTGCTCGGCGAGGTAGTTGCCGATCGTGTACGGGATGACGAAGTAGCCGTCCGCGAGGCCCTGCATCAGCGCGGAGGCGCCGAGGCGGTTGGCGCCGTGGTCGGAGAAGTTCGCCTCGCCGAGGACGAAGAGGCCCGGGATGTTGGACATCAGGTTATAGTCCACCCAGAGGCCGCCCATCGTGTAGTGTACGGCCGGGAAGATGCGCATCGGCTGCTTGTAGGCGCTCTCCGCGGTGATCTCGTGATAGATGTCGAACAGGTTGCCGTAACGCTCACGCACGCCAGCTTCGCCGAGGCGCTTGATGGCGTCGCCGAAATCGAGGTAAACGCCGAGGCCGGATTCACCAACGCCGCGGCCCTCATCGCACATGCGCTTGGCGGCGCGGGAAGCGACGTCGCGCGGGCAGAGGTTGCCGAAGCTTGGGTAAATGCGCTCGAGGTAGTAATCGCGATCCGCCTCCGGGATGTCGGCCGGGTTCTTGAGCCGGTCTTCCTTTTTCTTCGGCACCCAGATGCGGCCGTCATTGCGGAGCGACTCGGACATCAGCGTCAGCTTCGACTGGTAGTCGCCTGAGACCGGGATGCAGGTCGGGTGAATCTGCGTGTAGCACGGATTGCCGAAGCACGCGCCGCGCTTGTAAGCGCGCCAGATGGCCGTGGTGTTGGAGCCCCGCGCGTAGGTCGCGAGGTTGAACACGTTCCCGTAGCCACCGGTCGCGAGCACGACCGCGTCGGCGCTGTGGCGCTCGATCTTCCCCGTGATCAGGTCGCGAACGATGATGCCCTTCGCGTGGCCGTCGACGACCACGAGGTCGAGCATCTCGGACTGCGTGTGGAGCTCAACGCCACCGGCGCCGACCATGCGCGAAAGCGCGCTGTACGCACCCAGCAGCAGCTGCTGGCCGGTCTGGCCGCGCGCGTAGAACGTGCGGGAGACCTGCGCGCCACCAAAGGAGCGGTTGGCCAGGAGGCCGCCGTACTCGCGCGCGAAGGGGACGCCCTGCGCGGCGCACTGGTCGATGATGTTGACGGAAACCTCGGCGAGCCGGTGCACGTTGGCCTCGCGGGCGCGGTAGTCGCCACCCTTCAGGGTGTCGTAGAACAGGCGGTGCACGGAGTCGCCGTCGTTCTGGTAATTCTTCGCGGCATTGATGCCACCCTGGGCCGCAATGGAGTGCGCGCGGCGCGGGCTGTCATGGAACACGAAGTTCTTCACCTTGTAGCCCAGCTCGGCGAGCGTGGCGGCGGCCGAGGAACCGGCGAGACCGGCGCCCACGACGATGACCTCGTACTTCCGCTTGTTGGCCGGATTGACGAGCTTGATCTCCGCCTTGTGCTTGCGCCACTTGTCGGCGAGGGGACCGGAGGGAATCTTGGATTCGAGTTTGGCCATGGCGGGTGATCAGGCTTGGGCGTGGACGTATCCGCCGAGCACGGCGAGCGGGATGGCCGCGTTGAGGAGGAAATAACCCCAGCAGTAAGCCACGGCGAACCGTTCGACGTGGGCGGTCCATTTTTCGTTTTTGAAGCCGAGCGACTGGACGGCGCTCACAATCCCGTGGCTGAGATGGTAGGCCAGGATGGCAACCGCCACGATGTAGAATACGGAAACCCAAACATTGCTGAAGCCCTGGATCACCATCGTATGCACGTCGCGAACCATGGTGCCGTCGGTCAGGCGAAACGTGTGCGCGCTCCATTCCGGATGGCCGGCGCGGATCGTGAAGTGGCCCAGGTGAAACGGGATGAACGCCAGGACCACGAGGCCGGTGCGGGCCATGACGCGCGACGCCAGCGTGGCGCGGTTGACGTGTTGGACCGCGTAGGCCTGCGGACGCGCCGCGCGGTTTTCCAACGTGAGCTGGATGGCCAGCCACACGTGAACGATGAGGCAGACCAGCAGGAAGGCGCGGATGAGCCACAGCGCGCCTCCCAGCGATTCAAGCATGTGGCCGTAGGCGTTGATCTTCGCGGGCGGCAGGAAGATCTGCAGGTTGCCGACCAAGTGGCCGGTAACGAAGCCGAAGAGCACCAGCCCCGTGAAAGCCATCAGGAGTTTCCTCCCGACGGACGAATGAAAGAGTGAACCGAGAAGACTCATCGCGGAAAAGACAGGGATAGGAAGGCGGGTGTGCGACGCCTAAAGATGGCCCAGCTAAACCAACGCCTAGAAACAAGTAAAGGACGCGCGGCGGGACTTACCGGAATAATTAGGGTGCCTAAATCCGGTGAGAAGGCGGGCGGCCTTCGGCCCCGGGTCAAGGGGTCGCGCCCAAGCGTAACCGGTTGCGGGCCCGGGCTTGTTCAACGAAGAGCAACTCGGCGGGCAGCAAGCGCTCGACCGACGCCCGGTCCAGCAGCCGCTCGCTTTCGCGGGACCGACCGGCGTCCGCCAGAATCAGGCCATACGCCAAGGCATAGCGCGGCTCCGCAAACGCCGACGGGGGAAGATTGCCCAGCAGGGTCACCGCCTCCTCCGTCCGGCGGGCACGCCACAGGGCCAGGGCATGCGCCACTGTGGCGCCGGCGTTGTTTGCCTGCGTCCGCATGAGTTCGGTGGTGACGGCCGGCCCGGGTGCGCCCTTTTGCTGCAGCAAATTGCCCATGATCGCGGTTTCGACCTGAACGATGAAGTCGCCCGGGACCGCCCGGCTCCAACGCTGATAAATCTGCCAAACCTGATCGGCGTCGCCTTGCGCGAGCGCCATCGAGATGAGCTGGCGCCACGCCCAGGTTTCGGCCGCGAAGGCCCGCGTGATCGCGAAAAGCACCTGGCGCTGCTCGTCCGGCCAGCGCCAAGCTTCAGTCAGCCGCAGAATCGCGCGCAGCGACGGCAGCGAAGTCTGGCACGCATCGACGACGGCGTTCCATTGGGTCGGATCGGTCTGGCCGCCGCGGCGATTGTCCCGCAGGGCAAACGCCGCGTTGATGGCGCCCGGGGGAACATTGCCCCAGGCACCCGCGAGCAACAGCTGGCGCAAGCGCGGCCAGTCCTGAATTTGCAGGGCGGCCTCGCTGCCCGCGGCCGTCAGCACCGGCGACTGGCGCGTCTCGGCTGGCAGACTTTCGAGCCATTCGAATCCCGCCGCCGCGCGGCCATTCAAAATCATCCACGACAAAAGCGCCCCGGCGTCCTCGGGAACCGGCGCCGACTGGCGCATGGCAAACGCGAGCAGCCGCTCGACCGGATCATCCTGTTTTGATCCATCCAAACGAGGGCCGCGCGGCGGGGTCAGGGTGCGCGCGAGCGCTTCAAACGCCGCGACCCGCTCCGCGGAAGGCCGGGGCCAGCGTCGGGCCATGTCATTGAGGAGCTCGACCACGGCACGGATTCGCAACGAGTCGGATGCGGCGAGCTCGATTAACTTCGCCCGACCCGTCTCGATCTTGGCGGGGTCGCCCGCGTGGATCATCACGATCGCGAGGTTGAGTTGAATGCGCAAATTCGCCGGCTCGGCCTTCACCAACTCGGTGAGCGCAGCCTCCAGCGCCGCGTTGTCGCGAGTGACCAACGCGACGCCCGCGGAAAGCCGATGGTAGTCGGCATTTACCTGGCCCGCCTTGCGCACCCGGTCCAAGGCCTCCTGCGCCATGCGGACGTCGCCGAACCGCAGCGCCGCCTTGGCCAGTCCCAACAGATGCCGGGCGTCCTCCGGGGCCGTCAGGGCCAGCCCCTTCCACACCTCAATGGCCTGGCGCTGACCGAGCCTTTCCAGGAAGTCAGCGAGTCGGCGCTTGGCTTCAAGATTCTGGGGATAGAGCTGAATGGTCTGCTCAAGGGCCAGCAGGGCCCGCCGATAGTCTCCGTTACGCTCGTAACTCTCCGCCTCGGCCAAACCACGGTTTTGTTGCCAAACGCGGACCTTCGGCCACAGTACCCACCAGCCAAACCCACCCAAGACAGCCATTACCACTAAACTTAAAGCGATATATTTCAGCCGCTTGCGGTACAGAGCGGACGCCTGTTCAGCCTCGCTCTGCGCTTCTCTGGAAGTTTTTTGTAAAATCTCCTTCACGCCGGATTTTCCACTGGCACACCCCCAGATCTAGTATAGGTATTACTACCCAGATGAAAACCCAGTGGCATCACCCAACACTCCAGCACCTCAGCCGCTGGCTCTGCAAGCCGTTGTTTGCAGCGGCCGTCTGCGGGGCGGTGGCGCTGCATGGGCAGGTGTCGGTCACGGGGATCACTTACGGCACGTTGGTGGACAATGCGAACACCACCAACGGTGGCGTCACTTACCTGAATCGCGATCGTGACGTGACCGCTGTCGCCACGTCCTCCGCCGGTGACTACCAATTCACCGGCCCGCTCGCGACCAATGTGTTCTTCCGCCGCAACACGGACTCGAATGCCAACGGTACGCCGAACCAAGCGACCGACAACCCGAACAACACGACGCTGATCTACCAGGTCGACGGCAGCAACCGGGCCTACGGCGACTACAACGCCTCGGCGGAGCAGGTGTTCCTCGATGGCAACCTCTACACCGGCATTCGCAATCCCTTCGCGAACGGCGCGGGCACCGCGGCCAACAGCAACATCGAGCGCATCGATTTTTATTTCTCGGGCGGCTACACCGTCCAAGCCAACGACGCGTTGGTGTTCTTCGACGTGGAGAATGCCGGCAACTTTGGTGACGGCTTCCGCATCGCCGCCTACACTGGCGTCGGCACCGTGAACGGCTTCACCAACGCCCCCACGACCTACGCGAACACGGGCTTGCTGATTCCCGCCGATGCCTTCGGCGGGCCGATCAACAACCCGGAGGGTACGGCCTCCGCAACCTATAATCGTTCGACCTTCACCAATGCGGACAACCTTTCCGGCACCGCTTCCGGCACGGCGTCGTCCGGCACACTCAATCTCGTGGGCATCCTGATTCGTTTTTCCGACCTGGGCATCACCGCCGGCACGACCATCTACGGGTACTCGCTGATGGCGGGTGACGTCGCCCCGACGACCGCCGCCAACCTGGTCAACTGGAACAGCTCGACGTATTTCCCGACCAACACCGATCCCGCCGGCTACGGCAACATGGACTTCATGGGCTTCGGTGCACAAATCTCACGCCCGGTTCCGGAGCCGTCCACCTACGGTGCGCTCTTGCTGGGTGCCGGGATCGCCTTCATTGGTTGGCACCGCTGGCGCCGGGCCCAACCGGCCGCGGCCTGAACCACACCCCGATGAAGCCCTTGACCCGCACGGCCGGTGCAATCGTGGCGGTCGCCCTCGCGACCGTCGGCCCGCGGATTTCGCACGCCCAGTTGGCGGTGACGCAAATCACCACCACGACGTCCGACCTTCCCAACCAGACGGTGAACGGCGCATCCTTCGAGCGCACGACGGTTGCGATCAGCTCGTTCAAGGACTGGACCGGCAATATCTACGATGCCAACACCGTCGCCGGCGCCGCCTATGTGCGGCGCAACACGGGTGTCGGCAACAGCAACAACTCCTCGATGTGGTACGCGGACACGAACGCGAACAACCGCTTCGACGCGACCTACGCCACGGACTACGCGAGCCTGCTCCTCGGCAACAATCTGCTGCGCGGCTCGGACAACACCTTCGCCAATGGCACGGACGCAACGTCGGGCAACATCGAGCGCCTCGACTTCGTATTCAGCTCCACCGGCATCACGTCCAGCCTGACGACGTCCTTCGCGGTATTTGACCGCGGCGCCGTGAATGTGCACGACGGTGTGAAGATCGCGGTCATCACGGGCTGGGACTCCGTCAACAATGTGCCCACCGCGTACGGCGGCACCCTGTTTAGCGTCACCTCGGCGGACTACGGAACCACCAACCCGACGGCTGACTTCAATTACAACCTCTTCCGTTACGCCAACGGCGACAATCTCGGCAGCCCCTACTGGAACAGCAACACCGAGACGGGCTCGCAGGGCATCGGCGGCGTGGTGATTTCCCTCTCGGAGCTCGGCATCGCCGCCGGCACCACCATCTACGGCTACTCGCTGATGGCTTACGATGTGACCAACGGCGGCAACATGGCCAACCTCGTCAACTGGAACAACACGACGTACTACTCCTCGACCACGGACGGCACGACCGGCGGTGGCGGCATCGACCTTTCCGCCGTGAACGGCGTGCTGTACAACCGCCGCGCGCCGGAGCCTTCCACGTACGGTGCGATTTTTGTCGGGCTTGGCGTGACCTTCTTCGGCTGGCGCCGTTGGCGCCGCGGGGTCAGCGCGCCAGCGGCTTGAGCAGCGCGAACTTTCCGCTCGCCGCCGGCTGGATGAATTTCCGGCGGAAAAGATTCACGCGCACGCCGACCCCAAGCGCCGCGGCGAGCGACTGCTCGAGTCCGGCGGGTGCGGCCTCGTCCGCCACGTACTGAAAATCCCAGCGATTGTCGGAACCCTGCACGAGGCTCCAATGCCAGCAGGCAAACTCCGCGGGCATCGCGGCATCGATCTCAAAGGCCGACACCACGCGGCCATCGGGGCTGAAATACAGGTCGCGCTCGCGGCCGAGGATCCGGTAGCCGGTGGACATCCGGCGCACGATGTCGCCGGTGAAGTAGCGCAGCAGCGGCATCGCCTCGCGGTCGCGCGTGGTCACGTTGATCTGGAAAACATCCGGCAACTCCGGGCGCCAGGCAACGAGTTCGACAAACGCGTTGCCATCGATCACGCGCAGGTTGTCCGCAAACGCGTCACCCACGAAAATGTACCCGGCCTCGGTCGAGCCGTAGAGGTCCACCTGCACCGAGCCCGGAAAAACCTCCGCGATCCGCTGGCTGTGCTGCCGGCTCGCCTTGCCGTAGGTGAGAATCACGGTGCGAACCGACGGCACGCTGACGCGGCGCTTCTTCACGGCACGAGCGAGGAGCGACAGGTACACCGGCTCGCCCTCGATCACCTCGGGCTTGAGGGCCTGGAGTTCCGTGACGATCCGGTCCCATTCCGCCTCGGCAAAAACAAACGGGTCGCTCGAAAGGTTCAGGTACACCGTGCCGTCAAAATAACGGTGCGGGAAAGGATGGTCCTCGTACGGGCAGAGATTGCTCGAGCAGCCGATCGGCGCGAGCACAGCCTTGCGGTAGGGACGGTCTGCATATTGCGCGAGCTGGGGATGCGCGCGATAGGCGCGGCGCAACTGGGCATTCCACCAGCCGTCCTCCATCACCACCGTCATCGGCCGCGCGGTCGATCCCGAGGTGTGCTCGTACTCGTACTTTTTTTCCTGCAGCCCGCGCTCGATCTCCGCGTAATCCGCAAAGAATGCCGTGTGGCCGCGGTCGAGGATCTCCTGCTTGGTCAGCACGGGAATCTCGCGGAAGCACGACCATTGCAGCGGCGCCGCGTGCAGCGGGAAGCGCTGGCCGTACAGCGGGCTGCGCCGGTAGATGGCGCGAACCTCCTGTTCCAGCGGGGCCGGGACATGGCCGTTGGTCGCCTCGCCAAGCGCGGCGGGCGAATTGGCGAACGTCGAGGCGGGGGCCGAAGTCTCCATGAATGCGGGCGAGTTAAGTCTGGCGGCGACCCTTGTCAAACGGCGGCCCCGCCCCCGGCGCGCCGCTTGATTTCCGCCCACACCGGCGTGAACAGCAGGAGGGCATCCAGCACCATCGCGTGGGTGATTTCGCCGCGATAGGCCCGCGCGTAAACCTCGTCGACGGGGAGCGCGAGGATTTCGAATTCCTCGTCAGGATCCCAGTCGAGACTGGCGTCCGCCCGCGCGCCCTCCACGAGCACGAGGTGACATTGGTTGCTCTGCATCGCGGGGTTGGGCCGCACGCTGCCCAGCAGGCGCGCGGTGGGCCCGACAAAGCCGGATTCCTCACGCAATTCGCGCACGCCGGCGGCGATGGGGTCCTCGCCCTCGTCGATGACGCCGCCCGGGATCTCGAGGGAAAACTCGTTGCTGCCGTAGCGAAACTGCCGCACCAGCACGAGCCGGTGGTCCGTGGTCAGCGCCAGCACGTTCACCCAATCCGGCGGGTTGATGATGAAAAAATCCTGGGGCTTCGCGCGATCCGGGTGATGGAAGTCGACGCTCTCCACGGTGAAGATGCGCGTGCGCACGACTTCCCGGGAGCCAAGTTTTTTCCAGCGTTTCGGCGGGCGGGGATTTTCTGCCATGACAAAAAAAATGCCTCCGCGACCGAAGTCTGGGAGGCACGAATTTTTTTCGCTCCGAAAAATTACTTCTTCGGGATGCGGATCTTCTGGCCGAGGTGGAGCTTCTTCGGGTCCAGGCCGGGGTTTTCCGCTTCGATGGAGTCCATCTTCACGGCGAACTTGCGCGCGATGCCGGCGAGCGTGTCGCCCTTGCCCACCGTGTAGGTGCCGTCGGCGTTGAGCACGCCGGTCGGAGCGGCGCCCGCGCCACCCTTGCCCGCGGCCGGGGCCGGCTTCTTCATGGCTTCCTCGATCTTCGCGAGCTTGCCGTTGATGGTACCGATCTCGTTGCCCACCTGGTCGAGCGCGGTCTGGATGCCGGAGCGCAGGCTCTTGATGTCCGCCTCGGACTTCTGCGACGCGGCGCTGACCGAAGCCTCGATCGCCGGGATCTTGCTGCTGATCGCCTCCTCGTGCGCGGCAACGCTCTTCTGCAGCGTCGAAAGTTTAACGAGCGCCACGATCGAAAGGACCAGGGCGAGACCGCCGGCGATCACGCCAACGAGAGGCAAGATGCTGCCGGAGCTGTTGCTGTCACGAGAAAGAGTATCCATTTGGTTGAGAGATTGAAGGGCGTATATACGGGCGGCCCCCGGGTTGAGGCAAGAAGCATTTATTCGCAGTTTTCGGCACCCATACGGGCCTTAAACCGTTGGCTGGACGCACCCCGGGGACATTTTACGGGCAACGGGAACCCACCATTGACAGGGGGGCCCGCACTGCGTCCCATGCCCTTCGGCAACGGGGTGTAGCCCGCCAAAGGCGGGCGGGCTTAGCTTCACCCGCCTTTGGCGGGCTGGTAGCCGGCGATTAGGTTATGAACCCTCCTGTAATTACGCTCTACGTACTGCGCGGTGTGAAAAGCCGAAAGCGCTATGTGGGTATTACCAGCGAGCTCGCCCGACGACTCGCGGAACATCGTGCAAGGACCAGCAAGGGCGGCCAATTGATCGGGGAGTTTGAACTGATCCTGACCGAGCAATATCCGACGTATTCAACGGCCAGAGACCGGGAGAAATTCCTCAAATCTGGACAAGGGCGGCAATGGTTGGATGAAGTCTTTGGCAAGTGAACCATGAGGATGTTGACAGACCGTATGCACGCTCGTCCCATGAGGTTTGGTTTACGGGGTGTAGCTTAGCCTGGTAGAGCGCCTGGTTTGGGACCAGGAGGTCGCGAGTTCGAATCTCGCCGCCCCGACCATTCACTTATCTCTGCGGAGTGAACCTTTACCGCTTCGATAATCTGAAACACCAACTGCTGAAAACTGAGGTTTTCGCTAGGCTTTTGTGAGTTCGGTTGTGCGTTGTCCCCTGCCCCTCCAATCCACGGCAACTTTGCGATTTCATCGTGCAGCGCGAGCGCCGGTACGTCGGTGTACACGTTTGCCGTCAAGCTGGGGTCAGAGTGTCCGAGAATTGCCTGCGCGCTGCGTTGATTGATGCCGAAGCGAACACCGCGAGTTTGCCAAGTCTTGCGGAATGATCGCAGGTGAAGCGTGCGCCCGAGACCGTCTTTTGCTTCGATCCCTGCGCGCTCCAGATCGCGCAACAAAGTGCGACGCGTGGGAAAAGTCGGGAAGATGATGGTTGCGCCATCCGCCACCTTCGCCCGCCCCAAGCGTAGCACCGAGGCCAGCTTATCATGCAGCGGAACCGCTCGCTTGTCGCTGTCCTTGGTCGTGGTTTCACGCACCAGGACAAAAGGCTTTTCAAGCTGAAGGTGCAGATCATCCCATACCAAAGCAGCAACCTCCTCCGGACGCTGCCCAGTGTAGAGCATGACTTGATACACGAGCAGACGCTCACCAGCGACGGCGAAAAGTTTTTGCAGCTCTTCCTCAGTGAACGCGCGATAGGGGCGCACTTGTTTTCCACGTGTCGGAACGTGCTCGATTTTTTGAAGCGGGTTTCGCTCCAAACGTTCAACTTTCACAAGGTGATTCAGAAAGGCGTTCAACGAAACTTGGTACTCCTTCACCGTTTTCGCCGATCGCTTGAGTGTTCCACGCCAGCGCAAAAACGAATCGGGACGTATATCTCCCAAAAATTTCCATCCTGTATCTTTCAAAATGCGGCGGATGCGCTGCATCGTGTCCACGAGATACCCGGTCGAAAGGTCCTGCCCATTGAGATAGAGCGAATAGTCATCCAGGAGAACGCTAAGCGGCGTCAGTAGGGCTTCCCGCTGCATCTTCGGTGAAATGAGCCCGACCGCCTCTCGTTGCTTCTCAACCACAATGTCGCGCAACCGCTTTCGGGCGACCTGTTCGTCTGGAGTATCAAGAGCCACGGTCACAGGCTTCTCGCCACGGCGTAGCGAATAGCGGCCGCAAAAACGCGGCGACAGCACCCGCTTACCGTTCACCCGCCGAGAAGGCCTGAATACGTACTCGATCATAACACGAACGCTTAGTTGTAGCCTCCGCGCGGCTCGCCAATTCTCCCCCGATAAATCGCATAGGCCAGTTTCTCTCCAGCGAAGAGCCCTGCAGACATCGCGACGAAGAAGAAAAACATCATGCGACCCTTTTCGTCCGCGCCTGGTAAACCAAATGCAGCGCCCAAGGCATACAGCGAAGTGTAAACCAACGAGAATCGCAGCGGTTGAAGTGTATCCGTCCACCATCCGAGGGGATGGCGGTCCCAAGTCGGCCTTTCCATCTTCTGTTTATTCGAATGGCGAAGCCCATACGCGAGGGCGGCCACGGGAAAAACGGACATGAGAACGAAAGTGATCGTGACAAACACCCAATCGGTATTCGTTCCTGCCGTCGCTTCCGGGCTCATCTCACGGTATCCGGAATAGACAGCTATCGGGGCAAGTGCCGCATATACCACCCGCCAAATTTTAATTTTAGAGTGCATGCTTTTCATTACGGCTCCTGCTCGTCCTCGTCCTCCATGCGCTCCTGCAGCTCGTCCGCCTCAAGCACCTCAGGTGGAGCGTTCAAGAGGTAGGAGATTTGGTTACGCTTTACCTCGGTCCCTAGGATTTCGCTAATCCAGTCAGCGATTTCCTGATAACTATAGCGTTTGGCACGAAGCATTTGCATTGCGCCTAGGTAATCACGAAGAGGCACCTTCGGCGGGGCATCTTCTGCCATCTTTTCGACCAGCATCGGGTCGGGGAAATCACTTTCGGGATTCATGTTCATAGTAAAATCAGAGTTTTAATACGAATTCAACAGTTTTATCATACTGAACAGTTATTATCCATTTAAACAAGGGTAAGCCCGCCGGCGGGGGCGGCGCGGCTGCGCCGCGCCTGCCCCTCGCCCGCGGGCCTTATCCCCGCTGAAATGGATGATACAACCGCCACAGAACGACTTCAGCTCTTCAGCTCAGCGGCACTGGAGATGATGAACTTGTTGTCGAAGATTTTGAACCGCTCCGCGCGAAGCGTGATCGGTTGGAATTCCTCGAGCTTCGGGAATTTCGTGACATTCACGCCGTCGAACTCGACGTCCTTGTCAGTACGGGGGTCGTAGTATTTTTCCCAGATCGCGACGCCTGGCTGCAGCGCGATTTCGTGGGAGACTTTGACGCCCATGCCCGTGCCGTCTTTGCGGCGAAACGTGGAGGCGCGATTTGAAATCACGACGCCGCGAACGTAGAGGCCGTTTTTGGGTTGTTCTTTCAGTGCGTGACTAGCGGGTTTGGTAGTATCCATGGCAGTATGTCTTTGGTGTCGTTGATTAGGATTTGCCCGTTGCCTAGGTAACGACGGTCCATGGCAACGGAGAAAACTAACTCTGCGAAGAGGTCCGCGAACGGCGCGTGACATAGCACCTGCTCGAAGCGGTCACCCATTTTCAGAACAGCCGTCCGCGACCATCGCTCCAGCCGTTCGCCCAGGGTGCATTGGCTTCGCTTGCGAAATGGTCTCTTGGCAGATGAAGTTTCTTCTTCGGCGGCCTCGACAGTCAGGACTTCGCGATAAAAACCCTTTGTCGCCTGCCACACTCTCAGGCGACGAAATCCTTCGACCCATTCAGGCAGGCCGCCGCCCTTGGTCACGTATTTCAACAGGTAATGGAATTTGCGCTCGTTGATGCGACGCACATCAGTGCGCCCGAGATCCCAAAGGTACGTGATGAGCTCGCCGGGGATGAAGTTGCGCGTCAGGAAAACAACATGGAAGTGCGCCCAACCGTTCTGATGAAACTCGACCTTCACGCAGTACGGTGCGTCGACTCGATAGAACTTCCCTTCCCACGCTAGACCCTTGCGCAACCGGAAGAATACTCGGCGGAGTTTGCTCCGTGCGGTGCAAAACGCCGACTTCGGGCAACTGAATAGCTCAGGGTTGACCGTGAACGTCAGGAACAGACACCCGCTCACGTCAGGCAACATAGGCTTGAGTCTCGCAAGGACTCGGTGAATGCCGCATGGATGAAACCACGAGACGGGATTGAAAGCGCGCAGAACAGTTTGCGTGCTGCCAATTCCGTTCTGCTGTTCCGGAGCGTAGGGTAGTTCAACGACCTCGCTACGACTGCTACGGCCCGCCAGGCCGGGCCTAGATGCCCCGGAGGGGCATGCTGCTGTGAGTCCGATCATGATGCGGCCTCCTTGCGCAAATTAGCCTCCGCCGCCTTAACAAGTGCGTACAGTTGTGCGCATTGCTCCGCCGCCCACTGGAACGTCAATTCAGCCTCAGCGAGTTGGGCAAGTAGGGCCGATGGTTTGGGACCAGGAGGTCGCGAGTTCGAATCTCGCCGCCCCGACCATTTTTCGAGGGAGCGGTGGATGAAACTGTCGTTTGGCGAAATTGCTTCACGAATGCTAAGCAACTACTTCCAAGCGCTGACGCCAAATAACCACTTCCAAATAGAGCCCGCATGCGGTGCGGGCGCGAAGAGCTAAAAATCAAAAGCAGCCAACCGGCGCTGCCAATCAGTTGAGTTTGCGGTGCTCCCAGAAACCCTGGACATCCTTTGGCACGCGCATTTTGGGGTCGGGCAATTCGCGCCCGTAGTGATGAAGCCGCCTCAGGAAATTAAAATACCGCCGCGCAACCGGGTCGCGCATCACACCCGACTTTAATATATCTACCACGCGACGTTGGGTAGGATTGGCGTGCGTTTCCACGATGGAAACAAACGCCTCGTGAACCCGAAGCACGGCAGCCCAGACAGATTGCTTTCTTCTAATCAGCAGCACCCTGTTCCGGGCCTTCGAGAACTCGCGCATGACCGAGGGACTATTCAACAGAGGATGTTTTCCCGAGCCCCCAACGCATCGAATTAGAATCAACTTTGTCGGAGCTTGATAGCGCCCGAGACACCCCTTGATGGCATCAAGGTAACCCTCTACAGTGGGGGGCTTAGTCACCCTCGTCTTTTTGCTCCATACGGCTGGCCGCCGGATAGCGACCTCCTCCGGGGTCAGAATCCGGCTGAACAGCGCACTTAGCGGCAGTCCCGTCAGCCAACCCCAGCGGAGCGCTTGATTCAACTTTATGGGAGCGAGGCTGTGCCGCCATGAATGCAAGGTCGCACGCGCGACCCCTATCATTGCCGAGAACGCATTCCTGCCTCCGGCTACGATGCGAGTCGTTTCCATATTCTTTGAGACGCAATCCATAACAGCGCAAACAGGCATGAAGTCCGGTTATGTTGCGATCGTCGCTGCTCCAAGGTTCAAGCGACACGGTGAAAGTAAGTTCTACATTCTCACCACCGGTAAAGAACGCCAAGTGGCCGCGGATCTGATTAGCCGAATTCCAATCCGGACCGCCACCCCGGAACGCGGCTTGGTATCCGCGATGCGAAGAGCCGGCGTCGTAATCCTCTCACCGGAACGCCTTCCGCCGATCCCCGACTGACGGAGAAGCATCTCGCCTTTCTTTCGGCAACGAGCAACCTGCCACGGCGGGCCATTTTCGAGGAATACATGATCACGTTCAATGTGCTGTTAAGAGAAGCGAAGGTGGACCCAGCGGTGGTGAAACTCGCACGCCATCAAGACCAGAAGGGCTCGACCCGGCAGACGCCATATCAGCTCTGGCGAGCTGCCGATGGTCGATTCGAACTCTATCAGCGGATCCAAAGGGAGCTGAAGTTCCGGGACGCACTATTCGTCGCCTCCTTTGTTGCGACACCCTTGGATGAGACGCTATTCGTCGGCCTCTACAAAGTCGCAGAGGTCGGAAAGGCGCCCAGCGGCCTCCTTGACCCAATCACTGGCGAGAATGTGGGGGGTTACCATTTCTATGACCTAGAGGCTTCTCGGCTCCTGCAAGAGTATGTCGGCCGCCTCGTGGTGGAATGGGGGCCCGGCTATCGAGCTTGGGTCCAGCGGGCAGCGAATCAGGACAAAGAGATCGTCGAAATACGCCGCATGGTTTCTGAACCAACATTTCCCGGCTTTCTGCAGTTTCGCGAGCGCTTAAGCCTCCTTGGCTCAGTCCCCCAAGCTTGGCGGCAGGCACTTTCCGCGGTTTGTGGCGTTTACCTGCTCACATGTCCAAGGACCGGGCGACAATACGTCGGCTCGGCTGGTAGTGACGGCGGCTTCTGGGGGCGCTGGGAAGACTACATCGCTTCCGGCCACGGTGGAAACAAGCGTATGATCGATGTTCCCGCTGCTGACTACTTCGTTTCTATTCTCGAAGTCGCATCTTCGTCAGCGGGTCAGTCGGAGCTGATCAGGATCGAGAATCGGTGGAAAGAGAAGCTCTCGACACGCGAATTCGGCCTGAACGCCAACTAGGACAAGTCGATGAAAGGGAAGATACTCATTCCCTACGCGCGCCGCGGCACCACCCTGGTCCATATCTCCCAAGTCTCGTCGGGCCTTCACAAAGACTGCAAGTGTGTGGCTTGCGGAGAGTCATTGGTGGCCAAACGGCCGACAAAGGGAATTGCGGACCACTTCGCGCACGAAGCCGATGCCGACTGTAAACCCGAGTCAGCACTGCATATTCTCGGGAAGGAACTTCTGGCCGAGCGCATCAGGGAGGCTTTGAGCACCGGCGGCGAATTGGCGTTGACTTGGCCATGTTCACGATGCGACGGCTCTCATTCAGGAAATTTGCTCAAGAGGGCCGCTTCAGTGCAGGTTGAACACGATTTGGGCGATAGAAAGCCCGACCTCTGTTTACTGGACACGAAGGGTGAGCCGTGTGCAGTGGTTGAGATCGTGGTCTCGCATGAGCCGGATGAAGGGGCGAGGGAGTTTTACCGCAGGAGGAAGCTACCGGTTGTAGAATTTCACCTGAAAGGCGCTGAGCCATTGTCAGTGCTTCAAAGCGGTCCACTTCGACCTGATTCTGTTAGCTTCTGCCCGGTTCCGGCATGGCAGTTGAGACACGTGATTCTCGGAGGCACCTCGCTGCAACTGCGCGAACTGAAGATCGACCTTTCGGGCACCCGATTGAGCTTTGAGGCAATCGAAGAGCCTGACCTGGGGGGACATTTCCTTTTTGATCGTCCAGAGCAGGCTGCAACTGCGCTTGCACGGCTGAAGGACGGTTCGCTCGATGGTCTCAACGATCCAGGGTGGCTTGTGGGTATTTGCTCACCTCAAGACGTGAACGCAGCGAAGATCGAATGGAGCCGCCTAGGGGTGCATGAGTTCTATTGGCGCTTCCCAGGATGCAGACCACGTCATTGGAAACGGGGACGATCTGCAGCCCGTTTTTGAAAATACATCCCATGCCCCACTGATACTAGCCTCGCAGCACTGCAAGGTGCTCACAAAGGTCGATGATTGCTACGACCTCTTTCTTTGACGCGTAGTATTCGCTCACTTTGTCGAAAGTCTGGGGATATTTGCGACGGAAGGCCGCCCCGAGCTTGGCGTTGCCGGACAGGATATTGGCCAGCCGCCTGCCGCTATTAAAAAACTTCAAGGGCCATTCGGTGCCGATGGTGTAGAGCTCTCGGGTCTTGTCGGTCTCGGCCTCCGCGAGGAAAAAGAAGTCCTTGAACACCTTGTTTTGCCGAATGACTTCGGGGCCTCCCTGCCATTGGATGAAGGTGAATTCGGCGATTCGGCGATTGGTCTCAAGGTCGAATCCCTTGCCGGTATTGCCGGCGCCGAGCGATAGTGATTCTATGCTTTCGCCTTCGTCGAGTATGGAAGGCAGCGCAAGCAGGATGCCCAGAGCGTGAACGATTTCATTTATCTGGCTGGAATGCTTTTTGATCAGAAGGGCCGCGAGAAGCACCTCTGCGCTAATGCCCAACTCGGAATAGGCGGTTGTAGCGTCGGCAGCTTTCATTCCGACGAGGCGGCGCTCAACTCCCGCGAAAGTTTCGCCCAGCAATCCGCCCCGGAATTTCGTGATCAGCGAGGAGGCGTGAAGAAGGTCGCTCATTGTCGATCGTCGTTGGGGCTTATTAGAGGTGGCAGCGCGCACCGACGTGACCGTAGTTGGTCATAACCGCTGCGTTGGGCTGGTGCATCCAGACGGTGGTCGCGGTCTGCCCGGCAGGCGCATTAGGGAGCAGGACATCAAATTCCGATTGGGAGAAATTCGCGATAAGGTGGTGCAGTGACTCGAATCCGTTGCCCAAGGGATTTTGCTGTGCGTCACTGTTCGGCTCAATTCGCCAGCGGACGCCATCGGGAACCAAGCTATCGATAAACAGGGCGCAGCCCGCATGAAGGAAGCGAAAGATCAATTCAGATCGCCTGTTTGCTATCGCCCATTGCTTGATCTTGGCTTTCTCCAACCACCTCTCCCCGTGGTAGGCATGCCGTCCGACTGTCTGGCCGGCCGTGGCGGTGTTCGGCCGCCGGACTATTCCAAGCCTGTGCGCCAAGGCGTCCATCCTGCGCTCAAAGCGCTGGTAGTCCCGGACAGCGACACGCAACTCAATGTCCGCCGGGTTATGGTCAAGGAAGACGAAGCCCTTGACCGCGTCATCGCGAACCAATGGGGCGAAAAACATGGCCACAATAGTTGGCCAGCGTCTGCTGGCGTCATCGAAATATGGCGCATGGGTCGGACAGTCGAAAACGTAGAAGCGGTGCGGAGTATCGGTGAGTTTCATATGGGAAGTGCGCAACCATGTTTGCCTGACGGGGCTGGAGTCGTCTGGGAGTGAACGAATTCTATTGGCGCTTCCCCAAGCATGCAGACCGCGTCATTGGAAAAAGGGGTAGCGGTTAGGCGTGGAGCTCCTGCCGGGTTATTTGATCAGGCGGTCCATTTCGACGGATTCTAACTTCGCCCTTTCAGGTCGAAACAGGACGAAGATGTCAGACCGCATGCCCGGAGATAATGTAGGATGAACGCACCGCCGCAGAATCAACCCGTCGTGGCCGTTAGTCCGAGCGAGGTCGATAGTGGCGCCAACATGGTCGCTCCGGTCTTCGTCTGGCATTTCGAGGGGGTTCTCAAGATCCAGTGAGAAACGACCAACAAATCCACTCGGAGAGGAATACTTGGCCGCCACGATCGGTTCGGAACTGAAGAAGTAGCAGCCTTTCGCAAGGTTCAGCTTTGAGGTTGATCCGCACTTCGTGGGGTCGAATTCGCTGAACGGACGGTTTGGAGAGCCATGGTAGGCGCGGATATTCATCGGAGGTGGGGCCGTATGTTCATTGCCCCTGCTTCTCGTATAACGGCCCAGCAAGTTTTCGCAGTGCCTGCGGATTTAATGCGAGTCCCCGGATCCTGATTTCGGTCACCGCTTTTCTCAAAGTCCTGTAACGCGCCTGGTCGGTTGCGGCCAGTTCCTCCGGAGCATCCCGTGCGATCGCTTCTGCAAATGGAATCAGCTCTGCCCATTTTCGGGCCACTATCAGTTCAGCAACCAGTTCAGGGTGCTGGGCGAGATGCCAAGCGTAGAGTTCATCCAAGTCCGTGCATGCCTCGTTTGGTGCTATTTTCCGGCCAGTTTCCGTGTGAGCATCCATTTTTAGTAAGCTGCCGGGTCGAAATTCTGATCGCATCGAGCCCGCCCGGAACCACTGAACCTTGAAGCGATTAGACAGGTGGGGCAATTCACGACTAGCTTCATCCCCTGATCCCGTCGGTTGGCGGCTCCTATTTCGATATCAGTTTATACACCAATACACATATATACAGGTTGACATATAAACATACTAGCCCCAAGTTTCGGTCATGAGCACGAACATTGAGATTCCTGATGCCCTCTTCGATCGTATCAAAAAACACGCCATCCCCTTCGTAGACCTCACACCAGTTTCTGTGCTGGAGCGATGGGCCGACCATTTCGAAAAAGAATCCAATACGGCGCTTTCGGCTGCGACCGCGCCAAAGTCTGCGCCTTCCGGAAAGTTCTACGACCCCCTGCTTCCCCCTGACCTCCTACACACCCGTTGCCGCGGGTCATTGGGCGGCGCCGGATTCAGGAAATGGAATGATCTAGTCCGGATGGCACACGTTGAGGCATTCAAGCAGGCCGGATCGTTCGATGCGCTGCTAAATCTGACCCACGCACAAATTCGAAAGGGGGACCACTCGGGCGACAGTGGTTACCATTACGTCCCGGAGATCGACATATCGATCCAGGGGGTAGACGCCAACCACGCGTGGAGCTATTCGCTGCGCTTGGCTCAGTATCTCAAACGACCGTTGAAAGCTCAGATAGAGTGGCGAAACAACGACAAGGCAGCGCACCCTGGGGAGACTGGAAGCATGGAGTGGTCACCCGAGTCTCGCTAGAGCGAAGAAATCGCTCATCTCATCGAGCTAAAGTAACTTTTACCCATCCACGTTTCGCTGAAGCTAAATAAGTGATTCCAACTGCTGGCTTCCCCAGCGGGAAATTCTGAAGCTAAGGAACCACTTCCAAATCTCCGCTGAAGCTAAATTAATCGGGGAATCCCAATTTTGGATTTCGTAAAAGCCCGCGGCGGGCGCGAATTATTTCCGTTTCTCTCCGTTAGTTATTTCGGCCGGACGACAAAACTGACCGTCCCCGGAAACGGGTGCAGCCGACCTGCGGGAGGGCGGCAGACGATGCGATTCTGCGACCTAAGAATAGGCGCTCGCCGGCATCGGCTCGTCCGCGGCTTCGTGGCATATCTTCGGCGGCGGCCGGCGATATCCAACACCTGCTCCCATGCCGCGCCTCCATCTGTTCGTCTTCGCGACGCTCGTCGCCGCTGCGTCCACCACTGCACAAATCGTCCTGACTGGATCGGCCTACAACGAGAACTTCAACAACCTCGCCAGCGGGCTGCCCCCCGGTTGGTCGGTGCACACTTCCACGACCGCGAGCACCCTGGGCAACGTTGGCAGCTTCACCAGCGCCGCCACGACCTGGGCCGCCGGGACCGCACTGACGGATTTCCGCAATGTCGCTTCGGACAACATTGCGTTCGGCTCGACGTCCGGCACGCAAGCGAGCGACGTGAACCGCGCGCTCGGTTGGCGTCCGCTCGCCGCCGCCACCGATGCCCGCAGCGGCGCCGTCATGCTCACGGTCGCGAACACGACGGGCTTTCAGGATTTCTCGCTGAGCCTGCGCGTGTTCACCGGCAACGACAGCGCCACGAGCAGCCAAACCTACTTGCTCGAGTACCGCATCGGCGAAACCGGCAGCTTCACGACGCTCGCCACCTACCTGACGCCCACCACCGGCGCGACGAGCTTCAATACCCAAACCCTCACCGCCGGGCCGGTGACTCTCGCGAGCCTGAACGACCAATCCAACCAGGTTTACTTTCGCCTGCGCGGCACGGCGACAAGCGGCACGTCGCTGGATTCGATCGCGCTGGATGATTTCTCACTCACCTACTCCGCGGCGGCGGTGCCGGAGCCGGCGACCTGTGCAGCCATCGTCGGCGCGTTGGCGCTGCTGGGTGCCGGCGTCGCGCGACGCCGCACGCGCGTTCGAACGACCCAATAAAAAAGCCCGCGGAAAACCGCGGGCTCGGTGGTCTTGGCTGGCCGTTGGCCTACTCGCCACCCGGCTTGAAGCTGATCGTGGGCGCGGTCGCGTTGGCCGGTTTCGCCGCGGCGCCGGGTTGGCGCACGACCAGCAGCGTGGCGCGCTGGGCCCACGTGCCGGTGGCATCGATCTTCGAAACTTCGTCCGCGAGCTTCTTCACGTCATCCGCCTTGCCGGCATCAGCCGCGAGGGCCGCGAGGTGATAGGTCGCTTCGGCGCGCGTGGTCTTGTTGAGCGCCGCATCGCCGCTCACGGCCTTGAGCGCGGCTTCGCCGCCCTGGTCGCCCGCGTTGACCTGGCTGATCGCGGCGCCGAGGCGGGCGCGGCCGAGCAACACCGGGTCCTTCAGGCTGCCCACGGCCTTTTGATAGGCGGCAGCGGCTGACTTGTAGTCGCCGGCCGTAAACTTGTCGTCGGCGATGCGAAGGTAAGCGACGCCGGCGAGGGCGTGGCCCGCGTTGGCGCTGGCAAAAGACTCGAGCTTGGCCGGCTGGTCGCCGGTCTTGGCAAATTCGGCGCGGACGCCCTGCTCGCGGCTGTCAGCCATCCACTGCCACGCTTCGCGGCCGACGATCGCCAGCAGCGCGATGACGACCACAATCAGGATGCCCCGGCGATTCTTTTCCCAGAAACTCTGGACGGCGGTTTCGAAGGCCGGCTGGTAAACCGGTGCGGTACCCTCGGGGGTTTGGTTGGCATGGGGAAGTTGACTCATGGAACCGCGCAGGTTGAGCGGCGCCCCCGCGGCTCTCAAGGCAAAAGGCGGCACACGCGAGGAGCCGCCATCGGAGCGCGGAAGTGGCT
Organism: Lacunisphaera sp.; assembly: GCA_044224295.1. GTDB lineage: Bacteria > Verrucomicrobiota > Verrucomicrobiia > Opitutales > Opitutaceae > Lacunisphaera. The sequence goes on along the minus strand of JBGAKQ010000005.1, from coordinate 119,269 downwards.
GGTTTCCCGAAAGTAAAGGCAGAGCGCGACCGGCCCGGGCGAGCCTCAATCGAACACGACGGTCTTGTTGCCGTAAACCAGCACGCGGTTTTCCAAATGCCAGCGCAGGGCCTGCGCGAGGACCAACTTTTCGAGGTCGCGCCCCTTGCGCACCAGGTCCTCGACGCTGTGGCGATGCGTGACGCGCACAACGTCCTGCTGGATGATCGGGCCTTCATCCAGGCTCGCGGTGGCGTAATGCGCGGTGGCGCCGATGAGCTTCACGCCCCGCGTGTGCGCCTGATGATAGGGTTTGCCGCCTGCGAATGCAGGGAGAAACGAGTGGTGAATGTTGATCACCGGCTGGCCGAACTTCCGCAGAAAGTCCTCCGACAGGACCTGCATGTAACGCGCGAGCACGACAAACTCCGCGCCGGCCTCCCGCAGGATGGCGAGTTGTTGTGCCTCCGCCGCCGGTTTCGTCGCGGCCGATACCGGCACATGATGGAAGGGCAGTCCGTAGTGGCGAGCCGCGTCGGCCAGCAACGCATGATTGGACACCACGCACACAAAATCGCCGCCGAACTCACCTGCCCGCCAGCGCAGCGCGAGGTCGTGGAAGCAGTGGTCCTCCTTCGACACGAAAATCGCGCCCTTCGGCCGGCGCTGCGACTCGGCCACGCGGGCCGCCATGCCGAGCGTCGCGGCAAACTGCCGGAACTCCTCCGCTTCACGCGCGAAGTCCGTGCCAGCCGGCGCCCACTCGATGCGCTGGAAAAATTCCCCCGCCTCCATGTCGCGGTGCTGGTCGGCGTGCAGGATGTTGCCCTGGCGCGCAAAAATCCAACCCGCGGTCCGCGCCACGATGCCCGTGTGGTCGGGACCATGCAGCAACGCGACGAGGGTGGGCGGGGTCATCGGAAAAAATTTTGGCGGTGAGCGCCGACGCGCGCCACCCGGATCACATCGGCACCACGCTGCCCTTGTAGAGCTGGAGCGCGCGCACGTCGACCAGCTTGGCTTTCATCGCGCGGATGCCGTTGAGGGCCGCGCGTGCGCCGGTGATCGTGGTCATGATGCAGACGTTGTTCGCATACGCCGCGGCGCGGATCGCGTTCTCGTCGTTGCGCGGGATCATGCCGCGCGGCGTGTTTACCACGAGGGAGATCTCGCCGTTCTTGATCATGTCGACGCAATTCGGCCGGCCTTCGTTCAGCTTGTAGACCGGCTGCACGTTGATGCCCTGCGCCTGCAGGAGCTTCGCGGTGTTCGTGGTCGAGCAGACCGTGAAGCCAAGCTCGATAAAACCCTTCGCCAGTTCCACGACGTGCGGCTTGTCGGAGTCCTTCACGCTGATGAACACCTTGCCCTTGAGCGGCAGCGGCGGCTTCGCGGCCATCTGGGTCTTCGCAAAGGCGATGCCCAGGTCGTCGTCCATGCCCATGACCTCGCCGGTCGAGCGCATCTCGGGGCTGAGCACGATGGCGGCGCCCGGGAACCGGTTGAACGGGAAGACCGCTTCCTTCACGCACCAGTGCTTCGGCTGGATTTCCTTGGTGAAACCGAGGTCCTTCAACTTTGCGCCAGCCATGACCCGCGCCGCGAGCTTGGCGAGCGGCACGCCGATGGCCTTGGCCACGAACGGGACGGTGCGCGACGCCCGGGGGTTCACCTCGAGCACGTAGAGCTGGTTGTCCTTGATCGCGAACTGCACGTTCATCAGGCCGACGACCTTGAGCGCCTTGGCGAGCGCGTAGGTGGCCTGGCGAACGGTGCCGAGCATCTCCTTCGAAAGCGTGTGCGGCGGCATCACCATCGCCGCGTCGCCCGAGTGCACGCCGGCGTGTTCAATGTGCTCAAGCATGCCGCCGACCAACGTGGTTTCGCCATCGCTGATGCAGTCGACGTCGAGCTCAATCGCGTCCTCGAGGAACTTGTCAATGAGCACGGGCTTGCCCGGCATGACGTCGAACACCTGGCGCACGACGTCCTTCAATTCCGCCTCGCTGTAGAGGATGAACATGCCACGGCCGCCGAGCACGAACGACGGGCGGACGAGCACCGGATAACCGAGCTCGGCGGCGTAACTGATCGCCTCGGGCTCCGACATCGCGGTGCGGCCGGCCGGCGACTTGAGTTTCACCTGGTCGAGCACGGCGGCGAAGAGCTTGCGGTCCTCGGCGGTGTCGATGCTTTCCGGCGACGTGCCGATGATGTTCACGCCGCGCGCCTTCAGCGCACTGGCAAGATTGAGCGGGGTCTGGCCGCCAAATTGCGCGATCGCGCCGACGCAGCCCTCCTGCTCGTAGATTTCCAAAACGTCCTCAAGCGTGAGCGGTTCAAAGTAAAGCCGGTCCGAGGTGTCGTAATCCGTCGAGACGGTCTCGGGATTCGAGTTCACCATCACGGTTTCGAAACCCGCCTGCCGGAGCGCGAACGACGCGTGCACGCAGCAGTAGTCGAACTCGATGCCCTGGCCGATGCGGTTCGGGCCACCGCCGATGATCATGATCTTCTTCTTGGTCGATGGCTTGACCTCGTTCTCGTCGCCGTAGCTCGAGTAGTAATAGGGCGTGAACGCCTCAAACTCCGCGGCACAGGTGTCGACGAGGCGGAACGTGGTGTTGATGCCGGCCTTCTTGCGATGCGCACGCGTCGTGTCGAAGTCCGCCTTCAGGATGTGCGCAAGCTGTGCGTCGGAGAACCCGAACTGCTTGGCCCGGCGGAGCAGGTTCACGTCGATCGACTTCAGTGTGTGCTTCTTCAACTCGAGCTCCATCTCGTGCAGCTCGCGGAGCTGGCGCAGGAACCACGGGTCGATCTTGGAAAGGTTGAACAGCTCCTCCTCGCTCATGCCGGCGAGGAACGCCCAGCGGAGATAGAACACGCGCTCGGCGTTCGGCGTGCCGATTTTCTGCCGCAGGGTGGCCTCGTCGGGGATCTCGTCGCCGCCGTACTTGCCGCCGCCGCCCCAGCCGCGCGCGCCGATTTCCAGCGAGCGGAGGCACTTTTGGAACGACTCCTTGAAGGTGCGGCCGATGGCCATGGCCTCGCCGACCGACTTCATGGCGGACGTCAGCGTGGTGTTCGCACCCGGGAATTTCTCGAATGCGAAACGCGGCATCTTCGTGACGATGTAGTCGATCGTCGGCTCGAAGCTCGCGGGCGTCAGGCGCGTGATGTCATTGCGCAGCTCGTCGAGCGTATAGCCGACGGCGAGTTTTGCGGCGATCTTGGCGATCGGGAAACCGGTCGCCTTCGACGCGAGCGCCGACGAGCGCGACACGCGCGGGTTCATCTCGATGACGACCTGGCGGCCCGTCTGCGGGTCGATGGAGAACTGGATGTTGGAGCCGCCGGTCTCGACGCCGATCTCGCGGATCACGGCGAACGAGGCGTCGCGCATGACCTGGTACTCCTTGTCGGTCAGGGTCAGCGCGGGCGCCACGGTGATGGAGTCGCCGGTGTGCACGCCCATCGGGTCGAAGTTTTCGATCGAGCAGATTACGACGCACTGGTCCTTGTGGTCGCGCATCACCTCCATCTCATACTCCTTCCAACCGAGCAGGCACTCCTCGACGAGCACCTCGTGGGTCGGCGAGGCCTCGAGGCCGCCGTTGACGATCTGTTCGAATTCCTCGCGGTTGTAGGCGATGCCGCCGCCAGTGCCGCCCAGAGTGAAGCTCGGTCGGATGATCAGTGGGAAAGTGCCGATCTTCTCCGCCGCCGCGCGCGCTTCCTCGAGGGAGTGCACGACGCCGGACTTCGCCACATCGAGGCCGATCTTGAGCATCGCGTCCTTGAAGAGCTGGCGGTCCTCGCCCTTCTCGATCGCGTGCGGTTTCGCGCCGATCATCTCAACGTTGTACTTTTGCAGGATGCCCGCCTTGTGCAGGGCCATCGAGAGATTGAGCGCCGTCTGGCCACCCAGCGTCGGCAGCAGCGCCGACGGGCGTTCCTTTGCGATGATCTTCTCGAGGATCTCGACCGTGAGCGGTTCGATGTAGGTGACATCGGCGAACTCCGGATCGGTCATGATCGTGGCCGGGTTGGAGTTCACGAGGATGACCTTGTAGCCCTCCTCCTTCAGGGCCTTGCAAGCCTGGGTGCCGGAGTAGTCAAACTCGCAGGCCTGGCCGATGATAATCGGGCCGGCGCCGATGATGAGGATGGACTGCAGGTCAGTGCGTTTGGGCATGCGCGTAGATTTTGCGAAGGCTTGAGTCGCCACTAGGGTGGCGCAAGCGGGAATTGAGCAAAACGCGGGCGTGGTTGGTGACATAAAGCCCCGGCGGCGCCGCGGCTGGTCAACGATGCAACCGATTGCCCCCTTGCGGGCCGCGACGAACGCGGGCAAGAACACCCGGCCGGCTGCCACCGGTCGCGCCACGCCTTTCCCCGAGCCTCTTCCTGCCCATGCCCTTCGACTTCGACCTCGCCGCCCATGAACGCACCCGCACGGTGCTGGTCGCGGAAGCCGCGCTCACCCACGAGCCCCGCAGCATTACGTCGGCGGTCAACCCGCGCAGCGCAGGCGGCCCCCATGATTTTTCATCCGAGGGCGATTATTGGTGGCCGGACCCGGCCAAACCCGACGGCCCCTACATCCAACGCGACGGCCTGACCAATCCCGATAATTTCGTGGCCCACCGACAACTGTTGCTCGGTTTTGCGCGGGATTTCGGTGCGCTGGCCGCGGCTTGGAAAATCACCGGCGACGAGCGTTTCGCCGCCGCGGCGGTGCGCCACGCGCACAAGTGGTTCGTGGAGCCCGCCACCCGGATGAACCCGAACCTGTTGTTTTCACAGGCGATCAAGGGGCGCAGCACCGGCCGGAGCATCGGCGTCATCGACACGCTGCATCTCGCGGAAGTCGCCCTGGGCATCGAGGCCCTGCGGGGCTCGCGGGCGTTGGCCGCGGAGGAGGATGCGGCCCTGACCGGCTGGTTTCGCGACTACCTGAAATGGCTGCGGACCCATCCCTATGGAATCGAGGAGAGCAACGCGAAGAACAACCACGGCACCTGCGCCTGGTTGCAAATTGCGTGCTTCGCCAAGCTCACGGGCGACGAGGCCGCGCTCGCCGAGAGCCGCCGCCGGCTGAAGGAAGTCCTGCTCCCGGGACAAATGGCGGCGGACGGCAGTTTCCCCGAGGAACTGCGCCGGACTAAACCCTACGGCTACGCGATTTTTAATTTGGACGTCATGGCCGCGCTTGCCGTGGTCGGATCCACGCCCGGCGAAAACCTTCTGAACTGGGCGCTGCCCGACGGACGCAGCCTGGCCAAGGGCGTCGCGTGGATGGCCCCGTACGTCGCGGACAAGGATCTCTGGCTGCGCAGTGTTCATCGCACCGTGCCGGGCGCCGATGGCGTCGCCCGACCGACGGACGAAATGGTGAAGCCGGACGTCATGTACTGGGACAACTGGCCGGTGCGCCAGCCGTTCCTGGTATTCGGCGCGCTCGCCGCCGGCCGGCGCGACTGGCTGGAACTCTGGCAGCGGCTCGACCCGGATCCGCAGGTCGAGGAAATCCGCCGGAATTTCCCGATCCGCAATCCCGTGTTGTGGATCAACGCGTCGGGCCGGCGCTGATCACTTCGTGAAACGCGCGGCGTCCACGCCGAGCGCCTTGGCCGCGCGGGCCTTGTCACCGCCACACGCCTGCAGCGCACGGGCGAGATAATCCTTCTCCTGCATCGCCAGGTAGTCGGCGAGCTTGGGCCAGTCCTTGATCTCGCGCACATGCAGGGGCAATTGCGCGGCGTCGATGACGCGGCTCGTGGTCGCGGCCACGAGGCCGGCGACGATCTGCGCAAGCTCGGCCTGGTTGCCGGGCCAGCGGTACGCGCGGAAGGCCGCCATGGCATCATCGGCAAACTCGATCTGTCGCGGGTCGAAACGGGGATTGGCCACCTTCTGCGCCGTGTCCTTGATCAGGGCCGGCAGGTCCTCGGGTCGCTCGCGGAGGGGCGGAATGTGCACCGTCAGGGCCCCGACGCGATAGAACAACTCCTCGTTGAAGCCGCCCTCCTGCTCGGAAAGTTTCTCCAAGTCGGCCTCGGTGGTGCTGACCAGGCGGAACGTGTGGGCGTTGTTGCGGAGCACGGAAATCATCTCCGGCTGCGCGTCCTTCGGCAAATTTTCCAGGTGCTGCAGGAGCAGCGTGCCGCCCTTGGCCTGCTGCACCCAGGTGCCACCTGCGCCGCTGGTCCCGATCAAGCCTGCGCGGATGCCCTCGAGGTCGTTGGCGCGACAATCCACCGTCACCACCGGGCTGCCCGGCGCCGTGCCCGCGGCGTGCAGGAGCTGCGCGATGACTTCATGGCCCGACCCGGGTTCGCCGCTGACCAACACCGGCGTGTGCGCGGTCGCGAGCTTCTTCAGCTGGGTGATCAGCCGCTTGATTTTCTGGCTTTCGCCGGGGAGGCGGGACTCGAAGTCCCCCGGCTGGACCGCCGGCACCGCGACGCCCTGCGATTCGCGCTCGAGAATGGAGCGCCGGAACTCGAGCCCGCGCTTCAATGCCTGCATGAGTTCGTCGACCTTGAAGGGTTTTTGCAGGTAATCGAAGGCGCCGAACTTCAGGGCCTGGATCGCGCTCTCGGTGCTCGCGTAGGCCGTCATGATGATGATCACGGCCGTCGGGTCGTACTTCTTCAGCTGCTTCAGCAGCGTGATGCCGTCCATCGGCTTCATGTCGATGTCGGCCAGCACGAGGTCGAATTTCTCCGCCTTGTAGCGCGCTAGCCCCTTCTCGCCGTCAGTGGCAAAAGCCGTCTGGTAACCCGTCGGCGCAATCACGGCCTCCAACATCTCGTGGATTGAGATCAGGTCGTCGACAATGAGGAGGGAGGCCATGAGGGGGAAACGAGGCCGGCTCGCGCGATGGCGCGGGCCGGACGGGGAGCAACTGACTCCGAGGGGGGCTTATTGCAAGCCGCCGGCCACCGCACCGAGTTGGAAGATCGGAAGGAACATCGCCATGACGATGCCGCCGACGACCACACCGAGGAACACGATGAGCATCGGCTCGATCAGGGACGTCAGGGCGGCGACGGTGGCGTCGCACTCCGTGTCGTAGAAGTCGGCGATCTTGTTCATCATGCCGTCCACGTTGCCGGTGGTTTCACCCGCCTTGACCATGTGCTTCATCATCGGCGGGAAAAACGGATTGGCGGCCATGATGTCCGAGACCTGGCCGCCCTGGCTGACGTGCTTGGCAATTTCCGCGCAAGCTTCCTCGACCTGGACCTTGCCGCTCGCCGCGGACACGATTTCCAGGGTGCGGAGGATGGGCACGCCCGAGCGCATGAGCGTCGCGTAGGTGCGGCAGAAGCGGGACAGGGCGATCTTGTGGACGAGGTTGCCGAAGATGGGGGCGCGGACGAGGAAGCGGTGCCACTGGGCGCGGCCATTGGGGGTCGCGGTGTACTTGTTGAAGGCAAACCAGAGGCCGTAGGCGCCGCCGCCGATCGCCCACCACCAGGCCTTCATGAAATTACTCAGGTCGATCAGGAACTGCGTCGGGGCCGGCAGGCGGGCGCCGAAGTCCGCAAACATGGCCGCGAACACCGGGATGACGAAGATCAGCAGCACGTTGACCAGCGCGACGGCCAGGCCGATGACCGCGATCGGGTAGGTCATGGCGGACTTGACCTTCTTGGTCAGCTTGACGGTGGACTCGAAGTAACCGGCCACCTTGCCCAGGATTTCGGCCAGGCCACCGGACGCTTCACCGGCTTCCACCATGGAGATGAACAGCGAGTTGAAGGCGGCCGGGAACTTTTTCACGGCGGCGGAGAACGAGGTACCCGTCGAAATGTCATTGCGCACATCGCGGATGATGATGCGGAAAACCTGGTCTTCGGTCTGGTCCTGCAAGGCTTCCAAGCACGAGACGAGCGGCAGGCCGGCGGTGAGGAGGGAGGCCAGCTGGCTGGTAAAAATTGCGAGCTCGCCGAGGTCGAGCTTGTAGGTCTTGGCTTTCTTCTCGAGGGCCTTCTGCTTTGCCAAGGCTTGGGCCGCCCTGACGCTCGATTGCTTGTTGGATGCTGCCGCGGGAGTCGCCATAATCGCGCTAGCTAGGCGCATAACCCGAACGGCGGCAATCCCTTTTCCGTCAGTTCCCGGGCGCGAACTCCGCGACGAACAAAAGCTTGAAGGCACCGCCGCCAGACGCACTGTGGCCTTCGATTTCGCGGGTATAGTTTAGTGGTAAAACCTCTGCCTTCCAAGCAGGTGTCGTCGGTTCGATTCCGACTACCCGCTCCACTTTTCGCTCGGCCAACCGAGCTTTTCAACCGCCCGGCCGAGGAATCGGCGAACGCGGCCTCCACTGCGGGACGCACTGCCTGATTGCGAAGGGTTGCCGGCCCTCTGGCGGCTTCGCCCGGGGCCACCACGTGGAAAAGTTTACAGCTTTTTTGGACGCCCGATCAGAGCATGAAGTAGGTCTCGTCCATGCTCAGGAAGCGCCGGCTCGGCGGTGCGTAGACCACGCGCCAAACATCGGCATACTTGCTCCACGGCCCGGGGATGGGGCCGTCATAAGCCACCTTCAGTTCCGCGGTCGCCCGCGCGGGCGTGCGCAATCGCTCGAGAAATTGGGCGTGCCCCGTTTCGTGGGCGAAATAAAGGCCGCGTCGTTCCAACGGGTGCGCATCCGCGGGGAGTTGCCCGAGGATCCGGCCGCCATGCAGTTCCGCAAACCGGCGGACGACCTGTTCGTGCCGCTCCATCTCCGCCGCCGCCTTCCGGCACGCGTCGGGGTAGTTCATGTCGCCCGCGTGACCGTACGTGAAAAAACCTTCCGCAGTTTTTCTGAACAGGATGACGGCGAGTCCCGGGGCCTGGGAGCGAATCGTGACCGCGGTCACGCCGGGCCACGGACTGTCGGCCACCGTCGCTGGGAGGCGGCCTTCCCACCAATTCAACAAATTGAACCGTTCCGTCGCCTCCGCTTGGGCGGAGGCCCGTGCCTGCCGGGCCCAGAGGCCGGGAAACGCCGCGATTCCATTGGACGAGGGGTCTACATCGAACCCGTAGCGATTTCGGTCGGGTCCCGTGTGGGTCTCCCAGTGGGCCCAGCGTTCCAAGGCTTCGGAGATCGCCTTGAATCGCGCCACCATCACCGTGCGGTCGGTCCCACTGCCGTTGGCCTCGCTGTAGAGGCTTTTCCGTCGTTCTCCTGCCAACGCCCCCTTCAGGTAGGCGTTGGCCAGGAAATAACGTTCCCCCAAGATCGAGGTGCCAGCGACCTCGACGCGTTCGATCGGTCCGCCCGCCGCCGCCAATATGTTCCGATATCGGAATGCAGCTAGGCTGAGCACTCGGGCGGGTGGAACGCCTTACTGACCGACTTCAGGCGTGAAATTGCAGACTTCGCACGTGATGCACGGGCCCGCGGAGTTTTGGAGATCGGTGACATGGCCGGTCTGGTGCTGCATCGGGTCCAGCTTTTCCGCGAGGTTCGAAAGGCCGAGGTTGAGGAAAAGGCTCGAAGCGAGCCCAGAAACGGTGGAGTTAATTGAATTCATCGACCGGAGTTTCGCACAACCCCGAAAAAGAACGGATTGCGAAAATCGCCTGAAACAGAGCACTCTCACCACGACCTTACGAGGGGCCGCACACCTAAACCAAGGTTCTCGACAAAGTTGCTGCGCTGCCGCGAATTAGCGTATTACGTCACCCTTCCGTGAGCCTCATTCCTCCCAAGCCAAAGGCCGTTTTTGCGGTTTTGTTGCTCGGCCTGATGGTTCGGATGGCCCATGGCGCCTGGGAGCACCGCACGGCGGGCATGCCCCTGTTGGAGGAGTTCAGTGGCAAGGCCCTCGGCTCCGGGGAAACGAAGCTAAATGTCATCCAGGATCGCCTGGGCCGGCTGTTCGTCGCGAGCAACGACAAGCTCCAGGTTTTCGATGGCCAAGACTGGCGGACCTTCCCGATCGGTTCCAGCTACGGGCTCCGCGCGCTGGCCTTCGGCGCTGATGGCATCATCTGGGCCGCGGCCAACAACGAGGCCGGTTACTTCAAGGAAGAATCCCTCGGGAATTTCCAATATCATTCGCTCCTGTCCCACTTGCCGAGCGAGGACCGCCTCGTCGGTGACGCCTGGGGCTGTGCGGTCATCGGGTCCGTGACCTACTACATTTTCCGCGACCGGGTCCTGCGTTGGGACGGACAAACCATGCAGGTGCAGATTTTCGCCGGGAACGGTCGACTCTTTCCCATCCGGTTCGGCACGGAGAATTGGTTTCACCATCTGGGCACCGGTTTGTACCGCTTGACGGAAAACGGGCCCCGCTTGGAGTACCCCCGGGAAGCCCTGCCGGAGGCCGGCATCCTCGGCCTCGCACGCATCGACGGCGGCTTGGTCGTGGCCAGCGGGATCGGCCTCTACCGGCCGGGTACGCCCCCGGTGCGACTTTCCGACGACGTCTTGAGCGATCACATGAAGGAGCATCGCCTGGCGATCTTCACGCCGCTCGACGACGGCAAGTTCGTGATCACCACGCTCACGGGCGGAGTCGTCCTGACCGACAAGTCCGGCCGCATTCTGCGCGTGTTCGACCCCACCGACGGATTTCCGTCCCGCATCACCAACACGATGTCGCCCGATCATAACGGGTACCTTTGGTGCGCCGCACCCACGGGAATCTTCAATTGGGAGGCCGCGGGACGGGTCACGGTGTTCAACTCGCTCAATGGATTGAACGGCAGAATCAACGGTTTGGTGCGACCCGCCGACGGGGCGCTGTGGGCGTTCGGCACCGAGGGCACTTTTCGGTTGCGCAGCACGCCAGGCGACGGCGGGCATTTTGAAAAAATCACGCCGCTGACCGCCGCCTACAACCACGTGCTCTCGGTCCCGGGCGGCATGCTGTTATCGAAGCATGGCGGCATCGATTTCTTCAACGGCACGGAGCTGAAAACCATCGTCAAGCTCGAGGGGAGCGGCTGCTACCGCATCATTCCCGTGCGTCAGCATCCCGGCATCTACTACGTGCTGGAAATCGGGGGCCTGCACCGGCTGAGCGCCCGGCCGGATGGCACGTGGGAACACGCGTTTCTGGCCAAGCCCGCCGACTTCATCGTGACCGCACAGGAGGACGAGCGTGGACGGCTGTGGGTGGGCACCATTGGGCAGGGTGCCTTCACCTTCGATCCGCAGGGCAAAGAGTTCGTCCCGGTCACCCATCCGGCAACCGGGCGGCCGTTGACGGGCATGGTCTCCGTGATTGCGACCAACGATGCCATCCTCCTGCTCAACCGAGAGGGTTCTTTGCGCTGCGGACTCGATGGGACCGGCCTGCGGGCGTTGTCCGGCATGCCGTCGGTGGATCCGCTCTACGCCGCGCACTTTGGCGCCCACAATGAGACGGCGATTGTTTTCAAACATTCGACCTCGCCGGAAAACGCCCGGGAACGCATCGGGGTTCTCGGCAAGGAAAAGGGCGACAATTATTCGTGGCGGGAACTGGACGTTCCGGGCGGATCAGCAATCGGTTCCATCAATGCGCTGGAGTTCACCCAGGAGGACGGTCAGCCGATCCTCTGGCTGGGCGGCTCAACCGGGCTGCTCCGCCTCGATTATGATGCGATTCCCACGCAGAAGCCTCCCGCCAGCCCGGTCATTGAACTCGACCAGGTGAACTCGGGGCGCACCGACGCGGAGAGCGTCAACTTCCCGTTCAAGAACCACCGCCTGCGCTTCCACGTCTTTACGGGCGAATACACGCGGAGCCGCGACTGGCTCGTGCAAACCCGGCTGGGCGACGCCGCCTGGTCGACCCCGTCCACGCGCCGGTCGTTTGAGTTCACCAATCTTTCCGAAGGCGACTATCGCTTCGAAGCGCGCACGATCAACCCGGCCGGAATGACCAGCGAGCCTTTTGGCTTCGCATTTCGCATCCTGCCGCCGTGGTACCGTTCCACCTGGGCGTACGCCGGCTACAGCGTGATGCTGTTCGTGGGCGTGATGGGCTTCATCCGCATCCGCGAGCGCCGCATCCGCGCCCGCAACGAGGAACTGGAGGGCTTGGTCAACGTCCGCACCGCCGAACTCGTGAAAGCCAACGCGGCCAAGGACGAGTTCCTCGCGGGCATCAGCCATGAGATTCGCAACCCGATGAACGGGGTCATCGGCATCGCGGAGAACTTCCGGACCGACAGTCTCGATCCCGAGAGCCGGCGCAAGTTCGGCCTCCTGCGCCAGTGCGCCACCCACCTTTCGTCGCTGCTCGAGGACATTCTCGATTTCTCGAAGGTGCAGGCGGGCGCGATCGAGCTGGACCCCAAACCGTTCGACCTGCCGGAACTCGTTGAGTCCGTCGCCGGCATCACGCGCGCCGACAGCGAGAAGTACGGCATCCCGGTGGAGATTGCCGTGTCCCCGGCGGTCCCGCGCACGTTGGTGGGCGACGCGCGCCGAATCCGCCAGATTCTCATCAACTTCGTCAGCAACGCGCTGAAGTTCTCCGACCGCGGCCAGGTGAGCGTGACCGTCTGGTGCAAGGACGCGGGGCCCGGCCGCTCCGAGGTCGTGTTCGCGATTTCCGACGAGGGCCCGGGCATCTCGCCGGAGGAACAGGCGCGCCTCTTCACGCGCTTTGAACGCGGCGCTGCCGCGCAAAAGGGCCGCGTCCCGGGCACGGGCCTCGGGCTCGCGCTGTGCAAGGGCCTCGCCGAGAAAATGGGCGGGAAGCTCTGGCTCGAGAGCGAGCTGGGCCGCGGTTCCTGCTTCTACTTCAGCGCGCCATTTCCCGTCGTCGCCCCGGCCGAGCCAGCCGCCGCGCCGGCCACGGCCGTGGCCGGACGCTCGGCGCTCGTGGTCGATGACCAGGAATACAACCGGATCGTTCTTTCCGACCTGTTGCAGGCGATGGGCTTCAACGTCCACCTCGCCCAGGAGGGCCAGGCCGCCCTCGACGCGGCGACGCGGCGCGCCTTCGACGTGGTGTTCCTCGACTTCAACCTGCCGGGCATGAGCGGCGTCGACGTCGCCCGCGGCATCCGCACCTTGCCGGGCCCCTCGGCCCACGCGCTGATCCTCGCGACCACGGCGTTCACGACGCCCGAAAAGCGCGCGCAGTGTCTCGACGCGGGCATGGACGCATTCCTCGGCAAGCCGGTCACCCGCGAACGCCTGATCAAGGCGCTGGCCGCCCTGCCCTCTCCCGTCCAGCCCGCCGCGCCCGCCGCCTCGGTTTCCGTCGCCCCGCCCAAGGCGCCCGCCGACCCGCTCGGCAACCTCCGGCTCATCGCGCGCAAGAAGGGCGTGCCGCTCACCCAGGAGCTCGCGACCTATTTCGATGACCTCGACGCCGAACTGGCCCAACTGAACGCCGCCCTCGCGGCGGAAAACGCCGACGACGCCGGGCGCTTCTCCCACATGCTGTGCGGGCGCTGCAGCTTCATCTACGAGCGCGAGCTCGAGCAGGCCCAGCGCCGGGTCGAGGCCGCGATTGCGGATCTGCAGTGGAGCGACGCGCGCCGCCACCGCGATGACTTTGCCCGCCAGCTGGCGGCCGTCCGCGTCAGATTGGCTTCTTCTGGCCCAGCTGCTCCGCGCGCGTGAGCCCGTTCACGATCGCATAATGGATCAGCTTCGGCGTCGTGTGAATGTCGAGCTTGCGCATGATGTCGCGCCGCCGCGATTGCACCGTCGCCGGGCTGATGCTCAACACGGTCGCGATTTCCTCGTCCGTCTTCGACTCGCCGATCATCGACAGGATGCGCGTCTCGTAGTCCGACAACACGCGGATGAAGGCCTTCGGGTCGCGCCGGATGCTCGCGCTCGATTCGTTCACGATTGGCGTGTAATACACGCGGCCGCTGAGCACGGCGTGGATCGCCTCGGAGAGCACCTCGGGCCGCTGGTCGTTCTTGTCCACGAAGCCGTGCAACCCGATGCGCTGCACCTGCAGCATGGTCCAGGGATCGCGATGCGAGGAGATCGCCAGCACCTTCACCGTGGAAATTTCGTCGAGCACCGTTTTCGCCAGGTCGAGTCCGTCGCCGTCCGGCAGCGAGATGTCCATCAACACCAGGTCGGGCCGGTGCTTGCGGATCGCCGCGAGGCCGTCCTTGCAGGTGCCGCAGGACTGCACGACCTCCAGGCCGAGGTCACGACAGTGGTAGGTGAAAAATTCCGCGACGATCCGCTGGTCCTCGACAATGACCACGCGACCGCCGGCAGGCGCGCCGGCAGGACTTTTTCCTGGGATTGAGTCCGCTGAATTCACTGATTTCGATGAGCCAGAAACAAATAGGGCGACATCCCATGCACGCTTACTCCCGGTCGTCCACTCCTTTCACGTGAACATCATTCTATTTCATAAGTCGGAAGTCCAGCTTCCCCTGCCTCGGAACGACGTCCGTGCGCGACATATTGTGGATGTGCTGCGCCGAAAAGCCGGCGAAACGTTCGATGCGGGCATCCTGAACGGTCCGCGCGGCAAGGGAACGGTGGCGTCGATCGATGATCAGCAGGTGAGCCTGGATTTCACTTGGGGGGACCCGCCGCCCCCGTTGGCGCCGCTGACGCTGATCATCGGGCTGCCGCGTCCGCAAACGGCGCGCGACATCCTGCGCGACGCCACGACGCTGGGCGTGGGCGCATTGCATTTTGTACGCACGGAAAAAGGCGAGCCAAGTTACGCCGACAGCTCCCTCTGGAAAACAAATGAATGGCAGGAGCACCTCGTGGCCGGCGCGACGCAGGCGTTCTGCACCCGCGTGCCCGCGGTCACCCACGGCCGGACGCTCGCGGAAGTCGTCGCGGAGCTTCCTCATCCCGCGACGCGATGGCTGCTCGACAACTACGAGGCCGAATCAGGTCTGGCCGATTCACCCTTTGCCGCCGGCGCGCCCGCGGTGCTGGGGATCGGCTCGGAGCGCGGCTGGTCGTCCGGCGAGCGAACGCGGTTTCGCCAGCATGGTTTTCAGTTGGCGCACCTGGGGCCCCGCGTCCTCCGCACGGAAACCGCGTGCGTCGCCGCCATCACGCTGGCGCTGGCGAAACTGGGTCGGCTTTGAAGATTCGCACGGTTGGCTGGCGCGCACCCTTCCCGAGTTGCTTCACGCACGTCCACCCGGGCGCAGTGACCGCCAACTCACCGGGCATTTCAAAAACCACGAGTGCGTCCGGCTTCGGCGCAAGGAAGGCGTGCAGCCGACCAAGTAGCGCGGGCCCGGTCTCCGCAATCAGATCATAAGGCGGATCAATGAAGACCAGGTCCGGCACCTCGCCCGGGAGGACCCGGCTGGCGTCAGCCGACACCACCTGCATGGCCTCCGCAGCGCGACCCACGCTTTTCGCGACCGCCGCAATGTTCTGGCGGATAAATCCGCAGGTGCGGGCATCCTTTTCGACAAACACGCCGCCCGCGGCGCCGCGGCTGAACGCCTCGAGGCCATAGGCTCCGCTGCCGGCGAAAAGATCGAGGAAACGGGCGTCCGCCACCCGCGCCGCCAGGCTCGAGAAAACTGCCTGCCGCATGGCATCGGTCGCCGGGCGGACCGCATCGCCTTTTGGCAGGTTCAGGGGGATGCCCCGGGCCAGTCCGCCGGTTATCCGCATGACACGGTCCCGGTTGGCCGAACGGCCCCCCGGTGCGGCGCACCGAGCGGGGGAACAGATTCAGGGGCTTGAGGTTGAATCAACATAGCATTTGCACGGGGCCGGGGGGCGACTTACCTCTTCCCGGCCGGACTGCCACCAGCGACCTAACTGGCGGCGGGCCCGGGCAAAGGCAATGCCTTACCCAGTCCACCAAGCATGATTTCCCGACGCCTAGTCTGGCCGCTCTGCGCTGCCCTGCTCGCCGGCGCTGCTGCCCGCGGCGAGGAGCAGAACGGCTGGCCATTCTTTGTGGAGCAAACGCCGCCGGACGCCGCCGTGCGCTCCAGCCAGTATGTCGGGCCGCTGATCTTCGCCAAGGAGTCCACCGGCAAGGTCGAGGGCGTGCGGCCGCTCTTCCTGCATGCGCAAGCGGGCGACAAGGAATCGACCGCGTTGCTCTATCCGTTTTTCACATGGGAAAAACAACCGGGCTACCGAAAGTTCAGCTTTTTCCAGTTGGTGAACGTCCAGCACACCGACGAACCCGGCAAGCCGGACCAGGACAACTTCGACGTCTGGCCGCTGTATTTCTCGAGGGAAACCGGTGACCCCGCGACGAGCTACCACGCGTTCTTCCCCATCGCGGGCAGGGTGAAGTACCGCTTCGGCCGCGATGAGTTGTCGTGGGTGGTGTTCCCGCTGTACCTGCACAGCACGAAGGCCGGGCGTGAGGTCACGACGGCGCCGTGGCCGTTCCTCACGTTCATCCGGGGCGACGGACACCATGGTTTCGAATTCTGGCCGCTGTTCGGCCGCCGGAGCCGCGCGCATGACTACGACCGGCGATTTTTCCTGTGGCCGCTCGGGTACAAGTCCGCCCAGCACCTCGACGCGCCCGTGCCGACGGTCAGCCAGGGTTTCCTCCCTTTTTATACCCGCGACACGGCGCCCGGACTGATCAGCGAGAACTACCTGTGGCCATTTTTCGGCTACACCCATCGCACCGAGCCCTTCCGCTACGACGAGCAGCGCTATTTCTGGCCGCTGCTGGTGCAGGGCCGCGGCGACAGCCGGCGCGTCAACCGTTGGGCCCCCTTCTACACCCACTCGAACATCAAGGGTTACGACAAGACCTGGGTCGCCTGGCCGCTGTATCGCCATGCCGAGTGGGCGGACGGCAACATCGCGCAGGAGAAAAACCAATTCCTCTATTTCCTCTACCTGTCGCAAACGCAGCGCAGCCTGAGCAATCCGGCGGCCGCGCCGGCGCACAAGACCCACCTGTGGCCGCTCTTCAGCGCGTGGGACAACGGCGCGGGCCGTCGGCAGGTGCAGGTGCTCAGCCCGCTCGAGGTTTTCTTTCCGTCAAACGACGTGATTCGCCAGCTCTACACGCCCCTGTTTGCGCTGTATCGCTACGATCGGGACGCCGCCAACGAACGACACTCGCTGCTTTGGAACGCGGTGACCTGGCGGCGCAGCGCCTCCGGCCGCGCCTTTCACCTGGGCCCCTTGGTGAGCGTCGAGTCCGGCGCGGAGCAAAAGCGGGTCGCGTTCGGCCTCGGCCTGTTTGGCTGGCAACGCGCGCCGGGCGAAAGCCGGACCCGGTTCTTCCTGTTCGATTTCCATCGGAAACCCGCTAACAAGACTGCCGCGACGCCGCTGCCATGACTTACCTGACCGCGATTATCAGCCACATCGGTGGCACCGTGCTCTTGCTCGGGCGCTCCCTGAAGCATGTCGGCACCCTGCCCCGCCAGTTCAACCGGTTCGTGGAGCAGTGTTACCTCATCGGCTACACCTCGCTGCCCATCGTCACCATCTTGAGTTTCTTCATCGGCAGCGTGCTCGCGCTGCAGAGCGGCTACAGCATGGAGAACTTCGGCGCGAAGCAGTTCATCGGCACGCTGGTGGGCCTGACCATGGCGCGCGAACTGGGCCCGGTGATGGTGGCCATCCTCCTCGCGGGCCGCGTGGGCTCGGCGGTCACCGCGGAGCTGGCCTCGATGAAGGTTTACCAGGAGATCGACGCGCTCACGACCATGAACATCCCGCCGGAGCGCATGCTGGTCTTGCCGCGCCTCGCGGCGGTGCTCGTCATGATGCCGGTCCTCGCGATCATCGCGAACCTCTGCGGCTGGTACGGCGGCGCGCTCGTGTGCCAGTACACGCACTCGATCTCCGTCGATTCCGAGGCCTACTTCACCGCGCTCAAGACCTACATGAAGCCGAAGGACATCGTCGACGGCCTGGTCAAGGCGGAGGTCTTCGGCTTCGTGATCATGATTGTCTGCTGCTACATCGGCCTCAACACCCGCGGCGGCCCGCGCGAGATTGGCGCTTCCGTGACGAAGGCCGTCGTCACCTCGCTCATCCTTATCCTGGTGCTCGACTACTTCGTCACCAAGGCCCTCCTCTTCACATGAGCTCGACCTTCACCGCTTCCCCCTTCGCCGGCAAAACCTTCGGCGTGACCGTGGCGAACCTGTCGAAACGGTTCGGCAAAACCAGCGTGCTGAAGGAAATCAGCTTCGACGTGAAGCCGGGCGAGATCTTCTGCATCATGGGCCCCAGCGGCTCGGGCAAGAGCGTGCTCCTGAAGCACGTGGCCGGCCTCGAGACCCCGACCAGCGGCGAGGTCCGCATCGGCGAATACGACGCGGCCGACCCCGACACGCGCGAGAAGGTGCACCTCGCCCTGGTTTTCCAGGCGGGGGCGCTGTTCAACTCGCTGACCGTTTACGACAACCTCGCCCTTTACCCGCGCGAACACCGCCAGTGCAATGAGGCCGGGATTCGCGACCGCGTGATGCACGCGCTCCAGATCCTTTCGCTCGAGAAAGCCAGCAACAAGTATCCCTCCGAACTTTCCGGCGGCATGAAGAAGCGCGTCGCCATCGCCCGCGCGCTCGTGATGGAGCCGCAGCTGCTGCTCTACGACGAGCCGACGTCGGAACTCGATCCGGTCATGTCCGCCACGTTGACTGAAATCATCGCAACCCTGCGCGAGCAAACTGCGGTCACCAGCATCGTGGTGACGCACGACCGCGACCTCGCCTTCAACATTGCCGACCGCATGGCGTTCATCATGGACGGCCGCCTCCGCGGGCTCGGCCGGCCGCACGAATTCAAACAACCGGGCGATCCCCTGATCGCCAACTTCCTCAATCCCGTCATCGACGTAAAGAATCCCCGTTTCAAACAACTGGAGAACAGCCATGAATAACGCATCGCAAACCATCCGCGTCGGTCTCTTCACCCTCCTCGGGGTGGCGCTTGCCTGGATCACCTTCGAGTCGCTCAACGGCGGCCGGCTCTTCAAGAAGGAGGGCTACACCCTCGTCGCGGGCTTCGCGAACCTGAAGGGCCTCAAGACCGGCGATGAAGTCCGCATGGCGGGCGTCAAGGTCGGCGCCGTGCAGACCACGCGCCTGGCCGGCCATCGCGTCGAGGCCGTGCTCAACATCGAGCCCAACGTGAAGATCCCCACCGACGCGGTCGCCAGCGTCGAACAGTCGAGCCTCCTCGGCAGCAATTACCTTGGCGTGACCTTTGGCACGCCGGGCGGCCCGCTCCTGAAGGACGGCGACGAGATCAAGACGAAGGCCACGGTCGACATGAGCGAGGTCATCAGCCAACTCGGCGCGCTCGGCGCCAAGCTGGAAGGCGTGGCCGACAACATTGGCAAGGCCCTCGGCGGCGACGGCGGCTCGGGTTCGCTGTTCGGCAAACTCGACAAGCTCGTCACGGACAACGGACCCAAACTCACCGACACCATCAGCAACCTCCAGGACATCACCTCGAAGATCAAGTCAGGCGACGGCACGATCGGCCGCCTCGTCAACGACCCCAAGCTGCACGACGAACTCCTGGCCGCCGTCAGCGAGATCAAGGTCGCGGCGGCCGACGCGCGCACCTTCATGGGCGACACCAAGGGCATCGTCGCGGACGTGAAGACCGGCAAGGGCGCGCTGGGCGCCCTGCTCTACGACCAGGCCACCGCGGACAACCTGAAGGTCACGGTCGCGAACATCCGCGGCGTCTCCGACAAGATCGCGAAGGGTGAAGGCACCCTCGGCAAGTTGCTGGCCGACGACGGACTCTACCGCGATGTCCAGTCGACACTGAAGAAGGCGGACCGCGCCCTCGACGGCATGGGCGATTCAGGCCCGATCACGGCCGTTGGCGTGGTGGCGAACGCGTTGTTCTAAAGGCACGCGGACACGAGGGTCGGCGCCCCGCCGACCTTCCTTCCATGGCGATCACGCTTCGGCTTCTCCCGGACGAATTCACGATCTGCCGGCTTGCCGCCTCGGAAGCGGTGCCGGCTTGGGCCGGTTCCAGCGCGTTCAGCTGCATCACGCGGACCGCCGACGAGCTCTCGGTCATTTGCCCCACCGCGCAGGTTCCGGCGACGGTCAAACACGAGTCCGGCTGGCGACTGCTGAAACTGGCCGGCCCGTTCGCGTTCACCGAAACCGGAATCCTGGCGTCCGTGTTGGCGCCGCTGGCCGCGGACCGCATCAGCATCCTGGCCACCTCGACCTTTGATACCGATTACGTGCTGGTGAAAGGCGGGCAACTGGAGGCGGCGCGCCGGTCACTCACCCGGGCGGGGCATCAGGTGCTGGAATAACACCGCCGAATCCGCGTGTTCCGGATCGAAGTCAGGACTTTTTCCGACGATACAACCCGTCGAAGGCGGTGATCCAAGTGGCGCCCCCGTCGGTTGACTGCTCCCAGTGCTGGCGGACCGAACCATCGGGATTCGGCGTCCAGGTAATGCGTTCCGTCTGCCGCTTCCCCTTCACGTCGTGCTCGGCCGAAAGCACCATGCGTCCCTCCACCAGGTTGCCGGTGAGTTCGAGGACGCCACCATCGCTTCCGACCCAAAACTGCTGCCACTGCTTCTTGGCCGGATGGTAAACATTGAGGCTGCGGCCGGAGTATCCCCCGTTGCCGGTCCACGTCTCGAGCAGGCCGGCGCCCCCGGCGATCGACTCAATCCGACTTTGCCCCGCCAGTTTGCCGGCAGGATTCGTCACCGTCCACTCGCCGATCCAGAAATCGAACTGATGTGATTCGGCGGGCAGCACCGGCACCGGTGGCGTTTGGCTGAACAGGCTCACGGTTGCGGCCAGGAATGAGAAGATGCGGAGGCTCGCTTTCATGTCGCTAGTAAATTCGGGCGGGCCGGGCGGGGCAACAGCGGCGAGGCCAAACGGCCGAATCCCGCGACCGGCTTCACCAAAAAAGCGGCGGCCCCGGAAGGGCCGCCGCGTGTGCGGGCAGTCTGCCGCCGTTTAGAATTTCTTCGTGAGCTGGACGTACACGAAGCGACCCTTGTTGCTGTGCGTGGTCACGTCGTAGCTGTCGTTGAACGCACCAGCCGCGAAGGGCGCATTTTCGTCGAGGATATTGCTCGCGCCGACGCGCACCGTCGTGTCCTGCAGCCAGCTGCGCCAACCCGGGCCGCCCGGGAGCTCGTAGGCCACCTGGCCATCCCACGTCAGCCAGGAGTCGACGTAGCGGATCGTCCCGGTGACCGTCGAGAAGTTCGGGTCGTCCTGCAGCTTGCTGATGTAGTTGCCGGTGACCTGCGCGGACCAGCGGCCCTTCTCCCAGGTCTGGGTGACGAAACCCTTGTGCCGCGGGATGCTACCGGGCGAGATCGCGTTGTTGGAGATGTCGAGATAAACGCCGAGGAAGCTCTGCTTCGGCGCGCCCACGACGGGGGTCAGGTCCCAGGTCAGGGCCGTGTTCCACTCCACGCGGGTGGTGAACTTGCCGAGGTCGCGCCAGGGCCAGACATAGGTCACGGCCCAATCGACGCCGGTGGTCTCACGGGCGGAGATATTGAACTGGGACGACGCCACGGTCGTGACGGAACCGGTGGGCGAGCGGGTGATCAGGTTGGCGAAGGTGGCGTTCGGGTTGATCGTGGCGGGGTTGCCCGGGACGAAGCTGGAGCCCTGCGTGGCCGCATTGATGTTGAGGATGTATTGCGAGCCTTCACCCACCAGGCCGCTGATCGTGCCGTAGTAGTAGTCGACGACGAAGCTCAGGCCGGCAACGGCCTTGGGGCTGTAGACCACGCCGACCGAGTAGGTCTTGGACTTTTCGGGATCGAGGTTCGGGTTGCCCGAGGTCGTGATCGAGGTCTGGTTGGGGATCGGGAAGCCGAGCGGGTCGCGCAACTGCGGGCTGGACGTGCCCGGGGCCGCGAACAGCTGGGCCAGCGTCGGCAGGCGGAAGCCCGTGCCCCAAGTGCCGCGGATGAGAAGTTCGTCGGTCACGGTCCACTGCAAGCCAACCTTCGGGTTATGGGCGGTGAAGCTATGGCCGATGGGTGCGCCCGTGTTGCCGTTGGCGTAGCCTTCCGCGGTTTGGTAATCGTAACGGCCCTGGAGGTTGAGGGACGCCTTCTTGACGAAGGGAATCTTCATGTTGGGGCTGACGAGCGGGACCACGAGTTCCGCGAAAGCCCCGGTGCCGTAGCCACGGGAGACCGTCGGGTTGGAGCCGTTCAAGCCGAGTAGATCGCCGGTGAAGAAGATCGGGTCGGGAATGGTCGACGAGTCATCGCGATAGTAGTCGGCCCCAAAGCCGATTTTGATTTCGCCCGCCGGGATGGTCATGACCTCGCCGGACATGTTGTAGGTGAACCCGCGCTTGGGGGCCTTGATCCACGTGTTGCCGGAGGCGGCGGAGTCGGCCAGCGCCGCGGGGTTGTCGAACGCCACGCCGGTCGGGCCCGTGCCCTTGACCGTGTCGAGGGCGAAGGGGTTGTAGCTGCCGTCGAGGATGTGCGCGACGAGCTTGGTGCGACCGGGCGCGCCCGCCTGGTTTTGCACGCGGTAGAACCAGCCGTAGACATAGTCGAGATTCCAGCTCCAGGTGTCGCCAAAGCGGCCATGAAGGCCGACCGTCAGGTCCCACGCATCCCGGTAAAACGTCTGGGTGCGGGGCCCCATGGCGATCGTGCGGAACGGCGTCGAGCCGACCTGCGTGCCGACGGGATCCGAGTCAGCCGAGGTGCCGTTGAGAAAGAGCCCGACGGGAATGTGCGGGCTGAGGCGGGTGGCGTTGCGCAGCGCGTTGCCGGCGGCGTTATTGGCGCTGGGCATCGGCGAGGGCGCGAGGCCGCTGTGGAAGGTCTCGTTGGCGTAGAGCAGGCGCGCGTGCGCGTTGATCTTGTCCGTGATCTCCCAGTTGATGCGGCCGTAGGCGTTCCACCGATCCTGCGCCGGAATGGAGGGCGTGTACTGGCGGAAGTTCAGGAACTGGTTGGAGGTCGTTGCGCTGGTGTCGAACACGACGTAGTCCGCGGACGAGAGCGGAATGGTCACTCCGGGCTTGAGGGTGAGGGCCTGCACGGTCGCGGTGGAGCTGCCGATGCGGGCCGTGGTGCGACCCGAGAACGTCGGGCTGCCGCCGTTCTTGCCGCCAAGCGGGCGGGTGTCGGCGTTGTTCGACGGGAAGCGGTCGTTCGAGTGGAGGGCGTTGCGGGTGTAATACTCCGCCGCGACGACGGCATCGAGCTTGCCGCGTTTCGCGCCGACCATGAAGCCGCCGCGAATCACGCCGGCGTCCTTGTCCGTGGTGTTGCCGTAGTAGAAATCCACCTTTTCGCCCTGGAAGTGCTTCACGAGTTCGGTGTTGAAGACACCAGAAAGTGCGTCGGAGCCGTAGACGGAACCGGCGCCATCCTTCACCACCTCGATGCGCTCAATGGCGATCAGCGGCAGCAGGTTGAAGTTGTCGAAGCTCGCGGTGCGCTTGCCGTCGAGCAGCGTGAGCGTGCCGGCCAGGCCGCGGAGATTCACGCCGGCCGCGCCGGTGCCGCCATTGGTCCGCTGTTCCGTGGCGACGGCGCCCGTGTAACCGGGCAGGGAGCGCACGACTTCAATCGGCATCGCCGCGCCCAAACGGGCCATGACGTTGGGACTGTAGACCGTGACCGGCGAGAACGTCTCGCCTTCGGGCGTCGGAATCGTCGAACCGGTGACGACGAATTTCTCGAGCTTGACGGTTTCAGCGGCGTCGCCGCCGGTGGTCTGGGCAAAAGCGGCCGTGGCCGCGAGCGCCGGCAGGGAAAGCGCGAGCAGTCGCGCCAGGCCCCACGAGCGTGGAGTGCGTGTTGAGTTCATGCGTTTGACTGGTGTGTTCGTCGAACGAGGTCGGACGACCGCACCTCGTTATGACACAGCAGTTAGCCGCGAATTCGCGCGTTGGCTCAATGGCCGTGCGACGAAGCTACAAACCGCCGTTTCCAGGTCCCCCGCGGGCTCGGCCAAACGCCAGCCCAGCGCGATGAAGCGCGTCGTGGCCTACAAATGCGCTTTCAAATCGTGCACAAACGTCCGGCTGACCTTGAGCTTGGTGCCATTCGTCAGTTCCACGGTGTATTCACCATAGAGCGCGGGACTCGCCTTCCGCATGTGCCGCAGATTCACGATCGTGGACCGATGAATCCGCACAAAATGCGCGGGATCGAGTTTCTCCATCATCCGGTGCAGCGACATCCGGACAAAGCGGGATTTGTCGGCCACGTGCAGCCGCACGTAGTCGCCGTCGGACTCGATCCAAAGGATGTCCTCGGGAGCCATGACGTGGATCTCGCCGTCGCAACGAATGAACAAGCGCCCGTCGCCCTCCCGGGATTTCTGGACCGGCGGGACCGCGCCGTCCGCGGGCGCGGCCTCGCGAAGCTTCTGCAGGGCGGACATGACCTCGTCGAGACGCCGGGAAAAGTCGCGCTTGTCGTGATGCCGCACGGCGCTCTTGGCCCGCGCGAGCGCATCCGCAAACCGGGCGCGATTGAAAGGCTTCAGCAGGTAGTCGACGGCCTGCACTTCAAATGCCTGCAGGGCGAAATGGTCATAGGCGGTGACGAAAACCACCTCCGGCACCAACGCGGCCGGCAGCCGGGCGAGCACGTCGAAGCCGGTCATGCCAGGCATCTGCACGTCGAGGAACAACAGGTCGGGCCGGTGCTGCTTGACGGCTTCCACTGCCTGGGCGCCGTTGTTGCATTGGGCGACGACCGTGATGTCAGGATCATTCCGGAGCAGGGCCTCGACGTTTTGACGGGCCAGGACCTCGTCATCGACGATCATGGTCCGAATGGTGGCGGTGGGGGCATTCATGAGGATGAATGGGTGCGAAAGGGCAGGATGATTTCGGCGCGCACCCCGTGGGGCGCGTGGTCACGCAGCCAAAGCCGCGCCTCATCACCATAGAGCATGGAAAGGCGCGTGAGTGAATTTTGCAGCCCGATGCCGCGCGTGAGGTCCGCGTCGTCCCGGGGCAAGGGCGGACCATCGTTATAAACGGTCAGGACGAGGCGGGTGCCGTCACGGGCCGCACTGATCCGGAGCAGGCGTGCAGCCGGATCCTTGGAGATGCCATGCTTCATCGCATTCTCCGCCAGCGGTTGCAGGAGCATGCTCGGAACCTCGGCGCGCAGGCAGCGCGGGTCGATGTCGAACTCGACCTGCAGCCGGTCCTGGAAGCGGATGCACTCAATCTCGAAATACCGGCGCAGGAAATCCAGTTCCCGCTCGAGCGTTTCCATCGCTTCCTGGCGGTGATCGAGGGACCGCCGCAACAGCTGCCCGAGGCCGGCCACCACGTCCTCGGCCTCCCGGGTCCGGTTGTTCCGGATCAGGCTCGTGATCGAATTGAGCGTGTTGAAGAGGAAGTGGGGATGCAGCTGCATCTTCAGGGCGTCGAGGCTGGCCCGAACCAGGCGCGTTTCCAGTTGGGCATTGGCCACCTGCAGCTGGCTGGTCAGGCGCTGGCCCGCCCGCAGCTGGCGGTAGAAACTCAATGCATAGAGTGCCAACACCACCGCGACGTAAATCAGCGCGGGCAGGTAGCTCCAGCCGCCCATGCCGCGCAGATCCTGGACGACCACCGGAAGAAAGGACGGCGGCAGGTGATTCACGAGCAGAAGGCGTCCGGCCTCGGCGATGACAAACAGCCCCGAAACAATTGCGGCCAGCAAGCCGTGCAGGACCACCGCCCAGAGCCACGGTCGGTCCACTCGGGTCAGCCTTTGCTGGATCAACAAGATGACGGGGATGAACAGCCACCACAGCGCCTCGACGGGCCACAGGTTCAGCTGCGTGCTGCGAAACGTCGCGTCGGGCACACCCTGCAGCCACGCCCGCGCATCCCACAGGAGATAACCCAGCAAACCCGTCGTCAGACCCAGCCAGATGCCGAACCAGTTCCGGAGCGAACGCCACCATGGAGCGGGACCCTGTCCGTTGCCGTTCTTCATGGTGCTCCGGCCACCGGGATTTCCCGGCGGGTAATCGGGGGTTCGAGCCACAGGCGTTTGGCGGCCTGACGCGCCAGCGGATCGGCGTACCAACCCTGAACTTCGGCGGATCTCAGCGCCTGCCGCCGTTCAAACAGAAGGGGCACGGCGGCCGCCGCGGCCATCGCCCGGCGTTCGACCTGTTCAATGAGCTCGAGCCGCGCGGCTCCGGTGCGGTGATTCGCCTGGGCGAGCAGGCGCAGGATCTCCTCGTCGCGCCAGCGCGTCTCGCTGTATTCAACCGGCATGGTGAATAGCGTCAGCAAGTCGGCCGGGTCCGCCACTGTCGCCGCAATGGTGCCATAGATCAGATCGTAGTCGCCGGCATTCAGCCGTTTGTTGCGGACCTCAAATCGCTCGTAGGAAATGTACACCCGGATGCCCAGTTCCTTGAACCATTGGTCGCGACAAATCCCCGGTCGCGGATCGCTTTCGATCCACGCCGGGAGTGACATGCGCAGCACGGGAAAATTCCGGCCGCCCGGATAGCCCGCCGCCGCGAGGAGGCGCCTCGCCTCGGCCGGGTCTTCCGAGAAAAGCGACAACCCTGGCCGACCCGGAATATCGGGCACCCAGGACCAGGCCGGCACCAGGCGCCCCTGATCGACGTCATCGATGAGCGCTTCGCGCTGCAGGGCCAAGGCCATGGCTTGGCGCACGCGGGGATCACCCAAGGGGCCACGGGTGACATTCAAGAAGCAGGCGGTGACGGACAGCGCCAGTTCCGACTCGGTCACGACCGGTCGTCGAGTTGGCTCGCCGCGATCGGCGGGGGTCCCCAGGGCGGGCTGCAGATCCGCAATCCCGGCCGCCACCAGCAACGCGCCCATGCTTGGGGTACTGGCGCGAATGAAACGCAGTCCCGCGAGCCGCACCTCGGCTCGTCCATGGTAGGTAAGGGAAGCGGCCAGCCGATAGCCGTCGTCGTTGGCCTGCACCAAACGGAACGGCCCGTTGGTGACGAGGGAGGCTGGCGCCCGCCGGTAATTGCGCTGCGACCAGGCGGCTTCCGACGTGGCGTGCACCGGGCTCAAAAGGGGATCCGCCAACTCCTTCAAAAACGTGCTCCGGGGTTGCGCGAACTCAACCTGCAGCGTGAGGTCGTCCAGCGCCCGCACCCCCACCGCCTCGGGATGATCCCGGATGCCCCGGTGGTAACTCTCGGCGTTCTTCAGCGGGAACAGCGTGTAGGCGAGATCGATCCGCGAGCGCAGCAGCCGAAGCCAGCCCCGCACGAAATCGCCGGCGACCACCGGGTCGCCGTTGCTCCAACGCGCGTCCGGGCGCAGCTTGAGCGTGAGGACCCGGAAATCCTCCGTCCAAGCCCAGCTCTCCGCTGCCGCCGGCCGTGGTTCGCCCGTGGCGGGATCGCATTCGACCAACGGTTCCCACAGGCTTTGAATGAAGAGGTTGTAGGTCGACAGCGGAAACATCCGGACCAGCGGGTCCGGCTGCAGGTATTGCGAGTACACCACGCGCAGGGTGTTCTCATCGTCCGCCGGGCGTTCCGCGACAGGGAGCGCGTTCCCCGGCTTCATGAACGCCAGCGCAACGGCCCCGCCCAGAACCAGCAAAGCCAAGCTGATCCACCCGGGAGAGCGGCGAGTTGTTATCATTGTGTTCGGCTACCAACTGACAGACGGGGCGACCCAACGCAATGCACGCCCGCGGCTCAACCCGCCTGCGGTCGGTCGGCGGTCAAATGCGACGAGCCTACATTTTTGTGCGCCAAGGCGCATGGCCAAAAAAAAGCGGCCCGGAAGGGCCGCTTCGGCGACGAGCCACGCGGGGCCCCGGCGGGGCCCACGCCTCAGACCTTCGGGCCGCCCTGCGCGTAGTACCGCGCCCGGAGCCGCAGGCCGTTGAGGCGGATGAAACCCGTCGAGTCGCTCTGGTTGTACCAGCTCTTCACGCCTTCCATCGACGCGATGTTCATGTCGTAGAGCGAGTACTTCGACTTGCGACCGCAGGTGATGATGTTGCCCTTGTAGAGTTTGAGGCGGACGGTGCCGGTGACGCACTTCTGGGACTCGTCGACCAGCGCCTGCAGCGCCTCGCGTTCCGGGGCGAACCAGAACCCGTAGTAAACAAGCTCGGCGTACTTCGGGATGAGCGAGTCACGCAGGTGCATCACCTCGCGATCCATCGTGAGCGACTCCACCTGGCGGTGGGCCTGCATCAGGATCGTGCCGCCCGGGGTCTCGTACACCCCGCGGGACTTCATGCCGACGAAACGATTCTCGACGAGGTCGACGCGGCCGATGCCGTGCTTGCCGCCGAGCGCATTGAGCGTCTTGAGCACACCGGCGGGTGACAGCTTCTTGCCATTCACCGCGACGCAATTGCCCTTCACGAAATCGAGCTCCACGTATTCCGGTTTGTTCGGCGCGTCTTCGGGCGACACCGATAGCTTGAACATGCCCTTGTTGGCCTTGGTGGTCGGGTCGAACCACGGGTCCTCGAGGATGCCGGCCTCGTAGGAAATATGGAGGAGATTGCGATCCATCGAATACGGCTTCTTGAGCGAAGCCTCGACCGGGATCTTGTGCGTGCGGCAGTACTCGATCATCTCGGCGCGGCCGGGGAACTCCTCGCGGAATTTCTCGATCTTCCACGGGGCGAGAATCGTCAGGCGCGGATCGAGCGCCATATAGGTGAGCTCGAAGCGGCACTGGTCGTTGCCCTTGCCGGTGGCGCCATGGGCGACCGTGTCGGCCTTTTCCTTCTTTGCGATCTCGACCTGCGCCTTCGCGATGAGCGGGCGCGCGATCGAGGTGCCCAGGTAGTATTGGCCCTCGTAGATCGCGTTGGCGCGGATCATCGGGTAGATGAAGTCGCTCGCAAACTCCTCGACGAGGTCGAGGGTGTAGTGCTTCGACGCTCCCGTTTTGCGTGCCTTGGTTGGCAGGCCTTTCAGCTCCTCCTGCTGGCCGATATCGGCGGCAAACGTAACAATCTCAGCGTCGTACGTTTCCCGAAGCCATTTTACGATGACGGAGGTGTCGAGGCCTCCTGAGTATGCGAGCACGATCTTCATGGTGGCCGGACAGTCTTGGCATTCAGCCCGATGGGGCAAAGTAAAAATCGCGTATTTAGAGCCGTTTGGCCCCTCTGGGATTGCGTCGGGTCGCTCCCGAGGGGAGTCTTTCCCCAAGCACAATGAGCACGTCCCCCCACCGACGTCGTCCCGCCAATCGTGGCTTCACGCTCGTCGAAATCATGATCGTCGTGGTGATCATCGGCCTCCTCGCCGCTCTCGCCATCCCCGCTTTTCAGCGGGTGCAACGGGCCTCCCAAAATGCGCGAGTCATTAATGATTTTCGTGTCTTCAGCCAGGCCTTCGAAGTCTACAACTCCATGAACGGTGTGTGGCCGAACAACGTCGGTCCCGGCGTCGTGCCGACCACCCCGGTGTCGATGGCCAACGATTTCAAGGTGGCGACCTGGCAGGCGGTCACCGTCATCGGAGGCCGGTGGAACTGGGACAACAGCCTCGGTTCCGGCGGCAGCGCCGGCATCAGCATTTCGGGCTACACCTGTCCGGATGAGCAGCTGACGGAAATCGACGCAAAGATCGACGATGGCGACCTGACGACCGGCAATTTTGTGCAGGTCTCGTCGAGCCGCGTGACGCTGATCCTCGCGCGGCCGTAAGCCTCAGCGTCGGCCGCGCGCCAGCATGGCGACGATGGCCTTCTGTACGTGCAGGCGGTTTTCCGCCTCGTCGAAGATCACGCAACGCGGGTGATCGAGGACTTCCTGCGTGACTTCCTCGCCGGCGTGCGCCGGGAGGCAATGCATGAAAATTGCGTCGGGTTTCGCCGCTTCGAAAAGTTTCTTGTTCACCTGGAAGGGCATCATGCGCTTCTGGCGCTCGGCGGACTCGCTCTCCTGGCCCATGCTGGCCCACACGTCCGTGTAAACGATGTCGGCCCCCGCGACCGCCTCATACGGGTCGCTGGTGAAATGAAATTTACCACCCATCTTCTCCGCCATGCTGCGGATCAAAGTGCCCGGGCCGTCGGTCGCGGGCCCGCCCAGCGAGACCGTCATGCCAAACAGGTTCGCGCCGAGGATCCACGAGTTGGCCATGTTGAAGCCCGTGTCGCCGAGGAAGGCGACCTTCCGCCCCTTGAGTGACGCAAACAAATCGCCGCCCGGACCCGCCCAGCGCTCCGCGGCGGTGAAGGCATCGGTGTAGATCTGGCACGGATGCAGGAAATCCGTCAGCGCATTCACGACGGGAATCGTCCCGTTCTGCGCCAGGCCCATCACGTCCCCGTGCGCATAGGTGCGCACGACCAGCCCGTGCACGAACCGGCTGAGCACGCGGGCGGTGTCGGCGATCGGTTCGCCGCGACCGATCTGGATGTCATTGGCGTTCAGGAACAGCGGGTTGCCGCCGAGCTCATGGATGCCGACCTCGAAGGAAACGCGCGTGCGGGTGCTGGACTTGGCAAAGATCATCGCCCACGTCTGTCCCTCAAGCGGCTTCTCATGCCGGCCGCGCTCCGCCTTGAGGCGGCGAGCCAGGGAGAAGATCTGCGCGACTTCTTCGCGCGAAAAATCGGTTTCCTGCAGGAAGTGTTTCATGGCGGCGGGAGTTATTTCTTGGCGGCCAGGACGCCGCGGATGATTTCAGTGGCCCGATTGAGTTGGTCCGGGGTCGCAATGAGCGGCGGCAGGAGGCGCACCGTGTGCGTGCCCGCGACCGGCGCGAGCAGGCCGGCTTCACGCAGGAGGGTGACCCAGGCGGCAGGCTCCGGCTGCTGAAGCACCAGGCCGAGCATGTAGCCGCGGCCGGTCACCGCCTTCAGGTGCTGCGGGAATTCCGCGGCCAGTTTCTCCAACTGGAGTTTCCACGCGACGCCGTTGGCCTGGACCTTTTGCAGGAGGTTTTCCCGTTCAATGACGTCGAGCACCGCCAGCGCCGCCGCGCAGGCGAGCGGCGTGCCGCCAAACGTCGAGCCGTGCGAGCCGGGTGTGAAGAGGTCGGCGTGTTTTTCCGCGGCCCAGATGGCGCCCATCGGGTAACCGCCGCCCAGCCCCTTCGCCATGCCAATCGCGTCGGCCCGCACGCCCGAGTGCTGGAAGGCGTAGAACGTGCCCGTGCGGCCGAGGCCACACTGCACCTCGTCGAGCATGAGGAGGATGTTCTGCTTGTCGCACAGCTGCCGCAGGCCCCACAGGAACTCGTCGGTGCACGGATTGACGCCGCCCTCGCCCTGGATCGTCTCGAGGAAGATCGCGGCGGTGTTCTCGTCGACCAAATCGACGAAGCTCTGGAGGTTGTTCAGCTCGCCGAAGGCGAAACCCGGCACGAGCGGGCGGAAGCCCTTTTGGATTTTTTCCTGCGGGGTCGCGCTCATGCCGCCAAAGGTGCGGCCATGGAACGCGTTCTTCGCGCCGATAATCTTGATGCATTTCCCTTCCTCGCCGGACTTCCGCATGCCATGGAGCCGAGCGAGCTTGATCAGGCCCTCGTTCGCCTCGGTGCCGCTGTTGCAGAAGAACACGCGGCCCGGGCCGGCGTACTTGACCAACCGCCGCGCGAGTTCGCCCTGGTTGGGATTGCGGAAAAGGTTGCTGCAGTGGATGAGCTCGCCCGCCTGCCGCCGGATCGCCTCCACCCACACCGGATGACAATGCCCAAGCGCGGCCACGGCCACGCCGGACGTGAAGTCGAGGTATTCGCGGCCGGTGTCGTCCCACACCGAGCAACCCGCGCCGCGCACGATCGTGATCGGCGCGCGGCCGTAGTTCTTCATGACATAGGCGTCGTAAAGCTCGGCGGTGTTGGTGCGGACGATGGTCGGAGTCATTTCAGATTTTGGATTTACGAATTACGAATGGGACAACTTAACCGGTACTCCGGCAGTCGTAATTCGCCAATCTGCCTTCGTAAATTGCCTTAGCCGTGCACGATCTCGGTGCCCACGCCCTTGTCGGTGAAGATCTCGAGCAAGAGGCTGTGCGGCATGCGACCGTCGATGAAGTGCACGCGCTGCACGCCCTCCTGGAGCGCGCGGACGGCGCTCGCGACCTTCGGGCGCATGCCCTTGTCGATCACGCCTTTTTTCTTCAGCCCCTCGACGTCGCTCGTCTTCAGGGTCGAGATCAAGCTGTCCGTGTTCTTCGGATCGGCGAGCAGGCCCGGCACGTCGCTCATGTACACCAGCCGGCGCGCCCGCAGGGCGCTCGCCACGCGGCCCGCGGCGGTGTCGGCATTGATGTTGTACGGCTTGCCGTCGTAGCCCTCGGCCACCGGCGAAATCACGGGTAGGAAACCGTCGGCGATCTCCTTCTTGATGAGCTTCACCTTCACCTCGGTGACGTCGCCCACAAAGCCCAGGTCGACCTTGTTGCCGTCGTCATCGGACTCGAGCTTCTGGCACACGAGCACGCTGTCGCCCGCGAGGCCCTTCGGGCGGCCCTTCACGGCGGCGATGGTGTCGCACACGTCCTTGTTGACGATCTCGTCGAGCGTCTTCTTGACGATCGCGATCGTGGCCTCGTCGGTGACGCGCAGGCCGTTGATGAAATTGGCCTTCAGGCCGGACGCATCCATCGCCTTCGAGATGGCCTTGCCGCCGCCGTGGACAACGACGACGTTGATGCCGACGGCCGCGAGGAACGCGATATCCGTCGCGACGCGGTTACGCGCCTCGGGATTCGGGTCGTCCATGAACGAACCACCGTACTTCACGACGAAGGTGGAACCGCGGAAGTCCTGGATGTAAGGCAGGGCCTCTAACAGCACGCGCGCTTTGGCAATGACCTCGGAAACGTCCATCAGGCGGTCAGGAGCGGGCAACGATCTGCGGCGCGGCGTTCATCAGTAATCAGTGTGGACAACTCTGTTAAGGCAACGGCCGGGGATTTCACTAAAAAAATGCGCGGGGCCGAAAAAGTTCCCGGCGGGAAAATCGCTCACTCGCTCTTATTGTAGTTCACGTAACCCTCGGTGAGGTCGGTCGCGAGCAGGCGGAACGACGCTTTGCCGAGGTGCAGGTTGAGCGTGATGGTGAAGCGGCGCGCCTTGACGATCTCCTTCCACTTCGGCTTCAGCTCGGCGTGCGGCTTGCCCGCGGTCATCGCCGGCGTGTCGTTGTAGAGAATGTCCAGCTTGGCCTCGACGAGCTTCGCACCCGCGTAGCCCGCGGCGTCGGCGAGGCGGCCCCAGTTCGGGTCCTCGCCGTACCAGGAGGATTTCACGAGGAGCGAGTTGCCGATCGCGCGGGCGACCTTCTCGGCGTCCTCGGCGGACGCGGCGCCCGTGACCTTCACCTCGACGACCTTGGTGATCTTCTCGCCATCGGACACGATCTTGTCCGCGAGGACCTCGCAGGCCTTCCAGACGGCCTCCGCAAACAGCACGCGGAGCTCGCGCGGGCTTTTGTCGCCGACACTGACGCCCGAATGGCCGTTCGCGAGCATCAGCACGGTGTCGTTGGTGCTCATGTCACCGTCGACCGTGATGCAGTTGAAGGTGCCGGTGACCGCCTCGGAGAGGATCTTCTGCAGGAAGCTGCGGGGCACGGAGAAATCGGTGGCGAGGAACGCCAGCATCGTCGCCATGTTGGGCTGGATCATGCCGGCGCCCTTGGCGATGCCCGAGACGAAGTGTTTCTTGCCGTCGTAGGTAAAGCTGACGGTGACGGTCTTGGGTTTCGTGTCGGAAGTGAGGATGGCGCTCGCGGCCTTGTGGCCGTGCTCCGAAGTGCGGCCCTTCTCGGAAACGACGCGCTCGAGGCCCTTGAGGAGCTTCGGCATGGGCAGCGGCTGGCCGATGCGGCCCGTCGAGCAGACAAAAAAGGACGTCGGCTTCAGGTTCAGCGCAGCCGCGGCGCGCTGCGCCGTCGTGTGCGCGTCCTGCAATCCCTCGGGGCCGGTGCAGGCGTTGGCGTTGCCCGAGTTGGCAATGATGCCGTGGAAGGGACCGCCGTGCGCGAGGTGCTTCTGGCAGAGCAACACCGGCGCGGCCTTCACCGCGTTCTTGGTGAACGTGCCGGCGGCGGTGCAGGGGCGCAGCGAAAAGAGGAGCGCGAGGTCGAGCCGCTTCAGGTCATGCTTGTCCCGGATATCACAAGCCACGCCGGCCGCCTCGAAGCCGGGTACATCCGTGATGCCGGCGCTATCTGGGGTGACGATCAGTTGGGTCATTGAGGGATAAGTTGGGTCCTTCGCTGCGCTCAGGATGACATCAGGCCAAACCCGCGGTCTCGGGCAGGCCGAGCCACAGGTTCATGATTTGCACCGCCTGGCCACTCGCACCCTTCACGAGGTTGTCGAGTGCCGAGGTGATCACAAAGTTGTTGGTCCGCGCGTCGTACGCGGCCGAGAAGTCCACGCGATTGGTCCCGACGGTGTGCGCGGTGTCCGGCGTCTCGCCCGTGGGCAGGAGCCCGATGAACGGCCGGCCCGCGTACGCGACCTTCCAGGCGGCGTACACGGCGTCGATCGTCGCGCCCTTGGCGGCCGGGACGGTGATCGTGGTCGCAATGCCCCGGCGCATCGGCGCGAGGTGCGGGTTGAACTGCAGGACGACCTGGGCGCCGGTTGCGAGCGACAGCTGCTCCTCGATTTCGGCGAGGTGCCGGTGCTTGGTGAGGCCGTAGGCCTTGGCGCTTTCGGCGCGTTCGACGTAGAGATAGGTTTCCTCGAGCTTCTTGCCCGCGCCGCTCACGCCACTGAAGGAATTGACGACGATGTGCTCGCGCGAAACGAGCCCCGCCTTGAGCAGCGGGAGCAGCGGCGCGAGCGTGCTGGTCGGGTAGCAACCCGGGGCGGCGGCGAGCTTCAGCTCCTGCTTCCATTTCGGGTCGGTGAGTTCCGGCAGGACAAACTTGGCGACCGGCAGCAGCTCCGGGGCGTGGTGCTTGCCGTAGTATTTCTCGTAGGTCGCCAGGTCGGCGACCCGGAAGTCGGCGCTGAGGTCAACGACCTTGCGGCCGGCGGGCACGAGGACCTTCGCGAAATCGGCGGCCGCCCCGTGCGGCAGGGCCAGGAACCACAGGTCGATGTCCGCCCGGGCCGCCAGGGCGGCGGGATCGGAATCGATGAATTTCAGCTGGTCGGCCGCACTCCCGCGCAGGGCCGGGATGATGCTCGAGAGGGGTTTCCCCGCGTGCTGCCGTGAGGTGACCGCCGTCAGTTTGACCTGCGGGTGACCGAGGAGGAGTTTGACCAGAACTTCGCCGGAGTAACCCGACGCGCCGACAATGCCGACATTCATTTAAGGGAGTGGTAGAATTATGAATTCCCGCGGGGGAATCGAGAAGTTTTCGAAGGCGACAAAAAAAGAAGCGGAGGCCGTGAGGCGCTCCGCTTCGGGTGAGTCGTGATTCCAGTAAGCGCTTAGCGCTTGGAGAACTGGAAGCGCTTGCGGGCGCCGGGCTGGCCGGCCTTCTTGCGCTCTTTCTCGCGGGGGTCACGGGTGAGGTGACCGGCCTTCTTCAGGGTGACGCGGAGCTCGGGATTGAACTTCAGGAGGGCGCGGGCGATGCCGTGGGCGACGGCGCCCGACTGGCTGCTGATGCCACCACCGGCGACGTTCACGGAAACGTCGAACTTGTCCTTCGTGTCCGAAGTGACGAGCGGGGCGACGGCGCGGCGCACGAAGTTGTCGTGCGTGAAATAGGTTTCGAACTTGCGGTCGTTGACCGACAGCTGGCCGGAGCCGGCGACGAGGCGGACGCGGGCCGTGGAGGTCTTGCGACGGCCGGTGCCGAGATAAACGGAGGATTCAGCGCTCATGGATTACCTTAAAGCTTAACGGGGTTCTGGGCCTCGTGATCGTGCGCGGCGCCCGGGAAAACGCGGAGCTTCGTCAGCATCTTGCCGGCGAGGCGGTTGTTCGGGAGCATGCCCTTCACGGCCTGCTTGATGATGAACTCCGGCTTCTGGCGGCGGACATCGGTCAGCTTGCGATACTTTTCGCCGCCGACGTAGCCCGAGAACGACATGTACTCGGTGGTCTCTTCCTTCTTGCCGGTGAGGGCAATCTTGCTCGCGTTGATGACGACAACGAAGTCGCCGGTGTCGACGTGGGGCGTGTAAGTGGGCTTGTGACGGCCGCGCAGGATGTTCGCGGCTTTAACGGCGAGACGGCCCAGCACCTTGCCTTCGGCATCGATCAGATACCACTTGGGCTGCACAGTCTCTTTCTTGGCCAGATAGGTTTTCATTGCGGAAAGGGGCCCAAGGGAAGGATTTCGCCTACCCCTGTCAACCCCGAACCTTTCACAATTCTGAAAAGGCCGCCCGGACTGGCTTAACCCCTCAAAAATCGAGGCTTACACCGAGGGTACCCCACAAAATCGCCTCACTGGGCCGCCCAAACGGCCCGTTCAGCTCCGAGCGCCCGGAATTCCCCGCGGCATGCAGGCCGGCAACAACCGTGGCATGCGCCCCGACCCGGTAAGGCAGGCTCACTTCCCCACCCCAGTATATATATCCGTCGCGCCGCCGCGCGCCGGCGGCCTCCGGCCGCCAATCCGCGCCCTTTGCCGCGCCCACAAAAAAATTGAACTCCAGGAAAGCACCCCACTTGGTCAGCGCCACGCTCCGGGCGACGGCGAGTTCAACGGTATCCGCCCGAAAGCGGAAATCATGGCGGTAGGAGAAACTCGGCACGAACCCGCCCACCGACGCGAGGCTCGCCGTGAGCCCGGCCTCTGCCGAGCGATCGACCCCGCCCCCGGGCACATCGCCATACCACCCATGGGCCAGCGATGCCTCAATCGAAAGGGTGTCGGTCGCCTGCCAGTGGTAGCCCGCCTGCAAATCGACGCGGCGCGCACCATGCGCCATCGGCTCGCTGGTGCGCAAACCGGCGCGCCATTCGTCACGGCTCAACTCGACGTCCGCCTGCAGGGAATCCCCGGCCTGCGCGATCCCGCGAAACACCGCGTCGGTCGCATAAGTGAAATCAACCTTCACGGGCGGCGGCTCTTCGGCCGCCGACCCAGGTGTCAGCCCCGCAAACGCAGCAATAAAAACGAAAGTGGCGCGGGCTGAACGCATGACGGTATCTTGGATGTGTTTGTTTTTGCTGCGGTTGTCCACACACTGATTTTCGCCATGACCGCTCCTGTTCGTTCCAACCTCATCGCCGCCGGCTTGCTGGGCTTCACCGGGATCGCGCTGGGCGCCTTCGGCGCCCACGCCCTCAAGGATTCGCTCGCGGAGCGGGGCATGACGCAAGCCTGGCAGACCGCGGTGCTCTACCATCTGCTGCACGCGGTCGCCTTGGTGGCGTTGCCCGACTGGCCCACCGTGCGTCGCCTGTGGCTGGCGGGCATCGTGCTGT
This sequence comes from Lacunisphaera sp., assembly GCA_044224295.1. GTDB lineage: Bacteria > Verrucomicrobiota > Verrucomicrobiia > Opitutales > Opitutaceae > Lacunisphaera. The sequence continues at coordinate 82,087 of JBGAKQ010000005.1, read as the reverse complement.
TTTGCGGTTCCCTCTATGGGCTCGCACTCGGCGGGCCAAAGCTTCTCGGTCCCGTGACCCCGCTGGGCGGTCTCACGTTCCTCGCCGGCTGGGCCTTCCTCGCGTGGAAGGCCTGGCAACTGCCCAGGAAATGAAACTGCCCCCGCCCCTGCTCGCCGCCCTTTCCGCGCTGCGCGCCGCGGGTGGCCGGCCGCGCGTGGTGGGTGGCAGCGTGCGGGACTGGCTCCTGGGGATCGAACCCAAGGATTTCGACATCGAGGTCTACGGCCTCGACTACGAGGCGATGGGCCGGGCGCTCGCGCCGTTTGGGCCGACGGACATCGTGGGCCGGAGTTTTGGCGTGTTGAAAGTCCGCCTCGCCGGCAACGAGTACGATTTCAGCCTGCCGCGCCGGGAATCAAAAACCGGCGCCGGTCACCGGGGCTTCGCCGTCGCGCCCGACCCCAGCCTGTCCGAAGCCGACGCGGCGGCCCGCCGGGATTTCACGATCAACGCGATTGCGTACGATCCCTTCGAAAACCGGGTACTCGATTTCCACGGCGGCGAGGCCGACCTGCGGAAAAAGGTGCTGCGCCACACCAGCCAGGCGTTCGTCGAGGACCCGCTGCGCGTGCTGCGGGCCTTCCAACTGGCGGCGCGCTTCGAACTGACGCTGGCGCCTGAAACGGTGGCGCTGTGCCAGGGCATCGCCGACACGTTTGGCGAACTGCCCGTGGAGCGCGTGTGGGGCGAATGGGACAAGTGGGCCACGAAGTCCGTTAAACCTTCGCGGGGGATCGCCGTGCTCAAGCAGACGAACTGGCTGAAGCATTTTCCGGAAGTGGCCGCGCTCGACGGTGTGCCCCAGGAACCCGAGTGGCATCCGGAAGGCGACGTGCTCGTGCACACGAACCACTGCCTTGATGCCGTCGTCACGCTCGATTCGTGGAAAAACGGCACGGGGCAAACCCGCCGGATCCTGTCGCTCGCGGTGCTGGCGCACGATTTTGGCAAGGCGACGACCACCAAACAGGCCGATCGGCGCGGCAAGCTGCGGTGGGTCAGCCCGGAGCATGAGGCCGCGGGCGGCCCGCTCGCGGACGCGTTTCTGCAACGCCTGGGTGCGCCGCTCGACCTGATTCCGCACGTGCACCAATTGGTCGTGAACCATCTGCTGCATCACCAGGGCGCGGAGACCTACCGGGACACGACGGTGCGCCGGCTCGCCCGCAAGATCGAGCCAGCGACCCTGGATGAGCTGATCGCGGTCATGCAGGCGGATCATTTGGGACGTCCGCCGTTGATCTCGGCCGAAACCGTCCGCCGCCTCGATCACCTGCGCGCCGCCGCCAAGCGCCTCGCCCTCGAACACGCCGCGCCGAAACCGATCGTGCTCGGCCGGCATTTGATCGGCCTCGGCATCCGCCCGGGCCCGCAGTTCAAGCCCGCCCTGGATGCGGCCTTCGAATCCCAACTCGATGGCGCCTTTTATGACGAGGCGGGCGGGCTCGAGTGGATGCGAAACTATTTGCGGGCCCACCCGCTGATTTTAACCTCCCAACCCTCCACGCAACCATGAGCGCCCCCACCCAACTCGATCAACTCAAGCAATTCACCAAGGTCGTGGCCGACACCGGCGACTTCGCCAGCATGAAGGAGTATGCGCCGCAGGATGCGACGACCAACCCGAGCCTCATCCTCAAGGCGGCGGGCATGCCGGGCTACGCACACCTGCTCGACAAGGCCGTGAAGGACGCCGGGGCCGGCGCAAGTGTCGAGCAAGTCATGGACCGCCTGCTGGTGGTGTTCGGCGTCGAAATCCTGAAGATCGTCCCAGGCCGCGTTTCGACCGAAGTGGATGCCCGCCTGTCCTTCGACCGCGACGGCTCGATCGCCAAGGCCCGCGAGATCATCGCGCTCTACGAGAAGGCCGGCATCCCGCGCGAACGCGTGTTGATCAAGCTCGCCTCGACCTGGGAGGGCATCAAGGCCGCGGAGTCACTGCAAAAGGAGAAGATCAACTGCAACCTGACGCTGCTCTTTTCGTTCGCGCAGGCCGTCGCGTGCGCGGAGGCCAAGGTTCAGCTCATCTCGCCGTTCGTCGGCCGCATCCTCGACTGGTACAAAAAGAGCACGGGCAAGGACTATGCACCGGCCGAGGATCCGGGCGTGAGGTCCGTCACGGAAATCTACACCTACTACAAGAAGTTCGGTTACGCGACCGAGGTGATGGGCGCGTCGTTCCGCAACCGCGGCGAGATCACCGAGCTCGCCGGCTGCGACCTGCTCACGATCAGCCCGCAGCTCCTTGGCGAGCTCAAGGCCAGCACCGAGCCGCTCGGGCGCAAGCTGGACCCGGCGAAGGCGAAATCGGCCGACGTGAAGAAGGTGAGCTACGACGAGAAGAGCTTCCGCTTTGCGTTCAACGAGGACGCGATGGCCACCGAGAAGACCGCGGAAGGCATCCGCGTGTTCGCGGCCGACATCCTCAAGCTGGAGCAACTCGTGAAACAAAAGCGCGGGTAAGCCGCGCAAGCTCGCGTTCCCTTGGAGGCGGGGTGCCCCCACCCCGCACACCACCAGCGCTCGCCGGCCGCGTATCGGCATCGCCTGTAAACAGGCTCCTACAAGATTCACGGCAGAAAAAAAGGCCGCCCGGAAAACCGGACGGCCTTTCTCGTGCGCTGAGCGTGGAGTCAGCGCAACAAGCTAGGATCAGAACTTGAACTCAGCCGAGATGACGAACGAGCGACCGATCGGGTCGTAGGCGCCCGTGTCCACCGAATCGTTCGAGAACGTATCCGGCAGCTGCGGGGGCGCTTCGTTGCCCACGTTCTTCGCGACGACCGAGACGCGCATGCCGTTCAGCCACTTGATGCTCGATTTGTCGAAGCGATAGCCGATGCCGACGTCGAACGAGGCATAGGCCTCGGCCGCGGTCTTGCCGGACTGTTCGTCCGGAGCCGTGACCTTCGGGATGTAGCGAACGCTGGTGAACGCATCAAACGGGCCGCGCTTCCAGGAGGAGGCGACATACGCGGTGTAGCGCGGGATGGTGCCGCCGGTGACGGTGGCACGGCCGGCCAGGTTCTCGCCGAAGAAGTCGTACGTCAGCCAGTAGGCCACGTTCGCCGACACGTCGATCAGGCCAACGGACGGGAGTTCCCACTTGTACTTCGCGGTGAGGTCGATGCCGGAGGCGCTCTGCTCGCCGATGTTCACGAGCGGGCGCTCGATGTAGATGCTGTCGATCTGGCCGGCCACCTGGCCGGGCGCCGTGATCGGGGCACCCGAAGCGCGGAAGCCCTCGATGCGGCCGTCATAGGTGGAGCGACCCGTGATGGGGTTGATGAAGTTGCCCACCGGGTTCGTCGCGCTCGCGTTGGTCGCGAGGTACGGCGAAGCCGCGCCGTTGTCCTCGATGTCCTGGAGGATCGTCTGGGTGGAGATCACGCCCACGATGTCGCGCTCCTTGATCTTCCAGTAGGTCAGCTCGGTGGAGAGACCCTTCACGGCCTTCGGCGACCAGACGATGCCAAACGTGTAGGCGTCGGAACGCGCCGGCTTGAGGGCCGGGTTGGCGCCGCCGCGGATCTGGGCCTGGCCCGTGACGTAGTTGGCGGGCACATCCGCCGCCCCGTGCGGCAGCAGCAGGACTTCCGGCGTGAAGCCGACGTCGCTGGGTCCGACCAGTTGGTAGAGCGTCGGGGCATTGAACGACTTGCCCCAGGTGCCACGGACCGCGAACTCGTCGTTGAACGGCAGCCAGCGGAAGGTGGCCTTCGGGACCAGCGGATCGTCGGTGTCGCTGTACTTTTCATAGCGGGCGGCGACGTCGAGGTCGAACGCGTGCGCCCAGCGGAGGCCCTGCTTCGGGTTCGCCAACGGGATCATGGCTTCGAGGAAGGCCGCCTTAACATCGCGCGAGGCCTTGAACGGATTCACCGAGGTCGCGCCGGTCCAGCCGATCGCACCCGTGTCAAAGTCCGGGATCGAGTTCAAGTCCGCGGTGCCCTTGAGGGTCTCGCGGCGGATTTCGCCACCGAACGCGACGGTCACTTCGCCACTGGAGAGATCGAACGCCTTGTAGAGGATTCGTCCGTCCCAGCTGCGCAGGCCGCTGTTGAAGTTGTTGTAGGCCGTGCCCACGAAGTTCGCGGCCGCGACCGTGGCGGGCGAGATGTTGCCCTGGAACATGTTGATCGCGGTGGTGCCGGAGGCGGCCGCCGGGTTGATGCCCGCCGCCGCCAGGAGCCCGGCGGCATCGATCACGCCGTTGTTCTGGTAGGCCAGGTCGGACGTGTTCAGGTTGATCGCGGTCTCGTAGGACAGGCGGTCGTTGATCTCGCCCTTGAAGCCGGCGACGAGGCGCTTGAACGTCGTGTCGTACTCGTACATGCGCGGATTGGTCACGAAACGGTTGCGGACGCGCAGCGTGTTGTTGAACGGGTTGTTCACGTGCGCGGCGGTGACGTTGAAGTCAGAGGTCGTGCCGACCGGCTGGGCGTTGATCTGCGACAGCGTCTTGATCTGGGAGGTCAGTAGGTCCCCGAAGAAGGTCACGTTGTCGTTCACCTTGTGGTCGAAGGTCGCCATGGCGCCCATCGAATCGCGGCGCTGCAGGATGGTCACGTAGTTGGAGAGGTTAAATGCAACCTGCTCGGAACCGCCCGTCGCCGACGCGAGTTCGCCGGCGCCAAAGCCGCCGACCCCGGCGCCCGCCGTGGTGGTCTTGCCCCAGTAGACCGCATTGCTGCCCACCTTGCCGAAGTACGGCACGCCGCCCGAGGTCGTCGGGATGGCCGCCAGCGAGGTCGGGGAAGCCGTGCTGCCCACGAAGGTCACGGTCGGCTTCGTCCCCGAAACCGGCGGGGCCGAGAACGCCGCCTTGTTCAGGACAAAGTAGTTGCCGCCAAAATTGATCACGCCACCGAAGGTCGGCGTGCCATATTGGGGATTGGAGAAGCCGCGCTCGAACTGGTACAGCGGATCCTGATGGGACCAGCCGCCCGCGATCGTGATGTTGGTCTTGCCGCTGCTGGCACCCGTGACGAAGTTGCCGCCGAAGGTCGCCCACTTGCCGGGCTGGTCGCTGAACTCGTAGAAGCCGCTGAGGGCGGTGCCACTGTAGTCAGACTTGGACTTGATGTTGATCACGCCCGAGGTCGCGTCGGAGCCGTAGGTCGCCGAGGCGCCGTCCAGGAGGACTTCGATCGAGGCGATCGCGGCCAGCGGAATGATGTTCAGGTCGACGAACTGGTTGCCACCCGTGCCGGTGATCGGGGAAGCCGCGGCGCGGCGACCGTTGATCAGGCTGAGCGTCGTGAGATTGCGCAACGACGCCTGGGAGCCACCACCGGTGGAACCGGAAGCGATGTTCGCGTTGTTCGCGCCGATGTTGGCGTTGCCCTGGAATTGCGGCACCGCCTTCTTCAGCACTTCGAGCGCATTGGTCGTGATGCCGGTCCGCGCGATATCTTCGGGTCCGACCACCGTGACCGGAATCGCGATGGAGTCCGCCGCCACGGGGATGAACGAGCCGGTCACCACGAATTTGTCGAGCTTGACGGTGTCATCGGTCGTGGGGGGAACGGTAGTCTGACCAAAAGCGGCCTGGGCCGCGAACAAGGAAAGCCCGGCGCCAAACAGGCACGCCAAAGGCTTCCGCAAACTTACGGAGCGTTTGTTCATAGTTCTAGGTGTTGTGTTAAAACACGCAGTCGTGTTTGCGCGGCTGCTTAGACCGCGACCCAGCACCAGCAACAGCATATCGATTGATGGCTCGCTTCATCTCATCGATAGCGAGAAAAGCACGACGAATGGCTCCACCTGTTTTCAGGTGAAATCCGCGACTTAGATGAGCAGTCCCGCCGCCATCCCGGCGGGCGAATTGCGCCTATGATTCCGCGACGGGGGACGACAATCGCGCGATCAGCTGCTTCAGTTTTCCGCGATTTTTACGGCTGAGACGCAGCTTGGTGTCGTCGCTCATCAACACGGTGTAATCGCCGTACAGCGCGGGAGTCACCTTGCGGACATGCTCGAGGTTCACGAGCGACGACCGGTGGATGCGCAGGAATTTCGTGGGGTCGAGACGCTCCTCGAGGCTCTGCAAGGTCTCGCGAACCAGTTGCGCCGGCCCAGTGGTATGCACCTTGATGAAATCGGCCTGCGACTCGACCCAGATGATGTCCGCCGCCCGCACAAAATGGATGTCGCTGCCGGTCTTCAGCACAACGCGATCGGAGCTTTCTCCGGGGCTGGCGACCGCGGCCGGCGCCACCGGAGCCGCTCCGGGGTTCAGCGCGCGCATGTGGCCGAGCAGCTGGTCGACCTTCTGGCCCAGGTCGGTCGCGCGTGCCTGGCGAATCTCCTTCTTCGCCCGGGAAAGGGCGCTGAAGAAGCGCGCGTCCCGAAAGGGCTTCAACAGGTAGTCGAGTGCGCAGAGTTCAAACGCCCGGATCGCGTACTTGTCGTAGGCCGTGATGAAAACAACCGTCGGGCGTTCGTCGCGCTTGAGGTCCGCCAGCACCTCGAACCCGTCCTTCTTGGGCATCTGGATATCGAGGAAGACCAGGTCCGGCCGCTGGGCCCGGATGGCCGTGAGCGCCGACTGGCCGTCGCCGCAGCTGCCGAGGATCTCAATGTCGGGGTCTTGCGCGAGTAGCGTCATGATGCCGTCGCGCGCGAGGGGTTCGTCATCCACGACGAGGACGCGGATGCGTTGGTGGAGGTTGTTCATTCGGGTTTGGCCTGCCGCCAGGGCAGGTTGAGCGAGACAATGGTCACGCCCGTGGGTTGCGTGGTTATTTCCAGCCGGTAATCGCGGCCGTAAAGTTTGTCCAGTTGCGCGCGGGTGTTCGCCAGGCCAATGCCAGGCCTGCGCGCGGGGCCCGGCGCGGCGACGGCCGGCTCGTCCGGGCCGTCGTTGGCAATCTCGATGTGCAGCCGCTCACCGCGCCGATTCGCGGAGATGCGTACCGTGCCGGGCGTCGTGCGCAGGGAGATGCCGTGTTTGATCGCATTCTCGACCAGCGGTTGCAGGACAATGTTGGCCACGGTGGCCGAAAGCGCGGCCGGCTCGAGGGCGAAAGCCACCCGCAGCTTGTCGCCGAAGCGGACCTGCTCGATATCCAGGTAGCGCCGGATGAAATCGAGTTCCTGCTCGAGGGGAATTTCCTGCAGGCCGCTGCGGTCGATCGCGAGGCGCAGAAGCGCGCTCAGCTGGGCGATGATTTCGACCGCGGCGTCGTTTTTCTTCTGTCGCACCAGGGTCGCGAGCGCGTTGAAGCTGTTGAACAGAAAGTGCGGGTGCAGCTGTCCGCGCAAGGCGGCCAGCTCGGCCCGGGCGAGCTCCGACTCCAGTTCGGCAGCCTTCACCTGCAACTCCACCGCCCTCCGAGCATCCAGCCGGCGCTTGTGGTAGGCATCGACGGCGAACGACACCGCGAAAAAACCGCAGAAGGTCAGCAGATCGAGCGGCAGCATTCCGAACGTATTGAACGTGTAGGAGTCGAAGTGGGTGAGCTTTTGCCAGTAATCAGTGCCCGCGGTGTCGGCGAAGATGCGCAGGGCGTAGCGCACGTGCGTCACGACGAGGTAGATCGCGACGCTGCCAAGGGTGAGCGGGACGATGTCCGCGGTCCGCCAGGCCCGGGTCAGCGGAAAGCGCCGCGCCAACATCAGCATGAAGGGCGCGGCGGCCAGCCAGGTGTACCAGGACAGGCCGTCCCACCCGCGGATGATGGTGGCCATCTGATTCTCCTCCGCGATCCGGCGCCACTCGCGGGTGCCCGGGAAGCCGAGGTAAAGGAGGGTGCTCAGGATAAAGAGCAGCAGCAGCTGGACCTGGTAGACGCGCCGGGCTTCGGGCGTGAGGTGCCCGAAAGTTGCCTGCAGGCTGCGTCGCCAGAAATTCATGGGAGTTCGGCCATGCGGTCGCACATTTCGGCGGGCCGCAATGCAAATTCTTCCGGGACGCGGCCAGGCCGCGCCGCGCGTCCGGGATTGCCGTTGCCCAGCCGCAATTTTTTCGGCTAGCTCGCCACATCAAAATTCTCCGCACCATCGTCCTCGTCGCCGTACTGGCCCCCGCGTGGTCCCGGGCCGGCGAATTCACGCGCACCCTCAGTACCGAGGAGCTCCACCGTCTCGGCCTTGACCGGCTCACGCCGGACCAACTCGCCGCGCTCAACGAGCGCATCGAACATTACAAGGCAGGCGCCACCGCGGCGACGACGGCGACGGGCGCCACCCCATCGACGTCGCCCACCCCGGCGCCCCAAGGCGCCTCCGCCTCCACGAACGCCCCGGAAATCCCGACGAAGGCGCCGGAACCGCGGGCCAGCAAGGTTCTGCCGGACTGGGTCGGCGCACTGATCACCTTGAAGCGCGCGGAAAACAACACCGCAAAGCCGCAGGTGCTGGAGACGCGGTTGGTGGGCAAATTCAGCGGTTGGTCAGGTCGAACGGAATTCAAGCTCGAGAACGGCCAGGTCTGGACGCAAGCCAACGCGGACGCCTACCGCTATACCCCGCCCCTCGACGCACCCAAGGTGCGGATTTTTCCCGCGACCTTTGGGTCGTTTTGGATGGAAATTGAGGGCGTGGGCCAGCGCTGTCGCGTCCGGCCCGTGCGGCTGGAGTAAGGTGCGTTATGGACCGGTGCCCTTCGCGGGTTCCGGCAGAACTTCCAAGGGACCAAGCTTCGTGGTCGCCACCATCCCGGGGACTGCGGTGCTCAGGAACCGATCGATTTTCTTGTAGAACGCGACGCGCTTTTCCTCGGTGTGGAAGCCGTGGCCCTCGTTGTTTTCGATGACAAACTCGAACGGCTTGCCGGTTTTCTTCATCGCACTCTCGATGTCGTACGCCTGGTCCACCTTCACCCGCGGATCGTTGCGGCCATAGGCCATGAGCAGGGGCACGCGGATGCGATCGACGAAATGGACCGGCGACGTGTCGTGGATGCGTTTCCGATCGGCGGCGTTGTTCACGTCTCCGAGGCGTGTGTTCATCCAGTACATGCGGTCCGGCGCGACGGCTTTCGGGATCACGCCGTTGATGTCCACCACGCCGACGTAATTGATGCCCGCACAATACAGTTCCGGGGTGAACACGAGTCCCGCCATCGCGGCGTAACCGCCGTAGCTGGCGCCGGAGATCACCACGCGACCGGGGTCAGCCAGCCCTTGGGCGACCGCCCATTTTACGCCATCGGTCAGGTCGTCCTGCATTTCCAAACCCCACTTCTTGAACCCGGCCGCTTCGAACGCGCGCCCGAACCCACCGGAGCCGCGGAAATTGACCTGCAGGACCGCGAAGCCGCGGTTGGCATAAAACTGAACCTCGGGATTGTAGCCCCAAGAATCGCGGGGCCCGTACGGGCCGCCATGCGGGTGAATGATCAGGGGAAGATTCTTGGGATCCCGTCCCACCGGCAGCGTGAGATAGCCGTGAAGGGTGAGCCCATCCCGCGCCTGGTAGGTGATCGGCTTGGTCGGCGCCATCTGCGTCGGATCGATTTTGGGCAGGATTACCGCGAGTTCGCTGACCTGCTGGCGCTTGCGGTCATAGAGGTAAAACACGCCGGGATCTCGATCGCTGTAGGAATAGAAAATGATCTTTGAACCATCTTCCGAAAACTGCATGGGCGCGTGCACGGTATCGGGCAGCGATTGCTCCATCCGGGCATGGATCGCCTTCATCTCCGGATCCAACCAATGGAATCGACGGCGGTCGGCGTCGTACTGCAGCCCGACGATCTTTTTCTTGGATTCGTCATAGATCACCCGGTTGACGTCGTACGTGTCGTCGCCAAAGACCATTTCGCTCATGGTCTTGGTCGAGGTATCAAAGCGGTAGATGGCGAGGGTTTTTCGCCCGATGTCGGACCGAACATACACGGTGCGATTGTCCCCGTCGAAGGCGATCGGCTCCCACCCTTCGCTGTCGGTATGGTGCGAGGCGAGTTCCTTCCACTCCATCTTGTTCGCGTCGCGATACAGCACGCGGCGAATCTGTTGGTCCTCGACCACGGCAAAGCGCACGACGTTCGCGTGATCGATGACGTAATAATCCACGTTGCCCGGCGCGCGTGCAATCGGCGCGGAGAGCGAGCCGGTCCGCAGATTCATGAGGGCGACGTCCCACCAATCCCGGTAGGTGATGCCGGCATAAACGAGAAAATTCTTCGGGTCGTCGGGGAGCCGTCGAACCAGCCGAACGGAGCGATCGAACGGCAGCACAACATTGTTCGTGCCATCGGGGTTGACGGCATAGATGTCGTAGCGCTCCTTGCCGTTGTCATCGACCGCAAAGAGGATGCGATCATTGCTCGCCCAAAAAGGCCCCAGGGCGTCCTTGTCCTTGAACCCACTGAGCAGGTTTTTGGCGCCCTTCCGCAGGTCGATTACGGCAAGATTTTGCCGTCCCTCGTGGGGGACCAGGCAAAGGATTTTCGTGCCGTCGGGAGAAAACTCGAGATTGGAGAGAGTCGGCGTCTGGAACAGAGTCTCGACGGGCAGGACCGGCGGCGGCGGCGCGGCGAAACTCGTGACGATGGCGGCCAGGCAGGCGATGCCGGCAGCCGGGAGCAGTGAAGGGGATTTCTTCATGGGTGGGGAGAGCGAACGCACAAAAGTCAGGAAACAGTCGGGCCAAAAAAAGCGGGCTCCCGAAATGGGAGCCCGCTGAAGCTGTCAGGCGAATTTCAATCCGCTTAGAAATCCTTGCGGACGCGGAGATACACGAAGCGACCCATCGCCATCGCGCCGTAGGTGTTCGGATCGAAGCTGCTGGTATCAAATCCGTTGAACGGCGGCAGGTTGTCGAACAGGTTGCTCGCGCCCACCGAGATCTGGTAGCCGCGGAACCCACGGTAACCGACCGAGGCGCCGACGAGCGTCTGCGCGGCTTCACGCCACTGGACCGTGCTGGAGAAACCATCGTTCCAGTAGCTGCCGATATAGTCGGCCGTCACGCCGGCGGCGAAGTCCTTGTAGTTCCAGCCGACGGCCGCCTGGCCGCGCCACTTCATGTTGTTAAAGAGCCCGACGTTGTCGAAATAACCGCCGCCCAGACCGGAATCGGAACCGATCTCAAGCACGCGCGTGGCTTCGGCCGAGAAACGGAAGTCGCCATAGCGGGTGTTGTTGAGGCGGTAGTTAACGCCGATATCGATGCCCTTGTAGATCTGGTACGCATCCGGGTTGTTGGAAGGAACCGAGTCGATGCGGATGATCGGGCCGCCGGCGCTTTCACGCACGATGGCGTTCGGGAACTGGGCCCGGCCGCGATCGGACAGGAGGTAGGTGGCGCTCGGGGTCACGATGACCTGGTTGATGCGGAACTTGAAGTAGTCCACGTTGAACGAGAGGTTCTTGACGCCGGCGATGTCCTCGAGGACGAAGCCCGCGTAGTAGGACTTGGACTCTTCCGGGAGCAGGTTCGGGTTACCACCCGTGGCGATGCGGATCTGCTGCGGCGGATCCTGCGGACGAAGCGGATCCTGCAAGACGCCCGAGGAGAAACCGATGGTCTGCGTCTGGTAGAGCAGGCCAAGCGCCGGCGCCTGGAACGACTCCGAGTAGGAGGCGCGCAGGATGGCGTTCACGTAGCGGTTCTTCGGGAGTTTGACCTTGATGGCCGCCTTCGGCTTGGTGGTCGTGCCGAAGTCGCTGTAACGCTCGTGGCGAACGGCGCCCTGCAGCTCGACGAAGCTGAGCACCGGGGCGGTGAGTTCGACGTAAGCCGAGCTGACGTTGCGGTCGCCGCGCAGCGGGTTGCCGCCGCCCGAGCCGAGGTAGGCCGCGGTATCGGGGTTGGTGACCAATTCTTCATTGCGCCACTCGACGCCGGCCGCGACGCCGAGGTCGCCGCCCGGGAGGTCCATCAACGTGCCGGTGATGCTGCCGTCAAACACCGTGCTCTCGCCGCGGTTGGCGGCGGTCGACGTGGTGAAGAGGGCGTTCGGGAGGTTCGGGTTCGAGGACGGGCCGAACGGATTGAAGAAGGAGCCCACGAAGCCGGAAAGCGTGCCGTTAAGCGCGGACTGGTAGGTGGTGGCGCGGATCGCATTGCGGGAGATCGTCGTGACGCGATTCATCGAGTACGAAGCACCGGTTTCCCAGTCCCACTTGCCGAAGATCGTGCCCTTCAGGCCGGCCAGCATGTTGGCGGCGATGGACTCGGTGTCGAACTTGCGGACGGGGCCGAAGTTCGTGCGGGCGGTGAGCGTGGTGAGGGCGATGCCAAACGGATTGTAGGGGCTGTTCGCCGGCAGCGTCAGGCCTTCCGAGGCAAAACCAATGACGCCGGGGGTGAAGGCGTAGAAGGTGAAGTTGTCGCTGTAGGTGAACTGGCCGAAAGCCTTCAGGTTTTCACTGATGTCATGCTCGAAACCCGCGTATGCGCTGGTGTAGAAGTACGCCGGGTAGCGCTGGTAAACTTCGGCGAAGTTGTAGCGGTTCTCGTTCGGAACCGTGGTGACGCGGGCGAAATCGCCAGCCGTGGGCGCCGCCAGGAGGCGACCGCCGGTGATCACGAGCGTGCCGCTGTTGGGCAGGCCGAGCGCCGTCGCGAGCGTGGCGTTCATCGTGATGTTCGCCGGGAAGTTCGACGTGGAATTCTGGTTAATACCCCGGCCGCTGGCGCTGTAGTCGGTATTCGACACGCCGTAGTCACGCAGGAAGTTGGAGTTCGCGTCCTTGACGTCGACCGCCACCATCATGCGGGTCTTGCTGCCGGCGCCGGCACCAGCAACGATGCTCAGCTCCTTGATGCCCGTGTCGTGGCCCATCGTGTTGCCGTAGTAGCCGCTGACGGAGAGGCCGGTGTAGTTTTTCTTTAGCTTGATGTTCAACACACCCGTGACCGCGTCCGCACCGTAAATGGCGGAAGCGCCGTCCTTCAGGAACTCGACGCTCTCGACCGCGGCGGCCGGCAGGCTGTTGAAATCGAACACGGAACGGCCACCGCTGTTGGTGAGCGCGTACGGGACCATGCGGCGACCGTCGACGAGCGTCAGGAAACGCTGGGACCCGAGGCCGCGGATATTCGTTGTCGCGGCGCCACGCAGGAAGCTGGCGGTCTGGTAGATCGAATTCGCCGAGCCAGTGTTAAACGGCAGGCTCTGGATGAAATCGCCGATGTTGGTGTAGCCCTTCGCTTCGATTTCCGCCGCGGTGTACGCGACGACCGGGGCCGGGGTCTCGGTGTCGAGACGCTTGACGCGGGAACCCGTCACGGAGAACTTCTCCAGGGCGACCGTTTCGTCCTTCTTCTCAACTTCCGGCGGGGGCGTCTGGGCAAAAGCGGCATTCGCCGCGAGGAACGAAAGCCCGGCGCCGACAATCAGGCGCGCCAAAGGCTTCCGTAGGTATACGGAGCTTTTGTTCATAGTTCGGTGTGTTGTGTTGGCAGAAACCGACCAGCGAACCGGCTAATTTCTTAGCGTCATACGCGCAGTTCCAAAAAAAAACTCAACTCCTTTTTGCATTTTTGGCCGGCCGCAGGGGCACACCCGTCCGGCCGACCCCCGGGGCACAGTTGGGCGGAATGAAAGGCGCGTAACCGCGAAAAACTAAGGCTGCGTTGGACTTGGCAATTCCGTGGGGATGACGCGGACGCTCAGGTTCACGCCGTCGATTCTCAGCCAAAACCCGCTCATCGCGGCGGGCACGATCTTCACCTTCGGCGATTTTAGCGCCGGATAATATTCATAGCGATCCTTGGCGTTTTGCTGGATCCACCGGGTGCCATCCTCAAGGGAAAACACGGTGCGACCCGACCACCCGGTGAATTCTCCCACCAGCCGGCTCTCGAGCGGCTGCGCCTCGGCCGGTTTCTCCGCGGCCTTGTTGAGGGTCAGCAGCGCCGTGAACCAACTTGGCTGCTTGCTGGCCGGCGCGGTCGCGGCGGCTTTTTCCTTTTCGGTCACGCGCGCTTCGGCGGCGGCGATTTTCTTCTCGGCGGCTTGTTCGACCGCGCGGACCTTTTCCTCCGCCTTCTGCTGCACCTCCACGACCTTGGCTTCCGCCAGTTGCTGGACCTCGACCACTTTGGCCTCGGCCTTTTGCTGGACCTCCACGACGACACCGGCCTTGAAGCGCTGGACGAGCTGCTCGAGACGCGCCAGTTCCTCGGCGGAAAGTTTCTCGAGACCGGCGGCGCGCGCGTCCTCGGGGCGCAGGTTCTTCAGGAAGTCGGTATCCGCGGCGATCGCTCGGGACAGGAGGCAGCACAGCAGCACGAGGCAGAACTTCTTCATGCGTGGATTTTCCGAAGCCCGTGGCTTCGCGGCAACACGATTGCACCAAAAAAACGGCCGCCCCTCGGGGCGGCCGTTGAAACAGGGGATGACTCGAAAAATCCTTAGAAGGACTTCTTGAGCTCCAAGAACATGTAGCGACCGATGATGTCGTAGGTCGACTTCACCGTGTTGTTCTCACCGGAACCGTTACCGCCCGCGGCGACATAAGGCGGCTCCTTGTTCAGGAGGTTGTTCGCACCAGCCGTGATGGTGGTGTTACGCAGCGCCTCGATGCCCCAGGTCGGGATCGTGTAGGTGAAGGTCAGGTCGACCGTGAAGTAGCTCGGGATCGTCTGGGCCTGGCCGTTGCGGGTCCAGCCGTTGGTCGTGCTCTGACCACCGAACAACGTACCGGAGGCGTTCGTCGCCGGGACGTAGTTCATGAAGAGGGAGGTCTTGAGGTCCTTCCACTTGTGGTTGACGTACGGACGGATCATGTAGCTCGGCAGGAGGCCGTTGGCACCACCGAGGCCGTTGACGCCATCGGTGAAGTTGCGGGCGTACTGGAGGTACACGTCGTTCGGCGTGGCGCGGAACTTGTAGTTGAACAGGATGTTCGCCTGCGCGCCGACGTTGAAGCGGCCGAACTCAGCGGTCGTGAAGTCATAGTTGACCGAGAGATCGAGGCCGTCGGTCCACTGGTCGCCCGCCGGATCGTTGGCGATGGTGAGCGTACCGAAGTTCGTCGACGTGATCTGGTTCGGGGCCGTGCTGGTGATCTTGGTGCCATCAGCAAAGACGAAGCCGGTCGGCAGGCCGCGATAGGTCTGCGCATAGATGGACGCGCTGCCCTTCGCATTCAGGTCCTTCACCACGGAGGTGTAGTCGAGCGAGCCAACCTTGTCCTGCTTGATGTGGTAGTAGTCCAAGGAGGCCGAGAAGCCCTTGATGGACTTCGGCGAGTAGACGACGCCGGCCGTGAAGGACGTCGAGCGGGAGGCGAGCAGGAACGGGTTGCTCAGTTCGACCGAGCTGCCCTGGATGTTGATGCTCTTGCCCGTCGAGCCACCGGAGCTGGTGGAGCCGTTACCCTCGAGCACCAGGAAGGTGGGGGAGTTCTGGCCGCCAGGTCCGAACAGGCTGATGATCGCCGGGGCAATGAAGCCCTTGGCCCAGGTCGCGCGGAAGACGAAGTCGTCGTTAACCGGCTTCCAGGTGATGCCGATCTTCGGGTTCGAGGCGTTGCCACCCGGCTGGATCTTCTGGTAGCGATAACCGAGGTTGAGGTTCAGGTCATAGAAGCCCGGGATGTTCTGCTTCTTGGAGAACAGCGGAACGCCGAATTCACCGAAGGCACCCTTGCTGGTGCGGGTACCACCGGAGAACGACTGCGCGGCGTTGTAGCCGAGCGCGAGGCCGTTCGCGTAGAGCGCGTCGACCGCATTGGTGACGCCTTCCTTGGTGTAGTCGGCGCCGACAGCGAAGCTCATCGGGCCGGCCGGGAGCTCAAACGGCGTGCCCTTGAGCACCGCGGCGTATTCCTTGAGCGTGGCATCGGAACCTTGGAACAGGGTGGTCTTGATGGCTTCCAGCGTTTCCGGGGCGTTGAAGCCCGGCAGCGCGAAGAAGTTGTAGACCGGCAGGTTGTTGCCGGAGGCGTCCGTGAGGGTCGAGAGCGGGCGGCCCTTCGAGTCGAACACGTAGCCACCGGTGCCGCTGAG
Source organism: Lacunisphaera sp. (assembly GCA_044224295.1). Taxonomy (GTDB): domain Bacteria; phylum Verrucomicrobiota; class Verrucomicrobiia; order Opitutales; family Opitutaceae; genus Lacunisphaera. The sequence continues at coordinate 66,136 of JBGAKQ010000005.1, read as the reverse complement.
GAGCGGGATCATGGCCTTGTTCATGTTGGCGCCGTTGGCGCCACCGAACACGCGCGACTGCAGGGAGCTGCGGGCGTAGTTGTAGGTGGCCTCCCAGCTGTAGTTCTCGTTGATCTCACCCTTGAAGCCGCCCACGAGGCGCCAGGTGTTGGTTTCGTTCTTCGAGAAGCGCTTGCCGAGTTCCTCGAGACGGGTACGAGCCGCGATCGGGCCCGGGAAGTCGACGTTGAACACGTTGTACGGGTTGTTCGCCGGGATGAACAGCGTGTTACCGCCGCCCGCGCCGACGCCCGCGATCGGGGACGGAGCGAGGCCCGCGCCACCGTTGGTGGTCTGCGAGAACATGATGTCCGCGAAGACTTGGAGGTTCTTGCCCATCAGCTCGCGATCGAGGTTCATCACGACCGAGTTGCGCTTGGTCGGGAGGATGATCGGGTTGCCGAAGAGGGTCGTGTTGAGCGCCGTGGCGCCGCCGGCGGCAATGCCGATCGGGGTGCTGGCAACCGGGATGAGGATGCCCGCCGCGCGGAGGTCCGCCGCCGTCTTGGCCGCGTCCGACGGGGAGCTCTTCATGCCGAGGCTCAGGATGTTCTTATTGAAACGGGAGTCACCCGCCATGATCCAAGTCGAGCCGGCGAGCACGTCGCTGCCGATACGACCGGCGTAGCTGCCGGAGAACGCGGCGCTGATGACGTTGAAGCCGAGCGCATTGATCTGGGCCGGGACCAGCGTCGTGATCGCGCGATCGGTCGTGAGCAGGTCGGTGTTTTCGAAGTGCTCGGCGCCGACGGTGATGGAGCCCTTTTCATTGCTCACACCGCCCATGAAGGAGAAGCTGCGGGTCTCGTAGTCGTGGCTGCCGGTCGTACCATAGCGGGCCGCGGTCTCAAAACCGTTGTAGTTCTTCTTCAGGATGACGTTCACCACGCCACCGATCGCGTCGGTACCGTAGATGGTCGAGGCGCTGTCCTTGAAGATGTCGATGCGCTCGATCATCGACGTCGGGATGATGTTCAGGTCGGTGCCCGTGCCGGAAGAGCTCGCGGAACCCACCATGCGGCGACCGTTGATGAGGACGAGGGTCGTCAGGTTGCGGAGGGCGACGAAGGATTCGCCGGCGCCACCGTTGTTGAGCTCGGTACCGACGTTGCCGTTACCGGCAAAAAGCGGGGTCACCTGGCGGAGCAAGCGCAGCGCATCGGTCGCACCCGAGGCACCGATGGTGCTGGACTCGATCTGGACCACGGGGCTGGCGTTAACCGTCGCAGACAGGGGCAGATAAGAACCCGTGACCTCGAATTTCTCGAGTTTCAGGGTGTCATCGCCAGGGGCGGCGGCGGGCGCAGCCTTCTGCGCAAAAGCGGCCTGGGCCGCGAACAGCGAAAGCCCAGCGCCAAGCAGCGCCAAAGGCTTCCGTAGATAACTTACGGAGCTATTGTTCATAGTTCGGTTGTGTGTTGTGTTGGTAGGAAACTACCCGTGACCGGCTAATTTCTTCCGGCAAACAGAACTATTTTACCGATGAACAGCAATCACTTTCTGAAAGTGTAAAAATCAGGCCCAGATGGCCCCGAAGGGGCGGGGCTGCACTGGACCGCAACAGGTTAGGTCGCTCTGCGGACCCAAGAATTGGATTCGGCTCCCGGTTTACTCCACTCGGCTCAAGCCGTGATCATTTATAGAACCGGCGGCAACGAAACGGGATTATGACAACGAGAATCACCCCCTACCCGGCAACCCCGTCAGCGATTCGATTCAACCCAAACGAACCATGGGTGCCCCATTGACTCAATCCCGTCCACCGCGATTGTCGCCTCCACCCCCTGCGAATGCTCAACCAAACGCACGACCCCACCCGGCTGAGCTGGGTTGAATCCGCCAACCACCCCCTGGCTGACTTTCCGCTCCAAAACCTCCCGTTCGGGGTATTCCGGACGGACGCCGCCGGGCCAGCGCGGGTTGGCGTGGCCATTGGCCAGGAAATCCTGGACCTCGCGGCCGCCGGCCAAGCCGGTCTGCTGCCCACCCCCTCGGCGGCGCTTTCTCAGCGAACTCCTGGGCGCCGATACGTGCACCGGCGCGCGGCGCAGCCAGGTCCAGCGCTGCCTGATCCCGCAAAACCGAGCCACCATGCTGCTGCCTGCGGCGATCGGTGACTACACGGACTTCTACGCTTCCATTCATCACGCCACCCGCGTGGGAAAACTGTTTCGTCCGGACCACCCGCTTCTGCCCAACTACAAGTGGGTGCCCATCGGCTACCACGGACGCGCTTCGTCGCTATTGGCGAGCCCAGCGCCGATCCGCCGTCCGAACGGCCAGTCCAAGGACACGCCGGATGCGACGCCCGCGTTCGGCCCGAGCCGGTCGCTGGACTATGAAGTGGAGCTGGGCGCCTTCGTCGGCCCCGGCAACGCGCTCGGTGAATCCGTGCCGCTCGCTTCGGCGGGCGACCACCTGTTTGGCGTCGTCCTGCTGAACGATTGGTCCGCGCGCGATCTGCAATCGTGGGAATACCAACCGCTGGGTCCGTTCCTCGCGAAAAACTTCGCCACCAGCCTGTCGCCGTGGGTGGTGACCATGGAGGCGCTGGCGCCTTTCCGCGTGCCCGCCGCGGCGCGTCCGGCGGGGGATCCCGCGCCCCTGCCCTACCTCACGGACGGTTACGACGCCGCGCACGGCGGCATCGACCTGGTCCTCGAAGCCTGGCTGCGCACGCCGGCGATGCGGGCCGCCAATGCCGCGCCGCACAAGCTCAGCGCCGCCAACTTCCGGCAGATGTATTGGACGCTCGGCCAGATGCTCACGCACCACACGAGCAACGGCTGCAATCTCCAGCCCGGCGACCTGCTGGGCAGCGGCACGGTTTCGGGCGACACCGACGACGCGCGCAGCTGCCTGCTCGAACTCACTGCCCGCGGCGCCGAACCGGTGCAGCTTCCGGGCGGCGAGTCGCGCCGTTGCCTGGAGGACGGCGATGAAGTCATCCTTCGCGGTTACGCCGCGCGTCCGGGCGTCCGCCGCATCGGCTTCGGCGAATGCCGGGGCTTGGTGCTGCCGGCGGAACTGCCTTGAGGCCCAACCAACCCGTCCGGAGGCCGGGTTCCACCGTCAATCTTCGAGCGGGCGCAACAACAAGCGGTAACCCATCGCGTCCGTTGGCCGCGTCTCGGTGGTGACTTCCACACGCGAGGCTGCACGGCAATGCACGGCGCTGACTTTCCAGCTACCACCGCGCAGGACCGGCTCGCGTTTTCCGCGAACGCCATACGTCCACTCCGCCACGTTGCCGTGCATGTCGTAGAGGCCCCAGGCGTTCGGTTTGCGCTTCGCCACCGGCGATGGCGCATCCGGCATCGCACTGCCGCGCGCGTACACTGCCAGCGCATTCAAGGCCGCGTCGTCGCGCTCGTTGGTCAAATTGCTGCCATCATTGAAGGCTGATTCCGTGCCCGCGCGCGCGGCGTACTCCCACTCCATCTCGGCCGGCAGGTCCGCCTGGTACGGGAGGCCGAGTTTCCTCAGCGTTTCGTTGAGCCGCTCGATCGCGGCGCCCGCGCCCATGAGGTCGCGCCACGCGACCTGTTCCACCGGACGGGTATCGTCACCGAGCGCGCGGCTCGTGCTGGGATTCCGACCGGTCAGCACCCGATGCTGGCGCTGGGTGGTTTCGGTTTCCGCCAGGTAGAAGCCCTTCGCGATCTCCGTCTTCGCGCGCGGGAGATCGTTGCGCTGCCGGCCGTGTTCCTCCGGCGGTGAACCGGCCTGGAAAACGCCCGCGGGGATCCAGCGGAATTTCATCGGCGTGCCGTCGGCAAGCGTGACGACAATCTCCGCCGGCGGCGGCAGCCGCTTCATCGTGAGCGCGACGGCGTCGGTGTCGGCGAGAATTTCCACCCACAGGTCAAGGGGCTCGAACTTCGGCGCGGTGGCCTGGACCTTGAGGCGGCCGAGCCGCAGTTGCAGGGTGACCGTGCCGGTGACGTCCACCGTTGCGACCTGGTCGCCAACCTTGACCTCGGCCTGCGCGGGCAAACCGGTGAAACGCACGGGATGCGGAGGCAGCATCTGCAACGGGATGGCGGCTTCGTCCTCGCTCTCATTGGCGCCCACCTCGCCCTCCCAATCCATGAACCCTGCCGCCTTCACCTGGATCATTTGCGCCCCGGAGCCGGGCGGCAGTTCCAACAACAACCGGCCCGACGCGCCGATCGGGTAGTTGCGACCCTGGTGCGTGACGACCGCGCCCTGTGGCAACTCGACGAGCGCCAGCTTGCGGACCGTTGGCACGACCGGCGCCGGCTTGGATTCGACCTTCACCGGCTCGGGCGCGGCTTGCGTGACCGGCGCCGGCGTAACCGGCGCCGGCGCGGCCTCGACCACGGGAGGACGGAGCGACTTGCGCAGGACCGGCCACTTCCAGGCGCCGACCGCACCCACGGCCAGCATCGTGGCCAGAACCACATAAATCCACGCGCGTGAGCCACCGCGCTTCTTCGGAATCTGGCGCAACGCCGCCAACGCCGCCGCGGCGCTCGGGTAGCGTTGCCCGGGATCGTTCGCGAGGCAGACCTTGATGAACTTGTCCCATCGCGGATCGAGGCCCGGGACCAGTTGCGAGGGATTCTCGGCGATGCCCTGCGGCTTGCGGCCGGTCAGCAGGTAATACGCGATGACGCCAAACGACCACAGGTCCGAACGCGCATCCGAGGGCCGCATGCTGCGCGCCTCGGGCGACATGAAATCGATCGTTCCCACCATCGCGCCCGTCGTGGTGACGCTGTCCCCGCCGAACGGCGACGCGGTGCCGCCGGCGCGGCGGTATTCCTCCTCGTCACCCACGCGCGCCAGACCGAAGTCCGAAATCTTGGCCTCGCCGGTCTTTTCCAACAACACGTTCGCCGGCTTCAGGTCGCGGTGCACCAGGCCCGCCTCATGCGCGTGCTGGAGGCCCTGCAAAATCTGGTCGAGCATCGGCTGGACGTCCGCCGCCGCTACGCCCCCGCCGGGCTGGCGGTGCTTTTCGAACCACTCCTCCAGCGAACCGCCGTTCACGTACTCGAGCACCAGGTAGAGCTTGCCGTCGCTCTCGCCGAAGTCCGTGACGTTGACGATGTGGTTGTGCTTGAGGCGTCCCACCATCTGGCCCTCGCGCTTGAACCGCGCGACGAAGGACTGGTCTTGCGCGAGTTGCGCCGGCAGCACCTTCACCGCGAATTCCTTCTTCAGGGCGGTGTGCTTCGCGAGATACACGACGCCCATGCCGCCCTTGCCGAGCACGCGCTCGATCTTGTACTGGCCGACCACGTCACCGGGTTGGAAGAGGTCCTTGGCCACGCCGCTGGCGCGCGGGACAAATACGGTCTTTTCGGGCTCGCCGTCCATGAGTGCTCCCGCAGTCAAGCGCCCCGCGCCCCCGACGCCAGAACGAAACCAAAATGCCGGGTTGACCCCCCTTCCCCTCCGGCGCTTAGCTAGACTCACCATGACGCGCTTGTCCCGTCGCCTTGCTTGTTATTTCGCGCTGGCCCTTGTCACCGCGGTCTTCAGCCGGGGCGTTCCCCTCAAGATCAACGTCACGCCCGCCGGCGCGACCATCATCACCGAGGCCGGCCAGCGGCTCCCCGCCCCCGCGACGGTCGAACTCAAGCGCCGCGACACGCCCTACAGCTTCACGATCGAGAAACCGGGCTTCCAAACCGAGACCGCTTCCTGGAACACCCGCGAAAAAGTGCGCGAGATCTCCGTCACGCTCTCGCCGCTCACCGCCGAAAAGGAAGTCACCATCCGCACCAATCCCGACGGCGCCGCCGTCACCATCGACGGCAAGCCGGCCGGCGCCACGCCGCTCGCCAAGATCGTGACGTTTGTCCGCGACGACAAAAACACGCCGTGGAAACCCACGCAGGTCGTCGTGAGCAAGGCCGACTACCAAACCGAGTCCTTCACCCTGCCCTACGAAAGCCCGACCGCGAACCTGATGCTCGGGCAACTGCGGAAGGATCGCGTTTTCAATGTCGAGGTGAAGTCGCCCGACGGTTCGCCCCTCTCCGCCAACCTGACGCTGGGCGACCGCGAGGTCGGCGCCGCGCCGCAGCGCTTCATGGTCACGTTCGCGCGCCCGGACAAGACGAAGCCGTGGCCGACGTTCACGCTCACCGCGGAAATCCCGACGATCTACCTGCCCGCGAGCACAACGCTGACGCACGACTTCAAGGACAACTTTTCCCTGACGCTGAAGCCCGTGACCGAACTTTCCGTGGGCTTGTACGCCCCGGTGGTCGAGATGACCGCCACCGGCGCGCGCATGGTGGTGAACCAAACGACCCGGCTGGCGACGCTCGACACCGGCGAGCGCGCCACCGAAATCGCCGGCCTTTCCCGGCTCACGCGTTTCCTGCGCCGTGACCAAAACCTGAAGGCGCCGCTGCAGGCGCTGAACTCCTACGCTATCACGCCCGACGGCGAATCGGCGATCCTGGCGATCACCTCGCAGGACGACGCGGGCAAGTTTTTCTCCGCCCTGTTCCTGAAACGCATCGAGGACGACGGCGGCGGCACCGCCCGCCTGATCGACAACAACAAGCGCTACATCGACACCGCGCCCATCATCGCCCCCGACGGCAGCGGCGTGCTGGTGTTCCAGTCCAACCGCGGCGACCTCAACAAGCCCGACATCTTCCGCATCAATTTCGCGGACAACCGCGTCGCCGGCGGCGTGTCGCGCGTCACGAACGACCAGCGCTACAACTACGGCCCCACCTACACCGACAGCAACCGCGAGATCGTCTACCTTTCGCTCGAACCCAACTACCCGCTCGCGAAACCGCAGCTGAGCAACGTGAAGTTCGACGGCGCGCTGCCGACCCAGTTCCAGATCACCGCGGAGGAGGTCAGCCACCGCGAGCACTCCAAGATCTACTTCACGCGCGTCGACGAAGCCTCGGGCAAACGCGGCATCTACGCCGTCGAGCCCGATGGCCGCCTCGAGACCAACCTGATTTCCGACGAGTCCTTCCTCGCCGCGAACTGCTTCAATCCCGTCGCCAGCTTCGCCAGCCCCACGCGCGTCCTGTTTGTTTCCGATCGCGACAAGGACGAGTCCGGCCGCGCGAACAACAACATCTACGTGATGAATGCCGACGGTTCGCAGATCCAGCAGCTGACCGCGAACGGTTCCGATGACATCCTCCCCGCGTGGTCCCCGACGGACCCCAACGTCGTGTACTTCATCTCCAACCGCGGCGGCGCCTACAACCTCTGGCGGTTGCGTTTGAAGTGACATGTGCCGCCCGCACCGTCCTTCGCCTGTGATCTTGACTGAAGCGAAGCATCCCGCGGCGCCTTCCTCGCAGTTCCCCGCATGACGAACCTCGAAAACCTCTCGGCGCGAAATGGCTGACGAGCCCACATCCCCCCAAGCGTGGCTGGAGTTTTCCGACGGTCGGATGCACTGGCTCGACAAGAACGCGTGCACGATCGGCCGCACGGCCTCGAATACCCTGCCGCTGGACAACCCCGGCCTCTCCCGCAGCCACGCAATGATCCAGCCCACGCCGGGCGGCTGGTTCCTCACCGACCTGCGCAGCACCAACGGCACTTACCACAACGGCCTGCGCCTGGAACAAGGCGTCGCGTTGCGGGACGGCGACAAGATCGAACTCAGCGGCATCACCCTGACCTTTCGCTGCCAGCAGGCGGGGGAACCCTCGAACGACGCCGGCGCGACGTCGGTGCAAATCCACTCCGGTGACTGCTGGCTGTTGATGCTGGATCTCATCGGACACACCGCGCACACGCAGGCGGTCGGCGCGGAAATGGCGTCCGCGGACTTCAAGCGCTGGCTCGAACTGGTGCGCCCGGGGCTGGTCAGTTCCGGCGGCACGATCAACGCCTACCTCGGCGACGCGCTGTTCGCTTATTGGCGTCAGGACCGGCATCCCGCCGACAAGGTGCGCGCCGCGCTGCTGGAACTCGTCGCGCTGCAAAAGACGTCGCCGCGACCGTTCCGCATCATCCTGCACCAGGGTCGCATTCGCATCAGCGGCGGCCTGCAAGGCGAGTCGCTGGCCGGCACGGACGTGATTTTCCTTTTCCGCATGGAGAAGTCGACCAAGCCCCTCGGCGCGACGTGCGTGCTCAGCGAGCCCGCGACGAAATCGTTGGACTTGATTGGCGCGGCCCGCGCGCTCGGGGCGCACCCCGTGCCGAGTTTCCCCGGGGAACACGCGTTCTTCGCGCTGGGCAGCTAGCGCAAGCCGGCCGGTTGGTGTAACTTTCAGCCCGCGAGCCGCGCCTTGTACTTCTCGGCCAGCTCGAGCGCCATGTCGGCATCGCGGGCCGTCACGGTGAAATGGCCCATCTTGCGACCCGGCCGCGGGTCGGCCTTGCCGTAGAGGTGCAGCCGCACATTCGGTTGCGCGAGCAGGCTGTCCCACTTGGGTTCGCCCTTGGCCCATGCGTCGCCGAGGATGTTCACCATCACGACCGGCGAAAGCAGCGTGACCGCGCCGAGCGGCAGCCCGCAGATCGCGCGCACCTGCTGTTCGAACTGCGAGGTCATGCAGGCGTCGAGCGTCCAGTGGCCGCTGTTGTGCGTGCGCGGCGCGAGTTCGTTGACGAGCACTTCGCCCGCCTTCGTGACGAACAACTCCACGCCCATCACGCCGACGAGGTCGATTTTCTCGGCGATCAGCCGCGCGAGTTTCTCGGCCGCCGCGATTACGGGCGCCGGCACGCGGGCGGGCACGATGGAAAAATCCAGGATGTGGTTGGTGTGGATGTTCTCGGCGATCGGGAACACGCGCACCGCCGCCCCTGGCGAGCGGGCGACCACGGCGGAAACCTCGCACGCGAAATCGATGAACTGCTCGATCACCACCGGCTGGCCGGCGAATTTCTGCACGGCGGCAGGGACATCCGCCTCGGTCATCACCTTGAGCTGACCCTTGCCGTCGTAGCCGAAATCGGCGGTCTTCACGACGCACGGGATGCCGACCTCGCGGATGCCCGCAGCCACGTCCGTGCCCTCGGCGAAGCGCGCATGCGGGAAACCGTGGTCACGCAGCCAGCGCTTTTCCCGCGAACGGTTTTGGGTGGTCTGGAGGACATTCCAATGCGGCCGCAGGAGGGTCACCGCCTCGATCGCCTTCAACGGCGCGGCCGGGACGTTTTCAAATTCGTAGGTGACAACGTCACACTCGCGCGCGAAGGCCGTCAGCGCCGCCAGGTCCTCGTACGGCGCGTTGACCTCCTTGTGCGCCACGGCACCCGCCGGCGAATTCGCCGCCGGCTCGTACACGTGCATGCGGTAGCCGAGCCGCGTGGCCGCCTGCGCCAGCATGCGACCGAGCTGGCCGCCGCCGAGGACGCCAATGGTCTTGCCTGGAAGAATGGGTTGCACGAAGGGAAACGAGGAGACGGCGGATCGGGGCGCGGCACAAGCCCGCTTCCCGCAGCCGCCTGAAAGCATCAGGGCAGTTTGCTTTTCAGCACCTTGTTGGTCTGGGCCGTGCGAAACCGCTCCCAGGCCCGCTTCGTTTTCGGATCGGACTGCGCGAGCAACGAGGCGGCAAAGAGCGCGGCATTGATCGCGCCGGGTTTGCCGACGGCAAAGGTGGCGACCGGCACGCCGCCGGGCATCTGCGCAATCGAGAGCAACGAATCCAGGCCGCGCAGGGCCTTCGACTCCACCGGCACGCCGAGCACGGGCAGCGTGGTGAGCGACGCGGTCATCCCCGGCAGGTGCGCGGCCCCGCCGGCGCCGGCGATGATGAGCTTCAACCCGCGACGCTCGGCGGACTCGGCATAGTCCACCATCAGCTTGGGGGTGCGGTGGGCGCTCACGATGCGTTTCTCAAAGGGCACGCCGAGCGCGGTCAGTTGCGCGGCGGCATGCTGCATCGTCTCCCAGTCCGAGGAGCTGCCCATGATGATTCCGACCAAGGGTGAGGCCATAGGCGATTGGTGATAGTCCAACCGCCGGTACGGCCGCAACCCATAACCTCACCCCGCGAAACTATGACCTGATTTCAGAGCAGGGCCGTTCCGCGCGGAACACGGACGATGGTCGTGCCGGCAATCTTGTCATGCCAGGACTGCTTGTCGTCGTCGAACGCCACCCAGATGAACCCGAGCCCGGCCACGAAGAGGGAGAGGAAGCCGCCCAGGCCGCGGACAATGGCCACGCCCCAGTCGAGCGGGCGGTCGTCGATGCGCACGACCTTGAGGCTGCAAATGATGCCGCCCACCGTCGTGCCCTTGGTCGCCCACATGCTGACGCAGTACACGGCATACCAGAGCGGGAACACGCCGAAGCCGTGCCAGAGGTTGCTCATGAATCCGCAGACCATGCCCACGAGGACCGCATCAAGCAGGCTCGCGGCGATGCGGAGCCAGAAACCGACGCGCGGGAGCGTCACGGCGGAAATCACGGGCGGCAGATTGGCCGGCACGACCGGCGGAACCTCGCCCGGGGCCAGGGGGGTCGCCACGAACGCCGGCGAAACCGGCGCCGGCTTGGGCGGACGGTTGGCCGCAATCGTGCGCACCAAGGTGAAGACCACCACGCCCATGCCGAGGAAGCCGATCAATTTGTAGAAGATGAAGCCGGCAAACGGAATCGTGTAGAGCCCGAGCATGACGATCCCGCCCACGACCACCCCAAAGAAGGGATGCGCGAGGGCGCCACCGCCCACGAGGTTGGTGAAGCGCCGGCCGAGCCAGGCCAGCAGGACGACCTTGCCAAAAAGCGAAGCAATGAAGAGTCCGAGGCCGAATACCGGGACGAGCACGAAGCCGATCCCGATGACCATCGTGAGAATCAACAACAGGACCGCGATCGGCGTCAGCACCAGCGTCAGCACCGCCGTGAGCAGCGAGTAACCCGGGCTTTGCTCGAAGGTCTCCACACACTTGTCGACGCCCTTGGGCGCGACGAGCGCGAGGAACGCGTAGAACGCGAGGAAGCCGAAGGCGATGCCCCACGCCCACAGAACACGGCTGTCGAAGGCGAGCGGACGAACCATGAACACGCACTCCTCCAGGTAGGCGCGGAGCCCGGAGAAATCCGGGGGCGCGCCATTGCGGTGGCCGCCGATCTGTTGGATGCCGCCGTGCACCTGGGAGCCCGGGCCGCGGACGACCTTGCCGAGGATGGCGACGGCTTCACCGTCGACCACCGCGTTCGGTCCAAGCACGACGTCGCCAAAGATTGCGACCGCCTCGCCCTTCACGTGGCCGTTGACGGTGGTCGTGCCAAAGACGGAGACGGCCGCATCGTCCGCACTGCCGTTGACCGTGGTATTGCCAAAAATGGAGACCGCCGAGTCCGTGACGTGACCGTCCACGACGGTGTCGCCGGCAAAGGAGACCGCTTCGTTCTGCGTCTTGCCGCTGGAAACCGTCTGGTCACCCAGCTTGGGCGGCTGGCCGTGCTTGCCCGAAGGGCGACCGCGATTCTTTTTGTTGGACGTCGGCGCGGGCTTTTCACCCTCGGCGCCGAGTTCGCGCAGTTCGCCGCTCGCGGGTTTTTCCGCGGGCGCCACCGTCGGTTCTTCCGCAGCCGCAGGTGCCGCGGGCTGGTCAGTGGCATCGGGCTTGTCAGCCGAAACCGGCTTGTCCGGGGCAGCGGGCTGCTCGGTCGGGGCCGGCTGGTCGGCGGACGCGGACTTGGTGGTTTCGGCGGGAGCCGTCGCCGGGGCGGGCGGTGCCGGCGGGGTTTCCTGCGCGCGCAGCGCCGGCCACAGCGCCAACGCCAGCGCGAGCCAGGCGAGGGAAAGGGAAAGGTGACGGGACTTGTTCATCGGGGTTCGTTCAATTTTGGCGGTAGAGCGCGCGGTAGGCCGCGGCGCCGAGGCCGAAGAAGGTGGCGTAGAGGCCCGCGATCACCGCGAGGCCGCCATACAACCAGAGCGGCGGGATGCTGGTGACGGTCTGGATCGCATAGTTCGTGAGCCACCGGAACACGTGCACCATGGCGGCCAGCGTGGCGAAGCGTTCGCCGGCGGCCGAGCTGAGGGCCTGGGCGCTGGCGCCCTGGCTGAGAAAATAGAAGAGGGTGATCGCGCCGCCGCTGAACGCAGTGGCGAGGCCGAGGAACGCGACGCGGACGGCCGCGGGCCAGTAGGACCAGGACTTGTGGTACCAGGCGACCGCCGCCTGGTGCTCGATGGCCGCCAGCACGCGGTTTTCCAAGGTTTGCGGCGCGCGCCGGGGCGGCAGGCTGCGGAGTTCGCGGTGGACCAGTTGCTCGAGCTGCTCGGGGGCCATGGCCTTCACGGCGAGGCGCGCCTCGACGGCAGCCTGCAGGCGCGATTCAAAACCGGCCGGTGCCTTGCGCGGCGGCAGGGCCCGCAGCTCGCGGTGGATGAATTTCTCCAGCTCCTCGGGATTCAGGGGTTCGTTCATGGCTCAGCTGGTTGAAAATCTTTCGTGGGAGGCGCCGCTGCGCATCAGGATCTTGGCGAGGGCCTCGCGGCCGCGGAGGATGTCGGTCTTCACCTTGCTCAGGGACACGCGGGTCCGCTTCGCGATTTCCTCGTAGGGCATGTCCTCGAAGTGGAACAACACGAGCGGCACGCGCTGGTGATCGGGCAGCTTTTCCAGGGCCCGCTCGACCCATGCCCGACGCTCGGAGGAGTCGACGCTGGAGAAGAACGTGTCCGGTGCGGCGAACTCCACCTCGCGCTCCTCGCCCTCGTCGCTCTTGCGCACGAGGTCGGAGAAAAAGCTCCAGCGCTTCTTGTAGCGCGAGATGTGGTTCAGCGAAAGGTTGGTCGCCACCGTCTTCAGCCAACCCCCGGCGGACGGGCTGCTGCGGAGGTTGTCGAAATGCTCGTGCGCCTTGATGAACACTTCCTGCGCAATGTCCTCCGCCTGCGTCTCATTGCCAATGAGCCGCACTGCCGTGGAGTAAACCATGTCCTGGTAATTGCGCATGAACGTCGTGAAATCGAGCGGTGCCGTTACGGCCTCGGGTGTAGTGGTGTGCACTGGAGGAACTTCATTCACGCGTAAGAACACGAGTCCGGCCGCAGAGTTGCACAATCCTCCAGTTACGCAAGCTACGATGTGCCAAGTGTATGAGCCAAATTCCGGTTCGACATCGGTGCTGGGCGCACCCTTACGGCGCCGATTAGCGGCGGTTTTGGTCCATTTGGCGGACGGGGCTGCCCTTGCGTATTTATGACACCACGAGAAACTTCGCGACTTTCCCTCCCCATGTCTCCGTTCCTGACCCCGGACCCGAAAATCGAAGCCGCCGTACGCACCAAGGGCGAAAAGCTCTTTGCCCTGATGGACCAGCAACCGCCGCCGGCGTTGTTCTCCAAGAAGGGCGCCTATGCGCGGCTCATGGAGTGGTCGATGAAGGACCCGGTGTTCAAGACGCAGCTGTTCCGCTTCGTCGACGTCCTGCCCTCCCTCAACTCGTCGGCCGAAATCGTCCGCCACCTGCAGGAATACCTCGGCGACAAGGCGGTGGAGCTTAACCCCGCCCTCAAGGCCGGCCTCGCCGCCTCCTCGTTCGCCCCGGCGCTCGTGGCCACGCCGGTGAAGGCGCAGATCGTCGACATGGCCAGCCAGTTCGTGGCGGGCGAAACGGGCGAGGACCTCATCAAGCAGATCCGCAAGAACACGAAGCTGGGCCTGGCCACCACGATCGACCTCCTCGGCGAAACCGTCCTCAACGACGCCGAGGCCGACATCTTCCTCAAGCGCAACCTCGAGATCCTCGATTCCGTTTCCAAGTTCTACGCCAAGGAAGCCGCGCCCGCGTTTTCGGACCTCGGGCCCAAGGGTCCCCTGCCCCGCCTGAACCTGTCGGTGAAGATTTCGGCGCTGACGCCCGACGTGCACCCGGCCGACCCGGAGAACTCCATCGAGGCGCTCAAGCAACGCTTCCGCCCCATTCTCCGCCGCGCGGCCGAGGTCGGCGCGCTCATCAATTTCGACATGGAGAGCTACAAGCTGAAGGACCTCACGCTGCAGCTCTTCAAATCCATCTTCGAGGAACCCGAGTTCCGCCAACAGCCGGCCATCGGCATCGCCATGCAGGCGTACCTCCGCGATTGCGAGGCCGACCTGCGCGACCTCGTGGCCTGGGCCCGCAAAAACAACCGGCCGCTCAGCGTGCGCCTGGTGAAGGGCGCGTATTGGGACTACGAGACGATCATCGCGCAGCAGCGCGACTGGCCGATCCCGGTCTGGCAGAAGAAGCCGGAGTCCGACGCGAACTACGAGAAGCTCACCGTGTTTCTCCTCGAGAACATCGACATCATCACGCCCAACTTCGCCTCCCACAATGTGCGCTCCTGCGCCCACGCGATCGCGCAGGCCGAGCGGCTCGGCATCGACCCGCGCGCGTACGAATTCCAGGCGCTCTACGGCATGGCCGATGAGTTGAAGATGTCGCTGATCCAGATGGGCCACCGCGTCCGCGAGTACTGCGCGATCGGCGAGCTGCTGCCGGGCATGGCGTACCTCGTGCGCCGCCTGCTGGAGAACACCTCGAACGAGGGTTTCCTGCGCATCAAGAACATGGGCGAGGCGACCAAGGACCAGTTGCTCGGCAACCCGGTCAATGCGATCGCCGCCGCGACGGAGCCGCTGGCCCGCCCCGCGCCGAAGGCCGGCGCGTTCGTCAATGCCGCCAACACGGACTACACCCAGGCCGCGAACCGCGACAAACAGCGGGCCGCGATCGCCGCGTACACCGCGCAACTCGGCAAGAAGTGGCCGCTGGTCATCAACGGCCGGAAGATCGCCGACCGCGAGTACGTCGCCTCGGTCAATCCCGCGAAACCGTCGCAGGTCATCGGCCACTGGGCCCGCGCCACGGTCGCCGACGCCGACGCGGCCGTCGCGAGTGCCGTCGCCGCCTTCCCGAAATGGCGTGCCACCTCCGTCGAGGAACGCGCCCAGATGCTCGAGCGCGCCGGCGCGTTGATGGAGTCCCGCCGTCTGGAACTGAATTCGCTCCTGATCCTCGAAGCCGGCAAACCGTGGATCGAGGCGGATGGCGACATCTCCGAAGCCATCGACTTCTGCCGCTTCTACGCGGTGGAGATGCGCAAGCTCGCGAAGCCAACCGTCACGCAGCCCGTGCCGGGTGAACGTTGCGTGCAGACGTGGACGCCCCGCGGCGTCGGCGTGGCGATCGCCCCGTGGAACTTCCCGCTCGCCATCCTCACCGGTCTCGTCGTCGCCCCGCTCGTCGCGGGCAATTGCGTGATCATGAAGCCGGCGGAGCAGACGTCCGTCATCGGCGCGGTCCTCATGGACATCCTGACCGAAGCGGGCATCCCGGCGGGCGTCCTGAATTTCCTGCCGGGTTTCGGCGAGGACATTGGCGCGCACCTCGTCGGCCACAAGCAGGTCGACTTCGTCGCGTTCACCGGTTCGCGCGCGGTGGGCTGCAAGATCTGGGAAACCGCCGGCAAGACCCAGCCGGGCCAACAAAATCTCAAGAAGGTCGTCTGCGAAATGGGCGGCAAGAACGCCCTCGTGGTCGACAACGACGCCGACCTCGACGAGGCGATCCCGGCCGCGCTCTACAGCGCGTTCGGCTTCAGCGGGCAAAAGTGTTCCGCCCTTTCGCGGCTCATCGTGCTCGACGAAGTCTACGACCACTTCCTCGAACGGTTCGTGTCCGCCTGCGCCGCCTACCCGGTCGGCGACCCGACGCAGCCCGGCACAATCATCGGTCCGGTAATCGATGCGGACGCCCAGAAAAAGATTCTCGGCCTGATCGAACAGGGTAAACGCGAGGCCAAGCTCGCCTTCCAAGGCAAGGCGCCCGCGGAAGGTTATTTCGTGCCGCCGACGGTCTTCGTGAATGTGAGGCCTGAACACGCGATCGCCCGCGAGGAAATCTTCGGACCCGTGGTCGCCGTGTTCCGCGCCAAGAACCTCGACGAGGCATTCGCGCTCGTGAACGGCACCGACTACGCACTCACCGGCGGCATCTTCTCCCGCAGCCCGAAGGCGCTCGAACGCGCGCAAAACGAGATGCTTGTCGGCAACCTCTACCTCAACCGCGGTTGCACCGGCGCCATCGTCGAGCGTCACCCCTTCGGTGGCTTCAAGATGTCCGGCGGCGGCACCAAGGCCGGCGGCAAAGGCTACCTCGAGAACTTCCTGTTTCCGCGCTCGATTGCGGAGAACGTCATGCGACGTGGCTTCACGCCGCCGACCGAGGAATCATAAACTCTCCAGCCTGTCCGCCGTAGCCTCGGCGAAGGAGGATTTCCGCGCTCGATTGCGGAGAACGTCATGCGCCGTGGCTTCACGCCGCCGACCGACGGCGAATAAACTCGCTGCGCTCAGCCGGCGACGAGCGGCAATCGCCGCTCCTTCGCCACGTAGAACAAGGGCTTCTGATCGTCATCGCATATCGGGGTGATGGCGATGTGCACGCGGTAGGGACTGCCGTTCTTGTGATAGTTGACGAGCTCGGCTTCGATCGGCCGCACCTCCCGAATCGCCGCCCGAAGTGCGGCGATCTCCTGGCGATCCGACGCGGCGCCCTGCAATACCGTCCCCGGCTTCCGGCCGCGCAATTCGGCCAACTCGTATCCGCACATCGCCGTGAACTCAGCGTTAACCCACTCGATCAACCCCGAGCCATCGGTGCGAACCTTCGCCGCCGGGGCGCCATGAACCGGCGCGGGCCCGTGGGCCGGCACGGCCGCGAGAATGCGGTCCTTGAGCGATGGCGGGGGCCGGTGATCGCCCGACGTGGCGACCATCACCACCGCGGCCACTTCCAACAGGCGGCTGACGTGCTGCTGCAGCTCTTCGTGAAACTCCAAGAGCAGCTCAAACTCCGCCCGCTCCGCAGGCAGCATGGTGCCAGCGGCGTAGAGTGCAGCGCGGTCCTGTAAGATTTCCAACATCCCCCGCCATGGAATGATGCCACGCGCCGCAGTCAAAACCGGAATCTACGGTCGCCCCGGCCTGCGGCGGGTTCCGAAGGTCTGCACCGAACGGGCGTCGCGCCAGCCGACACCCGATTAGTGCCCGGCGCCCGCCTGGTGCTCCTGGATGTACTCCTGCTTGAGGCCGAGTTGCTCGGGCGCATGCAGGACGAGCATCTTCATGCGGATGTCCGCCGGCACCGTCGATGCGGTGGCGCGTGACACGACGATCATGAGGCTGATCGCCAGCGGCACCGTCCAGATCGCAGGCTGCTCGCAGAGGATGCGCATCAGCGGATGCGCGGCCCAGAAATCATTCAGCGGCGCGAAGCCGGCAAAAATCTTGCCCATCGGTCCCTTGTCGAGGGCGAGTGTCCCGAGATTCGTCAGCGCTGCCGCAACGAGCGCGCACAGGCCGCCGGTCAGCATGCCCGTCGCGGCGCCCTTCATCGTCATGCCGCGCCACCACACGCTCATGAAGAGCAGCGGGAAATAACTGGCCGCGGCAATGGCGAATGCCTGGCCGACCATGAAGTTGATTTCGAGCGGTTCGACGAAGCAACCAAGCCCGATGGCCACGCCACCGATCAGCACTGCCGCGAACTTGAAGGCGCGCAGGCGCTCGGCCGGCGTGGAGTTGGGCCGGAGGATGCGGCCGTAGACGTCGTGCGCCAGCGCGCCGGTCATCGAGACGAGCAACCCGCTGAACGTGCTCATAAAAGCGGCAAACGCGCCCGCGCACGTGATGCCGCTCAGGATCGAGCCCAACACGCCGGCGTTGCGGCCGAGCAGCGTGGGCAGTTCCAGCACGACCTTGTCCGTGCCTTTTGCGCCGATACCGGAGTAGAGTTCCGGCATGAGGTTGCGGCCGATGACGCCGAAGATCGGCGGAAAGACATAGAACACGCCGATCAAAATCATCACCCACATCGTCGTGCGCTTGGCGGCGACGCCGTCGGGGTTGGTGTAGAACCGAACGAGGATGTGCGGCAGGCCCGCGGTGCCGCACACGAGCGCGATGATAAGCGAATAGGTGTAGAGCAGCGAATAGGGCTTCTGCTTTTCGGCGAGGTACGCGGCGCGTTCCTCGGGGGGCAGTTTGGCGGCGGCGGCGTTGACGGCCTTCGTCGTGAGTGGGCCGAACGGGGCCGTCCAAACCTCGTCCTTGGGCGCCTTTTGCACGAGCGGCTGGCGCTCGATGACCGAACCCGCCGGCGTTTCCTTCGTGGCATTCGCGCCGACGTGGCCGCCATAGAAACCGAAGACCGCCATCAGCACGAAGACCGGCACGCTGA
The DNA here is from genome assembly GCA_044224295.1 of Lacunisphaera sp. Lineage (GTDB taxonomy): Bacteria > Verrucomicrobiota > Verrucomicrobiia > Opitutales > Opitutaceae > Lacunisphaera. The sequence goes on along the minus strand of JBGAKQ010000005.1, from coordinate 47,925 downwards.
TCGCGAACATCTTCATCCAATACTGGAAGGCCTGCACCAGCGTAATGCCCTTCATGCCGCCGAGCGCGACGTTCAGCGTGATCACCGCGCCGACGAGCACCACGCCGGCCCAGTAGGGCATGCCGGGGAAAATGTACGCCAGCGTCACACCGGCGCCCTTCATCTGCGGCATCGTGTAGAAGAAGCCGATGAAGAGCACGAAGCAGACGGCGATCTTGCGAAACACCGGCGAATCAAAACGACCCTCCGCAAAGTCCGGGATCGTGTAGGCGCCGAACCGGCGCAGCGGGCCCGCGATGAACAACAACAGGAACAGGTAACCGCAGGCATAGCAGACCGGGTACCAGAGCGCATCGTAGCCGGATGACATCACCATGCCCGCGACGCCCATGAACGAAGCCGCGGAGAGGTATTCGCCGGAAATCGCCGAGGCATTCCAGCCGACCGACACCGAGCGTCCGGCGACAAAGAAGTCGCTGGCGGTCTTGGAGGTCTTGGCGGAGCGGAAACCCATCCAGACCGTGACCACGACGGTGACGAGGGAGAAGGCGAGGATCCAGGGATCTACCTGTCCGAGGAAAGCGAGGGTCGTCAGCATGGCTTCAGCGTTTGACCGACTTCACTTCATCCTCTTCCAACGCGATCGATCGCTTGATGAAGCGCCAGGAAATGATCCACACAAAGGGGAAGAACAGCACGCCAAGGATCAGCCAAGTGAGCGTGAAGCCCGCGATGCGCGTCGCCATCAGGCCCGGCGCGAAATAGTTCGCCAGCGGCAGCCCGAGCAGGGCGATGAGGAACGTGGCGGCGCAGGCCACGGAAAGCTTCAACTGGCGGCGCATGAGCGTGCGGAGGAACTCCTCGCTATGCACCGCGTCCGGGGGCGGGGGCGTGGACATGTCGCTGCAAGATGCCGCCCGCTCCACGGCAGGCAACCCGGGAATTAATCTGCCAGTCAGTTAGGACTCAGAAATCCAGCATCTCGAGCGGCCCCAGCTTGACCTGCAGGCGCTCATTGTAGGGCTTCACGCGCTGGAAGTCCGTCCGCGTGCTGATGAAGGTGGCGTTCAAAGGCACGAGCAGCAGCGAGGCGCCGAACGTGCCGTTGGCGGCCGTCATGACGGGCGGATACTTCGGGTCGACGACGGTGAAATCGATACTGCCCTCGCCGGCCTTGATCTTCGCGACCAGTTTCACGCGGAAGGACTCCTTGATGCGAAACGACGCATGCTCCACCTGGCGCGTCGACTGGTTCACGACCGCCCGGACCTCAATCTTGTCGACCGGGAAATCGCGTTGGTTGCTGACCAGGGGCACATCAAACGTGATCCGGCCATTCTCGATGCCGGCGACCCGCGGATGATCCAGGTCCGGTTTGACCTCCATGTTCTTCTTGCGATCCGGCTTCGGCTCCACGGGGGGAGGCGGCACGGTGGGATCGGTCGCGGCCGCCGCGGCCCGCGCCAAACCTTCGCCGCGTTTTTCGCCCTTCTCACGATATTTCTTCAACTCGCGCTCCGTCGGTTCCCGGCCCTCGATCTTGATCGGCGTGTATTGCTGCGAGTACGGCTTCGATGGATCGAAGCGCACCACGGTCTCCCCCTTCAGCTTCTTGCTCACGCCCACTTTCTGCTGCGTCGACTCGGTATAGGCCCAGCGCTCGGTGTCCTGGCGGGTGTTCTTCATCGCGTCCTTGAACAGGGCGATTTCCTCCGGGGTGGCCGGACGGAGTTCATCGGCGCGGAGGACGGGGAGCGCCAGCAGGAGAAGCAGGATCGGGAAAAAACGCATCGCGCTGAGAAACGAATCGAAACGAATTGTTTCGTCTCAGGCGCCCTTTTGCCGCCGGCAGCGCCGGATGCCAAGAATTACCAGCCCCGCCCCCAGTAAAATTGCCCCGTACGTCGAGGGCTCCGGCACCGGCGTGATCTGCTGGTCGAAGCTCTGCCATTTAGTCTGCGCGGCGGTAAACGACGTCGGGTCCGCGCCGTCGGTGTCGAACACCACGCCGTTCATCGGCGCCGCATTGGTGGTGTTGAAGGCCGCGCCGGTCCAGTTGGTCGCGTAGAAATAATCGGTCGCGTCCTGCCAGTTGCGGATCGTGACGGTGACGCCGGCGCTGATATTGAGGTTGGTGACGCTGAGAATGTTGGCCGTCCCGGCGAAATCGATGGTGGTGTTGCCGGTGATGTTGAGCGTGCCGACGCTCAGGTCGGCATCGGCGCTGAGGCGCAGGGTGCCGCCGCTGAAGTTGATTGTGCCCGCAAAGGCGTTGTCGACGTCGAACTGCAGCGTGCCGGCGTTCATGTTCATCGTGCCACCGAAACCAACGTTCGACGCGATCTCGAAGGTGCCCGAACCCACCTTGGTGAAGGCACCGCTGCCGCCGAGGGTGCCGGAAAAAATCGTGCTCGTGTTGTCGCCGCCCGCGGTCAGGGCGCCGCTGCCCAGCAACACCGCGCCGCCGCCCGCCAGAGAGCCGATCGTCTCGGTTTTGCCGTTCACGTCAAAGGTGGCGCCGCTCGCGATGGTCACCGCCGAATTGTTGGCGATGCGCTCGTTCGCGCCGAGCTGCAGGGTGCCGCCGCTGATCGTGGTGGCGCCCGTGTAGGTGTTCGCGCCGTTGAGCACGAGGGTACCGGCGCCGTCCTTGGTCAGGTCGCCCGTCCCGCCGATCACGCCCGACTGCGTGGTGGTGCCGGCGCCGCCCACGGTGAGCGTGTTCGCGCCGAGGGTGATGTTGCCGGCGAGCGCCAGCGTGCCGGCATTGGAGTTGATGCGGCTGGCGGATCCGAGGGTAACCCCACCGGAGAGCGTGTTGCTCCCGGCGGTGTTCTCGATCGCGCCGTTCTGCGTGGTGCCGGTGCCATTGATCGTCACGGCATTGGCCACACTGATGCCACCCTGCACCTGCAGGTTGCCGCCGCTGCTCACCGTGACGGTTCCGCTGCCGACCACGGTGTTGGAGCCGCTGATGTTGAGGGTGCCGCTGTTGACGTTGGTGGAGCCGCTGAAGCCGGAGCCGTCACCGGAGAGGTACACCTTCCCCGTGCCACTGACCGTGAGGCTGCTGGCGTCGCCGCCGGTGATGGCGCCGGCGTAGGTGGAATTGGTGTTGTTGGGACCGGTCAGCGTGAGCGCACCCGTGCCGAGCGCGACGGTGGCGGTGGTACTTGTGCTGTTGAGCTGGCCAATGGTCTCGCTCCGGCCGTTGAGATTGAGTGTGGCGCTGTTGTTCAGCGTCACGGTCGCATTGTCCGCAATCTGGTTGGAGTTATCGAGGCGGACGCTGCCCGCGTTGACGGTGAGGTTGCCGGCAAGGGACGTCACGCCCGCCGCCTTCGCGAGCGCGAGGGTGCCGCCATTGACGGTGGTGGTGCCGGTGTAGGTGTTGGCAGCGCCGCTCATCGTGACGGTGCCCGAGGAACCCACGGTGAGCGCGCCGTTCCCGGTGGTGATGGCGCCCGTGAGGTTCACGTTGCCGGCGCCGGTGGTGGACAGGTTCTGACCCGCACCGCCGATGGCACCGAGCGCCAGCGTGTTGCCGGTCGTGGCCCCGACGGTGGTCGCGCCGGCGAGCGTGACGGTGCCGGAGAGGGTGCTCGTGCCGGATACGCCCTGGAGGGCGCCGGCCCCGCTGACGCCCGCACCCGCCACGGTGATGTTTTCCGCGGACGTGATCGTGCCGGATAATGCGAGCGTGGCGCCATCCGCAACGGTGGTCGTGCCCGTGGTGTTGCCGAGCGCATTGGCGCTGTTCGCCTGCAGGGTGCCGGCGTTGACGAAAATATTGCCGGCGTAACTCGCACTGTTGCCGGAGAGGATCAGCGTACCGCCCGTGTTTTCCTTAACCAGGTTGCCCGAGCCGGTGAGGGCCGAGGAGATGCTCAGGTTGCCGGAGCCAATCATGTCGACCACGGTGTTTTTCGCGAGGTTCACCGTGCCCATCGTGAGGCTCTGGTTGTTGCTGCTCGCCTGCTGGATGAACGCGATGCTGCCGGCATTCGGGCCGTCAAACGTCAGGGTGTCCGCCTGGCCGTTGCCGATGTTGAAGGACGCGCTGCCCGCGTCGAAACGCATGGCGTTGATGGTGCGGTTGGCTTCGAGGTCGACGGTCGTCTGGCCGCCGGAGCCGAACGAAACCTTGGTGGTGTTGGTCGCGGTCCAGTTGTTGGCGAGGTTGGGATTCCAGTTCGCGCCGCGACTCCAGCGGTTGTTGCCGGCGCCGCTGTCCCACGCGGTCCAGCCAGCGGACGTCGAGGGCGCGAGGATCGGCTGCCAGCCCGCGCCATAACTGCCGACGGTTTGCGCCGCGCCCTGCGTCGCGCCGGCGCCGTAGCCGACAAAATAAATCTGGTCGAGGACGGTGGACGAGAGCGCGGAGCTGGAGGCGATGACGTCCGTGCCGTTCTGCCAGTTGGAAATCGTGAGGACGCCGGACGGCGTGCCGGCGATGCTCGAGAAGAGAAAATAGTTGGCGCCGGTCTGGCTGCCAAAGTCGATGCCGCCGCCGTTGGAGAACGTGAGGGTACCGACCTGCTCGGAGAAGGTGTTTAGGTTGAGCGTGCCGCCGTTGAGATTGAGGTTCGAGGCGTTGGCGATGCGGTCGCTGGCGCCGAGCGACAGGGTGCCCTCCGTGACGGTCGTCGTACCCGTGTAGGTGTTGGCGCCGCTAAGCGTGAGCGTGCCGGCCCCGGTCTTGGTGAGGCCGCCGTTGCTGATGACGCCACTGATGGCGCTGGTCCCGCTGTCGATTTTCGTGGTGAGCGTGCCTCCGCCCAGCGCGACGTTGCCCAGCGCGACGTTGCCCAGCGTGAGCGTGTTGCTCCCGGTCTGCGTGAGCGTGTTGGAAAGGGTCAGGCCGGAAATGGTGCCGCTGGCGTTAAGGTTCACGGCGTTGGCGATGGTGTTGCTCGCGGTGGACGTGAGGTTGCCGCCCGCCATGGTCACGGTGCCGGTGCCAAAACCCGCGTTGTTGTTCGTGGTCAGCGTGCCGCCGTTGACCGTGGTGCCGCCGGAATAGGTGTTGGCCGCATTCAACGCCACGGTGCCGGCGTCATTCTTGACCAGCGCGCCGGTGTCGGAAATCACCCCCGTGATCGTGGTGGCGGTGCCGGTGCCATCGAGGGTGATGGTGTGGCCGTTGGTGTCGATCGCTCCCGTGAGGTTCAGGGCGCCGGTCGAGTTGTTCCGAATGTTGATGGCGTTCGCGACCGAGATCGCGGAGTTGATCGTGTTCGTCGACGTGCCGCGGGTCTGCGTGACCGCGATGCCGGAAAAACCGGCCACGCCCTGGTTGTTGAACTCGATGGTGTTGTTGTTGAGCGTGTAGTTGACCGGCGTGTCGAACGACAGCGAACGCACGCTGCGGTTGACGCCCGTGTTGATCGTCTGGGCGCTGTTGACGTACGTGTTGTCGAGCAGGATGTCGGCGCCGATCGTCGGCACGACGGTGGGATTCCAGTTGGTGTTGCTGGCCCACAGGCTGTCACCGGCGCCGCCGGACCAGAGGTTGGCGGTCAGCGTCGTGACATCGAGATTGCGCACGTCGTGGAAATTGGTGCTCGCGCCGGTGCCGGAGGAAAAACCGAACTTCAGGGTGTCGGGCCGCGCGTAACCCGAGAGGTCCATTTGCAGGACGGTCTGCGGGGAGGTGCCGCCCTGCTGGAGCGTCACGGTCAATTGGTTGGTGGCCGTGACGAGCACCTGCACCGTGTTCACCTGCGTCGGCCGCGTGGCGGAGTCGATCGACTGCGCGAGTGTGCCGCTGCCCCCGAGGTACGCATAGCCGCTGGCGGCCGGGCCGCGCACCGCAATCGAGTCGGGCACGAGCGTCGTGGTCCCGCCATTGTAGCCGCCGACGCGGCCCTCGGTCGCGGTGGAAAAATTTCCGTACTCGTCGATCGCCACGCCGAGGTAGCCGCCCGCCAGGCCGCTTTGATTGGATTCGCCGCCGCCGGCGAGCGTCTTCTGCGCGTAACCAAGTGAGCCACCGTTGGCGCCCACGCTGAAAGGCACCGACCCATCGAACAGGAAGAACGTGATGCCGTCCGCGCCCGTGCCGCCGTAGGATTCGTAGTCAAACTTCGCATACACCGACGCGCCCGCGGCCGTGAATGCGGTGTTGTAATACGCGCTGGTGGCCTGGTGATCGCCGGTCGTCGTGAGGCGCAGCCAGCCATCGCCGGAGGCGTTGCCGTCTGGCCCCGCCGTCCCCGAGGTCAGCGTCGGCGTGTAACCCGTGCCCGCGAACACCCAACCCGGTGCCGTGGAGTTCTTGAAGGACTCCGTCAGCACCACTTGCGCCCACATCGATTGCGCCGGGACAAAAATCAGCGCAACAGCCAGAACGCTCCAAAGGACGGAGCGCGGGCGAAAAGAAATTGGTGATTTCGAATCAGAAGTGCGCACGCGGTTGGCCCGGTGCGCAGTTTTTCCGACTAGTGCCGATTAGCAAGCAGAGATAGGGTTATTTACCCATGTTATACAGGGTAACTCTGCCCAGCCTTTTTACATACGGCAGATCAGCAGCTCGCGCTCGAACATGAGCTCCTTCGGCAAATGAGCGTGGAGGTCGATGAAAAGCTCTTCGTGTCCAAGAACTTCCGCACGCCACGCCCCGCGGTCGAAGGCCTGCAGTTCCTCGAATTTCTCCTCGGGGAAGTCGAGGCCCGACCATTCAATGTCGCGATAGCGCGGGACCCAGCCGATGGGCGTTTCCTTGGCGCGGCCGCCGGCGCGGACGCGGTCCACGATCCACTTCAGCACGCGCATGTTTTCCGAGAAGCCGGGCCACATGAATTTTCCATCCTTGTCCTTGCGGAACCAGTTCACGTGGAAAATGCGCGGCGTCTCGGTGAGGTTGCGCTGCATGTTGATCCAGTGGCGGAAATAGTCGCCCATGTTGTAGCCGCAGAACGGCAGCATCGCCATCGGGTCGCGCCGGACCTTGCCGATCGTGCCGGCGGCGGCAGCCGTCATCTCGGAGCCCATCGTGGCGCCGACGTACACGCCGCTCGACCAATTGAACGCCTGGTAAACCAGTGGCATCGTGCTCGCGCGGCGGCCGCCGAAGATAATGGCGTGGATCGGCACACCGGCCGGATTCTCCCAATCAGCGTCCATCGTCGGGCACTGGCGCGCCGGGGCGGTGAAGCGGGCATTGGGATGCGCGGCCTTGGCGCCGGTGGCCTTGGCGATTTCCGGCGTCCAGATCTTGCCCTGCCAGTCCACGGCCTGCTCGGGCGGCTCGGCGGTCATGCCCTCCCACCACACCCCGCCGTCGGGCGTGAGCGCGACATTGGTGAAAATGGTGTTCTTCGCGAGCGCCTTCATGGCGTTCGGGTTCGTCTGGTTGCCGGTGCCGGGGGCGACGCCGAAGAAACCGTACTCCGGGTTGATCGCGCGCAACCGGCCGTTGGCGTCGGGCTTGATCCAGGCGATGTCATCGCCGACGGTCCACACCTTCCAGCCCTTCTTGGCAAAGGCCGGCGGCGGGATGAGCATGGCGAAGTTGGTCTTGCCGCAGGCGCTGGGGAACGCTGCCGCGACGTAGGTCTTGCGGCCCTGCGGGTCCTCGACGCCGAGGATCAGCATGTGCTCGGCCATCCAGCCTTCGTCGCGCGCCATGGCGGAGGCGATGCGCAGCGCGAAGCACTTCTTGCCGAGGAGGGCGTTGCCGCCGTAGCCGGAACCGTAGGACCAGATCTCGCGGGTCTCGGGAAAGTGGACGATGTACTTCTCCTTGTTGCACGGCCAGGCCACGTCCTTCTGGCCGGGCTTGAGCGGCATGCCCACGGAATGGATGCAGGGCACGACGCGCTTGTGGTTTTTGTCGATGAGGGCGAACACCGGCTTCCCGATGCGCGCCATGATGCGCATGTTCGCGACCGCGTACGGTGAGTCGGTGAGCTGCACGCCGATCTGCGCCATCGGCGAATCCAGCGGGCCCATGCTGTACGGCAGCACGTACATCGTGCGGCCCTTCATGCAGCCGTGGAAGAGACCGCGCAGGGTCTTCTTCATCTCGTAAGGATTGACCCAGTTGTTGGTCGGGCCCGCGGCGGCCTTCGACTGGCTGCAGATGAAGGTGCGGTCCTCGACACGCGCCACGTCGCTCGCATCCGAGCGGGCCAGGTAGCAGCCGGGCCACTTCTTCTGGTTCAGCTTAATGAACGTGCCGTTCTTCACCATCATGGCGCAAAGCGCATCGTACTCCTTCTGCGAGCCGTCGACCCAGTGGATCGCGTCGGGCTGGCACAACTCGGCCATCTTCTTCACCCAACGCAGCAGGTGGACGTTCTTGCTCAGGGGCTTCGAGGTAATCTTCATGCGCCCCACCCTACCGAACACGTCGGGATGAGTAAACGGGAAAGACCGGCGCAACGCCGTGATTAAAGTTAAATTCCCTTAATCATTAGGGCGGGGTTTTTCGTCTAGCGTGTAAAATCGTTCCGGCCATGCTCGCGCCATGAAACTCCGCCCCGTCGTGGCCGCGTGCAGCCTGCTCGGCGCCCTGCTGCTCGCCCGCGCTGAAGATGCCCCCAAGGCCGCCCCCGCGGCGCCGAAGTTTGAGATGACCACGTATTATTTCGGCCTGCTGACCCGCGGGCCGAACGCCGGCACCGGCACGGTCGAGGAACGCGAAAAGATCCAGGCCGCGCACCTCGCCAACATCCAGCGGCTGCACGACGCCGGCAAAATCCTCGTCGCCGGCCCGTTCGCGGACAACGGCGAGTGGCGCGGGATTTTCATCTACAAGTGCGCCTCGCTTGAGGAAGCGAAGCAACTGGCCGCGAGCGACCCGGCCGTGGTCGCGGGCCGGCTCAAGATCGAGATCCACCCGTGGATGACCGCCAAGGGCTACATCCGCGACCCGGAGTTCCCGATGGCCGCGAAGATCGCGCCATGAACAAGCTCTGCATCTTCGCCGGGACGACCATCGTCGGCTACGCCTTCTGGTACCTCGGTGAATTGGCGGGCTTCGAGTTCTTCGGCTGCTTTCTGCTGAGCGGCGTCGGCAGCATCCTCGGCGTCTGGGCCGGCTGGAAAGTGGCGCAGCGTTTCCGCTGAGCGTCAGGTTCTCGCCGGTTCGATGTGGACGGCCACATCGCTGATCGCGAGCGGCGCCGCGACCAGCGCATCCTTCACGGCGTGCGCGATCACGTGGCCTTCGCGCACACTGAGCGCGCCGTCCACATGGACATGGATGTCGACCAGCAGGCTCAGGCCACTTTTCAAGACCCGGCATTTCTCCACGTAAACCACGCCCGCGACCGCCCCGGCCAGCCGCCGCACCTCGGCCTCAGTCTCGGCGGGCGCGGCCTTGTCCATCACGTCGCCGAGGGCCTTGAGGAACATCCCGAGGCCGTTGAAGGAAATAATCACGCACGCAAACAACGCCGCCCAATCATCGGCCGTCTCCCACCCGCGCCCGGCCAGGATGGCGATGCCGATGCCCACAAAGGCCGCGGCGGACGTCATGGCATCGGACCAGTGATGCAGCGCCTCAATGCCCAGCGCGGTGCTATTGACCTGCTCGCCTGCCCGGCCCACGCGGCGCGAGAACCACATCTTGACGCCGATCACGCCGGCCAGCAGCGGCAGCGTCCACCAAGACGGCCCGACGTGTGGCGTGACGATTTCGTGCACCGCATGCCAGGCCACAAAACCCGCCATCAGGAAGATGAAGGCGGAAACGGCCATGCCCGCGAGCGGCTCGGCCTTGCCGTGGCCATAAGGGTGGTCCGCATCCGGCGGCCGCGCCGCAACTTTGAAACCCGCCCAGACGAGCAGCGACGACAACACGTCGAGCAGCGACTCCGCGGCGTCGGCGACGAGCGCGTAAGTGTGCCCGAAGATGCCGCCCGCCAGCTTCACGGCGGCGAGCACGAGGTTAAGGACGATGCCCCGCAGGACCAGCCGCGCGCTGTCATTGGCGCGCTGGGCGACGGCGGCGTGGGCCTCGTGGTTCCGCATGCGCCAAACTACGCCGGCCCGGACGGCGCGCTCAAGGCAACATTGACCGGCCCGCGGTTGGCGTCTAGGTTGCCGGTGTCACCATGTCTGACACCACCGCCCCGGTCGCCGCCGATCCCGTGAAGCAGTTCTCCGTGTTCATCGAGAACCGCGTGGGCCGCCTGCATGACCTGGTTGCGCTGCTCGCGAAGCACAACATCCACATCATGGCGATGACGACCATCGACCAGACGGACACCGCGCTCGACCGCTTCATTGTCGACGACCCGGACCGGGCGCGTGAGCTGATGGCCGCGAACAATTTCTTCTTCACCGAGTGCGAGGTCGTCGCCGTCGAGATCGCCAACGAGTCGCAGCTCAGCTCCGCGCTCGGCGCGCTGCTGACCGTCGAGGTGAACATCCACTACGCCTACTCCTTCCTCGTGCGCCCGCGCGGCCGCTCCGCCCTTGTTCTCAGCGTCGAGGACAACGACATGGCCGCCACCGCGCTCAACACCCGCGGTTTCAAGGTCCTCACCCAGCGCGATATTTCGCGGTAGGCCGTTTGGGCCCGGGAAGAGGCCCCACCGGGCGACGAGCAGGGTTTTGTTTTGCCGCATCCGGCCTAAAAGGCTCTGCTGCCGCCAACATGAAATTGCGTGCCTTCCTCACCCTGCTGGCGCTCGCGGCCGCCGTGCTCGCCCCCGCCCAGCCCGCCACCGAAAACCAGTTGAAGGGCCTGCAAGCCCGCGCCATCGGACCCGCCATCATGGGCGGGCGCATCTCGGACATCGCGCTCGATCCGCGGAACCCCGCGGTTTTCTACGTGGGTTTCGCCACCAGCGGCGTCTGGAAGAGCACCAACTACGGCGTCACGCTCTCGCCGATCTTCGACGACCAGCCCTGCCAATCGATCGGCGCGGTCGCGGTCGCCCCGTCGAACCCCGAGATCGTCTATGCCGGCACCGGCGAGGGCAATGACCGCAATTCCTCCGGCTGGGGCCTCGGCGTTTTCAAGTCCACCGACGGCGGCGGCAAGTGGACCGCCGCGGGCCTCAAGGACTCGCATACGATCCGCCGGCTGGTCGTGCATCCGACCAATCCCGACATCGTCTTTGCCGCCGCCGGCGGCTCACTCTGGGCCGATGGCGGCGAGCGCGGCCTCTATCGCACCACCGATGGCGGCAAGTCCTGGCAACTCGTCCTCGGCGCACCGGCCCCGCACGACGCGATCACCGGCTGCTCGGATGTCGTCATGGACCCCGCCAATCCCGACGTGCTCCATGCCGCGCTCTACGCCCGCCAGCGCAAGCCCTGGGCGTTCCTCTACGGCGTGGGCGCCACCAAGGGCGGCGCCGACGTGGGCGGCATTTTCAAATCCACCGACGGCGGCTCGACCTGGAAAAAACTGACGGGCGGTCTCCCCGGCCAACTCGGCCGCATCGGGCTGGCCGTGGCTCGCAGCAAGCCCGGCACCGTGATGGCCGTCGTGCAAAGCGACGAAGGTGGCACGAGTGACATCGACCAGAACCACAGCCGCCGCGGCGGCATCTTCCGCAGCGAGGACGCCGGCGCGACCTGGGTCCGCGTGAACAACTTCAATCCGCGTCCGTTTTATTTCAGCCGGCTCGACATTGATCCGGCCAACGACCAGCGGGTCTACGTGATTGGCTGGCACGTCTATGTGTCCGACGACGCGGGCAAGAATTTCCGCGAGGACCGCTCGGGCAACGTCCACGCCGACGTGCATGCCATCGCCATCCAGGCCGGCAGCGTGCCCCCGCCCGCGGTCCCCAAGCCCGGGGACAAGGACGCGAAGCCGGCCACGCCGGTGTGCAGCCGCATCCTGATCGGCACTGATGGCGGGCTCTACCAGACATTTGATGCCGGCGAGAACTGGCAGTTCTTGAACTCCGTGCCCTCGGGCCAGTATTACCGCATCGCCCTCGACAACTCCTCGCCCTACCGCATTGCGGGCGGCTTGCAGGACAACACCAACTGGGTCGGGCCCTCGCGAACCTTCACGAAGGAGGGTATCCGCAACTCCGACTGGACCATGATCGGTGGCGGCGACGGCTTCTACGCCGTATTCGATCCCGACGACAAGGATGTCATCTTCGCGGAATCCCAGGGCGGCACCGTGCACCGCTTCAACGGCCGCACCGGCGAGATGCGCGACTTCCAGCCCAAGCCCACCGAGGGCTCGCGCGCGTTTCGCTTCCAATGGTGCGCCCCGCTGATCGGCAGCGCCCACACCAAGGACGTGCTCTACCTCGGCGGCAATCGCGTCTTCAAACTCACCAACCACGGCGAGACGTTCGAGATCATCAGCCCCGACCTCTCGCACAATGACGGCGACAAGACCGCCACCGTCGGCAGCGCCGCCGAGAACTACGCGATCGTTTACGCCCTCGCCGAGTCCCCGCTCAAGGCTGGGCGACTCTTTGCCGGCACCGACGACGGCCGCCTCTGGGTCACCTCCGACGAGGGCAAGGCGTGGACCGAGCTGACGGACAAGATCCCGGCCGAGGCCCGCGGCAAGTGGGTCGCCCGCATCGAGCCGAGTCACCACGACCCCGAGGCCGGCTACGTGGTTTTCACCGCCTACCGCGCGGGCGACGACACGGCCTACGTCTACAAGTTCACCAAGCTCGGCGCGGAATGGACGCGCCTCACCAGCGACCTGCCGGCCCAGACGCCAGCCATCGTGCTCCGCGAGGACCTGGTGAATCCCAACCTGCTTTACCTCGGCACCGAGTTCGGCTTCTTCACCTCGCTCAACGGGGGCAAGAACTGGGTGAAATTCGGCGGACTGCCCGCGGTCCGCGTCGACGACATCCAGATCCACCCGCGCGAGGCCGACGTCGTCATCGCCACCCACGGCCGCTCGCTCTATGTGTTCGACGACAGCCGTGCCCTGCGCGAATTCACGCCCGAAGTCGCCGCGAAGGCCGCCCACCTTTTCAGCATCCGTCCGGCTCACGGCCGGCTGCTGCTGCCCGGCTGGACCGACTCCGGCGGCACCGGCTTTTTCGAGGGCAAGAATCCGACGGACGGCGCCCTGCTCACGGTCTGGGTCAAGGAGTTCACCGGTGAGAAGCTGAAGATCAGCATCGCCGACGCCACCGGCCGCGAGATCGCGAAATTCGATCAGGCCGGTGTGCCCGGTTTCAACCGGCTCAACTGGGACCTCCGCGTGCAGAAGGATTACCGATTTGAGTACATGGGTGACGACGCGAACCGCTTCGTGGCACCGGGTGACTACACCGCGACGCTCAGCTACAAGGACGTGAAGGTGAAGCAGACCTTCAAGGTCACGGTCGAGGAAGGCCTGCGGACCTTCGGCACCTACAAGAACTGATTGCAGGGCGGGCGCGCCGCCGCCCGCCTCAGCTCTTCGTCGCCAGCCGCTCGCCCTCGAGCAGATAGACGCCGGTCAGATAGCCATTCTCGAACATCTCGCCGACGCGCAATTTGCCTTCAAACGTGATCGGCAGGTCCATGAGCGGCTTCACGCCCGGGCCGGTCATTTTCACGACGATCCACTCATTCACTTTTGGCATCGCGCCGTAGCAGCACATCATCGCGTCCTTCACCAGGAGGAATTCCTTCACGAGGCCCTTTTCCATCTTGGTCGGCAGCATGAAACCCGTCACCGCCACCTTGCGCTGGTCGAGCGCCTTGATGGCCGCGGGAATTTGGTCCGCCGGCTTCGCGGTCTCGGTTTCCGGCGGCGTGTAATTGAAGGCCGCAAGCCGGTCGAAACCCACGACCTCATAGCCGTCAGCCTTGGCCGGCTCGGCCGCCCGCGCCAGCAGCGCCGTCGCGGCGAGAAGGAATAACACGCGCACCAGACTCTTCATGCCGGCCACCGTAGCCACGTTGCCCCGACCGTCAAAGACTTTACCCCGAAACCGCGTCCTGCCCTCGAGCCCGGAAGACGACCAGCCCGAGCAGGTTTTTGGGGGTGACGGCGGCAAGCGCCGCCATTTCGGACCGCGTGAAGCTCAGCGGGCGAGCCGCACTCGGCAGATGTGCTGTGCAATGGTCCCGTCCAGCGAATAGAGATTGCGGGCCGTGACGGTTTCCAATGGCACAAGAAAGTCGGGTAGCCCGGCGGCGTTTTCGACAACCACGAGCGCGTTTTCCGGCAAGCGATGTTCCGCCGCCAGCCGGCGCAGGATCGCGGGCGTCACGAACACCGCGGCCAGTTTGCGGTCCGTCAACAGCGGCAGGATCACGGCTTCGTCGCTCACCACGCAATAGATCGGCGTCGCCGGCTCGGCCGCCCGCCACGCGCGCAGCCGCTCGCGCACCGCACCCACGATCGGGTACGTGCTCGTCTCCAGCCGCTCGCGATCGCGCAGCGCCATGACGATGTCCACCGGCCGGCGGTTAAACGACTGCAGCGGCGCGGCCACGATTCCCGCCACGATCACGAACACGACCAGCCACCGGGCCGTCCGCGCGAGGGCGTGGTTCGTTTCCCAAAGCGTCACCACGAGCCCGAGCGTCGCGAGCGCGAACCACCCGATGAGGTAGCGATTCGTCCAGCCGCTGAACGCGACCGTGGCACCCACCAACGCGATGCCGAACAACGCCAGCACGCGCAAGCGCCAGCCCCACGAGCGCGGACGCCAATAAACGGTCGCCGCGAGCATCCCAAACATCGCGAGCATCCCGAGCGCCCCGAAACCACTTAACTCCTCAAGCCCACTTTGCGAAAGGAACACCGGGCGACCGCGCAGACGCGGATCGAGGCCGGCATCTCCGAGCCCGACCGCGGCCAGAAATCGCCGCGTGCCATTCGCGACGTTCCAGGCTGCGACCTGGCCTTCATTGAAGTCCGTCGGACCAACGTAGATTGCGCCCGCCAGATGCCGCACCAGATTGGCGGCGCCCCCGGCCAGGCCGTCCTGATTTCCCAGCCGGCGGATCAATGCCGGCGGGCCCAAGGGATGTCCGAACAGTCGGGCCGATTCCACGTACGTTTCCACGCTGCCGAACAAGACGCCCGCCGCCAGCAAGCCGGCGCCGATGCGCAGCCACCAATCGCGCCGGTGCCGGACGAGCCACAGTGTCGCCAGCGCGAGCCCGGAACCATAAATCACGCCGGTGGTTTTGGCCCCGATCATGAAGGTAATCGCCAGAACCATCCAAGCCAAGTGCCAGCCCCGGCCTTCGCGTTGCCAGCGCCACGCACCGTAGGTCCAGACGGCGCCACAGAAGAGCAGGGCGATATCGTTCTTGGTGCTACTGCCTTGGTAAACGAGGCAAGGCAGCGCGAGCAGGCTCGCCGCGGCGACCCACGCGGCGTCTTCGCCCCACCGGTCGCGGATCAGCACGAACGCCACGTAGGCCGTGCCCATGAGGCAAAAAAATCCGGGCAGCGCAAAACCCCAGCCCAGGCCCATGAACGGGAAGTGCACCGCGTCGTAAGCCCACGGGAAAATCACATGAAACACGCTGGTGAAGGCGTCGCTGTTGAAGAATCCCCCGCGGGCCGCGAGTTCGAGGCGCGCCAGGTTGTACATCTGCGCGTCGATCGTCGTGACCGGCGCCACCAGCACATATACCAGCCAATAGGCCGCCCCGAGCCAGAACGCGGCGCGGGCCAGACGACCGAGGGGACCCAGGGGCAGCGCGACGCCACTCATGGGAGCATCAGCACCAGCCGCGAGGCCAGCGAGAGTAACATCAGGCCGCCGAGAATCGTGTAAGGCAGATTCTCCAAACGACTGGCCGCGGCGATCAGTCGGCGGGTTCCGTTGAGCAGCGAGTGAATGGCGAAGCCCACCGCAGCCGGCGTTGCGGCGCAATCCCGCAGTATGTGCGTGTCGCGCACGTGCCGTGGCCACGGTCTTTGAGACTCTTGATCGGCCGGCACGGACGCCTGCCGCTACACGGTGCGACGCCTCAAGACACAGGGGCGATCGTTTCCGCCACCGGCACGCGGTAAGCCTTGATCGCGGGCACCACGCCCCCGAGCGCCGCGAGACCAACGAACACCGCGGGCGCCCACCAGAAAACCGGATTCCACTGGAACGGCGTCAGAACCACGCCGGTTTGCGCGCGCACAATCGACGCGACCAGCGTGGCCAGTCCGGCAAAAACCGCGAACCCCAGCACCGAGCCCAGCAAGCCGATCACCATCGCTTCACCGACGACCGCGCCAAACACCGTCGTTCGCCGGGCGCCGAGCGCGCGGAGGATTGCGATGTCACGGGCGCGCGCACTCATGGAATTATAGATGCTCACCAGCACCGAACCGGCGGCAACGGCCGCCACCAGCCAGGCCACCAACGTGAGCACGCGGTCCACCCAGCTGATCTTGTTGAAGAGTTCGGCGACAATGCTGCCAATCGGGTAGGCAAACGTCAGTTTGCCGCCGGACGCGTTGAGCTGGTTGTTGAGCATCAGCCCCGCGGTTGGCGCGCGCAGCTGGATGAGCACGGCGCTGAGCTCGGTGGCGGCGAGCGGGTTGTGGCCGCTCATTGTCTGCACGCCCTCGAGCGGGATCCACACGACGCGGTCGACGGGGGTGTTCGTCGCCTCGAGCACGCCGACGACGGTGTAAACCTCCTCATGCTCGTGGCCGGCCTCCTCGCTGAGACCGTGGTGCGGGTGGAATGTGCTGCCGACCGTCCAACCGAGCTGCTTCGCCGCATAGGCACCCACGACGGCTTCGTGCGCCCCGAGTTTGAAATTTCGCCCACCCGGCGCGAACGCGTACTTTATTCCAGGCAGGTACTCGATGTCGTTGAACAGCGCCTCCACCGTGCCGGCGATGCGCCAGCCCTGGACCGTATCGCCGAGGGCCAGCGGAATCGCGGCCTTCACGGCCGGATGGCGGCGGATCGCCTCGAAGTCCGCGGCGGCGATGTTGCCCGGCGATGCCTCGAGGTGGAAAATGGCGTTGAGCACGAGTTGGAGCTTGGAGCCCCGCGCGCCGAGCACGGCGTCGAAGCCGGAGTTGGTCGCCGCAAACACCGCCTGCGATTGAGTCTTCACGACCCACACCGTCACCAGCAACCCCGCAGCCAGCGCAATGCTCGCCGCCGTCACGACCGTGGCGAGCGCGTGCTGGCGGAGCGAGCGGTAGATGAGGTTCGCGATCATTTAGCTGAAAACTCCAAAGCCCAAAGGTCCAAATCCCAAACAACCACCGCGAGGGGCGGCAGAAATTCCAAATCGCGAACCCCCCCAAGCCCATGCGAAACCGCGTTCCCTGGCAGCGCGGACTCTCTTGGGGTTTTGTTTTTTGAACATTGGCCTGTCGCGCCAGCGCCTATGTTTGGCGTTTGGACCTTTGTGATTTGCGATTTCATGCCGCCGTCATGCCCAGGGCCCGGTTCATGCCGGCGAAGTCTTGCATGTGCTCGAACGCCGCCAACACGCGTTCGTCGTGGCTCACGAGGAGCAGCGCGGCGCCGGTTTCCGCACAGACCTCGCGGATGAGCGCGAGCGCCTCGCGGGCGTGACGGCGGTCGAGGTTGCCGGTGGGTTCGTCGGCCAGAACCAACTTCGGACGGTTCGCCAGGGCGCGGGCGACCGCGACGCGTTGCTGCTGGCCGGTGGAGAGCTGACGGGGAAAATGTCCGAGCTTGTCGCCGAGCCCGACGCGGCGCAGCAGCGCTTCGGCGTGCGCGCGGTCCACGCCGCGGCCGAAAGCCATGCCGAGTTCCACGTTTTCCAGCGCGGTGTGGCCCTGCAGCAGGTTGAAGGTTTGAAAGATGTACCCGATCGTCTCCGCGCGCAGCCGGTCGCGGCCGGCCTCGCCCAGCTTCGCCGGCTCCCGCCCATCGAGGCGGATCGTGCCGCCGTCCGGGGCCAGGATGCCCGCGATCAGGTTGAGGAAGGTGGTCTTGCCGGTGCCGCTTTCCCCGCGCAGCGCGCATTGGGCGCCGGCGTCGAGCGTGAACTCCCGGACGTCCACCACGCGGTGCAGCTCGCCGCCGGGCCGCGGGTAGGTTTTCACGAGGTCTCTGATTTCCAGCAGCGGCATGATGACGGCGACACGCAGAAAGGCTTATACCACCAATCAGGTCAATGGGTTCTCCTACTACCTACATAGAAATGGCTGGCCTCGCCGCAGCGCGTTTGGCAAGGTCCGCGGCCACACTCACCCCCTACCCCGACATGCTAAACAACCACCCTTGGAAACAAGCGGGCGTTCTGGCCACTGCATTGGCCGCGTTCGTCACCCCAGCCTTCGCCAGCGAAGCCGACATCCATATACCGGACCTGACCTCGGTCCGGTTTTTTAATGGCGCCCTGACGGGCAACGCCGTGCTGATGATCGGCCTTGCCGTCTGCGTGCTCGGCATCGTCTACGGTTGGATGCAGTACCTGCAGACGAAGAACCTGCCGGTGCACAAGTCCATGGCGGACGTTTCCCAGATCATTTGGGAAACCTGCAAGACGTACCTCTTCCAGCAGGGCAAGTTCCTCGCCGCGCTGTGGGTGCTCATCGCGGTGTGCATGATCTACTACTTCGGCACGCTGTCGCACATGGGCGCGGGCCACGTCGTCGCGATCCTGCTCGCCTCGATCCTTGGCATCCTCGGCAGCTACGGCGTCGCGTGGTTCGGCATCCGCATCAACACCGTCGCCAACTCGCGCGCCGCCTTCTCGGCCCTGCAGGGCAACGCCCTTGCGACGCTCCTCATCCCGCTGAAGTCCGGCATGAGTGTCGGCCTCCTGCTGGTCGCGATCGAGCTCTTCTTCATGATCTGCATCCTGGCGTTCCTCCCGAGCGAGCTCGCCGGTCCCTGCTTCATCGGCTTCGCCATCGGCGAGTCGCTGGGCGCCTCCGCCCTCCGCATCTGCGGCGGTATCTTCACCAAGATCGCCGACATCGGCGCGGACCTCATGAAGATCGTCTTCAACCTCCCCGAGGACGACCCCCGCAACCCGGGCGTCATCGCGGACTGCACCGGTGACAACGCCGGCGACTCCGTCGGGCCGACGGCCGACGGTTTCGAGACCTACGGCGTGACCGGCGTGGCGCTCATCGCGTTCCTCGCGCTGGCGCTCGCGGCGTCCCCCGCCCTGTGCGCGACGCTCATCGTCTGGCTCTTCGCGATGCGCATCCTGATGGTGCTGACCTCGCTGGTGAGCTACTGGATCAACGACGCGGTCTCCCACGCGATCTGGGGCAAGGAAAAGGATTTCAACCTCGAGCATCCGCTGACCAACCTCGTCTGGATCACCTCGATCGTTTCCATCCTGGTGACCTACGCCGCCAGCTACCTGCTGCTCGCGAAACTCGACGGCCAGCCGGGCCTCTGGTGGGTGCTCTCCACGATCATCTCGCTCGGCACCATTGCCGGCGCGCTGATCCCCGAGTTCACGAAGATCTTCACCTCGACCGAAAGCCGCCACGTGAAGGAAGTCGTGACCTCCTCGCGGCAGGGCGGCGCCTCGCTGAACATCCTGTCCGGCCTGGTGGCGGGCAACTTCTCCGCCTTCTGGACCGGCCTCTGCATCCTGGTGCTGATGTTCGGCGCCTACTACTTCTCCACCCACGCCGCCGTGCAGGCGATGATGCCGGCGGAGTTCCGCTTCGCCGCCCCCATCTTCGCGTTCGGCCTCGTGGCCTTCGGCTTCCTCGGCATGGGCCCCGTCACGATCGCGGTCGACTCCTTCGGACCCGTCACCGACAACGCCCAGTCCGTGTACGAGCTCTCGCAGATCGAGGGCAAGGCCGGCATCAGCGCGGAGATCGAGCGCGACTTCAAGTTCAAGCCGGACTTCGAGGGCGCCAAGCACCAGCTCGAGAAGGGCGACGGTGCGGGCAACACCTTCAAGGCCACGGCCAAGCCCGTGCTCATCGGCACCGCGGTGGTCGGCGCCACGACCATGGTGTTCGGCATCATCATGATGTTGAAGGCCATTTATCCCGACACGATCGAGAAGCTCTCGCTCGTGCACCCGGAGGCCATCATGGGCCTGCTCATGGGCGGCGCGGTCATCTACTGGTTCACCGGCGCCTCCACGCAGGCCGTCGTCACCGGCGCCTACCGCGCGGTGGTTTACATCAAGGACAACATGAAACTCGACGCCGCCACCGCGGCGACGGATGCCTCGAAGGAGGTCGTGAAGATCTGCACGCAGTACGCGCAGAAGGGCATGATCAACATCTTCATCGTCATCTTCTGCTTCTCGCTCGCGCTGGCGTTCTTCGACCCGTTCTTCTTCATCGGCTACCTCGTCGGCATGGCCTTCTTCGGCCTGTTCCAAGCCATCTTCATGGCCAACGCCGGCGGCGCCTGGGACAACGCCAAGAAGATCGTCGAGGTTGAGCTGAAGATGAAGAACACCCCGCTGCACGCCGCGACCGTCGTCGGCGACACCGTGGGCGATCCGTTCAAGGACACGTCGTCCGTCTCGCTCAACCCCGTGATCAAGTTCACCACGCTCTTCGGCCTGCTCGCTGTCGAAATCGCGGTGAAGATGCCGGACTCGCTCAAGCACACGATCGGCGCGCTGATCTTCGTGGTCGGCCTGGTGTTCGTGTACCGCAGCTTCTACGGCATGCGCATCCCGGTCGACGGCGCGAAGGGGTAACGCGCTCCAACTCGACCCATTCTCCCAAGGCCGCGGCATCCGCCGCGGCCTTTGTTTTCTCAAAGAAGGCAGCCAAGTCGCAAAAGCTGCCTACTTGGCGTCTTCCAGGTTTGGAACCAAACCTGCAACGCAGCTTGGCTATAAAGTGCACTTAGAGCAGAATTTCTATCGCCATGACCCTGCGGATATCTTCCGGCTCAATGATAACCTCCCTGCAAACTCCGATCGACTTCACCAAACTCAGGGTGGATAAGGACGAAATCAAAGGGACCGCCCCGCACAAACCCTTGCTCCTGTTCGCAGTGTTGGACTGGTTCGAGACTGGCGGAATTGTATCCACCGGGATTCATCTTGGGCCGGACTTGGTTGTGCGCTTCCAAAACTACTGGCCCATCGTAGCGGCACGCCGCGGCAATCGAGGTGACATTCGCCTGCCATTTCACGCCCTCGCGACAGATCGGGTCTGGCAAGTTTACGATTCAGAGGGACGTCCATCGCATGCTCACCAAACGAGCACACACGCTCTGTTCGCGGATTGGTTTGTGCACCTGCTCCAGCACGAAAAAGCGCGACGTGCCCTCCGGTATGTTCTAATCTCCCACTACTTCAAGCCGGCGGAGCAGTTATCGCTCGCCGAAGCCATGGGTATTGATCCGCGAGAGCTTAACCTAGGCAAGAGCGCCATCGCGGAAGACGCTGTCGACTATCAAGCGCGCCAAGCGCTAGGCAGAAGCGCTCGATTCAAGACGGGTGTCATCACCGGCTATATGTTCACCTGCGCGCTCACAGGTTATCGCGTTACCACCGCAGAACAACTCAGCGTCGTTGAGGCCGCCCACATCCACGCCTTGAGTCGCAGCAAGAACAACGAACTAGAAAACGGCATTGCCCTCTCGCCGACCGCCCACGCTCTTTTCGATCTTGGGCTTTGGAGTGTTCGCGATGACCTGACAATTATGGTGAAATCAGAGGCGCATTTTTCGGAATCGTCGCCAGGCGGTTCGTTTTCACTTCGAGTGCTCGCCAACCGTCCACTCTATTTCGCTCCTCAGGCGAAGCTTCGCCCACACCCTCGACACCTCCGTGCCCATCGTAGTCAACACGGCTTTGTGCACGACTGACATCATATCCTCTCGGCGCAACGATTGCGCATAACCCAGTAAGGCATGCGATCCATCTGCTTAGTCCCGTGGGGTTTCATTTACCTCGCCATGCTCTGCATATTTGCGCGCTAGCTAGCTCTTGATCGACCTCTCCTACGCCGCGTCACTCGCCAGGCTTCGCACGCTCAACACTTCGTCGCGACGCAGGGCTTCGAAACTCGACTCCGGCAGAGTCAGCACAGCCAGGGTCTCGCCCACCGCGTTGAAAACTTCCACCGAATACCCCGGTTCCACTCCCGGCACGGGTGACGAATGGTGTTCGACGATGGTCGCCACATCCCCACGCCTAATCCCTTCCGTCGGAACATCGACGGCCAGGGCTACGCGACTGTAGAGCGGGAACTTCATTTCGGGTTCGGGTATAGCGTGATGAATCTGGTCAGCCCGGTGGCTTTGTCCAGCATCCAAACCGAGAGCACCCGGAGCGACCGCCCGTTCGGCCCCTTTAAATTCCCTCGGATGATAAACTTCTGCCCATAAGGGGTCTGCTCGGCAACCTCCGCCTCGAGGGGCAGCAACTGGGAGCGCAGATCAGCTTCGAGCTGGTCGTGCGAACCCGCCTCATAACCCGCCAAGGCCAGGAACCCGGATTTGTCGTGATCCTCGCGTGAACGCAGCAGGTAATCCCGCAGCTTTCCCGGCGCAATCACGCTGTCCGGCGGCAATTTCATGACGTGCGCCGCAGTGTCCGGACGGCCCGGATGACCGCGTCAATCGCCTGCTCGATCTCGGTCTGCTGCGTTTTCCGACCCAGCGAGAAACGCACCATCTGCCGTGCTGCCGCGCTCTCGGGCTTCATCGCCCGGACAACGTGGGACGGTTCGTCAGAGTCAGCCAGACATGCCGAACCAGCCGATGCGCAGATGCCCGCTTGATCCAGCAGGAGAAGCAGCGCCTCGGCCTCTATTCCCGGAAAGGTCAGGCTGGTTGTATTGGGTAAGCGCAAGGTTGCATGCCCGTTGCGCTCCGTTCCCTCAATCGCGGCGAGAATCTGCAACTCCAACCGATCACGCAGTGCCTGCACATGGGCGGCGTAGGTTGGCAGTTCGCTCGCGGCAAGTTCCGCGGCTCGCCCAAAGCCAATTATTCCAGACACATTTTCAGTCCCACCGCGTCGTCCCTTCTCCTGATGGCCCCCATGCAGCAAGGGAGCGAATGACGCGCCTTTCTTGACGATCAACGCTCCTACACCCTTGGGCCCTCCAAGCTTATGTGCGCTCAAGGAGAGGTAATCCACCGGCACCTGCTTGAGGTCGATGGGGAGTTTGCCCGCCGCCTGCACGGCATCGCAGTGAAACAGAATCCCACGTGCCCGGCAACGCGATGCGATTTCCTCCACCGGAAACAGCACCCCCGTCTCATTATTCGCCCACATGAGCGAAACCAGCGCCGTGTCCTCAGCGATCGCGGCATCAAGTGCGTCAAGGTCGAGTAAGCCCTCCCTGTCCACGGGTAGCCGAGTGACACGAACTCCCTGGGTTTCGAGAAACACGCAGTGATTGAGCACGGCCGAGTGCTCCACGGCCGAAGTAATGATGTGCCTCCTTCCCGGCTGCATCATCAGCGCGGCGTTCAGCGCTGTATTGTCTGCTTCGGTCGCTGATCCGGTGAATACGACTTCACTTGCACCCGCATTCACCAGCTTGGCCACGGCCCGGCGCGAGGCTTCGACCTCAGACTTCAACTGGGATCCGAAGCTGTAGCTACTCGACGGATTGCCCCAGCGTTCCGTCAGAAACGGCTTCATCGCCGCGAACACTTCGGGTCGCATCGGAGCCGTCGCATTATAGTCCAAATAAATCACCCGCTCAGATTCTTCGTTTCAACTGAGCAGTCAATATCCACGCTATACGCCAAGCCTAAAGAAGCGCCCTAGCCGCGCCTCCCGTTCGGCTGCTTGGCATTCGAGATCGGTGAGGTGCTTTGCCAGGTTGAAGTCCGGTACCCGGGGCTTGAGGCCAAGTGGCGGATTCATGACAAGATCTCCTGCCCAATACCTACCGATTGGCACGCAAGCACAGTTCCGACCAGCCGTGTTTCCCTCATCTGTCGCGACCGTCCGTAATCTTGAACATGTTAATCATGTTTTTGCAGATCGCTTCGCTGCCGCATCCGGGTTCGCCTCTCCCATCACACACACTTGATTCCGGCGCCCGGATAGCCGATGAATGACTCCACAAGTTAGCCCTGCTGCGACCGAAGACTGACGTTCATATGTCAGAGACTCATGTAGGTCGGGTGGGGCTTTCTTATTTCCCGGGCTTGGTCAGCGAACCATCCCAACGCGCCCCGGCCGGAACGAATTTCCAGTGAAGATATGCGTCTCGCCATTTGCCATGATGCGGATCACTCAAGCCGGTCGAGATGCCGATGTTGAAATGCGGCTTGAGCGTTGTGGACCGTGCCGCGCGTGCGCCAGCTGATCGTCCAGCGCTTCGGCACCCGGGTCAGCACCGTGCATGTCTGGCGGTTGCCAGGCCAACTCGGATTAAGTCCGCAGCGACCGTGGGGCGGGCCCGGGAGTGCAACGAAGCGAAGATCGCCGAGTGGCAAACCCGGACTTGCGCTGGTGTTCACGCGCAAGTCCTGACGCCCGCTGGCGGCAAGCGGTAGCGGCAGGCGTCCCTGCCTGCCGGTTGGGGGTTTTCTGCGCACACCCCTACTCTCCACAGGCACGGAGGTTCACCCGCCAGAGGCGGCGCCGTAGGCGACCAGGGCCTGTGGCTACGGCCATTGAGAATAACGGCGATTCTAGCTGAGCACTTTTCTCAGCGCCGCGCGCGCGAGCTCGTTCTCCTCCGGCAGGCCGATGGAGAGGCGCGCCCAGTCATTCATTGGTGGGAAGACGCGGGCGATGGCGACGCCTTCCTGACGCATTCCCGCCTGCACCTGGGCATGGGGACGGCCGGTCTGGAAAAACACAAAGTTGGTCTGCGAATCGGCGTACGGCCGGCCGAGTTCGCGCAGCAGCGCGGTGAGCTTGTTTTTCTCCGCCACGATCTTCGCGCGTGTCGCGGCGACGTAGCCCTCGTCCTTCAAGCTGGCAATGGCCGCGAGCACGCTCGGGTGCGCAAGCATGCCGAGGCCGTAGCGGCGCAAGGTCGCGGCAATCTTCGGCGAGGTGACGCCGTAACCGATCCGCATGCCGGCCAGGCCATAGATTTTTGAAAAGGTTCGCGCGACAAGCAGATTGCGGCCCTCGCGCACCAAACCGACGACGGTCCGGCCGGCGTAGTCATCCGCGATGTCGAGGTAGGCTTCGTCCACGAGCACGAACGCCTTGGCGGAGACCTCCTCCACGAACGCCTTGAGCTGGGCCCGGTCCACCACGGTCCCGGTTGGGTTGTGCGGGTTCGCCACGTAGACCACGGAGGTTGGACCCTTCACGGCGGCGGCCATCGCGGCGAGGTCGTGCTCCTGGCGGGAGTTGAGGGCAATCGGCACCGCGGTCCCGCCCGCGGTCTGGATGGCCGTCGGCAATTGGAGGTAACCTGGTGAAGCGTAGATCGCCTCGCCCTTCTGCAATCCAAAGTGGACGGCCACCGTTTCCAGAATTTCACCCGAACCGATGCCGAGCACGATGTGGTCGGGCGTCACGCCCTCTTTTTTCGCAATGAGCTCGATCAGCTCGGCGACCTCGCCGTAAGCGTAGCGGCAGGCTTTGCCGGCCGCGAGGGCGGACGTCATTGCCGCCAGCGCCGCGGGCGACGGGCCAAAGGGATTCTCATTGAGCGAAAGCCGCGCCTTCGAGGGGGCGACGGCCGCCAGCCGCTCCGGCGTGAGCTGGGCCTGGGCCTCAAAGTTCAGGAGCCGCGAGGAAAGGGCGACGCCCGCAAGGGTCGCGCCGCTGCGGAGCATCCATTGACGACGGGTGATCGAGTTGGAGTTGGCCATGGCGGAGAAGGTTCGGGACGGGCGGAGCGTGGGCGGGATCGTCCGCCGACACAAGCCGAGTGCGGGCATGCGTGGGACCGTTGAACTGTGCCGGTTCTCGCCTCAGGCACTGTGCCGCCGGCTTCGTCCTTCGGCTAATCGTTGAAAGGAAACTTCGGGATAAAGTGTCGGTCGATGGCGGGCCCGGAAAAAACCGGGAACCATCATCCAACCAACCATGAAGAAAATCCTGACTGCACTGTTTATCATCACGAGCCTGGCCGCGTCCGCGCGCGCGGTCATCGTCAGCGCCGAAGCCGGCTACCTGCTCGACAGCGAGGAGGAATACCTTTCCGCCCGCGTCGGCTGGGAGTTCAAGGCCACCGACCGGGCCTCGCACCAGCTGGAGCTGGAAATCGGGTACACCGACGACAGCGCCGCGAGTTTCAAGGCCGACCTGATGCCCGTCACCCTCAACTACCGCCTGGCCCTTTCCGGGACGGGCAAACTGGGTTACGTCTTCGGCGCCGGCGCGGGCTTTGCGCGCTCCAGCATCGACGGCGTGGGCATCGCGGGACCCGTGCGCCTGCGGGACACGGCGTTTGCGGCGCAGACGTTTGCCGGCCTAACCTACCAGGTCGGGCCGTCGACGACAGTTAACCTTGGCCTGAAGTACATCTGGGTCGACGACATGAAGTTTGCCGGCACCTCGGTCGCGGTGGACGACGACGTCGCGGTCCAGGCAGGCGTCTCGTTCAAGTTCTAAGCCGAAAAATTTGTTAGTGTGCGAAGTGTGTGCGAAGGCCGCGGCGCAAGCCGCGGCCTTTTCCGCAACACGCGGGCACCGCCGGTTCTCGGTTCCCGCCGGTCCAGTACCCGAATGAAGCGCACGCCACCCGGTGACGGTATCAGGGCCGCGCCGGCGGCGGCACGCGGTCTTCGCTCAGGTCGATCAGTTCGAACGTCGTGTTGGCGGGATGTCCCGCCATGCCAGCCTCGGCTTTCACTTTGGCAATGAAGCTCGAGACGCGGTCGTTCCAGCCCATCTTCCGCGAGAAGTCGTTCCAGACGAGCACTTGGATGCGATTCGGCCGCAGGCCGTGCGCGAAGACCCATTCGACGATTTCCTCATCTGTGCCGCCCTGCGCCACGCGCGCCTCGACCTCTTCAAACTTGATGCCGAGAAACCCGCAGAGGTTGCCATCGAGCCCGACCGAGAGGCCGTAGTTGCGATGGAAGTCCTCGGGCAAACGTCCGGCCAGCTTGAGCCGCATCTTGTCGATCATGCGGCCCAGGTGGTGCAGGCCGCCGAGCGTTTTGTCGTAGGGTGAACGCAGGTTCTCCACGCGGGGCATGCGCGGAATTGAAGCGGATCCGGCCGGCTTGGCGACGGCTTTTTGACCGGGCACCCCGCACGTTCGCGGCTGGCCATGCGCCGGCCGACCCTGTTTCCTCCGGCCATCCCCATGAAAGTTCCCTCCTGGTTACGTCTCTCCGTCGCTCTCGCCGCACCGGCGCTGAGTTTTTCGTCCACCCGCGCCGCCGATCCCGCCTTCGACCAATGGGCGGGGCAATACGCCGCCGACCTGATGCGCGCGAGCCCGACGATGGCCACGATGCAGCAGTACTTCACGGGGGCGGAACAGGACGCGCTGGACCGGCAGATGACGCCGAACACGCGCGAAGCGCGCGCCGCCCGGCTCGAACGGGCAAAGCGCGGGCTGGTGGAGCTGGCGAAGTTCGACCGGGCGAAACTTGATTTCCAGCAACGCATTTCCGCGACGACCATCCAGTGGCAGCTCGAGCGCACCGTCGAGGCCGACCAGTTCCAGGATCAGAACTACATCTTTGAGCAGTTCGGTGGCGCGCAGGTGCGGCTCGTGAATTTCCTCAGCCAGACGCACCCGATCCGCAACAAGCGCGACATCGAAAACTACCTTGCCCGCCTCGCGCTGGTGGAGGGCCAGATGAACGAAAACATCGCCCAGGCCAGGGAGCGGGGCGAACGCGGCTTCACGCCGCCGAAGTTCATCCTGCAATCCACCATCGAGCAGTTCGACCGCTTCCTCGCCGACGCACCCGCCAAGAATGTGCTCGTTGCATCCCTTGACGAGCGGGCCGCCAAGCTGAAGGACGTCACCGCGGACGAACGCGCGGCGTTCGTCGCACAAGCCCAGAAAATCGTCACCGAGAACATCATTCCCGCATTCCAACGCGCGCAGGCTTTGCTGAAAGCCGAGCTCCCCGTCGCGCGCGACGGCGCCGGCCTCTGCTGGCTGCCCAATGGCCAGGCCGCGTATGCGGCCGCCCTGCGGCGCTTCACCACGACCGACATGACGCCCGACGAGATCCACGCGCTGGGCTTGAAGGAAGTCGCCCGCATCGAGGCCATCATGGACGGCCTGCTCAAGCAGCTGAACTACAAGGACGGCTCGATCAAGGAGCGCATGGCCAAGCTCGAGGCGGACCTGCAGCCCCCCGCCGAGCCCGACCCGCGCCCGGGCCTGATCAAGCGTTACGAGGAAATCCTCGCCGACGCGCTGAAACGATCGGAAGCCGTCTTTGACCTCCGGCCCAAGGCGCCGTGCGTGGTGAAGCGCGAACCGCCCTTCACCGAGAAAAGCGCCGCGGCCCACTACACCGGGCCGTCCCGCGACGGCACGCGCCCCGGCATTTTCTGGGCGCCGCTGTCCGGTCCGTTTGAAATGACCGGCATGCGCACGCTCGTCTACCATGAGGCCATCCCGGGCCATCACTTCCAAATCGCCCTCCAGCGCGAGACCGACAGCCTGCCGCGCTATCGTCGCGACGGCGTGTTCGGCGGCGGTTCCGCCTACGCCGAGGGCTGGGCCCTGTACGCGGAGCAGCTCGCGGTGGAGTTCAATTGGTATGGCGACGACCTCGTCGGACGCCTTGGCCAGCTCGATGACGAACTCTTCCGCGCCCGCCGGCTGGTCGTCGACACGGGCATCCACGCCAAGGGCTGGACCCGCCAGCAGGCAATCGACTACGGCATAAAGGCGTCGGAAATCGAGCGCTACGTCGTCAACGCCGGCCAGGCCTGCGCCTACAAGATTGGCCAGCTCAAGATCCTCTCGCTGCGTGCCAAGGCGAAGGCGGCGCTCGGCGAGAAATTCGACATCAAGCAATTCCACAACGTCGTCCTGCAAAACGGCAACCTGCCGCTGGCCGTGCTCGAGACGGTCATCGACGACTGGGTGGCTTCGAAGAAGTAATCCTCAGGCCTGGTCGGCCACGGCCAAATCCGGCCAGTGCTGCCGCACGTAGCGTCCGGCCTCATCGAGCACCACCTGCACGATCGGTGAGGCCTCGCCGCTCCACAGCGCCGCCATTTCAATGGGCTCGAAGCCCTCGAGCGGCAGCACGCGGACGTCGGGATGTTTGACCACCTCGGTCTGGCCGAGGCTCACGCCGATGCCGTAGCCGTTCGCGACGTACCGCGTGACCAAACCCATCGAGCTCGCCTCAATCGCATGCGGCCAGTCGACGCGGTGGTGCTCCAATCCCTTGCGGAAGTTTTTCGTCATGGGCTCCGTCAGGGGCAGGCAGATCAACGGTTCCTCCACGGTCTCCTGCGCCCAGAGTGTCTCGGCGGACTTCAGCTTGGACTTGCGATGGACGAGCAGCACCAGCGGGAGCCGCAGCAGGCGCAGGCAGCGCAGCCGCGCCGGCGGCTTGTTTTCGAGCGGGACGATCGCGAGGTCGATCTCGCGGTCGAGCAGCCATTTTTCCATCTCGCCCTGGAACCCTGACCGCAGGCTGAGCCGCAGCTTCGGCTCGTGGGCGCGCAGGCGCTCGACGACCGTCGGCAGGTAATCGCGCAGCACGAGCTCCGACGCGCCGATGCGCAGGAAGGGCGCGGACTTCCGCCGGAGCTTTTCGGCCATCGGGAACAGGTTGTCGAAAAACGGCCGGATGAAGGCGTAGAGTTCCTCGCCCTCGCTCGTGAGCTTGAACGGCTGGCGCTCGAAGAGCTTCACGCCGAGGTCCTCCTCGAGCAGCAGCACCTGGCTGCTAACGGCCGGCTGTTGGATGCCGTAAGGCATGTTGCGCACGGCCCGGCTGATGCCGCCATGCCGCGCGACGTAGTAGAACAGTTCCAGGTGGTGGATGTTCATGCGCGCCCGACACTGCGAATCCCACCGCGCGTGGCAACGCCCTTCCGGCCGGGCCATCAAGCCGCTCAATAGGCCGCATCGGGTTTATCGATTAACGCCGGGGCGAAACCTTCCGGTATCCTCCGCCGCCATGGAAACACACAACACCTCCCATACCCCGCGCGTCATCGCCCTCGCGCTGCTTGCCATCCTCCTGATGCTTGGTTGCACCGGCTGCACCACGTGGTGGGCCGATCGGAAACACCATGAAGCCACCAGCGTCGTGCAGTTCCTCTACCCCGACAAGAATCTGCCATTCGTGCAGCCGCAGATCCCGACCCTCCGCCTGCCGCTGCGCGTGGGCGTGGCGTTTGTGCCCACCGGCTCGCGCGGCGGTTACATGCCGGCGAGCGGACTAAATGAGGTCCAGAAGACCGAGCTGATGCGCAAGGTCGCCGCGCAGTTCAAGGCCCTGCCGTTTGTGCAGTCCATCGAGATCGTGCCCGCGACCTACCTTCGGCCGGGTGGTGGTTTTGAAAACCTCGACCAGCTGCGCGCCCTCATGGGGATCGATGTCGTGGCGCTCATCGCGTACGACCAGACCCAGACGTCCGACTCCACGGAAGCTGCGCTGACCTACTGGACGATCGTCGGCGCCTACATCGTCGAGGGACAGCGCAACACCACGCACACGCTGATGGAAGCGGTCGTGTACGATATCCCGAGCCGGAGCCTGCTCTTCCGGGCGCCGGGCACAAATTCCATCAAGAACCACGCGACGCTGGTCCGGAACCAATACGATCTTCGAAAGTCCAGCGTCGAGAGCTTCGACGCCGCGTCCACGCAGATGACCACGAACCTTGCGCAGGAGCTCGAGCTTTTCAAAGTGCGCGCCAAGGAAGCGCCGGAAACCGTGCGCATCGAACACAAGCCCGGCTACACCGGCGGCGGCTCGCTTGACGCCGCCTTCGCCGCCGTCCTTGCCCTGCTCGCCGGTGCCGCCGCCATTCGCTCGCGCCGATGAAAGCGTTGCGGCCCGCACTGTGCGTCCTGGCGCCCTCCGTGGCAGGATTCATTCCCCCGCTGCGCGACGCCCTGCTCTATGATCGCGCCGCCATTCTCCATGGGGAATGGTGGCGCCTATGGAGCGGCCACTGGATGCACTTCAGCCCGTCCCACTTCTTCTGGAACGCGGTGGTGATCGCCGGGGCGGGCACGTGGCTCGAGGTGCGGCGGCCGGGGCTGCTGGGACGTTTCCTGTTCTTGGCCGCCCCGTTGTTGAGCGTCACCTTCCTCTTCGGGGCTCCGACGATGGCGTTTTATGGCGGGCTGTCCGGTCTCGCGACCGGCGTCGTGGTCCTCCTGGCGCTCGCGCAACTGGCGCGCCCGCAGGCCCGGCGCGCATGGTGGTTGGGGGTGTTGGCCCTGGTCGGGTTGAAGCTCGGGGTCGACGCGTTTGCGCCGGGACCCTTGTTCGCGGACTTTGGCGGCCAGGTAGTGCGGACGTCCGTGCTGGCCCATGCCATGGGTGCCGCGGCCGCTATTTTGTTTTTCCTGTCGCCGGCGGGCCGGAGTCCGCTTGGTGTGGAACCCGTCCTGTCGACCGGCTCCCGTTCATGACTCCTTCCTCCCGCAATTTTCCGCTGCTGCTGGCCGGGCAGTTCCTCGGTGCGTTCGGAGACAACGCCATCCTCGCGGTGATTGTCGGCCAGCTCACCTACCTGCAGAAATCCGGCGCCATCACGGCCGCGGAGCTGCGCACGAGCAACACGCTCTACACGAGCCTGCTGTTCCTGCCGTACGTCCTGCTCGCACCGCTCGCGGGTTACCTGAACGATCGTTTTGCCAAGACCTCGTGGCTCACCGGCGGCAACGCGCTGAAGGTGCTGGGCACGGGCGTTTGCACGCTCAGCGTTTGGTATGGGCCCACGTGGCAAGGCCTGGGATATCTGTTAGTCGGCGTAGGCGCCTGTTTCTACGGCCCGGCGAAGTACGGCATCCTGCCGGAAATCCTGCCGCGCGACCGGCTGGTGAAGGCCAATGGCTTGGTGGAACTGCTGACGCTCGTTGCCATCCTCGGCGGGGCGATCGCGGGGTCGGTCCTGGCGGACGTCTTCAAGGACCGCGTGCTCGTCTCCTACGCGGTGCTGGCCGGAATTTTTGGTGCGGCCCTCGTTTGCAACTTCCTCATGACCCCGACGCCCGCAAACCCGGCGGTCAGCCTGGGTGCGAGTGCCGGGGAGTTCTTCCAACACCTGCGCGACCTGTTCGCTTCGTCCCGGCTTCGGCGGGTGTTGATCGGCACAGCGCTCTTTTGGGTGTGCGGCGCCGCGATGAAGATCAATTTTCAACCCTGGGGTCTCGAAGTGCTCGCCCTGCCGGACAACACGCAGATCGCGTTGCTCGGGCTCTGGCTGAGCGTCGGCGTGATGGCCGGCAGCATCCTCGCGGGCCAGCTGCATCGCGTGGGCGAACTGCAGCGCACCCAGCGTTACGGGTTCGCGCTCGCGGGCATGCTGGCGCTGCTGTGGTCGGTCGAGGCGCTCGGTTTTTGGCGCTCGCCCGTCCTGCACGTCGGGCCGCTTCATCTCATCGTGCCCGTCGTGGTGCTGCTGATCGCCACCGGCATCACGGCCGGACTCTTCCTCATCCCGCTCAACGCCGCGCTGCAGGCGGAGTCCCATCCCGACAAGCTCGGCAAGACGATCGCCGTCCAAAACCTCTTCGACAACCTCGGCATGCTTTTCGCCGGCGTGTTTGTGTTCGCCAGCGTCAAAGCCGGCCTGAGTTCGAGCGGCGTGTTCCTCGGCCTCGCGCTCGGGGTGGCCGCGCTGGTGGCTTGGCTCAAGATTCCTGCGAAATCATCCGCCCCATGAAAGCCCTGCTTCGCCTGCTCGTCCGGCTGTGTTTCCGCTTCAGCGCGTACAACCCCGAGGTGCTGTCCACGCCCGGCCCGGTGCTGCTCGTGCCAAACCACGTGTCGTGGCTGGACTGGCTGTTTCTCGCCGTGACGCTGGACGACGACTGGAAGTTCGTGACCTCGAGCACCACGGCGCAGTCCCACTGGATCCTGCACAAGGTGATGGTCAACCGCCGGACGTTCCCCGTCGACAACTCCTCGCCGTACGCGGTGCGCGATATGGCCGAGCACCTCAAGGCTGGCGGCCGCCTTGTCCTTTTTGCCGAGGGCCGGATCACGCTCAGCGGGAGCCTGATGAAGGTTTACGACGGAACGGGTTTCCTGATCCGCCAGACCAATGCCAAGGTCATCACGTGCTACCTGCGCGGCGCCTCCCGGGTGCGATTTGTACGGCACGCTGGCTGGAAGCGCTGGTTCCCGCGCGTCACCGCCCACTTCAGCGCGGCGCAAACCGCGCCGGCGTTTGAAAACGTCTCGAACACCGTCGCCCGCGCCAAGATCACGACCTGGCTGCGGGACCGCATGACCTTGCAGCAGTTCGAAACCGAAATGGCGTTTGGCCCGCAGAACCTGCCGGCGGCGATCACGGAAACCGCGGGCAACATTCCCGGGCGAATCGCGCTCGAGGACGTGACTTTTTCCGAACTCACCTACCGTCGCCTGCTCGTTGGCGCGAACGTGCTGGCCGGGCAGTGGCGTCAGCGCCTCACCGGCCCCACCGGCGAGCGCGTGGGCGTGCTGCTGCCCAACGTGAATTCCCAGCCGGTCACACTGCTCAGCCTCTGGGCCCTCGGCAAAGTCCCCGCAATGCTCAACTACTCGACGGGCATCCCCGTGATGCTGCAATGCGTGCAGCTCGCGGGGGTGAAACACGTGATCACGTCGCGGCAGTTCGTGGAGAAAGCGAAGCTTAACCTCGCGCCGCTGGCCGACGCGGGCATCACCTGCCACTACCTGGAGGACATCGCGCCGGGCATCGGCGGCTTCACGAAGTTCGCGGAGCT
Source organism: Lacunisphaera sp. (assembly GCA_044224295.1). Lineage (GTDB taxonomy): Bacteria > Verrucomicrobiota > Verrucomicrobiia > Opitutales > Opitutaceae > Lacunisphaera. The sequence continues at coordinate 14,321 of JBGAKQ010000005.1, read as the reverse complement.
GGTCCGGCAGCTGGTCTCCTGCGGCGCGGGGCTGCGCGACCTGCCGCTCGCGCCGGATGAGACCGCGGTGGTGCTGTTCACCAGCGGCTCCGAGGGTGTGCCGAAGGGTGTCGAGCTCACGCACCGCAACCTGCTGGCCAACGTCCGCCAGGCAATCGCGGTGATCGACACCACGGACAACGACCGGTTCTTCAACGCGCTGCCGATGTTTCACAGCTTTGGCCTGCTCGGCGGCACGCTGTTCCCGCTCGTGCGCGGCTGCTACACCTTCCTCTATCCCTCGCCGCTGCACTACCGCGTCGTCCCAACCCTCGTGTACGACAAGGCCTGCACCGTGCTGCTGGGCACGAACACGTTTCTCAATGGCTACGCACGCAAGGCGCACCCGTATGACTTCAACTCCCTGCGCTACCTCATTGCCGGCGCCGAGAAGGTGCAGACCGCCACGCTCGATACTTGGGCGCGGAAGTTCGGCGTCCGGATCCTCGAGGGCTACGGCGCAACTGAATGCAGCCCGATGATCAGCCTCAACACCCGCATGGAACCTTCGATCGGTTCAGCGGGCCGGCTCGTGCCGGGTTTGGAATACAAGCTCGAACCCGTGGACGGCGTGACGGAAGGCGGCCGGCTGTTTGTCCGCGGGCCCAACGTCATGAAGGGCTACCTCAATCCCGAGGCGCAGGCGAAGTTCGCGGCGCAGGGCGGCTGGTACGACACGGGTGACATCGTGCAGGTGGATGGCGACGGCTACCTCCACATCCGCGGCCGCATGAAACGCTTTGCCAAGGTCAGCGGCGAAATGGTCAGTCTCACGGCGGTCGAGGACGCGCTCGCCGGCGCCTTCCCGCAGTTCGGCCTGCGTTGCGCGGTCGCCGTGATCACGCGTCCCGATGAGGACAAGGGCGAGAAGCTCATCGCCGTGACAAACGAATCGCGGCTGCAGCTCGCGGACCTGCGCGCCGCGATCAAGGCCAAGGGCCTCAGCAATCTCTGCGCCCCGCGCGAGATCGTCGTGGTGCCCAACATCCCCAAGCTCGGCACGGGGAAAACGAATCACCGGGAGTTGGAGCGGATGCTGGCGGCATAATGTGGCAGGATGCGGACTCTGCTCTGCGCCAGCGGTGACGGAGTCAACGCCCCACCCCAGTACAGTTCCGGAAAAAATATTCCTCATCGGACACCGTCGGTTCGCATTCAGGGGGAATCCCTGTCTTGGTGTGGTCCATGTCCGTTCCCTTCACGCCGGATCTCGACGCCTACTTCGCCCGCATCGGCTACGCGGGCGGTCGCGCGCCCACGCTTGCCACGCTGCATGGGGTCACGCTGCACCACGCGACGTCGATCCCGTTCGAAAATCTCGACGTCCTGCTCGGGCGCGGCGTCAGCCTGGCGCCCGCGGCGATCTTCGCGAAGCTCGTGACGTCCGGCCGCGGCGGCTACTGTTTCGAGCAAAACGGGCTGCTGCTCCTGGTCCTGCGGGCGCTCGGGTTTCGCGTGACGCCCATCGGCGCGCGCGTGCGTTGGCAACTGCCGCGCGACGTGACCCCGGCGCGCACGCACCTTTTCCTCCGCGTGCATTTGCCCGAGGGCGACTGGCTCACGGACGTCGGCATGGGGGCCGCCTCGCTCACCTGCGCGATCCCGCTCGAGTTCGACCGCGAGTTTCCCACCCCGCATGAAACCCGGCGCCTCGTGCGCGAGCAGGGTCGCCAGTTTCACCAACTGTGGACCGGCACGGAGTGGACCGACTGCTGCGAGTTCACGTTGGACGAGATGCATCCCATCGACTGCGAGATCGCCAACTGGTGGACCAGTGCCAGCCCGGCCTCGCATTTCAAGGGCCATGTCACCGTGGGCCGCGCCGTCCGCGACGGCACGCGCAAGGCGATCCGCAACGGCGAATTCATCCACCGCCGCGGCGCCGAGATCGTCGCGCGGGAAACCATCACGTCGCCGGCGCACCTGCTGGAAATCCTGCGGCAACACTTTGACCTCACGTTCCCGGAAGGTACGCGTTTTTTGTAGGAGGGGCGCTTGTCTTGGGTGGGAGGGGTTTCACACCCCGACGGGATTTCGGCGTCATTCGAGTCGGGGTGTAAAACCCCTCCCGCCACCGGAAACTCGGACAAAAAAAGGCGCGGGCCGGAGCCCGCGCCTTGAGAGGTGTCTGCTGATGGGCGGTTAGAACTTGAAGCTGAGCTTACCGTAGTAGAACGCGCCGTTGAAGCCGAACGGCGAGATCGAGTTGTACGGGAAGATGCCGACGTTGTCGGAACCGTTGAACGCGGTGCCGTTGACGACCTTCGAGCGAATGTTTTCGTCGGGATAGACATCGAACAGGTTGTTCGCACCCACCGACATGCTGATGTTCTTCGTGTAGTGGTACGTGACATCGAGGTCCGTGAGCCACTTCGCGCCGAACGTCTGGATGATCTGCTGGTTGGTGGTCGTGCCACCGACGGCGCCCGGGACGGCCGGGCGCAGCTCGACGTTGTAGCCGGGCGTGAGCGCATCGATCTGCGCCTGCGTGGCGCTGGAGAAGGCGACCGTGGAGACCTCGCCGTAGCGGACGGCGCGCAGGAGGGTCGAGAACTTGCCGACTTCCCACGTCGTCGAGAGGTTCACGTTGTCGCGCGGCTGGCCCTTCTCGAGGCGGATCGTCTCGGTCAGGTCAAACAGCGGCGTGGTCGTGATGGCCGCGAGGTTCGCGGGAGCCTGCTTGATGCGGTTGGCCTTGGTCTGGTTGTGGTTGTAACCCGCCGTGAAGGTGAACTTGCCGGCGTCGGTCGTCTTGAGCGTGTAACGGGCGCTCACGTCCACACCCTTGGTCGTCGTGTCGACCGCGTTGGTGAAGTAGCGGCCGCCGCCGATGCCGGTGATGCCCTGCGTCGCGAGCAGCGCGATGACGGGGGCGCCGGTGAAGTTCGAGGACAGCACGATGCGGTCCTTGATCTTGATCTGGTAGAGGTCGACGCTGGCCGAGAAGCCGGTCGCCTTGGAATTCCAGGTGGCGCCGAAGCTGTAGTTCGTCGACTTCTCCGGCGTGAGGTCCTTGGCGCCGAGCGCACGGGCCGCGGCGGCGCTGACCGGGAAGGTCAGGATGTCGAACGGCACGCCGCCAATGAAGTTCGTGGCGGTCGAGCTGAACCACTCCTGCGCCAGGTGCGGCGCGCGGAAGCCGGTGCTGACCGAGCCACGGACGGCGAACTCGGGCGTGACTTCGAAGCGGGTCGCGAACTTGACCGTCGTGTTGTTGCCGAAGTCGCTGTAGTCCTCGAGGCGGCCGGCGAGCGAGGCGAGCCAGCGGTCGTTGATGTTCTGTTCGAGGTCGACGTAGAGCGCCTTCGAATCGCGGCTGTGCGAACCGGCATCAGAGGGCTTGAAGCCCGGGAAAACCTGCGCGCCCACGGCGGCAAGGGCGCCCGCGTTCGGGCCGTCGAGGATGGTCGCGCCACCGTTGCGGTAAGAGTCAGGCTCGCCCGCGCCGATGGTGTACTTCTCCTTGCGATACTCGGCGCCCGTCGCGAACTTCAGCGGGGTCGGGAGACCGCCCTTGAAGGACGTCGTCAGGTCGAAGTTGGTCGTCCACTGGTCGAACTTGAGCTGGCCGGAATAGAAGGCCTTCGGGCTGGCGTTGCCGAGCGTGACGTTGGCCGAGTTCGACGTGCGGTAGTCGAGGATGTTGGTGCCGTAGGCGGTGCTCAGGTCCCAGGTCCAGTCGCTGTCCTTGCCCTTGACGCCGATGCCGCCGGAGCGGTCATCGACCTCGGAATCAATGAACGGCAGGAAGCCGACGGGCCACAGGGAGCGGACCGTGCGGTCATCGCCCGGGCGGCGGAAGAAGCCGGCGCCGTTGGCGTGACGGCGGCTGGCGCCACCGAAGAAGTAGAGATCCATGTCCTTCAGCGGGTATTCGCCGTTGGCCCAGATGCCCTTGTCCTTCGTCTCGGGATCGCCGAAGCGGTGGTTGAAGCGGGTGACGCCACCTTCACGCGGGTCGAGGTTGCCGTTCGACGGGCTGAGGCCGGTGCCGGAACCGTAGTTGCCCGAGAAGGCGACCGGCAGGCCGGTCGTCGGGCTGATGCCGAAGAACTGCTGGCGCGTGTCCGCCTGGATGCGGTTCGTGTCGCCGTGGTCGCGCAGGTACAGGCTCACGAAGAGCGAGCCCTTGTCGCCGAGGCGCACGCCGGTGTAGGCGTCGAGCTTGTAGTCCTCACCGTCGTCCTCGGCCGTCTGGCCGAACGCGAGGTTGAGGCCCCAGCCGGCGTCCTTGCGGAGGATGACGTTGATCACGCCCGCGATGGCGTCGGAGCCGTACTGCGCGGAGGCGCCGTCCCGGAGCACCTCGATGCGCTCGATCATGGCAGACGGGATGGCGTTGAAGTCCGTGGAAACGGAACCGCGGCCGATGGAGCCGTTGAGGTTGACGAGCGCGCTGGTGTGGCGGCGCTTGCCGTTGATCAGCACGAGGGTCTGGTCCGGGGCGAGGCCGCGCAGCGTGGCCGGGCGGATGTGGTCGGTGCCGTCCGTGAGCGACGGGCGCGGGAAGTTGAACGAGGGGATGTTCGCCTGGAGCATCTGGCTCGTCTCGGTGTAGCCGCCCTGCTTCATCTCGGTGCCGCTGATCACGTCGATCGGCACCGGCGACTGCGTCACCGAGCGATCGTTGAAACGGGAACCGGTGGCGACGAACTTCTCGAGTTCGACGACACCGCTGTTGGCCTGCTGGCCGAAGAGGGCGGTGACGCCGGAGGTAGCAAACAAGGCGAGCAGCGCCACGGCGCGAGCCCGCGACAGGCCGGCGTGGGGCGCGGCCTGATACGCAAACAACTTGGTGTTCATAGATGGATACCTCCCGTCTGACGACAGACGGGTTTGGGTTAGGTTAGGTGCGCGCAGTAAAGCCACGAAAGGCGCTGAAACAAGTCCTATCCCTAGAGGGGTATTTTGCGCCTTGAGCACCCGCGCGCGGGCAGGATTATGACGCCATGCATCCCCTCCCCCGCCCGGTCGTTGCCGTGGTGGTTGCCGCCCTGGCCCTAGGCACCCCCATTGCGTCCTTTGCCCAGCGTACTGCCGTCGAAGCCGAACACGGTATCGTATCGTCAGTCCATGGACTTGCGTCAGAAGCCGGCGTCGAGGTCATGCGCCAAGGCGGTAACGCCGTCGATGCGGCCGTCGCCACGGGTTTTGCCCTGGCCGTGGTGTTTCCCTACGCCGGCAACCTCGGGGGCGGCGGGTTTATGATGATCCATCTCGCGGACGGGCGGGATGTGGCGATCGACTACCGCGAGGTCGCCCCGGCAGCGGCATCGCGGGACATGTACCTCGACGCGCAGGGCAAGTTGATCCGCGGACCCGGCGGCTCGTTGCAGGGTTGGCGCGCCAGCGGCGTGCCGGGCACGGTCGCGGGGCTGGCCCATGCGTTTCAGAAATACGGATCGGGCAAGGTGACCTGGGCACAGGTCATCGAACCCGCGCGACGTCTTGCGGCCGACGGCCACATCGTCACGCAAGGCACCGCGACGGCCTTTCGCGAGTACGGGTCGCGTTTCGAGCCCTTTGCCGAGTCCAAGCGAATCTTCCTCAAGGACGGCGCGTATTGGAAAACCGGCGACCACTGGCGCCAGCCGGAACTCGCGGCGACGCTGGCGCGCATCCAGCGCGATGGCCCGCGGGAGTTCTATGAAGGCGAAACCGCGCGCCTGATCGCCGACGGCATGGCGAAGAATGGCGGCACGATTGCGCTCGCCGATCTCCAGAAATACCAAGCCATCGAGCGCACGCCCTTGCGCGGCACCTATCGCGGCTACGAAATCGTCACGATGCCCCCACCCAGTTCCGGCGGCATCGCGCTCCTGCAGATGCTCGGCATGATCGAGCCCTTCGACGTGAAGGCGCTCGGCTTCCGCTCCGCCGCGCAAATCCATCTTTTCACCGAAGTCATGCGCCGCGCGTTTCGCGACCGGGCGGAGTACCTCGGCGACCCCGACTTTGTTAAGGTGCCGGTGGCCGGCCTGCTTGATCGCGCCTACATCGCGCGGTTGATGCAGAACTTCGACCCCGCGAAGGCCACGCCGAGCGCCGGTATGGCGCCCGGCGGCCCTGCCGGCTGGGTCGCGCCGGTCGAGACGGGCGAAACCACGCACTTCTCCGTCATCGACGCCGCCGGCAATGCCGTGAGCAATACCTACACGCTCAACGGCGCGTTCGGCTCGTGCGTCACGATCCCGGGTACGGGCGTCCTCATGAACAATGAAATGGACGATTTCACGACGAAGCTCGGGGAGAAAAATCTCTACGGGCTGATCCAGGGTCCCGCGAACAGCATCGCGCCGGGCAAGCGTCCGCTCTCGTCCATGACGCCCACCTTCGTGCTGAAGGACGGCCGCCTCGTGCTCGCCACCGGCAGCCCTGGTGGTTCGACCATCATCACCGTGGTGTTTAATGTCATCACCAACGTCCTCGACCACGGCATGACCATCCGCCAGGCCGTCGACGCCCCGCGCATCCATCACCAGTGGATGCCCGACGCGCTCATCTACGAGCGCAACAGCGTGAGCCCCGACACCGTCGCGCTGCTCAAGGCCAAGGGCCAGCATCTCGAGGAACGCGACAACCTGATCATCAGCGACGCCGAGACCGTCGCCATCGATTGGCAGACCGGCCTGCGCCAGGGCGCCTCCGACATCCGCAAACCCGACAGCAAGACGGTCGGCTACTGAAACAGCGGTGGTGGAACCCGCGCTCCGCGCGGGTTGCTCGGGCGCAGCCTGCGCCCAACTGATTCGCGTGCCCTGAGAACCCGTCCGGAGGCCGGGTTCCACCCACGCGCCGCGCGACCCGCGGGCGAGCGTTTTGTGCAACTTTTTGAGCGGTCCGGGAACTTTACGGGCCGGACGATGCAGGGTTCATATCCGCGCACGGCGTCCCCTCGCCGTACCCCCACCCCGACCCATAGCATCATGAAACGTTATCCTACATTGATTGCGTGTGCCTGCTTCGCCCTTGGCGCGCAGGCCGCTTCGGCCCAAACGGCGCCGGCTGCGCCGACCGACAAGGAAGTCGTTACGCTGCCGACCTTCTCGATCACCGAGACGCCCGACAACCCCTACCGCTCGCGGCAGGCGCTGTCGTCGTCGCGCGTGGCGATGAACATCCAGGACATCCCGCAGACGATCTCCGTCGTCACGAGCGACTTCATGCAGGACTCCATGAGCCTGCGCATGCTCGACGCGGCCAAGTACGTCACGCCGGTCGTCGAATCCACCCTGCCGATCGGCGGTGACCGCTACATGATCCGTGGCTTCCAGGTTTCCCACGAGTTCATCGACGGCGCCGAGATCTCCGGCCAGGACGGCTACAGCGCGTCGCTGATGCCATACAACATCGAGCGCGTCGAAATCATCAAGGGCCCGAACGCCATCCTCGTCCCCGGCGGCAGCCCCGGCGGTCAGTTCAACCCGATCACCAAGTCCCCGCTCGGCAAGGACCAGCAGTCGGTCACGCTCGAGCTCGCGCAGTACTACGGCAACGCGATCAGCACCGACATCAACAAGGTGCTGTCGAAAAACGACGCCAGCATGGCGGTGCGCCTCGTCGCCGCGTACTGGAACAGCCAGGGCTACGCCAAGAACCAGTTCCGCAACGGCTACATGTTCGCCCCGTCGTTCTCGTGGCAGCTGACACCCGCCCACAAGCTGGTGCTCAAGGCCGAGTTCATGCAGAACCGCGAGGCGATCATCAGCGGCCTCCCCATCGACCCGAGCATCGGCAGCGATGGTTATGCGCGCATCGCCACGGGCCTGCCCCGCGACTGGACGTTTGGCAATGAGGACGACTTCCGTCACCGCGCCACCGAGCGCCTCACGGCCGAGCTCCTGTCGACCCTCGGTGATCACGTCACCTCCCGCCTGCAGTTGATGGCCAACCACGTGGTCCGCGAGGACACCGGCGGCATGGGCGCGGCGATCGCCGGTTTTGCGACGACCCGCAATCCCAACACGGGCAAGTACGAGCCGGGCGTCGTGTGGTCGCTCGACCAGACGGGCCCGACGGCCATCGCCACGTCGACCAACGTCGCCCTCCCGGCGCCGAGCAGCTATGTTTTCTCGCGCACCACGAATGCCGTCGACCTGTTCTACAACGAGCTCCACTTCCGCAACGACTACGCGCTGAAGTTCGACGAGCAGTTCTTCAAGTCGACGACCATCGCCGGCCTCGCCGCGAACTACTCGCGCGTGCAGTTTAAGACCTACGCCACGGCTTCGCGCCCGTCGATCGCCGTGACCGACCTCGCCAACATCACCTACCCGGCGTGGAACTACCCGCAGCCGACGGCGACGAACGGCGGCGGCAACCGCACCGGCGAGCAGGAGGACCTGCAGATGTTCGTCTATGAGAACCTGTCCCTCCTCCAGGACCGCCTGATTCTCTCGGGCGGCGTCTCCCGCTTCTTCGGCAACCTCGACCGCATCGACAGCACCGGCATCCCGCCGGCCAACGCCTTCCCGCACTACGGCCTGTCGACGACCGCCAAGAGCTACGGCGTCGTCGTGAAGCCGATCAAGCCGGTGTCGCTGTTCTACAGCTTCAACAGCTCCGGCGGCACGATGCCGGGTTCGTTGAACCCGGGCACCTACGGCCCGACGTTCCGCGCCGCCAGCGGCGAGCAGAAGGAATTCGGCGTGAAGGTGGCCTGGCTCAACGACCGCCTCACGGCCTCGTTCGCGCACTTCGACATCTCGCAGCAGAACTACCCGGTGCCGAACAGCGACTACTACACGCAGATCGCGCTCGGCAACATCGCCGCCGCCAACGCCCTGCCGAACCCGATCTACCTCGACCTCAACTCGAAGGGCTGGGAATTCGAGGGCCAGTTCGCGGTCACGAAGAACTTCTTCGTCCTCGGCAACTACACCTCCTTCAAGATGCGCCAGCCGATCACCGAGGTCCGCGTCCGCGCGGTGCCCGACCGCAGCGGCGCCATCTACGGCGACTACCGCTTCAGCAGCGGCGCGCTCAAGGGCTTCGGCGTGAGCGTGGGCGTCGACTACAAGAGCGACGTGGTCGGCGAGAACGCCACCGGCTTCACCACCACCAAGCCGCTGCCCAACGGCACGTTCGTCGGCAACCAGCCGACCTTCAAGGTCGCCGGTCGCACGCTCGTCAACGTCGGCTTCAGCTACCGCGCCGAGCAATGGACCGCCCGCGTGCAGATCAACAACGCCACGGACAAGGACTACATCCTGGCCGCCGGCAGCCGCACCGCCGCGGTCCCGGGCGACCCGCGCAACATCAAGGCGTCAGTCACCTACAAGTTCTAAGCCAGGCCTGACCTGTCTTCCCAGCCGGCCCCTTGCGGGGCCGGCTTTTTTTGGGCCCAGCCAAATGTAGGAGCCTGTTTACAGGCGATTTGCAGCAAAGTCGCGCGGCCGCAGGAGCGGGATCGCGAGCCGACCGCCAAACGGGGAACCATTGCCCATTCTTACTGACAGACCCTCGCGCGTTTGTCCTGACCGCGCCAACCCCAACCCTTTCCCCACCCCATTACCCCATGTTGCGCTATTACGCCAACGGAGCGATTCGCTGGAAGGAACGCATGCGCTGCAATACGCGCACGAACTGGGAATTCTATGCCGTCACGAAAGGACGCTGCGCGGTCACGCTGAGCGACGGCGAGAAGCCGGTCTTTCAGGAAAAGACGCTGTGGGTCTTCGCCCCCGAGTGCAGCCACGCCTGGCACGATGACGGCCGCCACAAGTACCAGCGCCTCTCCCTGCACTTCGGCAGCGTGCCCTACCCGCTCGACGAAATCGTCCGGCAGAACGGCGGCTGGCTGCAGCGCAAGCTCGACGACACCGACATCGCGCGCCTCGAAGCGCTCGCGACGGAGGTCGAACCGCACTACCTGCGGCAGCACCGCCTCAGCCCGCTGCATTTCGAAATCTGCCTCGCGTCCGTTTCGCTGCTCGCCCTGACCGGCTCGGCCTCGGCCGAACTGCCGGCCCTGCCCGACCTCGCGAATTTCAAGGTGGAAAGCGCGCTTTCCTGGTACGCGGAACACCTCGCCGAGGCGCCTTCCGTGAAGGAGGTCGCGGACGCCGTGCACGTCTCCACCAGCCACCTGCGCCGCTTGTTCTGGCAAGTGCGCCGCACGAGCCCGAAATCGGCCTTCCAGCGCATCCGCCTCGACAAGGCGCAGGAACTAATGAGCCGCACGGCGTTCACGCTGGAGGACGTCGCGCGCCACTGCGGCTACGCGAGCTCGAGCCATTTCTGCCGCGAGTACCGCGCCTTCCACAACTTCACGCCCACGTACTGGCGGAAGAAGCTCATCGATCGCTTCAACAACCCGTTCCCTCCGGGCAAGGTGCTCACGCGGCACTACAGCGCCCGTCCGCACGAGCGCCTGATGCCGGCCTGAGTCGCCGATTTGGTGGGAGGGGTTTTACGCCCCTAGGAATTCATGCCGCTTCCGGTGTCGGCGTATAAAACCCCGCCCGCCGCGAAAATCGGGTTTACTCGTTGCGCAGCGCCACCACGGGGTTCACGCGCAGCGCGCGCAACGCCGGCACCAGGTTTGCCAGGAGCCCGATCATTCCAAGCGTGACCAGGGTCCCGCCAAAGGAGGCGAAGTCACCCGCCTGGACGCCGTACAGCTCCGATGCCAGCAACGCGCTGCCGAAATACCCGATGACGCTGCCAATGGCCAAGCCGAGCGCGAGTCGCATGCCGCCCTCACCCAGGATCAGACGGAGCACGTCGCGCGGGCCCGCGCCGAGCGCCACGCGCACCCCGATTTCCTGCGTCCGCTGGGCCACGCTGTAGGCCATCACGCCGTACAGGCCCACGCCAGCCAGCACCAGCGCCACCGCGCCGAAGATGCCGAAAATCCACCCGAAGAGTTTTTTGAAGAACTTCGCCTTGTCGACCATGCCGGTGAGGGTCTGGGTGAAGTAGATGGGCAGGTCGTCGTTCAACTCGCGCACCGCCGCCCGAAGCAGCGGCGTCGCCGCCGCGGGGTCGCCGCCGCGCACGCGCGCAAAGATCGTCATGCGTTGGGTCGATTCCTTTGCCTGGAGGTAACTCACATAAACCTGCGGCCAGGTCTTCGCGTCGAACTGGCCCTTGAGGGTGTCGGGCACGACCCCCACCACCGTCAGCCACGGCCCGGGTTCCTTATCCTCCAGCGTGCCCCGGCGGAAACGTTTGCCGACAGGGTTCTCACGCGGCCAGTACTGCTCGGCGAAGGCGGTGCTGACGACCGCCACCGCCTGGGCCTCCGCGGCATCGGCGTCGGTGAAGTCGCGGCCCTGGAGCAACCGCAGGTTCATCGCCTCAAAATAGTGCGGGGTCACCGTGGTGATGGAGGCGTAGGTGTTGCTCTTGCCCGAGGAGTCCGGCGCGCGCCCGTCGATCACGACCGGGCTGCGATTGTTCCAAATGGGCGGGCTGTCCGCCAGGGCCACGGCCGTGAATTCCGGGCGCGCCGCCAGCCGCTCGCGCAAGGCCTGGAAGAATTGCCGCTGCCTGGCGTCGTCCTTGTATTCGGTGTCCGGGAGCGCCACGCGCGCCGTCATGACCCCCGCCGGCTCAAACCCCAGGCTCGCCGTCTGGATCTTGATGATGGAATGGATCGTCAGTCCCGCCAGGACCAGCAGTACGCAGGAGAGCGCGACCTCCGCCACAACGAGCGCGCGCGTGAATCGGCTGAGGCTGAACCCCGTGGAGCCGCGCCCGGCGTCCTTCAGCATCGTGTTGAGATCGGGCTTGGAAACCCGCAGCGCCGGAAAGAGCCCCGCGGCCACGCAGGTCACCACCGCGAGCAGGCCGACGTACATCACGCCGGTCGCATCGACGTTCCACACCATCCAATAGGGCGCGGGGTCGTTGGCGTTGATGTAGTCGCGGAACAGCTTCATCAGCCCGAACGCCAGGGCGAGGCCGCCCGCCGCGCCGGCGAGCGACAGCAGCAGGCTCTCGGCGAGCAGCAGCCGGACGATGCGCGCCCGGCCGGCGCCGACCGCCGTGCGGATCGCCATTTCCCGCTCGCGGGTCGCGGACCGCGCCAGCAGCAGGTTGGCGACGTTTGCGCAGGCAATGAGCAGCACGAAGAACACCGCGCCGAGCATGATGAAGAGCAGCCGGCGGGTGTCGTCGCCGACAAACCGCTCCTGGAGGGGGCGCACGACGGAGGTGAAGTTCTTGTTTGTCTCCGGATGGGCGGCCACCAGTCGCTGGTTGACGGCCGCGAACTCCGCGCGGGCCTGCTTCAGGGACACGCCGTCCTTCAGGCGCCCCAACACGCCGAGGAAACGCACGTCGCGCTTTTCATCGGTCTTCTTGTAGCGCAACGGGACCCACGCATCGGCCTCATCCGGAAACCGGTAGTTCTCGGGGCCGACGCCGATGACCGTGCCCCATTCGCCGTTGATCTTGAGCGGACGCCCGATGATGCCCGGATCGGACTTGTAGCGGTTCTGCCACAGGGTGTGGCTGAGCACGATGACCGGCGCGCTGCCCGGCTGGTCCTCATCCGCCCGGAACCATCGGCCTGCCGAGGGCGGCACGCCGATCATCTCAGGGCCGCCCGCGGAAATGTAGGTGCCCGACACCCGTTCCGGATCCTGGCCCGGGCCGCTGAGCGTGATCGTACCGTCGTAATACGCGGCAAGGCCCTGCATGCTCGTTTGCGCGGCGCGGTAGTCGATGAAGTCCTGGTAGGACAGGTTCACGCTGTCGAGGTTGTCGACCGGATTGGCCTGCCCCACGTGCATGAGTCGGTCGGATTGCGGAAACGGCAGTCCTCGCAACATGATGGCGTTGACGATCGAGAACATCGCGGCGTTCACGCCGATGCCGAGGACGAGGGTCATGACCGCAACCGCGGTGAAGGTCGGGCTCTTGGCGAGGGCCCGCAGGGAAAGGCGAAGGTCGGATAGCATGGTGTGTGGGGGTGGCGAGGGCGGTCGAAAAACACACCATGCCGCCATAAAGTTTCAGCTGCCTTGGCCCGGGCGTCCCCGCCGCGACCCCCGCCCGAGTCTGGGCTGGGCAAAACGTCCTGGCCCATTAGGTTCCGGGTCATGGTGATCCGGCGTACCCCCCGGTCGTGGGCAACCTTCGTCGCGTTGTTTGTGCTGCTGTTCCTTGCCGGCTGCCTGTCCCACCGCTATCGCGCGGCTCCGAAAGAAACGCCGCCGGCCATCAAACTGGATTTCCAAGGCGTGTCGCCCGAGATGGCCGTGCTGCTCCATTAGGTGGTCGTGTACAAGGGCCCCGGCTCCTGGCGGGAACAGGCGTATTGGGACGAATACATCGTCACGGTGGTGAATCGGACAGACCAGCCGCTAACGATTCGCTCAGCCATGCTCGAGGAGTCGCCAGACGTTTTCCAGCCCGCCGGCGACGACCCCTGGAAAATCGAAAAGCGGAGCCGCGAAAAACTCACCTTCTATGAACGCTCCGGAAAGAAAATCCTGCTTGGGGCGGGACTGACCGCGGCCTGGCTCGGATCGAGCGTCGGAGTGATGGCCGCCAGCGTGGGAGCGACCAGTGCGGGCGTTGCCATGGCCAGCGCGGCGGCCGTTGTTGCCCTGCCCGTCATTGGGATTGGCACCTGGATCCGCACCATTTCCGCCAAGGACGAGATCGAAAAGGAGTTTACCCGGCGGCGACTGTCTTTGCCGCTGACCCTCGGGCCTCACGAAAGCAAATCAGGTAGCTGGTTCTTTCCAATCACCCCCGGCCCCAAGCGCCTGATCCTCTATCACCCGACAGGCGACCTGATGCAGGCGACTGCCCTGCCGCTCACGCCGCTCGCCGGATTGCATCTGACCGACGAGAAACCGACACCCACCGCGACCGCAAAATAGCTGGCCTCGGTCGGGCGCTTCCGTGAAATGACCGTGACATGAATCCCGCGGTCCTGCTCGCGCCGATCTTCCTCGCCTTCGAGCTTTGGCAGCTCGTCGTCAGCGAGCGCTACCTTGGCATCGCGCAGATCCGCACGAACGCCGACCCGCGCGAGCTGCCAATGAAAAACTGGATGGCGGCGACGTGGGCCACCGGCCTGCTGGCTTATTTCCTGTGGATGCTGACCCTGCTCCTGCACCCCGTCGGTCGCGCGCAGGGCGTCGTCTTGATCCTGGTGACCGCCGTCGGCTACGCGATCCGCAGCACCTGCGGCCTCAAATGGGTGCTGGTCGTGCTGACCTTCGAGGGCTCCATCCGCATCGGGATGTTGATTTCCTTCGTCGGCCAGTCGTGGCGGCGGTTGATGGCGTGAGGTAGGGCGCGGACTCCGCTCCGCGCCGCGG
>JBGAKQ010000029.1:0-43273 GCA_044224295.1 Lacunisphaera sp. | reverse complement strand
TCAAGCGCGTGGATTCTTAGCTGCGCTCAGAATGACGGGCGGTGGTGGTGGAGCACGATTCGGGTGAATAAACCGCCATTCGTGATCAACCCGAAGGTGATTCGCGCCCCAACTTCGCCTCAATCTCCTTCATCGTCGCGAAAAATTCCTTTTCCAGGTCCACGTTGTACAGCTTCGCGAGCACGAGCACGCTCCAGAGGCAGTCGGCCAGTTCGTGCGCGAGCTTGGCGTCGAGTTCCGCGATCGGGCGGGCGCCGGCCTTGGCCATGACGAGTTTCATGAGATCGCCGACGTCCCCCACGAAACCCTGCATGACTTCCTCGCGGGTCCACGCCCGCGCCCCGCGGGCCGCGGCGGTGGCGCCGAAGCGCTGGTGGATTTCCCACGCGCGGTCCGAGTAGTGGCTGATGTCCATGGCTCAGGTCCCGTAGAGCCGGTCGCCAAAATCACCGAGACCCGGGAGAATGTACTTCTTCGCGTTCAGGCCGCGGTCGAGCGCGCCCGTGTAGATCTGCACTTCGGGGTGCGCCTTCTCGATGGTTGCGACACCCTCGGGCGAAGCGACGATGCACACGAAGGCGATTTCCTTGCCGCCGGCGGCCTTCACGACGTCCACCGCCTGCGCCCCGGAACCGCCGGTGGCGAGCATGGGATCGACGATGATCGTGCGCGTGTTCGCGAGCGGCGGGAGCTTGGTGTAGTAGCTGCGCGCCACCGCGGTCGTGTGGTCGCGCTCGAGGCCGACGTAGCCCACGGCCACGTCCGGAAAGATGTCGTGGAACGGCTGCAGCATGCCCAGACCCGCGCGCAGGATCGGGACGACCGTCAGCGGCTTGGCGAGCACGAGGCCGGTGAAGGGCTCGAGCGGCGTGTCGACGGATTTCTTGACGGTCGCGAGGTCGCGCGTGGCTTCGAGCGCGAGGAGCAGGCCGATCTGGTAACTCAGGGTGCGAAAGAGCGCGGGCTTCGTGGTTTTGTCGCGCAGGTGCGTGAGCACGTGGGCGCCAAGCGGGTGGGAGAGGATGTGCAGTGGCATGGTGGGATTCGTTCTCTTTCTCTTAATCTTTCTCGTTATCTCAGGTTTGGCTCAGGAAAGAGAGAACGATTGAGATTACGAGAACGAGAATGAGGAGAGCCTACCGCGGCTTCAGCACCAGCGTGTGCTGAGTCGGTCCCGGCAGGAGCGGCGTCGGCTCGCCCTTGACCCAGGCCTCGTGCCCGGCCCGGTAGAACGGCGACAGCGGATTTCCGCTCTGGCCGCCGGGCATGTGGAAAATCGCCTGGTCCTCGTGGCCGGGGGACACCACGAGCCGCTCGGATTGGCCGTGCACGGGGCCGGCGACATGCGGCATGTCGCCGTCACCCGCCTGCGGCACCGGTTCCATGTTGAGCCACTTCGCCACCCATGGCGGGAGGAAGCGGCTGAACGGATGCTTCATCGAGAGGCGATTGCGTTCGCCCCAGGTGTATTTCGCGAGTGGCCCGCCCTTGCGGCCCGTTGCCGCGACGTCATCGGCTGCGGCCAGCAGGAGCGCATCCCACGACGCATACTTCGCGTCGAGCAGGCCGGCGGGTTTTTCGTTCGCGAGTCGCCACACGGCGTCTTCGTAAGGGAAGCCACGCCACGTGAAACCGGCGTACTCCTGCTGCGCCGCCTCGGCAAACGGCGCGAACGCGAGTTCGGCGACGCGCAGGCGGAAATTGCGCACCAGGCGATACGCGGCGGAATCCACGCTCGCGCGGCCGGTCCAACCACGCACGACGTCACGCAACTCGGCCCGCGTGGGCTGGCTGGCGACCGCTTGATCCGAAAGTACCGCGAGCAGGAGTTTCTGCCAGCGTTCGAGAAAGACGGCGCGATTGTCCATTTGGATCGCAAGGAGATCGGCCGGCTGGGCTTTTTTGCCAGAGGCAATCAATGCGCGCAGGTCGTCGCGAATCTGGCCGGCTCGTGCGCCCTCGTCGTAACCGCTGTCTCCGAGTTTCGCGTAGGCCTCGTTGCCGAGGGCGCGGTTGTTGCCGGTCCAGACCGCGCCATCCTTCGCCAGGATGTCCGCGGGGCCCTTGGGTTGGTTGGTGACGACCGGAACTTCGTCCGGGGCCCGATAGCCATCCCACCGGCGATCGCCGTAGCCCCAGGTCACGGGGACCCGCCCGTCGAAGCCGACGCGTTTGGGCAGGGGACCGGTGATCGTCCAGGCAATGTTGCCGTCGGCGTCCGCGATGATCGTGTTCTCGTGCGGGATGCCCGTGCGGTGCGCGATCGCGACCGCCTCGGCGACGTTCTGCGCGTTTTCCAAGTCCAGGGAATGCAGGTTGGTCGCGGCGACGTCGTGCGCGGCCCACCGCAGCACCAAGCCGCGGCCGTCCTTGGGCCCGTCGATGAACGGACCCCAGCGGGTCCACCGCGCGGTGAACGGCACGGTTTCGCCGCCCTTGATCTTGATCACCTCGGTGCGGTCCTCGATCTCCTTCCAGCCGTCGGGGGTTTGGTAGAAGCTGTTCGCGCGGTTTTCGACGCCGACGGTGATCACGTCAGTCGTGTCGACATAGGCGTCCGTGTACCCCCAAGCGATGCGACCGTTGCTGCCGACCGTGATGAACGGCGTGCCGGGGAGCGTCACGCCCACCAGCCGATGGGCTCCGCGGTCATCATTCCACTGCAACGCCGCGCGGTACCAGATTTGCGGCAGGTTGAGGTCGAGATGCATGTCGTTCGCGAGCATGGCCGCGCCCGTGGCGGTGTGCGCGCCGGCCAGCGCGAACGCGTTGGAACCGATCACGCGCTTCGAAGGCTGTTCGACCATCGCCGTCGGCGCCGCCGGGTCCGCCGCCTTGATGCGCAACGGCGGGAGGGCGGGGGTGGGGAAGGCGCTGCCGTCGAGCGGCGCGTCCCACGAATTGCCGCGCGGGGCGAAGAAATCGAGGGCGGCCTGGCCGAGCGCCTGTCGGAGGGCGTCACGGTTCCGCTCGTAGTTGCCGCGGTAATCCTGCAAATCGAACCACATGGCGTAATAGCAGAGGAGGCTGTCCTCCTCGCGCCAGGCGGTGGGCGGCGCGCGCAACACCAGGTATTCCCACGGCGCCCGGCCGAGCGCGGCCAGGCCGGCGTTCACGCCGGCGGTGTACGCGGAGAGCACCGCGCGTTCCGCGGGAGTGCTGGCGGCGATCACCTGCGTGGCCAGCCGGCGAAAGCCGTGCAGCCGCGCTTCGCGGTCGATGGGCAGCGCGGCTTTTCCGAAAATTTCCGACAGTTCCCCGGCCCCGCGGCGGCGCAACAGGTCCATTTGGAAAAAACGGTCCTGAGCATGCAGGAAGCCGAGCGCGCGGGCGAGATCCGGACGGTTTGCCCCCGTCAACGTGGGCATGCCGAGCGCATCGCGCTCGACTTTCACCGGTGCGGCGAGTCCGGCGACGGTCTGTTCGCCGTCGAGCCGCGCGAGGCTGCCGCGCATTTGCCACCAACCCCAGGCGACGGCCGCAACGACGATCAGCAACAGGCCGGCGAACAGCGCCAGCAGCCATCGCAGTCGTTTGCCCCAGCCGGCCATGTCACTGTTCCCAGGCGCGGGTGGCGACGGGGTCCCGGCCCTCGTCGAAGTCGAGATAGTCGAACATCGTCATGACCGGTGCGCCCTCGAGGCGGCTTTCCTTGATCCGCTTGGCGAGGGTCTCCGCGCCGGCGTCGCGCCAGCCGCGTTTCATCATGAAGCCATTCCAGATCTCGCATTCCTCGTCGGTGCGCGCGCCGCCCTTTTCGTGGCACCACGCGAGCACTTGGTCATCCGTGCCGCCCGCGAGCACGCGCGCCTTCAGCTCGTCGTAATCGACCCGCAGGAAATTGCAGCAGCGGCCGTCAAAGCCCTTGCCGAGGTTGGCCGCGTAGTCCGCGGCCGGCAGTTTCCCGGCGGCGTGGAGGCGGATCTTGTCGAGCATGCGCCCGAAATAAACGAGGCGACCGACTTTCTGGTAGGGACTGCGCAGACCGGGAACGTTTGCCATGAAACGAGGTTTGGGAGCCGCCGCGCCGAAGCCAGCCGGAAAATCCGTCCGGCGGATGTTACTCGGCGTCGGCGTAGTAAGCCAGGGTGGCAACCAACCCGAGCAGGAAGGTGGGCGCGTTGATCCAGAGTTGATGGAAGGGCACCGCGTAGTGGTGGACGGCCCAGATGACCGCGACGTGTTTCAAGGCAATCAGCGCCCAGCAAATCAAAATGAACTTTTCCGCCCGCGGGTCCCGCGGCACCGGCCGCGTGGCCTGCACCTCCTCGACAAAGTCGTAGGGTGGTCCGTCGGTTTCCCGGCGGGTGATCCATTGGAGGAGGTTGGCGAACATGCCGCGCAAGTTAGCCGGATTGTCCCGGAAATAAAGCCCCGCCTGCGTCCTTGGGAAACTGCTCGCCCGACGCCCGTCCTTGGCTAGAACCCTGTGCCGGTTCGAGTTTCCCTCCCACGCCATGAAGATCAACCAGCCCGGCAACGAGATCAACTACCTGCTGCAGCAAACCCGGGTGCACCACATGCAGCTGAGCAGCATGGCCGACCTCAAGGCCAACATGCTCCTCACCATGGCGTCGATCGTCGTCACCCTCGCGGCGCCGCAGGTGATGAAGGCCGGTTCGCAGCTGCCGCTCGTGGTGCTGATTGGCTTCAGCCTCGCGACCATCCTGCTCGCGGCCTACGCGGTCATGCCCAAGCT
Source organism: Lacunisphaera sp. (assembly GCA_044224295.1). Taxonomy (GTDB): domain Bacteria; phylum Verrucomicrobiota; class Verrucomicrobiia; order Opitutales; family Opitutaceae; genus Lacunisphaera. The sequence continues at coordinate 38,574 of JBGAKQ010000029.1, read as the reverse complement.
GCCGTTCACTGGCCACGTGCCGACGGCGGACGACGTCAACAACCCGCAGTTCAATCTCCTCTTTTTCGGCGACTTCACCTGCATGACCTACGCCCAATTCGAGGCCGAAATGGAACGCGTCATGAACGACCCCTCGCAGGTTTATCAGGTGCAACTGCGCGAAATCTACACGCTCGGCGTTTTTCTCGCGCGAAAAAAGTACCGCTACCTCCGGCTCGCGTACACGACCTTCATCATCGGACTGTTTGCGAGCTTCGTGACGGTGATGCTGACGCGAAGCATCTGATCCCGGACGGTTGGCTTGATCCCATCTGACTGGACGGTGGCGGCAGCCTCGCTTTGCGACGGCGCGGGCGCACGGTTGGCGCTCACCCCATGAGACTCGCGCTGTTCCTATGCCTTGCGGCGCTGGCTTGCGGCCAGACGGCGCCCGCCCCGGTCGATCCCCGCAATGCGCCGATGCCGGCGCCCCGCGACGTGAAACTTGCCGACGAACGGCTGCGCGACTCTTGCGTGTGGGTCGATGAAGCCACGCAGACCTACTACCTCGTCAGCGCCGGACGGCGTGGGCCGCATGGCCGACGCACGGTGGTGCAATACACGAGCAAGGACCTGGTGACGTGGAACGGGCCCCGTGTGATTTTCGAGATTCCCGAGAACTTTTGGACGCAGCGCGGAATCTGGGCGCCGGAGCTCCATCGCTATCGCGACAAGTTCTACCTCTTCCTCACCTTCGACAGCGACCAGAAGTTTCCCGAGCAGTGGCGGGACTGGCTCCCGCGTGTGAAGCGCGGGTCGCAGGTTCTGGTGGCCGATCGTGTGGATGGACCGTTCCAGCCGTTCGATGCCACGCGCTCAACCCTGCCGCCCGACATGATGACGCTCGACGGCACCCTCTGGGTGGAGGACGGGGTGCCTTACATGGTGTTTTGCCATGAATGGGTGCAAATCAAGGACGGCACCGTGGAGTATGTGCGGCTGACGGACGACCTGTCGGCAACGACGGCCGACCTGTCGGCAACGACGGCCGAACCAAAGCGCCTTTTCAACGGCAGCGACGCCCCGTGGACCAGGAAGTCGGACCAATACGGCTGCACCGTCACCGACGGCCCGTGGCTCTATCGCACGAAAACCGGAAAACTGGTCATGCTATGGACGTCAGGCGGCCGCACGGGTTATACGACCGGCCTGGCCATTTCCGAAAGCGGCAAGCTGGCGGGGCCGTGGAGACACCAAGCCGAACCGATCTACAGCGCGGACGGCGGCCATGCGATGCTGTTCAAGCGGCTCGATGGCCAGCTGATGATGATCCTGCATTCGCCGAACCAGGTCCCGAAGGAGCGCGCGGTGCTGCTCGAAATGGAAGACCTTGGCGACACGATCCGCGTGAAGCCTTAGGGGTGCGTCAGCCCGCTTGGTTCCGGACGATTTTGCGAATAGCCGGGCAACGACCGAATTGGCGCTACCCGAGGATCGTCAGGACGATGCCCGCAAGCACGCCCAGGACCGCGAGGAACTTCTGGCGGTTGTTCACTTCGTCGAACAGGAGCAAGCCGCCGGCGTAGGCCACGAGCACGCTGCCGCGGCGGAGGCTGGAGACCAGGGACACGAGCGCATCGGGATTTCGCAACGCGTCGAAATAAACGAAGTCCGCCACCAGCAGTCCGAAGGAGATAACGAGGATGCTCCACCGCCAGTGAAACTCGTGGCGCGTCCACAGGCGGAGCTTCCAGCCCACCGCGAGCGGGAGGAACAGCGCGGCGAGGTAGATGCTGAACCAGCATTGCACCGTCGCGGCATCGAAGCCCGCGCGTCCGAGCAGGAACTTGTCGTACAAGCCGCTCATCGCCCCGAGCAGCGTGCCCGCAAGCAGGAAGCCGAACCACTTGTCCTTGTGGAAATGCACGCCTTCGCGCGATCCCGCCACCGACAGCCCGACAAAGGAGGCCAGCGTGATCACGATGCCCACGCCCTCGAGCCAGGTTGGACGCTCGCCCAATACCAGCACCGCGCCAAAAAGCGTCCACATCGGCCCGGTCGCCCGCACGGGCGAGGCCAGCGAGACCGGCAGGTGTTTGATCGCGAAATAGCTGCAGACCCACGACGACGCCACGAGCGTGGACTTTGCGAGAAGCAGCAGGTGTTGATGGCCCGTGAGTGACGCCACGTGCAGCCCCGCGGGCAAGGCGCCGGGCCGGGAGGCGGCCGCCGCCAGCAGCGCGGCCCACACGGACGCGCTGCAGACGTTGGCGAAGAAGAGCACCGGCAGCACCGCGTTGTTGCGCACGGCGTGCTTGGTCCCGAGTTCGTAGAACCCGAGGAACAGCGCGGACATCAAACTCGCGGCAATCCAATGCATCGAAGCGCGAGGTCTGAGGCCGCCGGCGCGGCGACGCAAGCGCGGGCCGTGTCAGGCCAAGTGGGAAAACCGGTGCGACTGGGGATTACGCCGGTCCCGACACTACTCCGGCAAGGTTTTGCGCAATTCCTCAAACAGCAGCAGCGCGGACGCGGCGGCCGTGACCGGTCCGCGGTAGTCCGCGGGCAGCTCCGAAGAAAGCCAGACGGCGCCGTCATTGATGACTTCCACCGCGGCGACGGGCCGGCCGGCGAGCTCGAACACGTAGCCCGTCGTTTCGTCCAAGGTCAGAAAAGTACCGGCCAGGCGGTTCGTCCCGCGCACCGTGACGGCGCGGCCGGCAGTGTTCAATTCGCCCTGGAGCGAGCGCTCGCGGGTTTCCGTGAGCTGCAACATCCAGACTGTCGGCGTGCCGGTGGCCGGCTGCAAGCGGGCCGCGAAGCCGGAGCGATTGCGAAGTTCGATCTCAAGGCCGACGTCGATCGCCCGCCGGCGCACGTTGGTTTCAGCCTCACCGCGCCACAGCGTCCCCGTTCCATCCGCCAGCGCGAACCGATAGGACTGCCGCGCCTTGGCGCCTTCATAGACGAGAATTTGCAGGCTGCTGCCTTTGGTGAGCGAGCGCTCGACGTCGCGCACCGTGAATTCGCCAAAGCGCAGCGTCTCCAGGCGCTTCCAGCCCTGCCGCCCCTGCACGGGCAGCCGCTCGGCCTGACTCAGCTCGGGCGGCAGCGCCATCGCCGCCCGCTTCAAGCCGGCGATGCCGCGCGAAGCGCTGAGAAATATAACCGAAAGGCAGAGAATCAGGCGTAGGGTCATGGCGAGGAGAACGGACTTTACGGGAACTTCGCGCGCCCGGCTACTAGCCGAACGGCGAAGCGAGCCCCGCCAGACCCGGTGCCACATTGGTCTCACCCAGCGCGGAGGCTTGCGGTCGAAAGCGCCGGTGTTGTAGTCTGATCCTCCTATGGGACGCCAATGGCTGCATGCAAAACGCGCGATCGTTAACCTGAAGAAGGGCCAGACGGTCGGCAAACTGGTGAAGGAAATTACGGTTGCGGCCAAGCTGGGCGGCGGCGACCCCGCGGGCAACGCGCGGCTGCACGCCGTGCTCGAGAAGGCCCGCAAGGCGAGCGTGACCCGCGAGGCCATCGAGCGCGCGATCGCGAAGGGCACCGGCGCCGGCGGCGACAAGACCAGCCTGGACCACGTCATCTTCGAAGGTTACGCGCCCCACAAGGTGCCGGTCATCGTCGAGGTGTACACCGACAACCAGCAGCGCACCGCGCCGGAAATCCGCGTGCTCTTCAAGAAGGGCGTGCTCGGCGCCGCGCACAGCAACAAATTCCTGTTCGACCATGTCGGGTTGGTGGAAGCGCACTCGGCCGACGCCAACGCGGACCTCGAGACGGTCGCGATTGAGGCCGGCGCCAATGACTTCGCCCCGCTCTCGCATGCGGAGAACGACGACATCCCCGAAGGCGCCAAGGGCGCGCGGTTCATCACGGATCGCGCCGGTGTGCACACCGTCTCGACCTGGCTCAAGGCCAACGGCTGGCACGTCGTCACCGCCGAGCTCGGCTACCTGCCGAAGCAGTTCCCGACGCTCGACGACGCCGGCCGCGCCGAGGTCGGCGAGTTTCTCCAGGCGCTCGAGGATCACGACGACGTGCAGCGCGTCTGGGCCGCGGTGAAGTAAGCCCGCTTCCAAGTTCCTCTCCTCGAACCCGCGCGCCGCGCGGGTTCTCTTTTGGATCCCCTCTCGAGAGGGGTGCCCATCGGGCGGTGTGTGTTTCCGTTTCCCAGTAGGATCCTGCTTACAGGCGATCAGGACGCCCGCTAGCATTTTCACATAAGGTCGCCTGTAAACAGGCTCCTACGCCGGGCGGGTCACTCGAATGTCACGTATTACGTGACATTCATCGGTAGCGGGAGACAGCAAAGCCGCGCGCGGCTCCGCCAAAAAACGAAACCCCGCGAAGTTGGTCTTCGCGGGGGGTCGGGAAAAAACGCCGGCTCGAAGAGCCGGCGTTTGAGGGACGGGAAGAAGCAACGAAACGTTACTTCTTCTTTTTCTTGGCGGCCTTCTTGGCCTTTTTCTTGGTAGCCATGACTCAATGTCAGAAATTTTCCGCGGCGATGCACGAACATATTTCCAATTCCAGAAAATAACTCCGCACGAAAAATTTTCGGCGCGCGAAATTTTTTTGCGGGAAATTCGGCCACGCGGCCCGCGCGTTGAACCACAACAGGCTTTCAACCCGTGCGCACGTTCGTGGCGTGGCGAGCGGGCCGCGCTCAGCGTCCGTACAGCGCCGCGAGTTCGCCCAGGTAGTTCGTCGTGCCGCCAAAAAGTTTTTCGAGCGCCTCGGCGCGGTAGCGCCACTGCCAGTTGCCCTCGGCTTTCGACGGCGTGTTGAAGCGCGCGGCGGAACCGAGTGCGAGGATGTCGGGCAGGGTGAGGATCGCGAGTCGCGAGGGACTCGCGTAGCTGGCGCGGATGAAATCCCAGGCGATGTCCCGCCCGTCGATGCGCAGGTAGCGGCGCACGTGGTTGCGCTCGGCCTCCGACGCGGCCTGGTACCAGCCCGCGGTCGTGTCGTTGTCGTGCGTGCCGGCGTAAACGACCGAGTTGGGCGTCGCGTTGTGCGGCAGGTACGCATTGCGCGCGTCGCCGCCCCAGGCGAACTGCAGCACCAGCATGCCCGGCAGGCCGGTGTCCTCGCGCAGCTTGATCACGGAGTCCGTGAGGATGCCCAGATCCTCCGCGATGATGCGCGCGCTGGGAAACGCCGCCTGGAACGCGCGGAACAACTCGAGGCCGGGCCCCGGCATCCACTCACCGACGCGCGCATTGGCCGCGGGCAGCGGGATGCGCCAGTAGGCGTCGAAGCCGCGGAAATGGTCGATGCGCACGACGTCGCACACCGCGAACGTCGCCCGCATGCGGGCGAGCCACCACGCGTAGCCGTCGGCGGCGTGCGCGGACCATTGATAGAGCGGGTTGCCCCACAGCTGGCCGTCGGCCGAAAAATAATCCGGGGGCACGCCGGCGACCGCAATCGGGCGCAGCGTCTTGGGATCGAGTTCAAAGAGCCCGGGGTTGGCCCAGGCGTCGGCGGAATCGCCGGCGACGAAGATCGGCAGGTCGCCGATGATCTCGATGCCGCGCGCGCGGGCGGCGTCCCGCACCGCCTGCCACTGTCCGAAAAACAGGTACTGGCCGAATTGGTACGTCCCGATCGCGTCGGCGAGCTGGGCGTGGAGCGGCGACTTGCGGGCCTTCACGACATCCCGGGCCTCCGCCGGCCACTCCCACCAGGCGATGCCCTTGAAGTGATCCTTCAGGGCGCGGAAGTAGGCGTAGGGCTCGAGCCAGTCCGCCTGCTCGCGACAGAAGCGCGCGAAGTCCCCATACGGCAGCGCGGGTTTCTTCTTCTGAAAACGGGCGTAGGCCTTCTCGATGAGGCGCGGCTTGAGATTGTAGAGGGCGCCGTAGTCCGTGCGATCGGCAGACAAGGTGGCGAGCGGGGCCAGGTCCGCGCTGTCGAGCAGCCCGGCCGGCACGAGCGCCGCCAGGTCGACCAGGTAGGTGTTGCCGGCGAATGCCGAGAAGCACTGGTAAGGCGAATCGCCGTAGCCCGTGGGCCCAAGCGGGCACACCTGCCAATACTTCATGCCCGCGGCCTTGAGGAAATCGAGGAAGCGCCCGGCGTTTTGGTCCAGCACGCCGCAGCCTTGGGCGCCCGGCAGGCTCGTGGGATGAAGGAGGACGCCGGCGCTGCGATCCTTCAGCCAGTTGAACAGCGGCAGGCTGGCGGCGGCGGGCGGCGAAACTTTGTCAGCGGACTTCTTCCGGGCGGGCGACTTCATGGGAAAGGGGAGGAGGAGCGTGCCAAGGCGGATCAGCCAAGGCCAGCCTAGTAGCCGGCAGCCTGGCCGTCCTTGCGGCTTTCAGACGCGCCGATGTAGGTCCCGTTGGCGCGGTCCCGGCCGATGGCTTGGTAACCGCCAAAACCGCCGTTGCCGATGCGGACGTCGTGCCCGCGTTGGAGCAGGCCGCGCACGCTCTCATAAGGGATGCCGGTTTCGACCTCGACGTAGCCGCCGTTGGTCATCTTGGGATTGTCGTAGTCGGACGATCCTTCGTGCTGCCAGCGCGCGGCATCACCCGCCTCCTGGAGATTCATACCCCAGTCGATGAGGTTGCACACGATCTGGACGTGGCCCTGCGGCTGCATGGCGCCGCCCATGAGGCCGAAGCTGAGCCAGGGCGCGCCGTCCTTGATGATGAAGGCGGGAATGATTGTGTGGAACGGACGTTTCCCCGGCGCGTAATCGTTCGCGTGGCCGGTGCGCAGCGTGAACATTTCGCCGCGGTCCTGGAACGTGAATCCGAGTCCCGGGACAGTGATGCCGGAACCCATGCCGCGGTAATTGCTTTGGATCAGGGACACCATGTTGCCCTCGGCATCCGCGGTCGTGAGGTAAATGGTGTCGCCCTGTTGCAGCGCCGGGTTGCCGGCGTCGTAACTGCGACCGGCCGCGTTCGGGTTGATGAGCTTGCGGCGCTGCGCGGCGTACTCCTTCGAAAGCAGCCCGGCCAGCGGGATCTTGTTGAAGTCGGGGTCGGCGTAGAATTTCGCGCGGTCCTCGAACGCGAGCTTCTTGGCCTCGATCATCAGGTGCAGTGCCTCGGGCGAGTTGTAGCCCAGCGATTTCAGGTCGTAGCCCTCGAGGATGTTGAGCATCTGCAGCGCTGCGATGCCCTGGCCGTTGGGGGGCAGCTCGTAGACGTCGTAGCCGCGGTAGTTCACCGACACCGGGTCAACCCAGGTGGACGTGTGCTTTTCGAAATCGATTTTGCGCAGGTAGCCGCCGTTGGCGCGCATGAACGCGTCAATCTTGTCCGCAATCTCGCCCTTGTAGAAGGCATCGCGGCCGCCGGCGGCGATGACGCTGAGGGTGTTGGCGAGGTCGGGGTTCTTGAAGATTTCGCCCTCCCGCGGGGCCTGCCCGCCGGGTGCATAGGTGGGGAGGAAGGCGCCGGGAAGCTTGTCGGCCTTCGCCTGCGTGACCCCGAGGTTCCAGCCATAGGCAATGTATTGGGTGACCGGAAATCCGTCGCGCGCATAGCGAATCGCCGGGGCAAGCACGTCCTTCATGGGCAGGCGGCCGAACTTGCCGTGCAGTTCAAACCAGCCGTCCACGGCGCCCGGGACGCTGATCGGCAGGAAACCGCGGCGCGGGATGGTGCTCACCCCCAGCTTTTGCAACTCGGTCATCAACTGCTCGCGCGACAAGCCCAGGGGTGAGCGTCCGGACGCGTTGAGGCCGTAGAGTTTCTTTTCGCGGGCGCTCCACACGATGGCGAACAGGTCGCCGCCCATGCCGTTGCCCGTCGGCTCCATCAGGCCGAGGGTGGCATTCGCGGCAATCGCGGCGTCCACCGCGGAACCACCGGCCTTCAGCACATCGAGGGCAACCTGCGTGGCCAGCGGCTGGGAGGTGGCGGCCATGCCGTGTTGGGCGATGACCGGGGAGCGGGTCGCAAACGCGCGGCCGTTGATGCGATCAGGCTGCGCGGGCAGCAGGGCCGGAATCGCGCCGAGCGCGCCCAGCAACACCAGCAAACGGGAAACAGTCATGCGCGCATCTTGGGTGGGACCGGTCGCGCGTCAACGCGCACTCCGCATCACCGACGGATGGATGTCCGGATCCCCTGCCGAGCGGGGACCAGCCGGACGCGAGGCCCTTACTTGAATTCCTTGCGCAGCCAGTCCTCGAGCAGGGCCTTGTCGTAGAAGTACGGCTGGTCCGACCCGATGCGCATGCCCTTGGATTGGAAATTCAGGTCGGTCAGCGTGCGTTTGCCCTCCTTCACGACGTGGCCGGCGGCGTCCGTGACCTGGAACGTGAATTCCTGCCGCGGGATGTAGATGCTGCGAATCACCCGGACGCGATCGTAGCGCCCGCCACCCGTGACGGGAAAGTCGCCGGCGAGGTCGATGTCGGTAAACGTCACCCGCAGCTTCTGCCCGGTCTCCAATCGCGCGGGAGCATTCTCCTCCAGGTAGGTGCGGAGCGCGGCCAGGGCATTTTCGTCGGTCGGGCCGCCAAGGGAGTCGCGGACATCGCGGAAATTGTCGGGGTTTTGGAACTCAACGGTCACCGCGCCGGAAGCACCGCGCGGGTTGGGGGTTTGGCAGCCAGCCAGCACGAGGCCGGCAGCGACCAGGGTGAACAGGGCAACTTTTTTCATGGGTGGCGGATGCGGCCGCAATCTACCCAGATCAATTCGGTCCGCCAGCGGGATTTTCCCGCGGGGCGGCGCTACTTCGGTGGTTGCAACAGCTGGTGCACCTTGTTGAGCAGGGACTCCGGCCGGAAGGGCTTGGCGAGGTAGTCGTTGGCGAATTGCTCGGGCTTCTCCGTGGGGTGGTCGGCGGCGGAGGTGGACAGCCCGCTGATCGCGAGGACCTTGAGGCCCGGCTTGATGCGCTGCAGGATGCGCGTGAGCGAGGCACCGTCCAGGTTTGGCATGTGCAGGTCCGTGATCAGGAGGCGCACCTCATCCGAGCGCGGGATGAAGAGCGAAACTGCTTCGGTCCCGCTGCTCGCGGCGAGCACCCGGTATCCGTAACGCGCGAGGGTGGCGTGGGTCACATCGCGATTCGCGGCCTCGTCGTCGACGAGCAACAACAACTCGCCGCTGCCGCGCGGCAGGAACGCCGGGGCGGCAAGGTGACTTGGCGGCGTGTCGGCCTCGGCGGCCGGCAGGTTGATCCGGAACACGGTGCCCTTGTCGGCCGTCGTCTCGACCTCGATGAAACCCTGGTGGGATTCGATGATACCGCGCACCGTCGACAGGCCGAGGCCCGTGCCCTTGCCGGCCTGTTTCGTGGTGAAGAACGGCTCCCAAATGTGCTTGAGCACGTCCGGGGCAATGCCCGTGCCGGTGTCCTCGACCTCAATCAACACGTAGGGCCCGGGACGGGCGCCGGGGATCGCGGCGGCCGGCGCGACCTCGAGGCGCCGGTTGGAGGTGCGCAAATAAAGCGTGCCGCCGCGCGGCATGGCGTCGCGGGCGTTGACGCACAGGTTGAGCAGCACCTGGTGGATCTGCGTGGGGTTCGCGCGAATCGGCCACGTGTCGACGGGGAAATGCTGGTCCAGTTTGATCGATTTCGGAAACGTCTCCTCGACCATCTCGATGATGTCCCTCGCCAGGTGTTTCACCTGCATGAGCCGCGGTTCACCGGTGGTGCCGTGGGCAAAGGCCAGGATCTGTCGCACGAGCGCGGCCCCGCGCTCGGCGCTGTGCTCGAGGGTTTGCAGGAGGCGCTGGTCCACGGGATCCGTCGCGCGCACGCGGAGCATCGGGCCGGCCATGAGGATCGGGGTCAGGACGTTGTTCAGGTCGTGCGCGATGCCGGCCGCGAGCATGCCGATGCCCTCGAGCCGCTGGGCCCGCAGGAATTGCTCCTGCAGTTTCCGTTTTTCCGTGATGTCCGTCCCGACGCCAATCAGGCAGCGACGGCCGTCGATCATGATCAGGCTGCCGGTGAAGAAGTACGGGATGGTCTCGTGGTTCTTCGTGACGAAGTTCGCCTCGACCTCGGCATAGCCTTTGGTGAAGACGTCCTGGATGCGCGCCTGCAGGAGCTCGCGCTCCTTGCCGGTGAAGAAGTCCAGCGGTGACATGTACGCGATCTCGTTGTCGGTGTAGCCCGAGACCTGCGCGAAGCGCGTGTTCCAGCGGATGAATTTCAGGTTCTCGCTGTAGAGGTAGAAGATTCCCGGCAGGCTGTTCAGCACCGCGTCGGAAAAGTCGCGCTCGCGCATCACGGCCGCCAGCGCCTGCTTGTGGGCCGTGATGTCCTGCATGGAGCCCAGCATCCGGTACGGTCGCCCGAGGTCGTCCCGCAACACGTAGCCGCGGTCGAGCACATCCGCATACGTGCCGTCGGCCCGGCGGTAGCGATACTCCCCGGTCCAGGTCGTCAGGCCGCGGTCAATCGCGCCCCGGACGTCCTGATGCACGCGCGTGCGGTCGTCCGGATGCACGCGGTCGATCCACACGGCGCCGGTGGAAACGTTTTGGTTGAGCGGGTATCGAAACAGGATGCTGTGGCTCTCGTTCCACCAAATCGTGTCGTTCTCGAGGTCCCAGTCCCACACCGCGTCGTTGGTCGCGCGGGCGACGAGTTGGAAGCGTTCGTTGCTGCTGCGCAGGGCGATTTCCGCCTGCCGCCGGTCGCGCCGCTCGCCGCTCTCGCGCAGGGCGCGCCGGATCGCGGTCGTGAGCCGTTGCATGCGGTCCTTGAGAACATAGTCCGCCGCGCCAGCGTGCACGGCCTCGATCGCCCGTTCCTCTCCGATGGTGCCGGAAACATAGATGAACGGCGTGTCGGGAGCCAGTTGCTGCGCCAGTTTCAGGGCGGAGGCGCCGTCAAACTGGACGAGCGTGAAGTCGGAGATGATCACGTCGAACTCGCCGCCGCGCAGGGCGCCGCGAAAATCGGGCTCGCCCGCGACCGTCTGGATGTGGCACCCGGGCCACTCCTCCTGCAGGATGGCGCGCACCAGCTCGGCGTCGTGGAGGTTGTCCTCAAGGTGAAGGATTTTCATGGGAAGGAGCGGGACTCAGAGCGGCGGGTTGGAATCGGCGGGCGGCGGCTCGTTCAGCATGGCCCAGAAAAAGCCGAGTTTGCTGACGGCGGCGATGAACTCATGGAAGTCGACCGGCTTCACCACGAAGGCGTTGGCGCCGAGCTGGTAGCTGGCGAGCAGGTCGCTTTCCTCGCGCGAGGAGGTGAGGATGACGACCGGCAAGTGACGCAGGGCCGGGTCGGTGCGCACATGGCGCAACACCTCCCGCCCGTCGACCTTCGGCATCTTGAGGTCGAGCAGGACCACGGCCGGCAGCGGGTCGGTGCGACCTGCGTAGGGTCCGCGCCGGTGGAGGAAGTCGAGGGCCTCCTCGCCGTCGCGCGTGACATGGATTTCGTTGACGAAGTTGGCGTCCTTGAAGGCGGCCAGGATCAATTCCACGTCGTTGGGATTGTCCTCGGCGAGGAGGATGGGTCGCGGGTTTTTCATGGGAGGGTTTTGGGCGGATTCCGGGGCAGCGAAAAATAGAACGTGGCGCCGCGCCCGGGCTCGCCTTCGGCCCAGGTGCGGCCGCCGTGGCGGGTGACGATGCGGCGGACGTTGGCCAGGCCGATGCCGGTGCCTTCAAATTCGTGGTTGCCGTGCAGGCGCTGGAAGACGCCAAAAAGCTTCGCGGCGTAGCGCATGTCGAAGCCCGCGCCGTTGTCGCGCACGTAAAACACCGGTTCGCCCGCCGCGTCCCCGGCGCGGCTGCCGATTTCAACCCGGGGCCGCGCCACCTTGCTGCTGTATTTCACGGCATTGTCGATGAGGTTGCTCCAGACCTGCTTCAGCATGGCATGGTCGCCGTGGACGCTTGGCAGCGGCGCGATTTGCCAATCGATCCCCGCGGGGTACCGCCCCTCGCGAACCACGGTCGCGACCACGGCGTCCTGATCGACGAGCGCCGGCTGCATCTGGGCGCGGCCTATGCGCGAAAACGACAGCAGGTCGTCGATAAGCCGGCCCATCCGGCGCGACGAGTCCGAAATCGTGGTGAGGAAGCGGCGGCCCTGGTCATCGAGCGCCGCGGCCGAGTGCTTCTGCAGCAGGTTGGTGAAGCCATCGATGTGCCGGAGCGGTGCACGGAGGTCGTGCGACACCGAATAGGAGAAAGCCTCCAGCTCCTGGTTGGCCGCCTCCAGCTGCGCCGCGCGCTGCGCCAGGGCGGTGTTGAGCTGGCGAATCTGCTCATCGCGATCCTTCCGCTCCGTGATGTCGGTGAACAGGAATGCGACCTGTCGCTTGGCGGGATCGCCGAACCGGAACGCGTAGACATCGAACCAGCGGCGGAGCAGCGGGGAATAATTCTGGAAACGATTCGGCTCTCCCGTGAGGGCCACCCGTCCGAAAATGTCGAACCACGAGGTTTCGAAGTCCGGGTGCATCTCGAGGATCCGTTTGCCCTGCACGTTGGTGAGACCGGACTGTTTCTCGAAGGCGGGATTGACCGTGAGATAAAGCCAGTCCACGACGCGGCCCTGCTGATCGAAGATCAGCTCAACGATGCCATAGCCCTCGTCGATGGAAACAAACAGGCTTTGCAATTCCGTGCGGCTGCGGTCCAGCGCAGCGTTGGCGGCCGCGAGCTGGGCCGTGCGTTCGATCACGCGTTTCTCCAAGTCCTGGTTCAAGACCTGGACCTCCGCCAGCATCTGGTTGAACGCACCGGTCAGTTGTCCGAGTTCGTCGCGCCCCCACTTGGTCGCCCGGGTCGAATAGTCGCGCCGTTCCGAGATCACCCGGGCGGTGCTGGTGAGTGCGAGGATGGGCTCGGAGACCTGGCGTTGCAGGACGCGCGAAAGTCCATACGCGATCAGCAGGATGGCGCCCATCACGCCCAGGCCGATCTTCGCCGAATCCCAGATCCAGGCGCGGACGATGCCGCTGGTGTCGAATTCCAGATAGAGATGGCCCAGGGTTCGATCCCGAACCCGGATCGGCTCGAAGCCCGCCAGCGTGGTCCCGACGAATTGATAGCGCTCGCGGCCGGCGGTGGCGGGCAGTTTCGCCGGGTTCAGGGTTTCGGGAAAATAGGCGAACAGGTGCCCATTCTCGTTGTAGATCGCCGCCGCGATCATCTCCGGTTCGCCGCGGAGCGCGCTGAGAATCTCGCGGGCATCCTCCTGGTTCGAGAAAGCCAGCGCGGCGCTCGTGTTCGCGGCCAAGACCGTCCCAAGGCTCGAGACGTGGCGTTGGATAAGTTGGCGAAACGCGAGGTACTCGTAGGTGAAAAACGCCGTGCGCATCAGGAGCATCACCACCCCGCTGGTCGCGAGGATGATGAACATCAGCTTCCGCCGGATTGGGATGTTCCGAAGCGGCATGTCAGTCGTGCTCCGTCGTCATCGTCCTCGCCGGCCGGACCCGCTGGGCGCCGACGATCGATCCGGCGGTGCGGGTCGGCGCCGGTGGTCTCCGCCTTTTCAGGAACCGGCCAGTGACGGCGGCCGATACCATCCGCAACTTTCCTGGCCTCCGACACCTCCTGCTATTTCCAACACTCCGCTCCGGTCCATGGCGGGTGCTTGCCATGGGGGTGCCCGCACCGGGGTGACGTTCCGACAAAGGAAGCACGTGGAATCCTCCTTGGGGAGTGGTTTGGAAATAAAGGTTTAGAGGCTGTGCTGGAGCGGATTAGATAAACACTGACAGGGGGTTACGGGAGGTGACGGGGGCATCTTTACATTTGATGCAATTTGTCGGCAACACAAAACCGGGTCACCTCGCACGATCTGCGCGGCGGACTGTCAGGTTCGCGCAAAAAAAAGCCCGCCTCGGCAAAGCCGGGCGGGCGCGAGTGAAGGAGGAGGATTACTTGGACTGACGCAGCGTGATTTCGCCGTTCATGGTCGTCACCTTGATGTCCACGCCGCCGCCATTAAGCGTGCCCGTGACCAACTTGCCGCCAGTGATCGGGGGCATGGGCGGGCGCGGGGCGCGGGGTGTCCGGGGGGCAACGTTGGCGGCTTTGACGGCGCGGGTAACTTCGCGCTGCACTTCGCGGGCGACCGTGCGCGAGACCTCCGCGGCATTGCGCGCCATGTCGGCGGCCGCGCGGGCGGCGGACTCGGCCGCGGCGGCGGGCGCGCTCGAATCGCCGCTGTAGCTGAAACTGTAGCTGCCGGACTTGCCGGACTCGGACTTGGTCTTGAGGGCATCCTCGCTGAAATCCGTGAGGATCGAGCCATTGTGCGTGCTCAGTTTCACGTTGGCCTTGGTTTCGGCCGGCAACCGCAGGTCGACTTCGCCGTTCATCGAGCTGATGGAAATCGGCTTGGTCGGCTCCTTGGCATAGATCGCGCGAACCTCGCCGTTCATCGTGCTGATGACCGCGCTGCCGACGAGTCCCTCGAGACGGACTTCGCCGTTCATGTTCTCGACGCAGACGTCACCCTCGACGCCCTTCACGGCGAGGTCGCCGCCGGTCTGGGTCTTGATGTCGAGCGCCATCGAGCGCGGGACCGAAATCTTGAACTCGGCGTCGTGGCCCGCCCAGGGGTTGTCACCGGCGAGCGCGACCGTGACGACGTTGTCCTTCTCGGTGACCTCAAAGCTCACCTCATTGTCAAGGCGCCGCAGCGCGCCGGGGCGGGCGGGCTTGGAGTTCTTCTGGTTGAGGCTGGATTCGACAGTCACGGTGTCGCCGTCGACGCCGATGATGCGGATGTCGGCCCACGGCATGTCGATGTTGAGCGTGGCGGGCTTGTCGGGCGCGGAGAGCTTGACGGTGGCGGTGGAACCTTCGTCCTCGGCGCGCGCCAGGGGGGCGGCGGCCAGGCTCACGAGGAGCGCGAGGCGGAGGAAGTGGTGGGGGATGCGGTTTTTCATGTGAGAACGGGTTTGGCGTTGGACTTGAGGGCGGTCGGCGCGGTCGCCGGGTCAGCGGGGAGGCGCAGGACTGCCAGGGCGCGGCGGGCGGCTTCGCGGACGTCACGATCCACCGCCTCGTCGCGGGAAAGTTTGTCAAATACCGGGGCGGCCGCGGGATCGCGGGCGTTGGCGAGCAACTCGATCATCGCCACCTGCACGAGCGGGGCACGCTCGCGGGGCAGGGCGGAGAGCACGCCGGCGCGGACCAGGGCGTCGTCGGAATGCTGGGCCAGCGCCTCGACGGCGGTCAGGCGAACGTTGATCGACGGATCGAAGGCCAGCGCGCCGACGAGATCCGTGAGCACCTTCCGGTCCGGGCTCTTGAGGTCCATCTTGGTGAGCACGGTCTGCAGGCGATCGCTGGTGGATTGCTGTTGGAGCAGCGAGTAGGCGACGAGTTCGCTCACGGAATTCAGCTGCGCCTTGAGCGCGGCGATTTCCTGTTTGGCGGATTCATCGGGCGCGGGCGGCTTGGCGAGATACTGCCGGCCGGCAAAGATGCCGCCGACGAGGAGGGCCAGCGCGAAGGCGAATTGCAGGGCGGGTTGCGCGGGGAGCAACGCGGCGAAGAAACGGTCGATCCGGCTGCGGGCGAGCGCGAACGGGCTCGGGGCGTCGGCCTCCCGCTGGTGCGTCTCGAGCATCGCGTAGAAATTCTCCCGCAGGCGCGGGCTCGGCTCGGCGGCGGGAAGGGCGTCGAGCTTGCTCGTGATCTCCTGCAGCGCGGACCATTCCCGCTGGCACGTCGGGCAGCTCGCGAGGTGGGCCCGGAGTTCGGCGGACACATCGGGCGGCAGGGAGCCGTCCTGGTAGTCGATGAAGTTTTCCTGAACGCGTTGGCAGTCCATGGTGAAAGAGGGTTACTTGGTCCCGGTGACTTGTTGCTTTCCGCTCAGGCGGCCTTCTCCTTGCGGATCTTGAAATAGACTTCGCGCAGCTCCTTGAGCGCACGGTGGGCGCGGACCTTCACGGCGCCGACCGAGCAGTCCATCAGCTTGGCGATTTCCTTGTGCTCGAGGTGCTGCAGGCGCGAGAGGACGAGCACTTCGCGGTGCTCCAGCGGCAGGCGGGCGAGCGCGGCGCGGAGCAGGACCACGTCCTCGGCGACCGCGGCCTGGTCGGACGGCTGTGCTTCGACGTCCGGCTGGTCGACCAAGTCGACCGGGTCGGTCGGGATCGGCGTGGACGCGTGTTTGCGGAAATGATCCGCCGCAACCTTGCGGGCGAGGTGGTAGATCCAGGCCGAGAACTTGCCCTCGTCGCGGTAGGTGTGCCGGTACTTGAGGATGCGGTAGAAAACAATCTGCACCAGGTCCTCGCCCACCGAGGGTTGGTTGGTGAGGCGCACAAAGAAACCGTAGAGCGGCTTGTGATAGCGCTCGAACAAATCACCCAGCCGGCGGATCTCGCCCGCGCGGACGGCAATCATGAGTTCGTGGTCGGACGCGTTTTCCACGGGGACGGACAAACTAGCGTCGATTGGCTGCGAGGGAACTCGGAATTGGGCGATATGGGCGAGGGTCATGAGGCGTGGTCATAGGTGGCGTGCGGCGGGGAATACCGGGTCTGGTCCAAAAGGTTACAGGGTTTCCCTGAAATGGACTGGCCCCCGTCCGGGCCCCGGGTACGGTGCCCCCATGAATCGCCGTGATTTCCTGCTCAAATCCGGCGCGGCCGCCTCGCTGAGCCTCGTCGCGAAGGGCCCGCTGTTCGCCCAGACCCCGCCCGCTCCCGCGACGCCCCCCGCTACGGTTCCGGTCGCGCCGCCGCCCCCGGTCACCGAGTTTAAGCCCCTCCGCCGCAACGTCGGTTATTTCACCGGCCGCGGCGGCACCATCGGCTGGCTGGTGAACCCCGCGGCGGTCGTGGCCGTGGATACCCAGTTTCCCGAGACCGCCGGAATTTTCCTGCGCGATTTGCCGGGCCGCGGCGGCCGCAAACTCGACGCGGTCATCAATACGCATCACCACGGCGACCACACCGGCGGCAACGGCGTGTTCCGACCCGAGACCAAGTCAATCGTGGCGCACGCCAACGTGCCTGCCCTCATGCGCGCCGCCGCCGCACGCGGCCCGAAGCCGCCGACCGAGGCCGAGCTGGCGCCGATGATTCCGGACCTGGGTTTCGCCGAGGGTTACCGCCAGGGCTT
Source organism: Lacunisphaera sp. (assembly GCA_044224295.1). Lineage (GTDB taxonomy): Bacteria > Verrucomicrobiota > Verrucomicrobiia > Opitutales > Opitutaceae > Lacunisphaera. The sequence continues at coordinate 21,541 of JBGAKQ010000029.1, read as the reverse complement.
CGGCGACGAAAACATCAGTTGCCGCTACCTCGGGCCGGCGCACACGAAGGGCGACATCGTCACGCTCTTTGAGCAGGCCAATGTGGTTCACCTCGGCGACCTCCTGTTCAATCGCCTGTACCCGGTGATCGACCGTCCCGGCGGCGCGAGCATTCGCCATTGGATTACCGTGTTGGAAAAAATCGCCGCCGAGTACCCTGCCGATGCGACCTACGTTTTCGGACACGGCCACGTCAATTTTGGTGTCACCGGCGGCAAGGCGGACCTGTTCGTCTTCCGCGACTATCTTTCCGCGCTGCTCGCGCACACGGAGCGCGAGATCAAGGCCGGTAAGTCGAAGGAAGAGATCATGAAGCTCGAGAACCTCCCCGGCTTCCCCGATTTCCACGTGCCCCCCGGCCGCGGCAACCGCCTCCCTGGAAATCTGGGCGTGGCGTACGACGAGCTGACCAACTCCTGAAAAAGCTTCAGACCACGCGAGCCTTAGTGGCCAATGACGGTGCTGCTGAGGCGTGATCGCTCCCGTTAGTTTCCCTTCCGCTAGTCGCAGTGATGGTCCAAAGGTTCGTGTCGCGGTGGCTTTCCTCCCGGATTGTAAGGATGGAGCCGTTCATCCGCGGGGTTGTTTCTCGTGCCCGAGGTGCGGCGGACGGGAGGGCCCGCGAGGGGTTCGCCCACGGCCGTGTCGTCCCAGTTTACTCGATCTGTTTAACCGTGCCGCCGGCCGCGTATTTCGGGAAGATCAGGTTTGGCTCCGGGGTCAGGAAGCCTTGGTTCACCATTTGCACCAACAGCCGCGACAGCCGGTGGAAGAAGCTTTCGTCGCCGAAGCTGTAATGGGCGATCGGTGGCATCACGGTCTCGAAGCTGTGGTCATAATCGCGGGCGATGAACGACACCGTGTCCGGCACGCTCAGCCCGCGTTTGAGCAGATAAATGATGACGATGAAGACGTGCTGCGGCTTGGCGACGAGCAGGGCGGTGGGCGCGTGCGGGGAGTTGAACAGGGCATCGAGCTTCAGGCTGATGCTCTGCGCGGTGCCATTGTGCCCGACGATGTGCGCGTGCGCGCCGTCGGACGCCGGCCGCAGCGCAACCGCCTCGCGGAAGCCGGCCTCGCTGGCGAGGTCGCCAGCCACGCCGGAATTCGGGATCACGAGTGCCAGGCGCCGGTGACCTTTGCTCAGGAAGATGCCGGCGGCGTGGCGGCAGACGGAACGGTAGTCAACGTCGAGCGAGGGCAACTTCACGTCGGGGTGGCAGGACCCGAGCACGAGCGCGGGCACGGAATGCTCGCAGAACCAGCTCTGCAATTCCTTGCTGACGGACAGTAGCACGCAGCAGAAAACGCGGTTCTGGCGGACGAAATCCTCGATCTTGCGTCGCTGGGTGCGGGCGCTGTGGGGTGGGCAAACCAGGATCTCGGTGGCGAAGCCCTGCTCGGCGAGGGAGGAGCGCAGTTCGGTGATCCGCTGGTATGTGCTCATGGGCATGTGGGCCACCGGTTCGTGGGTGATGAGCCCGACGAGGCGGTTCTGCCGGCGGTTGGTGTCGGCGGCCGGCGCGAGCAGCCGATTGCGCCGGCCTTGGTGGATCTCGATCCGGCCCTCCTTGGCCAGCAGGTGCAGCGCGGTGCGGATGGTGGGACGACTGATTTGGAAGAGTTCGCAGAGCCGGCGCTCGCTGGGCAGGAACTCCTCCCACGTGCCCGCGTCGATGGCCTTCGCGATCGACGCGGCGGCTTGGGCGGACAGGGAAAAACGCTTCGGGATCTCGAAAGGTGGGGAACTTATCATAAGGAATTACCAGTGATTCGGCCTAGGCCCCATGCCGGCTGCGTGCCATCCCCCGAGCCGTGAAGAACGTTCCGCCCGCCGTGCACCTTTGGTCGGCATTGCCGACGCCCCTCACGTCCGACCTCCAAGTCGATGCGCCCGCTGTGGAGCGGACGATTCGCGACGCGATCGCCGGCGGCATTCAGGGCGTCTTCCTCGCCGGCACCTGCGGCGAGGGCCCGTGGTTGCAGGACCGCGAGCGCACCCGCCTCGTCGAGACCGCCGTGGCAGCCGCGGGTGGCAAGCTGAAGATCGCGGCGCAGGTCTCGGACAATTCCGTCCCGCGCATCCTCGACAATGTGAAGCGCATGCGGGATGCCGGCGCCGACTACGGCATCATCGCCTCGCCCGCGACGATGCTGAACGCGACCCCGGACCGCATCGCCGCGCTCTTCCTCGAGGCCGCGTCCGCCAGCCCGCTGCCGGTCGGCGTCTACGACCTGGGCAAGCACCGGCCGGTCATGATCCCCGAGAACCGTCTGAAGGAAATCTACCTCCTGGACAACGTGCACCTGGTCAAGGACAGCTCCGGCTCCCCGGAACGCCGCGCGATTGCCCTGGAGGCCCGCGCCGCCAAGCCGGGTCTGCTGCTGTTCAACGGCGACGAATTCCGCTGCCTTGAATATCTCGAGGCCGGCTACGAGGGCTGCATGTTCGGTGGCGCCGCGGCGATCGCGCCCCAGATGAACGCCATCGCCCGCCTCTTCCTCGCGGGCCAGGTTGCCGAGGCTCGCCGACTCGACACGGAAATGAAGAAAGTGCTTTTCGGCATTTACGGCGGCGAGGCGATCGCCTGCTGGCTCACCGGGCTGAAGTACTACATGGTTCGCCGCGGCCTGTTCGCGTCGACCGCCAGCTTCCTGGGCTACCCCTTGACCGACGAGTGCCGAACCTACATCGAAGGGTACGCTCGCTCCTGAAGAGGCAGGAACTGATCTGTCGGACGGGGAAAACGTCGTGAACAGCATGGATGTCTGACCCGCTCGAATCGTGGACAGAACTCTGGCGCCGACGGAATGCCGGTCAACTGGTCAGTTAATGTGACCAGTGGCCGGGGTTGGCGGCCGGGCTGGCACCGGCTGGTCGGTCTGGTTGCCCAGCGGGGTCCGGCCGGTCAGGGCGGCGCCAAGGCGTAAAGCGCCTCGCCCTGCCGCACCGAGCGCTGGCGGCGGACCAGCACGACCCGCCCGCCGCGGGTCGCCTTCACCGGGATCTTCGTGGAGCTGCTGAGGGCGTGGACGAAGCCAAGCGTCCGTCCCGGGCGCACGCGTTGCCCGAGTTTGACGCCGGGCACGAACAGCCCGTCACAGGGCGCCGGGTGCCGGCCCGGGAAGCCTGGCTCCCCGGGGCCGCCGGCCGTGACGATGCGCCGCCGGCGCCCCGGGGGCGGACGACCGGGCAGGCAGCCCACGATGCGTAGCAAATTGTCCAAGCCGCGATGCAGGTCCGCCAGGTCCCGCGCATCGAGTCCGGTCGTGCTGCGGCAGGTTGTGGCAATGGCCGGAATCTTGCGGGCATGCGCCGCACTGAGGGTGCAGCCGGGCCGCAGCGCACCGGTCCAGCACAGGAAGACGTCGAAGCCCGCCGCCATCGCGCGTTGCATGCGCCCGACCGCGTCATCCCGGTCCCCGTAACCGGTCGAGGACAGCACCTCATACGCGGCGCCCCCGCTGTGAAGGTCCACGTAGTGCGTCGCCTGCGCGAGCAGCTGCGTGTCAAACAGGTGCGCGAGCCGGGAGGTCGGCCCGCCGCGCGCGGCACCGGGGAAGGCTTGGTCCAGATTGGCGCCGTCCGCCGGGTGACAGGACCGGCCGGCGAAGAACGCGCCCTCGTTCAACACCGGCACCATCACCACTGTGCCCCGCAGCCGCGCCGGGCGCCAGGACTCCGCCCACTGCCGCAATAGCGTCGGGCCTTCATATTCGTCGCCGCGGGTGCCGCCATTCAACAACAGCGTGGGGCCGGAATCGCCGCGCCAGATCCAAGCGTCGAACCCCACGTCGCGAGCCGCAAATCGTCGCCGGTGAAAACCCGGCGCCAGCCGTTTCAAGTCGAGACCCAGCTTCGAGACGGGAGGAGTCATGGCGTCGGCGGGATCTCCCACCCGCCACCAGCTGAGACTCTTCGCGCGCACCTGCCAACACCGCGGCGCTGGGTATCCGGGCGGACCAGTTGCCATTGGCCTGGACCGGGGGGCGCAACCGCCGCCGATGCCGGCGGCGAGGTTTTTCGCGTACGTGGACGGCATCGTTATGGCGGCACCGAAATGAAATCGCGGCCAGGTGCGATCCGCTTGCCGCCCTTGCGCGTGACGCGGGCGATCTGCGACCGTGCCGGCCGGCCCCCAGCGATCCCGTGCTTCGCGGCGACGCCGTCCTCGGCGCACTGGCCGGCGGACGACCGCAGGTCCGGTCACATCGGATTACCAGTCCCTTGGCGTGGCGCCAGCCACCGTGGCGACTTCAGCCTCGGGCATGCTCGCGCTTCGTCTTTTCTCCCGCCTCATCGCTGGGGCGGCCCTGGCCGGTCCCCTGGTCCTCGCGGCGGCACCGCTCGAACTTGGCTCACGCCGCGAGCTGTTCGTCGACGATTACCTGATCGAACGGCGCCTGGGGCTTGAGCTGCGCCTGCATCATCCGGTCGCGAAGGAAGTGGTTCTGGTGCGCGACGCGCCGTGGGAGGGCTCGGGCAGCGATTTCGAGGTCCTGCTCCATGAGCCGGGCCTGATCCGGATGTACTACATGGGCGCGGAGCTGACCAACGCGGACGGCACCAAGCTGCAGTTCGACCCGGTCACCGGTGGCAAGCGAGAGGTCTATGCGTGTTACGCGGAGAGCAAGGACGGCATCCACTGGACCAAGCCGAACCTGGGCCTCTTCGAGTTTCACGGCTCAAAGGACAACAACATCGTCTGGTCTGCGCCGCAGCTCGACAACTTCACTCCTTTCAAGGACCCGAATCCGGATTGCCGCCCGGGCGAGCGCTACAAGGCGATGAGCGCCGGCCCCGGCGGGCTGTACGCGCTGAAATCGGATGATGGCATCCACTGGAGCCGGTTGGCCGAGCAGCCGGTCGTCACCACCGGCAAGTTCGACACGCAGAACAACGCCTTCTGGGATCCCGTGCGCCGACACTATTGGTGTTACGTCCGCAGTTTTCACGGCCCGGACGGGAAGCCCACCGCGGACACCAAGACCGGGGTGCGCGACATCCTCGTCGCCACGTCGAAGGATTTCCTCCACTGGAGCGAACCGGAGTTGCTGCGCTATCCGGGCGCGCCAGATGAGGCGCTCTACACGAATGCCATCCAGCCCTACTACCGGGCCCCGCACTTGTTCGTTGGCTTTCCCGCACGGTACGTCGACCGTCCGTTTCCCGAGGTCGCCTTGCAGGCGCTGCCCGACCCGGAGCACCGCGCGCGGCGCATGCAGTTCTCGCGGCGCTATGGCACGGTGGTGACCGATGGCTTGTTCATGAGTAGCCGCGACGGGCGTACCTTTCACCGCTGGGGCGAGGCCTTCGTGCGTCCCGGACCGCAGCGGCGCGACAATTGGGTTTATGGCGACGGCTTCGTGGCGCTCGGCCTCTTCGAGCAGCCGGGCGAGGATCCCACGGCGGAGCCCGAGCTGACGCTCTACTACCACGACGACCATTGGAAGGGCCCGACCCGGTTGCGGCGCTACCGGTTGCGTGTCGACGGCTTCGTCTCGCTGCAGGCGCCGCTGGCAGGCGGCGAGTTGATTTCGAAACCGCTGACCTTCACCGGCCGGACGTTGAGCCTGAATTTTTCCACCTCCGCCGCCGGCGGTCTCCGCGTTGAGCTGCAGGACGAGGCGGGCCGGCCGCTGCCCGGCTTCTCACTTGCCGAGGCTGACGTGCTCTTCGGCGACACGCTGGCGCGCACCGCGAGCTGGCATGGCAGCGCCGACGTCTCCTCGCTCGCCGGCCGCGTGGTGCGGCTGCGAGTCGCGCTGAGCGACGCCGATCTCTACTCCTTCCAGTTCCAACCGTAACCCCTGCCCATGTCCCGTCCGCAAATCATCAACGTCGACTGCAACTTCTCCTACGAGATCGAGACTCCGCGGATCGCCGCCGCGGGCGGGGATTTTGTCCTTCGCCGGGCAAAGACCGAGGACGAGATCATCGCCGCGGCAGCGGGCGCCACGGCCATTCTCTTCGAAAACGCCGACACACCGCTGACCGCGCGCGTCATCGCCGCGCTCCCGCAGCTGCGCGCCATCGTGCGGTACGGCGTGGGCGTCGACAGCATCGACCTCGTTGCCGCGACACGGCACGGCGTAATCGTGGCGAACTCCGCGGACTATTGTACGGAGGAAGTTTCCGATCATGCCGTGGCGCTGATGCTCGCGGCAGCGCGACGCGTGGCGCTGCTGGACCGGCGCATTCGGGCCGGCGGCTGGGTCGGCTACGACCCGAAGCAGGCGATGCGGCGCGTCTCCTGCCTGACGCTCGGCCTCCTCGGCTGGGGGCGCATCGCGCAGGCGGTGGCGCGGAAAATGGCCGGCTTCGGCGTGCGCATTCTCGTTTCCGATCCCTATGTCCGCTCCGTGTCGCCGGGCGCGGGCGTGGAGCTCGTTGATCGCGAGCGGTTGTTCCGCGAGTCGGACCTGCTCTCGTTGCACCTGCCGCTCAACGCCGAGACCCGCCGGTTGGTGAACGAGCCGCTGCTGGCTTCGATGAAGCCCACCGCCTTTCTGGTGAACACCAGCCGCGGGGGCGTGGTCGACGAAGCCGCCCTGGTGCGCGCTTTGCAGCGCGGGCAGCTGGCGGGCGCGGCGCTCGATGTCTTCGAGGTCGAGCCGCTGCCGGCGGACAGCCCGTTGCGCGCGCTGGAGCAGGTGACGCTCACGCCGCACTATGCGGCGTCCTCGCTGGACGCGATGCGGCACCTCCATGGGACCGTCACGGAATCCGTCGAGGCAATCCTCGCCGGCTACTGGCCGCCGTTCCCGGTGAACCGCGACGTGCAGCCGGCGACGCCGCTCCGGCCGTGGGCCGAGTTTCCGCGGGCGCGCTGAGCGCAGGTTGGTTAGGCCGGATTACCAGTCCGCGGGGATTGTGCCCGCGCCGGTCGCGGCGGGAGTCTCGCGCTGCGCTCCCGTGCGCCACCCATGACTTCACCGCTGCTCCCGCTGGCTCCCGAACGGCTAGGTCCCGCCGCCCGGGTCGGGGCCTATGTCGCCGTTGCGCTTTCGGCCGACGGCGCGAGTTGGCGCGCGACGTGGGCGCAGAGCGCGCTCGAGCACCGGCAGGCCGTGGCGCGCGTCGCCGGCGGCCCGTGGTCCGCAAGCGCGTCGATCCCGGCGGGCAATGGCCCCGCCGCGCCGGGGCCTTCGCCCGATGGCCCGCCCGGCCTGTTGTGTGAAGCGCCTTCGCGCAGCGGCCCCGTGGCGTTGCGCACCGGTCGCCGGGTGATCGGCGAGCGCCCGGTTTTTCCCGGCGCCGGGCTGGTGTTGAGCCGGCGGTCCGGCGGCGCCTGGGTGGATGTGGCTTTTGCCGACGAGGCTCCGGATGGAGAGATCTTCGCCGCCGCCATCGCGGCGCGCGGGGATGAGTTGGTGGCGGTTTGGATCGCGGACGACGGTGAGGGAGGGGCGGTTTGCCGGGCATTGCGCCATACGCCGGGCGCGGCGCCGGCCGCCGATGCGTGGCGGCAGTACCCCGCGTTCCCGCTGCAACCGGGCGTGGCGGCGGTGATGGCGGGTCGACACGCGGGTGCGCTGCTCGCCGCGGGCGGGGCCAACTTTCCGGATCGGCCGCCGTGGGAAGGCGGCGTGAAGCGGACCTACGACGAGATTTATGTGCTGCCCGACGGCGCCACAAGTTGGCGGACCGCCGGCCGGCTGCCGGTGCCCCGGGCCTACGCCGCGGTGGTGACGATCCCCAGCGGCGTGCTGGCGATCGGTGGCGAGAATGCCTCGGGCGTGTTCGCGGATTCACTGCTCTTCACATGGAGCGGGAGCGAGGTCGTCATCCGCCCCGCGCCGGCACTGCCGGTGTCGCTCGCCAGCCCGGTGGCCGTCGTGCTCGACGGCAAGGTCTACCTCGCCGGCGGTTATGCGGCCGGCACCCCGCGCGTCAGCACCGCGAGCTTCTACTGTCTCGACCTCGCGCAATCCGCCGCCGGCTGGCAGGCGTTGCCGGCCTGGCCGGGCCCGTCGCGCGCGCTGGCCGTCATCGCGGCGCTCGAGGGCGCGGTCTATCTGATCAGCGGGTTGGAAATGCAGGCCGACGCCGGCGGTCAGCCGCTGATGAATTATCTCACGGATGCCTACCGCTACCGTCCGGGCGAGGGTTGGGAAAGGCTGCCGGACCTGCCATGGTCCGTCATCGCGGCCCCGTCGCCGGCTCCCGTAACCACCGCGCCGGCGCGCGTTTTCGTGTTCGGCGGGGTGGATGGCCGGCAGGTCGGCAAGATGCCGCGGGACCGGCGGGTGCCCGAGGACATCCTCTACTTCGACGTCGCGCGCCACGCTTGGCGCCTCTGGAAGGAGGCCTGGCCCGAACCGGTCGTCAGTTCCCCGGTCGTGCCCGTGGATGGCGAATGGATCTTCGTCTCGGGCGAAATCAAGGCCGGACACCGCACGACCGCGGTCGTCGGCTGGCGCCCGGTGTAAACCCTGCGCCGGCCGTTACCCTCTTATGCATGCCATTCCCTCCCTTCGCGGTGCGCTCAGCACCGCTGTTCTGCTGGTCGGCGGGTTCTTCGTTCGGGCGGAAGCGTCGCCCCGGCTCGAGCAGGTCGATGTGTTTGTCGCCGGCCAGGATGGCATCTTCGAGTACCGCATACCGGGACTCGTCACCTCCAACCGGGGCACGTTGATTGCCTTCTGCGACGGCCGGATGCGGAAGGAAGGTGACCCGCCAAACGACATCGACCTCGTGATGAAGCGCAGCACGGACGGCGGCTGCACCTGGAGCGCGCTTCGCACGCTGGTGGACAATGGTCGCGGCGCGGTGGCGGACTCCTGCGGGTTTGTGGATCGCCAGACGGGCAAGATTTGGATTTTCAGCGTTTATGCCCCGGAAGGCGTGGGTAGCTACAACGCCGCGGATGGCGTTGCGGGTGCGACGTTCCAGTTCAAGGCGATCACGAGTGACGACGACGGCCTGACCTGGTCGGAACCGAAGGATTTCACGCCGATGCTGAAGCGCCCGGATTGGGCCGCCGGCTCGACCGGCGTCGGCAGTGGCATCCAGCTGCGCAGCGGCCGGCTGCTGTTGCCGCGCTACTGGGCCGACTACCGGCACCCGCGCACGGCGCCGATGGCCGCGGAGTCTTTCGTCGCCTACAGTGACGACCACGGCAAAACTTGGCAGATGGGGCCTCGGATCGCCGGTCTTGGCGGCACCAATGAGTGCCAGGCAGCGGAGTTGTCCGACGGCAGCGTGCTCCTGAACATGCGCGGCATGACCGGCAACCGCCGCAAGAGCGCGCGGAGCCGCGACGGCGGCGCCACATGGTCGGAGCCGGTGGAGGAGCCGGCGCTGGTCGAGCCGCGCTGCCAGGGTAGCCTCTTTGCGTACCCGGCGCCGGAGGCACCGGCCCGACTGTTGTTCGCCAACCCGGCGAGCCTGCAACGCGATCATCTCACCGTGCGGCTCAGCCTCGATGACGGCCGCAGTTGGAGTCCCGGCAACGTCCTGCACGCGGGCCCGGCCGCCTACTCGTGCCTGGCCGTGCTGGCCGACGGCGACGCGGCGTGCTTGTACGAGAACGGCGGCCGAGGGCCCTACGAGAAAATCACCTTTGCGCGCTTCAACGCCGAGTGGGTCGCGGCGGGGACGGGCGCGAAGCCCTGACCGGCGGCCGCCGTCGTGTGCAGCGTGGGCTCGCTGGCCGCCCCGGAACTGGTAACACCAGTTGTCAGGCACTCGGTCCTTCCGCGGCCGTGCTGGCGTTTTATCACTCCGGCATGATCACGCTTCCTCGCTTCGTCCGGCGGCTTGTTGCCCTCGTCCTCCTCCCGTCCGCCGCCGTCGTCGCCGTCGCCGGTGTCGCCGGCCTGCCCGCCCCGCATGACCTCGACCCCACGCCCGCGCATCCCCGCAGCACGGAGGGCGGGTTCGTCACGCTCAAATCCGGACGCATCCTCTTCGAATACTCGCAGTTCTCCGAAGGCCAGCACGACTACAGCCCGTCGGCGATCGCCCGGATCTACTCCGACGACCAGGGCCGCACCTGGAGTCAGCCGGAAGTCGTCGTGCCCACCGGCAAGTACCAGAACATCATGAGCGTCTCGCTGCTCCGGCTCGCCAGTGGCAAGATCGCGCGGTTCTACGCGGTGAAGAAGACGATGCTGCGCGACTGTCAACCGGTGATCTCGCTGTCCAGCGACGAGGGCCAGACCTGGACCGAGCCGAAGCTCGTCACCGAGGCGCCGGGCTACTTCGTGCTCAACAACGACCGTGTGATCCAGACCCGCACCGGGCGCCTGATTGTACCGCTTGGGTATCACCGCACCACCGGGCCGACGGACGACTGGAAATCCTGGGATCCGCGCGCCATCGCGGTCTGGTACTATTCCGACGACGAAGGCGCGACCTGGAAGGAAGCCGACACCTGGTGGGCGATACCGGCGCTGAGCAAATCCGGCCTGCAGGAGCCGGGCGTGGTCGAACTCGCGGACGGCTCGCTCTACTCGTGGTTCCGCACCGATCAGGGGGCGCAGTACGAGTCCGTCTCCAAGGACAACGGCGTGACCTGGAGCCTGCCGCAGCCGACGGCGCTGCAGTCGCCGGTTTCCCCCGCCAGCATCAAGCGCGTGCCCGGCACGAAGACCCTGATGGTCGTGTTCAACGACCACTCCGGCCGCGTGCCGAAGCCGGTCGCCGCCAACCAGCGCGCGCCGCAGGCGGTGGCTTTCTCCACCGACGAGGCGAAGACCTGGGGGCCGTCGCAGTTGGTCGAGGACGATCTCACGGGCTGGTACTGTTACACCGCGATCCATTTCACCGACGACGCCGTGCTGCTCGCCTACGTCGCCGGAAACGCCGAGATCGGCCGGCTCTCGCGCCTCCGGATCCAGCGCGTGCCACTTTCCTTCCTGAAGCTCCCGCAATCCTAAACGCCCCCGGCTTATGCGGTTCCGCCCCCTGGCTCTTTGCGCCCTAATCCTCGCTGTGTCCGGCCCGGCTGTCCACGCTGCCGGCGAACCCGGCGTCGTCGCGACCATCACCGCCATGCCGAAGCATCCGCGCAACTCGGAGGGCAGCTTCGCTACGCTGCGCTCGGGGCGGATCGTCTATTACTACTCGCAATTCTCCGAGGGGTATTCCGACTTCAGCCCCTGCGGCATCGCGCAGATGGCTTCCGATGACGGCGGGCGCACCTGGGGTGAACCGAGCGTCGTGTTCGCGCCTGAGCCCGGCACGATGGAGATGAGCGCGACGCTGCTCCGCCTCGCCAGCGGGCGGCTGGCGTGCTTCACCTTGATCAAGCGCGACAAGATCGACTGCCGGCCATATGTGCGGTTCTCCGACGATGACGGCACCACGTGGACCGCGGCCCGCCGCGTGGTCGACGCGCCGGGCTACTTCGTGTTGAACAACGACCGTGTGATCCAGACCCGCACCGGCCGGCTGATCATGCCGCTCGGCTGGCACCGGCTTTCGCCGGGCGCGCCGAACGCCCATGAGGGCATCGACCTGCGCGCCGTGACGCTGTGGTACTACTCGGACGACGAAGGTGCGACCTGGAAGGACGCCGACACCTGGTGGGCGCTGCCGGCTGTAACGCGCACCGGCTTGCAGGAACCGGGCGTGGTGGAACTGGCCGACGGGTCGTTGCTGTCGTGGGCCCGCACCGACCAAGGCTGCCAGTACGAATTTCGCTCGCGCGACGGCGGGGTGACCTGGAGCGCGCCGCTGCCCATGGCCTTGCGGTCGCCTGCGGCGCCGGCGAGCATCGTGCGGTTGCCGGGCTCGGCGGATCTTCTCGCGGTTTACGTCGACCACTCCGGCCGCTTCCCGTTTGTGTTGTCGGACCACACCTACAGCAACCGCACGCCCTTGGTGGCGGCGGTATCCTCCGACGGCGGCGTGACCTGGCGCGCCACCCGCGTCCTGGGTCCCGATCCGCGGCAGGATTACTGCTATGCCGCGATCCACTTCACCGGCGACGCCGTGCTGGTCGGCTGGCTCAGCGTAAACCGGGACGTGAAGGGGTCGCATACGATGAAGCTGCAGCGGTTGAATGTCTCGGAACTTTCGACACCGGAAGACGCCCTTTCCACGCAGGCGAAAGCCGTGCTGCGTGACGTCATGGGGCGCGAGGACAGCTGGATCAAGATTCACGCCGCCGAGGCGCTCGTGCGCGGCGGGGATGCGCCGTTCGTGCGCCAGCAGCTCGCGGCACTCGCGGGAAATTCGGCCCTGCAATATCGGATCGGCGTGCAGCGCGTGCTGGCCCGCACGTCCTCCACGCTGGCTGAACGCGACGTTCACCAGGCGGCGGTGGAACGGGTTTTCCTTGAGCCGGCGTCGCCCGACCGGTCGCAAGCGCTGGAGACGTTGTGCAAGTTGCGTCACCGCGTCCGCGGCCCCGCGCTGGCGGCCGCGCGCGAGCTGGCGGCCGGGCCCGACTCTTCCTTGCGCGGGCTCGCGCTTTGGGCGCTCGTGCTCGCCGAAGAGCCCGGCGCGCGGGAGTCGCTGCTGGCGCTGCTGGGGTCGTCCGAGCCCGGCGCCCGCCTGGTCGCCGCCTATGCGTGCCGCCTGCTCGGTGACCCGTCGCCGGCGACGCGCGCGGCCCTGGCCCGCGCCGCGGCGCAGGAAGCCCCGGCGAGTCGCGCTTACCCTTACGTGCTCAGTGCGGCCCTGGCGCTGGACGCCGACCCCGCGGCTGCGCCGGCGTGGCGCGCCACGTTGCAGGGATTGCTGGCACTGGCGGACACGCCCGATGCGGCGCGATTCGAAATCTGCCAGGGCCTGCTGCCGAAACTCGCGCCGGGGGACCGCGCCGGTTTTGCCCCGCTGCTGGCGCATGCCGGCCCCGATACGCGGGTCGGCGCGGCGCTGGTGATCCTGACACTGGCCGGTCCCTGAGGCCGGAACGGAACCGGGTCGGCGGCGGGGTCGGTCGCCGACTTGTCACACATTCTGTCCAGTAGTCCGACCTTCTCACGACAGAGGGCGGCCAGCATGGTGCGGCCGCGATGACGACACATAAGCACAACCGCACTCTGCTTCCCCCGTCCGCCCGGTTCGCGCGAATCTGGCTGAGGACGTTGCCCGCCTGTTTGGTCCTCCTCCTTTCGCCGCTCGCGCTCGCGGCGCAAACGTCCAGTTCCTTGCTCGAGCAGAAGGATGCCGAGATCGCGGCGCTGAAGGCCGAGATCGCGCGCCTGAAGTCCGGCGTCGCCACGCCCGCAAGCCCAGGGACGACAAGCGCCGCCGCCGCTCCTCAAACCGCTGCGCCGGCCACCGCGACGAGCGCCAATGCGCCCACGGACAACTCGGTGCTCCAGTTGTCAAAGTTCGAGGTCCGCTCCACCCAGGGCGTTGGCTACAGCCAGGGTAACTCCGCCTCGGCCTTGAAGACCTCCGAGTCCCTGATGAAGCTGCCTGCCCAGATCATCGTTGTGACGAATGACATGATCAAAGACATCGGCTCGGGCTTCGCCTCCGACGTGCTCACCTACGCCGGCCTGGTGCCCTACTACCGCGGGCCCGCAATCATGTCCCGCGGCTCCCGCGTCGGCAACCCGTACGTCGACGACGTTCCCTGGGTCGGCGGCATCGGCGTCTCCGACAACACCAACATCGACACCTACCAGGTGATCAAGGGCCCGCAGCAAGTGCTGTATCCGCTGGCTTCCCTCGGCGGTCTCGTGCTGCAGACCACCAAGAAGCCGCTGCCCGGCGTTAAGCAGGGTAGTGTCGACCTGCGATACACCCAGTGGGGCCAGCACAACATCACCTTTGACCTCAACCAGCCCCTCGCCACGGTCAACGACGCCAAGGTCACCGGCCGCCTTGTGGCCGTCGACCAAGCGGGCGATCGCGCCTTCTATAATTCGAAGGACGACAAGCGCGGCTTTTTCCCGAGCTTCTCCCTCGACTGGAAGAATACCATCGTCACGGCGCAGTACGGCCACATGGTCTACAAATACCTTCCGGGCGGCACGGGCATCCTGACGCCGGACGGCGACGTCTACGTCGGCTTGGGCGTTCGGCAGCAGAACTCGCCGCGCGGCAACGTCGACACGAACACGCAGGACGAGGGTCGCATCGCGTGGACCCAGATCCTCTCGAGCAACTGGCAGGTGAAGAGCCAGGTCTCGTACCAAAGCATCGAGCGCTACGGTTCCTCCGCCTTCCCGACCACGGTGAACTGGAACAACAACACGATCACCTATACGCTCCGCAAGAACAACGGCTTCCAGCAGTCGTTTGACTACCAGACCGACGTCTCCGGCTCCTATCAAATCGGCATGTTCCCGATGCGGACCGCCTTCGGTTACAACCTCCACGACCAGACCGGCCGGAGCCAGTTCCTCGTCACCACAGCGGCCTCCTTCCCGTCCGCCTACACGATCACCATTCCGATCGGCGATGCGGCCGCGATCAACGCCATCCAGCTGCCGCCCGCCACCGACTATATTCCGGGGTCCAACGGCAACCCCGGCTCCCGCACCAAGCAGAACGTCGGCAACGGTTACTTCATGCAGACGGTCGAGATCATCCCCAACCGGCTGACGCTCGTGGGTGGCTTGACCTACTCCAACATCGAGACGTTCACGGATACGAACCTCGCGGTGCGCAATCCCTTCACGGGCACCGATTCCGTCGCCACCGAGTTCCTGCACCGCTATGGCGCGGTCTGGACGGTGACGAAGAGCCTCTCCGCCTACTATTCGGAGTCGACGACCTTCAACCCGGCGGTCGGTGTCCAGTTTGACAATTCCCCGCTCCCGTCCGTGCTCGGCAAGAGCCGGGAAATCGGCATCAAGACGAGCCTCTGGGACGGCAAGGTCTCGTTCTCGTTCGCGGCCTACAAGATGGAGCTGACCAATCAGGCGATCCTCGCCGCGTTTCCCGCGCTCAATGTCGCCGGCCTCAACTACTTCATCCCGATCGGCACGACCAACTCCAAGGGTTGGGACGCCTCGTTCTCGCTGAATCCGATCACCGGCCTGCAGGTCGTCGGCACCGCCTACCAAGGCACCGTGCACGACCAGAATGGCAACCCGATCACCGCCACCGTGGAGAATTCCTGGAGCCTCTATTCGCGCTACGACTTCGACCGCGGCGGCCCGCTCAAGGGCTTCGCCATCGGCGGTGGCGCGGCAAAGGCCGGCGGCAAGTGGTTCAACATGTCGGGCCTCGTGCTCCCCGGCGGCGCGGCGCTGCCGAAGAACAGCAGCGGCAACTCGCTCTTCAAGCTGAAGCAGGAAGTCATGGCCAACCTCTTCGCGAGCTACCGCCTTAACCGGAGCTGGGAATTCCGCATCGATTGCAAGAACGCCCTCGACAAGTCCTACCCGATCGGCGCCCAAGGCGTCGGCCTCGTGGACGCGGCCGAGCCGCGGACGTTCAGCTTCCAGACGACGTACCGCTATTGAGTTTGGTCATTGACTGTTGGTCTCCCGTCCGGCGGCGCGAGGCGTCGCCGGACGATGTCTTTTTCCGAGCTGCCCCCGGCCCCGCGGGGATTCATCCATGAGCGCTCCCGCCCCGTCCGCCGCGCGGATCTCTGTCATCCCGCCTTGGCTGGTCGGGGCTTGGGGCGTCGTTGCCTGGCTGTGGCTGGCGGGCGGTTCCAATTACCTCACGCGCACGATGCTCACGACGATGCGCGCGTCGGTGATCGAGGACATCGCCATGACCGAGGCGCAGTTCGGCCTGCTGACAACGGGCTTTCTCATCGTCTATGCGGCGACCAGTCCTTTCGGCGGTTTCCTCGCCGATCGCTTCAGCCGCCGCCGGGTCATCTTGTTGAGTGTCTTCGCTTGGTCGGTGATCACCTGGGTCACGGCGTATGCCCGGACGTTCGAGCAGTTCCTGTTTCTCCGCTGCCTGCTCGGTTTGAGCCAGGCGTTTTATATTCCGGCGGCGGTGGCGCTGATCACAGATTTTCATCCTGGCGCTACCCGCGCACGAGCCACCGGCGTGCACCTGACCGGCATGATCGTCGGCGCCATCATCGGCAGCGTCGGCGGCTGGATCGCGCAGACCCATGGTTGGCGTTACGCCTACCTCGTGATCGGCCTGCCCAATGTGGGCCTGGGCTTCCTTCTCTTCTTCCTCTTGCGCGACGCCCCGCGCGCGGCGGCAGCGGCGGCGGCGCCTGCGATCCGGCTGGTCGACGCCGGGCGCAGCCTGCTGCAGCCGGGCGCCTACTATTACATCGCGGCGGCCATCGGCGTCCAGGGCGCCGTCAGCTGGATCATCATCGCCTGGATGCCGACGCTGATGCGCGAGCAGTTCCAGATGAACCAAGGCTCCGCCGGCTTCGCGACACTGGGCTGTCTCTACACGGCGCAGGCCACGGGCCTGATCATTGGCGGTTTCTGGTCCGACCGCGCCAGTGCGCGCAATGCCCGCGCCCGCATCATCCTGCCGGCGCTGGCAGTGATCGTGACGACGCCACTCTTTCTGCTGACCGGCTGGACGCAACACATCGGGTTCACATTCGCGAGCCTGGCGATGTGGGGGTTCGCAATGGGGTTTCTCGGCTGCAACACGATGCCGATGGTCTGCCTCGTGGTGGACGCCCGTTACCGCGCCACCGCCATCGGCGTGCTCAACGCCTTCACTTCGATCTGCGGCGGCGCGGCGATCTACAGCGTGGGCGCCCTGCGCGATGCCCGGTTCGGCGGCTCGCAGGTGCTGATGTTCGCCGCCGCGGGCGTGGCGCTCTGCGGCGGGCTGCTCTGGCTGGGCAACTTGTCGGTCAAGAAGCGCGGTCCGGTCGCCGGTTAAGCCCGGCTCAAGTCCTACTTTTATGAAACGGATTCGATTTGGCATCCTTGGTTCCGGTTACATGGGTCGCACGCACGCCGAGGCGGTGCGGCGTCTGCCCCAAGCCCAGTTGATCGCGATCCACGGTGGCACGCGGGCGCCGGCACTGGCCGAGCGTTATGGCGTCGCGTTTGTGCCGGAGAAGGCGGCCTTGCTGGCCCGTAACGATATTGACGCCATCGTTGTCACCACGCCACATCACCTGCACGTCGACGAGACGCTCGCCGCGCTGGCGCAGGGCAAGCACGTGCTGGTCGAGAAGCCGCTGGCGACATCGGTCGCCGCCTGCGAGCGCATGATCGCCGCCGCGGCCGCGGCGGGCCGGACCCTGGCGGTCGGTTACCAGCAGCGCTTCCGGCTCAACAATGTCCGCGCCTGCGAACTGATTCGTAGCGGCGCCATCGGCCGCGTGCTGGCCGTCCAGGTCTCTATGCCGATGTACGCCGGCGCGATCAAGGCCGGCGGCTTCGGCGGCAACTGGGCGTGGTGGAACGATCCCGCCAGCGTCGGCCACCTGATCAACAGCGCCCCGCACGCCATCGACCTGCTTCGCTGGTTCACGGGAGCCGACGTGGTCACGGTGTCGGCGCTGTCCCGCACGTTCCTGCCCGACATCCCCGTTGAGGACACGACCATGGGCCTCTTGGAGCTGTCGAACGGCGCCATCTGTTCGCTCTTTTCCAGCCGCGCGCTGCCGGCGCCGTCGTTCCCCGGCGAGGACTTCCGTTTGCGCATCACGGGCAGCACGGGACTCATCGATCTCGATCCCTACCAGGAGTTGCGACTCGCCGACGCGCAGGGCTGGCGGATCGTCTCGCAGCAACCCCCGGTCAAGCACGAGGGTGCCGACACGGCCTTCGCCGACGCCCGCATGCAGGCCTATTGCGATCAGCTGAGCGCCTTCATGGCCACGATCCACGGGGAACCCAGCCCCGTCGGCACCGGCGCTGACGGCCGTGCGGGTGTGGCCGCCTGCTTGGCCATGATTGAGTCCTCTGCGGCGAAGGCGTGGGTTCAGCTCGGAAAGTAGCGGGGTCGCAGCCGGGGCTAACCTCTCCGGGGTCCCGGGGCACCTGCGCTAGTCCCAGGTGAGCACCACGCCCAGCCAGCCGGTGCTGCCGGCCAGGATCAGGGAATAGATGTCGGGTGCCTGGTGGGCCGGGACGATGTGCGTGAGGAGGTGGCCTAGTTCCAACTGTCGCGAGGCCAGCAGCCGCAGGCAGGCGCGGCGGTTGCGCGCGCGGTTCCACGGCCAGTAGACGTGCGTTTGGTTCAGGCCGGCTTCGTAGGTGCCGGTGAGCACGAGCTCCTTGCGCAAGAGCTCCTCCTTCAGGCGGATTGTCGCCTGGCCAGGCGGGCTGCCGGTCAGCACGACGGTGCCGCGGTCGGCGGCGCATTCCATCACGCTCTGCAGGATGGCGGCCGCCTGGGCGCAGTGAAAGACCGCCTCGGCGCCGGTGCCGTGGGTGAATTCCTTCACGCGGGCAACGACGTCCTCGCGGCCCGGATTGATCGTATGCGTCGCCCCGCTGCGCTTCGCCTGCTCGAGGCGTTCGTCGACCAGATCGATCGCGATCAACGGGTAGGCGCCGGAAAGCCGCGCGAATTGCAGGACGAGTTGGCCGACGATCCCCATTCCGAAGATGGCGACCGATTGGTCGATCTGCAGCCTGGCCCGGCGGACCGCGTGGAGGGCCACGTCCCCGAGGGCAATGAAGCCGGCGACGTCATCGGAGACCCCGTCCGGGATCCGTTCCACCGCTGCGCCCGGGGTAACGTCCACGAGGGCGTGGCTGGCATGCGGCGCGGACGTGACCACGCGATCCCCAACCGCGTAACCGCTGATCCCGGCGCCGACCGCGAGGACTTCGCCCGCGGCCATGTAGCCGATGTTGGCGCGCGCGGTTCCGTCGGGGAGACCGTAGGATTGCGGACCGAAGCGCAGGAAGTTCGTTTCGCTGCCGGCGCTGACCTGCGTGCGGCGGTTGCGGACCAGCAGTTGCCCCGGACCGGGAGCAGGCACCGGGAAGGACTCGAGTTCGACGCGGGGTGGCGCGGAGGCAAACATCAGGCGTTGAGCGGGGTTCATGGCGGAAATCAGGAGGCGACGCGGATGAAGCGGCCGGTGCGAGAGGATTCCTCGGCTGCTTCAATGACCCGGGCGGTGCGCAGGGCGTCGGCGAGTGTGGTGGGTGGAAGGCCGCGGCCTTGGATCGCGACCAGGAACTGCCGGAAGAATACCTCGCCGCCACCGCCACCGTAAGAGTTGGAGGCGGGAGGAGAGAAGGTCAGTTCACGCGCTGGCGACTGTCCGGGCCCCGGCGGGGTCTCGACAAGCAGACGGGGATTCAGGTCCGGCCAGACGATGCGGCCGGCGCGGCCATTCACGCCGAGGTAAGAATCGTAGCCCGCGAGGTTCACGTAGCCCGCACCGCTGTAGGCGAGGGTGTAGCCGGCGTGGAAAGTACCGACCGCGCCGGAGTGAAAACGCAGCGCGAGCGCAACGGTATCGTCGACGTCGATCGCCTCGCCCGAGCGCGTGGCGAGCAGGGCGCCGACTTCAACGATGTCGTCGTCCGGAACATGGTGCATGAGGTCAAGACAGTGGCAGCCGAGCCAGAGCAGGATCCCGCCACCGGACTGCCGGCGGCGAAACAGCCACGAGTCCGGCTGGCGAAACTTTACCTGGGTGGTGAGAAAGCGCGCCTCTATGCTGAACAACGGCCCCAGCTCGCCGGCGCGGAGCAGGTTGCGCATGGCGACGACACACGGATGCGCGCGGCGCACATAAAGTACGCAGGCGATTAGGTCGCGGCTGGCCGCCTCGGCTTGCACGGCGCAGATCTCGGAGCTGGTCAAGCCGACTGGCTTTTCGGCGAGCAGGTGCTTGCCCGCGGCGAGGACCCGTCGACAGAGCGTGGCGGATTGATCCGTCGGCACGCACACGATCGCAAAAAGCAGGTCGGCCTGCCCCAGCACGGCATCTAGGTCGGTGGTTGCCCGAATGGCCTTCCAGCTGTCAGGCAGCGGGGGCTTTGCCGCCACCGCGGGGTCGGCGTCCCAAAGTGAAACCGCGGTGATCTCCGGTAGGTTCTCGAGCGTCATCAGCAGGATGCCTGCGTGCGGATGGGCGAGACCGAGGAGGGCGGCTTTCATCGGCATTGCGCGATCAATCGACTTCGAGTTCGGCCAGGAGTGCTTCGTCGGCGAGTTCCAGCGCGGCGAAGGCCTGGTCGAGGTGGCGCGGCTCGCGGCCGCCGATCAGCACGGAAGTCACGCCTGGACGGTGCAGCGCCCAGGCGAGGGCAAGGTGCGCCATCGGGTGCCCGGTGCGGGCCGAGACCTCCGCAAGACGGGCGAGGCGGCGCTCTGCCGCGGGGGTGAAGTAGATGTTCTGGTGAGCAGGCACCAGGTCGAAACGCGAACCCGGTTGCACGCCGCCGCGGTGCTTGCCGGTGAGGAAACCGGCCCCGAGCGGGCTGTAGGTGAGTACGTTCACCCCCTCGGCGGCACAAAGCTCGCGCAACGGCGCGTCGAAGTCCCGGATCGCCAGATTGTGGTTGTTCTGCAGGAAGCGGAAGGGCGTCAGGCCGAGCCGCCGTTGCAAGGTGAGGACCGTCTCCAGTTGCGAGTGCGTAAAATTGCTCGCACCCAGCGCGCGCACGCGGCCGTCGCGCACCAGGCGGTCGAGCGCGCGCACGGCTGCCGGCGTGCCGGCGGTGTCGTCCCATTTGTGGAAGTAAAGCAGGTCGATCGTCGCGAGCCCGAGCCGGCTGGCATTGGCCGCGACGCCGGCGTCGATTGCGGCCGGAGTGTAGGGCGGATAGAGTTTGGTCGCGACCGCCGGCGCCCCCGTCGGCGGTCGGCGGTCGGCGAGCCAAGCGCCGACGATCTGCTCGGAGACGCCGGCGGAATAGGTCGCGGCGGTGTCGATAAGCGAGACGCCGCGCGCGCGGGCGTGATCCAGTAGCGCGAAGGCGGCGGCCTGGTCGATCTCGCGACCGAAAGTCGAGGTGCCTAGGCAGATCGGTCCGGGCTTGGGCCCGGCGGGGGTGGTTTGGTCGGAAGGCATGAGCTTTAGTGCGCGGTGTAGCCGCCATCCACGGGGAGGTTAACCCCGGTGACGTAACGCGCCGCGTCGCTGAGGAGGAATATTACCGGCCCGCCCAGGTCGTTTTCGTCCGCCATGCGACCGAGGTAGGTCGCCTTGGCGTAACGCTCGACGAAGGTCGGGTGCTGGCCGCTCAAAAAGCCGCCGGGCGAAACGCAGTTCACCCGCACCCCCTGCGGGCCGTAGCGCGCCGCGAAGAACTTCGTCAGGTTCACCATGCCGGCCTTGTGGAAGAAGTAGTCGGGAATGGCCTGCATGTTGAGTCCCTCGTAGAGCGAGAAGTCGGGCCCGACCATGCCTTGGATCGAGCCGACGTTGACGATGCTGCCGCTGCCACGTTCGGCCATAACCGCACCAAACGCGCGGCTGATCGCGAAAAGGCCCGTGGCGTTGGTCTGCATCGAGGCAGCCCAATCGGCAAGCGGAGCGTCCGGGCTCTTCATCGGGCGTGCGACCGCGTTGTTCACGAGTCCGTCGACGCGGCCGAATTCGTGCAGCAGTTGGTCGCGCAGCTTCAGGATGGAGCCTTCCTCGGCCTGATCGAGGGACCGGGCATGGACCGTGCGGCCGAGCGCGCGTTCGGCCGCGGCCACTTCCTCCAGCGCCGCGACGT